>CAWHSR010000028.1:0-434327 GCA_963832015.1 uncultured Acidobacteriaceae bacterium
CGCGGGCCCGCACCGTTTATGCACATTCTGCACGTAGTCGGAGCTCGTCCAAACTTCATGAAGGCTGCGCCCGTGTTGCATGCCCTGCAGGCGCGGCCGGGAATGCGGCAGACGCTCGTGCATACCGGCCAGCACTACGACAAGAATCTGTCAGACGTTTTCTTCTCGCAGCTTGAGATTCCGCCTCCCGACATCAATCTCGGAGTCGGTTCCGGAACACATGCCCGCCAGACCGCCGACATCATGAGCAGCTTCGAGCCCGTCCTGCTGGGGAAGAAGCCGGACATCGTGCTGGTGTACGGAGATGTGAATTCGACGGTCGCGGCGGCTTTGGTGTGTGCGAAATTGCTGGTTCCCGTTGCTCATGTCGAGGCGGGACTACGCTCCTTCGACCGCACCATGCCAGAGGAAGTAAACCGCATCGTGACCGACCGCTTAGCAGAGGTTCTATTCACGCCTTCGCAAGACGGAGACGAGAATCTTCTCCGTGAAGGCGTCTCGCCAAAGAAGATCCACCGCGTCGGCAACGTCATGATCGATTCGCTGGTGCGCCTGCTTCCCGCCGCTGAGCGTTGCCCGACAAACGGACTGCCCGATCGTTTCGCCTTGGTCACTCTCCACCGGCCCTCTAATGTGGATGACGGCGAAGCATTGAAGCGCATTTTGGACTCGCTGTTTGCTGCCAGCGAACAGCTGCATGTGGTGTTCCCCGTTCATCCGCGCACCCGGGCCAGAATCTCCCAGTTCGGAATCAGCACCAGGAAGCTGCATCTTCTCGAACCACTTCCTTACATCGAATTCCTTGCGCTGCAGAAACGCGCCTTAGCAGTCATCACCGACTCAGGTGGGATTCAAGAGGAAACGACTTATCTTCAAGTGCCTTGCCTGACACTGCGCAGCAACACCGAGAGGCCGATCACGGTCACCCTGGGTACGAACACGCTCGTGGGGCAGGATAGCGCAGCACTTGCGCGTGAATTAGCGCTGATTCTTGACGGTAAAGCCAAACGAGGAAGCATTCCGCCCCTTTGGGACGGTCATGCTGGTGAGCGCATCGCCGACGTGCTCCAGCACCTTTGAAACTCATCGATCCTCGATCCTCAATCTCGCGACCGACTTGAGTCCCGATGTGTCGTTATTCGCTGGTGTAGTTGATTTCCATGCGCCGAACCTGAATGCTCGACGCATACAGCGCGATCAGGGCGACGATCAAGATACCCAGCACCGCGACTGGAGCCGACACAGGATCCGAGTTGGAAATCAACAATGCGAGCACTGGCGAGGTGCCAGAGTCGCTCGGGATATTCACCGGGCACAGCGCTTTGAGGTAGTAGATGACGCTGAACTGCTTCAGGACATTCGGCAGGAACGGATTGATCGCTTCCCAGATCAAGATTACCGCCGCCGGGAGAATTGGATTCTTGAACATCATTCCCGCAACCAGAAAGAATGCTCCATAGCCAACGCACGCCAGCACCGTCACTCCCAGATAGATGGCCGCGTGCTGCAGGCCATGATTGTGATACAGGTAAACATCCCGCATGCTCGGAGGGAAGTGCCACACGAACGCTACGGTCTGGAGTAGTTCGCTGGTGACAAAAATCGTGCAGGTCGCCAGCAATCCGGCAAGGAATTTTCCCACCATCAACACTTCGCGGCGGATAGGCGCAAGAAAATAGAAGTGAAGACTTCGGTCGAGGACTTCGCCGCGGAATAGATTCATGAAGATTCCGAGGCATCCGAAGAAAATGGCGAGCCGCAGAAAGAAGAATTGAAACACCCCGGCGAACATGATGGAGTCCTGGCCGAGGTTATTTCCTTCCTGAATATTGATGCGCTCGACCTTGCCGTCCACCAGGTCGACATACAAATCATTCTGTCCATCGGAGTACTGATAATCCTCGTGGCTGACCTCGACGCTCTCACCCTTCTCCGTCGCTGGAGGTTTGTTCTCGGTCCAATGAAAATTGAGCGGAGGTTTTCCCAGGATAGCAACCACTTCCTGGCTCGTCATGCCCGTCTTCACCGCGAGCAGATCCTGGTAGGCGAGAGGCTTCTGGCTCTGTCGTGCTACGCCTTCTCGCCGGCTTTGCTGGTGTGAAGTCGCAACGGCATACGCCATGAAGATCAGCACGGGAAGCGCGGCCACTAGATAAATCCAAAGGCCCCGCTTCGCGAAGAAAGTCTTCCGCATTTCCAGCCGGATCACGGCTTTGATCTGCGCCCTCCAGATTTTCATCGCCATTCTCGTCATCGGACTGCCTCTTCATTCCCGATCAAATACTCGTACACGGAAAGCACGTCGTCATCGGCCGGGGCGATCGATTCAATGTCGATCCCATTCAGCGCCAGTTGATTCAACTCCAGGTAAAAGCGGTCGGCATCCCGGGTTTTTAACAGCAGACCATGCTCGTCCTTGTGAATGGATACTTCGATTGCAAGCTCGCCCTCCAGCATCTTCGCGGCAAGATCGCGTGGCCGGGTACAGCGAATCAGAATCTGCGTAGGATGCTCCTGAATCTCGCCGCGCACGGTGGAGATCTGGCCCTCAGCCACCACGTACCCGTTGCTCAACAGGATGACTTGATCTGAGATGACATCCACTTCGTGCAGAATGTGGCTGGAAATAATCACATAACAACCCTGCGCCGCGGTTGCCCGGAACAGCGCAATCATTTCCGATCGGGCGAGCGGATCCAGTCCGTTCAGGGGCTCGTCGAGCACCAGCACTTTCGGATCGTGCGCCAGCGCCTGCGCCAGCCGAATGCGCTGCCGCATGCCTTTGCTGTATCCCGCGATGTTCCGTTTGGCGGCGTCGACCAGGTTCACGCGCTCGATCACACGCCAGGCCAGCTGTTCGGCGCTTTGGTCGTCCCGGCCGGCCAGCCGCAGATACGAATAGATAAACTGAAATCCTGTCAGCCCCTTCGGAAACGCGTCGAATTGCGTCGAGTATCCCAGGATCTTGAATAGATTCTCGGGATCATCGGTCCTGTAACCGAGCACTTGAATCCGCCCGCGGGTGGGCCTCACCAAACCCGTCATCAGGTTCATCAGTGTCGTCTTGCCCGACCCGTTTGGTCCCACCAGACTCGTGATCCCTGGCGGAATCGAGAGGTTCACCCGGTTCACGCCCAGAATCTCGCCGTAGAACTTCGACACATCCTCGAAGACGATGCGATCGCTCACCGGATCACCTCGTAAGCCCGCACCTTCCGCATGAGCAGCCAGAGGCAGATTCCGCAATAGATGAGCAAAGCAATCCAAGCCTGCGCGACCGGAATCGCATGTCGCGAATCAACCTGAAACAGGGCATTCCATACCGTCCCCATCAAGTACGCAACGTTGAAGAAGTGGCCCGAGTCGGTTCGCATTACAGCGTTAATCGCCTGGGCGAAGCCCGCTCCAAAGAACATCACGCCGAGCAGCAAGGCGCCGGCGACAATTCTCCACTTCACCCACGCCGAGAGCGCCATCGCGAGCAAAGACAGAATTGCGATCCAAATCAGCGAAGACAGGATGAGACTGCCCGCAATCCAAAGATTCGACCACGTCCAACTGGTCCCTGCAAGGCCACCTTGCATGGCAAAGAGAATTAATCCTGGTACCCAGGTAATTTGCGAAAGCAAAATTGCCAGCACCGACGACTTGCCCAGCACGTACTCGGCTCGCGAGAACGGCCGGCAAAAATACAGCGGCAGCGCCCCATTAGCAAGATCGGGCGAGATCAATCCAGGCCCAGCGAAGGCCGTCAACAGAAAGGCAAACACTCCCTGCACACTGATGAAATTGAAGAAGAACCGGTTATCAATCGACAGCACGCCCGCCGGTACGCCTAATTGCTGCAGAAAACTCGCGTTGTGAGCCAGGTAGATCAGAAGCAGGCACGTCAACGGGTAGAAGAAGCACACTACAAACAATCCAGTGAGAAATTTGGAGCGAAACAAGTTCCGTCTGGAGTATCGGAAGAGAACCAGACACCGCGACCACGCAGGAGTCAGCCTTCCCGCATACGGTTTGTAGTTACGCCGGTAGATCGCCATCTCAGCTCTCCATGGCCTTCAGAAAAATGTCTTCTAGCGTATCGCGGCGGAAGTTCATCCGCCGGATGCGCACCTCGCGTTCCGCGGCGATGCGGAAAATGTCGCGGGTTTCAACTCCATCCGCCAGAATCATCTTCATGCGATTCCCGGTCACAGCGCACTCACAGCCGAGTTTCTCGATCGCTTCCGTGAAGTCGCCATTCGCACCGTAAGTCTCGAGCTCCACGAAACGCTTGTTCGCACGCCGCTCTTCGTCCAGATTCGAGTAATGCGCGATCCGCCCTTGCTTCAGAATGAGTACCTCGTCGCACGTATCTTCAACATCGCGCAACAGGTGCGAGCACAGCACAATCCGCATCTCCTTGCCGTCCCGAATGTCCTTAATCATGCGGATCATCCGCTGTCGCGCCGAGGGATCGAGGCCGTTGGTGGGCTCATCAAGAATCAGCAGCTTCGGCCCGTGCACGATTGCCTGCGCCAGCTTCGCCAGTTGTTTCATGCCCAGCGAATACGTTCCCAGCTTGCGGTATCGAGCCTCCGCCAGCCCAACATAGAAAAGCGCCTCGTGCGCCCGCTCAAGGGCCATGCTCGGGGGCAGACCTGACAGTTCTCCCATCATCTGCACGAATGACACCGCGCTCATCTTCGAGATGAACGCGTCATTCTCAGGCATGTATCCGACCAGGCCGCGAATTTGTCTGATTTCCGTCCCGACGTCGTACCCAAACACTCGCGCCGAACCGGCAGTGGATCTGTAGAAACCGAGGAGAGTATTGATCAGCGTCGACTTGCCAGCTCCGTTTGGGCCCAGCAAGCCAATGGAACGCCCGCGCAACGAAGCAGTAAGATCTTGCAGGATGTCCCGGTTGCCAAAGCGAACCGAAAGACCATGCATTTCAACCAAAGGCGGAAGCAGAGCAGCAGGCGGCGTCTGTTCCTGCACGCCGCCCGCTACGCCGTTTTGTATCGTCGTACTCACTGAGTTTGATGTGTCGATTGATTCATGGTGCCGCCCAGAAACATCTGCGGCAGAAACGGCCCATGGCCCATCGTCAACAGGGTGCCAAGATCAAATCCCATGAAGCCAGTGTTGCTGGCCACCACGATCCGGTCAGGCTCGCCATAAGCATAGATCATGCCTGGTGCGGAGTACGCCGTGAGTGCATCTACCGATTGCTGCTGCTGCTGAGTCAGCGCGCCGCTCGATTTCAGTTGTGCGGCGAGCGGTCCCACGACGGGGCCGATGTTGTGGTAGAAGATCGCCGAAAAATTCGTGTATCCATCGGTCGGCAACAACGCTTGAAAGGCGCTCGAATGTGCAAGTGTGTAGCCCGCCTCGCGCGATTGAATCGCCCGTGAGATGGTGCCCATATCTGGCGCAGCGACCAGATAATTGTCGACAAAGGTGTAGTCAACCTCGGAGTTCGGCGTGTTCGGGCTGCTGACTACGAAGTAAGTCCTGGAGCCGACTTGCCGCTGCGTCAATTGCAGCGAATGCCGTTTATTAGTGGCTTCCCGATTGAAACTGTCGACCAGTTTGGCGATCGTCGCTTGCAGCGTCGTCGGATCGTACACCTCGAAGATCAGCTTCCATCGCGGCGTTGGAATCATCGGACCATCGAATGCCATCGTGACTTCGCCGCCGAGGGGGGCAGCGATATCGTTCAGGACGTTCACGCCAGACTTGGTCTCGAACTCAGCCAGGTGCTGGGCGAAGTCTGCATCGCCGCTCCCGATCATCTTGAAGACTTCTTCCATGATGCTTCTCGGATTCTTGATCACCGCCGACGTCACCATGCTGGCCTCAGGCGACACGAACTCCAGCGATCCCATCGAAGCCGGTGCAGCCAGCCACGATGCGACACCTTGCCGCTCGGACGCGAACATCAAATCGGCATGGCTTTCACTCTTGCCGCCAACTTCCCGGTGTTCCATGGTCAGGTATCGCACGTCCGCTATCCCCGGCGGCAGTTCATTGCCCTTGCCATTAGCTTGTACGTTCTTCGCGACAATTTGTTCCATATCGGCGCAGAAAATCCATTCCGCCCCTTGCTGGTAGGAACGCGCAATCTGCTGGTAGAACGGCGTTTCAGCGAAAGTGCCGGCGCTGCCTTGTTTTGCGCGCAATGCCATACGCTGCAGTTCCGCCAGGTCCGGACTCGCGATCATCAGACCGTTGCTGACATAAACCAGCAGCGGCTTGTTGGCAGCGGGCGTCGCCGCCCACGGATTCGGAACCGACTGCAGAGCAGCTTGCGTTCGCAGGAAGGTCTCCAGCCCGCCCTGCTTTACTTTCGCCAGCACCACCGGAGCCGCATAGTCTGTGCCGTTCTTAGCTACGGCAAACACAATCTCGTCTCCCAGATAGGTGTTGAACGTCCTCACTTGGTTCAGCACATCCTCCAGCTTGGGGCCATTCCCTTTTTGCTGTTGCTTCCACCAATCACGCAGCGCCGGACTCTGCTTCAGCCGGTCCTGGAAGAGTTGGCTGGCTTCGCCTAGCGTGTTTGCAAGATTGGGAATCGCCGCATAGATTACGGTGTTATCGGGCACATACGATAGGAGATCAGAGCTGTAGCGCAATCCCGGTCCCGGAATCGCCGCAAACTGTTTCTGCAGAATCGCAAAGTCTCCCAGCAGGGCAAGGTACTTCGCAGAGTTCTTGCTCCATGCGATCTCGTTCTGGATCGGCACCTTCGACACGCTGGCGCCGGACGTTGCTTGCTCCCCGGCGGTCAGGTCGGTAGTGTTTTCTCCGAAATTCACCCGCACCACGCCTTCAATGACTGCCACGCGAGAGCCCTTCGTTCCACGGTTCACGGAAAAGATTGTGCCCTTCACCGAGACCAGGCCATCATCGGTCGCGACATACAGCCGGCCCGACTTTTGCTTGGCTGCCTGCACGATGACCTTGCCACCATCCAGACGAATCGTCGTACCCTTCCATCCCCGCGAGACCGAAAGATCGGAACGCTCGCCCATTTCGACCAGGGAGCCGTCGAGCAGCCGCACCACCGCCGTCGATCCCTTCGCCGTGCGGACTTCATCGCCGTTCCGAATCTCGCAGCCGGCCGGAATCAGCCGCATGTCCGCGCCAGATCCCGTATACAGCGATCCATCCACTGTCTGCACTGCCGCGCGGACGACATGTTGGCCGGGAAGCATCCCGTTGCTGAACGCAACCACTGCGATTGCCGCGGCGAAAACTGCAGCGGCACCCATGGCCCAGCCCCATGCCATCGAACTGGGACGTTTGGGCTCGACACGCCATACCTTCTGCACTTCTTCGCCGTCACGAGCATGCTCGAGCGCGTGCCGGCAGGCCACGCAAGCATGCACATGGTCCTCAAACAGAAAGGCCCGCGCGGGGGCAAGGTGCTTTTTCAAATATCCCGGAATCAGCGCCTGGAAATCCTCACAGCTGCGCAGCGTGTGCGCGCTAAGGTCCATGGCCGGAGCAGCCCCGGCAATCGACTTGTAAACCCTCTCGCCCGCCTGGGCCACAACCTTGTCGTCTACCCGTTCGTCTCGAATTTCCGACAGCAGACGTTCAAATTTCTCGTTCTTCATGGCCTGTCTCCTAAGCTCTCTTCTGTAGGTACGCGCTAAGCTCCTTGCGGAGCTGTTGCCGTGTGCGATGGACTGTTACCGCCACCGCCACCAGTGAAATACCGAGCATCCGCGCAATCTGCGGATTGCTGAATCCTTCAAGAAATCGCAATGCAAAAATCTCCGCCGAACGCGGCTTGAGTTGTGCGAGCGCCCTACCCAAAGCCTGCCGCAACTCGCGAGGATCTTCATGCGCAGGTTCGGCTGGCAGATCGACAAGTTCCACAGTGCGATCCGCCTGTCGCGATCGAATCACGTCCAGAGCCGCGTTGATCGCCGCCCGGCGCAGGTAGCTCTCTTCATTCTCCAGAACATCCGCCCCGGTCCGTCGGCGGAACAGGCGCAGAAACACGGTCTGCGACACGTCCTCGGCATCCGCCGCGTTCCCCGTGATCCGGTACGCCGTGCGGAACACCAGGCCGTGATATGCCTGAAAAACTCGGTCGAATTCGGTCGGGATCGCGATTGCCCGTTCCTCTGCCAATGCGCTTTGCAGGGTACGCCTCCTGTTGCTCTCTTCACCACTAAAGACGGCGGGAGGCACTAGTTATTACAATCCCATCCGCGTTTATTTTGAGTCGGAAGAGCGGACGTACCTGCAGCGCCGGCTACAACCTGTATCATATTTGGGTTTAACGGGTTAGCCGCACAATCATGGCGAAACTGAACATCAAGCCGAAACGCGATTGCCTGTGGGATCTGGTCAGCCTGGGCGAAGTCATGCTGCGCCTCGACCCCGGCGACGAGCGCATTTCCACCACCCGCCACTTCCGCGCCTGGGAGGGCGGCGGCGAATATAACGTCGCCCGCGGACTGAAGCGCTGCTTCGGAATGGATACCGCGATCGTCACCGCGCTCGCCGATAATCCCGTCGGCCGCCTCGTCGAAGACTTAATGCTGCAAGGCGGCGTCAACCAGAAATATGTGCGCTGGGCGCCTTATGACGGCGTTGGCCGCACCGTGCGCAACGGCTTGAATTTCACGGAACGCGGTTTCGGCATTCGCGCGGCGCTCGGTTGTTCCGATCGCGGACTCACCGCCGCTTCTCAGTTGAAACCCGGAGAGATTGATTGGGACCAGATCTTCTCGAAAGATGGTGTCCGCTGGTTCCACACCGGCGGAATCTTCAGCGCGCTCTCCGAGACCACGCCGCTAGTCGCGCAGGAAGCGACGGAAGCCGCCAAGCGAGCAGGCACAGTCATTTCCTACGACCTGAACTACCGCGCATCGCTCTGGAAATCGATCGGGGGAAAAGCGAAAGCTCAGGAAGTGAACCGCCGCCTCGCCCCGCTCGTCGACGTTATGCTGGGCAATGAAGAAGACTTCACCGCGGCCCTGGGTTTCGAAGTCTCCGGCCTGGATGAACACCATTCCAAACTGGACTCGGCAGGTTTCAAGAAGATGATTGAATCAGTCGTAAAGCAATATCCCACGATGTCAGTGATCGCCACGACGCTTCGAAATGCGAAGACGGCGACGCAAAATGATTGGGGAGCCCTGAGCTACTGCGATGGCAGCTTTCATGAAGCGCCCGTACGCGAGAATCTTGAAATCTACGATCGCGTCGGTGGCGGCGACTCTTTCGCTTCCGGACTCATTTACGGATTTCTGTCCGGCAAAGACCCGCAGTGGTCGGTTGAATGCGGCGCCGCGCATGGCGCATCTGGCGATGACGCACTCCGGGCGACACGACCATGGCAACACTGGCGGAAGTCCTGCAAGCCATGAAATCGCGAACGGCCCGCATCGAGCGATAGAACTTCAGTATTGAGTCGGCGAACCATTATGACCATTGACGAAGTAATTCGCAGAATTGAAGAAGTGGGGATCATCCCCGTAGTCCGCGCGGCATCGGTCGAGGAAGCAACCCGCGCCGTGGAAGCGATCTGCGCCGGAGGGATTCCCGTCGTCGAAATTACGATGACCGTCCCTAACGCTGTGTCGGTCATCCGGGAGGTGGCGAAACAACACGCCGCCACGGCTCTCATCGGCGCGGGCACAGTCACAACCGCGGAACAAGCCGAATCGTGCATTCGTGCCGGAGCGGAGTTCCTGGTGAGCCCAGGCTTGTCAGCGCATGTACTCTCGGTCGCGCGAGCCGCTGGAAAACTGGCAATCCCGGGAGCCTTGACTCCGACCGAATTGATGAATGCTCACGAGCACGGCGCGCGGCTGGTCAAGATTTTTCCTTGCGGCAATGTGGGCGGCCCGAAGTATTTGCGCTCGCTCAAGGCGCCGTTCCCGAAGGCTGAATTGATTCCAACCGGAGGCGTGAATGCTTCGAACGCTGCAGACTTCATTGCCGCCGGTGCGTTCGCGCTTGGCGTAGGTGCAGATCTGGTTGACGCGGTGGCCTTGCGAGAAGGCAATCTGGAGAAGATCTCTGCTGCTGCGCAGGAACTGGTGCAAGCGGTGATTTCTGCGCGCGCAGCGCTCCGCGAGAAGAAGCCGATACCTGTAAGTCGTTGAGTCCTCGTGGAAGTGATTGAGGACTCGTGCAAGTCATTGAAAATTCGTAGAACGCGCTACGGGGCTTCAGGGCGCAAGATTATTCCGCGGCCGATACTTTTTCCTCATCCCCGACGACGATCATCGCCTGCAGGGTCGTTCCCGGCTCAGGAAATGGCATTCCACGCGACGTCGTGGACGCTCCAAACGAGGTTAGGACTCGAAGCGCGAATCTGCTGTACAACAATATACGTACAAGTTGAGCGAAGTGCCGCGAATTGATGCACTTACTGATTCACGCCGCTGGCGAGTACGCCGCCATCGACCGGGAGAACCACGCCCGTCACAAAACTGGCCGCGTCCGAAGCCAGGAAAACTGCCGCGCCCACGAGCTCGTCGAGTTCGCCAAACCGCTTCATGGGAGTGCGCATCAGCACTTCGTTCCCCCGGCCTGTCCCGACGAGTAACTTCTCACTGAGCGGAGTGCGGAAGTATCCCGGAGCAATCGCGTTCACGCAAATCCCATGCTTGGCCCATTCGACGGCTAGCGACTTGGTCAGCGAAGCCAACCCAGACTTGCTGGCGGAGTACGCGGCTACTTCAAACAGCGCGAGGAATGTTCCCATTGACGCAATGTTGATAATTCGTCCGTAGCGCCGTTCAATCATGTGACGCCCGAATACCTGGCACGATCGCAGGGTGCCGGTCAGATTCGTATCCATGATCCGGTTCCAATCCGCTTCAGGAAAATCCAGGGTCGGTGCACGTTTGGTGATGCCCGCAGCGTTCACCAGAATGTCGACTTTTCCGAAGGCGGCGACGCAATCCTTCAGCAGCGTTTCCAGAGACTCGCGCTTATCTACGTCGCAGGTTACCCGCAAAGAACGCCGTCCTAGCGATTCGATCTCGTCCGCCAGAGCCTTCACCAGTTCCATGCGTCGCGCACTGGCAACTACATCAGCACCACCTTGCGCCAAACCGAGCGCAATCGTCTTGCCGATTCCAGAACTGCCTCCAACAACGACTGCGACTTTACCTTCGAGATCCAGTTGCTTATAACCCATATTTCCTCAAGTGCTTCTGCAAAATGAATGCGGCCATCTCACTACCAGTTGAACATTGTTCCATCGAGCTTTCGGTTCACCGGCAGATAGGCCCGCTCATAAGGAAACTTCTCTGCCAGCTTCTCGTCATAGTCAACGCCTAATCCCGGAGCATCGCCGGGATGCAGATACCCGCTCTTGAACCAGTACGCATGCGGAAAGACCTCATCCGTCTCCTTCGTGTGGCGCATGTATTCCTGTATCCCGAAGTTGTTAACCGAAATATCGAAATGCAGCGCTGCCGCCATCGCCACCGGCGACAGGTCCGTCGCACCGTGGCAGCCCGTCCGCACGTGATAGATCTCAGCCAACGCCGCGATCTTTTTGAGATGGGTCAAGCCTCCACCGTGCACGACTGTCATGCGCAGGTAATCGATGAGTTGCTCCTGAATGAGAATGTGGACATCCCAAATCGAATTGAAAACCTCGCCCACAGCCAACGGCGTGGTCGTGTGCTTGCGAACGATGCGGAAGCCTTCCTGCAACTCCGCCGTCACTGCATCTTCCAGCCAGAACAGGTGATAAGGCTCCAGGCTCTTGCCCAGTCGCGCCGCTTCAATCGGCGTCAGCCGGTGGTGAACATCGTGCAGCAGGTGAAGGTCGTCCCCGAACTTCAGACGCAAGGCTTCGAAAAGCTTGGGAACATGCAGAAGATATTTCTCAGTCGACCATGCATTTTCAGGAGGCAAGCCTTTTTCCGCGGGCTCGTAATACAACTTGTCCTTCGCCACGCCATAGGTGGATGGCAAACCCGGGATTCCGCTCTGCGCCCGAATCGCCAGATAGCCCAGTTCCTGATACTTCGCGACTTCCTCGGCGGTCTCTTCAATGTCGCGTCCATTGGCGTGCCCGTAGACCATCACTCCGGTACGGCTCTGGCCACCGAGCACGTTGTAGACGGGCGTCTTCAGAGCCTTGCCTTTGATGTCCCAGAGAGCCATGTCGACGGCTGCAATCGCGGTCATGGTCACGGGTCCACGCCGCCAGTAGGCGCCGCGGTACAAATACTGCCAAATGTCTTCCGTCTGAAACGGATCGCGTCCAATGAGGCACGCGGCGAGGTGATCGCTCAAGTAAGATGCAACCGCCAACTCGCGCCCATTCAGAGTCGCATCGCCCAATCCATAAACACCTTCGTCAGTCGAGATTTTCAGCGTGACGAAATTCCGCCCCGGACATGTGACGAATACTTTGGCATCCGTGATCTTCACAGAGATCTCCTCAGATCAACTCCAAGAGTGTAACCAAAGCTTCAAATCCGGCGCACCAGCCCTCGCTCCGTCGCTTCGGTATTCCTGAGCAGCAACAACACCAGAATCATGCCCACCAAGGGCAGCAGCCCCGCCACAATCACGATGGGATCGAACGCATGCGTCCCTGTTACCTGCCGGGCATCCGAAAAATAGCCAATCAGTTTGAATGCAATGATCGTCCCGATTCCCGCGCCCGTCCCGCTCAGCCCACTGACCGAAGCCACCGACTCACTGCCAAAAAGATCAGAAGGCAGCACGTTTGCCATGGTTGTGAAACCTGCATAAGTAAAGGTCACGACCGCAAACAAAAATGCGATCACGTACAGGTTGGTCGTAAAGATCGTGGCAATGATCAGAGTCATGCCAATCCCGCCGTAGACAATGGGCGCCTTGCGCGCCGCGCCCAGCGACCATCCCCGCTTGATGAGGGAGCCCGACACCCATCCTGCGAAGAAACTTCCCACGTCGGCTGCGATGAAGGGAATCCAGACCGCGATCAATCCGCTCTTCAGCTCAATCCCTTTCGCAACCAGGTAGATCGGGAACCACTCCGCAATAAAGAAAAAGACTGGGTCGGTAAACGCCCTGGCGATGATCGCTCCCCAGGTTTGCGGAAGCCTCAAGAGTTCAGTCCACCGGGGGCGAGCCTTGCCGTCTTGTGGGGAGTCTGATTCGCGCTTGTCGGCCACGATCATCGCAAGCTCAGCTTGCCCGATCCGTGGGTGCTCCTCCGGAGGGTAGTACAGCCAACGCCACGCAATCAGCCAAAGAAATCCCAGCGTGCCGGGAATCATGAAGGCGGGCCGCCATCCCCAGCGAAAGTAAATCCACAGAACAATAAAAGGAGCGACCGCGCCGCCGATGGAAGATCCACTGTCGAATAGCGCCGTCGCCAGCGCCCGCTCGCGTTTCGGAAACCATTCCGACACCGCCTTGGTGGCGGCCGGCCAGTTCGCTGACTCTCCCGCGCCCAGCAAAAAGCGAAACGTCGCGAAGCTGTAGAGCCCTCTGGCCAGCGACGTGAGCATCGAGATCGTCGAATACCCGATGACCGAGAGCGTGAGCCCGCGCCGCGTGCCAATGCGGTCCATCAGTTTGCCGAACCCGGTCTGGCCGATCGAATAAGCCACGCGGAACGCGATGGCGATATTCGCGTAGTCGGAATTCGTCCAGTGATACTCAAGCTTGAGGTAGGGAGCGAGAAGGGAAAGCGTCTGGCGATCGATGTAATTAATCACCGTGGACGCGAACAGCAGCCCGCCGATCCACCAACGTAACGACGGAATCGGCTTCCGGGCGCTCGCCATTTCGGGGAATTGCTTCAGTACGTTACGAAGTCAAGATAGCCCGCGACTCTTTGGCCAGCGTGCTTTGCAGTCCGGGACTCAACAGCGACGCTGACTGCGTATCCAGATAGAGCGTCGCGTTGGGATGTCTGCGCAGAATCGACGCTGGCGCCATGGGGCTAATCTCTCCTTCGACGCACGCTTTCACCGCCTGCGCCTTGCGCTTGTCCGGGACAATCCCCAGTATTTCATTAGCCTTCAGAATCTGTCGTGCCGACATAGACACGGCGCGTGTAGGCACCTGCGAAATATCGGCGAACCATCCTTCGCCCACCTGCTGCTGGCGGCATGGCGCGTCGAGCTTCACGATGATGTACGGATCGTCGGTAGTGAAGTCCGCGGGCGGATCGTTGAACGCGATATGTCCATTCTCGCCAATTCCCAGGAATGCCACATCGATCGGTGCCAAGGCCAACTGCTCGCTGACCTCGCGAATCACCGTAGTCGGATCAGCGGCGTCACCCTCAAGCCCGTGAAAATTTACGATGCCCGTCTTCTTTACCAACCGCTCCATCAGAAACTTGCGGAAACTTGCTGCATGCGTCGCCGGCAGACCGATGTACTCGTCCAGGTGAAAAGCTTCTACTCTTGGCCAATCAATGCCTGGAGCTATCGTTAGCGCATCGAGGAACTCGAATTGCGCCGCGCCCGTCGCGGTGATGATCCGGGCGGCGCCGCGCTCCCCGATCGCCCGCCGAATCGCGGTCGCAGCCTGATCCGCGGCCGCCTGGCCCAGCGAGACTTTGTCCTTGAATATTCTGAGCAGCATGTAGGGTATTCTCTTGGGTGAACTGCAAGAACTCTTCTCACTCGAGTGGGGAGATTATACAAAAGAGCCTGATCCACCCGTACCTGATGACGCTCAATCGTCCAAGGACCGCATGAAACGACCAAACGGACTCATCCTCGCACTCTCATTGAGCGCTACTCTGCTCGCTTGTTCACTCACCGCCACCGCGCAACTCGTGATCGTGGATGCGACCCCCAGTCACGTAAAGAACAAGTTCAGCCCTCTCCATGCCTTGGGATCGACGGTGGATCGCGTGCCCAGCAACGCGACCGACGTGTTCTTCCGCCCCGATCAGATCAACAAGGTCCTCTCCGCCGGCTGGGGATCCATCAGTTATCGCCAGAACACGGACCTGTTTGTGCAGGCCTGGCATTGGAATCCAAAAGGCACCTGGAGCGATCCCGCCGGCAAGGGATACTTTACCGGAGATACGACTCCGACCAGTGAAATGATCCGGCACTCCTACGGCTACACTCTTCGTCACCGCGGATTTACGCGGAACGGCGGGACGGAGTTTGACGGGTTCTCCCGCCTCGATGATGGCGACCTGCAATCGTACTGGAAGAGCAATCCCTACCTCGCGAAGGAGTTCACCGGAGAGGATGACTTGCTTCATCCGCAGTGGGTTGTGATTGCGCTCGACAAGAAAGAAGACGTGAACGCAGTCCGCATCGATTGGGCCGATCCGTATGCGCAGGACTTCGAAGTGCAGTACTGGCTTGGTGACGGCGATGCCATGGACGAGCAAGACAAAGGTTCATGGAAGCCGTTCCCTAACGGAACGATCACAAAGGCGAAGGGCGGAATTACAACTCTGGGTTTGGGGGCAGCGACGGTCAGCACCAAGTTCGTCCGCCTCCGGATGACACGCTCTTCCAACACCTGCGACACTCACGGATCGGCCGATCGCCGCAACTGCGTAGGCTATGCGATTCGGGAACTTTACCTGGGAACGCTCGACCGCGGCGAATTCAAGGACCTGCTTCATCACTCTCCCGATCAGAAGCAGACTCTCACGTTGTGCTCCTCCGTAGATCCGTGGCATGAGCCGTCAGATCTGTATGTCGCGCCCGATCGCATGGAATCGGGAGATCAACCCGGCTTCGATCTTTTCTTCACCAGTGGAATCACCCGCGGCCTTCCTGCCATCGTGCCGATTGCGATGCTGTACAGCACGCCCGAAGACGCGGCGGCGCAGATGAACTACATCAAGAAGCGCGGCTATCCCGTTTCTTATATCGAAATGGGGGAAGAACCTGACGGGCAATACATGTCGCCCGAGGACTACGCGACGCTCTATCTGCAGTTCGCGACTGCCCTGCACCGTGTCGACCCGGCGTTCAAGCTCGGCGGGCCAGTCTTCGAGGGCGTGACGGAAGACATCAAGGTGTGGCCTGACGCGAAAGGCGGAACGTCGTGGCTCGGCCGGTTCCTCGACTACTTGAAGGCTCACGACCGCCTGCAGGATCTGGCTTTCATGTCGTTCGAACACTATCCGTACGACGGTTGTGAGACGCCATGGGAGAATCTCTACCAGGAACCAGAACTGATTACTCACATCATGAAAGTTTGGCGGGACGACGGATTGCCGCCCGGTATTCCTCTGCTCGATACCGAGACCAATGCCCACGGTGGCGAGGCCTCCGTCGACATCTTCGGTGCACTCTGGCTGGCGGATTCTTTCGGAGGATTCCTAAGCGCTGGCGGACAATCGACTCACTACTATCATGATCTATCGTATTCTCCGCCCCATCCCGCGTGCGCCAACAGTTGGGGGACCTACCACCTGTTCATGGTGAACGATCAATATGAAATCCAGCAGCCCACTTCCCAATTTTTTGCTGCGCAACTCATCACGCAAGAGTGGGCAGAACCGAAGGACGCCGAGCACCGCCAATACCTTGCTTCCAGCGACATAAAGGATCCCCAGGGACATGTGCTGGTCACCGCTTATGCCTTGCAGCGCCCGGACGGTCAGTGGTCTCTCATGCTCATTAACAAGGACCACGACCGCGCGCATCAAGTCCACATCGCATTTCACGATGCGGACGGCAAGCGGGACGCCTCGTTCGTCGGGCCGGTTGCGATGATCACGTTTGGAAGGGAACAGTATCAGTGGCATCCCGATCGCAAGAATGGTCATGCCGATCCGGATGGTCCGGCTGCAACGTCAAAAATGACTGGGGACGAACACACGCAATACAACTTGCCGGCCGCATCGCTGACGATTCTTCGTGGCCGGTTGAGTTTTTGAAACTCAGACCTCCGCCGGTTTGAGCCGCGGCGCCAACGCCTGCACAAAACCGAACGCAACCAGATAAGCCAAACCCGCCATCACAAACACGGGCACGTACGAACCTGTGTGTTGCAGAATGTATCCCACGGCCTTGGCAATGCACATTCCGCCAATCGCTCCTGCCATGGTGCCAAAGCCGACGACGGAACCGACAGCACTCCGCGGAAACATGTCGGAAGCCAGCGTGTAGATGTTGGCGGACCATCCCTGATGGGCCCCTGCGGCGATCGCGACCAGGCAAACTGCGAGCCACGCGTTGGTGGTGTGCGCCGCCATCATGATGGGCGTCACCGCGAACGCACACACCAGCAACGCGCTCTTGCGGCTCGCGTTGAGCGTCCACCCTCTTTTCAGAAGTGAAGACGAAAGCCATCCCCCACCGATACTTCCCACGCAAGCTCCGCTGTAGATGACAAATAGGGGCAGAGCCATGCCCGTCAGACTCAGCCCCAATTTACTCAGAAAATCCGGCATCCAGAACAGATAGACCCACCAGATCGGATCGGTAAAGAATTTGCCCAGCGCGATCGCCCAGGCCTGCCGGAGTGTGAGCAGGGTCAGCAGGGGAACCGTTGTCTCCCCGATCGCTCTCTGGTCCGGAGGGTCGCTCTGAATGTAGGCCAGCTCTGCCGCCGAGACTTTCTTGTCTTCTTCCGGCCGGTGATAGACGAGGAGCCAGCACACTATCCACATGAATCCCAGCGCGCCGGTGGCAATGAAAGCCATGCGCCAACCAAAGCGATAGGTAATCCACGGCACAACCAGCGGCGTCACCAGCGCACCGATGTTCGATCCGGAATTGAACAGGCCGGTGGCCAGTGCGCGCTCTCGCTTCGGGAACCACTCCGCCACCGCTTTCACCGCGGCCGGGAAGCTGCCAGCCTCGCCCAGTCCCAAACCAACGCGCGCCACTGCGAACTGAATCATGGAACCGGCTGCGGCGTGCGCCATGGCGGCCGCGCTCCACGCAAAGACCGCTGCGGAAAATCCCTTGCGGGTGCCGAGCCTGTCGATCAGCTTTCCGATGAATAGGATTCCGACTGCATAGGCGCAGGTAAATGCAAAAATAATCGTGCCGTAATCATTTTCTGTCCAGCCGAACTGGATTTGCAGCGTTGGTTTCAGCAGCGCGATCACCTGCCGGTCCATGTAATTCACCGTGGTCGCGAAGAAGAGCAAGCCACAGATCAACCAGCGCCGGCGGCCCGCGGGAGTTTCAACCTCGGGCGGCTTTCTTTCCGGAACAGCGGAGATGGAAGGTAGGTTCACTCGAGTGTGCACATCGGCGATAAGCATCACTAGACATGGCGCGGGGCCTTTCCGTCAAGGAGTTGGTGAATCGGGCGCCGCGAAAGGCATTCACCACGAAGGACACGAAGTATCAGGAAGGGATTCATTTGCAGGTGTTTACTTCGTGTACCTTCGTGTCCTTCGTGGTTGCAGCTTTTCGATTCCAGCTCGACGGATGCACTCGGTTGGAACTGATATGATTCATGCCTTGAATCGCCCATGAACGGCTTTCTCACCGAAGACTTTCTTTTATCGAACGACGTGGCGCACCGTCTCTATCGTCAGTTCGCCGCTTCCCAGCCGATCCTCGACTACCACTGTCATCTTTCTCCGCGCGATATCGCTGAAAATCGCCAGTTCGCGAACCTGTTCGAAATCTGGCTCGAAGGGGACCACTACAAATGGCGCGCCATGCGGGCGAACGGCGTCCCGGAGAAGTACATCACCGGAGATGCAGCGCCCTACGAGAAATTCCTGGCCTGGGCCCGAACCGTTCCCTACACGCTGCGCAATCCTCTCTACCACTGGACGCACCTCGAACTGAAGCGCTACTTCGGCATCCACGAATTGCTCGATGAGACTTCTGCGCCGTCAATCTGGGAGCGTGCGAACGCCGTGCTGCAAACGCTGACGACGCACGCCATTCTCCAGAAATTTAGCGTCGAGGTTGTGTGCACCACGGATGATCCCACCGATAACCTCGGGCATCACCGGGCGATCGCACAGTCGAAGCTGCCAACCCGTGTCTTTCCCGCGTTTCGGCCTGACAAAGCTCTCGCCATCGATAACCCAGATTTTGGAGCCTGGGTCGACAAACTCTCCGCGGCGGCGAATGTCGAGATCCTCGATCTAAGCGCCTTTCTCATGGCTCTGCGTAAACGCCACGATGATTTCCATTCCCTCGGCTGCCGCCTCTCCGACCACGGATTGAATCATTGCTACGCGACGCCGTGTTCGGAGGGCTGGGCCGCAGCGATCTTCGCAAAAGCACGTGAGGGGCACACGATCACCGACGATGAGAGAATCCAGTTCGCTTCCTTCATGATGCTTTTCTTCGGCCGCCTCGACGCTGAGAAGGGATGGACGAAGCAGTTGCACCTGGGCGCTTTGCGAAACGTGAACACGGCCGCGCGCCAAAAACTCGGGGCGGACACCGGTTACGACGCCATGGGTGATTTTGCGCAGGCTGAGCATCTCAGCTCTTACCTGGATCTGCTCGCGAAGGAGGGCGCTCTGCCGCAGATGATCCTGTACAACGTGAATCCCGCCGACACGTTTCAGTTCGCCACATTAATCGGCTGCTTCCAGGACGGAGAGCGTCCCGGCAAAATCCAGTACGGCAGCGCCTGGTGGTTCCTCGATCAGAAGCAGGGCATCACCGCCCAACTCGACGCGTTATCAAATGTGGGCTTGCTGTCGCGCTTCGTCGGCATGGTCACCGACTCTCGTTCTTTTATGTCTTACCCCCGTCACGAGTATTTCCGGCGCGTCCTGTGCGACCTTGTTGGGCGGGACGTGGCGCGTGGGGAACTGCCCGATGACGACGCCCTCCTCGGACGCCTCATTCAGGACGTTTGTTATCGGAATGCCGAACAATACCTGCGTCTGCCCAAGTCCCCCTAGGCTAGGCCAGAGTTTGCCGTTGTGTTTTCAATGAGTTAAGGACCAGCGCGATTTTCGTCGTCCTTCCAGGGCTCAGGCATCTCAAACTTATTTTCATGCAACTAACAAATTAGTTGACGTTTCCGGTTCATCCACGTCAAACTTTTAGCGACCGAACCCTTGGGAGGAAAGCATTGGCACGCAGCAAATCCGCAACCCTGACCGAAGCTGAGTTGCGCATCATGAACGTCCTCTGGGATCGGGGGTCGGCGACCGTCCACGAGGTGTTGGAATCCCTTCCCGAGAAACCGGCGCTGGCTTACAACTCCGTTTTGACCATCATTCGCATTCTTGAGAAGAAGGGATACGCCAAGCACGTGAAAGACCAGCGTGCCCATGTGTATCTGCCGCAAGTCGACCGCAAGGACGCAACCCGGTTCGAAGTGCGGCACCTCGTCAGCCGTTTTTTCGGCAACTCTCGCGAACAACTCGTGCTGAACGTGCTGGAAGAATCCGGCGTCGACGCGGAAGAGCTCGACCGCGTGCGGCTGTTGCTGGAAAGGAGCAAGTGACCCAGCGATGACCGCGCCCTTCAATCTGAACGCAATCGCCCAAGCTTCGACGGTTCAGATCGTGGACTGCCTGGTCGAGGGAACACTAGTCGCGATCTTCGCGGGGTCATTGTTAAGCGTAATGCGCCGGCAGAGTTCGGTCACCCGCTTTGCAGTCTGGTTCTCGGCGCTCATCGCGATTGCGACCTTGCCCCTTTTTGTCGGCTCGTTCGGGGCGCACCTGGCTTCGAATCCGTTCGCCGCTGCAGAGCGACCTGCTCTCACCCTGCCCGGTACCTGGGCACTCTATTTGTTCGGAGCCTGGGCGGCCATCGCTTTGTGGCAGCTGACCGGAGTCGGCAGGGGCCTGTGGCATCTGTATACTTTGCGCAAGAGCTGTGTCGCGATCGATCCCGCGACGTTAAATCCCCTTCTGCAAAGCACACTTGCTCGTAATCAGTCTCCCAGGAAGATCGCGCTGTGCACTTCTGATTTCACGAATGTTCCGACAGCCGTCGGGCTGGTGAAGCCCGCGATCGTCATCCCGGTGTGGGTGATGCAAGAGCTTTCGCCGGAGGAACTGAATCAGATCCTGCTCCACGAGATCGCGCACCTGCGCCGCTGGGACGACTGGACCAACCTTGCCCAGAAGCTGGTGAAGGCGCTCATCTTCTTCCACCCGGCAGTCTGGTGGATCGAAAAGAAAGTGTCTCTGGAGCGTGAGATGGCCTGCGACGATGCGGTTCTGGCAGAAACCGCAAGCCCGCGCGCATATGCGGAATGCCTGGCGCACCTCGCGGAGAAGACGCTGATTCAACGCAGCCTCGCCTTCGCACAGGCGGCTTTGGGAAAGATTCATCAGACTTCGCTGCGCGTGGCTCAAATTCTCGACTCGGATCGTCCCACTGGCAGCGGTCGCTCCTGGAAGCCTGCGGTGTCGCTGGTGGCGGTTTTCGCCGTGACCTGCGTCGTCGGGATTTCGAGAGTTCCGAGGCTGATCGCATTCAGCGACAGCGGGACGAGTCCGGTCTCTGCTTCTGCGATCGACTCCTCCGTCGATCAAGTCGCGGCCCGGCGGATGTTGGCCGCCACACCAATTGTTCCGGTAAGCGCGAAGATCGCGCCTCAACGTCAGCTTCGCCGGAATAAAGCAAGGTCTACCACACTCGCAACTCGCCGCACAGTGGAAGGTTTTAACGGGATGCAATCCGCGCCGGCGGAACAACGCGCGGCCAGCCTCGTCCACCTGACGAGTGCAGACGCAGCTCCGGTGGCTTTCACTCAAACGCTGTTTGTAGTGGTGGAGGGCGGTCAAAATGTCTCCGGAAAGCAGCCGGTACTTCAGATCCGGATGTGGCGCGTAGTGGTGCTGCACTCCGTTGTCGATCCCAACACCAACAGAATTCCCGCGAAACAAACTTAATCATGAGCTGAGCAGACAGATGCGGATTATCAATTTCAGAAACTAACGAATTAGTTGTACGCAATCTCGAAAAGGAGCAACACCCAATGAATGTAGGAATGCAGTTGAAAGACAGCACCAAGAAATGGACGAAGCGGCTGGCAGCGCCACTGCTCGCACTGGCACTGATCGGTTCGTTCGCAACCTATGAATTCGCTAAACCCACCACGGCGAAGGCTGCAGACGCAGCGCCGTCAGCCGCGCCACTGGATGCCGACAGCGTCGGTGCTCTGCTCGCGCTCGACAAGGCGATGGAAACCCTGGCGGCTCGCGTCACTCCCGCGGTGGTCAACGTCACTGTAACCTCGCGCACCAAGCCGGAGACGGCCAGCAAACAGGCGCCCGAAGACATGCAACAATTCTTCGGCCAGAACAGCCCGTTCGGCCAGTTCTTTGGCCCGGGCATGCAGCAGCGCCGGCCTCAGATCGAGCATGGCATGGGCAGCGGCGTGGTGATCTCGCCCGACGGATACATCGTCACCAACAATCACGTCGTCGACGGAGCCGTCGACATACGCGTCACCACCAGCAACCGCCGCGTTCTGAAAGCGAAACTGATTGGCACCGATCCTGTAACTGACCTCGCCGTTCTGAAGGTCGAAGGCAAGGATCTCGCCAGCGCGCCGTGGGGTGACTCAAAAGAAGTGCGGCCCGGACAAACCGTGCTGGCCTTCGGCAATCCTTACGGATTCCGTTTCACGGTCACGCGCGGAATCGTCAGCGCGGTGAATCGTGCGAACCCTGACCCCACGGATCGTACCAAGCCCGGCGAATTCATCCAGACGGATGCGGCGATCAACCCCGGCAACTCCGGTGGACCGCTGGTTGACGCTCGCGGCGAAGTCGTCGGCATCAACACCTTCCTGATTTCTCCTTCGGGAACATTCTCCGGGATGGGATTTGCGATTCCCTCGCAGATCGTCAGGCCGACGGTCGAGACGCTGATCCGCTATGGCAAAGTGAGCCACGGCCACATCGGCATCGGCATTGTTGACGTGACTCCCGAGAACGCGAAGTTCTTTGACGAGTCCAATGCCACCGGCGGTGTGGTGTCGCAGGTTGAGCCCGATTCTCCGGGAGCGAAAGCTGGCCTGCAGGTCGGTGACGTGATCACCGAAATCGATGGCCAGAAAGTCAGCGACGCCGGCGAACTGCAGGTGCTGGTCGGACAGAAACAGCCCGGCTCGAAGATCACGCTCAAAGTTCTCCGCGACGGCAAGACCATGACGATTCCTGTCACGCTGGAGGAACTCGGCAGCCGCAACGCCGAAGGCAAGGATGAGTCTGGCAACGGCGAAGGCAAAATGCACTGGGGCATCGGCCTCGGCAACCTTACGCCGGAGCTGCGCGATCAGCTTCAGGCTCCGAAGGAGATTCACGGAGCCGTGATCGAGCAGGTTCAGCCGGGTAGTTCTGCCGACAATGCTGGACTGCAGCAGGGGGAGATCATCCTCGAAGTCAACCGGCACAAAGTCCAATCTGCCAGCGATGTGAAGGACGCCTTGTCGAAAGTTGCCAAGGGCGAAGACGCATTGCTGCTGGTTTGGTCGAACGGCGGGAACACCTTCCGGGTGCTGCACGCTCCTGAAGGCGCCTAACGAACCACGTCTAACCCAATCACGCCGCACTCCCTTTCCACCGGGAAGGGAGTGCGGCGTTTCTTTTTTGTGCAGCATGGCAGGAGCGGAGTCGTTGGGCGCAATCGCGCATCCAATCGTGAAGTACCATAAGAAGCTATGCCCCACCTGTTCGATCCCCTCTCGATTCGCGACATTACCTTCGCCAACCGTGTATTCGTTTCCCCGATGTGCGAGTACTCCAGCACCGACGGTGACGCGACGGATTGGCACCTAGTTCATCTGGGCAGCCGCGCTGTCGGCGGAGCGGGTCTTGTGATGACCGAAGCGACCGCGGTTCTTCCCGAGGGCCGCATCAGCCCACAGGACCTGGGTATTTGGAGAGACGATCACATCGAGCCGCTGGCTCGTATTGTCGGCTTCATTCATGCGCAAGGCAGTGTCGCGGGTATGCAGTTGGCGCACGCCGGACGCAAAGCCAGCACATACCGGCCGTGGGAAGGGAACGGAGCAATCCCGGAGAGCGCGGGCGGTTGGAAGAAAGTCGTGGCGCCGAGCGCTCTAGCTTTTGCCGACAACTATCCGATGCCCCAAGCACTCGCTGTGGAGGGCATTCAGGAAGTTGTTGAGGCCTTTGCAGCAGCCGCGCGCCGCGCGTGCGAAGCCGGTTTTCGCGTCCTTGAAATCCACGCCGCTCACGGCTATCTGCTTCACGAGTTTCTCTCGGCGCTCAGCAATCAACGTACGGATTCTTACGGCGGGTCATTCGAGAATCGCACTCGGATCGTCCGTGAAGTCGTGGCCGCGGTTCGCGAGGTGTGGCCAGAGCAGTTCCCACTCTTCGTGCGCATCTCGGCCACTGATTGGGTCGAAGGCGGCTGGGATATTCAGCAGTCCGTCGAACTCGCCCGTGGTCTGAAGAAGCTCGGCGTGGATCTGATCGACTGTTCTTCCGGCGGCAATGCGGCGCAGGCCAAAATTCCGGTTGGTCCCGCGTATCAGACACCTTTCGCAGAACAGATCCGCCGCGAAGCGGGCGTCGTGACCGGCGCCGTCGGCATGATTACGTCTCCGTCGCAGGCAGAGCAAATCGTCGGTGGAGGCCAAGCTGACGCTGTCTTCCTCGCTCGCGAACTCTTACGCGAGCCCTATTGGCCTTTGCGCGCGGCCCGCGAGCTAGGTCAGCCGATGTCGTGGCCAGTCCAATATCTCAGGGCAGCGCCGGAAGGATCTCAACCGCGTGCTGCCTTCGAACTGAAGAATGCGGAACCCTGCTCCGAGATCCCGGCCTTGGCCAAGAAGTAAGACAAGAGGTCTAACATGAAAGCAGCTCGACTCTCCATCGCCCTATCTTCATTGCTTTTTGCGCTGACCGCGGCTGCCCAGACTCCATCGGCCGCGACTCTGACCGAGAACCCCGTCTTCCAGAAAGACTGCGCGAAGTGTCACGGCAAAACCGGCGAGGGGCGTCATTTCGCAGGGCCGTCGCTCGTCTCGGAGAAAACTACGTCCACGTCCGCTGACGAACTCCGCGACATCATCACCAACGGCAAGCACCACATGCCCAAGTTCGCCGGCAAACTGACCCCGGAAGAAATCAATACGCTCGTGCAGCAGATCACTGCGTCGAAGAAGTGAGCGGCGTTTTACTTTCGCTTTTCGTCTCCGCATGGGCCGCGTTCGCCGCCAGAATGAACGACGTCACTCCGTCCACCACATATTCGTTTTCGTACCACAGGAACGGCCATCCTTCCTTCAGTTCTGGGAAGTCCGGCTGAAGAACGACGACCCCGGGAATGATGCCTCCGGGAACAAACGTATAGTCTGCCCGGTTGTTTCCATACGCGATCAGCTTCGATTGCGTGCCCACGCTCGACACATAGGAAACGTTCGACACTGGATGCCGCCCGAGCACGTAGTCCAAGCCATCGAGCGTGTACTGCGGGCCAATGCTCTCAGGGAACGCCCGATGCAGCAGGTACATCTCCGTTGCGAACCTGGTCACTCCACCGGATCCGCCCCACGTGCCCAAAGAGATCGGGACGCCCCACGGATTCTTCGAAAGCGTCTCGGCCAGTTTGGGCTTGTAGGCATCGAGCGCCGAACGGAGTTCGTCTTTGAATTCTTTATCCATGAATGGAAGGGCACGCGCCGCAGTTCCTCCTACAAATGCGAACTGATCCTTGATCACCGGAAGGAGTTCCTTCAGTCGCTTCCGGTAGATCTCGCCGCCGCGAGTGGAGATGAGCAGTTCGACCGCCGCTTCGATTTCAGCCTGCCGCAAATCGCTTCCAGTCGTGTTGAAAGAATGAAATAGCGCGGGCGGCTGCTTGTGCTCTTCGTCCCACACTCGGAGTGCAGTTTGCAGGCACTCCTCCGCCATCTTGTCGTTGTATCCGCGAAGCACGCCGCTGGCCGCGGCGAGAGCGCCGACAGCGTCATAACTCAGCGCCGTCGTGTGCGTGGTGAATGCCCAACGATCATCCGGAACGCCCGAATGCATGCCATCGGTTTCTAGCGGCGTCATTTTTTCGGAATAGATTCGTCCGTCCGTCTTCGACGCGGCATCTCCCAAGTGCGTGTACTCCTCCAGCGTGGGCTCGACGATTCCGGGAATCGGGTGGCCGATGGCGTGATACTGCGCGAGCAACAGCAGCACACCGTGTTCGACTTGTTGCACCACGTCCGGGACGCCATCCGGCTTCCGCATTTGGACGTACCGCGCCGCCTCGTCGACTGAGGTGTCGTCCGACCTCAGCCCGAACTGTTCCCACGCCAGCACAAGGTCGCTGATGACGCGGGTCTGTGTCTGGGTTCGCAGGTCAAAGTCTCCGGCGTCGTACCACCCACCTACATTCAGGCCAGGAATATGCTGCCCTGGACTAAACGGCGATTCCGTCGTCGGCCCCTGCTGGTAGCCGTCGAAGTGCGTGTAGTTCACTGGAGCTTGTCGCGCATCGTCGAGATGCGACGCTCCATGCCATATCCGATATCCTTCACGCACCTTGACGTGGTCCATCTGTTCCGGCAGATACGTTTCGAGGGAAGGCCGCCAGATCCCGTCGTACACATTCTTCGCGATGCGAAAAGGTCCGCTCCTTTGCCCGGCATATTCGATCGCATAGATCCCCGGCTCGCGCACCGTAGAGAAATCGAAATGCGCGTATTGGTAGCGCATCCACTTGCCCCAAGGCTTTATTTCGCCACTGAATACTTCCTGGTACTCGCCTTCCGGTGTCAACCGCAGAACGCGTGCCACCTTGGGAGCATCGAACTGCGGATCGAGTTCCACTACCGCCACTTTCTCGCGCTCAGGCGTATAGCCGACCTGGTTGTAGCCCACGACCGGCGGACGCATCCAGCCGGCAACCACGTTGGGACGAACGTGCCACACCACGACATCGCCGGTTTTTCCAGAAGGAATCAACGTGCGTACCACGAACCATCCGTTCTGCGCCTTGTTGCGACCATCGAAGAGAACGATCGGGCCGCTGTCGGAAGTGATGGTCACGCGGCTCGCTGGATCCTCCGGCGACAAAACGATTCGCTGACCGGAGGCCAGCGGCAGCGGCTCAATGGTTCCGTCCGCTGTCATCTGCATGGGGCCGTCCGAATGACGAGGGAACATTCCGGCACCATCATCCGCCAGATACGACTTGCCGAAATATAACGTCGGCAAAAACTCCAGATTGAATCCCGCCTTGTCCGCGAGCGCAGCCGGAACTGGTTGTTCCAGTTGCACGGCAACTCGAAATCCTCCTGGCTCAGGCCGCAGGTCGATGCGGTAACTCAGCCCGCGATCCGGATAGGTGCAGATTGCCGCGACTTCGTCGGGAGCGATCCGTTTCCGTTCCTTGAAATCAGGAATGGGGTCCCACTGCTCGGGCGTCGCGGACAGCCGCACATCTCCGCTCGTCGCGATGCGCTGATCCCTCAGGATAATTTCCATCCCGTTCATCTTCTGATCGCCGAATACCCGGTGATATTCGTTGTGAAACAGAAGCACACTCAAGCCGTGGGTCTCAAGGACGTCGTGTTCCGTCAAATGCAGATCGGCATTCGATGACGACGAGGCAGGTGTGCTCTTTAGATAGCGCGCGGCAAACGTCAGGAACGTGGGCCAATTCGGTGCGGGCGTGTGCCCGCCGCTGTGTTGCCGGAACGCGACGTCTCCGTCGATCAGCGTGGTCTCGATTGGCGGGAACCCAGCAGTGCCGAGATCCTTCTTCCCCAAGAGTTTGTATACAGGCCCGGCGCCCACCCCTGCCAGGAACATTCCTTTCGCGTCGACCCACCCGTCCCCGTTGGTCAGCGAGCCAGCGCCAATAAATACCGGACGCGGCGCACACAGCGCGATCAATTCATGCGCGTCCACGGGCAAATCGCTGTCGGTCAACGGCCCCGCATATTTCAGGAAGTTGCCCGCCATCCAGTGATACTCACCGGTTCCGGCGATGTTGCCGATCTGCTCGCCGAAGTTGCGCCGAAAGAGTTTCGCGCCGGCTTCACCCGAGGAACTGATGTAGGCAATGGCAAAGCGCGGGTCATTAGCCATCGCGACCAGTGCGGCCTTGCCATAGCGCGAGTGGCCCTCAATTCCAACCTGCTCCGCGTCCACCGATTTGTCGGTTTCAAAATAGTCGAGCGCCCGGCTCGCGCCCCACGCCCATGCTCGCAACGCGCCCCAATCGTCGAGCTTGCGCGGTTCGCCCTTGTTTGCCAGTCCGATCACGCCTTGCGTCAGGCCTTCTCCGTTATCCGCCTGCACGCTGGTTGGGATGTACTCGGCGTAGCCCCAACCCTTCGCCACCAGTTGCTGTTGCCATGTGGGTCCGGGGCCGGCAGCCATCATTTGCGGATAGCGCTGCTTGAGCATGGCCAGCACTTCAGGGCTCAACCCGAACTCCATCATCACCGGCACGGGCCCCGCGGCATTGGCTGGAGTCGTGAGAGTCAGATCGATTCCTACGGTCACCGCCGGAAATGCAGAATTGTCGAGGTGCCCAATCAGTTTCTTGGTGATGATCGGAGTGTCGCCGTTCATCTCCTTCGTCGCGCTGACAACTTCCCAATTCACTTGGGGGGTTTTGTCCGGCACGCGTCCGTAAATTTCGCGGTCGAAGTCTTCCGCAATCTCCGGCCGCCGCTGCCCCCACCACATTTTTGCCGTCGTGACTGGCTTGCCATTTTTCAACAGCAAGGGATCCGGAAGCTTCGAAGTCGGCCCAGCCTTGGACTCGTCGTAGTTCGCGGCATTTGGCGATTTTGGATCACCATCCGCACCGCGCCGCAACCAAGTGATGTGCAGCAGATCCATTAGGCGTTGATGGTCCTGCTCAGACGTTAAGTGCGGAGGCGGCGCTGGTTTGGTGGCCGTTGCCTGCGCGCCTGCGTGATGGCAGGAACTAAACACGAGGGTAAAGAAAACGAGAGACAGCATCGATCGCGCGTTCAAGGTGAACTCCTGAAACTACAGACGAGCTATTTCGCGGGTGCGGTTTCTTCAATCTTCAGGTTGGAGAACACTGCCGTTTCCAAAGTCGTGGCCACGTGCGAGCAGACGCCGAGGCCGACA
This sequence comes from uncultured Acidobacteriaceae bacterium, assembly GCA_963832015.1. Lineage (GTDB taxonomy): Bacteria > Acidobacteriota > Terriglobia > Terriglobales > Acidobacteriaceae > Sulfotelmatobacter. The sequence continues at coordinate 28,946 of CAWHSR010000028.1, forward strand.
TACACGGGATCCTGCAGCCCTACATATTCAATCGGGCCGACCATCTTCAATTCCTCGCTCGGCTTCCCGGCATACATCGTGAACCGGCTCTGTTTCCTCTCGATCCGCAAACGGACTGGTCCGTCAACTTGCGTGAAGACTTGATAAGTCTGTTCATTGGCCGCGCCGCGAAACTGCAGGGATGTCAGCCCATTCCCATGAGAGACTGCGTCCGCATACGCTGAACCCGGCTCCAGACTTTGGCGGATCATGAGCACTGCCTTGCGATGTTCCGCGCTGCTCGTGCCAACCCACTGTACGTCGGCCGAAAGAGTCATATCCCCAGACGCTTTCTTCCACACGAAATAGAACGCGTCAGACGTGCCCCACACGTTGGCGCCGCCCCCGGTAATGCGATACTCACCCTTCGCCGGATCATAGTGCGCGATGCCACCCGGCGGCGTCTGGCCGACGCTTCCCTGGTTCGTAAAGATGCCCAGGTCGTTAGTCTGCGTCCGGCTGACGGCCACTAAAGCCATCATCATCACTAGGGCAAGGGAGAATGCGAAGAAGGTTTTCATGTTTCACTCCGGCGGTGCCATGGGCGCCCTGATTCTAGCCGAATTGCGAAGCGCGGTCAGAAAAACTCTTGCCCGATCCGCTTCTTTCGCAGGAGAATGTTGCCTCCATCGGCCTTCAAACTTTACCTGCGAGAGCAGACCCGAGGTTCTTTCATGCGTTCTATTTCTGTCCGCACAATTGCAGTTCTGGTTGCGGTTGTCGTCGCCTCCGCGCTTTGCGGCATTCAGGCTCAGACCAGCCTTCAGTATCAGAAGCCTCCCCAGGCAATTGTTGACCTGATCGACACTCGCCCCACGCCCAATGTGGAAGTCTCTCCCAAGGACGGCGCTGGCACGCAGTGGCTTTTGATCGAATCTTATTCAGGTCTGCCCACGGTTGCCGATCTCGCGCAGCCCGAACTTCGCCTGGCCGGTCTGCGTTTTAATCCCCGCACGAACGGCCCGAGCCGAGGACGCTACATCACCTCGTTGATGCTGCAGGCTCTGCCCAACGGCGAAGCGAAGCCGGTGACCGGATTGCCCGCGGATCCCAAGATTCGTTTCACCGCGTGGTCGCCCGATGCGCGCCACGTTTCTTTCGTGAATGCCAGCGACAATCCCACCGACGCCGGCCTCTCTCTGTGGATCGTCGACGTCGCCTCACTTCAGGCGCACCGCGTACCTGGAATCGCGCTCAATGGCATTTTCGGCCGACCCTGCGAGTGGACCAGCGACAACGCCAGCCTCGTATGCAAGACCGTCCTTAAAGATCGAGGTGCGGACCCGAAGCGCAGCGAAATTCCGGTGGGCCCGGTCATCCAGGAAAACCTTGGGCGCATAACCCCCGGCGCCACTTATCAGGACCTCTTGAAAAATCCCGAGGACGAGAAGATCTTCGATTACTACGCGAGCTCTCAAGTCGAAGTCGTCCGCCTGGACGGCACGGCCAAATCTATTGGCGATCCCGCAGTAGTCCAAAGCGCTTCGCCTTCTCCAGATGGTCATTATCTGCTCGTCGACGAACGCCATCATCCCTACACGTATCTGCTTCCGTACCCGATGTTTCCCGAGCGCGTTCTCGCTATTAATCTGGCGACCGGAACGTTCAAACAACTGGCCGACAAACCTTTAGAAGATACGATTGCAAATATTCACGATGCTGTTGAGGCCGGGCCGCGCGAATTCGACTGGCGCAGCGACGCGCCCGCCACCGTCTCGTGGGTCGAGGCGGCCGACGGCGGCGATCCCCGCAAAGAAGTTCCCATCCGCGACACAATCTTCCTGCTCAATGCCCCGTTCGATGCCTCTCCGCGCAAGTTGGCGGAACTTCCCGTCCGCTTTGGCAGCCTGACGTGGGGAAGCGGTCATCTCGCACTCGTCCAGGAAGAACGCTGGAAAGACAGAAAGCGCATCATTCTCGCCGTGGCTCCCGATGCCCCGGCGGCTCCGGTGAAATTGTTTGAAGGATCGTTTGAAGACCGCTATCACGATCCCGGCCAGCCGTTTCAAACTGCGAATGCGTCTGGTAAGTATGTCTTGCAAACCACGTCCGACTCTCGCGGAATTTATTTCCATTCTGAAGGTGCATCGCCGGAAGGCGATCGCCCATTTGTCTCCGTCATTAGCACGACGAACGGCGAGAGCAAACACCTTTGGCAATCCGCCGACAAATTTTTCGAGTCCCCGGTATCGGTGCTCGATGCCGCCACGCCAACCATCTTGCTGCGCAGGGAGTCGCCGGAACTGCCTCCAAACTATTACCGCAAGGGCCTCGCCAACGACGAGTTCAAGCAGATCACCTTTTTCCCCAGCCCTTACGGCAACTCGCCCCTTCCGAAGAAACAAGTTCTTAAATACAAGCGTGCTGATGGTGTGGACCTCAGCGCCAACCTCTACCTTCCTCCCGGCTATAAGCCCGCAGACGGCCCGTTGCCCACGCTCGTGGAGGCGTATCCCACCGAATACAAAACGAGGTCGGCCGCGGGGCAAATCAGCGGTTCGCCCTTCGAGTTTCCTTTCTTGTGGTGGGGCTCTCCGATTCCCTTCGTCACCCAGGGGTACGCCGTCCTCGAGAACGCCACAATTCCCATCATTGGCGAAGGCCAGGCCGAACCCAACGACACGTATGTGGACCAGCTCGTCGCCAGCGCCCAAGCGGCGATCGATGAAGGTGTCCGCCTCGGTGTGGTCGATCGCCACCGCGTCGCTGTCATGGGACACTCCTACGGCGCGTTCATGACCGCGAACCTGCTCGCTCACAGCGATCTGTTCAAAGCCGGCATCGCGCGCAGCGGAGCTTACAACCGCACTCTGACTCCCTTCGGATTTCAGAACGAGGAGCGCACCTACTGGCAAGCGCCCGAGGTCTATTACAAGATGTCGCCGTTCTCTTACGCCGACAAGATCAAGACGCCCATCCTGCTCATCCATGGCGAAGCCGACAACAATTCCGGCACATTTCCGCTGCAGAGCGAACGTCTCTTCAGCGCCATCAAGGGTCAGGGCGGCACTGTCCGCTTCGTCCTGCTTCCCCTGGAGGCGCATGGCTATGCCGGGCGCGAGTCCGTCTTGCACATGTTCTGGGAGATGAACAACTGGATGAACACCTACGTCAAAAATCCGGCGGCAGCCACGGCTGCCGCGAAGCCGTAAGCCTGGGCCGGCCTGACGATAGGCGATGTCCCTGCCCCCTCCAACGAAGGGTCCATCACCTTGGTCACTATCGTGTAACTCCACCACGCCCCTAGAATCTCAGTATGACGTTGGACTCGCTCCTCCTGAGTCAGGATCCGGAATTGGTTCGTGTGATCCGGCCCACGCTCGAGAAATTGTCGATTGATGTGGAGATCTGTCATGAGGCGCGCGCTGGCGCCGACATTCTGATCTCCGACAAGTTCGATGCGGTCATCGTGGATTGTGACGATTTGAGCGGCGGGCTCGCCGTGCTGCAGGGCCTGCGCAGCACTCCCAGCAACAAGAACTCGGTTGCCTTCGCCATCCTCAACGGACATAGGACGACTACGCAGGAAGCCTTTGGCATGGGCGCCAACTTCGTTCTGCAGAAGCCCATCAGCATTCTCAATGCGTCGCGCTGCTTTCACGCGGCGCTGAATTTCATGATCAAGGAGCGCCGCCGCTACTTCCGCCAGCCGGTGAAGATGCTGGTCAAAGTGATGTACGACGGAAAGACTCTGAACGCGACCAGTACCAACATCAGCGAAGGCGGGCTTGCTCTGATGTTGCGGGAGGCGCTGCCGAAAGGCGCTGCGCCGCATCTGAAGTTCTCCCTGCCAGGCTCGGGTCTTGATGTTGAAGTCGAGGCCGAAGTGGCCTGGGTCGACGTCAAAGGCCTCGCCGGATTCCGGTTTCATAATGTTCCCGAGATTTCCCAGAAACATCTGGAACGCTGGCTCGACGAACAGATTGAACGCGAATTTCCGGGAACCAAAGATCGGTTGGCGGCCGCAGAATCCGAAACGTCGCACTAAGCAGCAACTCACACCCTGCGTTTCCGCTCTCCTGAATCCCGTGGGCAGACGTCCGTATGCCAGAGGGGTACCTTCCTTTAGACTTGCGCGCGGCTAAACGCGTGGCAATCTGGGAGATCACCAGTCGAAGATTCCTGGAGAGAAAAATGCTGACCAATGACTTCCGTATTGCCAAGGTGCAAAGATCGCTGCGCTGGTTTGAAGAGGATATTCCGTTGCTCAATATGCGAGTGAAGGAGCTTTCGAAAGAGCGGCAGGAATCCGCTCGAAAGTTTGCCGCGGCAGTGATCGATCAGACGCGCGCCGAGCTGGAAAGACTGCTGCGAGAGCAGCCCCATGACATGCATGATTCCAGCGAAATGCCTTGCGAGCCGGCAGACTAGCTGCCCACCGTACGCGGGTGTTCCACGGCCAATTACTTAGATCCGTACGTTAGTACCATCAACATCATGTCAGCCAAGTCGCGTGGGGCACGGATCTTCGCGTAGAAGTTCGCTAGGTCGTCAGGAAACGTCACCAGCAGCTGTTTGGATTTGGTGTAGATGCACACGACTCTCTTGCCGTTGATCACCTGATCAGTTCGCCACAGCGCGTGGTCTGCCCATTCTTGGTGAGTTTCATAGTGACCAGCGGCCAGTCCGATATCGTAGGAGATGAGCACCCCATCCGCCTTCGAGATTCTTCCAGCCCCTGCCGAATCAATGGGACGCATTCTTGTATCCAGATAGCCGGGTAGCAGCTGGATGTTTCCGGGACCCAATGTTTGTGCGGACTGAGCTGAAAGGCTCCAAGAACTCAGAATCAACACCAGACAGACACCTGCGTTTCTTAACATTAGATTGTCCTTTTCGCATTCGAAAGAGAGATCGTATGGTCGGTTCTGCTTGGGGGACAGAGATTACAGCGATGATCCCGCGGCCGCGTCGGCGCTAAGGTGGAGGCTGCTGGTCCGGTCTTCGTCGGGGAAAGTGACTTCCTCCCACAGGGTCTTGTCGCGCAGGATGCGCGATACCAGCGCCGTATGCATGGCGTGACCGGCGCGGTCGGCAACCACGTTGCCCAGGATCTGCTTTCCCAACAGCGCTAGATCGCCGACCAGATCGAGCACTTTGTGGCGAACGAATTCGTCGGGGAAGCGTAACGGCCCGTTCTCAACTCCCTCGCGTGTGAGCACGATGCAGTTCTCGCTGGAAGCGCCGCGAATCAGGCCCATGTTGCGCATGGCCTGCTCGTCTTCGCGCGAGCCAAAAGTGCGCGCGCCCGCGATGTGCTTCAGATAGCTTCCGTTGGTCAGCTCCACCTGGAAAGTTTCCTTCCCAATCAGCGGGTGAGGGAAGTTGATCGCATAGGAAACCGAATACGTGTCGGAGGGATAGACCGCGATGAACTTGTTTCCCTCGCGCATCTCTACCTCGCGGCGAATCTTCAGATACTTGCGGAGACGCCGCTGCTTACGGATTCCCGCCTTGCGAATCATCTCGACGAACGGTCTTGCGCTGCCGTCAAGGATGGGCAACTCGAGGTTGTCAAGTTCGACGATCGCGTTATCAATGCCCATCCCAATGAAGGCGGACAGCACGTGCTCTGTGGTGGAGATGAGCACGCCCTTCTTCATGAGGCTGGTGGCGTAACTGACGCGCGCAACGTTTCGGCTGACAGCTTCGATTTCAAAACCGTCGAGATCGGTGCGGCGAAACACAATGCCGGTGTCCGACGGCGCCGGCAGGATGCGCATGGAGACGGGCGCGCCGCTATGAAGGCCAACGCCACTGCACTCCACGGCGGAGCGGATTGTCTGCTCGTGCGTCAAGAATGACTCAAGATGTTCCCGTGAATTCAGTAGATTACGCTGCCGCAAGAAAAACCGTCTGTGGCAAAAATGCCACAGTCCGTGGCATCGCTGCGCAAGCAACGATGACGCGTGCGCTCGCTGATCCGAGTCGTAACTCTATTCATAACAATAAATTGCGTAGACCTTCGGCGGTTCGGTTTGGGTATCTAGAAGGGAAACAGGATCCCTTTGTCTTTCAGCTTTTCGAAGTTCGCTGCGACGAATTCATACAGGCGGGCGGGTCGGCGTCCCCCATGGCGGTACTCCCGCGTGGGACGAAGCACCTTTAGCAGCAGCAGCTTCCGGCGGAAGTTTCGCTTGTCGAGTTTCTTTCCCAGGATCGCCTCATAAACCTCTTGCAACTCCGTCAGGCTGAACCTCGAAGGAAGCAACTGGAACCCGACCGTGGTGTATTCCAACTTGTTGCGAAGACGTTCGAGAGCGTAGTCCAGAATCTTGCAGTGGTCGAAAGCCAGAACGGGTAAATCACGAACCGCGAACCAGCGAGCATCGGCAGCATCCGTGCCGGCCACCAGCGGAGAGCGATCCGCAGAGATCAGCGCGAAGTAAGCGACGGTGATCACGCGGCCACGAGGGTCCCGCCCGGGATCGCCGAACGAATACAGTTGCTCCAGGTAGACCTCCCCAACGCCGGTTTCTTCTTTCAACTCGCGCAGAGCCGCCTGGTCCAGACTTTCATCCTCGAGAACAAAGCCTCCGGGAATGGCGAACTGGCCGGCGAAGGGAGGGATGCCGCGCTTCACCACCAGCACCCGCAACTCTCCCAAGTGAATCGTGAAGATGACAATGTCGACCGCGACTTGCATGTCTAAGCATCCTACCCTAGCTGGCTTCCCCCGCTACGAGACGAGCACGCTGGTCGGCCGCATGCACCAGGGCGCTAGCTCCCGAATTGAAATTCAGGAAGTCTGCCTCCATGCCATCGCTGAAGATGACGCCGCCGGAGGGCATCAGCGATTGTAAAGACAGATCCTCGCCTGGACGCAGCATCCCCGCAACAATTGCGGCCTGAGAATGGCGGCTGAGGAACGGTTCGCGGACGACATAGAGCAGACGTCGATCTTCCCAAGGCAGGCGAATCGCGGGCCCCGATTTTCCACCGCAGAACCTCGCCAGGCCCGCAGCCATGTTGAACGCGGACGAGATCCACCCGGTCGAGCCAGCGCCAGTGGAAACGAGCACCCCGCTCGAAGACTGCGTTTCCGACGTCTGGTTGCAGGCAATCCGGTAGAGGGCGGAAACATGGCTGCGGGCGCCGATGAACAGATCGTTGAAGGCTAGCAGGCGTTGTCCGTCGTTCAGGATCACCTCGGCTAGAGTGACCTCGCGGATGATCGCTTTTTCCGCCATGACGCTTGCGACGGCACTGCGGGCCTGGTCCGGCGCGAACGGTAACAGTACACCATCAAACCGTGAGGGCTCAGGATTCACGGCGACAATCGGCTGGTTGCCCACGTACTTCGCCGCGTTCGCGACCAGACCATCTTGTCCGAGCGTAACCACGAGATCGGCTTTCTGGAAGTGAAACGTCGGGACGAGGCCGCGATCCACCAATTGCTGGGGAATCTCGAACTCCAGCGACCTTCGCAGCGTGTCCAGCGAACGCTGGTACGCGTCCTCTTCGCGCTCGTAGTCGGCAAAGTCCCCGCCTGCATGCTCGATGTAAAACTTGGCCTGCGAACGGGTGTTGAACCGCTCGACGAGCGCCTGCAGGCGGGTCTTCCGGGTTACGATAATCAGCTTTTTGTACATGGCTCACTTCCCGGTGCTGGTGATCAGGGACTTCAACAGATCCGGTGACACATTCAGTTCGCCGATCTTCTGCGCATTGTCAGCCATTCCCTGGAACGCCATTGCGATCATGGCCTTGGGATCGGCGCCTTTTCCGCCGAGCATCATCAGGGTCTTCCAATCCAGATCGCGCAGAGGCTTCAGAGTTTCGGTGATCACATATGCGCGGCTGTCCGCGTCTTTGCGCTCGTTTTCAACGCGGCGGTCAATCAACTGGGCGCGCTGTTGCTCGACGGCGATTTCGGCGGCCATCTGCGTCTCGCGAATCTGACGCTTCTTGGTCTCGACCGCGATTTCTGTGTTGAGTTCGCTTTCCTTGATCAGTCGTTCCTGTTCCACCGCGGCATTGCGGCGCGCGTAGATCGCTTCGTCGGCACGCTGCTGCAGCGCTTCGCGGGCGTCAGCCTCAAGGGCGCGCGCAGTTTCGGGCGTGGGCTCGATCCCTAGCAGGGACAATCCCAGAATCTCAATGCCCAGCGTGGTGACCGCCTCCGAGGACTTCAGCTTGGTCAGTACCTCTTCCACAATGGCGTCGGAACTCACCAGCACGTCGCGCAGCAGCATTCTCTGAGTCACCGCGCGCGTCAGAGTTTGCATCGTGTGCACGAGTCGCTCCGGCAGCTTGCGCGGATCGTCGGAACAGTAAGCCCGGCGCGTGTTGACACTGAAATCCAGCAACGTGGCCAGGCGTTTCGGGTCGGCGACGCGGTACGTAAGTTGGCCCTGAAGGGTGACCGACTGAAAGTCGGCGGTCGCCTCCTGGAACACAAAGGGCACATCCGCGCTGGCGATCGCTATCGTAACGATGGTGGATGTGGGCACCGAGTAGATGAACGAGAGTCCCACGCCTTCCCGCTTGACCTTCCCGCGCTTGAATTGCAGGACGTAGGTGGTGGGCGGCACTTTCATGAAGTTCAGCATGGCGCCTCCAATAAGTGTCTTACTGACACATATGATAGTGTTCATGAGACACTAATGTCAAGCGAAATCTGGAGGCTACGGAAACGCCCGCAAAATCAACTGCTTCAGTGCTTGCTGTTTTTGCTGGGAACTTTGTTGGGGTTGTAGCCGGAATTGGGGTTGAACATCGCCTCATCCAGTCCCTGGTTGATGGTCACCGAGTTGAGGAAGCGCTGGTTCGACATGTCGCCGTTGAAGAACCGGGTGACATTGTAGGGCGCCATAATGCCGGACACCTGGCGGTAGTTCTCGTAGACTTCTTCTTCCAGATTCTTCTGTCGGTCGACGGGGTCGCGCCAAGTGAAGGACTTTTTTACGGGGAGATGCGTGTCGGTATCAAAGTACAGGGTGACGCTCTCGTCCTGAGAGTTGATCAGAGTCACTTGGTCAGAAGAGTGTTGCGCCGCGATTGCCGGGCCTTCGTATAGAAAAATCACGCCCGGATCGGTGACCCAGCTGCGCAGCACGGTGTCGAGTGAGAAGCGGCGACGGCGCATGTAGTCGAGACGATCTTTTTCCTCGATGGCGCGCGCGCCTTTGTAGGTAAGCTCATACGCCTTGTCGCCGACATACAACTCAGCGATGTCGCGTTCTTTGGTGATCTCGACTCTTTCCTTGTCGGGAAACTCGGTAAAACTCCAGAACACGCCCCCGCCGCTCTCTCGGCCATGGTGAAAGCTATAGATGCGGCCTTGCTGTTCGCGGTCACGGATGGTGAGGAATGCCTCCCCGCCTAGCGCTTGAATTCCCTGATTGATGATCGCTCTGGCCTTGTGCGCATTTCCTTGATCTGCGGGGACGGCCGCCGGAGACTGCGATGGGCTCGGGGCTGACGCTTGCGGCGCGGGTGGACGAGCCGGTGCGCCCGCCTGGGCCCAGGCCGAACACACCAAAACCACAATCGGGAAAAACTGTTTCATTCCACTTGAGGGAGTGATTGCGTGCAATGAGAATTGTAGCGTTTCTTGTGGACTTTCCGCCCGCAGCAGTGCCAGCTCCTCTCTTCCCTTGGATGCAGGAAACGGCCCAATTGCAAGCTGGCAGAGTGCGTTTTTATGGGCTTTATGAGAGCCGCTACCCGGCGAGGACTGCGCCTCCGTTCACATTAAAGACCTCTCCGGTAATGAAGCTCGCGTGTTCGGTGCATAGGAACAGCACTGGCGCGGCAATCTCTTCGGGCCGGCCGGCGCGGCCCAGTGGAATCGTGCGGCGGATCTCGTCCCCGCTCTTCGGGTCGGCGAGGGCCCCGGCGCTCATGTCTGTATCGACCCAGCCAGGAGCAACGCAGTTCACGTAGATTCCGGCCGAAGCCAGTTCGGTCGACAGGCTCTTGGTCAGACTGATAATGGCACCCTTGGTTGCGGAATAGTCGCAATGGAAGGCCTCGCCGCGCTGGCCGCTGGTGGAGCTGATCAGCACGAGGTGTCCCGCAGGCGCCGTCGTGCGAGGCTGCGACTTTATCTGAGCGACCGCATGCTTGACCAGACCGAACACTCCGTCGAGATTGATGGACAGCGTTGAGTGCCACTGCTCATCTGTCATATGCTCGATAGGCACGTCCTGCTCCGGCCACACGCCGTGGTTGGCGACAAGAATATCGAGCCGGCCGAAATGGCGGACGGTTTCAGCCACCAACGCACGTGCAGCTTCAGGCGTATTCAGATCGGACGCAATAGGATGGCAGTCGGTCGCGCCGCATTCTTTAGCCAATGCCTCCGCTTGAGAACGTGCGCTGCGATAACTGAACGCAACTTTCGCACCAGCGCCCGCGAACGTACGAACGGTGGCTGCACCGATGCCGCGCGAACCGCCGGAAATGAGAGCGACTTTACCGGAAAGAGAAAGAGGGATGGGCATAGCAGACTAGTGTCCCGTTTCCCGTCTGCCGTTGCAAGTGGGGTGGATCAGTCTCCCGTGCCGGAAGACATGCGCTCCGACTTGAGTCCGCGCAGCAGCAAGCGTACCAGCATGCCGTCGTAGCGGGTGCCGCTCATTTTGGAAAGTTCCTCGAGTGCTTGGTCGGGTGTCCGCGCGGCCGCAAACGACTGCTCGGTGACCATGTTGGCATAGGCATCGGTAAGCGCAATAATGCGTGCCCAGAGCGGAATCTCCTCGCCACGCAACGCGTCGGGATAGCCCGAGCCATCGAACCGTTGATGATGATGTTCGATCGCCTCCCGCATCATTTGGGAGTGCGGAATCGTGCCCACGATCTCTGACCCCACGTGGGCGTGTTTTTTCACCTGCTGGAATTCGTCATCGCCTAGCGGACCCGGTTTGTTCAAAATGCGCTCAGGAACAAAAATCTTGCCCACATCGTGCACGCGGGCGGCGTACACCAGGTCGGCAGTTTCTTCGGACGACAGGCCAAGCGCGCGGGCAATTACTTCGGTATAGCGCGCGACGAGGTCGCCGTGACCCGCGCTCTGCATCTCGCGCGACTCGGCGGCGCGGCTCAAAGATTCGATGGCCTCCTTGAGCAGAGGCACATTGCAGCCTTCGTCCCCGCTGCACAGTTTCTGCAGCGTGGAAGTCAATTCCTGCAGATGTTCGGCGCCCGAATTCTCGCGTTGCAGGAAGCCCTCAATGTACGCCGAAATCTGCTGGCGCTGCCGTGCGAAGTCCTGACCCTCGACAAACTCTTGTGCGGTTGAAACTGAGTTTCCGCCCGAGCGCTTGGAAACGTACATGCCTGCGTCGGCCACGCGGATAATGTCTTCAATCGAGAATCCGTGCATGGGGAAGCTGGACACCCCGAAGCTGCCGGTGATGTGGTGCTCGCTCAGCATCGGGTCGCCCGCCAGCCACTGGCGCAGGCGCTCGGCCAGCACCTGGGCCTGTTCGGATCCCGTCTCCGGCATCAGCACGATGAACTCGTCGCCACCGTAGCGGGCCACGACGTTCGATTGCCGCGATTTTTGTTCGAGCAGGCGGCCGACCCGCGCCAGCACCAGATCGCCCTCGAAGTGGCCCATCGTATCGTTGACCTCTTTGAACTTGTCGAGATCGATGAGCACCACCGAGAACGGACGCCCGGAACGAGAAGCGCGCTTCCACTCCGCCGACAAGGCTTCCCAGAAAAAGCGGCGAGTCTTGATGCCGGTCAGTCCGTCGGTAATCGATTGCTGCTGCAGCTTCTGGAAGACGAAAGCGTTGTGCAAAGCCGTGGCCAGCAAGTCGGCCAGCGTATTGAGAATCAGCACATCCTGCGGGGCAAATGCATTTTCGCTGCGGCTTTCGATGTTGAGTACTCCAAGCAGCGATTCGCCGTAGGTGATTGGGATACAAAGCACCGCGCGAGAATCGGGCAAGATCCCAGTCAGATTGCCGGGGATCGCGTTCTGAACCAGGGCGCGTTCGCCGGTGCGGGCGACACGGCCCAGAATGCCGGTTCCCAAGGGGATTCTTCTCCCGGTTGCATGGGTTGTGACTCCGGCCTCAGCCTTGATCTCGATCTCTTTGGTTCCGTAGTCGAGCAAGCCGACGCCGATATGATCGAAACTGAAATTCTTCTGGATCTCGCTGGCAATCTCCCCCAGCATGTGGACGGGATCGTCGCTGGAGATGGCGGTCCGCGAAACGTTGTTGAGGAAGGCGAGCTGCCGGGAGCGGCGCTGCTCCTCGGCGAAGAGGCGCGCATTCTCCACGGCGACGGAGACCTGGCCCGCGGCGGTTACCAGCACATCAAGATCGCGCTGTTCGAAGACAAATTCGCGGCCGGGGTGCATCGCGACCATAATCCCCGACGCCTTGTTGCCCACCTTGTTGCTCAGGAAGATGGGCGCGGCGATCAGGCATTTCGCCGGGCGCTGCGGAACGTGCGCGATGCCCAGACTCTTGCGCGTGTTTTCCAGATCGGAGCGGATCAGCAGAGGTTCCCCCGTCCGGATCACGTACTCGGTGAAAGCGTTCCGCAGTTCCCGAGTGCGCTTAGGCAGGACGCGACTATCTCGAACCTCAAGCTCGAAGCGAATCTGGTCGCCTTCCTGGAACGCGATGTAGAAGTGGCTGGTCTCGAAGATCTGCCCCAGTTCCACCTGGATGGTGCGAAGGATCTCATCCTGGTCGAGGCGGGAACTGATCGCCTTCCCGATCTCCGTCAACAGTTCGTATTCTTTTGTCCGCCGATGGGCATCGTGACTGAGTACATAGTTTTCGAGCGTTAGGCCCAACTGAAGAGCCAGACCCACCATGAGCCGTGGACCGGACGATCCAAACGCGCTGCGTTCAACATGGGGAAACAGAATCACGCCGAAATTGTGCTCGCGCGTCTGGAGGTTGACTGCCGTCAGGTGGCGGACGTCCGCTGCCGAGAGAATCCGCTTGAACTCCGTGAAGGTTCCCATCGGCGCAACCGGCAAGGGTTCGGTCATTTCCCCCAGATCCTGCACCGTATAGATTCCGCTTTGCCGGTACGCCAGTTCGCAAATGTAATCGCCAGCCCCACTTTTTTCGAGCGCCTCGAGCAGTCCCGGGGAGAAACCCTGTTGAACCGAAGGCAACAGCCCACGCCAGCGTTCAGTAATCACAATGGCGGCGCGATTCATGGGCAAAGCGCTGCGCAAACGTTCCAGCGCGGCCTGCATGTTCGGCACTAGATCCTCGGCGAAAAGCAGACGGCGCGCATCCACGCCCAAGGTCGAGAGGGCGAGTGTGTTTTCCTGCACGGCGTTGCGCTGATTTTCAAAGAGCACCATCACCATGGCAATTCCCAGCAGCATCTGCGGCACCGGACCAAACACGCGGCTGGCATTACCAAATATTTGCATCCAGGGATGCTGCAGCTGTCCCACGCCCATCAGAACCGCCCACAGCGCGAGCGAAATGGCGAGCACCTGGAAGGCCAGGGATCCTCGCTTGTGGCCGTTCAAATAGAAGACTGCGGAGCAATACAGCAGAATTGCGGCCAAGCCAATGCCGAGCCTGATGGTCGGCTGGGCATCGGGTCGAAACATGCCGTTCAGCATGTGCCCATTCAGCGTCAGGCTGGCGAGCGCGACCCCGATCGCCCCAACCACGACGTCATACCAACGGAAATGGTAGGAGGCGCGCATGAGGCGCGTTGAAATGAAGATGCACAACGCCATCGCGACCAAGAAAAGCTCGCCGACAAAGAAGGCGAAGGGAGACGACGGAAAGGCATCGAGAACGTAGTGGAGAGAGTAAAGTGCCCAGGCCCATTTCCACGCAAGAAAGTAGGGCTGGCGGCTTTGCGCGTAGAGATAGCTGAAGACGCCAAACAAAAGAACCGAGACGAATCCCGGGATCAAAACGGTCGTGATGACTACACTGTTCATAGGCTCGGCGAAGACACCTCTGGCCAAGCGTGCTGGCTCAGTTTCGGGGGGAAACAGTGTTCTAATGTTTTCATATCGGGCACACGAACACAATAGGTTTTAAGTACACTGGCCCCCTTCGATATCGATTTGGAATCAAGGGGTTGCATGCAAAATCGTTATGGCGTTCCGGCTTGACCGATGCTTTTGGCTGCCCGTACCATCGGAAGTCACCCAATCCAGCGTTCGAATTTCGTGGCAGTTGCGGCGGAAATCTCTCGCGCGGGGACCTGCAGTTGCGGGATGCGGTTTTGTAGACCGACCCTGATCTTATGTCCGGATCTCTGAATTCATCTTCGCTCAACAAGCCGCGAGTCCGGTTTGCGCCCTCGCCCACCGGATTTCTCCACGTCGGCAGCGCCCGCACCTTCATCTTCAACTGGCTGTACGCACGCCGGAACAACGGAACAATGATTCTGCGGCTCGATGATACCGACGTCGAACGCAATACGGATGCTTCGGTCAACTCGATCTTTGAGGGATTGAAGTGGCTCGGCCTGAGCTGGGATGAAGAATATAAGCAGTCCGAGCGTGGAGATCTGCACCGGCAGATGGCGGAGACCATTTTTCAGAAAGGTCTCGCCTATCGCGATTTCACGCCCGCGCACACAGGAGATAGCGAACGGTCGGGAGCGCAGGGAACGTGGCTGTTCAATCCCGGCATGCGCGAACTTTCGCGTGAGGAGAGCGATCGGCGGGCGGCTGCCGGGGAACGGTTTGCGTTGCGCTTTCGCGTGCCTCGCGACGGCGGTGTCGTGCGCTTCACGGATGCGGTATACGGCGAGCAGATGAAAGCAGGAGCCGACATCGAAGACTTCGCGTTGTTACGCTCCGACGGCATGCCGACGTATCATTTGGCCTCGTGTGCCGATGACGCCGACCTGCGCATCAGCCACATCATTCGCGGCCAGGACCATCTTTCGAACACTTACAAGCACGTGCTGATCTTCGAAGCCGCGGGTTTCACCCCGCCGCAGTTCGCGCACCTTCCGCTGCTGGTCGCACCGGATGGGACGAAGCTCTCGAAGCGCCGCCACGGCCCAGTGGTGAGCGTGACCACCTATCGCGACGCGGGATTCTTGCCCGAGGCGTTCATCAATTTTCTGTGCCTGCTGGGCTGGTCGCCGAAAAATGATCGCGAGCGGATGAGCCGGCAGGAATTGGTGGACGCGTTCTCGCTCGAAGGGATCAACCGCGCCAACGCAGTGGTGAACTTCAAAGAGCCGGCCACGACACCCGAGGAGACTTTCGATCCCAAGGCGGTATGGCTCAACGCGGAGCACATACGTGGCATGGCAATCGAAGAGTTGAGCCAGCGCCTGCTGCCGATCGTGCAAGAAGCAGGATTCAACGTCACGCCAGAAAAAATGCTGCGCATCGCGCCACTGATCCGCGAGCGTATCAAACTGTTGCGCGACGTCCTCACCGCGGCTGACTTCTTTTTCGTCGATCCACTCCCGCCGTACGATCCTGCCGAACTGATCCCGCAAAAGGGGGACGCGGCCATGGCGCGGAGGGTGCTGACGCGTGCGAAGGAAGTGCTGGCGAATGTCGAATTCAAACACGACCCGCTGGATCAAGCTCTGCGCGCGGCGGCCCAAGAACTTGGCATCAAGGCTGGACAGATGTTCCAACCGATTCGCGTCGCCGTCTGCGGCCGCAAGAACGCCCCGCCGCTGTTTGAGACGCTGGAAGTGTTGGGGCGGGAAACGACGCTGACGCGGATCGAGCAAGCCATTCCCAAACTCGGATAGTTTCCGACGTGAACTTCCGAAATTGTTGCATCCCTCGCCCGCTATCCTGATCTATAGGATTTTGCAGCATGTACGTGCGGCTATGTCTGCCGCGCAATCTCAACTCCACAATTTCTCGTCGAAGATGCAACTCTTGGAGAGGTCGCCTATGAAAGCGGTTCAAGTCAGCAAGCCAGGTGGAAATTTCGAACTCGTCGAGCGCTCCATTCCTCAGCCGAGTCGCGGCCAGGTGCGTATCAAAGTTGAGGCCTGCGGCATTTGCCACAGTGACGCGCTGGTGAAAGAAGGTCAATGGCCGGGTATGCAGTATCCGCGGGTTCCGGGCCACGAAATCGCGGGTCGGATCGACGCGGTTGGCGCGGAGGTAACGCAGTGGAAGCCGGGTCAACGAGTCGGCGTCGGATGGCATGGCGGCCACTGCTTCCAATGCGATCCGTGCCGCCGCGGCGACTTCATCAACTGCAAGTTCGAGAAGATCACCGCCATCCACTTCGATGGCGGCTATGCCGAATACATGGTCGCTCCGGCCGAAGCAGTCGCTCTCATGCCGGACGACCTGCCTGCCGACGAAGCGGCTCCGCTGATGTGCGCGGGCATCACGGTGTTCAACGCTTTGCGCAACTCAGGAGCGCGTGCCGGCGACCTCGTCGCGGTGCAGGGCATCGGCGGCCTCGGACATCTCGGCATTCAATATGCCCGCCAAATGGGGTTTCGCACGTTCGCGATCGGGCGCGGCGGCGACAAGCAAGCTCTGGCCAAGAAACTCGGCGCCCATCAGTACGTCGACACGAACGCGGGTGATCCCTCGGAAGCTCTGCAGAAGTTGGGCGGCGCCCACGTGGTTCTGGCAACTGCCCCCGATTCGAAATCCATGTCGGCACTGGTGAACGGATTGGGACCGAATGGAACGCTGATCGTCGTCGGAGCGGGGATGGACTCTCTGAACGTAACCCCGCTTCAACTCATCATGGGGAGCAAGACTGTGCGCGGATGGGCCTCGGGCACCGCGCGCGACTCGCAGGATACGTTGGAGTTCAGCGTGATCAGCGGGGTTCGTCCCATGATCGAACGCTACCCACTGGAGAAGGCTGCCGATGCATACCAGCAGATGATCAGCGGGAAGGCGAGATTTCGGGTGGTGCTGACGATGAGCTAGCTGCGGCGAAAAATCCTGGAGCCCCGGACGCCCTCCTCCGGGGGGGAGGTGCCACAAATTTGTCCCGCAGGAATCGTGCCGCTTCCCGGCCGGCCGAGGGCGTACCCCTCCACTGCGCTGTTTTGGGAATGCGGGTGGTTTTTGTGATGACTTTGCTTTCAGAATTCCGACCTGCGTGACAAACTGGCGCCGTGCCATTCCATTCGACGCAATTTGTCGCACATGCAGCGTGACGGAACACCGCACTTCATCACGTTCAACACCAAGTTCCGACGCGAGTTGCCCAGCTGGGCTCGCGGCATCGTCCTTGGCTGCTGCGTCCACGATCACGAAACTCGGTATCGTCTTCGAGTGGTGCTAGTCATGCCCGATCATGTTCATCTGATTCTCATGCCGCTGACAAACGAAACACTGCGCGGCGTTGTTGCACTGGTCGAGATCATGCAGGCGATCAAGAGCGTGTCTTCGCACGCGATCCAGCATCGCGTCGGAAATCATGGCGCTATCTGGCAGGAGGAGTCCTTCGATCGCATCGTTCGTTCTTCCGAGAGCCTGGACGCCAAGATCGCGCACATCCTGCAAAACCCCGTGCGTAAGGGATTGGTCAACGACCGGCGCCAATATCGATGGCTGTGGCGTTCGCCGGAGAAAAGTCCCTATGTCCCTCCGTCGGAAGCGGAGTTCCGCAACGCCCCGTAGAGCCCGGACGCAATGGGTCGGACGCCCTCGTCCGGGGAGCAGCGCCACAAATTTGTCCCGCAGGAATCGTGCCGCTGGCCGGGCGGACGAGGGCGTCCGCCGCTCCACTGAACCTCACCGATATTGACTTGAAGTACTTTGTAGTATAAAGTATACGCCATGATCGCAACCGACGAGCCTTTCCTTCGCACCATCCCCAAACGCTGGATTCCCCGCGAGATGACTATTGCACCTGTTCTCGATCACGCTGAGCCCCGTGGATTCCTCGAGCGGCGCTACGCGCTGTTGATCAATCCCTTCTATCCGAAGGATGCCAATGCCAGCTTCGGCAAGCA
Organism: uncultured Acidobacteriaceae bacterium; assembly: GCA_963832015.1. GTDB lineage: Bacteria > Acidobacteriota > Terriglobia > Terriglobales > Acidobacteriaceae > Sulfotelmatobacter. The sequence continues at coordinate 46,856 of CAWHSR010000028.1, forward strand.
CGTGCTCACGCCGACGCTCGCTTTGTCGAGCTTTGCCGCGACGACGCCCGCACGCTGGCGCGTGGAATACTGGGACGAGAACGTGCTCGACGGACGTCCGCCATTCCAGCCGCTGCCTCACGTGGTGGGCATTACGGTGCATTTGACCTTCGCCCGTCGGGCTTTCGAACTTGCGGACTGGTATCGCGCTCGGGGATCGAAGGTGATTTTCGGAGGACTGCATGTGCTGTCGTGTCCCGACGAATGTGCGCCGCACGCCGACGCGCTCGCTCTGGGCGACGGGGTGCAACTCTGGCCACGCATTCTTCACGACATCGAAGAGCACCGCCTGCAACCGCGTTATGTCGCTACCTATGAGAATGACTACTGCGACGATCCCTCACCCCGGCGGAGCATTCTTCCGCGCCGCAGCTTCCTGACCACGACCAGCCTGATCGCCACCCGCGGATGTCACAACCGCTGCGGCTTCTGTTATCTCGCGACCGACGGGCTACGCATGCCGTACCGCATGCGGCACCCGCAGCAGGTGGTCGACGAGTTCAAGGCTGACGACCAGCCGTACGCAGTCTTCATCGACAACAATCTGGGTTCGCGCCGCGACTATCTGCACCAGCTTTGCGCCGCCTTGCGCCCGCTGAATAAAATCTGGAGCGCCGCCGTAACCATCGACGTTACCGACGACCCCAGCCTGATCCGCAACATGGCCCTTGCCGGATGCACCGGAGTGTTCATCGGTTTCGAATCACTCTCCGACGACAATCTCGCCGACTCGCACAAGAAGACGCCGAAGACCAGCGACTACGCGCGCCGTGTGCGGATTCTGCACGACTACGGCATCCAGGTGAACGGATCATTCGTCCTCGGCTTCGATCACGATCGCAAAGATGTCTTCGCCCGCACCGCGGAATGGATCGAAGAGAACCGACTGGAGTGCTGCACTTTTCACATCCTGACGCCGTACCCAGCCACGCCGCTGTTTCGCCAGATGGAAGAGCAAGGCCGCATTCTGCACCGCGACTGGACGCTCTACGACACCGGCCACGCCGTCTTCCAGCCAAAGCATATGAGCCCCGGAGAACTGGAGCAGGGATATGCGTGGATCTACCAGCGCCTTTTCTCGCACGCGTCGATCTGGCGCCGGCGCCCTCAAGACTGGCAGGCGATCCCGCTGTATATCGCGATGTCGTATCTCTATAAACGCTCCAACCGCTTCTGGCACCTGCTGATCAAGCACCACCTCGTCAACCCCGTATGGAAGCCGCTGGTCGAGATGACCCGCTGGCGGCACGTTCACTACCGGCGCCGCCTGGCAGAACGAGAGATCCCAGTCGGCGCTCCGGGGCAGGTCGTTTCGGCAGGAGTGTGAAGCTGGATCGGAGAAATTCTGGTTGTGCGCCGGGATTGACCCGAACTGAGACGAAGAAGTGACCAACAAAACAACGGACGCCCCGGATGGAGCGTCCGCTGCCGAACCAGCTTTTGTGCCACCGAGAAGTTACTTCGGAAGCACGGCCGTTCCTTCCGCCACGACCGCGCTAAGGGACGTGGGCTTGAGGCCCAACGTCTCGAGGATGGTAGGTGCCACCTGGACGGTGCCGACGGAAGCGCGGATCGTCTTGGCCTGGTAGGACGGATTCGAAAGTAGCAACACGACGTTGGTGTCGTCATGGGAGAACCCGCCGTGCTCGGACAACTTCGCCTTGCTGCCGGAGTATGTAACTCCGACATTCGGGGTCACGATGATGTCCGGTGTGCGCGGGTCTCTGGTCGGATCGTTGTAGTTCAGCGTGAGTGAAGGACCATAGTAGATCTGCCCGAGCGCAATTCCGGTCGCGTCCGCATTCGACTCGAGGATGCTGACTGCGGATAGGGTGTCTGACGAGTTCGTCAGCCACACCAGCGAGACATCATCCTCCGTCGGCCCGATACCGGTTGGGTTGTTGGTGGATTCAGAGAATGGAATGAAGCCCGCATTGGACAGCAGGGTGACGGGCGAAGTGCCGCTGATGAGTTGAGATACGTAACGGCTGGGATCGATGGGCGACTGGCCGTGCTTGGCCGTGATCACGATCAGAGTCGAATCGTAGAGACCCTGTGCCTTCAGCTCGCTGACGAATTGCGCAATCGAGGCGTCGACAAACTGGAATTCACTCAGTAGCGCCGCGCCCGGCGTGCCTGTTGCATCCAGGTATCCGCCTGTGGTGCTGTTGCTTGCTTCAATCAGCTTCTGGCCCACGCTCACCGCCTGGAAGTTCATCCCGAAGATGGTCGGAACCCGCGTCTCTTTATTGCCCAGATGATTCTTCCCATCGATCCAGTTGAGGACCGCGTTCACTTTCAAGGTGTCGTAGCACTGAATGTTCTGGAAGCTGTTGGTCCACGCCGTCAGGTCAGAACCGGGATCGCGGATTGGGTTGCAGGAAGCTCCGAGGGGCGTTACTACCTTGGGAAGCGCGACCACGTTGGAGTTGATTTCGGGCGCGTAGAAATCGTCGAGCGCAATGGGTCCAATACCAGATGCCACCGAGGAGTATGCGGGGTGCTTGTCGGACCATGCAGTGAATCCGCCAGCCTGGTGAATGACGCTGAAGATGCTGTTGGCGCGAACGAAATTCCACGGCCACACCGGGTTGCAGCCATTGTTTGGATCGCGTACCAGTTTCCTCGAGTCGATTGACGCGATGCCGCCGTCGGTCAGCGAAGCGCCGGGCGCGCCGCCATTCAACTTGGTCTTGTCGATGTCGATGCCTTCTTCGTACTCCGTCGTGGTGCCTGTCGGCGTCGCGAAGGGGGTGCAGGGGCCAGCGGCCAGGCCGTTGCCCGTGGTTTTTGCGGGTGCGTCGTAATTCCGCGAATACGCCACGTCATAGTAGACGCCGGTATAGGCCGGGCTTCCGCCGGTGATGATCGCGGTCAGCCCGGGAAAAGAATCCGAAGTCTTTGAGGTGCTGGCGGCGACGTAGTTCACGCCGGTCCTTCCCAGGGCAGCCAGCGCGGGGCAAAAGGGTCGGCCGTTGTCAATGGTGCTCATGCCTTTGCTGCAGTTCAAGAAATCAACAGCGTGCATGCCGTCGACACTGATCAGCAGAACACGTTTGATTTTGCCTTGCAGGAAGTTGTTGGTTTGGGCGATTGCGGTGCCCGTTAAACAGGCAGCGGCGAGGGAGAGCAGAGCGATGGTTTTTTTCATGTGTAACCTCGAGCCGCAATCGTAAGAAGCCGCATGTGACCGGAAGGTTACGGAGAGTTGAATTCTTCGTTAAGACTTCGAGAGCGCTTGTGGAAAATCGGCTTTCGCTTACCTCACGAACGGGACAAGAGTTTCTTCATCGGAATCTCGGAACAATCCCTCTTCATGTCGACCGCAACCAGAATCGAGTTGTGCAGGCTGGCTGGAGCTTTCCACTCTGCCCCCCCGAACAGGCATTCCTCATGCGAGCAAACAAAATGCTGTTGAAACTTTTTGATAATGTCCCCTCACGAACTGAATAGAAATGTCCCCATAGACTGAGACCTCCAGCCACAGGAGGTCTCGTTGAAGAGGACAGGCATGAGCAGCGGTGAGCTGGAGCGGGTGGAGGTAATGGGGCGAGTCGACAGTGGAGCACTGAAATTGAAGGATGCAGCTGCCATGCTGGAGTTGAGTTATCGCCAGGCGAAGAGATTGTGGCGGCGCTATCGGCAGGTGGGCGGCAAGGGCCTGCAGCATGGGAACGCGGGCCGGCCCTCCAATCGGAGTAAGCCGCTGAAACTACGGCGACGGGTGCTGAATTTAATCAAGAAAAAATATTCCGGCTCGGAAGAGGAGCGATTCGGGCCGACGCTGGCGTCGGAGCACTTGGCGGAAGAAGACGGGATCGCAATTGATCACGAAACCTTGCGCTGTTGGATGTTGGCGGAAGGATTGTGGAGCCGGCAACGGAGGCGAAAGAAACACTGCCAACGAAGAGAGCGCAAATCGCACTTTGGCGAACTGGTGCAGTTGGACGGGAGCTTTCACGATTGGCTGGAGCAGCGTGGGCCGCGGGGTTGCTTGATGGACATGGTAGATGATGCCACCGGCAAGGTGCAGGCTCGAATGGGGAAGGAAGAGACGATCTGGGCGGCGGTCGAAGTATTGCGGGCGTGGATTGGAAATTACGGGATACCCCGCGCGCTCTATACCGACTGGAAAAACGTGTACAAGCGAAAAGCCACGCCCGCGGAGCAGTTGCGGGGAGAGGTCCCGGTCACGCAGTTTGGAGGCATGTGCCAGAAGCTGGGCATTCGCATCATTGCCGCCAGTTCACCTCAGGCCAAAGGTCGCGTGGAGCGAATGAACGGGGTGCATCAGGATCGCCTGATCAAGAAAATGCGACGGAAGGGGATCGGCAGCTACGAAGCGGCCAACGCATATCTGGAAAAAGAATATCTGCCGGAGCACAACCGACGCTTTGCCTATCCGGCGGCGAGTCCGGAGGACTATCACGGCCGGAAGCCGACGGCCCGCGAACTGCGGGAGATTTTCCGCTTAGAGACCGAGCGCGCGATCAGCAATGACTGGGTGATCCGCCACAATGGTCGTTCTCTGCAACTGCAGCCTGGGCAGCGGCGCTATGGACCTACGCAAAGCAAGGCCCTGGTCTGCGAATGGGAGGACGGAACGATGCAGGTGTACTACCGCGGGGAGCGGATAGCCTTTACCGAACTGAAGGAGCCCATACGAAAAACCACCCGGCCCATGCCGGCGCCCGTCAGGCCCATTGTGGTGAGGAAACCTAAGCCAGACCATCCGTGGCGGCAGGGTTATAAAAGCATGAAGCCACGAGTTCCAAACCCGGGGATCGCAACGCCTCTGGTTGGAATGCGCACTTCCGCTTCGCCCTAACTACAGGGCTTCGCTGCAGTGCGCATTCCAACCAGAACACCACAACACAAAAAGGGGACATTTCTAATAAGTTAAGGATGGGGACATTTCTAATTAGTCTTGACACGAGCAAACAAAATGCTTGACAGCTTATACTGTGTATCGTACAGTGTGTGTCGCATACTATATGACGAACGGTAGCCAAGGCGCCCCTGAAATTCTCGAAAACCTGAAGATGGAGCTGCGCCGGGGATGCTTGATCGTCGCGGTTCTGGCGCAGCTCCGGACCGAGCAATACGGGTACACGTTGCGCAAGGCCTTGGCGGACGACGGCCTGGCGATCGATGAAGGCACGCTTTACCCCCTTCTGCGCCGCCTGGAAACTCAGGGCCTGCTCGTCAGTCAGTGGCGCGAAGAGGACAAGCGCAACAAGCGCTTCTACCGGCTGTCGCCAGCGGGCCAACAGATCTTAGGCCAGCTGCTGGAAGAGTGGCAGAACATCAACACATCTCTCAACCGCATGTTGCAAGAGGTCTAAGTCATGGAAATACTCGATGGGTATTTGAGCGCCGTTAAGCGATGCCTTCCGCGCAAGCAAAGGACCGACATCGTCGCTGAGCTGCGGGAAGACCTGCTCTCCCAGCTGGAGGCACGCGCAGAGCAACTCGGCCGGCCGCTCACTGACGCGGAGCAGTATGCCATCCTCATACAGCATGGCGACCCGATGGTCGTCGCACGACGTTACTGGCCGAACCGCCGCAGCCTGTCGGTGGGATGGGAGTTGATTGGGCCGGAATTGTTTCCCGCCTACCTGTTTGTTCTGGGCCTGAATCTAGCCATCACGGTGGGGGTCATACCGATTTCTCTTGTGATCTATCACGTACCGATCACCGTGCAGCCGTTCGTGATCCCGGTCGTCGCTCAGATTGTTTGCGTGACTGCCGTGTTCATCCTTCTGAATCTGGTACGAATGAAGTTCCCGCAACAGTGGATCTATCCTCCTGCCGAGTTGGCCTCGGTGATTCCGCTGCAGAGGTGGTATTCGGTCTCAGGCCTGATCGCATGCAGCGTACTTACGCTTTGGTGGCTGGCGATTCCCTATTTCCAGTTCCTGGTTTTGGGGCCGTCGGCAGGCGAGCTAAAGCTAGCTCCCGTGTGGCACCGCTACTACGTTCCAGTGCTCCTCCTGTTGCTGGCGGGGATAGGACAAAGGGCCGTGGCCGTAGTGCGTCCTGACTGGACGTGGCTGCTTCCTACGTCGCGGTTCCTGATCTCTGGCGTGGGTGCGGTCGTGATGTTTTTCTTCCGAACCCATCCCCTGGTCGTCGTCGATGCCGCTGCGAAAGATCTGGCGGACGCCGAACAACTGGCGCGGAGTACGAACGCCTGGATGGGGTGGGGCCTGTTCGGACCGTGGCTGTGGATCTATCTTGCCATCGGCGCCCTCTTTTATGCCTGGTACAGCCTGCCGCATCTGCGTCGTTTTCTGCAGGGGCGCCGCAACCATATCCGCCAGCTGCACGAGTTAAACGGAGTTTTGTAGGAGTCATGTCATGGACCTTCTAGATCGCTATTTACAAGCAGTTGCCTTCTGGCTGCCGAAGGGGCAGCAGCAGGACATCATCGCCGAGCTGTCGGAGGATTTGCACTCGCAGATCCAAGAGAAAGAGTCCGCACTCGGCCGATCCTTAAACGAAGCGGAAATGGACGCGCTCCTCAAACAACGCGGACGTCCAGTCTTGGTGGCGAATCGTTATCTGCCCCAGCGGAGCCTGATCGGCCCGGTGATGTTCCCGATTTACTGCTTCGTCCTGAAGATCGTTGCCTTGTTTTATCTTCTGCCCTGGATTTTGGTTTGGATTGGAATGATGTCCTTCAGTTCGTCCTATCGCGCGGAGCGCATAGGTGTCGGGTGGCTCGGCGCGGTCGGCTCGGCGTGGAGCGCCTGGTGGTTCACCGCCTTGTGCGCTCTAGGAACCGTGACCCTCGTGTTCGCTGCCCTGGAGCACTGGCAGGCGCAGGGCCGATTTCTGGAGAACTGGAGTCCGCGTCAGCTGCCTCCGGCACGCAACCCCAACCAAATCCCCCGGGTTGGCTCCGTGATCGAGGTGGTGGTGAACCTGGTGTTCGCCATCTGGTGGATCAACATGATGTCCACGCGAGTCCCGTTGGATCGGCCTGAGATAAGAATCGTGCTGTCACCGGTCTGGAGATATTTTTTCTGGGCTTTTCTGCTCTTGGCGCTGATCAACGCGGTCGCGGCCAGTGTGAATCTCGCGCGTCCATACTGGACAGTGCTCCGGGCCAGCTTTCGTCTGGCCACCAACCTTACAGCATCGGCGCTCTTTTGCTGGATGATGAAAACCAGCGTGCTCGCCGCGATCTCGGGCGCCCACATTTCGGCGGTGCAAGCGATCGAGATCACAAACGCCATCAACCGGGGAATGGACAAAGTGTTTCCCGTCGTCCTGGCAACCGGCGTGGTGATTGCGCTGCTGGACGCCCGCCGGATTTTCCGCGCGAGGAAAGGTATCGCCATCCAGCTGAATCAGGAAATCTCAGCAGCGATGGCATAGAGCTTTTCGATGAGGCACACACCATGAACATCACATCCAGCCGCAACATTGATTTGATTGACCGCTACCTGCAAGCCGTCCGCTTCTGGCTGCCGAAGGCGCAGCAGGAAGACCTGCTCGCCGAGTTAGGAGAGGACCTGCGCTCCCAGATCGAGGACAAGGAAACGGAGCTCGGCCGCCCGCTCGACAAGGGCGAGATCGCCGCGATCCTGAAAAGGTGCGGCAGTCCAATGATGGTCGCCGGCCGACTGGGTCCGCAGCGGCAGTTGATTGGGCCCGCTTTGTTTCCCATCTACGAGTTTGTCCTAAAGATGGTGCTGCTGTGGATTCTGGTTCCGGTATTCATCTTCATCGTAGGCCCCGTAAACGTGGCCAATTCCAATGGCAACTGGGGACTAGCGGTGGCGGAGACCTTCGGCAATCTCTGGTCCGGCCTGTTCATTGCGGCGGGAACCGTCACCCTGATGTTTGCCATTCTCGAGCGCACGAGCGCACACCTGGGAGCGGAATGCAGGTGGGACCCGCTCAAACTGCCTCCCGTGCGTAAAAAAGAAGAGCGCAAACCATCACTGATGAACGCGGTCTGCGAGTTCGGGTTTGGATTCTTTGGCTTAGCTTGGCTCTTGCTGGTCCCCTACTACCCTGTGCTGATCCTTGGCCCGGCGGCAGCGTTCTTGAAGGCTTCGCCAATAGTGCACACTTTCTACCTTCCGATCCTTCTGCTAAGCGCAGCCGGACTGTTGCGATCAGGAATCACCCTGGCTCGGCCGCAATGGACCTGGTTTCCAATCTTGACTCAGATCGCGCAATCGGTGCTTACGCTGATTGTGCTGAACTACATGATTCAAGCCATCAGTAGGACGCCCGGCGCGTATCCCTTTGTAGTCTTGCAGGATTCAGTCAGGGAATCACGAAAGTATCTGCCACTGGTCGGAATCGTGAATGTGTCAATGCTGCTCGGCGTCGCGGGCACGTGGATAGGACTCTGCGTCGCCGCGATCGTGCAGACTTGGAAATTTATGCGGTACCTCCGCCGACGGAGTTCCGGCACACAACAGCCCGCGCAACCGCGCGCAGCCTAGAGTTCCGCCTCGATCAATGGGTTTGTCCAGCGTGACCCGGTGGTTCACGCGGAAGGAGTCGTACGTCTTGAAGAAACTTTGGCAAGAAGGAGAGCCAGGATGAAGACAGACTATTTAGCCGAACTGTCAGGCGTGCGTAAACGCTTTGACAAGGTTGTAGCACTCGATGGACTTGAATTGCAGGTCCGGCCCGCGGAACTTCTCGCGGTTCTGGGGCCGAATGGCGCGGGGAAATCGACCGCGATCTCCCTGATGCTCGGATTGCAGCGGCCCGACGCAGGCACGGCCTGCCTATTCGGCCAGCCTCCGCTGAACATCGCAAGCCGTCGCCAGATCGGCGTGATGATGCAGGAAGTGACGCTCGCCCCGGAACTGCGAGCGCGCGAACAGATCGACCTCGTCGCCAGCTACTATCCTGATCCGCTTCCGGCAGACGATGCGATGAGGTTGACTCGCACTTCGTCGCTCGCCAATCGTCCCTACGGAAAGCTCTCGAACGGACAGAAGCGCCAGGTGCAGTTCGCCATGGCGGTGGTGGGACGTCCAAAGTTGCTGTTCCTCGACGAGCCCACCGTCGGCCTCGATCTTCCTGCGCGCGAAATGATGTGGGCCATGCTCCGCGAACTGGTTCGCGAGGGCGCCTCGATCGTTCTCACCACTCACTACCTGGAAGAGGCCGAGGCACTGGCCGATCGGGTGGTCGTCCTGGCTAAAGGCCGCACAATTGCCGCGGGCACAGTGAACGAACTGCGCGCGCTGGTGGGGCGCAAGCGCATCTCGTGCGCGACTTCTCTGGCCCCCGAACTGGTCGCGGCCTGGCCTGGCGTGCAAACCGTAAGCCGCGATCGCGGGCGCCTGCAAATCACCGCGAGCGACGCGGAAATCGTAGTCAAGCGGCTGGTCGCAGCGGATGAGAACTTCCACGAGTTGGAAGTTCACAGCGCCGGACTCGCAGAGGCTTTCACCGAACTCACTCAGGAGGTTGCATCATGAACTCAACCACATTCGCAATCGAAAATAACCTGCCTCGCAGCAGCGACATGACCGGCGCCAGGTTGTGGCATGCGTATTTGACCGAAACGAAATACGAATGTCTGCGGGCGCTACGGGCGCCTGCCTTCGCCATCCCGTTTCTACTTCTGCCGATCACGCTCTATGTATTGTTCGGAGTGTTGCTGGCCGGTAGCATGAGCCACGGGGATGCCAATGTCGCCAAAATCATGTTCGTCAACTGGTCCGTGTTCGGAATCATGGGGCCGGGAATGTTTGGCTTCGGCATGTTCGTGGCGATGGAGCGTGAGCAAGGTCTGCTGACACTCAAACGCGCTCTGCCCGCGCCTCCCGCAGCCTACCTGCTCTCGAAAATGATCATGGCGACGCTGTTTGCGGCGATTGTCATGAGCACGCTGGTCGCGGCGGCCGCGCTGATCGGCCATCCAGGATTAAATCTCGGCCGATACCTGGGAGTCGCGTTGCTGAACGTGCTGGGATCGTTGCCGTTCTGCGCCATCGGACTTTTCATCGGCACGCGGGCCTCGGCGAAGAGCGCGCCTGCATTTGCCAATCTTGCGTACCTGCCATTCATGCATCTAGGCGGGCTGTTCTATCCGCTGCCGCGTTCGGTGCAGCCTCTCGAATTCGTCTCGCCCGCGTTCTACCTCGACAAACTGGCTCTGCGTCTCATTGGTGCGCCCAGCCTCGACCAACTGGCGGGAGTGATGGGCGCTTCCAGCCACGGAACGCCGGTCATGGAGATCGCAGTCCTCGCCGGCGTGACCTTGATTTTCACGTTCCTCGCTATTCGCAGGCTCGCGCGCGTCGGATGAGAGGCCTTCACGAAAGATATTTGCGGAACGTCTAACCGAAAGGAACCAGCCATGAGCGGAACCACGACGGTCATCGCGCCGCCAATCCCAGAGAGTACGACAGCCATCCAGCGCAACCTGGCGATCGGCTACTTGAGAGCGTTCATCACGCTGCTGGTGCTGGCGCACCATGCCGTTCTGGCCTATCACCCATTTGCTCCTCCTCCGGGAGTGGCTCTCAACGGACCCGCTCGCTGGTGGCAGGCGTTTCCCGTCGTCGACAGCCAACGCTGGACGGGCTTCGCTCTGTTTGCGGGCTTCAACGACATCTTCTTCATGGCGCTGATGTTTTTTCTCTCCGGCCTGTTCGTGTGGAAGAGCCTGCAGCGCAAAGGCAGAGGACATTTTCTGCGCGATCGTGCCCTCAGACTGGGCCTCCCGTTTATCGTGGCCGCGGCTGTTGTCGCGCCGCTCGCATACTATCCAGCGTATCTTCAGACTGGCGCTGCCGGCATCGCAGGTTTTTGGAAACAGTGGCGGTCGCTCGGAAACTGGCCTGCGGGTCCGGCATGGTTCGTATGGGTTCTGCTGGCCTTTGACGTCTTCGCGGTCGCGCTCGCGGTGGTTCTGCCTCGATGGGGCGACGCGCTCGGCCATCTCGCATCCGGAGCGGATCGTCGTCCAATCGTATTCTTTGTACTGCTCGTCGCCGCGTCCGGCGCTGCCTTCATTCCGCTGGCAGTTGTTTTTAACGCATTCTCCTGGACTGCGTTTGGACCGTTCACCTTCCAAACCAGCCGCCTGTTGCACTATCTGGTTTACTTCCTGCTCGGAGCGGGCGTGGGAGCGTACGGCCTTGACCGAGGCTTGCTCGTATCCGGTGGGAAACTGGCTCGGCGCTGGTCCCTCTGGTCGGTTGGCGCCCTTTTGGCCTTCGGGTTGGCCATTGGCGTCGGACTAGCGGCTCTGACGGTGCACATCGGATCGCGAGCGTGGCATATCGCTGGAGATTCCGCCTTCGTGCTTTCGTGTGCCGCCTCCAGCTTTGCTTTCCTGGCGCTGTTTGTGCGGTTCGCGCAAACGCGGCGCGGAATCTGGGACAGTCTCAGCGCCAACGCCTATGGCATGTACCTGGTCCACTACGCCTTCGTAAGCTGGCTTCAGTACGCCCTGCTGAAAGCGCAGCTGCCCGCGATCGCGAAGGGATCCCTCGTGTTCGCTGGTGCCGTACTGTTGAGTTGGGGCACGACGGCGGCTCTGCGCCGCATCCCCGCCGTTGCGCGCGCGATCTAGTAGCGCCGGCATCCCTTCGGCTTCGCTTAGGGCGGGCTCTGCTGGCTGTCGCGGCCTCTTTTCTTTGCGGTAAGATCAAGAGATATGAAAACGTCCGATACCGAGGCTGAGACGGGCACGAACGCCGCCCCCGAGTCTCGCCCGTCCAACTTCATACGCGACATCATTCTCGACGACCTGAAGACCAATAAATACAGCGGCCGGGTGCAGACTCGCTTTCCTCCCGAGCCCAACGGATATCTCCACATCGGACACGCCAAGGCGATCTGCCTCGACTTCGGACTCGCCGACGAATTCGGCGGACATACGAACCTGCGCTTCGACGACACGAATCCCGAGAAAGAAGAGACTGAGTATGTTGATTCGATCATGGAAGACGTCAAGTGGCTCGGCTTCCGCTGGGATGGGCTTTTCTACGCGTCGGATTATTTTGAGCAGCTCTACGAGTGGGCCCTGAAGCTGATTCGCGACGGCAAGGCCTACGTCGACGATCTCTCGGCCGAAGAAATTCGCAAGTACCGCGGCACCCTCACCGAGCCGGGCAAGGACAGCCCGTATCGCAATCGCTCGATGGAAGAAAATCTCGACCTGTTCCAGCGCATGAAGGCGGGAGAATTTCCCGACGGCTCGCGCGTGCTGCGCGCCAAGGTCGACATGGCCTCGCCCAACCTGAACATGCGCGACCCGGTCATGTACCGCATCTTGCACGCCGAGCATCACCGCACCGGCAACAAGTGGTGCATCTATCCGATGTACGACTACGCGCACGGCCAGTCGGACTCGCTCGAACGAGTCACGTATTCCATGTGTACGCTGGAGTTTGAAGATCACCGGCCGCTCTACAACTGGTTCATCCAGCAGCTGGGCATTTTTCCTTCGCAGCAAATCGAATTCGACCGGCTCAACCTGACCCACACGCTGCTGAGCAAGCGCAAGTTGCTGCAGTTGGTGCGTGAGGGCCGGGTGCGCGGCTGGGACGATCCGCGCATGCCCACGCTGAGCGGCATCCGGCGCCGCGGGTATACGCCAGAAGCGATCCGCAACTTCGTCGCGTCTATCGGAGTCTCGAAGACCACGGGCTCGATCGAGCTGGCCATGCTCGAACATTTTGTGCGTGAGGATCTGAACAAGCGTGCGCTCCGTGTGATGGCCGTGCTGCGTCCGCTGAAGGTTGTGATCGACAACTATCCCGAAAATCAAGTCGAAGAGATGGACGCGGTCAACAACCCGGAAGACGCGGCCGCCGGAAGCCGTAAAGTCCCGTTCTCGCGCGTGCTCTACATCGAGCAGGACGACTTCCGCGAAGTTCCTCCGCCCAAGTATTTTCGGCTGACGCCGGGCCGCGAGGTGCGCCTGCGCTACGGTTACCTGGTCACCTGCACCAGCGTTGTCAAGAACGACAAGGATGAGGTCGTCGAAGTTCACTGCAGCTACGATCCGGCGACGCGCGGCGGAAATACGCCCGACGGACGCAAAGTGAAGGCGACCATCCATTGGGTCTCGGCGGCGCACGCGGTCGATGCCGAGGTGCGCATCTACGAAAACCTGTTCCTGAAAGAGAATCCCAGCGACGTCGAAGAGGGCAAAGATGTTCTCGACAACCTCAATCCCAATTCGCTGGAGATCATTGCCGACGCCAAAGTTGAACCGTCGCTGGCCCACGCCGTGCCCGGCACTCGCTTCCAGTTCGAGCGCCTGGGATATTTCTCCGTCGACCCCGACTCGAAGCCGGGGAAGCCGGTGTTCAACCGCACGGTTGCATTGAAGGACGCCTGGGCGAGGGCCGAAAAGAAGCAAGCTGGCAAGCCGTAAGGGCTAACGTTCTCACTCGACAAACGTTTGGGGAGAAATGATGCACGTGAGTCTCGCCGTCCCTCTGTCCCTGGTCTTTTCGCCGCTCGTGTTTTGGCCATACTTTGCCGGAGCCGCTCTCTCTCTCATCGGGGTGTTCGCGGTGAGGCGGGAACTGACCGAGGCTAACGGCCTCGACAAGATTCTGGCCATAGGCGGCGTGTTCGTCGCCGCATCGCTCGCGGCTTTCAGTGCCGAGCACTTTGGACTAGCCAAGTTCATTCAGGCGGGTGTGCCCGCGTGGATTCCGTGGCACCTGTTCTGGGCCTACTTCGTGGGTTGCGCCCTGCTGGCCGCAGCCTTGAGCATCGCAACCAAAGTACAAGCACGCCTGTCCGCAACCTTATTGGGAGTCATGATCTTTTTCTTCGTGCTCTCGATTCATCTGCCCAAGGTACTGGCGAACCCGCACGACCGGATTGCGTGGGCCGTCTTGGTCCGGGATTCCTCTTTCGCCGGAGGCTCGTGGGCTCTGGCCGGATCTCAGACGGAAGAGTGGAGAAATCACGGTACCCACAAGTTGATCACGCTCGGGCGCCTTCTGATCGCTATAGCTGCAGTGTTCTTCGGGGTGGAACATTTCCTCCATTCCCAATTCGTGCCCGTCGTTCCTCTTGGAAAGCTCATGCCCACGTGGTATCCGGGTCATCTTCTTATCGCGTATGGTACAGGCGCGATCCTGATCGCGGCCGGCGTGAGCCTGGTGCTCGGGATACGGATCAGAGCGGCGGCGAGCTCGATAGGAATTCTGGCTCTGGCTGCGGTTCTGTTGGTCTACTTGCCGACCGCGATTGCCATTCCGTCGATCGCGGACACCGGAGAAAAAATTGAGGGTTTGAACTATTTCTTCGACACGTTGCTGTTTGCTGGAATGGTGTTGGTTCTGGCGAATGCTCTACCAAAGGCTGAGCAGGCCCGCTGATGTGATGGTGGTGCAGGAAGCGGCGTCGTATCCGCACTGGGATTGCTAGGACCCGTCGTCCCATTGAGCAGCGGCAAAGCCGCTTCCCGCTCTTGGTCTCTTGGGTTTGTTCGCGGTGACACCCGCTTCGTCGCCTCCAGACTCGCCGCCACGAGGCGCCTCTTCATAGCGCGCGAAGTTCATGGAATATTCCGCCCGGCCTTGCGTGATCGAACGCAGGTGTTGCGCGTAGCCGATCATGGTCGCCATTGGTACTGTGGCGCGGATCACCTGCCGATCAGCCCGATGCTCCATGCCTTCAATCCAACCGCGACTCCGGCTCAAGTCACCCAGAATCGCGCCCGCAAATTCCTCGGGCGTCACTATCTCCACCGCCATCACCGGCTCCAGCACCACCGGAGAAGCCTTGCGGGCAGCCTCTTTGAAAGCCATCAAACCGCCGATCTTGAACGCCATTTCGTTCGAATCACCGACGTGGTAGCTGCCGTCGTAGAGCACTGCCCGCAGATCCACCATTTCGTGGCCTGCTAGAATGCCACCCTTCATCGCGTCTTGAATGCCGAGATTGATGGACTCCACGAATTCCTTTGGAACCACGCCCCCTCTGATTTCGTCGACGAATTCGTAGCCGCTTCCCGGGTCACGCGGTTCCAGCCTGATCTTCACGTGGGCGTATTGGCCCCGGCCACCTACCTGCCGTATGTACTTGCCTTCGCCTTCCGCATGCCTGCGAATGGTCTCCAGGTAAACGACTTTGAACTCACTCACGTCGAGCGAGATCTTGTATTCGCGCACGATGCGGTCGCAGATGATCTCTAACTGGAGCGCGCCAATCCCGCTGATGACCGTCTCGCCGTCAGCGCGTTCCGGTGCAATACCGATGGTCGGGTCTTCTCGCTCCAGATCGCTCAGTGCGCGCTGCAGTCGCTCGTGGTCGCCGTCCCTTTGCGGGTAGACGGCGACCGAAATGACGCGGCGTTGGTTGGGCAACGTACTCACGGCCTCAGTCTATAGTTTTCTGCAAAGGTGAATTTCCCCATCTTTTGTGATTGTCATCCTGAGGCGCAGCTTTTGGCGCCGAAGGATCTATGTGGTCGCCGGCGGCGCCGGTGCCGCAAGCGGTTACATAGATCCTTCGCGAGCCAAAATGCGTCGCGCTCAGGATGACAACACACGCGATTACAGCGTGCTCACTGCGCCTTCGCCGCCGCCTCCACGCCCGCCAGCATCTTGTCTAAATCCGCTCGCGAGAAATAATGCCCGTTCACAACCACCGCCACAATCTTCTGCGTGTTGCGAATGTCGTCCAGCGGATTCGCGTCGAGCAAGACGAGATCGGCGAGCTTTCCCTGCTCAATCGTTCCCAGCTTGTCATCCATCCCGAGGAACTTTGCCGGATTCAGCGTCGCGGTTTGCAGCGCTTCCATCGGCGTGAAGCCGGCCGCCACGAATCGTTGGAGTTCTTCGTGCAAGCTGAACCCCGGAAAAATGTAGACACCGGGAGGCGTGTCCGTGCCCGCAAGAAACGGAATCCCGGCACGGTGCATCTCATTTACCACTTCCAGTTCTCTCTCTACGAAACGTTTCCGGGTCGCGAGATCGTCCGTGTTGAAATCATGCGTGATCTCGTCGGTGAAGCGCTTCCACGTCACATTTTTCCAGTACGCGGGCACGTACTTGGCGTGAGTGTCGCTGGCGAAGTCCGTCTGATCGATCAAGTTACCGCCGCGTTCCCACACCAGCGTTGGACACTGCCACGTGTGATTCTTCGCCAGCAGCGCGAACAGTGTCGCCGCCCGCTTCGGGTCGTACGTCGAAAGAAATTGACCCTGCGTCTTTGGTCCTTTCAGGAATGCATCTTCGAGCGGAGAACTCCCTTCAAAGATTCCGATCAAGTGCTCAAAACTCTTCTGTCCCGCATTCGAAGCTTCCGACGCTCGCACCGAGTCCGGGACGTGCCCGACGAACGTAATCCCCTGCCTGCGCGCCTCCTCGGCAATCGCAAACACCGCCTCTCGCGGAATCAGCGACTGCAACTTGACGAAATCGGTGCCCCGCCGGTTCAGGTCGTCGACGGCTCGGCGGCCATCTTCTGGAGTCGTAATCGCAATCGAACTGGGAAAGCGCGGCTGCGGCCCGTCGAGCATCGGCCCAGAGATCACCATGCGCGGCCCGATCAGCGTTCCGGCAGTAATTTCCATGCGCCACTGCTGCAGCACTTCCAACTCGCTGCCCATGTCCCGTACGCCCGTAATGCCATTGGCGATGAACAGCGGCAGCGTCACTTCCTTCCCGCGTGGGAACCAGGCGCCGAAGACCATGTGGACATGCATGTCCCAGAGCCCTGGGATCAGGAACTTGCCCGTCCCATCCACATGCAGGCCCTGCAGTTTCCCGTCCGAGCCTCCCGCAGAAGTGCCGATCTCCTCGATTTTTCGGTCACGCACGATCACGGTCCGATGCGCCTGCGTCGGCCCACCGGTCACATCAATCACGTTGACATCATGGATGATCACAACGGAAGGCGAGGCCGGCTGCCCAGCCAGGATGCCGCAGACGCACAACAGGAAAAACGCGCACGCCAAAGGGTGCTTCATGGGACCGAATCTTAGAGATGCCGCTCGCGATAGTCAAAGAAAAACGAAGAGAGCGCAAATCGCACTTTGGCGAACTGGTGCAGTTGGACGGGAGCTTTCACGATTGGCTGGAGCAGCGTGGGCCGCGGGGTTGCTTGATGGACATGGTAGATGATGCCACCGGCAAGGTGCAGGCTCGAATGGGGAAGGAAGAGACGATCTGGGCGGCGGTCGAAGTATTGCGGGCGTGGATTGGAAATTACGGGATACCCCGCGCGCTCTATACCGACTGGAAAAAGGTGTACAAGCGAAAAGCCACGCCCGCGGAGCAGTTGCGGGGAGAGGTCCCGGTCACGCAGTTTGGAGGCATGTGCCAGAAGCTGGGCATTCGCATCATTGCCGCCAGTTCACCTCAGGCCAAAGGTCGCGTGGAGCGAATGAACGGGGTGCATCAGGATCGCCTGATCAAGAAAATGCGACGGAAGGGGATCGGCAGCTACGAAGCGGCCAACGCATATCTGGAAAAAGAATATCTGCCGGAGCACAACCGACGCTTTGCCTATCCGGCGGAGCTTGTTCCTGCGCCGAAAAAGAGCTACAGTTACCGCCAATTTCCGCGCTCACCCTTCA
This sequence comes from uncultured Acidobacteriaceae bacterium, assembly GCA_963832015.1. Classification (GTDB taxonomy): domain Bacteria; phylum Acidobacteriota; class Terriglobia; order Terriglobales; family Acidobacteriaceae; genus Sulfotelmatobacter. Next base: position 64,437 of record CAWHSR010000028.1, read on the forward strand.
CAGGAGAATTCAATGGCACGTCGCGCGTTTCTCTCACGACTGGCGCAATTGGCCGCCCTACCGTTCTTCGCCACCACCGGCGCGTTGCAAGGTCAAACCGCCCGCAAGCGCAAGATTCTGATGAAGAGCGCGTGGGGCTCCGACGATCCCACCAAAGCCGCGTTTCCCTTTTCGCACGCGCTGGCGCTCGCTGAAGCCGGACACGAGGTGCAGATCTATCTGCTCGGGGAGGCGGTGGTACTGATGCGCAAGGTCGTCGCCGACGCGGTTACGCCCGTAGGCTGGCCGGCCGTGGGAGAGTTCCTGAACAAACTCTCCGCGAAGCATGTGCAGATTTATGCCTGCGGCGCCTGTTCGCGAGCGCGAGCCGTGACCGAAACCGACCTGGCCAACTACGGGGCAAAATTCGGCAGCCCGCCCGTTTTCGTGTCACTGGTCGAATGGGCGGATCACATCATCACGGAGTAAGTGAACTGAGAGCTGACGGTTGATAGCTGACAGCTAGTTGTGCACGTGCGGACTCTGTGCCGGATTCGCGTGGTGCGTTGCTGGTTCCCTGATGACTTTCACTTCAAAGCTCACCGGCAGCGCTTTCGGCGGAAAACATTGGGCGTTGTCGCAGGCCTGATAGCGCAGTACGCCATGCATCACATATTTTCCAGGAGTCACAGAGAGCAAGGGATGCACGCCCACCGCGACCGTAAAGTCTCCGCTGTACACGTTCAGTTTCTGATCCGGCGAAAAAGGGAAGGTCAGATCTTTTCCCGCGGGATACTCGATCTTCCCCAGGATGATGTCGGTGGGCAGGTCCATTTTCAAACTGGTCGGAATCAGGAACTCATCCTTCGGCGCGTTGGAGTTGATGTGGAATCCCGAAGCGACCCGGAAATTCAAACTCACCATGGTCTGCGCGGTGCGTTGCGCCGTGACTAGCCCAACCGGAGCGAACGACACCGACGGCGCCTTTCCCCCCTGGGCGGCGGCCGTGCCCACGAGCAGGGCGAGCACCCAGATCAGTTTCGAGTTGTGACCGCGCAATCTCATCGTAGAGATACCCAATGGTAGGCCGATCCCGCCATCGTTCCTATTGTCACTTCTGAGCCTTCGAGCCATCCATGGATGTTAGAACGATCGGCGACAGGATGCGACGTTACCTCTGAACAGGCCCGTTTTCGCGCATCGTCTGGGCCGATGCCTCATTCTTTGCGGCTTCCGTGCCCAGCGCCTTCTTGATGGAGTCCTCGATCTCTCCTTTACCCTTCAACCCGATAATCTTGTCGACAATCTTTCCATCGCGGCCAATGAAAAAGCTCTCCGGCAGGGCCGGAACGCCACCGTACGCATCGCCGACCGCCTCTTTCCCCAGCAGCACGGGATAGTTGACTCCCATATCTTTGGTGAACTTGGCGATCTCATCTTTCCCGGAGTCATCCATTGCGACCCCGATCACCTGCAACCCTTGCGATCCGTACTGGTTCTGCAACTCCACTAGCCACGGTGTCTCGATCTTGCAGGGCCCGCACCACGTGGCCCAGAAATTCAGCAGGACCGCCTTGCCGCGTAGGTCCGACAATCGCACGCTCTTGCCATCAAGCGACTCCAGCGTGAAATCGGGAGCGGGAGAGGCCTTCATGACGATCGCATTCGCTTCCGAACGCCTGGCCGCGTGAAACCCGTAGAACAGCATCACTGCGGCGATCACGGCCACAGCGAACAGAGCCATCGGATTGCGGTTTCCACCTGCACCCGATTGTGCCACCGCACCTCCCGCGAAATCCGACTGCAGAAGCGTTGTGCCACAGGTCCCGCACGTCACTACACCAGGCGCACCCTCCGGAGTCGTGCCGGCGCCCTGATTCAGCGCCGCTCCGCACTTTGGACAAAACTGAAATTCTTCAATCCTCAAAACCAGATCCTCCTACTACAAAGCAAAGCGATTCAGAAACGACAGCCAGCTCGAGATCAACGTGAACCGCCCAATCACCAGCAACACGCCCAGAGCGATCATCAGGCCTCCGCTGGCCACTTCCAGCAAGTGCATCTTCGAGCGAAAGCGGCTGTAGAACTTCAGGAAGCGCTCCATCAGCAGCGATGTCAAGATGAACGGCACGGCCAGCCCCAGCGAATAAACGGCCAGCAGGGCAATTCCTTTGACGAGCGTGTCTTGCTCGCCGGCAAGTGTCAGCAGCACAGTCAGAATCGGTCCCAGGCAGGGTGTCCAGCCAAACGCGAACGCGAATCCAATCACAAACGCACCTACCGGAGTGCTGCTGCCTTTCACGTTGTGCAGCCGCGCATCGGTGTATAGCGCCTTGATCTTGAAAATCCCGGTCAGGTGCAGTCCGAAGATAATAATGACCACACCCGCTACGATCGATAGCGTGTGCTTGTAGCGGGCCGCGAGTTGTCCAATTTCCGTCGAGATCGCTCCCAGCGTCACAAACACCACGCTGAAGCCCAGGATGAATCCGATCGAGTTCACCATCACCCGCCGCATCAACTGACCCTGCTGTGCCTTCAATTCTTCCACTCCCGCGCCCGAAATCAACGAAACATATCCCGGCACCAGCGGAAGCACGCACGGCGAGAGAAAGGAGATCAAGCCCGCGATGAATGCGGCAAGGGGAAGCGGAAGGCCTGACAGGAAACTGGACATTCGATTTTATTGTACCTTTTACAGGCGTTGGGAGTAGGCGCTACACCTATTAAGATCAGACGATCGAAGCGTCATTTAGTTGCAAAGGTTGCGTGCGTGATCGCGCCGCCCTCAGCGTGGTTTGCCCGCGGTAGCAGGAGTCGTCGCCGGTCCGGGTTCCGGCATCTGGTCCGAAGCCTCCCCCAGTTTGCGGAAGACCCCACCCGGCAGGATCGCCGAAAGCACTGCCCGGTTACTTTCCTGCCGCACTCTCAGGCTGTCAAAAAACGCCTTCACGTCGGCGTCCGTGCCCCCCGATCCGACCGACACTTCCGCGCTGCGAAACATCGTCAGGAACGTGTTGGCCTTGTCGGTAATGTTGCGGGCGTCCTCGTCGCTGCCAGTCGAGGCCTCGGCGCGCAGGTGCAGCACGCCCGCCCGCAGTGGAAGATGCAGGGGGTTATAACTGGCAGAAATGACCAAGTCGGCGGATTTGGGAAAAATCGCTGACCACGCCTCAAACCCAGGCGATGCCGGCTCTACTCGCGCCACTACCCAAATTGGGCTGGCCAACTGCACGCGTTTGAAATATCGCCGCAGGAAAGCCGGCCCTCCAAATGGCGACGCCAGCCGCCGTGACCGGTCCACCATGCCGCGGATCACCGCCGGATCGTCATGATTCGAAGCCGCTACCGTATCCACTCCGAGAATCGCAACGCGGAACGATCGGCCATACAAAGGAATCGTGAAAATATCGACCGAGTTGTAGTTCTCCACCGACTTTGCGGTCCTCTTCAGGTAAGCAAGGCACCGGCTGCCGTCGAACCTTCCCGCGAAGACCTCCGAAAAACGAGGCTCGGGTGCTGCGCCCCCGGTCCCGCCGCCGGGCCAGCTTTGCGGGTAGTGGACGGCAAACGCCACTGCCTCCAGGTCGCGCTCGAAATCAAACCCAGTATCCTGGATGAACCGTTCATATTCCGGATCGTGGTTGACGGGGAACAACAGCTTGCCGCCGTTTAACCGGCGGGCCCAGCCAAAATCGGCGTACACGAAGGCGTCGGCCGCGGGCAGCAACCGCGCGGGCTCGGGCGGAGCGTCCTTGCGCAGTTGGACGGCGAGCGTCACCGCCGCAGCGACCACGACGACTGCCAAAGCGATGGGGAGAGTGCGCCTTATTCGCATGAAATGCGGGTCAGGGATCAAATGATAGCATCCCAGCCGATACTCACTCATGCCCCAAGGCCGTCATGGGGTTGATTTGAGAGGCCCGGCTCTCCCGAGACAGCGGAACCACCTGATATCATTTGGACTTCCCGTCCGTCCAAACACACATGTTCCAGAACAGCGCAATCCGGGGAGACATCCGTTACGCGGTTCGCATCATGTACCGGGCGCCGCTCTTTACGGCCACAGTGGTTTTCACGGTTGCCATTGCCATCGCTGCCAACGCGACCATCTTCACGGTCGTAAATGCGGTCATGCTCCGCTCGCTGCCCTTTGCCCAACCCAACGGGATCATGCAGGTGGCGGAGAAGAACGATAAGCTCAACCTGCCGACGTTTGCGGCTTCCGTGCTGAACTTCCTGTCCTGGCGCGAGCAGACGCAATCGTTCGAGCAACTCGCGGGAGTGGGTTACGCCACATTCACCCTGAGTGGGAATGGTGAGCCCGAGCAACTCACGGGAAACCGCATCAGCCCGGTCCTGACCCAGGTTCTCGGCACCCGGCTCCTCGCCGGTCGAGAGTTTAAAGCGGACGAAGAGAAGCCCGGTGGCGCCGCAGTTGCCATCATCGGCGAAGGCCTGTGGAAGCGTCGTTTTGCGTCAGACCCCGCTCTTGTCGGCAAGACGATTTCCCTCGACGGGATTCCCACAACAGTCGTTGGCATCGCCCCGGCGAGCCTGAAACTGATCGGCGGCGGCGACATTTATACGCCCCTCACCATCGATCCCAGCAAAGAACTCCGACTCAACCACGTGATCAGCGTCTTCGGCAGGCTCCGGCCCGGGGTTGCGCCGCAGCAGGCCCAGGCGGAGATGGATACAATCTCGGTTCGCGTCGGCAAACAGTATCCAGAAGTACGTTATTGGGGCATTCATCTACTGAGCCTGTTCGATACCTTTGTCGGCGCCGATCTGAAAACGGGACTGCTCGTTTTGCTGGTCGCCGTTGTGTTCGTACTGCTGATCGCTTGCGCCAACATCGCGAACCTTCTGCTGGCGCGGGCCGCGACCCGGCAGAAAGAAATGGCCGTGCGAACGGCGTTGGGCGCCACGCGCGGCCGCCTGATTCGCCAGCTTCTCGTGGAGAGTGTCGTCCTTTCGATCCTTGGCGGCGGCGCTGGTCTGCTCGGAGCCGTTGGTGCCGTGCGCGTACTGACCCGCTCTTTGCCCGATGGCACGTTGCCTTTCCCAGATGTCGCAGTTGATTCGACCGTGCTGTGGTTCTGTTTTTCGCTCACGATTGCCACGGGACTACTCTTCGGCCTGGCGCCGGCGTGGCGCATCGCAACCGCCAAGGCCAACGACACGCTTAAAGAGGGCGGACGCGGCTCGACTGGAGGCATCCGCAGCTGGCTGCGCGACAGCCTCGCTGCCGGCGAAGTGGCGCTTGCCGCAGTTCTTCTGATTGGCGCGGGGTTGCTGATGCAGAGCCTCGCCAACCTCCAGCGCGTGCGGCTGGGATTCGATTCCGGCGGGTTGATGACTTTTCAACTCGCGCCGCCTGTGCCGCAATATCCGTTGGCCGATAAAGGGCCCGCTCTCTATCACTCGCTCATCGAGAACCTGCAGTCGATTCCCGGCGTCCGCAGTGCCGCGGTCTGCAGCGGGATTCCCTTCGGAGCCGGAAATTATGCCAGGCATCCAATGATCACAACCGAGAACTCCGTGCTGCCACCAGGCACCGCTGTGCCCATCGACTGGCGGAGTGTCAGCAATGGCTACTTCGACACCATGAGCATTCCGCTGCTGCGCGGTCGCACTTTCACCGATGCCGACACCCGCACATCCCAGCTGGTGATGGTCGTCAGCCAGACGACCGCTCAGAAGTTCTTTGGCGATGCCGACCCCATCGGCAAAACCCTGCGTCCCAGCGCCAAACCGGAGATTGCCTACACGATCGTCGGAGTCGTGGGCGACATCCGCGATCAGGCCCTGAACCAGCAGACGCCGACACTTTACTACGGACTCCAACAGCGCGGTACCTGGCCGCTCATGGATGTTGTCGTTCGAAGCGACGCTGGCACCGACGCTTCCGCAGAGGCGCTACTGCCTTCGATTCGCGAGAGAGTCCACGACCTTGACGCGGGACTCGCCCTTGCGAACGTGAACACGATGGACCAATGGCTGTCGAACAGCGCAGCCCAGCCGCGGCTCAACACGGTCTTGCTCACGACTTTTGCCGGCGTGGCGCTGCTCATTGCGGCGATCGGGATCTACGGCGTGCTGGCCTACTCCGTGAACCAGCGCACCCGCGAGATCGGTCTGCGCATGGCCTTGGGTGCGACACCCCGAAGTGTGCTCCAACTCATTGTCGGTCAAGGGATGAAGGTCGTGCTGATCGGAGTCGGCATCGGTTTGGTGGGCGGGCTCGCTCTCGGCCGGGCGGTTTCGAGTCTCGTGTTCGGCGTGCCCATCCACGACCCGGCAACTTTCAGTCTGGTCGCCGTAGTCCTGACCGCGGTCGCGCTAGCGGCATGCATTATTCCAGCGGTCCGAGCCGCGCGCGTGGATCCGATGGTCGCGTTGCGCGAAGAGTAGCTGGCCGAGCTGATTGGCACCAGACGAGTTGTTGCACCCCAACTTGCCCTTGTGATACCTTAAATAATTGTCCCGGACATCTGGCAGGGATCTGAGGGATAAGTTTGCGCGAAGGCGCGTCTTTCCCCGAATTTGCTGGCGTAGCTCAGTTGGTAGAGCATCTGATTTGTAATCAGAGGGTCGGGGGTTCAAATCCCTTCGCCAGCTCCAGTAAATGAACGATGAGATGTTTTTCCGGCTGTTCGGCGGACTCGGTTAGCGGCGCAACAGGTTTTTCCAACGCACTCCATTCGGTACTTTTCCGGTGTGCAGTGATCAGGCAGTCTAGTGATCTTCGCGGCGTCTTCTTACGCGAGCCTTGGTTTCCCTGTGTTGCGAAAAAAGTAAAGCTGTGCTGCGTTTCGTCTGCGGGTTTCGCGTGTGCTTTCGAGCGGCCCTAGTAGCGTGGTCTGCCGGACGGAGCGCAACAGCCGCATCGCCCGAAAGTTTTTGCACAGGTGGGTGAGTGGTTAAAGCCAACAGACTGTAAATCTGTCCCTCCTAGCGAGGTACGAAGGTTCGAATCCTTCCCTGTGCACCATAGATTCTGTAGATTCTGTGAACCGTTTGTCCATCGCGCTGGTCTGTTATGGAGTGCTGGGAGCGCTGGCGTGGACTACGCTTCCCGACCCTAGGTTTCGGGCGGGAACGCTGGTGATCCTGGGATTGCTGGCCGTGAAGTCGGTGTTGCGCCGGAATGAAGTGCTGCACCCGGACGGTGAGAGCGATTCGGAGTGAGCGCGGGTTCGCTGACAGCTGGTTTTTGGGCCGATGTAGCTCAGTTGGTAGAGCACTCCCTTGGTAAGGGAGAGGTCACCAGTTCAATCCTGGTCATCGGCTCCAGATTTGAAGGGGTTTCGGCCTCGGCCGCGACGCGAGGTTTGTGGAAGCGCGCGGTATAGGCCGTAGCGCAGGGTTTGTGGAAGGGCACGACTTCAGCCGTGCCGTCAAGGGTTTGGGTAGGGCACGGCTTTTAGCCGTGCCGTCAGGAGTCGGAAGATGGACGCGGCTTTAGCCGCTGAGGTTTGCTGACGGCTGATAGCTGAGAGCTGACGCAGGGCGGGAGTAACTCAGTGGTAGAGTCACAGCCTTCCAAGCTGTTGGTCGCGGGTTCGATTCCCGTCTCCCGCTCCAGAAAATTGTTTGAGGAATTGAGAGTGTTCGCCGATGACAGTGGTTTTCCAGAAGGCTGCCATCAAGATTGAGAAGGCGGAAGAGTACGCCAGACTGCAAAAAGCAGTAGAGCAGGCGTTCTTGCCTGAGAAGGCTGGAAAATTCCTGAAGCAGTTGGATCGCAAAGGAATTCGCGTTCGGGATTTTGACGCGGTCCTGGCGCAGCGCTTGTTGGAAGGTGTTGCCGGCGATTCAGGACTCGACGCGCGGCAGTTGTATCAGTCGCTTCCCGTGTCCGATCAGGCGCAAATGCGAGAGTTTTACTTGTCGAAGCTCGAGGGCGTCGACATCGCGCTGCGGCACAAGTTTAAGAAGCTGTATCAGTACTACTGAAGTGGAAGCAGAAGAAGTTGCATAGATCCTTCGGCGCAAAAGGCGCGCCTCAGGATGACAAGGGTTTTTGAGCTAGAAGCTTAAGAGCTAGGAGCTAAGAGCTGAGTTATGGCGAAAGAAAAATTTGATCGCAATAAGCCGCACTGCAACGTAGGGACGATTGGTCACATTGACCATGGCAAGACGACGTTGACGGCGGCGATCACCAAGGTTCTGTCGAAGCACAATCCGAAGAACACGTTCCGTTCGTTCGACTCGATCGACAACGCGCCGGAAGAGAAGGCGCGCGGAATCACGATCGCGACGGCGCACGTGGAATACGAGACGGCGAACCGGCACTACGCGCACGTCGATTGCCCGGGCCACGCCGATTACATCAAGAACATGATCACGGGCGCGGCGCAAATGGACGGCGCGATTCTGGTGGTGGCGGCGACGGATGGTCCCATGCCGCAGACGCGGGAGCACGTACTTTTGGCCCGCCAGGTTGGTGTGCCGTACATCGTTGTGGCGCTGAACAAGTGCGATGCGGTCGATGATCCCGAATTGCTGGACCTGGTTGAGCTCGAAGTTCGCGAACTGCTGAAGACGTACAAGTTCCCTGGCGATGACGTGCCGGTGGTGCGCTTGTCGGCGCTGGGCGCGCTGAACGGGGAAGCGAAGTGGGAGAAGCAGATTGACGAGTTGATGGAAGCGGTGGACAAGAGCGTGCCGCAGCCGGCGCGCGAGTTGGACAAGCCGTTCCTGATGCCGATCGAAGATATCTTCTCGATCTCCGGACGCGGCACGGTGGTTACGGGCCGTATCGAGCGTGGCAAGGTGAAGGTCGGCGAGGAAGTAGAAATCGTCGGCTTCCGCGAGACGCGCAAGACCGTCGTCACGGGCGTTGAAATGTTCAAGAAGCAGTTGGACGAAGGCATGGCGGGAGACAACGCCGGTCTGCTGCTGCGCGGTATTGGCAAGGAAGACGTGGAGCGCGGCATGGTGTTGGCGAAGGGTGGATCGATCACGCCGCACACCAAGTTCAAGGCCGAGGTCTACATCTTGACCAAAGAAGAAGGTGGAAGACATACGCCATTCTTCAAGGGATATCGTCCGCAGTTTTATCTGCGCACGACGGACGTGACGGGCGTGGCGGAGTTGCCGGCGGGCACCGAGATGGTGATGCCGGGAGACAACGTGAGCCTGGTCATCGAGTTGATCACGCCGGTGGCCATGGAAAAGGGATTGCGGTTCGCGATTCGTGAAGGCGGGCATACGGTAGGCGCCGGAACGATTGCGGAGATTATTCAGTAAGGTTTGAGCTGGAAGTTAAGAGCTAGAAGCATAGGAGTTGTTTTATGCCCCGAGAAATCGTGACGTTACAGTGCGGTGACTGCAAAGAGCGGAACTACTCGACGACCAAAAATCGGAAGACGACGACCGAGCGGTTGGAATTCAAGAAATTCTGCAACCGTTGCCGCAAGCACACGCCGCACAAAGAAGTGAAATAACCAGTCTCGGTTTGACTGAGTACCGAGTACTGGCAACTGAGTACTGATGTAGGGGCGTAAGCTCAACGGTTAAACTGTCGGTCTCCAAAACCGAACTTGGGGGTTCGAATCCCTCCGCCCCTGCCAGAGTTTACGCACAGGCGCAGCAGATAGAGCGAAGAGAAAGAAGCAGAAGATGGCGACCATGACGGAACAAAACGCACTTGTCGCGACGGTGAAGTCCTGGCCCGAGCGGACCAAGACCTTCTACAACGATGTGCGCACAGAAATGCGCAAAGTGACCGCGCCTTCGTGGAAAGAAGTTCGAGCCACGACCACGGTGGTCGTGATCACGGTCTTCATTTTCGCGTTGTACTTTGCCGTGATCGACTTCGTCATTCAGCACGGCGTGACGGCCCTGTTCAACGCGTTCAGGGTTCACTAGTCATCGACGATTTGCAACTGATGATTTGCAGCTCAGTGCTGCTTAGAAAGTAACGGCTGGCCGAGAAGAACCACCCATATGCAGGACGAAGAAAAAAACGAAGCAGCACCAAGCGCAACCGGCGAACCGCAGGCCGCCGCCGCGGACGGAACCACCGCCACGGCCGAGGCGCCCAAGAACCCGAACATGAAGTGGTACATCATCCACTCCTACTCGGGCTTTGAGCGCAAGGTGAAAGAGTCTCTGGAGTCGCGCGTTGCGGCCTTCGGGCTGCAGGAGAAGATCGGCAAAGTGCTGATCCCGACCGAGTCGGTCACCGAAGTGCGCGGCGGCAAGAAGTACACTTCCGAGCGCATGTTCTATCCCGGCTACGTGCTAGTGGAAATGGACATGGACGATCACGTTTGGCATGTGGTGAAGTCCACGCCGCGCGTCACCGGATTCGTCGGCACCGGGCAGCAGCCCACGCCGCTCTCCGAAGAAGAAGTGCAGCACATCGTCTACAAAGTCGCCGACAGCCGCGAGAAGCCCAAGCTGAAGGTCAAGTTCGAGAAGCAGGAATCGGTCCGCATCACCGAAGGCCCGTTCGCCAGCTTCACCGGCATCGTCGACGAAGTGAACGAAGACCGCGAAACGTTGAAAGTGATGGTCACAATTTTCGGCCGCTCCACCCCGGTGGAACTCGAGTTCAACCAGGTGGAAAAGGTCGCGTAGGTTTTGTGGAAGGGTACGGCTTTAGCCGTACCGTTAAGCGCCCAAGCGAGACTGGGCTTTAGTCCCTGAGGGCCGCTAAGTCTCGAAGAAAAATAGTCCGCAGATCGCTGGGCCGAAAATCCTAGACTCACGCTGCCGACGGAAGAGAGATTATGGCAAAGAAAGTTACAGGTTATGTGAAGCTGCAGATCGCCGCCGGTAAGGCGACTCCGGCGCCCCCCGTGGGCCCGGCGCTCGGCCAGGCGCAGATCAACATCATGGAGTTCTGCAAGCAGTTCAACGCCAGAACCAACCAGAAAGAGATGGAGGGGTTGATCATCCCGGTCGTCGTGTCCGTCTACAGCGACCGCTCGTTCACCTTCATCACCAAGACGCCTCCGGCCTCGATTCTGTTGAAGCGCGCCGCAGGCATCGCCAAGGGATCCGGTGTGCCGAACAAAGATAAGGTCGGCAAAGTCACTGCCAAGCAGGTCGAAGACATCGCGAAACAAAAGATGCCCGACCTGAACGCCGCCTCAGTCGAGACCGCAATCAAAAGCATCCGCGGCACCGCCCGTTCAATGGGCATCGAAGTAGTTGGCTGAAGATTTTTTTGTGGGGACAGCCGCCTTCGGCTGTCCAGCAAGCGAAGCGAGCGCAGGTTTTGAAAGCTGATCGGAATGTGGCAAGGTTTCGCGGGCGAGGTCGCCCGCGCCACATAAGTCAAAAGCACCACGGCTCTTCGATTCAACGACTAGCGGTGGGAGACAAGGAAAAGCAATGAAAAAAGAAGGAAAGAACATCGCCAAGGCGCATTCCGCAGTCGAGAAGCGCCCGTATATTCTGCAGGACGCCGTTCCTCTCCTGCAGAAAGTGAAGTTTGCGAAGTTTGACGAGACCGTCGAGGTCACCTTGCGCCTGGGAGTCGATCCCAAGCACGCCGACCAGATGGTCCGCGGCACGGTCGTCCTGCCCCACGGTCTCGGCAAATCGAAAAAGGTCCTGGTCATCGCGACCGGCGACAAGATTAAGGAAGCAGAAGCTGCCGGAGCCGATTTCGCAGGCGGCGAAGAGATGGTCGAGAAGATCACCAAAGAGAATTGGACTGACTTCGACGCCCTCATCGCCACGCCCGACGTGATGAAATCCGTTGGACGCCTCGGTAAGATTCTCGGTCCCAAGGGCCTGATGCCGAACCCGAAGACCGGAACGGTCACTTTCGACGTGGGCAAGGCCGTGCAGGAAGTCAAAGCCGGCAAGGTCGAATTCCGTACCGACAAGACGGCTCTCGTGCACTGCCCGGTCGGCAAGATTTCGTTCTCGCCCGACAAGTTGATCGAGAACGCCACGGTCCTGATCACCAGCGTGATCAAGGCCAAGCCGTCGGTCGCCAAGGGCAAGTACATCAAGGGCTGCTTCCTGAGTTCGACGATGGGTCCCGGGATTTCTCTGGATGTGACCCCGATCGAGACAGCTGCCAAGGCATAACGCGGCGCGCTGAAGCGCCCGGACAGCCGAAGGCGGCTGTCCCCACGAAGATCATTACGAGGGATTGATTATGGCGGTTACTAAAGCAAAGAAGACAGAGCAGGTCGAAAAGCTCAGCAAAGACCTGAAGAACGTTTCAAACGTGGTCGTCGCGACCTACACCAAGATGACCGTTCCTCAGGACTACGAGCTGCGTAAAGTACTGCGCGCGGCGGGCGCGAAGTACCAGGTCGTCAAGAACACCCTGGCCGAGAAGGCCGCCAAGGGCACCAAAGTCGAAGCTGCCCTGACGGGTCTGGCCGGTGTCACTTCCATCGCCTACACCACTGGCGATCCGGTCGCGATGGCCAAGGCCCTGACGAAGTACGCCAAAGACACGCCGGAATTCACCTTCAAGATCGGCGTGGTCGAAGGCAAGGTCATCAACATTAAAGAGATCGAAGCCCTGGCCAGCATGCCGTCGAAGGAAGAGCTGTATTCCAAGCTCCTGTTCCTGATCAATGCCCCGGCGCAGCGTCTGGTGACCGTGATGAACGCGGTAGGCCGCAACCTGGCGGTGGTGGTCGATCAAGGCGTGCAGCAAAAGAAGTTCAAAGAAGCCTAACGGCTCATGTGGGGACGGCCGCCTTCGGCCCTCCAGCAAGCGCAGCGAGCGTGGTTTAGCCGACTGCGTCGATAGAAGGTTCTGGATGGCGCAAGCCATCCGAAAGAGATTTGGTTACCGGCAAGTCGGGGGTTGCGCGGTTCGTTCCGAGCGTTGTCTGGCGCGAGGAAATTGGACCTGGACGCACTGGAACCTCGGCCCACCGATAACGAAATCAACAAAACTGAAACAAGTGGAGAACTAATATGGCGGATCTGCAACAGTTAGAAGAGTCAATCGTAGGGTTGTCGCTGCTCGACGCGGCGCAGCTCGTAAAGAAGCTCGAAGAGCGTCTCGGCGTGTCGGCGGCTGCAGCGGCCCCGGTCATGGTCGCGGGCGGCGGCGGCGCGGCTGCGGCGGCTCCGGCGGAAGAAAAGACCGAGTTCACCGTTGTCCTGAAAGAAGTGGGCGCCAACAAGATCAACGTGATCAAGGCCGTCCGCGAAGTCACCAGCCTGGGCCTGAAAGAAGCCAAGGAGCTGGTCGACGGAGCCCCCAAGAGCATTAAAGAGGGTGTCTCCAAGGACGAGGCCGAGACCATTAAGAAGAAGTTCACCGAGGCAGGCGCTGTTGTTGAAGTGAAATAAGCGGTTTCTGTGGCGCGGGCGCCCTCGCCCGCGCTGCCTGCAGCAACTTGCAGGAGGTCGCGGACAGGGGGCCGCTCCACGGAAGGCTGGTCTGCATCTAGATCGGTGCAAAATCGATTATGTTGTACGTTCCTACTTGTGAACCGTGGGCGGCGATGTTAGCATCTATATAACGTCGCCTCCCAGGGCTTCACTCGAGCGCGGGCTATGTCTCGCGCGGGTAGTTTTGGGCAGGCTGCTCCGCGGGCAGGCGGGGCGGAAACAGGCCGACGAACTGGCGCGAAAGATTACAAATCTAGAATGGCGAAACGCCTTGGTTGGCGTCTGCGGGAACGACTGTCCCTGCGGGCGCCCCGCTGTCTTTTAGGTTCCTGGTTTTGAAACACAAGCTTTTCCGGTACCACACACGTACGTCCCGCGGCGCGACAACAATGACGCGCCCCACATTCCGCGGTATAAGCGTGGCCCTCGGCTGCGCGTGAGATTGGGAGTTTCTGAAGATGAAAAATGCCTTCCGTAAGCGATTCGATTTTTCCAAAATTCCGGCCACCATCCAGATCCCGAACCTGATCGAGGTTCAGAAGCGTTCCTACGACCGCTTCCTTCAGATGGACAAACTGCCCAGCGAGCGCGAAGACGGCGGCTTGCAGGCGGTGTTTCAGTCTGTCTTTCCGATCACCGACTTCCGCAACGTATCACAACTTGAGTTTGTGGATTACGCCATTGGTAACTGGGAGTGCAAGTGCGGCCACTTGAAAGGACTGCATCACCTCCGGACCACTTGTAAGAATTGCGGATCCACCGTCATCACCGATCCGTTCCATCCCGGCGAAGTTCTGTGCGGCAAGTGCGGCACCTACAACGCCAACACGCCCGACTTCTGCAATAAGTGCGGCGACCCAGTGGGATTGCAGCTGAAGTACGACGTGGCTGAGTGCGAAGAGCGCGGCATGACTTATTCCGCCCCGCTCAAGGTCACGATGCGTCTGACGATTTTCGACAAGGACGCGGAGACCGGCAACCGCTCGATTCGCGATATTAAAGAGCAGGAAGTCTTCTTCGGCGACGTTCCGCTGATGACGCAGAATGGCACCTTCATCATCAACGGCACCGAGCGCGTCATTGTCAGCCAGTTGCACCGTTCGCCCGGCGTGTTCTTCGAGACCGCGAACAATCGTACCTACTTCCTTGGCAAGATCATTCCCTACCGCGGATCGTGGGTGGAATTCGAGTACGACCAGAAGAACGTGCTCTATGTTCGCATCGACCGCAAGCGCAAGTTCCTGGGCACGATCTTCCTGCGCGCTCTGGGCCTGCGTACCGGCGAAGATATTCTGAAGTCGTTCTACACCGTCGACCGTCTGGTCGTCCGCGACAAGAAACTTTTCTGGACGCTCGACCCCGCCAGCGAGAAGCCGACCAACCTTCTCGGCATGAAACTGGCGCACAGCATCAAGAACAAGTCGGGCGACGAAATCGCGCACTCCGGCCGCAAGATCAACGCCCAGGTTCTGAAGGACATTCAGAAGGCGAAGGTCACTGAAATCGAAGTCGACATCACTGACCTCGAAGGAGCGTGGACCGCCGGCGACATCGTCGACACCACCACCGGCGAAGTCATGCTCGAAGCCAACTCCGAGCTGACGGCCGACAAGGTTTCGAAGATCCTCGATTCCGGCGTCGTGGAAATGTCGCTGTTCTTCCCCGAGCGCGACGACGTGGGCACGGTGATCAGCCAGACCCTGAAGCGCGACGCGGTGAAGACGCCGCAGGAAGCGCTGATCGAGATCTACCGCAAGCTGCGTCCCGGCGATCCGCCGACGCTCGATACGGCGACCGCGCTGTTCCATGGCATGTTCTTCGACCCGCGCAAGTATGACTTCTCTCGCGTGGGCCGTTTGAAGTTCAACATCAAGCTGTTCGAGAACCAGGAAGCCACCAGCCTCGACAAGCGCACGCTCGATCCCGACGACTTCTACGCGACCATCGCGTACCTGCTGAAGCTCCGCAAGAGCATTGGCGCGGTCGACGACATCGATCACCTCGGCAACCGCCGCGTCCGCGCGGTCGGCGAGTTGATGGAGAACCAGTTCCGCATCGGCCTTGTCCGAATGGAACGGGCGATCAAAGAAAAAATGTCCGTGTACCAGGAAATGTCGACGGCGATGCCGCACGACCTGGTTAACGCCAAGCCGGTGATGGCTGCGATCCGCGAATTCTTCGGATCGTCGCAGCTCTCGCAGTTCATGGATCAGACCAACCCGCTCTCCGAGATCACGCACAAGCGGCGTCTCTCGGCCCTTGGGCCGGGTGGTCTCTCTCGTGAGCGCGCTGGATTCGAGGTCCGCGACGTTCACCCTACCCACTACGGACGTATCTGCCCGATTGAGACGCCGGAAGGTCCGAACATCGGCCTGATCTCGTCGTTGAGTTGCTACGCGCGCATCAACGACTACGGCTTCATCGAGTCGCCCTATCGCAAGATTAAGGGCGGGCGCGTCATCGACTACGTCACCGTCGTCAACGTTGGCGACAGCGACCACAAAGTCGGCGATCACATGGAGAAGCATGAGATCGAGAAGATCAACAACGAGCTGAGAGAGAAGCGGAAGAAGCCGGCGACGATTGAGCCGTTCTCCTTCTACCTCTCCGCATGGGAAGAAGACCGCCACACGATCGCGCAGGCGAACGTGGAACTCGACGACAAGGGCAAGATCGTCGCCGAACTGGTCAACGCCCGGAAGGCCGGCAACTTCGTCCTGGTTAGCCGCGACGAAGTCGACTATGTCGACGTCAGCCCGAAGCAGCTCGTTTCCGTCGCCGCCTCGCTGGTTCCGTTCCTCGAGCACGACGACGCGAACCGCGCGCTGATGGGCGCCAACATGCAACGCCAGTCCGTGCCCTTGCTCCGCGCGCAAGCGCCGATCGTCGGCACCGGAATGGAAGGCGTCACCGCTCGCGACTCGGGCGCGGTCGTTCTCGCCCGCCGCAACGGCATCATCGATTCGGTCGACTCCGAGCGCATCATTGTTCGAGTCGAAGGCGAACACCATCCCACGCAGTTGTCGCGTGAAGTGGGTAGCGACATCTACCAGCTCACGAAGTTCAAGCGTTCCAACCAGAACACTTGCATCAACCAGAAGCCGGTGGTGAAAAAAGGTCAGCGCGTCCTGAAGGGCGAGATTATCGCTGACGGTCCTTGCACCGATCACGGCGAGTTGGCTCTGGGACGAAACGTCCTGGTCGCCTTCATGCCATGGCGCGGTTACAACTTCGAAGACGCGATCCTCGTCTCCGAGAAGATGGTGAAAGAGGATTACTACACCTCGCTTCACATCGAGGAGTACGAGATCGAAGCCCGCGACACCAAGCTTGGGCCGGAAGAAGTCACGCGCGACATTCCAAACGTCAGCGAGTCCATGCTGCGCAATCTGGACGAAGCGGGCGTCATTCGCATCGGCGCCAGCATCAAGCAGGGCGACATTCTCGTCGGCAAGGTTACGCCGAAGGGTGAAACCCAGCTCACGCCGGAAGAAAAGCTGCTGCGCGCGATCTTCGGTGAAAAGGCCGGTGACGTGCGCGACGCCTCCCTCTACTGCCCGCCGGGCATCGAGGGCGTCATCGTCGACGTGAAGATCTTCTCGCGCAAGGGCCAGGAAAAGGACGAGCGCGCGAAGGCCATCGAAGCCACGCAGATCGCGAAGTTGGAAAAGAACCTTTCGGACGAAATCCGAATTCTGACCGACGAGCGCCTCAAGCGCCTGGAGGGCATCCTGGGCGGCAAAGAAGTGCAGGCCGACTTGCACGACGAGCGTACGAACAAGCGCCTTCTGACCAAGGGCAACCTGCTCACGCGTGACGAGATCGAGCGCATCTCTACTCGCAACCTGAAGCGCATTAAATATGCGGACAAGGATCCGCGAGTGAACGAGCAGATCGACGAGATCGAAGAAATGACTTCTCGCCAGATCGACGTGCTCAAGAAGATCGTCAACGAGAAGAAAGAAAAACTCACCAAGGGCGACGAACTGCCGCCGGGCGTCATCAAGCTGGTCAAGGTCTACATCGCCATGAAGCGCAAGCTGAGTGTCGGTGACAAGATGGCCGGCCGTCACGGCAATAAGGGCGTCATCGCCCGCATTCTGCCGGAAGAGGATATGCCGTACCTCGAAGACGGAACGCCCGTGGAAATCGTGCTCAACCCGCTCGGAGTGCCTTCCCGTATGAACGTGGGTCAGATTCTCGAAACCCACCTCGGATGGGCTGGCTTCGTGCTCGGCGAGAAGATCACGCAGTTGCTCAAGGAAAACACGCGCTCCGAAGCGATCCGTCGCGAGTTGAAGGCGTTGTTCAAAGATTCGCAACTGTCCGACATTATTTCCGACATGAGCGAAGAAGAACTGGAAGCCGTGGCGCCAACCCTGGCCAAGGGCGTGTTTATGGGCTCCCCGGTATTCGATGGCGCGAAGGAAGGCGAGATCAAGGCGTTGCTCGAACACGCCGGTCTGCCGACCTCCGGGAAGACGACTCTTCACGACGGCATGACAGGCGAGAAGTTCGAACAGCCCGTCACCGTCGGCTACATCTACATGCTGAAGCTGTCGCACCTGGTGGACGACAAGATTCACGCTCGCTCCATCGGGCCGTACTCGCTTATCACCCAGCAGCCGCTGGGCGGCAAGGCGCAGTTCGGCGGACAGCGCTTCGGAGAAATGGAAGTCTGGGCGCTGGAAGCTTACGGTGCAGCGTTCATCCTGCAAGAGCTGCTGACAGCGAAGTCCGACGACGTATACGGCCGCACCAAGATCTACGAGGCCATCGTCAAGGGCGAAGCCGCCATGGAGCCCGGCGTACCCGAATCGTTCAACGTGCTGATCCGCGAGTTGCAGTCGCTCTGCCTCGATGTGGAATTGATCAAGGCAGGCGAGAAAAAGCCCACGGCCAGCGCAGCAGCAGACTGAAGATCAGTTCTCAGTACCCGGTACTCAGTACTCAGCACTCAGTGAGAGCTGAGCTGGGATCGGGCCTGAGGACATCGAAAAGAGATTTTGAATTACGGCCACTGCGGCATACGAGCTCGATGCCGCATGAAGAGGCGAAAGGTTCACTCGGTTCTAACTGAGTACCGAGTATTGAGAACTGGTTTACGAGCTCCGTCAGCGGACACGTCAGAACCGCAGGAAGCGGAGGACCACCTTGTTTCGTTCGAGCCCTTTCGAAATGGCAAATGTGATCGCAGACTTCGACGCCATCCGTATCAGTCTGGCGTCTCCGGAAAAAATCCGGAGCTGGTCGCACGGCGAAGTCACCAAACCCGAGACCATTAACTACCGCACCTTCAAGCCGGAGCGCGACGGGTTGTTCTGCGCGCGCATCTTTGGCCCGGTAACGGACTGGGAATGCCTCTGCGGTAAGTACAAGCGCATGAAGCACCGCGGCGTGATCTGCGACAAGTGCGGCGTGGAAGTCACGCTGTCCAAAGTTCGCCGAGAACGCCTCGGCCACATCGAGTTGGCTTCGCCCTGCTCGCACGTGTGGTTCTTCAAGGGACTGCCCAGCCGCATCGGCCACTTGCTCGACATTTCTTTGCGCGACCTTGAGTCCGTGCTCTATTTCGAAGCCTACGTCGTGGTTGAACCCGGCGATGCTCCGGTCAAAGAGCGCGAGGTCATCAAGGACGAAGCGAAGTTCCGCGAACTCGACCAGCAGTACCGTCCAGCCGGATTCAAGGCCATGATGGGCGCTGAGGCGATCAAAGAACTGCTCAAGCGCGTCGACACCGACGGGCTGTCCGTTGAACTGCGCGAGAAAATGAAGAACGAGAGCTCGCTGCAGAAGCGGCTCAAGTACGCCAAGCGTCTGAAGGTGGTCGAGGCCTTCCGCAAGAGCGGCAACAAGCCGCACTGGATGATCCTCGACGTCATCCCGGTCATTCCGCCGGAGCTCCGCCCCCTGGTTCCACTCGATGGCGGCCGCTTCGCCACGTCTGACTTGAACGACCTGTATCGCCGCGTCATCAACCGCAACAACCGGTTGAAGAAGCTGATGGACCTGCACGCTCCCGAAGTCATCGTGCGCAACGAAAAGCGCATGCTGCAGGAAGCTGTCGACGCCCTGTTTGACAACGGGCGCCGTGGCCGCGTGCTGCGTGGCGCCAACAACCGTCCGCTGAAGTCGCTCTCCGACACGCTGAAAGGAAAGCAGGGACGCTTCCGCCAGAACCTGCTCGGCAAGCGCGTCGACTACTCTGGACGTTCCGTCATCGTGGTCGGTCCCGAACTCAAGCTGCACCAGTGCGGTCTGCCCAAGAAGATGGCGCTCGAGTTGTTCAAGCCGTTCATCTATCACCGTCTCGAGCAGACGGGCAACGTCACCACCATCAAGCAAGCCAAAGAGATGGTCGAGCAGCAGGAACCGATTGTTTGGGACATCCTCGAAGAAGTCATCAAGGATCACCCTGTCCTGCTCAACCGCGCTCCTACGCTCCACCGCCTGGGCATTCAGGCTTTCGAGCCGGTGCTTGTGGAAGGCAAAGCAATTAAGATTCACCCGCTGGTCTGCACGGCGTTCAATGCCGACTTCGACGGCGACCAGATGGCGGTTCACATTCCGCTGTCTCCGGAAGCCCAGGTCGAAGCCAGCGTGCTGATGCTGGCCTCGCACAACATTCTTTCGCCCGCTTCGGGTCAGCCGATCACCGTCCCCACGCAGGACATGGTCCTCGGCCTCTACTACCTGACCAAAGCGAAGCCGGGTGCGAAGGGTGAGGGCCGCGCCTTCGCCAACATTGAAGAAGTGCTGATGGCTCTCGACGCGGGCGCAGTTGAAACCCTGAGCCCGATCCGCCTCCGCTACTCGGGCGAACTCATCGACCTGACAACCGCGTATGACGATCAGGACATCATTCACACCGAGCCCGTACAGGTCGAGCGCGCTTTCATCAACACGACCGTAGGCCGCGCGATTCTGAACGACCAACTGCCCGATGGCATGCCTTACATCAACGGCCTGCTCAAGAAAAAAGGCATTGGCGCTCTGGTCAACTACGGCTATCTCCGCTTTGGCCTCGAAGTGACAGTCAAGATGCTCGATGAAGTGAAGACGCTGGGGTTCAAGTTTGCGACTCGCGCCGGCCTCTCCATCGGCATCGATGACATGGTCATTCCAGACAGCAAGAAGGTCCTGGTCAAAGACGCCGAGAAGCAGGTGGTCGCCGTTCAACAGCAGTACCTGGACGGAGCCATCACCAACGGCGAGCGCTACAACAAGGTCATCGAAATCTGGTCGGCAATCACGGAAAAAGTGGCTGACGAAATGTTCGGTGAAATGCAGCGCCGCGACAAGGAAGGCGAACTCAATCCGATTTACGTCATGGCCGACTCTGGCGCTCGAGGATCGAAACAGCAGATCCGCCAGCTCTCCGGCATGCGTGGATTGATGGCTAAGCCTTCGGGCGAAATCATCGAGTCGCCCATCACGGCCAACTTCCGCGAAGGATTGACGGTGTTGGAGTACTTCGTCTCGACCCACGGCGCCCGCAAGGGATTGGCCGACACGGCGTTGAAGACGGCCGACTCCGGCTACCTGACTCGCCGCCTGGTCGATGTCGCGCAAGACGTCATCATCAGCGAATACGATTGCGGAACCGTCGACGGCATCTACGTGCAAGGTATCGTGGAAGCCGGCGAAATCATCGAAGCGTTGCGCGACCGCATCATCGGCCGCGTGTCGCTCGAAAAAATCAAAGATTATGACGGCAACGTCATCGTCGACATCAACCAGGAAATTACCGAAGACCTCGCCGGAGCGATTCAGGCTGCCGGCATCGAGCGCGTGAAAATTCGCTCCGTGCTGACCTGCGAATCCAAACGCGGTGTCTGCGTCATGTGCTACGGCCGCAACTTGGCTTCCGGACGTCTCGTCGAACTCGGCGAAGCTACCGGCGTCATCGCGGCGCAGTCCATCGGCGAACCTGGAACCCAGCTCACCATGCGTACCTTCCACATCGGTGGTACGGCATCGCGAGTTTCCGAGCAGTCGCGCCTCGACGCCAAGAATGTCGGCAACGTGCGCTTCATCGGATTGCAGACCGTCAAGGCCAAGTCGGGAGATCTTGTTGTAATGAACCGGCAGGGCTCGATCGCGGTCGTCGACGACAAGAATCGCGAACGTGAGCGCTACTCAGTCGTGTACGGCGCCAAGCTGAAGGTCAATGATGGCGATCCGGTCACGCAAGGCCAGGTCATGGTCGAGTGGGATCCTTACACCTTCGCCATCCTGACCGAAATCGGCGGCACCGTGCAGTTCAAGGACTTGCAGGAAGGTGTCACGCTCCACGAAGAAGTGGACGAGGTCACCGGACTGTCGCGTCACGTGGTCGGCGATTCTCCCGACGAGAAGCGTCAGCCTGCGATCGTCATCAAAGGTAAGGCGAGCAAGCGCTACCTCATGCCTTCGCGAGCCCACCTGATGATTCAGGACGGCGACACCGTTACACCGGGCGACGTGTTGGCGAAGATCCCGCGCGAAACCACCAAGACCAAAGACATCACTGGTGGTCTCCCCCGTGTGGTCGAACTGTTCGAAGCCCGCAAGCCGCATGAAACCGCGGTCATCAGCGAAATCGATGGCACGGTCAAGTTCGGTGAGGTTTCGAAGGGCCAGCGCAAAATCTACGTGGTCGCTGACAACGGCACCGAAAAGGAATACTCAGTTCCGCGTGGCGTTCACATCAACGTGCAGGAAGGCGAGCGCGTGAAAGCTGGCGAACCTTTGATGGACGGCCCGCTCAACCCGCACGACATCCTGGCCGTGCTTGGAGAAAAAGAACTGCAGGCTTATCTGGTGAACGAAATCCAGGAAGTCTACCGCCTGCAGGGCGTCAACATCAGCGACAAGCACATCGAAGTGATTGTTCGCCAGATGATGCGCTGGGTGAAGGTCGAAGACGTGGGCGACACGCGGTTCCTGCTCGAAGAGCAGACCGACAAGTTCGCCTTCCGCGAAGAGAACGAGCGCGTGATTGCGCAGGGCGGCAAGCCGGCCACCGGTCGTCCGCTGCTGCTGGGCATCACGAAGGCATCGCTTTCCACCGACTCGTTCATCTCGGCGGCGTCGTTCCAGGAGACCACGCGCGTGCTCACCGAAGCCAGCATCAACGGCAAGGTCGATCACCTGCGCGGCCTGAAAGAAAACGTCATCGTCGGACGCCTCATCCCTGCCGGCACCGGCATGGAGTACTACCGCAACGTGCGCCTCTCGCCAGAAATGGAAGAGGCTGCCGCCAAGGTACAGGCGGAAGTCTCGGCTGCGTACGAGGAAGCCGAGCGCGCTCTCGAAATGATGCGTCACGAGGGCGAAACCGACGACCTGCCCGCGGAACTCCCCGCGGCCGAGTAGTTACATCTGAAGCAGATTTCGGGGGCGAACCAGTTCGCCCCCGAACTTGCTTCTGGAGTGGTTCTAATACCCAATGCACGCCAGCCCCCAGCGATTGCACATTCAGGAACCCGGCCAACTTCCTTCTTTGCGCCCGGCCCCCGAGCAGCCTAAGCTAGATCAGCGCATGCTACGCTTCTTCCGTCTCTTGCGGCTCGCGTTCTGGCGGGCCTTTGTCCACGACGCCTTCGCCACTGCCAAGGCTTCTGCCTATTCCATGATCTTCACCTTCTTCCCAGTCCTGCTGATCATCGGATCTTTTTTGGCAAATTGGCGAAAGGGTGGGCCGTACTTGCGCGAAATCTCCTATGCGTTAAGCAGCATTCTTCCCGCGGGAACCAATACCGCGATGGGATATCTCAAAGGAGCCGCGCAGCATCCCCTCAGTCTGCTGACCACCACTTCCATGATCACGCTGTGGACCGCTTCCGGCGTCATGATCTCGTGGATGGAGGGTTTCCGCCGCTGCTATGAACTCCCAAAAACCTGGGGCCTGGTGAAAGAGCGCCTGATCGCATTCCTTCTCGTCATTTTCGCGCTGATCCCCATGACCTTCTCCACGCTACTGGTGGCGGTGGGCAGCAAGTTCGAGACTCGCCTTCTCCCCTACGTCGATCCCGATTTCAGCGTCTACGTTCTACTGCTCTGGGGTGCGATCCGCTGGCTGATCGCCACATTGACCGCCATCGCGGTCATCGCGTTGATCTACCACCACGCTGTTCCACGCACTCAGCCCTGGCACAGTGTCATGCCTGGTGCCATCCTCGCGACTGTGCTCTGGTTCTCCACCACGGTCGGCTTCCGCGCCTACCTGCAGCATGTCGGAGACTTCGCCACGATCTACGGATCGCTCGGAGTCGCCATGGCCCTGCTGGCGTGGATGTATTTGATCTCCCTGGTCGTCCTCGTGGGTGCGGAATTCAACGCCCTGCTGTTCCCAAGGGCCATGCTGGGGAAAGAGTTGACGGCAGTAAACGGGCCAAAATTGTAGTGACGCCGTTGAAGAGTGGTTTTGTGGAAGGGTACGGCTTCAGCCGTACCGTTAAGGTCGAGAGCGAAACCGGGCTTTAACACCTAGGAGTCTTCTGGGCGACTCTAGAGGTTCGTCGAAGCAGTGGTTTGGTGGAAGGGTACGGCTTTAGCCGTACCGTCAAGGCCGCGAAGGAAGCTGGGCTTCAGCCCCCGAGGGCGGCGGCGCTCACCATCGTTTGAAAATCTGCAGCTAAAATATCTCGAAGTCCCGCGCCCGATAGGAGACAGGTTGAAGCCCAGCAAGCCAGAATCGATCGCAGATCCCACCACTGTGAAGGCTTCTCCCCGCCGCGCCAAGATCATCTGCACCATCGGTCCCGCCTGCAGCACCGAAGCCGCCATGCGCGACCTGCTCCGACTCGGCATGGACATCGCGCGCCTCAACTTCTCTCATGGCACCCACGAAGATCACGCCCACAACATTCACCGCCTGCGCCGCGCCGCCGAGCGCGAGGGACGCACCGTCTGCATCCTCCAGGATCTGCAAGGCCCAAAAATCCGTACCGGCCCACTGGAACGCCATGAGCCCGTCTTACTAAAAACCGGTTCGGTAGTGACCATCACGCCGCAGGATATTCCCGGCACTGCCGCCCGCATCTCTACAACCTTCCCCGATCTCGCCCGCGAACTCTCGGCCGGCGCCCGCATCCTACTGAGTGACGGCCTGATCGAACTCCGGGTGCGCGGTGTCCGCGCCAAAGATGTCGTCTGCGACGTCATCAACGGCGGCACGCTCGGCGAACACAAGGGCATCAATCTTCCCGGCATCGCCCTCTCCATCCCGGCGCTCACCGAAAAAGATCGCAAAGATCTCGAATTCGGCCTCCACCACGGCGTCGATGCCGTTGCACTTTCCTTCGTCCGCACCGCCGCCGACGTCACCGAAGTCAAGAAGATCATCGCTTCCCACAGCAGTGACGTACCCGTCATCGCCAAGCTCGAAAAGCCGCAGGCCATCGATCATCTGGAAGAAATTCTCGAAGCCGCCGACGGAGTCATGGTCGCCCGCGGCGATCTCGGCGTCGAAATGGCACCGGAAAAAGTCCCGGTCATTCAAAAGCATGTCATTCGCCGCGCCTCGGCCTGGCGAAAGCCCGTCATCACCGCCACGCAGATGCTTGAGTCGATGATCGAAAACCCGCGCCCCACGCGCGCCGAAGCCAGCGACGTTGCCAACGCCGTTTTCGACGGCACCGACGCCGTCATGCTCTCGGCCGAAACCGCCAGCGGCCAGTATCCGCGCGAATCGGTTTCGATCATGTCGCGCATCGTCGTCGAAGCCGAGTCCAACAGCAACGATTTCCAATTCCGTCGCCGCGGCGAACACCGCGGACTCTCCGTCGCCGAAACCATCTGCGAGTCGATTGCCCACTCCGCCGAAGACTTGCCGATGGGCGCCATCGCCGTCTTCACCGAGACCGGCAACACTGCCCGCATGATTTCAAAATACCGGCCAAAAGCCGCCATCTACGCCTTCACCCACATGGAGCCGGTGGTCCACCGCATGAACCTTTATTGGGGAGTACATCCCGTCCGCTGCCGCCAGGCGCGCTCCGCCGAGCAGATGGTCACGATGGCCGAGCAGGATCTCGTCCGCCGCGGCCTGCTCAAGCCCGGGGACGTCCTCGGCGTCGTCGCCGGTACGCGCCAAGCTTCAGGCTCCACCAACCTCATGCGCCTGCACGTGGTCACTGACGAAGAAGCTGACCGCATCACCCACCCAGCGGAGCCGCACCGAAAGAAGCCCCGGAAACGCTAATGTGGGGACAGCCGCCATCGGCTGTCCGGGTCGAGCGAAACTCGACGGCACCGCCGCAAGTTATAATCGCCCCGTATGCCGCAACAGATACTATCGGTGGCCGTCTGGGAGCCGGTTCCTGACATGGAAGCCGCGTCGCTCGCCACCCTCCGCGAACTCACTGCCATCGTGACCGCCAAAGGATACGGCCGCGATCTGCTCTACCGCGATCGCGAAGCGCACTATGTTTTCCTGCGCTACTGGAAATCCGAAGAAGCCCGCCAGGCGGCGCTGGAAGATCCCGACATGCAGCGTTGTTGGGCCCGCCTGGGAAATGAAATCCAAATCGTTAAGGTCTACGAAACCCTCACCGAAGTTCCTGTAGATGTCCCGAAGTAGTCTTGCTGATCAACCGCAGATCACGCGCTCCTCGCACCATTTCACCTCGAAGGTCCCCTTTAGGGCTTCGCCGCCCTTGAAATTCATCTCGTAGTGTCCGGTTGCGCCCGAGCGCTCCTCGTAGCTGTCGAAAACGATCGTGGCTGATTGCGCAAGTTTGCAGTCGCCCTCTTTGGCGCACCGCGCCGCAGAACCAGCGTTCGAACCTGGGCCCAACTCGACCACTTGGCCGGCATGGATGGGCAGGCCTCGCCAGATCGCGAAGGATGCATAGGGCCCGGTGGTTCGTTTGCACTCGGACCGTTCCGGAGTCAGCGTAATCGCGATGGCGGGTGCGTCTGTTGGCGCGCAGGAGCTTCGAATCGTCCCGTACGAGAAGGACGAATCGGTGGGTATTGCGATCGCGGCAACCACGGTCAGGGCGAGGACGATCACTGTGCCGACCTGTTTTCTAACGAGCATGCGGCGGTTCTCCTTGCACTGGTGCCTGGCCAGAACGATAACACACGCGTCCTGCGCAGCATCGCTCGGGCCTTCGCTTACTCATAGGTCGCAAGAATGGCAAGGCGCTCTGCCGATGTTTAAAATGTTTTCGTGCCTGCCGCCCCTATTCGCGATTTCGCCGACAACGCCGTCGATCCCAAGGTCCGCGGCTACTTGCATCTTCCTGATACTCCCAACAACGACGGCCTGGTCCTGACGCACGGCGCCGGATCGAACGCGCAAGCCCCACTGCTGGTCGCGCTCGCCGAAACCTTCGCCGCCGCCGGATTCACTGTCCTGCGCTGCGATCTTCCCTATCGCCAGACACGTTCCTTCGGCCCGCCCGGTCCCGGTGACGCTGCCCGCGACCGCGCCGGATTGAAGAATGCCCTCGCCGCGTTGAACAAGTTCTCCGCGCGTCTGTTCCTCGGCGGCCACTCCTACGGCGGACGCCAATCGAGCATGCTCGCCGCCGAAGATCCCGGTCTGGTTGCAGCGCTCTTGCTGCTCTCTTACCCGCTGCATCCCCCGCGTAAGCCCGACCAGCAGCGCACCCAGCATCTGCCCGACCTGCGCACGCCGGCTCTGTTCGTCAGTGGCACCCGCGACCCATTCGGCTCCATCGCCGAGCTGACACAAGCGCTGAAAATGATTCCCGCGAAAACGAAGTTGCTCGCCATCGAAGGCGCCGGTCACGATCTGGGATTCAAAGGCAAAGCGAAGCAGGAAGAAGTGCCGAGGCTGATCTTTTCTAAATTCACCGAGTTCATTTAACTGTCATCCTGAGCGAAGTGACTGCTGCGCGAAGCGGAGCAGTCACGCAGTCGAAGGATCCGTTTCAGTTCAAGTCAGCAATGGACTCGGACTTGGCATTCTGGCCGCGGAGGACAGGCATCTTTGAAACCTTGAAACTCTGAAACCTTGAAACCCGTTCTAATTCACCCACCCGGACTTCCCGCCGCCGTTCCCCTTGCGCGTGTCGTCGTCCGGTGGAATGTAGTTCCCATGCTCGTCGAAGTGGACCTGGCGGTCGTGCTTCGACATGTAGACTTCAAATTTCTTCGCCGCGCGCCGCCGCTTCCAGCGGTAATAGGAATTGCGCAGCCCGTAATAGCGCTCCGAGAACCCCACATTTACCATCGCCGCTTTGGGCCCGCGCCGCGTGTACAGGTATCCAAACAGCAATCCACCAAGATGGGCCACGTACGCAACCTGGCCTCCCCCCATCATGGCGAGAGCTAACGTGACCACGATCAGGATGCCGATGAAATACTTCGCCTTCATCGTGAAGGGAAACGGAATCAGCATGATCTCGTTATCCCCAAATAACATTCCAAATGCCATGAGAATCGCAAATACACCACCCGAAGCTCCAATCGTGGATCGGGTGGGATCACCCAGCAAATGCGAATACGAAAGCGCCACCGTCGTCAGCGCAGCGCCCACCACACCGATCCAGTACAGTTCCAAAAAGCGGCGTGTGCCCCACGCGCTTTCGATCGCGGAACCGAACATCCAAAGGCCGATCATGTTCCCGACCAAATGCATAATGCCGGCATGCAAAACGCTGTAAGTCACGAGCTGCCAGATCTGTCCATGAACAACGTCGACGGGAGTTAAGGCGCAGTGGTAGGCGATAAACGCCGCGAGGACATCCAGTCGCAGTAACGGCAGAAGCTCCATCAGCAAGAAAATGCCCGTGTTAATTCCCAGCAGCCACGTCACCGCCCGCGTAAACGGGGGGAGGCTCAACGTCATGGGTTCGCCGGTTCGCCGCACAGGGTTACCTCTCGTCCAATTCTACTCGTTTGTTGCCAGGCGCAACTGCGCGCCTACCGCTCCGGAACGGGCACAACCGGCAGGCTGCGATGGCCCGCGCGGTCGACGGCCCGCACCGCAAAAATCACATTATCCTTCGACAGCTTCATCGTGGTCCGAGTCACGTTGCCCACATCCTGAACGTGCTCCCACTCCGGACTAGTCGTCGCCCGCCACACAACCTCATACCCCGTCGCCAGACCACCCGGAGAAGCCTCCCAAGTCAACGTGGAATCATTCTCCAAATCCTTCGTCAGCACGTGCACGTTCGCCGGAGGCGCCGGTGCCGACGCCAACGAAGCCAGCGTCGCTGCATTCAGCCGCGCCACGTGCGCCACATAGTCGAAGTCCACAAACTTCAGCGAATCGCCATATTCGATGCC
Organism: uncultured Acidobacteriaceae bacterium; assembly: GCA_963832015.1. Classification (GTDB taxonomy): domain Bacteria; phylum Acidobacteriota; class Terriglobia; order Terriglobales; family Acidobacteriaceae; genus Sulfotelmatobacter. Next base: position 92,997 of record CAWHSR010000028.1, read on the forward strand.
GTTTTCCGTCCGCACGTTCTGGTGCTGGTGATGAAAGTCCTCACGAAACTCCGTGAACCGAACTGCCGAGAATCCCTGCTGATTGAACGCAGAATGATCCCCGCCCCGCAGGTAGCGATCCAGCCGGAAGACCAGCATCGGTTTCACGCCAGCGTCGTAGGCGCGTCCAACCTCGCTGATGTACCGCGCCAGCTCCCGCGATCCGGAATCGCTCTCCCCGCCCAGCCCGCGAATGCGCCGCTGGTCCTGCTCCGTCGCCGCCGTCGGCACTCCCTCGGAGAAAACTCGCACCACGGAATGATCCTGCTCCGAGCTCTTGTCGCCGCCGACAATGTCGTTGTTGAGCACCGCCTCCAGGTCCCAGCCCTGATCCTTCGCCATCTTCGCGAAGTGACGGCTGCCGTTCAATCCCTGCTCTTCCCCAGCGACGGTAAGAAACACAATCGTCGCCGGAAACTTCATTTTGCTCAGCACCCGCGCACATTCCAGACTGACGGCCGTTCCGCTGCCATCGTCGTTTGCTCCGGGTGCGTCACCGTTCACGTCGAGCGTGTCGCTGTTGCGCGAATCGTAGTGCCCGGTCACCAGCACGATGCGCTTCGCATTCGCAGCGTCGGTGCCCTTCAACACCGCATAAACATTGGTGATCTCGGTTGCCTTGGGAATTCGCTCCGTGGGTTCCTCGGTGAAGCTGTCGGTCTTAACCTCGAGGCATCCGCCGCAATCTTTCGAATAGCGCTCGAACTCCGCCTTGATCCACTCCCGCGCTGCGCCAATCCCGTGCCCCGCCGAAATCGATGCCGGATCCTGCGCCGACAGCGTCAGCCTCGTTCCGAAGCTGACCAGTTTTTCGATGTTCGCCTGAATTCGTTGCGTGGAAACCTGTCGCAGCGCCGCCGCGATCTGCGGATCGGCCGCCGCCGGTTCACTCTGAGCAGACTGCCCTGTACATCCTATTGCCGCCAGGAAAATTCCCGCGGCCACAGCGCGCGCTATCATGCGGAAATGGAGCATGGCTTGATGGTCTCCGTCCAGACAAATTCCACTCCGGAAGCACGATTCCCGGTTCCCAGAAAATCTTGCGGACCCCGTCTATCCCCCTTGACCGAACAGCCGGGAAGAATCTAAATATTATCAGGAGGCTCTAATAGGCGAGGGAGGCTTTATGGTTCTGTGTCCTGAATGCGAAACGAATCTGGACGTTGAAGAGGAAGATGTTGACGAGGGCGAAGTCATTTCTTGTCCCGAGTGCGGCACCGACTTTGAAGTCGTCACCACCAGTCCGCTTGAATTGAAAGCCGTAGAAGAAGGATACGTCGAAGAAGACGAAGAAGAAGTGGAGGAAAGCGAAGACGGTGACTTCTCCTAACATCCGCAAGGGCCGGGCTTTTGCCACACTTCCCCTGGGTCTCCTCCTGATCGTACTTCTCTTGCCGGCGTTCACTTCTCGCCAGGCTCTCCTCGCCTCGAAGCCCAAGGGCAAGCCCTACGCACTAATCGCCGGAACGGTCTGGGGTCCGGACGACCGTCCCGTCTACGGCATCCCGGTGAAAATCCGCCGCGCCAAGGACAAAAAGCCCAAGTGGGAAGTCATTTCTGACCACATGGGCGAATTCGCCCAACGCGTTCCCGCCGGCGAGGCCGATTACATCCTGACCGCCGATCTCAAAGGCGTGAAAACCGCCGACGGCCAGACGGTTCGCCTGGTCCAGGAAGTGACCGTCCATATTTATAATGATGAACGCGAAGACACCGGATTGCATCTAACCCACTAGTCAGTGCTGTGCCCCTCGCGAAAGCCGTGAGACAATAGCAACAGCATGAATCCTAACCGGTCCGTGTTCAAGGCTGTGATTGTAGCTTGCGCGCTGCTTCTGGCTCTGGGCGCAGTTTCCAGCGCCGCACAAAACAAAAAGGATAAGGCTGTCGGGCGCCTGCTTTTCGGCAAAGTGCTCGACCCCCAGGATAACCCTCTTCCCGACGCCGTCGTCTATGTGACCAACACCCGCACCCGCGCCGTGAAGACCTATATCGTCGGCCCCGATGGCGCGTACCGTTTCCCCTCACTTTCCACCGCGGTCGATTACGAAGTCTACGCTCAGTACAAAGGCCGCAAGAGCGACACCAAATCCGTCAGCCAGTTCGACGAACGCTCCCAGGTCTACCTCGACCTGAAAGTGCGGTAAGTAAGCGGCACCTTTTGTGCAACTTTTCCATGCTCTCCCGGGTTCAATATACGTAGGGATATTTGTCTGGAGGACACTGTGAACGGATTGCCTTCGTCTTGTAAATTAAATCGCCCCGCCCAGGCCGCGGCCATGTTGGCGTGCTTGACTCTACTCTGCGCCGCGTCTGCCCTGGCCCAAGGCGGCGCCATGAGCCCTTATCAGGATGAAAAAGACGGCGTCAGCGCCGGCGGCAAATGGACCATGTTCCAGTCGGAAGATAAGATGACCGGCGCGAAGAAAGTCCGCTTCGAACTTCTCGCCGAGAACTACTTCCGGGAAGATCCGGAATACAAGCCCAGAGTCGATCTGTACTGCGAAGACGGCAAGCTCAAATTGTCGGACTTCAATCCCGGCGTCCGGCTTCCTCCTCCGAATCGTCCGGGTTTCTGGGGACAGCCTCAACTGGAAGTGACGGTTCGTGTCGATGATGTCCACTATCGCCGCGGCTGGAACTGGATGCGCGGCCACTTCCTCTCCATGGACAAAGGCACCGCTCGTGGCTTGATCGGCGCGCAGCAATTCAAGGTGCAGCTTCCAACTCGCAGCGGACCCCAGATCGCTGAGTTCGCCCCCGCAGGCCTGATGCTCGATCAAGTCCAAAAGTCCTGTGATCTGACTCCCAAGAAACCAAGCAACGACTAATCAAACTCGTGTAGGAAGACGCAAGTAGGGAAGACACATGTGGGGACAGCCGCCTTCGGCCGTCCCGCCGGTCGCGAAGCGCGGCGGCCCAATTCCGATCGGCGCGGCAGTTTCGACCCACGCCCAACGCAACCTCCTTGCCACTTGCCTCACTCGCCCCCATGCTGGCACCTTAAAGTGTCACCGCCGAGGGGCCGCCGCCGAGCAATGGACAGCAGCGCAATCACCGGTCTCGCACTCTTCCTGTTCGTAGCCGGTGTGCTCGCCTACGGCGTCATCCTCTACAACGGGCTGGTGCGGCTGCGCAACGAGAACGACCGCGCCTGGGCCAACATCGACGTCCTGCTCAAGCAGCGGCACGACGAGATCCCCAACCTCGTCGAGACCGTCAAGGGATATATGCAGCACGAGCAGCAAACCCTGCTCGCCGTGACGCAGGCGCGAGCGGCGTCCATGACCGCGGCCAGCATCAGCCAGAAAGCGCTCGCCGATTTGAGAGTAGCCAGCGCGCTGCACGGCTTATTTGCCGTGGCCGAGAATTATCCCCAGCTCAAGGCCAACGAAAATTTCCTCAAGCTGCAGAACCGCATCAGCGAACTCGAGGAGCGCATCGCCGACCGCCGCGAGTTCTTCAACGACGACGTCAACACCTACAACACCCGCATCGCCCAGATCCCTGACGTCTTCGTCGCCAGCTTCATGAACCTCAAGCCCCGCCAGATGTTCAAAGTTTCCGACGAAGACCGCCGCCAGGTAGAAGTGAAGTTCGCCAACAGCCAGGGTTCCGGGGCGTAGAGCGGAAGATCAGGTAACACGAAATCGCAAAGTTCAAACCGCAGAGTCCCGCGAAATGGGGTTGCATTTAACGCACTTTGTCAGATGTACCTTCCATGCGCGATCTTCGTGGCAAACCGTGGCCTCTCGGCATTCCAATTGCGATCCGCAGAAGGGACAGAACCTGCTCACCGGACGAGCGGCCTGCGAGTCCAAAAACTCGATCACCTCTTGCCGAATGGTTTGCCTTTTGTGGTTCGGATCGCCATGAATCGGGGCTGGCTCTCGCGCGGTCGTATGGATGCACACTTTCCGCACGTAGCACTCTTCGTGCACCGGCTTCCCGGATTCATCAGTCTTTGCGGTTTCTAGCTCTACCGCCTCGTTGCAGACGGAGCAGTGAAGGAATTTGGGTCTGAACGCAAGATTTGAACGTATGGGCATTAAGGTCTCTGCGCGTGCGAATTATCAGATTGCACAGGAGACCGACGCCCAGGTTCGCCACGTCGGAAGGATGTGTAAGAGACTCTTACAGTTTACTCCCTTTACTCGATGGCAGAGCATGAACAATGTCATGACATTGCTATCAACAGTTGACTTCCATATTCCTCGTCATCATGGAAGAGCTCTAGAATTCCTTGCTGCCATCGGTCACTTCAACGAATCGCAGACTTTTCGAGCAGTAGCCTATGAAAGCTCCATCGGCCTCAGGCCTTGGTGCGGCAACTCGTTTTCTAGAGAAGCGAGTGATGCAATCTTTTGCATTCCGATGATATAAGCGGCCTTGGCCATTTCGCGATCACCAGTTTGCTTAGACGTTCTGGAAAACTACGAATGCTTACCGCGCGATGAGTTTTTGACCCCACTCCGGTATTACAAGTTAGGATCGACGCAGATCCACCGGCGTCGCTGAAACGGAGGTACACAATGAACCAGTTCGCTAGCAACGTCGAGCGTCATCGCCGCGAGCTGCTGCTCCACTGTTACCGCATGCTCGGCTCTTTGCCGGATGCCGAGGACGCGGTTCAGGAAGCCTTGCTTCGCGCCTGGCGGTATCGCGACAGCCTGAAGGAAGGTGCGCCGCTGCGCCCGTGGCTCTACCGCGTGGCCACGAACGCTTGCCTCGATGCGATCGCTCGCGATGAGCGGCGGGCGGTGCTCGCGGCCCGGGCCGCGGCGGATGATGGCTGGACCGGGGAGCTGGAAGATGTCGTCTGGCTGGGGCCGATTCCGAACACAGTACTCGAACCAACCACCCCACCAGCGAGGACACCGGAGGCGATAACGCTGATGCGCGAAACCATCGAGATCGCCTTTCTGACGGTAATCCAGCTCCTCACACCGCAGCAGCGGGCTGCCTTGATACTGTGCGACGTGCTGGACTGGTCCGCCAAGGACGCTGCCGACCTGCTCGACCTCAGCGTCCCAGCCGTAAACAGTGCATTGCAGCGCGCGCGGGTCAGGCTCCGCGAGCGTCTGCCGTCTCGCAAGCCACCGTGGGCCGCCAACGTGGATGCCAGCACGGCCGAGCGCGACCTGCTAAAGAAATACGTCGAGGCGAGCGAATCGGCGGACCTTCGGGCTTTCGAATCGATCATCCGCGAGGACGCGACCTTCCGCATGCCGCCCGATTTCGGCGCGGCCGACGGCCGTGACGAAATGTTCAAGCTATGGGTCGAGGCAGGATTCGGCTCCGAACGATTTGGTCGCCTCCACTGCGTTGTGACCCACGCCAACCTGCAGCCGGCGGTCGCAGCTTACGTGTGCCGGCCGGGCGATTCCACCTGGCGGGCCATGGCGCTGGACGTTCTTCGAATTGAGGACGGCTTGATCACGGAGATCGTGGTGTTCCCGCCGAATAGTTTCCCGGCGTTCAGCCTCCCGATGACGATGGACGCGCCGCCGGAGATGAACCAATGTCATTGATCTACTCGATGCTCATGTCCGTGGACGGTTACGTGGAAGACGAGCCAAACGTTCCCCAGTTTTTTGACGAATGGAAATTGGTGAGCGTCCGCTCTCCCCAGCTTCTCCAAACATATTTTGCGTCGGCCGTCGATTTTTTATGTGCGCAACGACTATAGGATGAACGAATCGAAAGGACGGACGATCAGCGCGCAAGGGTCAAACCCTCAAAAGCGCTGGTAGCGGTGCAGTTTGGCCTTTACAAGACTTTGTCATCCTGAGCGAAGCCGTTTTTCAGGCGTAGCGAAGGATCTCCCTCTTAACCGGCCTAATGCGGAAGCCAAACTGCACCACTACCAAAGCGCGCTGGTACATAAAAGGAGACAGGATAATCCAATGAGAAACGTAATCTTCGCAATCAACACTACCCTGGATGGCTGCTGCGACCACACCAAAACGATTGCCGATGAAGAAATGCTTGAATATTATACGCACCTCTTGCGAGATGTTGACCTGCTCGTCTTTGGGCGTAAAACCTATCAATTGATGGTTCCTTATTGGCCGGATGTCGCAAAAAATCGTTTCGAGACAAAAGCATCGATCGAATTTGCGAAAACATTTGTCTCCAAAAACAAGATTGTGTTTTCACAATCATTAGAGAGCGCTGAAGATAAGAATACGAAAATTGTTCGCACGAACCCTCGCGACGAAATACTCAAATTGAAACAAGAGCTAGGCAAAGACATTTTAATCGGTGGTGTTGATGTTCCTTCACAGCTGATAGAGCTTGGCCTAGTTGATGAATATCGTTTTGTCGTTCAACCAATCGTTGTAGGAGAAGGGAGACGGTTGTTAGAAGGTGTCAGCTTGCAGGAGAGATTGCAGTTAAAACTTGTTGAGTCAAAGCTTTTTAAATCAGGATGCGTTGCGCTTCGTTACTTGAACACTCGCGGCGCGTTCTAGGGGTGTTAGTATGCACAGAAAACTGGCCATGAACCTAGATTCAAGACACGACTGGCAGCCCTTATCCAGAGCAGGGTTTGAAGATGTGCTCAAGCAGGAAGTGATGTAGCTGTCTCCCGAAGCCCTGAAGATTTACAAGGCGTACGCAAGCGGCATTGTCGAGCAGCCTTGCTACCGCAGTGACCAATACGGCACTGAGCGCGTCTTTGTCGTAGCACGCAATGGAGAGCGGGTATTGATGTTTGATGATGTCGAAGATGAGTTTGCCGTCGGCGTGCCAGATAATGACGGTGTCCTGAGGGACTGGGGCCTGTACGGGCCGCTGCTCGTTGCCGTTCGCGGTTTGGCTGAAGAGCTGCCGCCAGTGGTTTAGGGGTCCTGAGTGTAACGGCCTGCTTACATCCGTTAAACATTTGCCAGCCCTTGTCTAGGCGGCCGCGATGTAGTTTCTAACGGCGTATCTGACGAGTTCGGCGGTGCTCGTCGCGCCAAGCTTCTTCATCATCTTGTACTTGTGATAGTTCGCCGTCCGCTTGCTCATGTTCAGGATGAAGCCGACTTCCTTCATCCCCTTGCCTTCGGCCACCCGCGTGAAGTTCACTTCGGAGGTTGCCAGAAAATTCTTGTGTTCGGGTCGTAGGCGAATGCCCACGGAAGGTCGGCAATCCAGCTGATCATGGAAGTGAAGATCAAATGCAAGCGTCCGTTCGGCTGCCGTGCGTGCTGCGTCATAGAGACGCCGGACCTTGCCCGGAAGCAAAGTTTCGAACAGATCGACCCCAAGCTTAATCAGACCTGCATCATCCGGCAATTCCTTCGCGCCCGGTTCCCCGTTGAGGAAGTCGTTCATACCTCTCTGCACTTGAATGATGTTCTGAAACCGTTTGCCAGCGTCGCCGCTCCGGGTCTGCATGCGTCCCATCGCGCGCGCATTTCGAAATGTCGCCAGCAGCGTTGCCTGATGGTTGGCGTGGTACTCCTCATCCGTGCCCAGCACAGAGATGTAGAACACATCGTCGCCACTGGGCGCCGCGAGTTTCGATGGTGTGGCTGCCACTGAGGGGGCTACGGGCGGAGTTGCTGGCGCAGAGACCGTTTTTCCCAGCTGGCGCGGCGGAGCTGTCGTCATTGCTGCCGCTGCAATTCCGCCGCGGCGGAGCAAGTACGGTAAGTGTGTAGCCGGATCCAGTGCCGGAATCGCTAGTGGCTTCCCCTGAAGACTTCCCACGAGAAAATCCACGGTGGCCGGACGCGAGAAGAACGTAATGTGATTCACTGGACCATCCGGCGGATCGGGTACGTTGCCTCCCCGTCCGAAACAGCAGAGTTGGTCTCCAGCGATCACCGGCGTAGCGCCACTGTTCACGTGCCAGCCGCCTTCGCTGGAAACGACCAGATCGTTGGCGGTCTGGAAAACGAGATCGACGCCAACGTCCAGGATGCGCTGCAACAAACCGCGGTCCGGCTCGAAGTTCGCGACCAGTGCCGAATACGCGCTCGGCGGAGGCCCGGGTAGGCCCTGCAACCGATGGATCACCGGCCCCTGGCTGTTCATCGCGGCGAGTCCGGGAATGTCCACTTGAACCGCATGCGCGAACCACGCCAATCCTTCGGTCACGAACTCCGCAGCCGTGGTGAACGGGTTCTCGGGGAACAGGTCCATCAAGTTCGATAACCAGTTCAGAAGATCCTGGAAGCGGTTGGGTGAGGCCAGCGGGGTGCCGTCGTTCGGAGATCCCACCAGCACCGCACGGCCCAACTGGAAGCGCGAAGCGTTCGGGCCCAGCGTGGCTCCGCCCTCCACCAGCGTGCGCAACACCAGGCCGCCACGGGAATGTGTCACCACATCGAAAAGGCACGGACCTTTGGGCAACGCAGCCAGCAGCGTGCGCGCATTTTCTTCGGGAGTGCGGCTCACCGTGAAGTGGTCGAAGGCGAAAATGCGGTTGCCGTAAATCGGCTGCAGGCCCTCGAAGAAGGTCTTCCCGTCGGAACCGCGCGTCGTAGCCAACGCGGAATATGCCGACGACGCATGGGAGAACGTTCCATGGATTAAAGAGAAGGTTGCGCTGCGCGACGTCTCTACTGACGAAACGAGCGATGTCGATGGGGGAAAGATCCGGCGTCTGCAGTTTCTCGGGCGAGACCGACTTCCAGCCCTCGTGTAGCGCTTTGAGTTTCCACACCGCGGTCTCGGCGGCCTTGGCCAGCAGGGGCATGGCCATGTCTGCCAGCTTGCCCACGACCTTCAAAACGGTGGCCTTTACTGCTTTTCCGACGAGCGAACGTCGTTGTTGTTCTTCCGGAGCCTCAGCCGTAGCCGCCTGAGGAACTGGGATCGAAAAACGCACAGTGCTGGCCGTGACGCCGCGTGCCATGCTGCGACGCTCGATCTGCGTGGGCCGTACAAAAACGATCGCTCCCGATTCGTGCCGCGCCATCACGAGATACGCAGCATCCGGCTCCGCATCCATCTCGAGATCAAGCGTCGACGGAACTGCTGCGCGCCGGGCCTGCGAGCGAAGCGTCTTCCTGTCGACCGTCGTAAGGCGCCCTGACTTCGTGATCTCGTTCAGGAACGCATCCTCGGTCACGGGCTGCGCGCCTCGAATCGCTCGTTTGGGCGTTGCCTCAATGACCTCCCAGACATCGCTCTGCACAGCACGAAGTTCTTCCCGCTTGTGAGGGGGCATGGTTACTTCTAATGAATCGCACTCACGCGAGGGAAAGTCGGGCATGAGCGAATTTCAGGAACGTAAGGGCCGGGCACAATTGTACGCCGAGCATCAAATCTCTCTGTCATCCTGAGCAAAGCGAAGGACTCCGGTGCCGCCGGAAGCGCCAGGGGAGCTGCGAGGCGTTCTCCAATCCGGACTGGAGTCTCGAGAGAATGCCTTGACGCAACATCGGAACAATCGGCGGATGGGGCGCAGATTCCTTGCAGCAAGCGGACAGAGCTGTCCTCCCCACACGGGGTAAACCTACCCCAGCAGCCGGGCCGCATCCTTGGCGTAGTAAGTGAGAATAATGCTCGCTCCCGCGCGTCGGATGCTGAGCAGCGACTCCATCATGACGCGGTCGCGTTCGATCCAGCCGTTTTGCGCGGCGGCTTCGATCATGGCGAATTCGCCGGAGACTTGATAGGCCGCCAACGGCAATTCGAACCGGTCGCGAGCCGCCGCGATCACGTCAAGATACGGCATGGCCGGCTTGACCATGATCATGTCCGCGCCTTCTTCGATGTCAGCCTCAATCTCGCGCATCGCCTCGCGCAGATTGGCTCCATCCATCTGATACGAGCGCCGGTCGCCGAATTGCGGTGCAGAGTCCGCGGCCTCGCGAAACGGTCCATAGTATCCCGACGCGAACTTTGCCGCATACGAAAGAATCGGCGTATTGATCAGCTCCGCATCGTCCAGCGCATGCCGGATCGCCGCCACCCGCCCGTCCATCATGTCCGACGGCGCAATGATGTCGATCCCCGCCTTCGCCAGCGACACCGATGTCCGCGCCAGCAGTTCGAGCGACGCGTCGTTCACGATTTCGTAGTCGTTTGTAACGGCAGGAAGCGCTGCAACCGCCGCTCCCAGCGATTGCGGAGCCGCCTTCACAATCCCACAATGCCCGTGTGACATGTATTCGCACAAGCACACGTCGCCGATCAATAGCAGTCCCGGCACTTCCCGCTTGATCGCCCGCGCCGCCTGCTGCACAATCCCGTCCTCGGCCCAAGCCCCAGTGGCGATTTCGTCCTTCTTATCGGGCAGCCCGAATAAAATCACCGACGGCACGCCCAGCGAATGCACTTCCCGCGCCTCTTTCACCGCTTCGTCCACCGATAGATTAAACACTCCCGGCATCGACCCAACCGCCTTCCGCACTCCTTCTCCCGGACACACAAACATCGGGTAGACAAACGCGTCAGGCGTCAGGCGGGTCTCACATACCAAATTGCGCAGTTCCGCCGTGCGGCGAAGCCGGCGCAGGCGGGTCACAGGAAATGCCATCGAGGTCACCAGGGGAAGGGGAAGCTAAACGCCCTTCAGCCTCGATTTTAGAACATCTTGCCCAGCGCAGCGGGCAAAAGCTCCATGCCCTCCGAGCCTTCGCTTGGAACAGCGCTCTGTCGCCAAAGGATGCCTCCTCTTCATGCGGGGGTGTAACGGAAGTAACCTACCTGACTCCAAACGTTCCTCGCGCATCCTCAATTATGTCCCATAGAATTGGGTCGGATGAGTCTGTTTCAACGACACCGTTGGTTTGCCGCAGCGGCCGGAATCACTCTGGCCTTTGCGTGTGTGTCGATCTTTGCTCGCCCCAGCTTTGCGCTCACCGTGTTTTCCGATCTTCTGGTCCTGGCGCTGATGCTCGTAGCTGCCGGGATTACTCTATCGACTGCCTGGAGCCGTCCCGGTCAGGAACGCAGCTTCTGGGCGCTGATGACTCTCGGGTTTTCGCTTTGGGCCTGCAGCGCGGCCGCCGGCTCTTATTGTGAGATCGTGTTGCGGCGGCCCGTTCCCGACATATTTTTCTTCGACATCATTCTCTTCATGCACGCGGTGCCCATGATCGCGGCCGTGGCCTGGCGCCCGGACCTCCCGAAAAAAGAAGGGAAGATCCATCTCAGCTTGCTGAATTTCATGATGCTGATGGGATGGTGGATCTTTCTATACGCGTTCATCGTCTTTCCCCACCAGTATGTAGTCGAGAATGCCCATCTCTACAATATCTACTACGGCCGGCTTTATCTGCTGCAGAACGCTCTGCTGCTCGCCGTACTCGGCCTTGCAGCCGGGACGAGTTCGGGAGGATGGCGGCGGCTCTACCTGCACTTGCTCGGCGTTAGTCTGGCCTACACCGTCGGATCTCAGCTGCTCACCGCTGCAGGAATGAGTGGTTCGTATTACTCGGGCAGTCCGTATGACATTCCCGTCGTCGGCACCCTGGCATGGATGGCGGCGGCTGCCATCTCCGCGCGCGAATGGGATCTCCAAAGCCGCCAGTCTACCTTGCACCCACTTTGGTGGAGGAAAGTTGTTCCTCGGCTCGCCATGCTAGCGCTGTTGTCCCTGCCGGTCTTGGGCGTGTGGGCTTTGCTGGCGGACCACTCGCCTGCTCCCTCGCGCGCGTTCCGCGTTTTCACCGTGCTCGCCGCCATGTTGGTGTTGGGCGCATTTGTCTTCCTCCGCCAGTATTTGCAGGATCAGGCGCTCATTGCGTTGCTGCAGGAATCGCGCAGCAGCTATGAAGGCCAGAAGCGTTTGCAGAGCCAGCTCGTGCAGAAAGAAAAGCTGGCTACGCTTGGCAACCTCGTGGCCGGAGCGGCTCATGAGATTAACCATCCCCTGACCGCCATCATGAGTTATTCGGAGCAACTCTGGGCCAAGGAGCGGCTCACCGACGAGCAGAACCAGTTGCTCCGCAAGATTGTGAACCAGGCCCGCCGCACGCGTGATCTGGTTGCGGATCTGCTCCGCTTTGCCCAGCAGTCGCCAGGAGAAAAAATCCTGGTCGACCTCACCGTGCTGCTGCAACGCTCCACCCAGATGCTGGAATTGCGGCACCCCGGCGGCAAAATCCGAGTGGAAGTTTCCGTTGCCCCGAATTTTCCCCAGGTGCAAGGTAACGCCAACCAACTTTTTCAAGCCTTCGTCGAGATCATCGACAATGCCATGGACGCCCTCGAAGAGGCTGGCGGAGGCACCCTGCAAATCACCGCCCACCGTCTGGGGGATGACGCCATGCTGGAGTTTTCCGATACCGGTGCCGGTGCTCGCGACCCGCTCCGCGTCTTCGATCCCTTCTACACCACCAAGCCTGTCGGCAAAGGTACGGGCCTCGGGCTGAGCGCCGTCTACGGCGTGATTCAGGATCACAACGGACAAATCACCTGCCAGAACAAGCCGGAAGGTGGCGCACTGTTCATCGTGAGAATCCCGGCGGCGGTTGAGCCCGCAGCTCAGGTTGCCGGCGCTGGTGGAGACTGAGCGCTGCTGCGTTTCGATCGTTCGTTTCCTGATTGTGCTCGTCTCTATCGTGACGTTCCGCTCCTGCTACCATAAATTGCGATGCTTGGCGCACTGACCCACAGTTCCGCGCGCGTGCTCGAGTTCGAGTCTCTTCGCGAACTCCTGCGCGGATATGCCTCTTCTCCCCTCGGGCAGGAGCGTATTGCCGCGCTCGCGCCCTCCACCGACCACGGATGGATTGAGAGCCAGCAGGAACTCGCCCAGGAGATTCGGGAGTTCCGGCGCGTGGGTGGTCGCTTTGATTTTTCCGGGCTCCTCGATATCGATTTGCTCGTAAAGGAAGCGCGCATCGCGGGCGCCGCACTCGAGACCACCGAGATTCGCGACGTGATCCTGGTCGTCGATCGCGCCGCGGAATGGCGCGAGATCGTGCTTCATCCTCCGGCGAATATGAAATCCGACTGGCACCGGGTGCGCGCTCTCTCGGACCAGGTCATCGACTTCGCCGAGTTCCTCCGCGGGTTTCGTAACAAGATTCAGCCCGATGGAACGCTAGAAGACAAGGCGTCGCCCGAACTTGCGCGCATTCGCCGCGAAATTGAAAAGCAGCGCCGCTCGATTCAGGAATCGCTGCGCGGCTATCTCCGCCGCCTCTCCGAAGGCGGCACAGTTCAGGACGAACTCGTCACCATCCGCGGCGAACGCTTCGTCATCCCGGTCAAGGTCGAGCAGAAACGCCGCGTGCAAGGCGTAGTCCACGGCGCAAGTTCCAGTGGCCAGACAGTATTCGTCGAACCGCTGGAGACGATCGAGCAGAACAACGAACTAGTACGCCTGCTGGAAGAGGAATTGTCAGAAATCCACCGCATCCTGCTGGAGATGACCAGTCGTATCGGCGCAAAGTCCGAAGAAATCCTCGCAGCCGTGGATGTACTAGGCGAGTTGGAGTTGCAGTTCGCGAAGGCGCGGTTTGCCGAAGACTACAACTGCGTAGCAGTGACGTTGAGTGGAGAGCAGCTAGACTCACCTGGGGAGGATCTATCTGGGAAGGATCTATGTGGGGACGGCCGCCCCGGCCGTCCGCCGAGCGCAGCGAGGCTTCTGCTACATAATGCAAGGCACCCGCTTCTCGAACGCAATCTAAAGGCAAAGGGCATCCCAGTAGTCCCGGTTACAGTAGAACTCGAAGGCACCCGCCGCCAACTCATCATCACCGGCCCCAACACCGGCGGCAAAACAGTCACATTGAAGACGGTCGGCCTCCTAGCCCTGATGGCGCAGTCCGGCCTCCCCGTGCCCGCCGACCGCGCCGAACTCCCCGTGTTCGACGCCGTCCTCGCCGACATCGGCGACTACCAGTCGATCGAGCAGAATCTCTCCACCTTCTCCGCGCACGTCACCAACATCGATTTCATCTCGCGCACCGCCACGGCGCAGTCGCTCGTGTTGCTCGACGAACTGGGCTCCGCAACCGATCCCGAGGAAGGCGCCGCCCTCGCGGTCGCCATTGCCGGACACTTCGGCGCTATCGGATGCATGACCGTGATCTCTACCCATCACACGTCACTCAAGGTCTACGCCGCCAACACGCTCGGAGTGGTGAACGCCTCTGTCGGCTTCGACGAGGCCACGCTGCAACCAACGTACGAACTGAAAATTGGAGTGCCCGGCGCGTCGGCGGGCATCAACATCGCGCGCCGCCTCGGCCTGAATCCAGCCATCATCGACAGTGCACGCTCGCGCCTCGGAACGCAGGCCCGAGACGTAGGGCATTTCCTCGACAAGTTGCACGCCGATCTGCGCGAAGCCGACAACGAACGCCTGCGTCTGAAAACACGCGAGGAGGAACTCGAGCGCGAGAAAGCGCACCTGGCCACCGAAGGCCGCAAAGAGCAGCAGGTCAAAATCCGCGAGATGGAGAAAAAGTTGGAAAGCCTCCTGCGTGATTTCGAATACCACGCGCGCGAGGCCGTCAATGCCGTTCAAGACCGCGCCGCGGCGCAGAAACTTTCCAAAGATGCCGAGCGCCGCATCGCAAAAATGCGCCGCGAGTTCAGCGAGCAGTTCAATTCCACAGTGGTAGCCCACTCCACCGGAGCCGACCACGGCGATCCTCACGCCCAGCCGCAGGTAGTGAAGCATGTCTCCGAAGGCGACACGGTAAAGTTAAAGTCGACCGGACGCGGGGCACGGGTTGTCCGCAGAGTCGACGACAATCACTTCGAAGTCGAGATGGGCGCGATGAAGATGAAAATCGCACGCGACGACATCGCCGAAGTGCTGGCCAGCGCCCACGAAAAAGCCGCAGATACTCCCGTGAAAGCAGCCCGCGCTCGCGGTATTTCCGTCTCGCTCGAAAACGAGGGCGCAAACGTCCCCAGCGAGATCAACGTGATCGGCCAGACCGTGGACGAAGCCTCATCGAGAGTCGAGCGGTTCGTCGACCAGGCATTCCTCGCGGGACTTCCACGCGTACGCGTAGTTCACGGCAGCGGCATGGGCATCCTCCGCAAGGCGCTGCGGCAGTTGCTGCAGCAGCATCCCCACGTCGCGTCGGTAGCCGAGGCCCCGCAGAATGAGGGGGGTGGCGGGGCTACGCTTGTCGAGTTGAACGTGTGATGCGATGACGTCAGACGCGGGGGTCCGATCTGGCGCTGCTGCGTCGATTGCGTGACCGATGTCTTGGCGCTCTACGAGCACGAGCCCATACCCTGTCATGCTGAGCGGAGGAGGATCGGCCACAAGCCGATCCTCCGGAGTCGAAGCATCCCTACCGCCTAATCGCTGCCTCCGTTGTACACTGGTGCCCGCCCAGTTGAATCTGACCACATCATCGGTAGCCCAGGACGTAAGTCCTGGGTGCACGAAACATAGCCCAGCGCTTTAGCGCTGAGGAGGCGAGAAACGAGTCCCGGAGGGACGGCAGACACCCCCGTCGGCTCGAAATTCCCCAACAGGCGGGCGCGGGCAATCAAGAATGACTAAGAGCTACAAATGCGCAACCTGCGGCCAAATCCACGCCGGACTCCCGATGAGCTTTGCCGCGGAATTCCCGGACCAGTATGCAAATATGGCACGAGAAGTTCGGGATACTCGTGCTGTGATCAGCTCCGATCAGTGCATCATCGATCAGCAATGGCTCTTTATCCGGGGCTGTCTGGACATCCCAATTCTTGGGTCCGATGAGCCGTCCCTATGGGGCTTGTGGGTGTCCGTTCATGAGAAAGTCTTTGACCAGATCGAAGACTGCTGGGAACTGCAAGGGAGAGAACAGAGCCGCGGCCCGTTTAAGGGCAGACTAGCGAACTCGCTCGCTGAGTACCCGGAGACTCTGAATCTGAAGACGGAGATCTTGGTCCAGCCTGTCGGAACCCGACCTCTGTTTGTGATTGAGGAAAGCGAGCATCCACTGGCGATCGAACAGTCCTTTGGTATCACCCGCGACTGGGCTCTAGGGATAGCTTCACTGGTGTTGCATCAGGAACGGGGGGATTCCCCGACAACCTCAAGGGCTAGGTTTTCCGCCCATTTCAACCAGCAACCTCTGATTCCCACAGCTTCTCCACAGCAATCCCGCCCGGGTATATTTCAATCAGCCGCTTTTTCCCTGACAATTCTTGTGGAGAACTCTGCCCTTCAATGGCGAACCCTGGCGATTTCGCGTACACAGTCAAGCAGCAGGCGGACATCGTCCGGATCGTTGGCGACTACATCAAGCTGAAGAAAGCTGGGGCGCAGAACTATTCCGGCCTGTGCCCGTTTCACGGTGAGAAGACTCCGTCGTTTTCCGTGCATGCCACCCGGCAGTTTTATCACTGCTTCGGCTGCGGTGTGTCCGGCGACGTCTTCAGCTTCGTTCAGAAAATCGAGAACATCACCTTCCCCGAATCCGTGCGGATGGTGGCTCAGAAGCTGGGCATCCCGCTGCCCAAGGCCAGTTATTCAACGCCCGGCGAAGCGAAAGAAGCTCGCCTGCGCGGCCAGTTGCTCGACGCTCACGAGCGTGCCGTGGCGTTCTTTCAGGAATGCCTGCGCCGGCCCGAAGGTGCTCGAGCCAGGGAATACCTCGCAGGCCGCGGTCTCGATCAGGAAATGATTGCCCGCTTCCGCATCGGCTACGCGCCCGATTCCGGATTCCTCCTGCGCGACCGTCTGAAAGAAGAATTCAGCGAAGAAGTGCTCCGCGAGAGCGGTCTGTTTTCGTGGAAGCAGGACGACCGGCTTCAGGCTTCCAGCGCGCGGCAAGGCACTGACAACGGGGGTGCCCCGTCCTTGTCCGTCCGCCCTCTGGACGGACAGGGTGGGGATTTTGACTCAAGCCGCGAGCCGGAAGCCGGAGGCCGAAAGCCGGAAGCCGCAGTCTCCGCCATGTACTCCAAATTCCGCAACCGCGTCATGTTCCCCATCGCCAGCGAAGCAGGGAAAGTGATCGCCTTCACTGGCCGCACACTCGCAACCGACGAAAAATCCGGACCGAAGTATCTGAATTCTCCCGAGACTGCGATCTACTCCAAGGGCAAGGTGCTCTTCAATCTTGATCTTGCTAAGGAGTGGATCAAGAAGTTCGACTACGCCATCCTGGTCGAAGGCCAAATGGATTGCATCTCCGTCTTCGCCGCGGGATTTCACAATGTAATCGCGAGTTCAGGCACAGCGTTCACTGAACTGCAGGCCAAACTGCTCGGACGCTTCAGCAAGAACGCAGTCGTAAACTTCGATCCCGACACGGCCGGAGCCAAAGCGACCGAGCGCACGCTGGGACTGCTGGTCGAAGAAGAGTTCAACATCAAGGTCCTCACGCTCGAGCAGGGTTTCGATCCCGACCTCTACATCCGCCGCAAAGGCAAGGCAGCGTACGAAGACGCGCTGAAGCATTCACAGAAATATTTCGACTACCTGATCGAACGCGCCCGTACGCAATTCCCCGTGCGCAGCGGCGAAGGCAAGCAGAAGGCCGTGAATTATCTCCTGCCCTATATCCAGCGCGTGCCGAGCCGCATCGTCCGCGACGAACTGGCCCATGAGATCTCTCAGAAGCTAGGCATCGAGTCCGCCGTGTTGCGGCAGGAACTGCGCCATGCGGCCGCTACACGTGAGACATCCGCGGTCAAAGCGCCAGCGGAAGCGCAAGTGACCGATGCGGAAAAAGTTTTGATCCGCGCGCTGGCCTCGGCGCGCCAAATCCAATCCATTGAAGAACATCTCTCCGCGCGCGACGGTGCCGAAGAAGAATTCGATCCCGCCCGCCAGGCGCAGTTCGTCCTGCAGAACGAAGGTTTGCACCACGGCCTGGCGACCGAGTCGCTCGCCGATTCCCTGCTCAACGTCGGCCGCGAATTTGCCGATGTCCTTGAAGTGCCAGCGACAGAAAGCGATCGCCGCCTGCTGGCCCTGATACTTCTGAAGGAGGATGAAGAACTCACGGCAGAAGTTCTGGAAGCCGCAGTCCGCGCTCTGCGCCGCATTCACTTGCGCCGTCATCAGGAAGAAGTCCAGCAGGAACTGAAGAAGCCGGGCCTCGCCGCCGACAAAGAACGCCTGCGCGAGCTGCTCACGGAACTGGAACGAATCAGCCGCGCCCTGAGAGATCCGAGCCTGGCCGAGGAAGGCCTGAAAAACGCGGGAAACAAGAAAAGTGCTTGAAACAAAAAGCCCCGCGCAGCCATCTAACTATTTAAGGAAGTTGAAGATAGCGGCGGGCAGTGGAACCTAAAGCGGGCAACCGATAGACCGGACAGCACTTGTTTGCTAAAATCGATAGGTTTGTGCGGTACGCGGAATCCCGCAACGCCCATATTCCCACCCTTAAAGGAACATTATCACAAGCTCCTATGGAGCGGAAATAAAGCAGTTCGAGGACACACCTTTTGGCTCTTGACGACAAGTTCGACGACATCAAAAAGCTGATCGATACAGGCAAAGAGAAGGGATATCTCACGTATGACCAGGTCAACGACCTCATACCGCATGACGTGCATAGTCCCGAAGATCTGGATGATCTGCTCACGACGATCGGTACGCAAGGCATCGACGTGCTGGAGGGGCCCAAGCTGCCTTCGGCCACGCTCGATAAAAAATTCGATGAATCCGAGGAAGGCGAGGACGTAGAACTCGACCTAACTCCCGGGGCGCTGGAAAAAACTAACGATCCCGTCCGCATGTATTTGCGCGAGATGGGAACTGTGCCGCTGCTCACGCGTGAAGGCGAAGTGGAAATCGCCAAGCGAATCGAGCGGGGACAAATCCGCGTGCTCAAGGCCCTGTCGCGGTCGCCCATTGTGATCCGCGAATTGCTGGCCATGGGCGAGGACCTCAAGAAGGGGGTGCGCTCGATCAAGGAAGTGGTCACCTTCGATGAAGAAGAGATCACTGACGAGATCCTGCAGAACCGCCTGAATGAGTTCACCGGCAAGATCGACGACATGGCCAAGCTGTACAAAAAGGCCGCGCTGCTCGAAGAAAAATACCTCGAAGTATCGAAGACGAAGAAGCCCAAGGACCATCGCCGGGCGCGGCGCAAGCTGGCGCGTGGCATTGTTGCCACGTCGCAGGCGGTACGCAAGCTGGGATTCACCAACGCCGAGCGCAAGCGGCTGATCGAACGTCTGAACAAGACGGTCGACGGCATGCGTTCGCTTGACCGCCAGACGCAAAACCTCGAGCGCAAGGCCGACGCCACGCGCAGCGAAGAGCAGAAGAAAGAATATCGGCGGCAGGCGCGCGCGATTCGCGGCGAAGTCGAAAAGCTGGAACTCGAAACCGGGGTGTCGTTTCAGGAGCTCAAGCGCACGCAGCGCGAGATCATCCAGGGCGACATGGACGCGGAGCAGGCCAAGCGCGAGCTGATAGAGGCCAACCTCCGCCTGGTGGTTTCGATTGCCAAGAAATACACCAACCGCGGACTGCAGTTCCTCGACCTGATTCAGGAAGGCAACATCGGCCTGATGAAGGCCGTCGACAAATTCGAATACCGCCGGGGCTATAAGTTTTCAACCTATGCCACGTGGTGGATTCGGCAGGCCATTACCCGCGCGATTGCCGATCAGGCGCGTACGATTCGTATCCCGGTGCACATGATCGAAACGATCAATAAGCTGATCCGCACCTCGCGGCAGCTGGTGCAGGAACTGGGCCGCGAGCCTACGTCGGAAGAGATCGCCAAGCGCATGGATATTCCGGTAGCGAAAGTGCGCAAGGTGCTGAAGATCGCGCAGGAACCGATCTCGCTCGAAACGCCGATCGGCGAAGAGGAAGATTCGCATCTGGGCGACTTCATCGAAGACCGCGGCGTGGTTTCTCCGGCCGAGGCGGTGATCAATGTGAACCTGAAGGACCAGACGGGACAGGTCCTGCGCACGCTAACCCCGCGCGAAGAAAAAGTCATCAAGATGCGCTTCGGACTCGAAGACGGTTCAGAGCACACGCTCGAAGAAGTCGGGCAGTCGTTCGCGGTCACCCGCGAACGCATTCGCCAGATCGAAGCCAAGGCGCTGCGGAAATTGCGGCATCCGTCGCGGTCGCGGAAGTTGCGGGCGTTTATGGATGGGGTGAGGGACTAAGTCAGCAAGTAAGAAGTCAGAATGCAGAATAGGGCACGGCTTTGGCCGTGCCTTTTCTTCTGTTTCAAATCGGGACACGAGCCAAACTATTTCGGCCTTCATCCTCAGGGCCCAGCGGGATTCTTCATACAATTGAATCGGCGCAGGACGGCGGTTGTGGAGGGCGTTGCCAGTGGGTACTGGCCGCCTGCGAAGCGGTCGAGTGGCCTAGTCAGCCATTAGGGTTCGAGTCCCTCGCCCTCCGCACGGTCACTCGATATTACCGATGGGTCTTGACAAGGTCCCGGGTCGGATTAGGATTAAACATGCAGGCGGCGGTTAGTGCCCATTTCAAGCCCCGAGTGAACTCTCGGGGCTTTGGCTTTTTAGTATGGAGACGTAATTTTCACCGGAGAAGCTCCTGCAGAGGCTCGCCTTAGGGGCCCGAGTATCCACAGCACCTCAGGGATCTCGGAGAGTCGCAGCAGGTGTGTAGACGGGCACATTTCTTCCTGTCCTGTATTGACATAGAAGAGATAGCAGTAGAGATTCGTCCTGCCACTGCGGGTGACCGCGAGGCCGGAGATCACGGATTTTGTCTCGCGAGAAACATGACGATGACTCGGAGAGCGCCCGACCGGAGTACAGGTTTTGCACAGGGGAGAGGATCGGACGCTTCGCAAGCTCTATGTGATCCCCAGCGGGCGGCTTTTTTTATTCGCGGCCACTGTCGGCGTTGCGATTGTTCGATGCTTGTTCGTCGCCTCGTTCGCGTGCGTTCGGGTTCTGAGAGATGTTCAGATGATGTGCGAGCGCCGAGTGTGATCGGGGTGGTAGGCGAGGGGAACTCTATGGAGAGGCGCCGGATCAGAGTAGGAGTGAAGCTGACAGGCGTCGTCTAGTACATCAGTACATCAAGTGTTTGGCGAACGTCGTTCAGTACTGCAGGCTCCGAGGGACTCTCGGGGTCTTTGCGGGGTCGTTCGATTTTGTGGCGGCGTATGTGATCCTGGAAGATGCGTGGTACATCATTCCCGAGAAAGAGATTCGCGGGTTGAAGTCGATTTCGTTGTGTACGACGGGGCTGGGATCGGAAGCGAAATACGAACCGTACCGCGAAGCATGGGGTCTTTTGCAGAAGGCCTCGGAGATCGGCGATTCCCAGAGCTGCGTCGAGCAAGCGTCCGCGGCGGAATCTGGCGTGGCGCCAGCTTCGAGCGCTGTGGGACGGATGGAGGCGGCTGCGAAATTCTTTATGCCTTCTCTGGAACGAGGGAACGTGATTCCGGGCAAGAGCGGCGGGGAGAGATAGAACATTCGAAGCGGGACATCCGGCGGGGTGTACACGCAAGATCCCTCACTTCGCCTGAAGAGCGGCTCCGTTCGGGATGACACCTTCAAATGGAGAGTCTACATTTGTGCTGGAACGGGTTGTGGCGAGAGTTTGCTCCGGACTGCTCGGCTTCGCCATCGCGGGAACGGCCGAGGCGGCCGTCCCCACATGGTGTTCGCCTTCCCACATGGGCCGTTCCTACATGGGTCGTTCCTGCATGCGCGATTTCTTTACAGTGTGTAAGTTATTGAAAGGGCGGGCGAACGGGATGGAGGCTGAAGATTAATTCTTAGTTTTCCTCGGTCTTCCACAGGGAAGTCTCATCGTCCACAGCTTCTGCACAAGGGCGGAAGTTTTTTGTGTTGCGAGGCAGAGGAAAGTGACGGAAAGTGGGTTCAGCGAAACGTGAAGTTTCCTGAGCTTGCCGAATGATTGCGGCAGAGCCAGCGGCAGCCTGGTGATTCTCGAGGGTGAATCACCGGGGGACATTCCAGAAAACGCGCGCAAGTGCGACTGGTTGCCCGGGCATTGCGGCCTCCTCCCCCACCTGTTCGTTGCTCTTCGGAGCAGAGAGCGGGACGGACCGCTGGCCACCGCAGGCTTGCCAGTTCGTGATCGCGAGATTGCGAATGGGCAACTCGCTTTGGCAAAGGCGGCACTTGTTGCTCGTGAGAGCGGGAGCGCTGTCGGCCGAAGCGGTCATTCCGCCGCCACGCGGTGATCTGGCAGAGCAGGAAATCACGTACGAATGCGGTCGGGTGGCTGGCCCGGCCGCATTTCCATTTGGGCGAGCTGCATCTCCTCATTTCTCTTCTTCCTTGATATTCGTTTTTTGTTCTCCTAGACTCGAAGGGGAATCGACCACTGCTCGGCTTCGCCATCGCAGGACGGCCGAGGCGGCCGTCCCCACATTCTGTTGCCATGTTTTTGTGGGGTCGCCAACTTTATTTTGGTTTGGGCGAGTTTTCCAACGGACGTGCGTCGCATTCACAAGGGAGTTGCGGATAGTGTTCAGTTGCGACTCCGCGAAATTTACTGAGAGAGAAATCTTTGGCGACTACTGATTACGGCATCAGCACGCTTCCGGCGAACGTAGAGGCGGAACGCTCGATTCTGGGCGCGATCCTGCTCGACAACTTTGCGTATAACCAGGCGGCCGAGCATTTGCGGATTGAGGATTTCTCGCTCGATTCGCACCGGCGGATTTATTCGCGGATGGTCGATCTGGCGGAATCGTCTCGACCGATCGACATGATTACGCTGATCGAGGAACTCGACCGGCACAAGGATCTGCAGCCGATTGGCGATGTGGCTTATGTGTCGAGCCTAGTGGATGGCGTCCCGGACCGACCGAGCATTGAGCACTACGTCAAGATCGTGCGCGACAAGGCCCTGCTGCGCGGTCTGATCTCGGCGGCGAGCACGGCGATTGCGCGAGCGTCGGACCAGGGAGATGCGGCGGAAGACGTTCTGAGCGATGCCGAGGCGGCGATCTTTCAGCTGTCGGATAAGCGCATTGGGCGCGGGTTCATGGGCGTGCAGGAGATCGTCCGCGAATCGTTCGGGTCGGTCGATGCGCTGCTGCAGCGCGGGCAGCGGATCACGGGTCTGGCGACGCATTATGTCGATCTCGACGAGATGACGTCTGGGTTGCAGCGGTCGGATCTGGTGATTATTGCGGCGCGGCCTTCGATGGGCAAGACGGCGTTTGTGATGAATATTGCGGAGAATGCGGCGATTGAAGATCAGCAGGTGGTGGGCGTGTTCTCGCTGGAAATGTCGCGCGAGGCTTTGCTGATGCGCTTGCTGTGTTCGCAGGCGCGGGTCGACGCGCACAAGATGCGCACCGGTTCGCTGTGGCAGGACGATACTCGGAAAGTTGTGCGGGCGATGGAGCAATTGGCGCACGCTCCGATTTTCATCGACGATACTCCGGGTATTTCTCTGAGCGAGATGCGGGCGAAGGCGCGGCGGCTGAAGCAGGCGCAGGGTGGGCGGCTGGATTTGATTATCGTGGACTATTTGCAGCTAATGTCGGGTGGGGGAAAACGGTTCGAGAATCGTACGCAGGAAGTTTCGGCGATTTCGCGTGGCCTGAAGGCGCTGGCGAAAGAGTTGAGCGTGCCGGTGATTGCGCTCTCGCAGTTGAGCCGCGCTCCGGAAGCGCGCGGCGGAGATCATCGTCCGCAACTTGCGGATTTGCGCGAATCGGGATCGATTGAGCAGGACGCCGACTTAGTTATGTTCATTTTCCGCGAGGAAGTCTACAAGCAGGATGATCCGGAATTGCAGGGCAAGGCCGAGATCATTATTGCCAAGCAAAGAAACGGGCCCATCGGAAGAGTCAGGATGGCATTCCTGAAAAATAGCACCAGATTTGAGTCGCTCGCCGAGGGCGGAACCGACCCCGACGAGTAGTCGATTCCCCTACAGCGAACACTGTAGAAGTGTCTCGGTAAGTCCCTTAGGGCCTTGAGTTTGCGCCAGCGCCCGTTGGACACCGCCAACCTGTGGAAAAGATTGTGGAATTGAAAATCGCCTTGCGGATGTCTGGCGGCGAGGACCGAGCGGTCGGTTTTTGGAAGGCCTGGATTCACCTCTTAAATCCATGAGTAGTAACCAGTTATACAATTCACCGGACATTAACATGCTCCGTGGCGCGATGAGACTGCTTTTGTTCCGCTTTTGAGATTTGCACATTTTGAGGTCAGTGTACTTTCGTTTTCGGCCCGATTTTAGTGGGTTTTGCGGCCGATGCTGAGCGATGCCGCCAGCGAAAATTGCGGCCGGGCGAATCAGTTTTTCTTCTACGGGCCTAGTAGCGCCTCGACGACAAAAAGATCCCGCCACCCCCAATTCCTGTCGGCGGGGGAGGAGGGTCGCCGAGCGCGGTGCGGGCCACGAACAGCTCGGCCAAGAGGCGGGCTTCGGGAAGCGAGAGACGGTCGGCGAGGATTCTGGCGGCAGGAAGATCGTAGTTGGCCAGTTCCGCGGTTGCCTCGGCATATGGCCGAATGAGCGAATTGCACAGGAAACCGTAGTTCAGGATCAACTCTCCAGACTCAAACGAGTGCTGATAGGGCAAGAACGCGTCGACCGCGATGGCGGCGGTGAGCACCTGGTCCAACTGGCCGGCGGAACGATCGAGCAAGGAAACGGCTCGGGCGGGCGTCACATGGGCGAAGGCTTGCGCGACCCGCAACTGCGCCGCAAAGGATTGCGAGCCGGCAGCGCGATTCACCAGGAGGCCGCCGGCCTCCTCGAGCATTTCCTGGGCGAGCGCCAGCTGCTTCGCGAGTGCGGCACTCGATGCGAACTGCGCAAGGAGCGTGGCGCGATCTTCGTCGGGAGTGATTTCCTGGGCGAGTTGACGAGCAGTAGCGAACTCTCCTTGATTGGCGGCGTTGGATGCCGATTGTCGAATCGCCAGTTGCATCACTTGTTCGCGCTGAAAGGGATCGGGCAGCTTCTCGGCGATCTGGCGGGCGCGCTGCACGTCGCCGTTATTGGCAACCTGCCACGCAACTTGCTGAACCATGGTCGTACGAACGTCGTCTGACGCCTGTTCTGCGGCTGCGAGAAGCTGATTAGGGTCTCCGCTGGCCTGCGCGTCATTGAACCGGCTCCACTGCTGTTGTTCCGGGTTGAGATTGCGCGTATATTCCTCGACCTTCTGGCGCAATGCCAGCGCCCGGCCGGGCGCAAACTGTTCGAAAGTTGAGAGCGAACCTTGCAGCATTGGCAGAGAGTTTGTGGAGAACTCGGGGTTTAGGACAGCCGAAGCCAGGGTGTCGGCCAGCGTCTTCAGAGTCTCATCGGGAGCGGCGCCGTTCGGGAGTGAGTTGGCCTGGGAGTTGAGCAGATTGAGTGCGAAGGTAAAGTTGCCGTCTTCCGGGAGACTTGCGCCGCGCACGCGAGCCGCGATTTCGTGCAGCAATTGCGTCCCAGCCTCGGGATCTTTCGCAGAAATCTGGGTCAACAGATTGATGAGTTCCTGAGGCAGGTCGCCGGGAGTCTGCAGGTCTCTCTCGGCGAGGCGCAGGGCGTTGCGCGGATTGTGCTCGGCTTCTTGCGCCGCGAGTTCCAGACGCAGGCTGCGCTCTTCGGCCTCCTCCTGTTCAGGATTTCCGATTTGGACAAATGTGCGGGTCGCGTGCATGAAGCTGAGAGCTAGCTCCGCATCGGCCGGGGCAATCGTTCGCAGCACGATCTGCCACTGCTGGCGAAGCTGTTGCCGGGTGTTCGGAGCGGGACTTTCCTGCTCGCGGGCGGCCGCTTGCGCGAAGTCGCCGATCAATTGGGTGACGAGAGTTCGGGCCTGCGGCTCGTTGCGGCTCCACAGGATGGGGAAGGCTTCAGAGGCGACGGCGATACGGTTTTGAGGGAGGCTCAAGTTCTTGGCGCCTGCGAGAACGAGGTCGAGCAGCGTGAGAGCCGCTTGATGCCGGGCAAGCACCTCTTTTTCGTTTTCGGCCTTGGACTTGGCGTCTGATGGCGAGGAGGCCGAAAGGAGGTTGGACGGCGCAGATTGTGTCGCGGGCTGGAGCGTCACGAGTTGCGCGAGAGCGGGCGCGATCAGGATGGCGAGTGCGAACGGAACGAGTGCGAAACGGGCCCATCGGTGCATGGATTCCTCCGTTGCGGGTTGGTCTGGCCAAGACCGAGCGGATGGTCGATGGGATAGACCCCAGCGTCAGACTCGAAGTTCCAGAATCGAGCCTTTACTAGGTTTGATCGTTCAGAATTGATCAGATGGAGGTTCGGGCGCGGTAGTTGCCCGGGCCGATTGGGACGTCGACCAAAAAAAACGGGGCCAGACATCGGCCCCGATCCTGTGGAATTGAGTTCAGAACCCTAGAACGAGAACTTCGCAACCAATGCGATCGTGCGTGCGTTGCTTGCGAACACGGCCCTGGGGATTGTTGAAGTTTGCAGTTCCCAGGCGTGACGAATGCTGTATAACCGGTTCCCACCGAACTAGAAGCCGTTCACGTCGTTCACGCCCAGGCCAAAGCCCGGATTGCTTCCGGGAATGTACTGGGGATGGTTGATGATGTTCCCAAACTGCGCGCCGAACCGGAACTTCATGGTTTCGGTGATGCCCAGGTCCTTGTAGATTCCGAGGTCGAAGTTGTTGGTTCCCGGTGTTTGCAGGGTGTTCCGACCCGAGTTGGCCAGCGCGCCCAAACCGGTTCGGATGTATTGGGCGTTAGGATTGTTGGCCACATAGGCTACAACCGAGCCAGCATTCGGTCCGGTAGCAGCCGTTAGTGGTGAAACGTCGGTGCCCGTTCCTCGAACCCCAGCCGGATTGAAGATTGCTCGATCCCCGGCGGAATCGCCATTCAGGTTCGCGTCTTGCTGCGCCTGAACCGTGACCCACTCGCCAGTTTCGAACGTGTAGACCGGGCTGAAAGTCCAGTTGCCGACGACATTCTTCATCATCCAACTGCCGCCCTTGAAGTAGGGCAACTCGTAAACGATCGCCAAGGTGAACCGCTGAGCACGGTCGAGGGCCGAGTTCGACTTTTTCCGAAGCGAAGTTGAAGAAATCCTGCGGCCGACGAGGCGTGATGTCGCTCGTATGGAAGTCTGCAGTGCTGTTATCGATGGTATGGCTCCAGGTGTAGGCGCTCTGGAAGGTCAGGCCATTGCTGAACCTGCGACTAAGTCCAGCCTGCAATCCGTTATAGGTGGACTGGCCGCGCGGGACAAAAGCGGATGAAGTCGCAGGTGACAAATCCAGCATTGACGTAAGCTCGCCGGTACGTTGTTGGCTGTTTGCAATGCGAGCAGGTTATTGAGAGAGTTGGGCAGAGCATCCAGTGTCGCCTGGTCTGGTGCCTGGAGGTAGGTCGGCAAGGCCGTCGCCGGAGTGACGACCGATGCCAGGTTCAAGATGTCCTGCAAGGGCAGGTGAATTCCGCGGGTTCCCACATAGTTGATTTCGGCAGCGTAGTTCTTGCCGAAAGCGTGCTGCACGCCGAAGTTCCAGTTAATCGAGTACGGATCTTGCACCTTGTTCGGAATCCAGTTGGCAGTATTCGCGAGTGCGTCAGCCTTATCCAGAATGGTGATTCCGCTTCCGCCTCCGGGCGGAAGGCCGCCGTTCGACAAGAAGTTAGGAGTCAGTGGAGAAACGTTCGGCGGCAGCAACCCACCGGCCACGTTCTCGGTAGAGCCAATTTGCGGCGGGACTGCCAGGCTGCCAATGTTGTCGTAAAGGGTATCGTAGGCCATGCCAAAGCCAGCCGCGGATTGAGGTATTGCCACTGCTTCCAGGTGAGTAGGCAAAACCGATGCGAGGCGCCCAATTGTTCTTGGGAGCCTGGGGCGCGCCGAAGACAAGGGGCTGGTTCCCCGCCTGCGGAACCAGGAGGCTCGGCGTATTGGAAATGGCATTGAGAGTCTGCCGGTTTTCCCCAATGGGCGTGGTGGTGTACTCGTAGCGAACGCCCGCATTGAGCGCTCAGGTGTGGCTCACGCGCCAGGTGTCGTTGACATAGAAGTAGAACGCCTTCTCGTTGCCGTAGTAGGTACTCGATCCCGTACTGCGTTGACCGAAATTGTCGGGCGCAAAGTCTTCGAGATAGACCTGGGTCCCGTTGTACTCATAGTCACCGCGGGAACGTTGGGTGAAGCCTTGCGGTGAGATATACCAGCGGTACTCTCCGCCGACCTTCAATGGTGTGTTTACCCTTGACATGCTGACGTTGTCGACAAACTGATAGAAGTTCTGAATCGTGAACTGAGGAGCATTTCCATCCGGCCCGACGTTCAGGCCATTGCCGAGATCAAGAGAGTGATGTTCGGAAACGCATCCAATCCCGGGTAGCTGAAGTTTCCTGCCGGTATGTTCTCATCAAAGCGATTGAAACCCACGCGGAACTCATTCGTTACGTTGGGCGTGAAGGTGTGGTATTCGCTCGCATTGATCAATTCGTACGTGATCGAATACGGTGCGAAGAAAGTTCCCAGTTGCGCGGCATTGTCCAGCAAGTTCTCCTTGTTGTAGATAAAGCGTCCGCGAATCTGGTCCTTGTCCGACATGTTGTAATCCACGCTCTGGACAAAATTTGTCCAGCTCTGCCAGGCCGCAGGAACGATCGAAACGTTGCCGACCTCCACAGTTCCGGCAGCCACAGCTGCCATTCGCGGGAGCAACTGTAAGGGTTGGACCCTATCTGTGTTGATCCGCTGTTCGTCGTCCCGTTATAGGTGATGCAACCGGACGGGGTCGTAGCAAGCGGGAACGTACTTCTGGAAGATCCCAAAGTTCGTGGCATTGAGACTGGGGTCGGCACCCATTGCCGCGAGGCCGGCCGCAGTTGGAGTCTGCACAGCCCCGCCGCCGACGGAGATGAATCCGACTGGGTTGCGCTCAAAATTCGTGAAGAAGAAAAGCTTGTTCTTGATGATCGGTCCGCCAAAGGTGCCGCCGAAACGATTGGAGTCAAAACGAGGATTCGACGTCAGCCCCTGCTGCACCCACGTTTCGTCCACAGCGTTCAGATTACGATTTCGGAAATACTCGTAAGCGGAACCATGAAAGCTGTTCGTGCCGCTTTTGACCGTCGTATTGAATTGGCCGCCGGAAGAGTGCCCGAACTCCGAATTGAACTGATTGGAAAGTAGAGTGAAGTTCTCGACCGCTTCCGGGGGAACTGTAATCAGTGCTCCGGTAACGGACTTGTTGTTGTTGTCGACGCCCTCCACTGTAAAATTATTGTCCCGTGGACGCTGACCTCCCACCGAGGGACCAACCCCATCCCCCATCGAGCTGCCGTTGGTAACACCCGGAGTAAGCAACGAAAGATTCAAAACACCAGCGCCTGCGCCACCTGCGGAGGTGAGGCCGAGATCCTGCGAGTATTGAGGATCGAATGTCGATTGCAGTTGGGCGGTGCTGGTGTCGATCATCGGCGCCGCACCCGTAACTTCCACAGTCTCGCTGGCAGCACCCGGCGTCAGGCGGGCATTGCGAGTGCCCGTTTTGTTCAGTTCCACATCGGCTTGCTCAACGAAGGTGGTAAAGCCCTGGGCCTTCACCGTGATTTTGTAGGTTCCCACCGGAAGATTGTCGAACCGATACTCACCGGTTGAGTTGGTATGGGCCACAGCCGAAACACTCGTGCCAACGTTAGTCGCTGTTACCTCTGCATTGGCCACCACCGCGCCGGTTTGATCGGATACGGTGCCCACCAGGTTCCCGCTGATCGCCTGGCCGAAGGTGATGCCGACACATAACGTCAGCAAGCTGAACAACAAAACTGAAAATCTCAGGGATTTGAAATACCGCACGCCTTGTTTCATGATGATTCACTCCTGACAGTTCAGGCCGCTTAACAGAAAACACGGTAGTCACGTTTCCCGAGAAACACTTGGCCTGATGGCTTCCAGACAGTTCTTCGCACGTGCGACTCCATAACAGATCTCAGCAAGTGCATTTACTGTGAATAGCTGTGCACAGCGTTATGGTGTTTCGCTTTCCAAATTTGGAAAACCGCGCTTCAGAAGTTATGGATTCTTGTAGTCGGGAAGACAGACAATTGTGGAGTGTCAGCCTCACGGCGCGGCTTCGGCAAGCTCGCTTCAGGATTAGAGAGCTATTACTTCTGACGGTTCCCCGAACCGTACCGGCTTGGCTGCGCGACATAAGAGGCGCGGCGAACTTTGAAAAGATGAACTGATAGCATGAAAGGTCACGGCCCGAGCCGTGAGGAGTTAGTTGTTGAAGATCAGGCGAATATCATGCTGACGCAGAAACCGCCTCGGAGCTCTAGTTCGCGGCCGCGTTCGCCAGGCCTTTCACATTCTTCTTCAAGAACTCTCGGATCACGGCCCACGCGGCCTGATTCTGTTCGTAGGAGAATCCGCCGTGATTGGCGCCAGGAACTGTGTAGAGCTGATTGGGCACTCCGGCGGCGTCGAGCGCCTTGTGCAAGCGCACGGATTGCTCATACGGAACGAGCGCGTCCTTGTCGCCGTGAATCGTGATGATGGGCGGCGTGTTCTTGTCGACGTAGCGGATGGGCGACAGGCGCTTCGCAAGCTCGTCGGCATTCGGCTGATCGCCCAGCCATGCGACTGCGTATCCCTTGGCGTTCGGTCCATGCAACTCGTCCAGAACGTCGGCGATGCCAAACCAGTTCACAATCGCCGCGACGCGGGGATCTTTGTCGGTCCCGGGATTCTGGCTCCAGACGTTGTCCTCACCGGTGTAGCACTCGTGGTCGAATCCTGCGCGGGCGTGAGCATGCCGGTGGTGAGCGCCAGGTGACCTCCGGCCGATCCGCCCTGAAGGACTACGCGGTTGGGATCGAAGTTGTACTTCTTCGCGTGGGCAAACACCCAGTGCAGCGCGCAGCGGCAATCTTCCACCGCCGCCGGAGCCAGCGACACCTGCGCCATACGGTATTCGACATTCACGGCAGCGAATCCCATCTGGAGATAGGGCATGATTTCGAGCACGCGACTTTCCTTTGTGCCCGCGATCCAACCTCCGCCATGGATCACGATGACGACGGGCGTGGGCTGCGACTTGCCGGCGGGTTGATACACGTCGAGCTTGGCCTGGTAGTTATTCGCGGTGTGATAGACGATGTTGGGATGAACGTCGTAGCGGAACAACTCGGCGGTGAATGTCGGCGCGTCGGTTTGCGCTACGGTCATCGATGCAGAAAGCAGCAGGAAGGCGAAGCAGGAGTTTTCGCACGGGTTCCTTGAATGAATTCGGTTTTGCGCCGGCGTACGGCGCGAAACGGAATGATACTCCTCCAGCGGCGTTCTAAGGGGCTAGAGCCCGATCATTTTGATTGAGCTTGACGGCGCGGCTAAGCCGCCGCGCAGCCTTTCAAAGCAAAGCAGTCGGTCCCCTATGCCGCTCTCGTCGACTTTCAAGCCGGCGAGGAAGGGCATCTTCCGGCGTCTAGGAGATTTGCTCAATGGGCCAGCTACGCGCCCTCCGGCTGACTTGAATGCGGTCCGCCAATAGGTCGCTGATGACGAACGGGATCTGCTGCCTCTCGACCTGAGCAGCAGTCTGGCACGTGCTCTATGAAGAAGATATCCCATCGCCTCGCGACGGAGAAGTCGGGACCAAGGGACGAACAAAGGCGAATGGGCACTCAGCAAGGGGAAAAACAGGGAGAGGCTGCAGTCCGAGTGCGGATCGCCCCTATATTAAGGATATTGTTGTAACGGCCACGGTGAGCGCATTCGGGAACTCATGGGAACGCCAGGTTGACCCACGAAGATCGAGGTAAAGCGAAACCGTTCTCTGCTGGTGTCGTCCAGCCACTGACCAACGCTATCAGGATTGAAATCTGCGCAGAACAGAAAGAACGACGAACGGAATGACAACAACGGGATAGTGGTTTAGGAAATCTTGCAAGAGTCTCTCGCTAGTTGCTGCTCTCGCCGACTTTCAGGACGGCTAGGAAAGCTTCCTGGGGGATGTCGACGCGGCCGATCCGCTTCATGCGCTTTTTGCCTTCCTTCTGCTTCTCGAGCAGTTTGCGCTTACGGGAAATGTCGCCGCCGTAGCACTTGGCGATGACGTTCTTGCGCATGGCATGAACGGTTTCGCGGGCGATGATCTTGGCGCCGATCGAGGCCTGGATGGGGACCTCGAACATCTGGCGGGGGATGAGTTCACGCATTTTGGAAACCAGAGCCTTGCCGCGTTCGTAGGCGAAGTCGCGGTGCACGATGATGGAGAGGGCGTCGACGGGCTCTCCGGCGACGAGGATGTCGAGCTTGACCATGGGCGATTCCCAGTAGTCGGCGAGATGGTAGTCGAGGGAAGCGTAGCCGCGGGAGACGGATTTGAGGCGGTCGTAGAAGTCGAGGACGATTTCGTTCAGCGGCAATTCGTAGTGCAGCATGACGCGCGAGGAGCTGACATACTCGAAGGTTTTCTGCTTGCCGCGCTTTTCTTCGACGAGGGCGAGGATTCCGCCGACGTATTCCTCGTTGGTGAGGATCGTGGCGAGGATGACGGGCTCTTCGATCTTTTCGATTTCGCTGGGATCGAGCCAGCGGGACGGGTTGTCGATTTCGACCATCGTGCCGTCGGTTTTATAGATCTTGTAGCGGACGCCGGGGGCGGTGGTGATGAGGTCGAGGTTGAATTCGCGCTCGAGACGCTCCTGGATGATCTCCATGTGGAGAAGGCCGAGGAAGCCGCAGCGGAATCCGAAGCCGAGCGCGGCCGAACTTTCAGGTTCGAAGAAAAAGGAGGAATCGTTCAGGCGAAGTTTTTCGAGAGCCTCGCGGAGTTGGGTGTGTGCGTGAGCGTCGATGGTGTAGAGGCCGGCGAACACCATGGGCTTGATTTCTTCGAAGCCGGGCAGAGCCTCGAGGGCGGGATTAGCGTCGTGCGTGATGGTGTCGCCGATCTTGGTGTCGGCGACATTCTTGATGTTGGCGATGATGAATCCGACTTCGCCGGCCACGAGCTGATCGATTTCCACCGGCTTGGGCGTGAGGACGCCGAGGGTCTCCGCGTCGAAGGTGGTGCCGTTCCACCAGAGGCGAATGCGATCGCCCTTCTTTAGCGTGCCTTGAAATACGCGGGTCAGCACGATGACGCCGCGGTAGGGATCGAACCAGGAGTCGAAAACCAGCGCCTGAAGCCGGTTGTCGGGCGATCCCTTGGGCGGAGGGACGCGCTGCACGATGGCTTCGAGCA
This sequence comes from uncultured Acidobacteriaceae bacterium, assembly GCA_963832015.1. Lineage (GTDB taxonomy): Bacteria > Acidobacteriota > Terriglobia > Terriglobales > Acidobacteriaceae > Sulfotelmatobacter. Next base: position 126,041 of record CAWHSR010000028.1, read on the forward strand.
CGTCGGGCACGCCCTGACCGGTCTTGGCGCTGATGAGGACGGCGTCGGTGGCATCGAGGCCGACGGCGCTTTCGATCATTTCTTTCGTGCGCGGGATGTCGGCGGACTGCAGGTCGATCTTGTTGATGACGGGAATGATTTCGAGGCCGTGATTGATGGCGAGATAGGAATTGGCCAGGGTCTGGGCCTCGACGCCTTGGGACGCGTCGACGACGAGCAGCGCGCCTTCGCAGGAAGCGAGAGAGCGCGAGACTTCGTAGGAAAAATCCACGTGGCCGGGAGTGTCGATGAGGTTGAGCTGGTAGGTCTGGCCGTCTTGCGCGGTGTACACCATGCGGACGGCGTGGGCCTTGATGGTGATGCCGCGCTCGCGTTCCAGGTCCATGGAGTCGAGGACCTGGGCCTGCATTTCGCGCGCGGTGAGGGATCCGGTGAGCTCCAGCAGGCGGTCGGCGAGCGTGGATTTGCCGTGGTCGATGTGCGCGATGATCGCGAAATTGCGGATGTGCTGGGAATCCATGATTGAAGCGGTAAATATTGATTTTAGCAGGTGGGCTCTCTCCATCTGAGCCGGGTGTCTCTACAGCGTGGTCCCGCGGCGCGGAGTAGTAGTTGTCTTTCGCCCCGTTGGGGCTTTCATTTCACGGTGCTCTCCCACGGCATGCGCCGTGGGCTGCATTCTATCGCCGCTTTGGCGGTTGTCTTGGACTGCGATGCCCAAGTACACCTTGCAGGGTCGTACCGCCTGATTTACTCTCGTCTGCCAAACGTCATGATCGGAAAACACATTGTGCTGACGCTGATGGTGGGCGCGGGTCTCTGTGCCTCGCTCTGGCTGTACCGTCCGGCGGAGTTGACGGCGGTGCGAATCGCGGGAGCGTGCTTGATCGTATTTGGGTTCGTTCTGTGGACGGTTGCGCGCTTCCAATTGGGCAGCTCTTTTGCAGTTACAGCGCAGGCGAGGCAACTTGTGACGCATGGGCTCTATTCGAAGATTCGCAATCCGATTTACGTTTTCGGATCGTGCGTGATTGCGGGGGCGATCCTGCTGTTTGGCCGGCCAATTGGGTTGTTGGTGTTCGTGATTATCATCCCGTTGCAGATTTGGCGGGCCGGAAAGGAATCGACAGTGCTCGAGGCGAAGTTCGGGGAGGAGTACCGGAAGTATCGCTCGGGGACGTGGTTCTGAGCGGCGTCTTCGAGGGCGACCCCAGAGGCTAAAGCACCGAGTTTATCAATGGACGCTTCTCGCGGCACTTGAAAAAGGCCGCTCTTCCACGGTGACGCCGGCTGCGGAAAAGCCCCAATGGAGGGCACTAGGCAGAGAGAACTCCCAGCGGAGAAATCTCCGCGGGCAGAAGGCTATCCCAGGAGAAGCCAAGGTCGGGAGGGCTATTCGCGGAGATGTCGTAGACGGGCAGTCAATTGATGGAGAGCCCGCGACGACTTCCAAACTGTAGAAATCTTGGAGGAATCATGCGGAATGTTTTGGCCCTGGTTGTGGTTGGATGCTGCTCGCTGGCGGCGGCACAGACTCTTTCACCTGCGGTGCAGGCGTTCGTCAAGGTGAACACTCCTGTGGTCGCTTTGACCCATGTGCGGGTGATCGATGGCACGGGGGCGGCGGCGCGCGAGGATCAGACTGTCATCGTGAGCAAGGGGAAGATTAAGTCGGTGGGAGACGCGTCGGCGGCGAAGGTTCCAGCGGACGCGCAGGTGCTGGACCTTCATGGGTACACCGTGATTCCGGGGCTCGTGGGGATGCACGACCACATGTTTTATCCGATGGGGAATGGGGTGTTCGGGGAGATGGCGTACAGCTTCCCGCGACTATACCTGGCGGGCGGTGTGACTACGATTCGAACTACCGGCGCGCTCGAACCTTATACGGATCTCGAACTCAAGAAGTCCATCGATGGGGGACAGATTCCCGGACCGAAGATGCACGTGACTGGGCCATATCTCGAGGGCAAGGGATCGTGGGCGATTCAGATGCACCAACTCACGGGGCCGGAGGATGCGACGCGGACGGTGAATTTCTGGCTCGACCAGGGCGTTGATAATTTTAAGGCTTACATGTTCATCACGCGCGCGGATCTGGGCGCAGCGATTGCGGCGGCACACAAGCGCGGAGCGAAAGTGACCGGACATCTGTGCGCCGTGAATTTCCGCGAGGCGGCAGACCTGGGAATCGATGATCTGGAGCATGGCCTCTTCGTGGACACTGAATTTATTTCGGGGAAGAAAGAGGATGAGTGTCCCGAGGACGGAGAGGATCCGGCGGGCATGGCAAAGCTCGATGCGAATTCAGGGCCGTTGCACGACACGATCGAGCATCTGGTGCAACACCATGTCGCCGTGACCTCGACTCTTCCGGTATTTGAGATGGGGAGTTTTCCCGGGCGGCCCACCATGCAGAGGCGAGTTCTGGACGCGCTATCGCCGGATGCCCGCAGCGCTGTGCTCGCGAATCGGGTTCGAGCGAGCGATGACAATCGGATTCGCCAACGCTTCGGCGGCAATGGTTCGCCATATCCGGCGGCATTCAAGAAAGAAGAAGAATTTGAGTATGCGTTTTCGAAAGCAGGCGGACTGCTGCTGGCCGGACTCGATCCGACGGGCATGGGTGGGGTGATCGCGGGATTCGGTGATCAGCGAGAGGTGGAGTTGTTGGTGGAGGCGGGATTCACGCCGCTGGAGGCGATCCACATTGCGACCGCGAACGGGGCGCAGTTCCTGGGGGAGCTTGACCGCATTGGAACGATTGCTGCGGGCAAGCAGGCGGACCTGGTGGTGATCAAAGGCGATCCGTCGAAGAAGATTGACGACATTGAGAATGTGGAGACGGTGTTTAAAGATGGAGTCGGGTACGATTCGGGTAAGCTGATTGAATCGGTGCGGGGCGTGGTGGGCAGCAGATAGTATTCAGGACTCAGTACCCAGAACTCAGTACTCAGCACCTAGTGACGAGAGGATTGGTGCGCTCGGTACTGAGTCGAGCAGAATCAGAATTCCATGATTGTTCTCGCCTCTGCATCGCCGCGACGCCAGGAATTGCTGCGCAGTGCGGGGATTCCGTTTACGGTTGAGCCAGCCAATATTGATGAGACTCCCCGGGCAGGGGAGGCGCCGCGCGAGTGTGCGGAGCGGCTGGCGCGGGAGAAGGCGCTCTCGGTGTGGCGCACGCGGCCGCAGGATTTTGTGCTCGGCGCGGACACGATTGTGGTCGTGGATGATGCCATTCTGGGCAAGCCGGCTGATCCCGCGGATGCCGTGCGCATGCTGAGACTTCTGTCCGGGCGCGTGCATCGCGTGATCACTGGCGTGTGTCTGGTGAGGGCAGGTGACAGTCGCGATCTGTTAAGAGCGGCGGAGTTGGCGCGAACTGCCTCGGAGACGACGCTGGTGACGATGAATGCGTTGTCGGATGAGGAGATTCGCGAGTACGTCACAAGCGGCGAACCCGAGGACAAGGCGGGGGCGTATGCGATTCAGGGAACGGCGTCGCGGTGGATTCCGCGGATTGAGGGCGACTATAGCAACGTGGTGGGACTGCCGGTGGCGCTGGTGTATCGCATGTTGCGGGAGCAGGGGGTAGTTTGAACGGCGGCCGGATGGTTCGCCGACAGAGCCCTCTGCTTACCGAAAGGTTAGCTTGTCGACGTTTAGCTTACCCAGGATTGAGAATTCACAGGTGCATCCAAGTACAAGGCGACGACGACGCCATTGCCGTCCAGCACAACCACCTTATTTCTGGTGAATCCCATACCGCACAGACCGCCGCAGACAAAACCCCACTCGAGTGTCAGATCGGCGACGTAGACACTCTCGAAGGAATCTTTATTGTGCGAGTAATGATCGAAGTGTTTGATTGAAGCGATGTATTTCAGGTTGGTGTTGACGGCGTCGAATCCCGATGGCAGGTGTGGGTTCTGCCTCACGGCGAGGGTAAGATCATAATAGTAACGAACAGCCCGCGCGGTTACGATGTCCGTCGATTGTATGTCGTCATTGCCGCGCATTCCCCAAATCGGCGCCATTTCTTGAGGCGGCTCGCTGGCCAAACCGTCTGGGAACCGGAATACATCTTTGACCATCTTACTCGGGCTGGAATAAACTGCCTCGGCCGTCCTGAGCAGCGTTTCTTCGCTGGAATTGCTGAACGATCTCAGAACCTCAACCTTGTAGGGACCCTCTTTTCGGGATGTCTGGGGAAGTTCTATATCCATATCCGGCTTATAGACAAACCAGGGAGCTTCCTGATCGGTCGTCAGCCCCTGCAGGAACTGCACATAGGGGCGAAGTTTTTCATATTTTGCGATCCACCGTTTGACGTATTCGGCATGCTTTGGGTCGTCGGAGGGCGACGCTGCCAGGTACTGCTGGCATGAGTCATAAGCATTCTGCGGAGCATTCTTGATATCTGTAACGCAGCGAGCGTACGGACCGGTTGCGGGGTCATCTTGCGCTCGCACAGGAACGCAAACAATTGCCAGGACAAATGCTGGCCGTGCAAGAAGGAGTGCTTTCACGGGCGCACCGTTTTACGTTAGCGCGGCAAGCCACTGCATGCTGCGTTCATTCGCTAAGACTTCTTCTGATCTTCTTCCTTAGGGGCGTCTTTCTTTTCTTCTTCAGGGCTTTTCAACCCGGCTTTGAAGTTGCGGATGCCTTCGGCCAGGCCCTTGCCGACGTCGCCCAACCTGCTGGTGCCGAAGAGCAGGAAGGCGAGGACGATTACTAAAAGCCAGTGCCATGGCGAGAACTCACCCATAATTTCTCCAGGGGAACGGCGTTTGCGAATGCTGTGTCGGCGCCGGAATCCCTGAGAAAAGTTTAGGCTTCGGTGTCTGTAGAGTCAAAGGCGACAGGCGGGAGTGCCCGTCCCACGCCTTCGAAATGCTCACCTGTGATGGCGCGAAGAGTCTATTCTCAAGGAAGTACTTTCCTCGGAGGCCGGCTCAGATGTTCCGACGCTGCATCGCTGCGGTTATTCTGCTTCTCTTCTTTTTTCCTTGCCCGCAGACCGGCCTGGCGCAGAGCCAGGCTCTCGCGACGAGCGAGCAGCGCAAGACCAGCGAGCCGTATACGGGAGATTTGTCCGTCTTCGATTCGCCGGGCCGTGAGGACCGGCTGCAGATCAATCGTGTGATGGACATTCTTGGCATCGCGCCTGGTAAGAACGTCGCCGACATCGGCGCGGGGTCAGGATGGTTTACGGTCCGAGCGGCGCGGCGCGTGGGTGCGGGCGGGATGGTTTATGCGGTCGATATTAATCCGGGGGCGGTCCGCTATGTCAGCGAACGGGCGCAGAAGGAGAAGTTAGGGAATGTGAAAACGATTCTGGGGAAGGCCGACGATCCCGTCTTGCCTGCGGGTTCAGTGGATGCTGTGCTGCTATTGAAGACCTATCACGAAGTGGCGCAGCCGGTGGCGTTGCTGCAAAACCTGCGCGGGGCGCTGCGTTCTGAGGCAAAGGTGGGGATTATTGATCGCAACGGAAATGGAGAAGACCACGGAGTTGGGAAGGATATCGTGATACACGAGGCGCAGGAGGCTGGCTACGCACTGGTCGAGCAGTACGATTTTGTGAAGGGCGACAAGATGGATTATTTTCTCGTATTCACGACAAAACCGTGACCTCGTCGACCGCGGACCAAGTCGTTCTGGTTAAGTCGGCAAAAGCGGGAAGATCCGCGTCGGAGGCCGCGCCTTGCGGACTCGCCCATGCTGCTTCCATGCTCCTCCAATCGTCGAAGTAGAGTTCTATGATCGCGTCCCACGCCGGGGCGCGCTTGGGATCATCGACGACGTAGTTCTGGATGTACTTGCGCACGCCGGGCAAGGCCTTCGCCAGGGGGCCGTGGACTTCCTGCAGGTGGCGGCGGAATTCTTCCTGCGCCAGGCCGGGGCGTTTGTAGAGGACGACCATGAACTTGAGCATGCGATCTTGGAACCTCGCAAGAATTTTAACCACAGAGGAAAGTCCGAGGGATCTTCAGCTTCTTCACCGCGATGGTAGAAAGTGCGATAGAACCCTCTGGGGCTATAGCCCGCATCTTTCTACACGCATTACGCGGCCCTGAAGGGCCGCTCTTTCCACGGTGGTGCAGGCGTTTGTGGTGCTCGGGTTGGTGTGCACGGCATACGTGGCGCACGGGTTTGTGGCGCACGCATCTGTCATTTTTCGGCCCCTCTGGAGCCGTTCTGCGGGCTGAAGTTCAGGCGCTCTCGATCATTCCTGCTAGTAGCAACGCGCGGCGCGGCAATTCTGAGATTATGATGTGCTCGTGAACGGCGTGCGCGCCTTGGCCGTGGCCGCCCATGCCGTCGAGGGTGGGGATACCCATGCCGGCGGTGAAGTTTCCGTCGGAGCCTCCGCCAACGGAGGCTTCTTCGAGTTTCCAGTCAATCTGCTTCGTGATCGCTTGCGCTTTTTCGTAGAGTGCGGCGACGCCGGGGGTGCGCTCCATGGGCAGGCGGTTGATGCCGCCTTCGATGCTGAGCTTGCAGTGTTTGTCGAAGGGCTTCAGGGCGCGGACTTTGCGATCGAGCGCGGCGGCTTGTTTGGCGTGCGTGATGCGCACGTCGATTTCTACGGTGGCCTCGGCGGCGATCACGTTAGTGCGTGTTCCGCCGCGAATGACGCCGGGGTTTATGGAAAGGCCGTGCTGCAGGTCGTTCAGCTTGGAGACGGCGATGATTTGGCGGGAGAGTTCAAGGATGGCGCTGTGTCCCTTGCCTGGGTCGAGTCCGGCGTGGGCGGCGATGCCTTTCACATTGAGAATGTATTCGCCGACGCCTTTGCGTGCAGTCTTCACGGCTCCGCGCGGGCCCGCGGGTTCGAGAACGAGGACGGCGGCGGAGTCCTTCGCTAGCGCCTCGGTGACTTTTCGGGACGAGTAGCTACCGACTTCTTCATCGGAGACGAGAAGCACGGTGACCGGGCGCGGTAAAGCCCCGTGCCAGGTTTGCAGGGCGGCAATCGCGTACAGCATGAGGGCGACGCCAGATTTCATGTCGAGGACGCCGGGGCCATGCATGCGATCGCCGGCTACGTGGCAGGGCATGGTGGCGAGAGTCCCGAGTGGATAGACGGTATCGAAGTGGCCGAGCAGGAGAACGGGCTTGAGCTTTTCGCGGCCGGGGAAATCGATCTGGACGCTGTCGGCGTAGTCGTCGGCATGGTGCACGCGGGCGTGCCCTCCGACGGCTTCGAAACTTCCAGCGAGGAATGCGCCCATGCGGTCGGCGGCTGGCTTGTTGTCGCTCGGAGATTCGATTTCGACGAACTCGCGGATGGTCTGGACGATCTGGTCCTGGCGCGCTTCGAAGTAGCGCAGGCGCTCGGTCCAGATGGGATCGGCGTGGAATGCTTCGGTTCGGCTTGGCTTAGAGCGTGCAGTTTTCTTGCCCGGCATGATGCGCTCGTCTCCGGCCCGTGCAGAGGGCGCACTTGCGGGCCAAGTCGTACAGTATAATCTTCAAGCCGTTTTGAGACGAACATGAATGAGAGCAACCCTGTGTCGGAACCTTCGCCTGGCTTGACGAAGACCGCGCTCGACATCCACGACATATTGAAGATTCTGCCGCACCGCTATCCGTTCTTGCTGATTGATCGCGTGCTTGATCTGAAGCGCAAAGAGCGGATTGTCGCGATCAAGAACGTGACGATCAATGAGCCATTTTTCGTGGGACATTTTCCCGGGTTGCCGATCATGCCCGGCGTGTTGATTGTTGAGGCGATCGCGCAAGCGGGCGGGGCGCTGCTGCTGACTGAGGTCGAGGATCGCAACGATAAGGTCATGGTGTTCACCGGAATCGAGCGGGCGAAGTTCCGCCGGCCGGTCAGTCCTGGCGATCAGTTGCGGCTGGAAGTGGAAGTGAAAGGCTGGCGCACGGTGCCCGGAATGACTGCAGCGAAGATGCAGGGTTACGCGTATGTCGGCGAGCGGCGCGTCGCTGAGGCGGCAGTGTCGTGCCAGTTGATCGATAGTTCGCGGGGGCGAGGTACGGATGATGGCGGTAATGCCGGATCTTGAGTTTCGGCACTGAGTGCAAAACCTTTACCACTAAGGACACTAAGGTTCACGAAGGAAACCCACTCCTACATTCCTCGTCGATGAATTCCTCCTCCATGAACGTTCACCCTACGGCCCAGATTGACCCGCGCGCAAGGGTTCCGGCGTCGTGCAAGATCGGGCCATATTGCGTGATCGGGGCAGACGTCGAAATGGGAGAGGGATGCCACCTTGTGTCGCATGTGGCGATCGAGGGGCCGACCAAGATCGGCGCCGACAATGGCTTCTTTCCTTTTTGCGCCATCGGTATGGCACCGCAGGATGTCACTTACAAAGGCGAACCAACGCGGCTTGAGATCGGCGACCACAATGAGATCCGCGAGTGCGTGACGATCAGCCGCGGCACCGTGAAGGGTGGAGGACTGACCAAGATTGGAAGCCATCTGCTGATCATGGCGTACACGCATATCGGACACGATTGCGTGATTGAGGATCACGTCATGCTGGTGAATGGCGCGACGCTGGCCGGGCATGTGACGGTGGAAGAGTGGGCGGTCGTCGGCGCGCTGTGCCCGGTACACCAGTTCGTGCGCATCGGGGCGCATTCGTATATCGGCGGCGGGACGACGATCACGCAGAATGTTCTTCCGTACTCGATGACTTCGGCGGCGCGTGACACGCATGCCTACGGGATGAATAAAGTCGGACTCGAGAGGCGGGGATTTTCGAAGGAGCGCATTGCGAAGATTCATCACGCTTACAAGATTCTACTGGCGTCGAAGATGAACACGTCGCAGGCGCTCGAGAAGTTGAAATCCGAACCGGATCGCGGTGAGGATGTGGAGATGCTGATTCGGTTTATTGAGGCTTCGGAGCGAGGGATTATTAAGTGAGCGGGATGCGGGCAGTCGAGAGGATCAGGAAATCTCGCGGCACCCGGTCGATCAGCCACACACCATTGTCTGATCGGAAAAACTTGAATCCCTGACGGTGCATGCTAAGCGCGTCAACTTTAAAGGTCGCAGGCTTGCCGTGTCGCTGCCCAATACGTTCCGCGGTGGCTTCGTCCGCCGACAGGTGCACTTGCTGACGCGCGCCTGCCTTCAATCCTTCGGCCAATAATCGCATCGACAAATCGGGTTGCGGTCCCGTGATAAAGAATTGCAGGCGGTTCTTGTGGAGCGAGACCAAGATCCACGTCGACGGAGTGGCCCTGGGCAGCCCGAATCATGCCAGCATCGGCCGATAGCGAAAACCGCTTCTTGTCGCTTGTCTCGACAGTGAGCAACAGGTCTTCCCGCGTAAAGTGCGTTCCGGCCGCTTGACTCTTGGCAATCAAGTCATCTACCGATACCCACCCTTGCGAATCCAATGATATGCCGATGGAATCTGGTTTGTGCCGAAGCACAAAGCTCAAGAACTTGCTAAGTTGGACAGAATCCATTGTAGTCACGATATGCGCCGATCGCTCATCCTGCCTTCGGATATTACTCCCGTTCTGACGCAACGAGGCCGAATCCGTGATCGCACACACACAGCGGACCCATGGTTCATGGCAGAATGACGTGCATGATTCCAACTCAGACTTGTTTGCGTCGTTGTCTTCTACTTGCTCTTGTGTCGGTCGTTAATCCGGTTTCCGGACAGGCCCCGCCGGCGACGCAACCAGCATTGCGGCCGGCGCCGCCGACGCGGGATCCTCACGCTCCTGGGTATGTCGAGGCCAAGGAATTGCCCGACGGGGCGAATCCCCCCGCGAATGTGGATGGGAATTTTATTATTGGGCCGACTTATGCGGCACCTCCCGAGCCGGCCGCCCAAGGCGATATTCCGAAGGGCGCTGTGATTGAGTTCACGATGAACTCCTCGGACAGCAAGATTTATCCGGGGATTGCGCGGGATGCGGGAGCGCTCGGCAAGCCGGATCCTGCGGACCCTGCGAAGCTCATCGTGACGACGAGCCATCCCGCGCCGTATACGCGGAAGGTGGCTGTTTATGTTCCCAAGCAATACGTCGCGGGGAGCGTTGCGCCGTTCATTGTGGGGGCGGATGGGCCTGACGGCTTGCTCTTTTCAACTTTGGATGCCCTGATTGCTCAACACAAGGTTCCGGTGATGATTGCCATTTCGATCGGCAACGGCAGCGGGGACGCGCAGGGGAGTCAACGCGGGCTGGAGTACGACACGATGTCTGGAGTGTATGCCGAGTTTGTGGAGAAGGAAGTCTTGCCCATGGTTGAGGCCCAGGCGCATGTGAAGCTGACGAAGGATCCCGAGGGTCGGGCGACAATGGGAGGAAGTTCGGGAGGCTCTTGTGCGTTGATCATGGCATGGTATCACCCCGAGCTTTATCACCGTGTGCTGACGTACTCGGGAACATTTGTGAACCAGCAGTGGCCTTCGAATCCGCAGACGCCGCATGGGGCTTGGGAGTTTCATGAGCATCTCATTCCGGGAAGTCCGGTGAAGCCGATACGGATTTGGATGGAGGTGGGGGACCGGGATCTGTTCAATCCGAATGTGATGCGCGACAACATGCACGATTGGGTTCTGGCCAACGAACTGATGGCGAAGGTGCTCGCGGCGAAGGGGTATCACTACCAATTTGTCTTTGCCCGCAACGCTGGGCACGTGGACCGGGCAGTCAAACAGCAGATGCTCGCAGAAGCGCTCGAATATGTTTGGCAGGGGTATGCGGCTTCTGCGGGCAAGAAGTGAGGGGGACTTAGGGATCGGAGCGGGGGATTATCAAGTAAGAGTCACGAGTGGCGCTTAACTTCCAGCCGGCGCCGTCCCTTTTTTGTCTTTGTCTTTGTCTTTGTCCAGCAATTTCTCCATCTCATCCATCACGCGGTTCATCTTTTTGACCGTGAGCTCCAGGGGTTCGTCAGTTGTCATGTCAACCCCGGCGTCCTTCAGCAGTTCGATTGGGTATTTCGATTTGCCGGCCGAAATGAATTTCAGGTAGCGCTCGGTGGCTCCAGCTTCACTCGAGAGCACCTTTTCCGACAAGGCAGACGAAGCGGTAAATGAGGTGGCGTACTGGAAGACGTAAAACGAATTGTAGAAATGGGGAATGTACGCCCACTCGTTTGCGATGTAGTCGTCCACGATGCACACGCCTTGGTCGTGTCCGTAGTATTTTCTGACGATCTCACTGTAGAGTTTCGACAAAGAGTCACCGGTGAGGGGCTGGCCTTTTTCAACCATTTCATGCATGCGAAGTTCAAATTCTGCAAACTGAGCTTGCCGGAAAACCGTGCCCTTGATGCTCTCAAGATAGTTCCCCAGTAAGGAAAGCCGAGTCGCGTCATCCTTGATCTGCTTGAGCATGTAATCGATAAGAAGAGCCTCGTTGAAAGTCGAAGCGACTTCGGCAACAAAAATCGGATACGACGACAAAGGATAGGGCTGGGTTTTGTTGGAGAAGTAGCTGTGCATGGTGTGCCCGAGTTCGTGGGCCAGCGTACTCATGTCGTCGTACTTTCCGTTGTAGTTCAGCAGCATATAGGGGTGAACGTCGAACGCCCCCCCGTTGGAATAAGCTCCGGAGGTCTTACCTTCGGATGGATACATGTCAATCCAGCGTTCGGTGAACGCGCGCTTCGCTCCCGCGGCATATTCGGGTCCAAGCGGGGCGAGAGCTGCCAGGATGTTTTTTTCGGCTACATCGACCGAATATTTTGTGTCGACCGAAGACACGAGCGGAGCATACAAATCGTAATAATGGAGCTCGGAAAGGCCCATCATTCGTTTGCGGAGTTTCAGATAGCGTTGAAATGTCGGCAGATTGCGATCGACTCCGTCCACTAACCTCGAATACACGGAAACCGGAATGTTGGGCTGGTCCAGAGTAGCCTGCAGAGAGGTCTCGTAATTGCGCGCATGGGCGTAGAAGACGGAAGTCTGGACATTGGAATTCATTAGGGAACCAAAGGTCCCGCGATATTTTCCCAGAGCGGTGAAAAAAGCTTCCATGACTTTCTGGCGGTCGTCGCGGGAGGGTGAAGCGCGGTAGAGCGAAAAAGCTGCCTTGTCGAGCTTGACCGTCTTGCCGTCGCTGAGGGTGACGGAAGGATACGGAAAATCGGCGTCAGCAAAGATGCCATAGACGCTGGATGGCCCGCTCGCCATCACAGAGGATCCCGCGAGGAGTTTCTCTTCGGCGTTGCTGAGCGTGTGGGCCCGGCGCCGCGTGATGTCCTCGAGTTCATGGCGGAAAACATGCAGACGAGGCTCTTGGGCCAGAAATCGCTCGATGGTCGCGTTATCCATTTTGAGGATCTCGGGTTCGATGAAGGCGGATTCGGTGCCGAGAACGGATCCGAGCTGAATCATTTCCTGCTGCATGCCCTGATACGTACTGACTCGTGTGTCCTCGTCGGAACGCATGGCCGCAAATACGTACAGGCGCGTGAATTCTTTGTCGAAGGAGCTTTGAGTCTCCAGGGCGTCCGCCAACCGGGAAGCGGAAGAAGCCAGCGTGCCTTGAAACTGCCGCAGGTTGGGCAACTCGGAGGCCAGCTTTTCCTTCGCCACACGCCAAGCCTGGTCGGACGGATAGATGGCACTCAGATCCCATTTGTACTCGTCTGGTACCTTGCTGCGATCGCGCTCCTGGGCTTGCGAAACCAGGGTCGAGGCGGCGAACAGGACAAGCGCGCCGGGCAGGTGACGGAGAATGATTGCAAGATCAACGTGCATTGGAGATGCTCCTTCGCAATTAGACGACCTCCGAGAGAAAACAGAAGCGGGATTAGAACTCGCGGATCACAAGCATCAGACATTGTAGCTATGGAGAGTTCACGGAAGCGGGGTTATTTTCATGCGCTGCTTTGGCGGTCTTCGGCGATTTCTTAACGGTTGAGCCGAACGCCACAAACTCCTATTCTCGGTGCGGCGCGTAGAGCTTCTTCTTAATCCTAAGTGCTAGACTGACTGCGCGCCAGGGTGTCGGGCGCCTACCTCATGGCTTCGCAGGAAAAACTCGGGCTCATCGCCGGCAATGGAAAGTTTCCATTTCTTGTGCTGGATGCGGCGCGGGCGCAGGGGTATGACGTGGTGGTGGCGGCGATTCAGGAGGAGGCGTTTCCGGAGATTGAATCGCACGGGGCGGCGGCGGTTCACTGGCTTTCGCTGGGGGAGCTGTCGAAGCTGATTGAGATGTTTCAGCGGGAGGGCGTGCGGCGCGCCATCATGGCAGGGCAGGTGCGGCACAAGCAGATTTTTTCCAGCATCCGTCCGGACTGGAAGCTGGCGAAGCTGTTGCTGTCGCTTACGACGCGGAACACCGACTCGCTGCTGGGGGCGGTCGCGAAGGTGCTGGCGGATGAAGGCATCACGCTGGAGAAGTCGACCTGGTTGCTGGAGCCGTTGCTGGTGAAGTCGGGCGTGCTAACCGTGCGGGAGCCTAGCGAACAGGAGCGCAAGAACATTGATTACGGACGTGCGGTCGCGCGGCGACTGGCCGAGCATGATATTGGGCAGACGGTGGTGATAGCGGAGTCGGCGTGCGTGGCGGTTGAGGCCATGGAGGGGACTGACGCGACCATCGAGCGCGCGGGGCAGATCATGCGGTCGCTGCACGGGGATGCGTCCACACTGAGCCGCGCTTTGACGGTGGTGAAGATCGCCAAGCCGAACCAGGATATGCGGTTTGATGTGCCGGTGATTGGGGTGAAGACGATGACGGTCATGCAGGCCGCGGGGGCGAGTTGTTTGGCGTTGGATGCGGGGAAATGTCTGCTGCTGGATGGGCAGAAGGTGATCGACGCGGGAAATGCGGCAGGGATTGCCGTAGTCGCGGAGGGCTAAAAGGAGTCATGGGAGTGAAAGAACGGAAGAAAGAATCCGAGGGAGTCCGCATTGCGGAGCAACTCCGCCGCGCTTTCTATGGCAGTGCATGGCACGGGCCGGCTCTGCTTGAATTGCTGGAAGATGTGGATGCCGCGACCGCTGCGGCAAAGCAGCTGCCGGACGTGCATAGCATTTGGGAGCTGGTGTTGCATGTTGCGGTGTGGGACGACGCGGCGTTGCGCAGGCTCGATGGAAATAAGTGGCAGCCGACGGGGCTGGCGAATTTTCCGCCGGTGACAAAGCCGACGGAAGCGGCGTGGCGCAAGGCTGTCGGGGCGACGAAACGCACGCACGATGAGCTGGTTAAAACGGTTGCGGGTCTGTCGGATTTGCGGCTTGGGGAGCGGGTTCCGGGGAAGCGGTACGATTTTTATCACATGCTGCATGGGATTGCGCAGCATGAGCTGTATCATGCGGGGCAGATTGCGATCTTAAAGAAGGCGATGGCTCAGGCCGGAAGACAAGGTCTACGATCCGGATCGAGGAATCTGCCCTCAGGGGCTAAAGCCCGCACAGGGGTAACGCGGCTCACGCGGCCCTAAAGGGCCGCTCTTCCACGGTAACGCGGCATTTTTAGTTCTTTCGCAGCCCCTGAAGCCATGCCTCTCAACATAAACCCTGGGCCATTCCACCGAGCCGCTGTGTCGTTCCACAAAACCAAGGATCTCACCTCACCACTTTTTGAAAATCACGGCTACCGCTGCGACGATCAGGACGAAGCCGGCAAGGTAATTCCAGCGTAGGGGCTGCTTCAGATAGATCACTGAGAACGCTGCGAAGACGGTGAGGGTGATGACTTCCTGGATCGTTTTTAGTTGGGCGGCGGTGAACTCGTAGGAACCGATGCGGTTTGCGGGGACCTGGAAGCAGTACTCGAAGAAGGCGATCAGCCAGCTCACGAAGATCACTTTGTAAAGTGGGACTTCGCGGTATTTCAGGTGTCCGTACCAGGCGAAGGTCATGAAGATATTAGAGATGGTCAGCAGTGCGATCGTCCTCATGGGGCGATTTCAGTCCTTTCTATGGTTGGTTGGTGATGACGTGAGCGTATCGCGGGTGAAAGTAACGTGTCGTCGTTGTGTTCGGTGGTAACGATTCTTTCGCCCCTCCGGGGCTTGGCGTCATCCTGCTCGTCTGTCCCACAGCTTGCGCTGTGGGCTGCATTCTGTCGCCGCTCCGCGGCTGGCACGAGTAACGACTCCCGAGTTTCCGGTGATCACGTTCGCGGCCCTCGAAGGGCTGCTCTTCCACGGTTCTGTACAGGTTTGTAGTCTGTGCGCAGCTCGAAAAGCCGTGCCTTACCCCAAAATCTCTTTGAACCGGCTGCATGCCAGCGTAACTTCTGGTCCAGGGCGCCTGCGCACTCCGGCTAATCCAGATGCTCTTTCCCGGGATACCGTTTACAATTTGTTTCCGGCAACCGGCCATCGAGAATTTCTCCTGCCAACGCAAAGTCCGATCACCGTCGCCGTCGTGGGCGTGGGCGTTTTCGGACGCAACCATGCCCGAGTCTACAAGGAACTGGAGCAGCAAGGGGAGCCGGTGCGGCTGTTGGGAGTGGTCGACCCTGACACGGGCCGCGCGGACGAGGTAGCGCGCGAGTTTGGGTGCAAGGCCTTCGGCTCGGTGCATCAGATGTTAACCACGCATAGCGAGCTGCAGGCCGCTTCGGTGGCGTGTCCCACACTGCATCACCTGAGTGTCGCCAGCGAGTTGATGCAGGATGGCGTGGATGTGCTGATCGAGAAGCCGCTGGCGGGGACGCTGGCGGAGGCCGAAGAGTTGGTTGCGCTTGCGGCTACGCACAAGCGGATCGCGCAGGTGGGGCATCTGGAGCGCTTCAATCCGGCAGTGCGGGCCACGGTTCCGTTGCTGACTCAACCCATGTTTTTTGAAGTACACCGGCTGAGTGTGTTTACTCCGCGATCGCTGGATGTGGATGTTGTGCTGGATCTGATGATCCACGATCTCGACATCGTGCTGGCGTTTGCGAAGTCTCCGATCAAAGAAGTGCGGGCGGTCGGACTGCCGATTTTGTCGGGGAAGGTGGACATTGCGAACGTGCGGCTGGAGTTTGAGTCCGGGTGCATTGCGAACTTTACCGCGAGCCGGGTTTCGACGGAGCGGGTGCGCAAGTTGCGATTCTTCCAGCCGCGACAGTATGTTTCGCTCGATTACGGACGGCAGGAAGTGCTGGTGTTTACGGTGGGGCAGGAGACCGCGGGCACGCCAACGGTGAATCCGCAGATCGGCGTCACCAAAGTGCCGGTTGCCTCCGAAGAGCCGCTGCATGCGGAGCTGAAGTCGTTTCTTCGCGCGGTGCGGGAGCGGTCCACGCCCGTGGTGCCGCTGGAGGATGGGCGCCGCGCGCTGGCGCTGGCGCTGGAGATTGTGTCGGTCATTCGCGAACATGGGGCAAAAGTGGGGCTCGCCGGCATTGCTGACGCGAGGCATTGAAGGCCGTGTGCCGAATTGCCCGGCTGCGCCCGGCGGACAGCCGATGGTGGCTGGCCCCACATAACAACCATTCTCACTTCCACTTTATTTACATATGTTTACACACCCAAGTCGCGGGCGATTTGGGGCGAGCAGAATCGCGCGAAAGATGCGAAAATAGAGCTAACTTGGTTGTAGATTAGCGCGCGCTCATTGCATTTCTTCCTTGAAGGCCGGATGCAACGCCGCGAGTGTATTCGGTGTCTAACGACAGACAGATACAGCTAAGCTTTTTACAGTTAGGCGGTTTAGTTCAAACCAGCGCATGCCAATTACACAGATTCCATTCCAGGATCCGATTGCTCCCGAAAAGTCTCAACCGGAGCAACTCGGCCTTTATGATCGGCAAGACTGGGAGACCGCGTACCGGGATCTGGATGCGCATGTACCGCACCTGCTCATCCAGTTGCAGGACGACCTAGAGCGCTCGCGCTGGCGGGAAGCGATCTGGATTTCGATCATCGTGCACATGGTGCTCACCATTGTGCTGTGGAATTTCAACTTGATCGAGAAGTACGTAGGATGGCACACGGCGGTCGTCGTGCCGCTGGATTCCAAAGACAAGAATCTGACTTTTCTGGCGCTGCCGCCGGATCTGCAGAAGCCCACCCGCCGACCCAATACGAACATTGCGTCGGATAAAGACCGCATCGCGATGACGAAGCATCCGGAACTGGATGCGAAAGAGTTGCGGAAGATTCTAGCGACGCCGCCCCCGGGAGCACCGGGGATGAACGGTCCGCGGGCGACGCAACAGGCGCCGCAGGCGATGGCGCAGAACCAGCCACCTGCGCCAGAGCAAGGACAACAACAGACGCCGCGTCCGCAGTTCCAGAGCGATCAGACGGCACAGTTGCAGACGCCCGCCCGCCCGAATAATTCATTCGCGAAGTATGGAACTGGGATGAGTGCGGGTTCGGCAGTTCAGGAGGCCGCGGCAGCGGCGGCAGCGCGACGGGGAGGCGGCGGCGGTCAAGAAGGCGACTTTGGACTGGGTACCGGAGCGCACGGTCGAGCGCTGGGGAATCTTGAAATTCTGAGCGACACCCAGGGCGTCGACTTCGGGCCGTACTTGCAGCGGATTTTGCAGGATGTCCGCGAGAACTGGTATCGCGCGATTCCGGAGTCGGCCGAAATGAAGAAGGGCAAGCTCATGATCGAGTTTGCGATCACGAAAGATGGCAAGGTTGCGGACATGCGCCTGGTTGCCACATCAAGTGATGTGGCTCTCGATCGTGCGGCCTGGGCCGGCATTTCTGCATCGAATCCGTTCCCGCCACTGCCCAGCGATTTCACCGGACCTTATCTCGCGCTGCGATTCCGCTTCTACTACAACCCCGACAAGTCTGATTTACAGTAGCGCCGTCGAACGCCTAACATCGCGGCGAGTTCTTTTGCCGTAGGTGATAATCAAACAGTAAATAGAGTGAACGTAGGCTGGAGCGCATGAGTCGCTGCTCTGGCGGGAGAACTTCGTTGGAGAAGATGCCGGTTTTGTTCGTCGGCCACGGATCGCCGATGAACGCCATTGAGCACAATGTGTTCACCGAAGTGCTGCAGGGGCTGAGCGCGCTTTTGCCGAAGCCCGAGGCGGTGTGCGTGGTGTCGGCGCATTGGGTGACCAAGGGCGCGCATGTGCTGTCGTCTGCTCATCCGAAAACCATTCACGATTTCTACGGGTTCCCGCAGCCGCTTTATGAAGTGCAGTACCCTGCGCCGGGCGCGCCTTCCGAGGCGGAGAGGCTGGCGAAGAATCCTGAGATTTTGCCCGACAACGAGTGGGGACTGGATCACGGTTCGTGGAGCGTGCTGCGGCACATGTATCCGAATGCGGACGTGCCGGCGTTCCAGTTGAGTCTCGACGAGCGCCGCGGTTTCAAAGAACACCTCGAACTGGGGCGCGAGATTCAGGCGTTGCGCGACCGAGGAGTTCTGGTGCTGGGCAGCGGAAACATCGTGCACAATCTGCGGCGCATTGATTGGGATCATCCTTCAGGCGCATTTGATTGGGCGGTGGAGTTTGATGCTAAGGTCAAGAATGCAGTTGATGCGCATGATGCAAGGGCGTTGGCGCAGCCGCAGAAGTGGGGCGAGACGCTGCTGGCGACAGCCCATCCCACGGTGGAGCACTACTTGCCGCTGCTGTATTGCATGGGCAGCACGGATGAACGCGATGCCGTGTCGTATCCGTATGAAGGGTTCGACTTCGGCAGCATCTCGATGCGGATGATTTTGTTCGGCGAGGCGAAGGGCGCGGAGTAGACGCGAGAGATCCCTTCGGCTTCGCTCAGAGCAGGCTCCTTCCCTCCGCCTGAAGAATGGCTATGGTCATGATGACGACGCCTGAAAGACTGCAGTGCAAAGCTTCCTCGCATCTGATCTACCTGCTACATTTTGAGTCGTGGTTCCTTCCGAAGAATACGTGCGGCGTCGAAACGAGCGTGTGGCGCGCGTTGCGCACTACGAGAAAATTCATATCCGCCTGGGAAATGTCCGGCTTGCTCTCGCTGTCGTCGCAGTGTTCATGGCATGGGCGGCGCTCCGGGCGCATTCTCTCTCGGCCTGGTGGCTGGCTGCGCCGGTCGCGGCGTTTGTGGTCATCGCGTCGTATCACTCAAGAATCTTGCGTGCTCGCGAGTTGGCCGAGCGGGCCGTCGCATTTTATGAAAAGGGACTCGCCCGCATCGAAGATCGCTGGGCCGGGTCCGGAGAAACCGGAGAGCGCTTCGACGACCCGCATCACGTGTATGCCGGCGATCTCGACTTGTTCGGTAAGGGCAGCTTGTTTCAGTTGCTGTCGACGGCGCGCACGCGCATGGGAGAGGACACGCTGGCGCAGTGGCTACTTTCTCCGTCGCCCGTGGAGCGAATCCGCGAACGGCATGCGGCCGTAGACGAATTGCGCGATCAGCTTGATCTGCGGGAGGATCTGGCGGTGTTGGGCGAAGACGTTGGCGTGGGCGTGCATCCGGAGGCGCTGCTGAAGTGGGCGGAGTCGCCGAACCAGATGAGGCCGCTGTGGCTGCGATGGCTGTCGCCTTTTCTCGCCGCACTGGCTATTGCTGGCGCAGTGGTGTGGGCCGTCTGGGGAATTGCGGCGCTGCTGGTGTTGATTGTTGTGATCGAGGCCGTCCTTACCTACCGTCTCAAGAAGCCTCTGGAAGAAGTGCTGCACGGAACGGAGCACGCGTTTCACGACCTGGATCTACTTTCGGGCGTGCTCGGCCGCGTGGAGGTGCACAAGTTCCAGGCACCTCGATTGCAGGCATTGCAGCGGGAGCTTTTGTCGAGTGGTGTGCCTGGCTCCCAGGCAATCGCGCGGCTCAGAACCCTGGTCGATCTGATTAACTCGCGGCACAACATCGCGTTGCGCATCCTCGACGCTCCACTCGTGTATTCCGTGCAGGTCGCATTCGCGGCGGAACGCTGGCGCACGGCCCACGGCAGTGCGCTGCGGCTGTGGGTGGCGGCCATCGGGCAGATGGAAGCGCTGCTATCGCTGGCGAGCTACAGCTTCGAGCATCCTGACGACTCGTTTCCGGAATTTGCCGACGGTGCGGCATCGTTCGACGGCGAAGAACTTGGGCATCCTCTGGTGCCGTCGACACTCTGCGTGCGAAACGATGTCAGCATCGCCGGGGAGACTCGGGTTCTGCTCGTCAGCGGTTCCAATATGTCGGGGAAGAGCACGCTGCTGCGTGCGGTTGGGATGAATGTTGTGCTGGCCATGGCTGGGGCGCCGGTGCGAGCCGGGCGCTTCCGCCTTAGTCCGCTGCAGGTGGGAGCCAGCATTCGCGTCAACGATTCGCTGCAAGAAGGTAGTTCGCGGTTCTACGCCGAGATCAAACGGCTGCGGCAGATCTTCGATTTGGCAGATGGAAACCCACCCCTGTTGTTTTTACTCGACGAGCTGTTGCAAGGCACGAACTCCAACGATCGCCGCATTGGCGCGGAAGGTATTGTACGGGCGCTGGTGAATAAGGGCGCGATTGGACTGGTGAGCACGCATGACCTGGCGCTGACCGATATCGGGGGATCGGTCGCGGGCCACTTGCGCAACCTTCACTTCCAGGATGAGCTTTCAAACGGGCGAATGACCTTCGACTATAAGCTGCGCAACGGAGTGGTTACGAAGAGCAATGGCCTCGAGCTGATGCGGTCGATTGGACTTGAGGTGTAGTAGTGCTGCGGCTCGCTTCGCTTCGCGGGACAGGCGAAGGCGACTGTCCCCACATGAGTCGTCACACAAGTCCCAAGCGTTGCGGGCTCACCAGACGCGGCACCGGTTCTGATTCACCATGGGGGCGCCCGCTTTGCAGTGGAAGGCTTCCTGGAATTGCGGCATGTTCGAGACCACGCCGTTGGTGCGATATTTTTCCGGAGAATGCGGATCGACGGTGGCGCGCAGGCGCTTGGTTTCATCGCGTGACTGGCCGCACCAACTCTGGCCGTACCCTACGAAGAAACGCTGGTCGGGCGTGAGCCCATCGATCGGATCGAGCGTCTGGCCGGCGGTGTCGGCCTTCCACGCCATGTACGCCAGCAGTAATCCACCGAGGTCGGCGACATCTTCACCGAGGGTCAGCTTGCCGTTGATCTTGATGTCGTCGATGATGGTGTAGCTGGAATATTGATCGGAGATGCAGCTGGCACGCTTCTCGAATTCCTTTCCGTCCTCGGGAGTCCACCAGTCACGCAAGTTTCCCTGAGCATCGAACTGGCGGCCTTCATCGTCGAAGCCGTGGGTGAGTTCGTGTCCGACGGTGCCACCGGTGTCGCCGTAGTTGGGAGCGGCGTCAGACTTGGGGTCGAACGCCGGAGGTTGCAGAACGCCTGCCGGGAAGTTGATGTCGTTCATCTGTGGATCGTAGTACGCGTTGACGGTGGGGGGAGTCATGCCCCATTCGCCGCGGTCGACGGGCTTGCCGATTTTGGCGAGTTGCCGGTCGAACTCAAATTTCCGAGCGCGTTCCACATTGCCCAGTTCATCTCCGCGGATAATCTCAAGCTTGCTGTAGTCGCGCCATTTGTCGGGGTAGCCGATCTTGTTGGCCATGCCATGCAGCTTGGCCAGCGCTTGCTGCTTGGTTGCGGCCGACATCCAAGGCAGGCTGTTGATGTCCTGCTCCATGGCCACTTCAATCTCTTTGACGATCTTCTGCGCGCGCTGCTTGGCTTCGGGACTGAAGTATTTTTCGACGTACGCCTGGCCCAGAGCTTCACCCAAATAGCCGTCGACTGCTTCGGTACAGCGTTTCCAGCGCGCCTGCAGTACTTCTTGCCCGCGCAGAGTCTTTCCGTAGAAGGCGAAGTTCTCGTTCAGAAACGGCGCAGAGAGATGGGACGCATTGGAATGCACCAGATGCCAACGGAGGTAAGTCTTCCAGTCTGCCAGGCTTTCCTTTTCGAGCGTGTCGCTCAGGGTCTTGAAGAATCCGGGCGAGCTAACGTTCAACGATGCGAGCGACGGCATTCCAACTTTGGCGAAATAAACTTGCCATTGAAACGCAGGCGCGATTTTCTCGAACTCCGCGCTGGTCATCTTGTGGTCGAGAGCTTTGGGATCTCGCCGTTCGACGCGCGTCATGGAGCCTTTGGCCAGCTCGGTTTCGATGCGCATCACGGTTTGCGCGTTCGCGGCAGCAGTTTCAGGCTTGTCGCCGAGAAGCTCAAACATTTTCTGTACGTGCGCGAGATACTGGTTGCGCAGATCGACCGACTTGGCATCATCCTTCAGGTAGTAATCACGGTCGGGAAGTCCGAGTCCGCCCTGATCGGCGTTGGCGATGACCTGGTCGGCGGCGTGGGGGTCTTGCGTGGATTCAAAGCGGAAGAGGACGTTGTCATCAATCATAGCCGCGCCTACGCCGGCGAGCTCGGCCTTGGAACTGATCTCCGCAATTCGTTCCAGCGACGGCTTCAGCGGGTCCGCTCCTTTGGCGTCGATCGCCTTCTCGTCGGTGCAGGAAGCGTAGTAGTCGCCAATCTTCTGATCGACGGCATTGTGCTTGGGATCGGGCGCCGCCGCTGCTTCCAGGATGCCCCGCAACTGGACCAGATTCTCATCCTGCATTTTGGAATAGGTGTCCCACGAGGATTGGTCGGGAGGGATGGGATTCTTCTTGATCCATCCGCCGCAGGAATAGGCAAAGAAATCGACGCACGGATCGATGGTGCGGTCCATCGCGGTGACATCGAGCGCTGGTGTGTAGTTGGTTGCGGTGGGTTGCTGGGCGGTGGCTGGGAAGAAAAATGAAGCGAGAATGATCAGGAGAAGAGCCGTGTGCTTAAGTGACATGGAATATCCTTCCGTGAAACTTGGGCAATCGAATGTGTAGCGGAATTATTCTATTCCGTGTTCTGGAACAATGCGGAACGTGGCTCTACGTCCAGATCGGTAAATGGAGAAATCGCGCTGATCCAATGTAAAAATCGTGTCAATCTTGTCGCGGGTGGCAAGATAAACCAACGCCACGTCGGCGAGTTGCGGATGGATATCCTCATATCGTTTCATCAGCGCCGCGATTGCTTCGGCCTCCGCCCCGGCCAGGAGCAACAATTCCAGAAAGCCGCCATCGATGCTGCGTAACAGCTGCTGCGCGGCGCTCGGAGACTTTCTGAGCAGCCATGCTGCCTCGGTTATTACTGGCCAACAGGAAAGAAGCGGCCCAGGCATGTCCCGGAGCGCGGCGATGCAATCAGCATGATACTCGTCTTCGCGAGAAAGAATGGCAACCAGCGGCCCGGTGTCGACCAGAATCCGCTTCACTTGCCTTTTCCGAAGCCTTCAAAATGACGGCGACTGGCGCTGAGGTCTTTCGGTGCACGACGCACGCAGCCGATTAATCCCGCTTCCTCCGCCAATTCATAAGCCGAATTCCCGGTGCGTCCCCGGCCCAGATAGGTTTCGAGCGCAATGCGCACAAGGTCCGACGGAGTCTGACCTTTGGCGCGGGAGCGGTCCCGAAGTAGGGTCCCAAGAGTCTTGCGGACGCGAACTGTGATCCGGTGCGAAGCCATGATGTCAGACGGTATAGCACAGGTGTCTGACACCCACGACTTCCCTCTTAGCCCTTCCGCAAGTGAATCGATCCGTCTCCGGTGCGAATGGTCAGGGGGCTGCCGCCGCCGTTGAGTTTGCCGTGAACTTCGTTTTCGCGAATCTTGCCCTCGGTGACGATGGGCATATCGAGATCGATGTGGCCATCGCTGGTATGGAGGCTCACGTCGGCCGAGAGTTCGCTGGGGATCTCAAGGGAGACGTTGCCGTCGCCGGTCTCGAGGCGCCAGCCCGCGGCCAGCGTAGAACCCTGGGTGGCGCGGACCTCGATGTGTCCATCGCCGGTCTTGAGTTCGAGTTCGTCAAAGCGGCCGTGGGCGGTGATGTGTCCGTCGCCGGTCGTCGCGTGCAGTTTGCCGTCGACGCCCTCCAGGTTCTCGGAGCCGTCGCCGCTGTGCAGATCCATTTCGCCCTTGAAATCGGCGAGATCGATCTTGCCATCGCCGGTGTGAAGGTTCACGCGGCCTTCGCGCGGCATCTGGATAATGACGTCGACCTTGTGGTTGCCCCATTCGATATTGAAGTTGTGGTGCGGATAGCGCACATCGATCTCGACGGTGTCGCCGTTCTGGTGCTCGTCGACCCGGATGCCGCCTTCGCCGATCTTGTAGCGAGAGGTTTCGACCTTGGCCTCAATCGTGTTCTGATCCCAGGTGGTGACGCGGATGTTGGCGTCGGATGTTTCGATCCGCAAGTCGGGCTTGCCGCTAATGTTGTAGGTCTTGGACCATTCGTCAGCGTGGGCGGGCAGTACGGCGATAACGGCAACAGACAGGATGGCTAGCGACATGCGTTTCACAGCAGCAGGTTTCATAAGATCCTCCGGCGGGCGAGCACACCCTCACCCCGCCTGTTAGACGTAGTTACGGGCGATGGGTGAGGTTGGTTCCATGGAAAATCGTTGGTTAGCGTCTGGTCCCGAGATACGCCATGCGAATCAGGGTTCGTTCGGAAAACGGCAAGTAGAGCAGCGCCGCGCTGACTGCGAAGGCCGCGCCCAGGCCGATCTGTTCTATTAGCAGGAAGGGAGCGACCGCCCAGAGCTGGTCGAGCGCGAGGATGAAAGGGAACATCTGGCGAAACTTTTCGCCCAGGCGCTGGTAATCGAAGCTTACTGCCGAGAGTAAGTACAGGCGCAACGGAATGCCCACGCCGGCCGTGATCAGCACTGCGCCGGCGAGGACCGTTCCCCCCCTTGGGCTGCGGAACAAGTCTCCGATCTCCTGAACGTAGCGCAGGAGAAAGAGGGCCGAGAGATAGAAGGCTAGATACATAACTTGGGTCAGTGCGAAGAGGCCGCGGGTGATGGCGCGACGCGGGATGGGAACCTCGAGGTCGGGATGCAACGCGACGGGTGAGGCGTTGGCGTCTGAACGGGCGGATGTCGTGGAAGCGGCGCCGTCATTGGGCGCCACCGCCTTCGCGCCAGACGGAACCTCTGCGGGAGCTTCAGCTTGCACAGGGGCGATGAAACGATATCCGCGGCGGGCGAGGGTTTCGACATAGCGCGGGCTGGAAGCCGAGTCTCCGAGAGCTTCGCGCACCTTATTGATCGCGGTGTTCAGGCTGTGGTCGAAGTCGACGAACGTGTCGGAGGGCCAGAGTTTCTGCTGCAGTTCTTCGCGCGTAACGACATCGCCGGCCCGTTCGAGGAGCAGCGCCAGCACCTGGAAGGGCTGCCCTTGCAGGCGCAGCTTGACGCCGCTCTTGCGCAGTTCGCCTGCGCTGAGATCGAGTTCGAATAATCCAAACCGCACGACTCGGCTACTCTTTTGCGGCACGACGCCGTAGTGTAGCAGGGACAGCCACGGCCCGAACACGGGTCGGCGCTACAATATTCGCGTGCCTGACAATCCTTCCCAGGACGATCACAAGCATCACCGCCACGCCGTCTACGCGTCGGAAACCACCGGGCTGCTGCTGATCGCGTTCATGCTGCTGATTCTCACGCTGGTGCGCTACTGGCGCGAGATCCATTGGAGCCTGCGCTGAACGTGGGCTTAGAGCATCGTGAGACCGCGGCGTCTATGCCGCTACTGGTGGTGATCCTGGGGCCGACAGCCAGCGGGAAGACGGCGCTGTCTATGGCGCTCGCGCAGAAGTTTGATGGCGAAATCGTCAACTGCGATTCGCTGGCGATGGTCCGTGAGTTCGACATCGGCACGGCCAAGCCCACTGCCGACGAGCGCGCTCGCGCGCCGCATCATCTATTCGATTGCATCGATCCCAGCGAGTACATGACGGCGGGAGAGTATGCGCGGCAGGCGCGGCGGGTTCTCGGGGAAATCAGCGGGCGCGGTCATTTGCCCATCGTGGTCGGGGGCACGGGACTGTACCTGCGTGCGCTTCTGGAAGGGCTCTTCCGGGGCCCGCAACGCTCGGAGGAATTGCGCGAGCGTTTGCGCGAGAATGCTGCGAGACGCGGTCCGAGTCATTTACACCGAGTTCTGCGGCGTCTCGACCGTGCTGCCGCTGAGAGAGTCCATGCCAACGATGTACCCAAGCTGATTCGGGCGATCGAGGTCTGCCTGGCTTCGCGGCAGAAGATGTCGGAATTGTGGCAGCAGGAGCGGGATTCGCTGCGGGGATTCGGCATTCTGCGAGTAGGACTCGATCCGGACCGTGCCGCACTTTACGACCGCATTAATCAGCGCGGTCGCGCGATGTTCGAAACGGGGTTGGTCGAGGAGACGAAAAACTTGCTGGAGAAATACGGTTCAAGTGCGCGACCACTGGCTTCTCTCGGATACAAGCAGGCTGTGCAGTTGTTGCGCGGTGAACTTACTCGTGAGTTGGCTGTCTCCATGGCGCAGCAGGCACACCGTAACTATGCGAAGCGCCAGATGACATGGTTCCGGCGCGAGCCGGAGGTTGCCTGGCTGAAGGGCTTCGGCGACGATCCGCAGATCCAGCGGGAAGTCATGCAACGAGTGGCCGACAAGTCTGAGAGCTGACAATGTGGGGACGGCCACCTTCGGTTGTCGGTCGAGCGAAACTCGACTGGAGGTGGTGGTTTCCGAGCGACAGAGCATCGGGCCTTCGGCCCGAGGACAGCCGATGGCGGCTGTCCCCGCATGAGCATTGGAAACACCCGAAACCCTAACCCTTTCTTCTGCTATCGTTTCTCCATGCCACGAATCTTGTCTGCCATCGTTCTCGTCCTGGCCCTTTCCCTGCCCGCATTGGCTAAAAAGCACCCGCCGGCTCCCGTCAGCGCCACACAGGGAGACAAGTGGGCCACGAAAACGCTGCGCTCGTTGAGTGTTGAAGAGAAAATCGGCCAGGTCTTCATGATCTGGTGCCGCGCCAGCTTCCTCAACGCGGAGAGCCCCGAGTATCTGCAATGGGTCGAAGCGATGCAGAAATATCATGTCGGGTCGTTCGCCATGTCGGTGCATGTGGATGGTCCGTTTCTTTTGCGGACCGAGCCCTACGAAGCCGCGGAAATTCTGAACCGGCTGCAGAAGCAGTCAAGGTTGCCGCTTCTGTTTGCCGCGGACTTTGAGCGCGGGGTCAGCACGCGCCTGATGGGAACGACGAACTTTCCGCACGCGATGGCATTCGGCGCCGATGGCAGCCTGGCGGATGCGGAGGCTTTCGGCCGCATCACTGCTCAAGAGGCCCGCGCTGTCGGCGTGCACTGGAATTTCTTTCCTGACGCCGATGTGAATTCGAATCCGGCGAATCCCATCATCAATACGCGCTCGTTCGGAGAAGATCCGAAACAAGTTGGCGACCTGGTGACGGCCTACATCAAGGGAGCGCGCGAGGGCGGGATGCTGACCACCGTGAAGCATTTTCCCGGCCACGGCGATACCGCGACCGATTCGCATCTCGGAGTGGCCAGCGTGAACGTGGACCGTGCTCATCTGGATTCGATCGAACTTCCTCCGTTCCGCCAGGCAATCGCTGCAGGCGTCGACTCCGTGATGGTGGCGCACGTCACGGTTCCAGCGCTCGATCCCGATCCGAATCACGTGGCCACCATCTCTACAGCAGTGGTGACCGACCTCCTCGAAAAGCAGCTTGGTTTCAAAGGTCTCATCGTGACGGACGCGCTTGACATGGCGGGTCTAACGCATCTTTTTGCCAACGATATTGGCCGTGCTGCCGTGGAGGCCTTCAAGGCGGGCAACGATCTGCTGATCATCCCGGCCGACTTCCCTGCGTCGTACGAATCCATGCTGAAGGCAGTGCGTTCGGGCGAGATTTCCCAGGAACGGCTCGATCACTCTGTCCTCAAGATCCTGAAAATAAAGGGCGCACTCGGCCTTAACAAAACTCGCACCGTGGATACCACCACCATCGCAACCGCGGTCGGGAAGCCGGAAAACATCGCTTTCGGCCAGCAGGTGGCGAACTCCGCCATCACACTGGTGCGCGACAACGGCAAAGTGCTGCCACTAAAATCGAAGGGAACTACCCAGGCAGCTCTTCCGTATATGACCAAAGAGGAGACCCACAACCAGGCAGTGGGCGTCCTTTTTTCGGATGACGTGCGCACGGAGTCGGGCAGGGCTTTCGGCCGCGAGTTTCGCAGCCGCATTCCGGACGCACGCGTGATTTATGTGGATCCCCGCGTCGCCGCCGGCATGAGCGACGATGTCTTGAAGGCGGTCGACGAGGCGCAAACCGTGGTGGCTGCTGTCTATGTGATACCGACGGCGGGCAAGGTGGGGAACTCGGTGGCGATGGCTGACGCGACTGGCACACTGTTGCAACAGGTGCTCGAACATGCCGCGGGAAAAACGGCCGTCGTCGCCATGGGGAATCCGTATCTGGCCAGTGATTTCCCGACGATCGAGAATTACATGTGTACGTTTTCCAACGCGACCGTATCGGAAATAGCTGCGATCAAGGCGCTGTTCGGGGAGATTCCGATTCGCGGTCACTTGCCGGTAAGCATTCCGAATGTTGCGCAGCGCGGCGCTGGCCTGGAACGTCCGGCGCAGGTTGCCAAGGGAGGGTCTCCAAATGCGCAAAACTGAATTTCAAGCCGTCAGCATATTCGCTTTAGGAGTTGCAACTCTTGCGGCCCTACTGTTGCCTGCTTGCAGTATCAACGTCAAGAAAGAACAGAACGGGGATGACAAGCAGGTCGATATCAACACGCTCGTTGGAGGCATTCACGTCAGCAAAGGTGCCGACGCGGCAGATGTGGGAGTCGCAGTGTATCCGGGCGCGCGCCTGAAGCAGGATGATTCCAATGGCAAGGACAAGAGTGCCAACGTGAACATTTCAAGCTTCGGCTTCGGGTTGAAAGTGGTCGCGCTGGAATACCGGTCTGACGATGCCCCGGAGAAGCTCATCGCCTACTATAAGGATCAACTGAAGAAGTACGGCAAGGTGCTGGAGTGCCATACCAGCCATTTCAACGTGAATCCGGATATCAAAGGGTCGGATCACGGATCGCATGAGTTGACATGCGAGGACTCGAACGGAAACAACGTCGAATTGAAAGTCGGTACGAAAGAGAACCAGCACATCGTTGCGGTCGAGCCGGATGGCAAGGGGTCGAGCTTTTCTCTGGTGTACGTCCGCACTCACGGGAAAGATGCAGATATCTAGGCGCGTCGCCGAAGTCTCATGGAGGTTCCAATGTCTCGCAATCTGATCATGGCACTAGCCGTTGCAATTCTGAGCGTGCCAGTGTTGGCCCAGCAATCCGGCACACAAGACAAACCCGTCGACGTTCAAAGCTCGATCGGCGACCTGCACGTCGGCAAGGATGCCGACGCCAAGAAGGCCGGGCTCCCCTTATATCCGGGCGCGCGCCCGAAAGTGGAGAAGGACAATGACCCGCTCAACTTCGGCATCTTGATGGAGAACTTCGGCCTCAAAGTGGTGGTTGCGAAATATGAATCGAATGATTCTCCGGACAAAGTAGTCGCTTATTATCGCGACAAGCTGAAGAAATACGGCAAGGTTCTAGAGTGCCACTCGCAGAAACACGGTGGCGATGTCGACGTGCAATGATGACGACAAGGACTCCAAAGCGGGCAAGGAATTGAAATGCGAGCAGAACTCGGGTCCAGTCACCGAATTGAAGGTGGGCACTGAGGATAACCAGCACGTCGTGGCCGTTGAACCCCCTGACACCGGCAAGGGATCGACCTTTGCGATCGTCTACGTGTATACGCACGGCAAACGCGGGGACATCTAGCGTGGTCGAAACCTAACCCCTCTGCCACTAAGGACACGAGGTATCACGAAGGAGGCCGTTAGACGCGAAACCTTTCGTGATACTTCGTGTCCGTGTGATCCCAGCCTGTCGAAGCTTGTGGCTCCCGGGTGGCTGCGCCTGGGAATACTTTCTGCGATACTTTCAAAGACGAGTTCTGTTTATACCCCTGATGGAACAGCCTTGTTACAAGTGCGGACAAACGGTGGAGGAAGGCATACCTTTTTGCCCGCACTGCTCGGCCCCGCAGATTCGCGTAGTGGTGGCAGAAGCCGCGGTGCCGGCTGCAGCGTCGGTTGTGGCTGAGACGCAGGGCGCTCTGCCTGCGTCGCAAACTGTGCCGGTGCTGGCGCTTCCCATGCAGTGGTCGCAGGCGCTCAAGCCGTGCCTGCTGGCGGGAGTGGTCGCCTCGGGACTCATGTTTCTGGGGCTACATCCGTTTGTGGCTATGGTCAGCGTCGGATTCCTGGCCGTGATTTTCTATCGCCAGCGCCGGCCGGAAATTATGGTCAAGGCCTCGTCTGGGGCGGGAATCGGCAGTCTCGCGGGACTGCTATGGTTTGCGATGTCTTCGGTTTTCGAAGCACTGACGGTGACCTTGTTTCACAAGGGGCCGGAACTGCGGGCTGCGATCCTGGCGAAAATTCAGGAAACGGCCGCTCAGACCACCGACCCGCAGGTACTTGCCATCTTCGACCGGGTCAAGACCCCGGAAGGATTTGAGTTCCTGATGCTCGCTGGGCTGGTTTTCGCGTTCTTTGCTTCCATCGTTCTTGGGGGCGTCGGCGGTGCCATCGGCGGGGCTATCCTGGGTCGCCGCGGCCGGCCTGGCTCGTAGCGACAGCATTTGCCATTACATGTCTTGGCTGGGATTCGGGTGTTGCACCACGCTTGCGGTGGCCACGCCTGCCGCGTATGATGCACGGTTTGCACTTTTCCTGATAAATATGCCTGCACGCGGCTCGCTGCTCGGAATCGAACACCTCGACGCGAAGGACATCGTGGGCCTGCTCAAGCTGGCCCGCCGTATGAATCCTCAGAAGGCGCGGCCGCTGCTGCGCAGAAAGCGCGTCGTGCTGTTGTTTTATGAGGCGTCGACCCGCACCCGCTCGTCGTTCGAATTTGCGGCGAAGTCGCTAGGCGCGATGACCACGCTGGTTCAGTCTTCCGGGTCGAGCATTGAGAAAGGCGAATCCGTGCTCGATACCGGGTACACGCTGCGGGCCGTGGGCGCCGATTGCATCGTGATGCGGCATCCATCGGCGGGCGCGCCGCACCTGATGGCGCAGCATCTTGACATCCCCGTCATTAATGCGGGAGACGGGATGCACGAGCACCCGTCGCAGGCTCTGCTCGATGCCTTCACGATCCTGAAGCATAAGAAATCGTTTAAAGGCCTGCAAGCCACCATCATCGGCGACATTTTTCACAGCCGCGTGGCGCGCAGCGCCTGCCATCTGCTGACCAAGTTTGGAGTGAAGCTGACGCTTTGCGGCCCGCCCGAATTCGCGCCCGACGTGGCTGCAACTCTCGCGCCCGGCCTGCGGATCACCCGGCATATTGAAGATGCGCTGCGCGGTACCGACGTGGTGATGCTGCTGCGGGTGCAGAAAGAGCGACTCGCGGGACAGAAGATTCGACTGCAGGACTACATTGCGCGCTACCAGATGACGACCACGCGGCTGAAACTGGCGAAGCGTGATGCGATTGTGATGCACCCGGGGCCGATCATTCGAGGACTTGAGTTGACCGCCGAAGTGGCCGACGGGCCGCAGTCCGTTATTGTCGACGAAGTGCATAACGGCGTGCCGACGCGCATGGCGATTTTGGCGCGGGCGTTGGGGAAGGCGAAATGAGTCGCGTGCCTAGTCATCTCCGAAAGTGGGACCTTGTAGGGGTGCGCCGATGAGGCGCTTGGAGAACAAGAGCCTGCTAATCAAAGGCGGGCACCTGATCGATCCCGCGAGGAAGATCAATGGGCCGATGGATATATTGTTGCGCGATGGGCGTGTCGCCGAAATCGCGCTGCCCAATAAGATCCGCGGCAGCGCTGACGAGAAATTCGATGCGCGCGAGCTCGTGGTCGCGCCCGGCTTTATCGATCTACACGTGCACTTGCGCGAGCCTGGGCAGAGCTACAAAGAGACGATTGCAAGCGGAACTGCTGCAGCTGCCGCCGGAGGATTCACTTCGGTCTGCACCATGCCCAATACCGCGCCGGTCGTTGACACAGCGGAGTGGGTTTCGTGGTTGCGGAATCCTGAGCGTGAGGCGGTGGTTAACGTGTTCCCGATCGCCGCCGCTACCCGAGGCAGCAAAGGTGGAACGCTCACCGACTTCAGCGCGCTGCAGCGAGCGGGAGCGGTTGCCGTCACTGATGACGGCAAGCCAATCCTCGACGATGACGTCATGCGGATGGCGCTCCGCCTCGGCGCGGAGTTGAATTTTCCGGTGGTGCAGCACGCAGAAGATACGCGGCTTACCGAGAATTGCTCGATGCACGCCGGGCCGACAAGTTTCCGCCTGGGCCTGCGAGCGATGCCAGCCGCGGCCGAGGCCGCCATCGTCGACCGCGACGTAACGCTGGCGCAACAGATTCGTGAGTCCCGCCTGCACGTGGCGCATCTTTCGACTGCTGACGCTCTCAAGGCCGTGCGCCGTGGCAAGCGTGCCAAGGCGCGCGTGACCTGCGAAGTCACGCCACACCATTTCACGCTGATCGACGAGAACGTCGGCGAGTACGATACCAACTTCAAGATGAATCCGCCGTTGCGCTCGGCGACGGATCTCGAAGCCATTGTGGTCGCGCTCTCCGACGGCACCGTGGATGCCATCGCCACCGACCACGCGCCGCACGCCGCCCATGAAAAGCAGGTTGAATTCGAGCGCGCGTCGTTCGGCATCACGGGTCTTGAAACCGCGCTGGCGCTGGCGATCACGAAGCTGTACCGCGATCACAAGATTCCGCTGACACGCATCGTCGAACTCTTCACAGCAGGCCCTGCCCGAGTGTTCGATCTTCCCGGACGAGGATCCTTAGCAAAAGGCAGCCACGCCGACGTGACCGTCTTCGATCCCAAGAAGCGTTGGACCTTCGAAGCTGCCAAGTCGCACTCGCTGTCGCACAATACTCCGTTCGACGGCTGGCAATTCACTGGGAAAGTCGTGGCGACGATCGTAAGCGGGAAGATCGTTTACCGAATGGAATAATGCAAGAGTCGCTGCTCCGCGTCGTATACTCCTCACGAAATCACGGAGGGGAATGATGGTCCGCGTAGCCCGCTTCGTTCTTCCAACCCTGGCTCTGCTGACTACGATCTTTGCCTGGGGGCAGACTGCCGCTCCGCTAGTTCCAGGTGCTTCGGTTCCGGCGAAAGTCACGCCAGCGGCACAGTCCTTCGACGTTAACGCGGCGGTCGGAGCCTATTTCGCCAAGATGCCGCCAGCCGAACGTGCCCGCTCCAATGCGTATTTCGAGGGCGGCTATTGGCTGCTTCTGTGGGATTTCCTGTCGACCGTCGTCGTCATGTGGATATTCTTGCGCTACCGTTGGTCAGCTAGCATGCGTAACCTGGCCGAGCGACTTACCCGCTTCCGGCCCCTCCAGACGGCGCTTTACTGGGTCCAGTTCATTCTTGTGTTCTCCGTGCTCACGTTCCCGATGACCGTGTATGAAGGCTACCTCCGCGAGCACAAGTATGGACTTCTGAATCAGAGCTTCGGCCCGTGGATGCGCGATCAGGTCGTCGGACTGGCGGTCGGTTTGGTTCTGGGAGCGATCCTCATCGTGCCGTTGTTCGGGCTGGTACGGCGTTTGGGAAAAAGTTGGTGGGTGTGGGGCGCGGCCCTGATGATCGTGTTTTTCGCGTTCGTGAGCCTGATCGCTCCGGTTTACATTTCTCCGCTATTCAATGAATACAAGACATTAGAAGATGGGCGAATCAAGGATGCGATCCTCAGCATGGCGCGGGCGAATGGGATTCCCGCAACGAACGTTTACGAATTCGACGCGTCCCGGCAGTCCAATCGAGTGAGCGCGAACGTCAGCGGCTTCGCGAACACGCTGCGCATCGCGTTGAACGACAATCTGCTGAAGCGCTGCACTTTGCCTGAGATCGAAACCACCATGGGACACGAGATGGGGCATTACGTCCTCAATCATGCGTACAAGGGGTTGGTCATGATTGGAGTCGTGATCGTGATCGGCTTCGCTTTTCTGCATTGGGGAATCGACTTCGCTCTCGCGCGCTGGGGAGTGACATGGGATGTCCGCGGAATCACGGACGTCGCTGTCCTGCCCGTGGCGGTGGTCGTCTTCTCGTTCTATTTTCTGCTGATGACGCCGGTCACCAATACCATCTCACGCACCATGGAGTTTGAAGCGGACATGTATGGCCTGAATGCTGCGCAACAGCCCGATGGGGA
The DNA here is from genome assembly GCA_963832015.1 of uncultured Acidobacteriaceae bacterium. Taxonomy (GTDB): domain Bacteria; phylum Acidobacteriota; class Terriglobia; order Terriglobales; family Acidobacteriaceae; genus Sulfotelmatobacter. The sequence goes on from CAWHSR010000028.1 coordinate 160,080, forward strand.
AGCGAATGTCGATCTGATGCTGGGGGAATATCGCAAGCTCGATCCGAGCCCGCTCGAGGAGTTCATCTTCTTCGATCATCCCAGCGGCCGTACCCGTATTACTGCAGCCATGCGCTGGAAGGCGGAGCACCCGGACTCCGCGTCGCCAGAGGAAGTGGCGAGACCTGTCTTCAGTGCTGAGTAGGGTCGTGTGGGACGGGCACTCTTGCGCATCCAGCCGAGCGAAGCTCAGCGAGCCGGTCGTCAGTTGGCCAAAATCCCCATGCGCTTCCCGACGCTCTTCAGCACACCCAGCGCCTGCTCCAACTCTTTTTTCGTGTGCGTCGCCGTCATGATGGTGCGGATGCGGGCTTTGCCTTCCGGAACCGTGGGGAACGCGATCCCCGTTCCCAGGACTCCTTCTTGGAACAGTTCGCGCGAGAAGTCCATGGTGAGCTTGCCGTCGCCGATGATGATCGGCGTGATCGGAGTTTCGCTGGCCGGAGTCGCGCGCCCGCCGATGTCGAAGCCCAGAAGGCCGAGTTCCTTTTTCCAGAAGCGCGTGTTCTCCCAGAGCTTTTCCATGCGCTCGGGCTCGTTTTCCAGAACGTCGAAGGCCGCGATGCAGGTGGCTGCAACCGACGGCGGATGCGAGGTCGAAAACAAAAACGGCCGCGCGCGATGATAGAGGAAATCAATCAGATCGCGGGTGCCGCAGACGTATCCCCCGAGAGCGCCGATTGCCTTTGAGAGCGTTCCCACCTGAATATCGACGCGGCCATGCATGCCGAAGTGGTCGATGGTGCCTCGCCCGTTGCGGCCCAGCACGCCGGAAGCGTGAGCGTCGTCGACCATCATAATGGCGCCGTATTTTTCGGCCAGATCGCAGAGCGCGGGCAGCGGGCCTATGTCGCCGTCCATGGAGAAGACGCCGTCGGTGATCAGCAGCTTCTTGCCCGGCTCACCCTTAATGCTGGCTAGCTGTTCTTCCGCGTGCGCGATGTCCTTGTGGCGGAAGACGAGAATCTTCGCCTTCGAGAGCCGTGCACCGTCGATGATCGAGGCGTGGTTCAGCGCATCGGAGATGATGAAATCGTCCTTGCCCAGAACCGCCGACACGGTGCCCGCATTCGCCGCGAAGCCTGATTGGAAGACGACGCAAGCTTCCACGTTCTTGAAGCGCGCGATCTTCTCCTCGAGTTCCATGTGGATCTTCATCGTCCCGGCGATGGTGCGCACCGCTCCGGAGCCGACGCCGAATTTGCGCGTGGCCTCGAGCGCCGCCTCGCGCAGCTTGGGATGGGTGGTTAACCCCAGATAATTATTCGACGCCAGGTTGATGACTCTCTTCCCGTCGAACGTGCAGACGGGCGCCTGCTCATCGTCGAGCACGCGCAGCTTGAAGTGCGTGCCCTTTGCCTTGAGTTCCTTGAGTTGGTCAGTGAGGTAGGAGAGCGGATTGGTGCGGGTTGCGGTGCTCATGGATGCCTCGAGATTTCTTTGCCACGGATTCTGGCCGATGAACGCGGATTCTAAGGATCAGTGTAATTCGTACCGCTGTCATCCTGAGTGCCTTCTTTGCGCGAGAGATCTACGCACGCTTCTCAGCCACAGCAACAATACATGGATTCTTCGCTTCGCTCAGAATGACAATCAATAAACTGTGCTGCTGGTCATCAAGGTCAAGATCGCACCTTAAAACATAATCGGATTGCCCGTCGTGATGCTGGCTTCGCACAGGCGTTTCATAGTTTGGAAGAACTCTTTTTCTCCCTCGGTCAAAATGTCGCTGGAACCGAGAACGAGATTAACTTCCCGCAACAGGGCGGGCGATTCTTTGACGGGAAGCCAGTCGCCAGTATGCGTGCCGTCGTAGACAACCTTCTTGAGGAGAATCGGAAACTTCGGTCCGGGATCTCCCTGCAGGCCACGCAGAAACTCGCGGACATGCTGGATCCGCGTAATGTTGCCCAAGGGCTCGGAAATCAGGTAGCCCTCGTGCTCGCAGGACTCCTGCACCCAGCGATCGTGCGCTTCCCACTCGTCTTCGGAAGGATCGCCTGACAGTGAAGGCGATCCGGATTCGTCCCACGTAAACCTCTCGGGAAACGGATGCGGCTTGGCCTTCCCATCGCGGATGCAGGTGCAACGTACGAATGCGTCGAGACTCATCCCTTATTCCTCGCCGGTTCTAACTTTCGTCGTGAGGGCCTTTCGGGTTCCGGAAAAGCAGTCGTGCTACCGGGCCGGATGCCGGAAGCTGAAAGCCGGTCAGCGTACGCCGTTGGGATACACCAGAATCTTGCTCGCTTCCCCCGTTTTCAGGCGTTCCATGGCCTTGGAAAAATCTTTCATCGGGATGCGATCCGTGATCACGGGATGCAGATTGAGCTTGCCGCTCTTGAGCAGCGCCGTCATTTGATACCAAGTCTGATACATGCGGCGCCCATTGATGCCCTGCACAGTGATGCCTTTGAAAATAATATCCTCGGAAAAATTCAGGGAGATGGGTTTCGACGTCAGCCCGAGCAGGGAAATTCTTCCGCCGCGCCGGACGATATCGAACGCAGTGCGGATCGAATCCGGATGCCCCGCCATTTCCAGCACAACGTCGACTCCCAGGCCGCCGGTCTTTTCCATGACGATCGCGTGCGCATCCTCTTTTGCTGGATTGAGCACGTAGTCGGCGTTCATCGCGCGCGCGATCTTAGCGCGGTGCTCATTGACCTCGATCGCAAACACCGAAGTCGCGCCTACCGCCTTGGCCACGGCAATCGAAAACAGTCCGATCGGCCCACAGCCTGTAACGGCTACGCTCTTGGCCGCGATCTCACCGGCCAGCACGGTATGCACGGCGTTCCCCAGCGGGTCGAGGATCGACGCGTAGTCCAGCGGAATGGCGGGGTCGAGCTTCCAGATGTTCGACTCGGGAATCACCACGTACTCGGCGAAGGCGCCGTCGGCGTCCACGCCAATGATCTTCACGTTCTGGCAAATGTGCGCTTCACCGGTGCGGCATTGCAGGCACTTGCCGCAGGCCACGTGCATCTCGGCAGAAACGAAGTCGCCTTCCTTGACGCTGGTGACCTCATCTCCGAACGCCGCCACTTCGCCGCAGAACTCGTGCCCCGGAATCAGCGGGGGGTGAATGCGGTTCTGCGCCCAGCGGTCCCAGTTGTATATGTGCAGGTCGGTGCCGCAAATCGACGCGACTTTCACCTTCACCAGCACGTCGCTGCGGCCGAAAGCGGGAATCTTGACCTCCCGAATCTCTGCGCCCGCTGCCGCTGCCGCTTTTACGACCGCCTGCATTGTTGTCGCCATAATTGCCACCTGGGAGTCCGGTACCAAACTCAAAGCTGAATCAAGCACAAAACGTTTGATTCTAGCACCGCAGGCGGGCTCCCTTCTCTGCCCCGTTCCTTCCTCTTTGCGCCGCGAACCCGCAAACCGTAGCCAAGACATCGGCATCCAACATGCGGACGTCTTTTCGCCGGAGGTTGAAATCTGTGCGTGCACGGTCGATCGTGATTTCCTTGATCTGCGCCTGCGTTCTTTCTGGCGCATGGGCGTCGGCGTCCGCGGTACCGGTTCGCTACAAAGAGGGATTGCTGCATGGCTTTCTGGTGCTTAGTACGCTGGACGGAAAGGCGATTGCGGAAGGCGATCTTACCCAAGTCCCTCATGGCAACCGGATCACGAGTCGCCTGAGCTACCGTTTCAAAGACGGGTCGCGAGAAGAGGAGACTGCGATCTTTTCTCAACGAGGAAACTTCCGGCTCATCAGCTATCACTTGGTGCAGAAGGGACCGGCATTCCAGCACGCCACGGAAGTTACGATTATGGCTTCTACCGGACAGGTCACAGTGCAGTCCACCGATGACGACGGAAAAGAGAAAACATTCAGTGAGCGTATGAAGCTGCCGCCGGATCTCGCCAACGGTTTGGTGCTTACGCTGTTGAAGAACCTGGGGCCGAATGCGCCGCCGATCGAGGTGTCGATGCTGGTGGCTACGCCCAAGCCACGGCTGGTGAAACTTGCGATTAGCAGTCAGCCGAAAGAGCCTTTTACGCTGGCCGGAGCCGGACGGGAGGCGCTGCATTACGCCATCAAGGTTGAGATCGGGGGCATCACGGGGCTGGTGGCGCCATGGCTCGGGAAACAGCCTCCCGATTCGCACATCTGGATTCTTGGCGGCGAGTCTCCAACATTCGTGAAATCGGAAACCCTCTCGTACATGGGTGGTCCGATGTGGCGGACGGAATTGGTGGCTCCGCTCTGGCCGCGGACTGAGAATTCGGAGTCGAAGAATAGAAGCGCCGAGAGCCGCTGATTCGCCGCGGTGCAAACCGAACTTCTTAGGCACGATACAATCAGTCCGAATGCGCATCGCCTTCAAGGCAAGAGCCGGAGTCGTCCTGCTGATCGTGCTTTCGGCATGCGTGTTATGGAGTCTGGTGCCAAGTTCGCCAGCTGCGCTGGCTTCGCGGTCAGAGTTCACGCGCCGGCTGGTCGCCGCCGCCATTGAGCGCACGCATCACTCGGTCCGCTACGTCTCCGCGTATGTCCATATTCGGTACCCGGGCGGAGACGTTCCCGCCGACACGGGAGTGTGCACCGATGAAGTGATTCGCAGTTATCGTGCCGTGGGCGTCGACCTCCAGAAGGAAGTGCACGAAGACATGCTGCAGAATTTCGCAGCGTACCCGAACAAAAGGCGCTGGCTGCTGGCACATCCCGACGCGAATATCGACCATCGCCGTGTCCCAAATCTAATGGTTTTCTTTCAGCGCAAGGGAGAGTCTTTGCCGATCACCGCGCGGGCGGAAGACTATGCCCCAGGCGATCTGGTCACCTGGGACTTGGGGAGCAATGTGCCGCACATCGGGATCGTCGTCGATCAGAAGGCCCACAGCGGGGGCTACATGATTGTGCACAATATTGGCGAGGGGCCGAAGATGGAAGATGTTCTTTTCAATTGGAAGATTACGGGACACTACCGGTACTTCGGGCCTTAGGGTTTCGCGGGCAGGCTATTGGATATTCGAGTTTTTCAACCGTGTAGTCAATGTGGAAGAACAGCGCTTTTGCGCCGCGTTCTGAGTTGAAAAGATGTTGGGCTTTAGCCCAGGTGAGGGGTTCGGAGCCCAACAAAGAAGGCGACCACCGCGGCTAAAGCCGTCCCAGGTTCACTCCTCTCGCGACCCTGAAGGGCCGCTCTTCCACCGGCCGTTCCACCTGTGCGGCCAGCAGTCTCAAGCGAATACGCGCTTGTCGCGAAGAAGAGAAGAAAGCCGACACGGGTCGAAAATCTCAGGGTCTGGATGGTTTCGGCACCACCCTCTTGAACTCTTCCGACTTTCCTCGCGGAATGGTCAGCGTTTTCCACTCGCTCGAACGCAGATGCTTGGTCAGAAATACGATCTGCCCGATGTGGGCGGCATAGTGCGCGATCTGACGGTTGATGGCCTGCAGAACCGTGTGCGGTTCACCCCGGATGGTCACGGTGCGCATCACATCTTCGGGCTTGAGTGCGTCGATCGCGCCCAGCACGCAAGCCCAGCCTTCTTCCCACCACCTCATGACCTCAGCGCGCGTAGTGGCGGCGGTCACTTCGAACTCGCGGTCGCGGAAGCGGTCCGGCTTTTCGCCGTCAGTGGTGAGGAAGTCGGTGAAGCGCGAGCGCATGTTGCCCGCCAGATGCTTGACCAGAATGGCCACAGAGTTCGACTCGGGATCGAGCGTTACGAAAAAATCGGTGTCGCTGAGTTGGGCCATGGCGCCTTCGCCCATGCGCTTGTGACCGCGCATCTGGCGGCGCGCTTCCTCGAGATAATGGGTCGCGAGGTCGGTTGCCATCATTTATGCCCCTCTTTTCTAAGTGTGCCCCCAGCCGCCGCCGCCGGGAGTTTCAATCGCTATTCGCTCACCCTTTCGCAAGCGAGTGCTGAATTTCGCGGGCATTGTCTGGACTGCGCCATCTTGCCGGGTGATGAAAGTTCTTCCCGGTATGCCGTCCGCACCTCCAGCCAAGCCCCAAGGCCCGCGCGAGCGCCGGTCGGCGAGCAGGGTTACTTCGCAATCGGTGAGCACTTCAATTTCGCGCACGATGCCGTCGCCGCCGCGAAAGTTTCCTTCTCCACCGCTCCCTGGCCGCAACGAATACTGCCGCACGCGCAGCGGATACGCATATTCCAGCGCCTCGGCTGGAGTGTTCAGGGAATTCGTCATGTGTGTGTGCACGCCGGAAACGCCGGGCTTGCCAGGGCGGGCACCCATGCCGCCAGCGATTGTCTCGTAGTAGGCAAACGGCTCGCGGGTGCGCGGGTCAATCCCGCCAATGGTCAGGTTGTTCATTGTCCCCGAAGCTGCCGCCGGGATGCGATCTGGAATTGCGAGTGCCAGCGCCCGCAGCAGCGTGTCGACGATGCGCTGTGACGTCTCGACATTGCCGCCCGCTACCGCGGCAGGGGGCCTCGCGTTTACGATCGTTCCTTCCGGGGCGATGACCTGGATCGGCCGCATTAACCCGGCTGCCGCCGGGACGTCGTCTGCCAGCAGGCAGCGAAATACGTAGAAGCACGCCGAGTAGGTGATCGCCGCGACGGCATTCACGCTGCCCTCAACCTGCGGATCGCTTCCGCTGAAATCGACTGTGATCATCGGGAGCGCAGCGCGTCTTCGACGCGCGACCGGGTCTGAGACCCGGTCCCACACGTTCCGGCGTAGGGTTATACGGATCTTCACCGGCTTGTCGCTGATTCCGTCGCCGTCTAGAAAGTCCTCGGCTTGATATTCTCCTGCTGGCACGCGCTGTAGGAATGTGCGCATCAGATCTTCGGAATAATCGAGTAGGTCTGCTGCAGCGTGCCGGGCCCGTTCCAGGCCGTAGCGCGAACACACTTCACGCAAGCGCTCGGCACCGGTGTGGCAAGCAGCGATTTGCGCCCCCAGGTCGCCTTCGCGTTCCTCGGGAGTGCGCACGTTGTTCAGAAGCATGGAGAGCACATCCGCATTCATGGCGCCGCCCCGCATCAGTTTCACCGGGGGAATTCGCACGCCTTCCTGGTAGATCTCACGGCAGAGGCCCATCGATCCTGGGTAAGCCCCGCCCACATCCGCATGATGCGCCCGCGACGCCACATAGAAATCGGGACTTGTGCGGACGCGGGCAACTCGCCCGCGCAGGCGGCGACTCTCCACATACACCGGCGCTACCAGGGTGATATCTGGCAGATGCGTTCCGCCGCGAAACGGGTCGTTCAGCATCACCACGTCCCCCGGTTCCATCGTGCCAGCATCGATCGCTGCCCGCACCGACATAGGCATGGACCCCAGATGCACCGGCATGTGGTCACCCATTGCGATTACTTCGCCCTCGCCGTCGAATACCGCGCACGAGTAATCGCGCCGCTCCTTGATGTTGGGCGAAAACGCCGTGCGTCGCAGCGCTCCGCCCATCTCCTCGGCGATGGAGTGATACAAGTTCTTGAAAATTTCCAGCTCAATCGGATCGCGCCGCATCAGGCGCAGTGTACTGCAACTCACGCGGCGTTGGTGGTTCGTTCGAGAACGAATTCTCAGATCACCAGTCCGAGTTCGCGCATCTCGGCGAGGGGGCGGGGGACAAAACGAATGGCAGTACGGAAGAAATCCGCGGAAAACTGCAAAATTGTGTTGACACTTTATTAATAGTGCCGCAATATCTTGTGATATAGGACTATCCCATACTACAAGTAGGGTTGGTCTTTCAAGTACAAGGGCCTGTAGTTAACAACCTTTTACAAGGGAAAATCGTTCACGGAGGATCCTTCAATGGCAACGAAGAAGAAGGCAAAAAAGAAGAAACACTAACCGTCAGCGAGGACATTCCTCGCTTACACACGATTTCTCACTGGCCTCTTAAGAGAAGCACCTCTTGAGGGGCTTTTCCTTTGTGGAGCCACGAGCTGTGAGCCACGAGCAATCGCTGGTATGTCCCATAGTGTGAGGAGCGGCTGAGACGGGATTCAGGGTGCTCTTAGCTCAAAGCTCAAAGGCTCGCGGCCCCACAAATTCCGGCTTTTCCGTGCCCGACCTGTGTCACAATAGGCAGACCACGCGGCGTTTGCCGCGGTGACCGGGAAAAATGGCGCCCCGCAAGAAAAGTACGGCGAAGCACAAGTCGGATGAAATCCTCATCCCCGACAAACTTTATTTCCGCATCGGCGAAGTGGCCACGCTGTGCCATCTGCCCGCGTATGTGCTGCGTTTCTGGGAGTCCGAGTTTCCGCAACTGAAACCGGTCAAGAGCAGCACGGGACAACGCATGTACCGCAAGCGCGACGTCGAGAGCGTGTTGCACATCAAGCGACTGCTCTACGAGCAGGGATTCACCATCTCGGGTGCGCGCCAGCAACTGCGCTCGGAAAACAAAACCGACAAGACGCAGACCGCGATCCCGTTCCCATCGCATTCCACGCCTGAGATCCAGCACATTCGCCAGGGGCTGCGCGAGATTCTGAGCATGCTGTCGGCGCGCAGGACGGGATAGCTAGGCCTCGACCCAGTTGCTGCGCTCGAGAATCGTCGGCGGCTCGTAGGTCTTTCCCCGCGCCAGCCGTCGCTCTTCACGCCGCGTGGTCCAGAGCAGCACCGGGCCGAGCAATGCCGGGAGCATCCGCGATAGGAACCCGGATTCCTGCTTGAATTCGTGCCGCAGCGCACGAATCTGTTCGCTGACGTTGCTGTCGATTTTCCTGAACTGCCGCTCCATCGCCCACAAAGCCGAGCTGTACACACCGCTCAGTTTTCCCATCTCGCGTGTGAACCGCTCCCGCACGCGCGCGTCTGGATAGTCCTTGTAGCGCTTGAATCCCGCCAACAGAGTTCGCGAGATGCGGTACAGGCTTGGGCCGTTGAGTTGGAAGTCGCGCAAGAAGGCCCAATCCAGAAAGCGTTTGGAGTCCTCGCCGCGAAATCGCGGCGTGCTTGAAATTGAATTTGAATTGTCCGTGCACGTCGGCATAGTCCACGTCTTTCAGTAAACGACCCTCTTCCGACATTTGGCGGTACAGCGGAGTGCCCGGGACCGGCGTGTAGAGCATGAACTGGTGGAAATCGGTGTCGTGCGACACGGCGTGCTCGATTTCGGAGACGATGTTATCCGGAGTGTGGTGCTCGAGCCCGATGATGGTCGAGCCTTGCACGCGAATCCCATGCTCGCGCAATTCGCGCGTGAGTTCCCGCGTGTCGGAGCCTTGCAACTTGCTGTAGCCCGCTTTGGGGGACTCTAAGCCCATCCATAGCCATGACACGCCAAGTTCCACCAACTCTTGCATGGTGTACTTGCGGATCGCATTCGCCGAGGCGAACACCGAGAGCGCCCAACTCTTGTGATGCTTTTTCATGAGTTCCAGCAGACGCATGGCACGCTCACGATGCAGAAGGAAATTTTCGTCCATCACGAAGAACGAGCGTACTTTGAGTTCCTCTTCCATTCGACTCATGACGGCAAATAGTTCGTCGCCCGTCTCGAAGAAGTTGATAAATTTTCCCTTGCCTCCAAAAAATGCCGAGGTCGTACAAAAGTTGCAGCCCATTGGACAACCGACGGAAGGAATAATGGTTGCCGCCGTCGCGCCCTTGCGCTCGGGCAGACGAATCCCCATGATGCGCGTGCGCATTCCAGAAACGATCGACGGATGGCGGATCGGCGCGCTCTCATCTTCGCCTAAGTAACGCCGCATCCACGAAACGCCTTCGCCTTTCACGATGTGGTCGGCGTCGATCATTTCCTCTATCCCGGGGATGGCGGCCACGTGCCCGCCCACGATAATTACCGACTGCGGCGAGAGTTCACGCGTCATGCGGCACATCTCGCGCACTTTGGCGACGTTAACGATAATTCCCGTAATCCCTACCACGTCATATTGATTGTTTTTCAACTGGCGCGCGAAGTCATCGCGTGTGGGGAAGTCGAGGACGGCACACGGCGCCGTAATATTCGCCTGGATCATCATGATGCCCCAGGAGCGATGAAACATGCGCAGCGAGAAGCTGCCCTGCGCGCGGGTGACTTGATTGTGATAAAGCTCCATAGGGTTAATGGAGCGGCTGCCGAATTCGTCGTCTTGTGCGTATGGTCCGAAGACCGAACTCAGTAGGATGCGGGCTTGCGATCCCTTAGGATGTCTCTCGAAACTGGCGGACTGACTGCTATGAGGGCTGGCTGCAACATCGGTAGTAAGGAGTTCCAATTCGTTTCATCATCCGTTTCCCCCCACATGCCGTTATAGCAATCGTAGTCGTGCGTGAGCGCATTGCAGCGGCGCGCGCGTAGATAACACAAAAAGATTACAAAGCAAGGACAGTGTCCAAACGTAACTAGAGAAGCCTCAGAAGTGCAGGCCACTTGAACCCGGCTTGCCATCTGGCCTAGAATCGCTGCGCGATGGCTTCGGAACCGCTGGAGATCGAGCGTCTCGACCGGGGAGTGCTGAGCTTCCGCGGTCCGTTGACCATGGAGAACGTTTCTCCCTTCATGAACGCGGTCCGGCGCGAAGACGCTCCAACGATGATTCTGGATTTAACGAACGTTCCTTATCTGGACTCTTCCGGGCTGGGATCGCTGGTCAGTGCCTGTACTTCGTGCGCCAAGGCGGGGCGGCGCATGGCGCTCACGGGTGTGAACAAACGTGTGCGGAAAGTTTTTGAGATCACCAAGGTGGAACAGATCTTTCTGATGTTCCCCACGCTGTCCGACGCGCTAGAAGCCTTCACCAACGCAGGAACCGCGTGACAGGGTATTTGGGACAGCCGCCACCGGCTGTCCGCCGGGCGCAGCCCGGCGTTAGGCGCCCCTAGTGCAAGCGCACCCCACCACCTTCACGCGACGCGCGCGGGATTCGACTTTTTCGATCCCCCCGCATTCACCGCGTCCAGCCGGATGCGCGTGACCCGAGCCGTTTCCACCACCAGGTCGCTGGTGAACTTGGCGCCTTCACCCGCCATCACCGAACCCGCTGCCAACGCGAAGCGCAACGCATCTGCCTGGTCCTCAAAATACAAAACCACTTGTCCCGACATAATACTTCTCCCCGGGGCCCCGGAGGCCCCTCGGTCGCGAGCGGTGCGACCTGAAAATCGACTCGGCCAGAGCTTTCCTGATTCTCTGAGCGAATCGACCTCAAGTCAAAGTGATTCTCTTGGTTCCACCTACTCGGTAGGGCATCGCCCGGGCTCGTGGCAGGAAAAATGGCGCCCGGTGGTCGACCGGCTTCCGCTATGATGTGCTTCTGGAACTCCGCCGATGCGATTCTCTCTGGTTACAATCGGGGCTCTTCTGTTAGTCGCTCCGGCGACGTGGTCGCAGACACCACCGCGCGCGGCAGCTGTGACCGGTTCGTGGGTTGGCGAATCGAAGTGCACTGCCCCTGACTCCCCGTGTCGCGACGAGCATGTCGTCCATCGCATCACCGCCGACAAGAGGAATCCAGCGCAGTTGAGCATCGATGCCGACAAGATCGTTGACGGCACGCCGCAGTTCATGGGAACGATCGTGTGCCAGTATCACGCAGACCAAGCCACGCTGAGTTGCACCAGCAACACGCCCAAGCAGGACGACTGGCAATTTCACATCTCCGGCGACACCATGGCCGGGACGCTAACGATCGGACCGGAGAAGCAGCTCTACCGCCGCATCACCGTTCGCAAGACCAGCCCCAAGGCGAATTGAGGGACCGGCCATGCCCGTACTAATCTCGATGCTCCGCGGTGTCAACGTTGGCGGCCACAACAAAATCAAGATGGACGACCTGCGAGTGCTCTGCGAATCGCTGAAGTTCGAAGATCCCCGCACCTACGTACAGAGCGGCAACGTCATGTTCCGGACCAAAGAAAAGAGCTCGCCCGCCTTGACGAAGAAGATTCAGGATGCGATCGAGCGGAAGTTTGGTTTTCGCCCGGCAGTCATTCTGCGCACGACGGACGAATTGAGAAGCGCCATCGCTGCGACCCCGTTCATCGCCAGCCGCAAGCTAGAGCCCGGCAAAATCCTGGTGACGTTCCTCAGCGAGGAGCCCAGCGCGGATGCTAATGCCACTCTTCTCGGCTTGAAGGATTATCCCGAAGAGATTCACCTGAAAGGCCGCGAACTCTACATCTACTTCCCAAATGGCGCCGGGAAGTCGAAGCTTCCCTGGTCGCAGGTCGAAAAGCTGCTGAAAACCACAGGCACAGCCCGCAATTGGAACAGCGTGACGAAGATGCTGGCGATGGCAGAGGAGATGGAACGAGCGGGCTGAATCGATCGTTCACCGCCCGTCAATTGATGCGGTTCTGGTCATGCGGTTCTGGCGGAGGAGGCTGCCCCAGCCTCAGGGCTGATCGCCTGGATGCCCTGGCAGGAATTCCAAGTAGCCATAGCGCTCATATCGAACGTGCGTTTGAAGCCCATTGGGGTCGGTGATTTCGTTCTCGCGCATCCTTCCATCATCGCGAAAGTAACCGTAGGTGAAGGACTGACCGTCTCCCATCGTCTGGCTCTTTATGTATCCGTCGACGAAGTATTGATTGGTCAAGAAGGGTTTCTCGTTTCCGTGAGCTGCGGTCAGCATCTGGCCCTTCTCGTCGTATGTGTAGGACTCCACACTTCCGTCAGAATCCGTCGCGTGGATCATGTGCCCATCCGCGTCGTAGTCATACTGCATGGTGCGGCCTGAAGAGGAAGTGATTTTGCGGATTCTATGCTGGAAGTCATTTTCCATTCGGAGCCAAGTGCCCGAGGGGCTGGTCACTTCGAGAAGCGCTCCGAACGAGTCCCGCTGCATTTCATACTTACGCTGGGCGGGGTCCACGAACGAAGTAAGGACGGTGACATATTGAGGCAGAGCCTCTGGCCGGTAGGGAAAGAAATACGACCACCCATCATTTGTTGTGACCTGCCAGGTGTTTCCCAGGAAGACAGCATCCACAAAGCGGTCGCCCGTGCCGGGTCTCGGTCGATAAGTATCGCCTCGTTGTCCAAGCTGCGGCGGTTGGTGGACGAAGTTGATCCTGCGTCCGTCGTCCATGATCAGATCGACGGCGACGCCCATCTTTCCTCCAAGAAACATGTCGAAAGAATCGGAGCCGCCTATTCCAAAGGCACGTGAGCGGTCGTCCTGATTCCGGTGAATGCGAGCGAAATCGAGGCCGGGCTCATCCGGGAATATGAAATCTGACTTGTACTGCACTACGAGTCCCACGTTCAGCGAAGCAGAAAAAACCTGCGCGGACGTATCCGGCAGGGGAGAACCAGCCGATTGCTTCTTCCATAGAGGACTTTTTCCCGGCACGTCGTAGATCGTGACGGCGGGACCTCCAGAACCGATAAACGGGTCCCAGCGGCCCTCAGAGCCGACAAGCGTGCCTCCCATTTGATCGATCTCCGATCCCGAGAGAACGCCTCCGCTGACGAGGCTGGTATAGTCGCTACTCATCGGAAGATCGAAGTAAAGAATCGCGAGATTCTTGGTCAGGAGCTTCTGGAGGCGGGAATTCAGCCACTCCGGATTCACCTTTTCCAACGCCGCCGAGGGGTGCAACCTTGCGGACGAAACGACTGCGAAGCGGCCCTCGCTCCGCAAGTTCTCCGCGTAGGTCCAGCCCAGGCTTGGGGCGTAAATGTCATGGGACGTTACCGCGACCACAATGGCAAACGGGTCGCGAGCCAGCTCCGGGTGCTTCCGTTGCAGAAACTCGTCGATACATCTATCGCCGTTGAGTTGATTGCGCTTTCGATCGATAAGGTTCGAGTCCAGCGGAACGGCAGGAAGCACAGTTACATCGATTCCGAGCTTTGCCTTGTAATAAGGGGGCGCCCATGCAAGAGATTCCGTCTCATCTAAACCGAGGGGAATCAGATAGACGTTCTTTGTGGGTACCTGCGGAAGAGAGATCTTACGGACCGGCGTAAGGTCAACCCGGTATTTGCCGTCTTGAGACTTAAAAATTAGCCGCGAAAAATCCGAAGCACCGTTGCTCTGATTGGCGATTCCGTAAAGATGGCCGCTTCCGCGTGAGCCTGCGATAGCTACCGACCACTCCGAAAATTCTGAAGGTCCAAACGACGCCACATGGCCCAGCGCCGGAAATTTCGCATGAATTCCGCTTCCGAGAATGTTTTGTACTTCCGGGGAGGAGAACGCGGTTTTCAACGAGTCCTTGTAGGCGTCGGACCGCGTGAGGTTCATGTTGGAATAGACGCCAAGGGCAATCGCGGCGCAAGTGGCCAGCAGCAAGATGATCCCGATGATTCGCAGTATTAGCGAAATTACGGAAATTGGCGGGCCAGAGAGTCCTCGGCGCTTGCCGCAGACGCGGCAGCCCGACTCACCTGATATGTACCGGGTATGACAGGCTGGACAAATATCCGCCGCTGCTAAAGTTAGCATCCCCCAGAACTAACATCGCTTCGTCGGGGTGTCGACATTACGTCAGTTCTCGACTATTTGCCCGAACGCAAGTTGAGCGTGGGAATGAATGGTCGGGACGGGCAGATTTGAACTGCCGACCCCTCGCACCCCAAGCGAGTGCTCTACCAGGCTGAGCCACGTCCCGACGAGGAAGGATTCCGCCAGTGCGACGGTCGGGAAACAACCGTTCGCCTCCGGCGGAGGGGTTCACTCAACAATTCTACACTACCGGCTGGACAAGTCACGCGATGGTCATCCTGGACGAAGCGAAGGACCTGTGCAGTCCTCGCGGAGTGCATAGATCCTTCGGCCCGCAAAAATCGCGGGCCTCACGATGACAATTGAAATTCTCAGACTACTCCAGGTCGCGCCAGTTAGGCCCAACGCCCATCTCGACCTGCAGCGGCACCGCCAGCGCGTGGACTTTCTCCATGTGCTCTCGCACCAGCGGCTGCATGCTCTCCACTTCGTGCTCGGGGACTTCAAATACGAGTTCGTCGTGAACCTGCAGCGTCATGCGCGACTTCATACCGCGCTCGTGCAGCGCGGCGTCAATTTGGATCATCGCAATCTTGATCAGGTCGGCCGCCGTCCCCTGCAGAGGCGTGTTCACTGCTGTGCGCTCGGCAAAGCCGCGCTGGTTGGCGTTTTTGCTGTTAATGTCGGGAATTGGCCGGATGCGGCCAAACAACGTTTTCACTTTCAGGTCGCGCCGGGCTTCTTCCAAAGTCTTGTCGATGAACGCGCGCACGCCGCTGTATTTTTCAAAATACGCTGCAATGAACTGCTTGGCTTCGCTGGGTTCAATGCCAAGTTGCTGGGAGAGGCCGAACGCAGACAGTCCGTAGACGATGCCGAAGTTTACGACCTTGGCCTGACGACGGTGGTCGGGCGTAACCATCAGCGGAGGCACGCCGAACACTTGCGAAGCCGTCAGTGTGTGAATGTCATCGCCGCGGCGGTACGCTTCCACCAGCAGCGGGTCGCGTGAAAAGTGTGCCAACAGGCGCAGTTCGATCTGCGAATAGTCCGCCGTTAGTAGCACGTGTCCGGGTTCGGCGATGAAAGCCGCGCGGATCCCGCGTCCGAGTTCGGTGCGGATTGGAATGTTCTGCAGGTTCGGATTGGCCGAAGACAGGCGTCCGGTCGCAGTTCCGGTCTGCCCAAAAGTGGTATGCAACCGTCCAGTCGCCGGATCGATGAGCGCGGGCAGTGCGTCCACGTAGGTTGACTTGAGCTTCGTTAGCTGCCGGTAGTCAAGCACCATGCGCGCGATGGGATGATTCTCGGCGAGTTCTTCCAGCACATCGACCGCGGTCGAGATGGTGCGCCCCTTGCCGTATTTCACTGGCTTGGGCAAGTTCATGCGATTGAACAGGACGTCGCCCAGTTGCTTCGGTGAGCCGACGTTGAACTCCATCCCTGCAACTTCGTAAATCTCTTTGGCCTTGGCAGCGATCTCGCGCTCCAGTTCGCCCGACATTTGCGAGAGAGCGGCCGTGTCGATTTTCACTCCGGCGTGCTCCATGCGCGCGAGTACCGGTACGAGAGGAAGATCCATTTCTTCGTAAAGCTTGGCCAGTCCGGCCAATTCGACCTCGCTCCGCAACGTGGCTGCGATCCGTCCAGTAATGTCGGCAGCTTCGGGAAGGTCGCCGCCCAGCTTCAGATTGAACCTTCGCAGGGCCACATCTGCGAGCCGGTGCGATGACCATGTCGGATCGAGCAAATACGAATACAGCATCGGGTCGTGCCGCATGCCAGCAAGCGAGATCCCGAGTGGGTCGAGCGCGTGAATCGCCGCCTTGTAATCGTGCAGCGCCTTGGGCACGCCGGCGTTTGTCAGCACGGAGCGCAGGTCCTCGGCCGCCGCCCCCAAATCGAGCCTGACGATCGTGGCCGATCCCGCCGCAGCTGAGATCGCTGCGCGCCGCGCGATGGGCTCGGGAGTGGCCTTGACCGCAGGTCCCCCCATACTTCCCATGAACGACATTTGCGCGTCTTGCGGCTCTTCTTCTTTTTCTTCTTCCGGCGCGGGAACTGTCTCTTCTCGCTCGACCGCCACCGCCAGCGTACTCTCAGCCCCAACGGCGCTAACGACGCGCTCGACATCCTCCGCTGATTTCGCCTCGGTGTAGTGAGTCTCGCTCACCTCGACCACCGGCAGCAGTTCTTTCAGCAGCGAGGTGAATTCCAACTCGGTGAAGAGCGCGCGCAGATCGTCGGAGTTCGGCTCGCCCGCGCGCATGGATTCCACATCCAGCTCGATGGGGACATTCGTATCGATCGTCGCCATGCTTTTGCTGAACAGAATTGCTTCGCGATTGTTCTGCAAAGACTCGCGGTAGGTTTTCTTCTCGACCTCAGCGGCGCGCTCCAGAGCCTGCTCGACCGTGCCGAAGCGCTTGATGATCTCGACCGAGCCCTTGTCCCCGATGCCCGGCGCTCCCGGAATATTGTCGATGGAGTCTCCCCGCAGCGCCATTACGTCGATGACGCGCTCGGGAGGCACGCCGAGAATTTCCTCTACCTTCGTCGCATCGCAGATCAGGTTATCCTTCGGCGGATTCAGGATCTGTACTTTGTCGTTCACCAACTGCATCATGTCCTTGTCGCTGGAAACGACATACACCGGGTGCGAAGCCTCGGCCGCTTTGCGCGCGAGAGTGCCGATCACATCGTCGGCCTCGAAGCGGACCACCTCCAAGATTGGAATCCGGTAGGCCTCGAGTGCCCGCCGGATGTAGGGAACCTGCTGCACCAAATCTTCGGGCATGGCCGCGCGGTTGGCCTTGTAGCCTTTGTATTCGACTTCCGTGAAAGTTTGCGTCTTGATGTCAAACTTGCGGATTGTGGTCACGGCCTCCGCCTGCTCGTCGCGGAAGGTGGGCCCAGCGACGTCGAACACGGCGGCTAGATACTCCGGAGAAAAATCCTCGCGCAGTTTACGCAGCATGTTCACGAAGACGTACGTTGCCGCCGTCGGAAGGCCGGTCTTGGTCGACATGGGTCGCTGCCGCGCCATGGCGTGATAGGCGCGGAAAATGAATGACATGGTGTCGATGAGATAGATCCTGCCGTGGGCAGAAGCATGCACAGATGGCGCGCCCTTCGCGGCTTTGGGCTTCGAAACTCCAGCATTCGAATCTGCCGCGGGCGAGGCCTGGTCCGATGATTTCTTACGCGGGGGCAACCCGTTTAGTGTAGCAGCAGAAAAGTAGCCGCCGCTAAGCAGCTAGAAGTCGATGTGGAAGTCCGCCTGCACCATTTTCTTGCCAGGTGTGCGCGAGTTGTTGCGGAAGATCAGATAGTATTTTGCGGGCTCATCGAGTGTTGGCGGCAGACTTGTGTTCACTTCCTGCGAGTGAGCGTCCTCCGCGGAAAACACGGCTTCGCCGGGCCGTCCGCTGAGAAAATCGTCGTATTGCTTGGCATTCAGCACCAGAAACTCTACATCCGCTTCCGTTTCACTGGATAGTGCTCCTCCGTGCTTCACGAAAGACTGGTAGGTTCCGCGCAGCTGCGGATTGGAGGCATTCGCCGGCACCTCAAAAGCCAGTTGCACGACTTTCGCAACCCCAAACATCTGGTGCAGCAGATCGCGACTGGTTCCCACCGGCGAATCTGCCACGCGAGGAGGAGCGCCCGTCCGATGCATCGCTGGCGCGGCTGTTTGAACCGGTTGAGCCGGTTGCGCCGCTTTGATCGGATCGAGCGTTTCGATGTCGGAAGGCTTCTGGCGCGCCATGTAGTTCGCCAGCGGGCCGGCGAGGGTCACGGCATGCTGGGCGTCCCGCACTTCATCATAGGTCTGATCGGTTGGAGTGCCCTGCGTTATGACCGGCGCGGCCGGCACAGCCACCGCCTCCGCTACGCGCTCACGGTGCGTCCACATGTAAGAACTTACCAATATCAGGATAAACGTTGTAACCATCCACCCGAGCAAGCGATTCATGACTGCTCCCTTGCACAAATGTTAGCGAGAGGCAGGCGGATGGGGTAGCTATCGAAAGGTAGGAGAAGTTACTTCGGTTTGCCGTATTCCGTATTGAAGTGGAGTTGAATTTCGCCGCACGTCCCTTGTTCGGGCGAGTACACCACGCAAGTGTCGAAGGGACGCGAGTATACATGCAGGCTGACGGCGCGCTGATTGAAGTCCCGCGGATTCACGACGCGATGCACTGGATCGGCGGGATCGACCGCGCACGGCTGCGCGATGTTCATCTCGACAATGTTGGTGGGTTCGAGCCGGCAGGTTCCACCGTTCAGGTCCTGGTGAACGAGGTGATAGTTTTCCACTTGCAGGCGCCCGATGGGAACCGCCATCCAGCAATTCTGGTCGCGATGATTGTGTACGGAACTCGCCTGGCCTACTTCCCAGCAAATGGCCATCAACTCGTAAAGCGGATTCCGGTCGATGAGATTCCGCGTGTAATGCTGCCGATCCCAGTTCAGATAGGGCGCGAGAGAATCAGCGCTGACCGGGGTGCCCTGCAGAAAGCGACGCAGCGGCTCAGTTGGGCCGAAGGCAGACTCGGGTAATTGGCGCAGCCCTCCGACAAAAGTCTGGATGGAGACTGGTTTTACAGCGGTGGTCATTTCGGATACTCCGGAGAAAGAGTATAGCCCAGTCTAGAAGGTAAGAGCTAAGACCGGGACGCCGGAACCGCTCGTTACGGCTGCGTTCCCGCATCCGAAATTTCTTTGGTTTGCCCTTGAGCCACAACCGGATACACCGCGCCTTTACGCCGCCGCAAGTCTCGCGGCAGTTCCGACCGCAGCAGCCACAGTCCCGCTGCCACCGCCGCTGCCCACGTAACCGAAACCAACGCCAGTTGCGTCACATCCGCCATGCGGCTGCCATGGCCCGCCGCCAGCGGCACAATTTTCGCCACTTCAAGGCTGACCGCTCCCGCGACTACCGCAATCGCCGCGGCTTTCCCTAACTCGCGCCAGCGCATTTCAACGAGCGAGACGAGTTTCTTGTAATGCAGCAGCCAGGCCAGCGCCAGCAGGTTGATCCCGATTCCAAGATCCGACGCCCATGCCAGCCCTATGACTCCGAAGGCATGAAACAAGGATGAATAAATCGGCAGGGACACCGCGGTGATGACGCTAACCGCTACCATCGGAGTAAGCGTATCTCCGGCTGCATAAAACGCGCGCGCGTAGAGTCCCTGCGCCGACCAAAGCACTAACGAGAGCGAAAACCAGAAAAAATAAACCGCCGTCGGCTGCGTGTCGTCGAAAAGGAACTTTCCCCGTCGATACACCAGATCGATCAGCGGAAGGGCGGCCGCCGTCATCCACGCGGTCGCCAGCAACGACGCTGCCGAAACCCGATACACCGAATCACTGACCGTGGTGGCGAATTCTTTCAGCTTCTTCTCGTTAAACAAGCGTGCAAAAAACGGCAACGAAGCTTGCCCCGTCGCCTGTCCCAGCACTGCAATCGGCACCTGCAACAATCGCTTCGCGTAGTTGAGGCGCGAGATGCCGCCCACCACGCTGGAGGCATAGTGGCGCAGGATCCAATCGTCCGCCGTCACCAGCGACACGCCCAGCATTAATGGCACCGAAAGCTTCACCCATTCGCGAAACGCCGGATTTGTCACATCAAACGAAGGCTTGTATCCTGTCCCGATGCGTGCCGCTCCAATCACGCTGGCAAGAAACGGACCGGCAACACTGCCCACCACCGCTCCATAAGCCAGAGAAGCAATCCCAAAATGCCGTCCGCCCACCACGCCGCCCAGAATGATGAACACGTTGTAAATGAGTGGGCCGAAGGCCGGGAGCAGAAACAGGCGGTGTGAAAGCAATACGGCCGAGACTACGCCACCGACATAAAAGAAAATCTGCGCCGGCAGCAGAATTCGGGTGAGATGCACGCAGAGTTGGATCTGATCGGGCTTGAAGTCTTTCACGAACCAGCGCACAAACTGGGGCGCGAAAATCTCCGTCAGCAGAGTTCCCACCAGCATCACTGCGGTCATCACCGTGATGATGATCGAGAACGTCTTCTGCGCATCCGCGTCGCGCTTCTCGGCCAGAAACCGTGTGTAGATTGAGATAAACGTGATAGAGGCAGCGCCGCCGGCCACAATGTAGTTGAGGAAATCAGGCAGGGTGAATGCAGCAACATAGGCGTCGGTCTGTGATCCGGCGCCGAAGGCGAAAGCGATGTAAGCTTCACGCAGGTAGCCGACGACGCGCGACAGCATCACCGTCGTCATCAGCAGCAAAGTCGCCGAAAGCGCCGTGTGCTGGTGCGACGGCCGGAAGAAGCGCAGAAGTTTCGTCATCGAGACCCGATCAGAATTTCAATCTTATCGGAATCTCAACCTGGCAGGCAGTTGCGCCGCGGACACTCCCGTGCAATACCCGTCGTCACCTGGGCTCAGCTTGCACGTATACTTTGTCAGCCGAAACGAGATCCACGTTCGGCACTTCTGTCCTCAACTTCACCGGTTGCAGGCCAGACTTTTTCGGCGGCTTGGCAAGAAATGTCAGAAAGTATTGATGACTGAGCCTTTGCGTCAGGTCATCCAGGTAAGGTGCAAAAGAGACCGGCGGGCCGTTGAATCCGATGTAATAAGATTCGCCCCCGGTGCGGTCGGCAACTTGCGCGAGATAAAGCTGTCCCCAGTAGGTCTGCCAGTAGTCATGACCGAAATGTCCGACGCCCGGCGTATAGATCGCAGAGACAAGAATGCCTGCGCGTTGCGCATTGTCGATTGCCTCGTTGACATAGGGATCGTCCAGGTCGCCGCTGCCGTAATAGAGGTCGATTCCATCCGAAGCCATGAGCACCTCGCGGCGACCGCTGCTTTCCGGCCAGTGTCTGATCAGGTCGCTCAGGGAAAAATATGGACTGCCGTTGGCCCCGCGGGTTCCCATCGGCAGGCGCAGCGCCTTTGCCGCTTGCGCGTGATCGGTCGTCAGATCCTGCACGATTCTCGCCATACCATTCTGCATGTACGCAACGCCGACCTTTACAGATGCTGGCTGGGCATTGATGAACTTTCGGATGTCGTCCAACTGCGTGCCCAGACTGCTGTCGGATCCGTCATCGAGCAGAAGAAAGAGTTCGAGTGCTGCACTGTCGCCCTGTGCCGGAATCCATTCCGTCACCGTGTCGCGGTCTTTTCCCTCATACACCATCACATCTTCACGGTTGACGGCAGGCACCGTGGAGCCGTGATGCGGTTCGGCGGTGACCAGCATGTGCGTCGAAACTCCGTTCGTGGCTGGAGTCTGCTGCGCCGAAAGGGATAGAGTCCCGCACAACCAAACCACCGTGCCCAATAGTGCGTTCGCCATGAAACGATATGTGTTCATACACACTCCTTACAGAACGGCCGTGCCGTCCCAAACCCTGCGGTAGGGTGGAACGCTCGTCCTAAGCTTTTAGATGTTCGAAAAAAGCAAAAGGTGGGACATTTGACATCTAGGCCGCGGAACGATTGCGTTCGAACATGCCAAGATAATACTAGTGCGATAATTCAGTGGTGGCCGACTCTACGACCATCCCAGCCCGCTCCGCCGTCCTCCGCCGTTCCTTCCGCAAAAGCTTCCCGGCGGCTGTTCGCGGCGAGGGCGTCAACGTGTGGGATGCCGATGGCAATCGGTATCTCGATCTCGCCGGTTCCGCAGCGGTCAACTTCATCGGACACGGAGTTCCCGAAATTTCCGCCGCCATGGCCGCGCAGGCCGCGAAGCTCGAGTTCGTTCACACCAGCCAGTTCACCACCCCGGTCGCCGAGGAGTACGCCGAAGAATTGCTCGCCTTCGCCGGAGCGACCTTCCGAGGCGGTGCGGTCTACTTCACCAGCGGCGGATCCGAATCAATTGAGACCGCGCTGAAACTGGCGCGCCAGTATCAAGTCGAGGTCGGACAAGCATCCCGTTACCAGATTCTCAGCCGGGAGCAGAGCTATCACGGATCGACGCTGGGCGCCCTGTCGGTGTCGGGGAACAAGCGCCGACGCGAGATGTACCTGCCCATGGTGCGCGAGTTTGCGCACGTCGGCATGCCCTATTGCTACCGCTGCGATTTCGATTGCACAGACGGGTGCCGCAACTGCGGACAGCAATATGCCGCCGAACTCGAACACGCCATCGAAGCCAGCAACGGAGCGGCTGCGGCTTTCATCTTCGAACCAGTCAGCGGAGCCACGTTGGGCGCGGTCGTTCCTCCGCCCGGATATCTGCAGACCGTTGCCGAAATCTGCGGTCGTCATGGCGTGCTGCTCATCGCCGATGAAGTCATGACCGGCATGGGCCGCACCGGCCGCAACTTCGCCATAGAGCATAGTAGTGTCGCTCCAGACATTCTGGTTACCGCCAAAGGACTCTCCAGCGGATATGCCCCGCTCGGCGCCGTCATCGCGAGCAAGAGAGTCGTCGACGCGATTGCCACCGGTTCAGGCGCATTCCTGCACGGCTTCACCTACAACGGACATCCTCTTTCACTGGCTGCCGGACGCGCTGTCCTGCACCACTTGCAGGCGAAGAAGCTAGTCGAAGCTGCCGACTCCAGTTGCCCCGGAACCACAGCCGCCCAATTCAAGCAGGCCCTTGAACCTTTGCGCACTGAGGAAGCTGTGGGCGACGTCCGGGGGATCGGCCTACTCTGGGCGGTGGAATTCGTATCCGACAAAGCCAGCAAGCGCCCGTTTCCGGCCGCTCTGAACTTCGCCGGAAGTGTTGGCGCCGCTGCCCTCAAACGCGGCTTGCTCGTCTACCCTATGCAGGGCAGCGTCGACGGCATTGCGGGCGACCACCTTCTTCTTGCGCCCCCTGCCGTCATCGCCCCAAACCAGATCGCCTGGTCTGTCGATCAACTGGCGGAGTCGATTCGCGAGGCAAAGTAGAGCCGCCGTGCCGACCACCGACCAAGTCCTGAAAGTTAATCTCGTCACTTATCCTCCGTGCTTTCTATTGCTTACCTCTTGATCTTCGTTTGATACCGGCTTGACGCCCGGTGCATTGTCTCCCGCCCCTGTGTGCGAGAGGTTGGCCTCGTGAGCTCCACTAAGTGCAACGCGGAGGCAACGATGGCAGCTCCCAATTCCCAAACCATGACTGAATTCTGCGAGCAGGTAAACCCGCGCGTCCTTCTGGAGATGCGCCGCAGCCGTCCCTTCCCCGACATGCTGCGCGTTCAGGAAAGCTGGGTCGCCGCAGCCGAGAAACGGGCTCTGCTCTGGATGGCCGCGCGCACTCCGGACCGTATCGGTCCAGACCACCTGACCGTCTTGGGCCTTGCCGCCCAGATCGGTGCGGGAGTGCTCTACGCGTTGGCGGCATTCAACCGCTACGCGCTCCTCGGCGTGATCGCCTGCCTCGCGCTGAATTGGCTCGGCGACTCGCTTGATGGCACACTCGCGCGGGTTCGCCAGCGCCTGCGTCCGCGCTATGGCTTCTACGTCGACCACATGGTCGATAGCTTCGGCGCCCTCGCCCTGATGGGCGGCCTCGCCCTCTCGGGATACATGCATCCCGTAATCGCTATTGGCTTGCTGATCGCCTTCCTGATGCTCTCGATCCAGTCGTATCTGGCGACGCACGCGCTCGGTGAGTTCCGCATCTCGTTCTGGCGTTTCGGCCCCACGGAGCTGCGCATCCTGCTCGCGGTCGGAAACCTGGCCCTGTTCTGGAAACCGGTGGTGCACATGCTAGGGGGGATCTATCGTCTGTTCGATGTAGGCGGTGCCACCGGTCTAGCCGGCATGGGATTGATGGTTATTGTCTTCACTCTGCAGAACACCATCCGCCTCTACCGCGAAGAAAGGATCCCGCAATGAGGGTTCGAGCGACAACAGTTTCGCGCGAAGACCATGCTCCGCCGTCCAAACTCCTGCGGTGGTGCAAGTTCAACTTCGTCGGAGGAATCGGAATTGGAGTGCAGTTCACCGCGCTGTTCCTGGTCAAGAGTGTAATGCACCTTAACTACCTGGCGGCGACCGCCATCGCCGTCGAGGCAGCCGTGGTCCACAACTTCGTCTGGCACGAACAGTTCACGTGGGTGGACCGCACTAAAACCGGCGATTCTTTTGAAGCACGCTGGCGCCGCTCCCTGCCGCGCCTGGTGCGCTTCAATCTGACGAATGGAGGCGTCTCCATCCTCGGCAATCTGGCCCTAATGAAAGTAATGGTCGGCCAGGGCCACATGAATTACCTGCTCGCAAACGGAATCGCCATCACGCTCTGCTCGCTGGCGAATTTTCTCGTGAGTGAAACGTGGGTGTTCGAAGAGGAATAATCGGCTCGGTCTGCCTGAGTGAGGGCCAGAGCGGGTGACGAGAATGAGGCGAGCCCCGGTGGAACGAAGGAACAAAACTGGCGTCAAGCGATCTTCAGCACAACCTTCCCGTAGTTCTTTCCGTCCTCTAGCAGCTTGTAGGCTTCGACGGCCCGTTCCAGCGGGAATACGTGCCCGATCTGCGGAGTCAGCTTGCCCTGCGCGATCCACGCGGAAACTTGTTTCCATGCGGGTTCCATAATCTCGGCCTTCTGCGACAGATAAGTGAGCCAGAGTCCCTGCACGCTGGCCGACTTCGCATACATCGCGCGGAGGTCGAGTTTTGGCTGCTTTCCCGTAGCCGTACCGTATTGGATGACGCGTCCAAAGTCGCACAGGCAGCGCAGACTCTTGGCGGTGTGTTCTCCGCCTAGCATTTCGAAGACAGCGTCGACGCCTTCGCCGTGCGTCAGGTTCTTCACGACTTCTTCATAATCATGCTGCTTGTAGTTGATGCCATGCTGCAGTCCGAGCGCTTTCACCCGCGCGAGTTTCTCGTCGGATGAGGATGTCCCGTACATATCGACTCCGAGCAGGTGTCCGATCTGTACGGCTGCGGTTCCTACGCCTCCCGCGACGGCGTGGATCAGTACACGTGGAGTGCGCCGCAGAGTTTCGGTCCCATGGACAGATCCTTCGGCTTCGCTCAGGACAGGCGAGGGCGGCTGTCCCCACATGGGGTGCTGTGTCATGCCGGCCTGCCAATAGCCGAGGTAGGCAGTGAAGTAGTTCACGGGGAAAGCGGCGGCCTGTTCGTCGGTCCACTGATCGGGAACCGTCCATTCCATGCTGGAATACGCCGCGGTCTTTTCCGCGAAAGCCGCCCACTGTGCGTATCCCATGACGCGACGTCCGCTACTCTCCTCGACGCCGGCGAATTCTCTCCCTACCACCAGCGGCGGGGCCGGAGTTCCGGGATAGCCTCCATGCGTGGTCATCAAATCAGCAAAATTCATCCCGCCGGCACGGACGCGAACCATCGTTTGGCCCGCTTTCAGCGTAGGTTCGGGAACATTCTGGACAGAGAGCGCGCCAGGACCAGACAGGCTGGTGAGCACTAAAGCTTTCATGCGGCAAGTTTAGCAGGGCAGGGTTAATCGTATGGCGCGCCCGACTCTGATGGTGCTGGAAAATGGCGGTTGGCCCCTGCCGAGCCAACCCGCCACAGAGGCCACCGAGTCGATCAACTCGAGAGGTTGTTACATCACTACGAACAAAGCAATGCGCATGCCAGGATGGAGCAGATCAAACAGGAAATACTCGCCATCGACGTAATCGATGTAGCAATCATCCGTGTAAGCCCAATCGGCTGGCCAAACATCGATCAGCGCAAACGTGTATCCCCCGTATTCAAACCGCGGTTGACCCTCCACGACCACGGGACGCTGCGCCCTGAATGTATGGCTTCGGCCAAACTGCGCGTGGAAGCGATCGTCGGGAATGTGGCCGCCCTTGCCCTGCGGCCGCGCGTGACCTTCCTGCGGCTCCTGCCGCCCCTGTTTCATTTCGTCCCGAGACTGCTTTTCTTCCTGCTTCTGCTCCTGCTTCGGAGGCTTGGCTTCGTCCTGACGCGGAGCCTTCATCTCATCCTGCCGGGACGCCGGCTTGGCTTCATCCTGCTGTTTGGGTTCCTCTTGACGCTTTGGTTCTTCTTGACGTTTTGGTTCTTCCTGCCGAGGTTTATCTTCCTGCTGCTTTTCGTCCTGGGCATACAGGGCCGCTGAACTCGCGACAAGAACCGAGAGAAGCGCCAGATTTAGCAACCTGAAAGCTCGCATAGTATCCTCCAAAAATTGATGGACCACGGGGCCGGCGACCTGCCAGTGCTGCAGTTCGCGAATACCTCAGTCAGATGCCGAGCGCCCCGGATCCGACCAGCGACGTTCACTGTAAATGGATGCGGAAGAGGCTGTAGGCCGGTCGCCTGCCCCTATCGCCGGTTGGGCTGGGCCAAGGCTGTTTTCCCCCTTCCTTACGGGCGGGTATATACTCTTGGCGTTGGCTTACTGATCGTCCGGCCGGGCCCCTGCAGGCCGGAACGGGGCGTACATTCATTCCCCTTAATTCTTTTGCGCGCCCCGCATAAGGAAAGGCCGATTCTCGCCCGGGGCGGCGAGGACTGGCACGGGTGCATTGCCCGGTCGTTTGGGCATATGGGCTACTGCATCCGCGGGGAGGTTTACCGTGGATCTTATTCTTGTACGTCTTCTTTTTGTCATCGTTGTAGCGGTTACTTGCTTCGTCATTGAGCCCTTCGGATTGACCCGCAACTACGACGCGGGCGTGGGCGCTGTGATCGGACTGGCGATCGTCGTCTTCGAATGGAAACTCCGTGCGGTGAGCCTGAAACGGCTCATCGGGGCTGCCATTGGAAGTTTCCTCGGCATCTGTGGCGCCTACCTGTTCGCACTGGTCATCCGCAACAGCATTCCTGAAGGCCACACGCAGAGTTTCTTGCAGATCCTCGTCATGCTTTTAATGGCGTACGTGGGTCTGATCGTCGGCGCCAATAAAGGCGATCTTCTGAACCTGGCTGCCTTGGGCGGCATCTTCGGTGGAGAGAAGCAGGGCAAGAAAAGTTACAAGATCCTCGATACCAGCGTCATCATTGACGGCCGTATCGCTGACATTGCCGAGACTGGATTCCTCGACGGGATTATCGTGACGCCGCAGTTTGTCTTGCGTGAGTTACAGCTGGTCGCGGACTCCGCCGACTCGCTCAAGCGCAATCGCGGACGCCGCGGCCTCGACATCCTCCAGCGCCTGCAAAAAGTCGCCACGCTCACCATTCAGATTGTGGAAGACGATTTCCCTGCCGTCCGCGAAGTTGACCTCAAGCTGATCGAACTGGCCAAGCTTTACGAAGGAAAGATCATCACCAACGACTTCAACCTGAATAAGGTAGCGCAACTGCAAGGCGTGGAAGTCCTGAACATCAATGAACTGGCCAACTCGTTGAAGCCGATCGTGCTCCCCGGCGAGACCATGCGCGTCTTCATTTTGAAAGAAGGCAAGGAATACAACCAGGGTGTCGCATACTTGGATGATGGGACGATGGTGGTTGTCGATAACGCAAGGAAGATGATCGGCAAGACCATCGACGTGTCAGTCACGTCGGTACTGCAGACGACCGCCGGCAAAATGATCTTCGGCAAGTGGGACGAGCGCGCCGCCTATTCCCGCCAGGCCGCCGCCCCTGTTGCAGTGCAGCCGGTTCCAGTGCCCGGGCCCGGACCAACGGCGGTTCCCGCACCCAGTCCGTTGGAGACCAAGCAGGGCACTTCGTAGGGAATTGATAGGTTGGTTTATTTCGCTGCGGAGGACGGCACGCTCGTGGAGCGGCGAGTAGACGCTCGGCGCGAATAGCGGCCACTCCTGACCGGCCGTGCATCCTTCATGGTTCCGTTGTAGACGTACACCCAGCAGCGCAGGCGCTTGCCGTCATCCATGGTGACCGGCCATGTCCGTCGAAGGAATAGGCTGGAACTCCGCTTGTTCGGTTCAAAGCCTTCGTAGTCGTCCAGCGAGGTTAAGGTGCTGCGGTCGCCCGGTAGTTCGAAAACTTCTCCCCGAATCACCGAGCGCGACTTCTCACTCAAGACTGCTCCGGGATACTCCCCAAGATCGTACAACCGTCCACGAACCGTCGCCTGACCCACCGGTCGCAGACGGCGGACGGTCGAGGCGATCTCCGGCGGCGCGTGCCGCGGAGAGAGCGTGCCATACACAAAAAGATGGTGGGTCATTTTCTCAACCGTTACTCGTCAGGTGGAAAACGCGGCAAGAGCTTCTTCAGATAGCCGTATCCGTTCCTGTCGTTACTCACATATTCTCGCACGTCTTTGTGTTTGGAGAGAACTCGCAAGTAATAATCAAAAAGGGCCGCGACATCACGTTTCTTGAGCTGCCTGCGAGCCTCAAGGTAGGCCATGAACTCAAAGAAATTTAGGTAGTCGGTGAAATCCGAGTCCTCCTCCCCCACCAACTCCCGAATGACAGTAGAGTTGGGAGCGTTCTCGTCGAGAGCCTTCCGAATCCTTTTCAGATCGGGCGCTTCATAGAACTTCGAATACAGGCTCGAGAGCCAGCGGGCTCGCTCGACCATGGAATTCCGATAGTAGGTCAGAACGGCTACGAATGCCCCCGCGGTGGCCATCAGGTAGTAGATCTTTTGTGAGTTCTCAAAGGTCCACTGAAAAAGGAGTCTGGCAAAAAGCATGAGAACGTCTCCCCGAAACTTTCGACATTGTATGTCGAGAAGGACGACGCGGGAATCCTCAGAAGGCCCTCGATTTGAACTCACGCCTCTCGCGCTCGTATACTTACAGCCCGCTATGAAGGTGATCGTCATTATTCCGGCTGCCGGACTTGGGACGCGCATGGCTCCGATGCCCAGCGCCATGGACGCGAAGACCAAGAAGCCTCATCCCTCGAAGCAGTTCAACGACCTGGCGGGTACGCCCATACTGATTCATACGCTGCGCAAGTTTGCCGCGGTCGATGCTGTCAGCGAAATCTGGATCGCGCTGCGTGAGAACGAAATCGAAGGCTTCCGTGAGCGTCTCGCGGCAGAGATGAAAGGCGTGAGGAAGAAAATCGAACTGGTCGTTGGCGGCGAACACCGGCAGCAGTCGGTTGAGCACGCATTGAACGCCGTCTTGGCCGGGCCTGATGACGTAGTGCTCGTGCATGATGCGGTGCGTCCGCTGGTGACGCCCGAAATCATCCGCGACGTAATCGAAGCCGCGAAAAAATATGGTGCCGCAATCGCTGGCCTGCCTGCCGTTGACACCGTGAAGCAAGTCGAGCGCACTTCGGAAGGCGCGATCGTCAAAGCTACGATCCCACGCGCAGGCGTCGTGTTGGCGCAGACGCCCCAGGGATTTCAATACAGCGTCATCAAGAAAGCCTTCGACGAGGCTTCCGCCGACGGATTCATGGGCACCGACGAGTCCTCGCTCGCCGAGCGCAGCGGCCACGAAGTCGCAGTCGTCATGGGCTCACCGCGAAACATTAAGATCACCAACCCCGGAGACATGGAGCTGGCGGAGTTCTACTTGAAGAAGTAAACACGGATTCCCGTGAGTCCTCGTACACTAGACAACTTGAAACCTGAAACTCGAAACTCGAAACCTGCGAGCCGCATCGGCTACGGCTTCGACTCGCACGAATTCCGGCCGGGGATTCCTTTGAAGATCGGCGGCATCACGCTGCCGCATGACAAAGGTTTGGGCGGGCACTCCGACGGAGACGTTTTACTCCACGCTATTACGGATGCGTTGCTCGGAGCGATTGCCGCGCCAGACATCGGCGCGCTCTTTCCTCCTTCCGATCCGAAATGGAAGGGCGCGGATTCCGTCATCTTCCTGCGCGAGGCTCTGAAACGCGTGCGCGAGGCCGGCTACGGCATTGCTAACGTCGATGCCAGCCTGATTCTGGCAGCTCCCAAGATCGGTCCGCACGCTGCCGTCATCCGCACATGCGTCGCAGAGTTGCTTGGCCTGCATAGCGATTGCGTTGGCCTCAAGGCAAAGACGCCAGAGGGCCTCCATCTGGATAACGCAGCGATCGCGCACGTTGTGGTGCTCCTGGATAAGGAAATTGTCGTGCGACGAACATCACGGCCCGCTAAGTCGGCGAGGAAGAAGCGGTGAGCTGCGTCGTATTCTTTGCGCGATTGCTCCCGTCTTTCTTTTTGCGGTGGGCGTATGCGCGCAGCAGGATGAAAGCCGTATTTATTCCAATGTTGAATACAACAAAGAAGGTGGTGATCTTCTCGGATTCGAACTGCTGGTGACAACCGACGGTACTCAGATCAAAGGGCAACTCAAGATTTATGAGGGTGGGTGCGCCGCTCCAGTAGACGTGTCTGGTTCGTTAGCCGGGACCACGATGGATCTTTCTGGCAAGAGCGATGTGTACGGCACGATCGAACTGGTCGGCACGATTCGAGACGCCAAAGTGTTAGCCGTGTTGCGAATTGG
Source organism: uncultured Acidobacteriaceae bacterium (assembly GCA_963832015.1). Taxonomy (GTDB): domain Bacteria; phylum Acidobacteriota; class Terriglobia; order Terriglobales; family Acidobacteriaceae; genus Sulfotelmatobacter. The sequence continues at coordinate 190,785 of CAWHSR010000028.1, forward strand.
AAAGGGGGCGAAGCCGGAGAAAGTGCGGTTGAAAAAAATCCTAAAGCCGCATTGTTAGGAGTGTCGTTTGTTCGCCGCATCAATCAGTGCGCTGAAAATGGCGCGCGAGGCCGCGTCGTCGTCCACTGAGCGCTCAGGATGCCACTGCACGGCTAGCACGAAATGATCGGGCGCGGTGCCTTCCAACGCTTCGATGATGCCGTCGTCGGGACAGCGCGCGACTACGCGCAGGCCCTCGCCGATCGCTTCGGCAGATTGATGGTGGGAAGAGTTCACGGGCACGACCACCGGTTCCGGTGCGTTTTTCACGCCTACGATCTGCGCTAGCCTGGAGGCGGGATCGATTTCGACCGAGTGCGCTACTGGGACTTTCCCTCCGGCCTCATGATCAACCTTTGCGCGCGCGGCTTCGGGCAGAAACTCCGGAATATGCTGCACCAGGGATCCCGAGCGGTAGACGTTCAGGCTCTGTAATCCGTAGCAGATGCCCAGCACGGGCTTGCGTTGCCGGTAGGCGTCGTCGAGCAGTAGGTCGTCCACTTCGTCGCGCCGGGGATCTGCAGCCGCGGTGTGCGGCGAGCGCGCCGCGTGGAACCGAGCCGGATCGACGTCGGCTTTGCTCCCGGGCAGGAGTACTCCGTCGCAGGTTTCCAGAAGCTTCAGGATTTCGTCCTGCGTCTGATCCAGGGAGACGCGGACCGGTGCGCCCCCGGCCAGCGCGACTGCGCGCTCGTACTGCGGTATCGCGCGTTCGCCATACTTGCGGTCGGCCGAATGCGGTATCGGAATCGCAATGCGCGGCGCCGCGGGCCAGCCCATCCTCTCGATCGCCGACAGAGTCTTGGCCTGGCGGTAGTGGCGAATCTCCATCACTAGCGCGAGCACCAGAATGATGGATCCCGCGACTGCCGCCATGGGGAGTGCAATATGCCGGTAAGCGATCCGCATGTCGGGATGCACGCCCCGCAGTGACGCCAGGATCACTGTCCCGAAGATGGCGAAAAACAGAATGACCGCGAAGCAGAGCAGCGTCCCGATAAATGTGACCAGGCCGACGCGAACGGGAATGGTGTACCAGCGGGGAGCGCGGGATATAGCTGCAGCCGTCATACGGTCACGACTCATTCTAATGGCTCGAACTCTTCCGGGCACGGTGCGTACAGCGTCTGTCGAATGCATTTCTGGTCCTGCTTCGACGTGTATCCCTGCCCTCGACTGAAATCATTGTTTGGGTTCTTGTTTAAATATGCTTTGACACGTATATGCGTGTTAGAGTATATAAAGAGGGTGGAATCTGTCTTCGAAATCATTGCGGAGCCGCACCGCCGCGCGATATTGAGCCTTCTGGTCTCTTCGGAACAGTCGGTAGGAGAGATCGAGCGTCAGCTTCGTATGTCGCAGCCGACCGTCTCAAAACACCTGCGCGTACTGCGCGACGCCGGTTTCGTGGAATCCACGGTGGATGCACAGCGCCGCCTCTACCGGTTGAAGCCTAAGCCGTTTCAGGAGATGGATGCGTGGCTGACGCAGTTCCGCCGATTCTGGTCCGGTTACGTGGATGCTCTTGAACGCCACCTCGACCGCATGGATCCGTTAACGCCATCGCAAAAGGAAGACAAGGGGAAGACGCGCGGCCCAAACCGCGAACGTAAAAAAGGAGAAACGAAATGAAAATCAAAGTGACCAGCATATACGTGGACAACCAGGACAAAGCCCTCCGCTTCTATACCGAGGTGCTGGGTTTTGCCAAGAAAACCGATTTCAGTCAGGGCCCATATCGCTGGCTGACCGTTGCTTCTCCCGAGGAGTCGGACGGCACTGAGCTGCAGCTGGCGCTGAACAACAACCCTGCGGCCAAAACGTATCAGCAGGCGATTTTTCAACAGAACCAGCCTGCGATCATGTTCTTCACTGACGACATCAAGGGCGACTTCGAACGGATCAAGGCTCGCGGCGCCGAGTTCACGATGCCGCCCACCGACGTGACCGGCTCGACCATTGCGATGCTGAAGGACACCTGCGGAAACATCATTCAGCTCACCCAGCTGACACACTCTTCACGCTAAGGAGAACAAGATGGCCGCTCGCGCGGAGTACACACCGGGCCCAGCCTACGGGGCGCACGTACGAAAGGACCGGGGACAAAACGGTGAAGAGAAGTGGACGCTCGTTCTCGTCCGGGAACTGCACCACTCGCCGGAAAAAGTGTGGCAGGCACTAACCGACCCGGCGCATCTGCGCGAGTGGGCTCCCTTCGACGCTGATGGAACCCTCGGTGCGGCTGGAACCACCGTGAAGCTCACCACAGTGGGTGCGCCGATGCCGCGCGTTACCGAAACAAGAGTGACGCGAGCCGACGCTCCCGAGGTGCTTGAGTACAACTGGGGTGACTTCGATATGCGGTGGGAGCTTGAAGCTTCTGGCGGCGGCACGCGCCTGACGCTGTGGACTAACATCGGTCACCGCTTCATCGCAATGGGCGCTGCCGGGTGGCACATTTGCTTCGATGTGATGGATCACCTTCTCAGCGGAACTCCCATCGGACGCATGGTCGGCCCCGAGGCCATAAAGTTCGGCGGCTGGCAGCGGCTGCACGCGGAGTACGCCAAGCAGTTCGGCATTGAAACGCCCAACTGGCCACCTCAGACGGGGCAAAAGTCGTGAGCCGAGGAGAATGAAGCGCGCATGTAAGAAGGAACTATGACAAACGGAACTCTTTCAAGAAAACAACGTGACGAACTACTCAAAGCATTGAAAGCCCGCTTTGAGAAAAACATGAACCGCCATAAAGGTCTTGAGTGGGCGCCAGTGCAAGCAAGGCTGGAAGCTCACACTGAAAAACTGTGCTCACTGAACGAAATGGAAAAGACTGGCGGTGAACCGGATATTGTTAGTCATGACAAGGAAACGGGCGAATACGTTTTTTATGATTGTTCAGCGGAAAGTCCGAAAGGCCGCAGAAGTCTTTGCTACGACCGTGAAGCACTGGATTCACGGAAAGAAAATAAGCCGAAAGATAACGCTATCGGTATGGCGGCGGCCATGGGCGTTGAGCTTTTGACGGAAGAACAATATCGAGAGTTGCAGAAACGCGGAAATTTCGATACGAAAACGTCGACCTGGGTGAAAACACCTCCTTCTGTCAGAAAGCTCGGCGGCGCTCTCTTTTGCGATCGCCGGTTCGACACTGTTTTTCTGTATCACAATGGTGCGGAATCTTACTATGCCGCCAGGGGCTTCCGTGGCTGGGTGAGAGTATAAATTTGGATTAGGCGCGAAAGTTGGAGCTGAACATGAAAAAGACCGTCCCGGTGGAATCCGCCTCTACATTTATCGACGAGAAGATCATGGAACTTAGGGACTGGCGCGGGAAGATGCTCGCGAAAGTGCGCGGCATCATACACGAGGCAGACCCTCAGATCATCGAAGAGCGGAAGTGGGTCAAGCCGAAATCGTCGGGAACTCCCGTCTTTTCCCACGGCGGCATCGTCTGCACGGGAGAGACGCACAAGAACGTCGTCAAGATGACATTTGCCAAGGGAGCTGCGTTAAAGGACCCTAAAGGCCTATTCAACTCCAGCCTCGAGGGAAATGTAAGGCGCGCCATCGACATCCACGAAGGCGACAAGATCGATGAGCCGGCGTTGAAGGATCTCATCCGCGCTGCAGTGGCGCTCAATCTCGAGGGCAAGACGAAGCCGAAAAGCAAGCCGCGCTGAAAAATCCCCGCTCCCTCGACGGTTCAGGGCAGTTTCTAAATTTCGCAAGGAACACGAAACTTAGTCGGGAACACGGCTCAGTGCGATGCGTCAGTCGAACTGGCCGGTTGCAGGACGGCTTCAGGCGCATCGATCGGGATGGGCTGGTTGTAATCGGAATAGGAATAGTGGCCGCCGCTTTTCGTGGTCATCTCGTACGGCAGATGGTCGTCCAGGCCGATGCAAATCGAACCGCCTTCGGAAAAGACGGCGGTCCTTACGGCAAACTTCCACTCCCGGCAGCGAACACCGTTGACCGTTTTCTTATCGCCCTTTTCTGTCATAGCGTGGCTGATCATGGTGTACATATCCGGCAACAGATCGCGAACGGTGCCGCGCGCAATGTTGTCGCAATACCACTTGGCTGAACCGCGCTCCCCTGCATACCCGTTGTTCTCCCATGATCCGTCGCTGGTACGGGCGTACCTCTGCTCGCCCACGAGCAACTCGTCCTCTTTCATCTCGAAAGGAGCGTCCGTATTGGCCTGCGAATCGTGAGACTGCTGGTGGACAATCATCCGGTTGCAATCCACCTCCCACAGGCGTTCTGAACGCTGGGCGCCAGATGCACTCTCGATATAGGCGCCGCGAAAGCTTTTGACCTGCTTCATCGATTCCAGTGTTTGCTTAAACTCCGTGTCCCCGCTGCTCGGGTTCACGGCTTGGCCCACTCCCCAAAAGACTATGCCTGCAGTCAGCAGACACACTCCGATCGAAAACCAACGACGCTTGCCCATAAAAAGTCCTCGCCCCAAGGGGCCTCGGGGCTAGGTTAGTAGACAGAATCGTCGCGTGAAAGTTACTGACGTACCTGCGACGTAAATTGCACTCAGTTTGCCGGGCCGCTAGCGGATGTTCAGGTCAGCGTAGTGCGCGAAACTGGAGAGTTCTACCTGGTCGTTGCCGGGTAGGTAGAAGCCAAACTTGCCCAGGCTGAGATTAGTGCCGGGCTGCGTCCAGCGATCCAGGAGGATCCAACGTTCACCTTGCTTGATCTGGTTGACGACCTCGGTGGGGCTAACGCGGATCTGAAGCGTGCGGAAGCTTTTCTTGTCCGCTTTATGGGGAACGATGATCTCGTCCGTTTTCGCACCGTTGCGAATGACAGTGCGGTAGAAGTTGTTGTCGTCCAGTTGGAACAGGACGTAGTTCTTGGGGTCGGCGTAGTTCAGCACCCATTGCAACAGGTGACCCTTAGTAAGCATCGCGGAAAAAACAAAGGTGCCCGAGGCTGGAACCGCTCCATACAGGACGTAGTCCCCGCCTTTGCGAATGAAAGAATCGTTCTCGTGCTTCCAAGCGCCTAGGTCATCCCACTTCGACATACCGCTCGGGGCGAGAGATAAATCCAAAGTCTTGGATTGGCCGGCGATGACTTCGATCGTGGACGAGCGCGTGATCCTTTCGGCAGTGCGTGCAGTAAGAGTGTAGGTACCCGGGGCAAGACTGAGCGGGACCCCACTGCTTACTACTCTCAGAAGGTCACCTTTCACGACAGCCACGGTGGCGTCGGGGGGCGCAAAAGTAATTTTCAATTCGCCGGGAACGGCTTCCAGCGTGGCATCCGCAGCAGCGAGAGCTATAGTTCCTCCAGCAACGAAGTGTTTCTTAAACTGCTTGGGCTTGAAGCGCTCTTTGCGCAGTTCGACAGTATGGTCTCCGGGATTGACGGTGGAGACGGAGAGCGTGCCATCGGGCTGAATGGTGCCGACGAGAATCTGATCGATGAGAACCGTGGTTTCGGGCGCGCCGCCCTGGATGGTCAGCGAGGCCCCGCGAGGCTGTGGTTGGAGGTTGAAGATAACCTTGGCTTGCTCATCCTTGCGAATGCTGATCTTCTGCTGGGGAGGATCCTGAAAGCCATTCTTAGAGACTTGTACAACGTAGTCCTTGGGCTCGAGATTCGGAAGGCGCAACTGGCCGGCTTGAGTGCGTTGGCGTTGAAGTTTTCCGTTGAGAAAAACTCTGGCGTCGTCTTGACCGGCAACGACAAGAAGCGTGCCCAGGTTCTGACCGGACTCGGCGGGGGGCTGATTATCGACGGGAGCTTTTGCGGGGCCGGTGTCGGAAGACGCATCTGGAGCAGACGGAGATGGTTCGGGACTTGTCTGTGCAGGAGCGGAGACGGCCGGAGTGGAGACGCTGGGTTCAGCGACAACCGGGGCGGAAACGGGGGGTTCTTCTGCGGGGGTCTTCGCTGCTGGTGGGGCAGAATGTTTTCCCGCGAAGAAGAAGATCGCTGCAACCAGGATAATCGCCGCGGTCGCTACGACGATCAGATTTGTGGGGTTCGACCTCGTCGGCTGCTTTGGCTGAGGCGATTGGGATGGGACTTTGGCCGCGGGTGCGGAAGGCTCGGCGGCGGGAACGGCGGCGGTTGGTAGCGGCGGGAGCTGCGTCTCTGGCGGAGTGGTCTGGCTTTTGCCCGGCGGCACAATACTGGACGGAACTTTGCTGGGCGGAACAATGCTGGTTGGAACGTTTGCGATTGGGACCGTGTTGGGCGGAACTGTGCCCGGCGAAGGCGGGCCCGACAAAATCGTACTCGGCAAAATCGAGCTTGGCGCAGTCGGGCTTGGCAGAGGCTGGCTCGTATCACCTCGTGAAGCCTGCGGAGCAGCGGGGCGCGGGACATGAAGTATTACGGTCGCCCCTTTGCCGCGTGGCGAGGCGCCGGAACTCTCCTCGGGGACCAATCCCAAGCGGAGGAGCAGGGCATTGGCGATGGACAAGATTTCGCCATCCGTCCAATACTTGGCGGCCACGGCTTGGATGCGCACGGCTAATGCTTGTTTTGCAGCAACGTCCGCGGCCCCATTGATTTCGTGCTGCATTCGCCGCAGGTCTTCCAGGTCGCCGCGACGGGCCTGGCGTCGCCGAATGCCCTGGTCGCGCTGAATTGCATCTTGAATCTGAATCAACTTGGGATCGTCGGGATGAACGGCCAATCCCTCTGCAACCCACGCCAAGGCGGCGAACAGATCGCCGGAGGATTGCAGCTTGCGTGCTTTCTCAACCCAATCCTCCACAGTGCTTGTTTTTTTCTGCTCCACGATCAGGCCGTGGATCGTTTTGGCCGTGGGATGCGCGGGGTTCAGGGCGAGCGCTTGATTGGTCAGCGTCTCCGCTTCCAGCCAATCGGTTTCTACAACCGAATGCGCCTGCTCGACCAGGGCATTGGCCAGGATGGCGCGGGCGAGAGAATTGCGATTATCCAGCTCGTAGGCTTTGCGCAACAACTGAATGGCTTCAGGCGACTTCCGCTGCGCGAACAGTTCCTGACTCTCGGTGATAAGGCGGTCCGCTTCGGCCTTGCGCTTGACGCCCTCTTGGGCGCGCTGTTCCCGCTCGGACAGCTCCGCATCGTTGGGGAATTCGGCGGCTGTGCCGCGCAACAAATCCAGGACGCGAGAATAGTCACCCGACTGCAGACAGAGATCGATTTGCTCAACAAGCCGCGTTTTGGAGTCGGTGCCGGTTTGTTGGTCGCGTATTTTCTCCAAGCGCTCTAACCTCGAAGGTCAAACCTGGATATCGATGGTCGATGGTGCGCACGATCTCCCAGTCGTTCCGCGCATCGTTACCAATTCTCTCGATGAAGAGCGGATTTTCATGGCGCACCCCTCTGTGCGGGGGGCCTCAAAATCTTACTCGATCGGGCGGAAAAGGGTAGTGTCCTGGTGGTTTCGTGGCTGGCCGTATCTGCATGTTGCGAAGGCGGCACGAGCTTAAATCGTCGCCTTGCCCGACCTGCGGGACTCCCGCGCCAACCTCGCTGAGGGCCGAAGCTCTACGCCGCTGTGTGTAGAATAGGGCAGATGTCTCAGGCAGCCCCAGCTATTACCCGCAGCCCCGCCGAAGTGGTTCGGGTCACGCCGGTTTCGCAAGCGCCGAACGGTATCTGCTATGCCGTCGCCGGCGAGGTCGCGGTCAACTCGTTTGATTTGGAGCGGATGATCGCCGCGGTGCCTACCAAGGTCGCGGCTGCGCTCGAGCGCAAGGCCTACTATTTTGTCCCACTAGCCGTGAGCCAGGGCGACGAGACCGTGATTGCCGACCGCTACGACGTTGCGCTCAGCGACAACGCTGTTTGCCATCGCAACTTGAACCTGGGCGACTCGCAATGCGTGTTCATTTCCACGCGATTGATGGATGACAAATTTTCGGTGGCCTTCGAGTTCTATATCAACGTGGGCCACGCCCTGGTCGAGCGCGCCGGAGTGTCGCACGACTTCAGCGAGTTGGCGTGGAGCCAGGTGGAAGCGGGAGCGCGCGGGGAGACATCTCTCGATGCCTGGGAAGCGCGCAAGCTGGCAACCGCCGGAGGCCCGGACGCGGAGCGCTTTAAGAACGAATACCTGGACGCGACGTTCTCCGACACGATTTCGATCTATCTGTTGTCGCTGTATCTCGATGTGGATTATTACGATCTGCGGGAGCGCGACTATCCGCTGCTGGCGCCGTCTGCGCTAGCCGAGCGGCTGCGGAGAGTGGCCGAGTTGTTTCCACCGAATACGGGATTCGAGTTTGCTGTGCTCTATAAGCGGCGCGGCTGAAGTAAGTTCCTTCGCCACGGAGTCACACGGATTTTACGGATCAAGCTCTAACAAGATCTCTTCCAGCGGGCGTCCCTCAGAGGCTAAAGCCCGGAGCCATCTTCGGTTTCTCCCGGCGCAGCTGAAGCCGTGCCCTTCCACGGTTCTTCCGGCTTCTCTCTTCAGGGACGGGGCGGAATTCAGCGACGCACCTAAAGCCGTGCCTTTGTCTGGTTCTTCCGAACTTCATTTTGCCAGGGATTCACGGACTTCCACAGATCAGGCTTTTGCGACGTCTCTCTTCTGCAGCATTCTCAGAATCCAGTAGCCCGCGGCGGCTGCCGCCAAGTGTTTCAGCGTGTGTCCGCTGCCGATGTGGCCGAGGGCGAAGACCTGACGGTCGCTCTCCTCGAGAATCTTGGCGAGGACGTAGAAGCCAACAACAATCGCGAGGTCGGAGCGGCGCGTGTATTTTGCCGGAACCAGCAACAGCAGTAGCAGAATGAGGATCGCGTACACCTGCACTGCGGCGTAGAAGCGCAGATCGCCGTGGCCGTGGAGTTCTCCGGCACGCCAGAGCAGAACGCTGCCAACGCCGGCGGCTTGCAGAACTGGGAACAGCCAGAGTCCGGTGACAATGCTCACCCGTTCGGCGATCACGGCCGCCAGCAGCGCCATGAAGACCATCATGATAGGGATGCGGTCCCAGACCAGGCGCGCATTTCCCGGCTCTAGATGGTAGTAGGCGGAGCCGAACGCGGTGAGGATCAGGCCAGCGAACATCACGAGGTAGAGCCAACGCTCGCGGCCATCCGAGAATGTTCCGGAGTTCGGTTGGAGCAAGAAGATCAGGCCGCATATTCCGACGAGTGCGAAGGGGACATTGGAGATGACATCTCCGAAGTTTGGGATGCCGAGCCAACTGCGGTGGTCGGCGAAGTTGTGATAGGCGAGCGGTTGCGGAATCGGCGGGAGGAATAGCGCGATGATCGCGATCAGGACTGCGACCGCAAGCAGGAGCAGAGGCGCTTTGGAGCGGGGGATCACTTAGATCTTTTGGGCGGAAGCTTGAACGGGGATTGTAAAGTCAAAATCCTCACCCTTTTGCAAAAGGCGCGAGAAGGGTGGGGCACCCCGCCAAAGTTCCCAATCTACTTGCTGTTCGAGATTACGAAGTTCACGGTGCTGACTTGGTTGCCGCTGACGGTTACCGGCTTCTCCCACGTCTTGGCTTCGATGAAGACGGGACGCTGCACGCTATGTTCGGTCAGGACATCGTAAGCCTGCTCTTTTCCGGCGAGCCCCCAGCCTTCATGCCAGGCGACGATCTGATAGGTTCCGGGCGGGACGTTGGTGAACTCGTAGTGTCCGCTCTCGTCGGTGACGGCATAGTAAGGATGCGAGACCACCATCATCTCGGCATTCATCCAGACATGCCCACCGTTACAGCGCAGATGAACCAGCCCGGGCGTCGCCATGGCGCGCGAGGTGACTTGATTGGGAAAGGGAAAGGGCAGGTTGAACGTGGCCGCGCCATCCATGTGAATGGTATGCAGCGTGGCGTCGGAACTCATCATGTCGAGCGAGGCCTTCTCCGGCACGAGAAGAATGTGCGGAATGTAGCGGCAGCGCTTCTGGTCGAGGTGCCGGCGCTGCTCGGGAAGGTCCATGGCTTTGCCGCTCGCGATATTCTTGAGGTAGACGATGGTATTGGCGACGCCGCCCTGCGGTCCGACGATCAGCCGCTCCAGGTCGGCCGTCTTTTTGGAGTCCGGATCGCAGATCTGCGAGTCCTTGGTGATTGGGAAGTCCAGGGTGCGCGGCACCGGCCCAGACCATTTCACGGTGCCGGAAATCGAGCCACCGCCGGTGACTGTGATGACTTTGTAGTCGCTCTGTGAGAACGCCGCAGCAGTGGCGGCACACAAGAAGGTGGCAAATAAGAAGTGCAGTCCAACGACTCGGCGCATACCCGTCCCTTCGGATGCTTGCGGCCGCCGGTTCCGCAAACCGGTAGTTCAGCCGGGCATAAGATTTGGCCGTACGACTTCTCCCGCTCCCACCGCCTTCTATTCCAACCTGGGGAGACTGCTGCACAGGGCCCCGGTCCATCCGGGACAGCACATGGGTTTGGTTTACCTACGGTTTCAATTCAGCGGGGAGGCCGTCCTTTGGACGGTTTGTGATTGAAATCACAACAATGATGCTTCACGGGAGGTAAGCAGTCGAGATTACTGAAGTCACGGCTGGGCTTCGCTGGTGGGAGGGGAAGGCCCTGGGCGGCGTCGCAAATTTGTAGCTGAGACTTTACAATCATCCGTCCATGACTGTGACGGTGAGATCGTTCGCGAAGATTAATCTCGGGCTGCGGATTGGTGCGGCGCGGGAGGATGGGTTCCACGAGCTGTTGACGGTGTATCAGACGATCGGGCTGCATGATGTGATTCGGGTGAGCGTTGGGCGCGGAAGTGGGATTGAGATTCGGTGCGCCGATCCGCGGGTGCCGAAGGACGCGTCGAATACCTGCTTCCGCATCGTCGAGAAGGCTATGCGGGCGCTGCGCGCGAAGGGACGCGTGGTGATCGAAATTGAGAAGCGCTTGCCGGTGCAGGGTGGGCTCGGCGGGGCCTCGGCCAATGCTGTGGCTACGCTGCTGGGACTGGAGCGGGCGCTTCGAAAAGCGCTGCCGGCGGCGGAGAGGTTGCGAATTGCGGCGGAGGTTGGGTCGGATCTGCCGCTGTTTCTGGTGGGTGGGACGGTGCTCGGGATGGGGCGGGGGGAGCAGGTTTGTCCGCTGCCGGATTTGCCGGCTTTGGCTTGTGCGGTGGTGACTCCGAAAGTTGGAGTGTCGACGCCGAAGGCGTTTGCGGATTGGGACCGGTTGTGTGACGCGGGGCAGGGGCTAAAGCCCGGTCATTTGGGGGCACTCGACGCGGCCCTTAAGGGCTGCCCTTCCACGGCGGTGCAGGCGGGGCCGGTGCCCTCCGGTTCGGAGCCGGCCAGCGAAGTGCCTGCCGAGCTTCGCTCGGCCGGTCAGCCGAGGGCGGCTGTCCCCACAAAAGACGGGGGAAAATTGACGGCATCTACGGGCTCCGATAGAATGAATGAGCTTGGTCGCGGGTTGTCGGCGTGGCTGAGTGAGATGTACTCCGGTGCTCCTTTTGGAAGGGGCCGGGCCGAGAATCCGCTTCTCGCGCTTGTCCGGGCCGGGATCAAGAACGACTTCGAAGAGGTCGTCTTTCCTGAATATCCCGAGCTGAGTAGTGGAAAGAGTGCGCTTTTGCGCGTGGGCGCGAAGTATGCGTCGTTGTCGGGCTCTGGCTCGACGCTGTACGGGCTGTTTGCCTCTCGCGAGGCGGCTGTGCAGGCTACAGTCAGGCTGCGGAAGCGGGGCTGGGCGGCGCAGGCTACGGCGACGATGCCGCGGCGGACTTACTGGAAGCGGATTGTTGTGGGCTGAGTGTGAGCCTCTGGGCGCTCGGCTTCGCCTTCGCTGGACGGGCGAGGCGCCCGTCGCCACATGGTCCGGTGGTCGGCCGAGAATTTTTGATTGTTGATTTTTGATTGTTGATTGACAATTGAACTGCCCCATTGGGGTTCCATCAACAATCGAAAGTCGACAATCAACGATTGGTTCACTGGGCCGTCGACTAATGGTAGGTCAAGTGCCTTTGGAGCACTTTGTCTAGGTTCGAATCCTAGCGGCCCAGCCAAAGATCAGCTGCAGTTGAACGGTACAAACTGAAGGCCAGGAGCCCAGAAATAACCATGGCTACTTTAGTGACGCCGCCCGACAAGACAGAGAAAGTTGAAAAGAAGACTCCGCCAGTGACTGACGACAAGACCGAGCGGAAGCAGCGTCCGCGCTCTGACGAGAAGTTCAAGATTTTCAGCGGCACGGCCAACGAACACCTGGCCGATGAAGTCTGCCAATTTCTTGGGATGACGCGCGGGCAGGCGCAGGTGATTCGGTTCCGGGACGGCGAGTGTTACGTTCAGATTCAGGAGAACGTACGCGGCGCCGATGTTTTTGTGATGCAGCCTACATGTCGTCCGGTGGACGAGCACCTGATGGAGTTGCTGCTGATGATCGATGCCCTGAAGCGGGCATCGGCGCGGCGCATCACGGCGGTGATTCCGTACTTCGGGTATGCCCGGCAGGACCGCAAGGACAAGCCGCGCAGTCCGATTTCGTCGAAGCTGGTGGCCGATCTGCTGACAACCGCGGGCGCGCACCGGGCGTTGATTGTGGATTTGCATACGCCGCAGTTACAGGGATTTTTCAATATCCCGGTGGATCATTTGTTCGCTTCTCCGGTGCTGGTGGATCACTTTCGGAAGCTGGCGCTGCCGAACCTGACGGTGGTTTCGCCGGATGCGGGCGGCGTGGAACGGGCGCGGTTTTTCGCGAAGAAAGTCGATGCGGCTTTGGCCATCGTCGACAAACGGCGCGTCGAGATGAACGTGGCCGAAGTGATGCACGTGATCGGCGACGTGAACGGACGCACTTGCTTGATCATCGACGACTTGATTGACACGGCGGGAACGCTGGTCAAGACAGCACAGGCGTTGATGGACAACGGAGCGACTTCGGTTTATGCGTGCGCTTCACATGCGGTGCTGTCGGGGCCGGCGGTGGAGAACATCAAGAACTCGGTGATTAAGGAAGTGGTGGTTACGAACACGATCCCACTGACGGCCGAGGCGGATGCGGCACGAACCGAAAAGGGAGGAAAGATCAGCGTTCTCTCGATTGCGGGATTGATTGGCCGGGCGATTCAGGCCAATCACGAAGAGACTTCGGTCAGCAAGTTATTTACTTAGGGCAGGTTTCAAAGTTTCAAGGTTTCAGAGTTTCAAAGACAAGTGAATGGGTAGGTCTTTGAAACCTTGAAACGTGAAACCTTGAAACATATAGATGTCTGCAAATCCCTTGGATAGGAATTGACTTTTATGGCGACAACATTGGAACAGAACATACTCGAAGCGCAGCCGCGCGAAGCAGGGACGAAGAACGACGCGCGCGCCGTGCGCCGTGGTGGAAAAATTCCGGCGGTAGTGTATGGAGCGGGCAAGGAATCGCTCGCGATCACGGTGGATCCGCGGCATGTGGCGCGCATCCTGAACTCCGAGACCGGTCACAACACGATTTTTGATCTCGCATTGACTGGCGGCGAGCCGACCAAGGCGATGATCGTCGACTGGCAGTATGAGCCCATTAAAGGCAATCTGCTGCACATCGACCTGAAGCGCATCGCGCTCGATAAGGTGCTGAAGGTGAGCGTGCCCGTGTACCTGGTGGGCGAGGCTGCCGGCGTGAAGCAAGAGGGCGGCATCATGGAACAGATGCTGCGCGAAGTCGAGATCGAGTGCTTGCCGGCGGATATTCCGAGCCACATCGATGCCGACGTCAGCCAGTTGACGTTTGGCAAGGTGCTGCGCGTTTCGGAGTTGCCGCACTCGGACAGGATCAAATTCATTACCGACGAGAACCAGCCCGTGGCGCACGTCACGGCAGTGAAGGAAGAAGTGGTGGCCACTCCTGACGCGACCGCGGCGGAAGCGGCGGCTCCGGCTGAGCCTGAAGTTATCAAGAAGGGCAAGCAGGAGACGGACGAAGAGAGCGCCGAGGCTCCGGCAGCGAAGCCGGAGAAGGGCGAGAAGAAGGAGAAGAAATAAGGAAGCGAGCCGAACGCGCGATTATCGCGTCGCAAAGGGCGCGACGCATCGCGCAGCTGGCCCAGATCCTTCGCGAGACAGAAAGCGTCTCGCTCAGGATGACAAGTGGTTTGAACTGAGGAAGCTATCAAAGCGTGAAACTGATCGTTGGTCTGGGCAATCCCGGTATCGAGTATCAGTTCACGCCGCATAACTTGGGCTTTCTGGCGATTGATCGAATTGCGAGCGGCCTGGGAGCGGAAGTGAGAAACCGGCAGTGCCGGGCGCTGACGGCGCGGGCGATGATTGCCGATCAGACTGTGCTGTTGGCGAAACCAGAGACGTTCATGAATTTGAGTGGCGTCTCGGTGCGGGAGTTGGTCGAGGAGTACGAAGCGAAGCCGGAGTCGGACCTGATTGTGATTCAGGACGAGCTGGATTTTCCGCTGGGGACGCTGCGGATTCATACACGGCGGAGTTCGGCGGGGCACAACGGCATCGAGTCGATTATCGGGGCGCTGGGCACGCAGGATTTTCTGCGGATACGGATCGGCGTGGCGCCCGAGCGGAAAGTTGGAGACGGCGCGACATACTTGCTGGCTCCGATGCGCAAAGCGGAGTTGGCGATTGTGGACGGCATGCTCGACACCGCCGAAGACGCGGTGAAGGTGATTTTGAAAGAGGGTCCGGCGGCGGCGATGAACCGCTTCAACCGGAAGGAGCCGGAAGAGTGAAGAGTAAGGAAGCGCGCCAAACGCGCCATTTCAAAATCTCGCGGAACACTCGAGATTGATCGCGCCGGCGCGCCCAGATCCTTCGCGAGACAAAAAGCGTCTCGCTCAGGATGACAAGTTTGGAATTGGAGAAAAGAATGAATCGTACCTATGAATTGATGTTCATTGTTCGGCCGGATATGACGGAAGAGGATCTGGACAAACTGATTTCGACGCTGAGCGGCGTGGTGCCGACCTCGGGCGGAAGCGTGCAGCGCGTCGACAAGATGGGCAAGCGCCGTCTGGCCTATACCGTTCGCCGGTTCCACGAAGGCATCTATGTGCTGATGGTGGTGGAAGGTGGAGGCGCGGTGATTCACGAACTGGAGCGCCGCCTGCGCGTGACCGAGCCGGTCATCAAGTTCCTCACCGTGCGTACGGATGAGGAGCAGAAGCGTCTGGACAAGGTCAAGGCGCTGCGCGATGCGAAGAAGAAGGTAAGCGCGCAGCCCGCGGCCCCGGCGCCAGCGGCGGCCGAGGCACCGGCGGCACCGGCAGCGGAAGCTCCCGCAACGGCGTAGGGCTAGGCAGAAATCTGCCGAAGCTCGTGCAGATCTCTGGCGAAAGCGGATTCCTTGCTTCGCTCGGAATGACAAGGCACACCGGAATCACAAGGCATCAGGCGTCGTGAAGTACGGCGACCCACACAGAGGAGAATTATGGCTGACGAAACGAAAGCACCAGAGCAATCCACGCCGAGCGAGAGGCCGCGGTTTGATGGTCCCCGCCCGGGAGGAGATCGTCCGCGGTTTGGCGGTGGTGGTGGCGGCCGTGGGCCGGGCGGTCCTCCGCGCGAAGGCGGTGGCGGGCGCAAATTTTTCCGGCGCAAGAAGGTCTGCAAGTTCTGCGTCGAGAAAATTGAAGACATCAACTACAAGGATTACCGCATGCTGGGGCAGTTCGTGGCCGAGAGCGGCAAGATCGTGCCCCGGCGCCTGACCGGCGTTTGCGCACCGCACCAGCACCGTCTGTCGGCGGCTATCAAAAAGGCGCGGAACATCGCCCTGCTGCCGTTTGCGGGACGGGCATCGTAAGAATCAGCTTCTAGCTCCTAGCTTCTAGCCTCTAGCTAAACGGGGCGGAAGTCTTGGATTGGCTAGAAGCTAGCAGCTAGAAGCTAGGAGCTATCATGGAAGTCATTCTGAAAGAAGATGTAGCGAAGCTGGGATCCCGCGGCGACGTAGTGAAGGTCGCGGAAGGATATGGACGGAATTATCTGTTGCCGCGCAAGTTGGCCATCCAGGCCAACGAGGGCAACAAGGCCGTCATCGTGCAGATGAAGGCCGCTTCGGTGCGGCGCTCCGCCAAGGAGAAGACGCAGGCCGAGGAACTGGCCAAGCAGTTCGAGGGCGCCTCGGTGTCGTTCCAGCGGCGCACGGGCGAGCACGATCAGCTCTTTGGATCGGTCACGTCGAGCGATATCGGCGATGCGCTGACCAAGAAGGGCTTCAACATTGACCGTCGCAAAATCCAACTGCACGAGCCGCTGAAGACCGTCGGCGAGTTCTCGGTCCCGGTGAAGTTACACAAGGACGTGACCGCGCACTTAAAGGTGGTCATCGAAAAGGAAGCGGCCGCGGAGTAGTTCGTCAAACCAAGCCCGGGCTCTCATCCCGGGCTTTCTCTTTGCCCGGCAACGTCCGCCGTGTCGCCGATCACCCGGTCTTCGCATCACTCGCAAGTCAGCGTAAATCTGCGCAGGGAGCCGTTGGTCCATCCCGTGCCATTGGTCGGCAAGTGCGTGAAATAAACATAAAAACTCTTTCCCAGAATCTTCGGGTCATCGCCCCGTCCTACGGACGTGGGGTAAGCGGCAATAGTCTCGAAGTTTCCAAGCAAGGTGGGCAGCGTCCAGTGGAGCCCGTCGGGCGATTCGGAATAAGCGAAGTTCGTGTCGTTCGAAATGATCATCACATAGCGCTGCAGAAAACTGTTGAAGTTGATATCAAGATAGCCCTGGTAGGTAGAGTGGGGATTAAGGTCGGTGGAAGCGCCGCCGCTCGCGGGTTGCAGGATCCAACTGCCCGCGTAAAACTTCTGGAAGGCAACGGCGTGATGGGGCCCGGAGCCAAAGGCTGCCGCGAGCACGTCTGACACCGGGGCGCGAGCCACCGAGACGTTCGTCGTAGTGTTGACACCCTGGGCATCGGTGAGGTGAAGCGTGCCGTTGGCGATCCAGTCGGGAAAGTAGAGATAGAAATATTTGTGATCGAGCGAGAGGATGAGGGGGCCATCGCCGATTTCGTAGCCGTCGAGTCCGACGGAATACGCCTGGTTCAGTCGGATGATTTCGCCGAGGTCCGTCCAGGTTCGGCCGTCATCGGTGGAGGCGGCGAGTCCAAGAGCGGCGTAGAGGGCGTCGTTGGGAAGTTCAGCGTGATAGGTTGCGAGAAGATTGCCAGCACCAGGCATGCCGGCGGGAACTTGATAGACCGGGCCTCCGCCCATGTATCCGTAGCTGGGGTAGATTGGGTTGATCGAAGCGTTGGGTTCCCGCGAGACGCTGACGTCCTCGGGAGCGTCCGTTCCCAGCGGGTTATCGAGCGTGCCCACGGTGGTTGTGAATGAACCCCACTTATTGTTGCCGATTGTTGCCGACCCAGTGTCCCAGCCACATCTGCCGGGCGTGGTATCCACCGTCGCTGCCGAAAAACTCGTAGCCCCTGGCAGTTTTGATGACCCCGAGAGGCGTGTCGGGCCAGTCAAAGGTGTCGGTCAGGGGCGGCTCCGCCTTGGCTCCTGCCGCGAGGCGCTGCGCAGGCGTCGCTACGGTGACGGGCGGGGTTAGGACGGGATGGCAGAGCTGAGAGAGATCCTGAGCGACCCCCACTTGTGGAGGATAGATGGAGGAATCCGACGAATAGGGCGAGAGAGGTGAGCATCAGCCGGGGCGGCATAGGAGTGTCCTCAACTTCGATTTTCGGACGGTCAAAAACCTGACCAACCTACCTCGCTAGGAACACGGGAGTCTGAGGAATGTTTCCGTTGCCTCGTTGGCGGTGCAGTTGCGATGCCAAAGCGGCGGTCTCTATCCTTGACGGTTGTTCTGTTTCTCCCTAAATCTTTGGCCCAGAACCACCTAGGTGCCCAAAAAATCCCCGTCCAGCCTATAATTTCTGCTCACGGTTCCACTGATAACTCGTCTATTCCAATGCAAGCCCGGGGACAGTAAATACGGGCGACAGAGGAACGACGACAAATGCCGGCCGGTGTATGGGTATTACCACTTGCGGTTGGCGATCGGGCCCACTCGAAGTCGAAGAGTGAGAGAGTAGAGAGATTCAGCGAGAACCAGGACCCCGCGCGGGGCCGCATGGCTGGGCAAGAACGCCGCATCGATGACACGATGTTGATCCGAGAGGCTCAGCGCGGAAACCGCGCCGCCTTCGAGGAACTCGTGCGTCACTACGATCAGGCAGTGTTGCGCCTGGCTCTCCATCTCACCGGCACCGAGCAGGACGCGCAGGACGTCTATCAGGACGCCTTCCTCAAAGCCTACAAGAACATTGGAAATTTCCGGTTCGAGTGTTCCTTCTACACATGGATTTACCGGATCGTGACCAACCTGTGTCTCGATCACTTGCGCAAGAAGAACGTGCGCAAAGAGGACGCGCCGGTCGCGAAGGATCCGTCGGGCGGCGAGTACGATCTGCTCGACCAGGTGCCGGACGTGCGCGCGGGGGCCAATCCGGAACGCGATTTGCTGCGCCGGCAGTTGGGAGCCCGCATTGCCGGAGCGCTGGAGAAACTGACTCCGCGCGAGCGCATGGTGTTTGAGTTGAAGCACTACCACGGATTGAAGCTGCGCACCGTGGGTGAGATTTTGAAGACGACGGAAGAGACCGCCAAGAATACCCTCTTCCGCGCCACGCAGAAATTGCGCGGGGCGCTGGCGGATATGAGATAGGAACGGCCGGGCTGAAGCCCGGCGGACAGCCGAAGGCGGCTGTCCCCACATAGAGAGAGGTTCCCCCGAGGGGGTGCAATTATGAATTGTGAATGGGTTCGAGAGAATATCGTGCTTCAGGTTTATGGCGAACTGGCCGATGACGCCCGCCATGAACTGGAGCAGCACGTGGCCCGCTGCGCTGACTGCGCAGCCGAACTGAAGGCGGAGCAGGATTTTCACGCGCTGCTCGCGCAGGATCGCGCGTCCGATCCCTCGCCCAATCTCGTGACGGCTTCGCGCATGCGGCTGCAGGAAGCGCTGGAGACAGCCAAGCAAGGCAGCTTCTGGAGTCGGCTGGCGTTCGATCCGGCGAACTGGCTGCTGCAGATGAAGTTCTCGCCAGCGCTGGCCGCCGCGATTCTGCTTATCGGATTCGTGGGTGGAATTGGTACCATGCGCGAGATCTACGGATCGCGCCCCACCACTACAGCCGCAGTTCCTAACACGCCGAGCCAATCAGTCCCTACCGAAGCCTCCATCGCCAGCATCAATTCCATCGTCCAGGATCCGGGCACGAATCAGGTCAGCATCAAGTACAACACCGTATCCACTCAGGAAGCGCAGGGATCGCTGAACGACCAGAAGATCCAGCAGTTGCTGCTGTATGCGGCGCGCAACAACTACAACTCCGGCGTCCGAGTGGACTCGGTCGATCTGCTGGTGCAGAAGACGGGCGACATGCAAGTGCGCGAAGCGCTGATGTACGCGCTGCAGAATGATACGAATCCGGGCGTGCGGCTGAAGTCGCTGGACGCGCTGGGTAATTACGTCAAGAACGATACCAACGTGCGCGATGCTGTGCTGCGGGCGCTGGTAAATGATGGAAATTCGGGAGTGCGCATCGAGGCATTGCGGCTGATCGAGCCGGTGAAGGCCGACGGCAGCGTACGCGGTGTGCTGATGGCACTGGCCGCGAAGGATCAGAGCACGTACATCAAGTCGCAGGCCCGGACCATGCTGGCGCAGTTGCCGGAGATTGACTAGGAAGGCAGAACTAAGAAATCAGGATGCAGAAGTGAGATACGAAACGCTTCTGAGTTTTTCGCTGCAGTTGAGATTAGGAGAGAGGTGAATCAATTGAAACGTGCGCTACAAATCGTCGGGCTGGCTGGTATGCTGGCTCTGCTTGCGCCACTGGCACTTGTTCCCAAGTGTTGGGCGCAGGAAACACATGTAACCCGCGAAGGTGGAGACTGGGGTCAGGAGATCACAGGCTCGCTGGCTGGGGTCAAGAATCTGAGAATTAAGGTTGACATGGGCTCCGTAGTGGTGCGAGGCGGACAGCAGCAGGGCATCAATTACGTTATACATACTCGTTTTGGTTCTTCTTCCGAGCAAGAAGCGCGCCGTCAGTTCGAGCAGTACAAAGTCACCGCATACGTGAAGGGCGACACCGCATGGATCGTCGGGGATTGGCAGGGCGGCAGGCGGCCCCGTCACTGTTCGTCCGAGTTCTCGGTGGTGGTGCCGCGCGAGATTGCGCTGGTGAAGCTGGAAACCGAGGACGGCAACGTGGACGCTACGGGCGTCTCGGGACGGGTGGAGGCGGAGAGCGGCGGCGGGACGGTGCGGTTCGACGACATTGGTGGGGGAGCGAATGCCGAAACCGGAGGCGGATCGATCGACGTTGGAACAATCAGCGGCGATCTCGGACTGCATACCGGCGGAGGTTCCATTGAAGTTCGCCAAGCCAATGGCAAACTCGTAGCTGAAACCGGTGGAGGGAGCGTCGAAATTCAGTCCTGCGCGCAGGGCGCGGTCATCGAAACCGGCGGCAACAGCATCACCGTGCGCCACTGCAACGGAATGGTCAAGGCGTCGACGGGTGGCGGCAATGTCGACCTCAGCGATATTGGTGGCCCGGCGCAGATCGAGACTGGGGGAGGGAGCATTCGCCTCAACTCGGCCAAGGGACACGTTCGCGCAGAGACCGGCGGCGGCGGCATTGAGTTGTACGGTGTGCCTTCGGCCTCGGCGGAAACGGGTGCGGGCGGAATCACCGTGAAGCTGATGAATACCGGCGGCGAGCGTCGCGATTCCGATCTGGAGACGGGCGTAGGCGACATCACGGTCTATCTGGCGGCGGATGTAGCGGTCAATGTGCGCGCCAGCGTCGACATGGGTAACGGACACCACATCACCTCCGAGTTTCCTGACATCCACATCAGCAGCGAGGGCGGTCCGTGGGAAGCCAAGACGCTGAATGCGGAGGGCAAGCTGAACGGGGGCGGTCCGGCACTGAAGGTGCGCACTGCGAGTGGCAACATCACTTTTAAGCGTGCCAGCCATTAGGGACCATTGCTGATTGTTGATTTCTGATTGTTGATTGAAAACCGACTGTCATTGAAAGTGGGTTCGAATCAACAACCAGAAATCAAACAATCAGAAATTGGATGTGGAACGAACGCGGATCGGAACGCTAGATACCAGCGAAATCCGCGGGCCAACATTTCACGTTGAGGAAATGACCATGAGCAAATACGTAATGACGAGTATCGTGTTGTTGCCATTGCTCCTCACTTTTTCGCACGCGGCGCAGAACTTCTCGGTCGATCAGCCGGGTCAGCCGTGGGTGTTCTCCAGCGAAGACAGTGGGACCAGCTCCTATCTGGGAGTCGATATTTCGGATGTGACCACGGAACGGCTGAGCGCGCTGAAGCTGAAAGAGGAAAAGGGCGTCGAGGTGACGATGGTCGACCAGGACGCTCCCGCCGGGAAGGCTGGCATCAAGGAGCACGATGTCATCCTCACGATGAACGGAACGTCGATCGAGAGCGGGGCGCAGTTGCGGCGGATGATCCACGAAATGCCGCCGGGCCGCGTGGTGACCTTCGGCTTGAGCCGAGATGGCCAGCCGGTGACGGTCAAGGTGCAACTGGCCGACAAGCACAACGAGTTCGCGGTGCACACTCCCCAGCCGGGCGATTTCCATTTCCAGATTCCCGAGATCCACGTGCCCGATATCGACATTCCGCCAATCACGGTCATGGTAACGTCGTCGGCGCGCAGCGGGCTCACCATGGAGAACATTACGCAGCAGTTGGGCGAGTTCTTTGGGGTGAAGAACGGCAATGGCGTGTTAGTACGTTCGGTGGAAAAAGGCAGCCGCGCTGAGAAGGCCGGATTCCGCGCAGGCGACGTAATCGTCAAGGTGAACGATCAGGCGGTGCACGACACCAGCGACTTTTCGCACGGCATGAAGTCGCGCAGTGGCAATACAGCCACCGTGGTTGTGGTGCGCGATAAGAAAGAGCAGACCCTGACGCTGTCGCTGCCGGATCGCAAAGAATCGGGCGACCTTCTGGAAGAAGAAAGCTCTGACGATCTATGCATCGACGCGGACGCACGAGTGGAGCTGGGCGAGTTGCGGCACGAAATCGCGAAGCTGCGGCCGCACGCGCTACTGGCGGCCGAAGACTACCGCAAGTCCACGGAAGAACTTCGTAAGTCTTTGTTGGACCGGCAGAAGAAAATGCGTGAGGAAGGTGCGAAGCAGCGCACGGAACTCAGGAAGCAGGAACGAGAACTGAGGTTGAAGCTGGACCAGATGCGCCGCAACACCTTGACGGTCCACACCTTGGCAGACATCTAGCAGAACGCAAGACGTTACTGGCCGCTCGCGGCCCCGCGGACAAGACTGGCGAGGCAGACGCGGTTGCGTCCCGCCTGCTTCGCGGCATACAGGCCATTGTCTGCCGCTCGAATTAGTTCGTCCCGGCTCTTGCCGTGCGCGGGGAAGCTCGCAACGCCCGCGCTGATCGTCACTGTCCTGGGCACGCCCGGGAACGGATGGGCCTCCACCATTCGCCGCAACTTCTCTGCGATACCGACTGCCTGAGCTGTCTTGATCTGGGTCAGCAGGATCGCGAATTCCTCGCCGCCGTAGCGGCACACGACATCAATCTTGCGCAACTGCTGGTGAAAGAGCGAGGAAGCCTGGCGCAGGACTTCGTCTCCCAACAAATGGCCGAACTCATCATTCAGCTTTTTGAACTCATCAATATCGGCCATGATCACTGCCATGCCGGTGCCGTAGCGGCGGGCGCGCTCGATTTCTTCCAGGATCCGAAGCTCGAAAAAACGGCGGTTGAAGATCCCAGTAAGTCCATCGAGGTAGGCCAGTTGCTTGACCCTCTCCACGTAGTGAGCATTTTGGATGGAGGTAGCACAAATGTCTGCGACCGATTCGAGGGACTGCAGTTCGCTCTCGCGGAACGCATTGGGCTGAGCGCTGTGCAGCGTGAGCACTCCGAGGGTCTGGCCAAATGAAATGAGCGGAATGCTCATGCGCGAGGCGGACTCCTTGAAGAGCCGCACGGACTCGGGCGTGCCCGTCACGTCCTTTTCGATAATGGTGCCACTGGTTTCGATGATGCGCGACCAGGGGTCCTGGCTTACAGGGAAACGTCCGCCGGGTGGAGTGCAGGGTGTAAGTTCGCCCTGATGCGCCCGCATGACCAGATCGCCTTCCTCCCGCAACAAAAGCGAGACGTGCGAAACCTGAAAAGCGTGCTGAATCACGGCGCATACGCGAACCAGCAGATCCTCCAGCTCCATGACGGCGGTGCTTTGCTGCGCGATCATGTTGATGGCTTCCAATTGCCGCGCCCGCTTCCGTTCCAGCGAGTACAAGTGGGCATTCTGCAGAGCGATGGAAGCTTGCGTGGAGAACAAAGTCAGCAGTTCGATGGTTTCGTGGTCGAAACGATCAACGCGGTCACTCTGGCAGTCGAGCACTCCGACGACTTCATCGCGAACCATGAGCGGAATGGCCAACTCCGAGCGAGTGGATTGCGCGGCGCAGATGTAGCGCGGGTCCTTGGTTACGTCGGGGGCGTAGACCGGTTCCTTCTTGTGAACCGCTGCTCCGGTGAGCCCGTCGTGGCGCCCCAAACAGATTTTGTCCTTGCCCGGATCCCAGCCGATCTGCGAGCGGACCGACAACTGCTGCGCGTCCTTGTCGAGCAGCAAGATGGCCACGTTCGGCAGATGGAAATAGTCCCGTGCGATCGCCAGAATTCTCTGCAACACCTCGTCTAAATCAAAGGTGGAGAGCACTGCCTGGCCGGCATCGTATAGGACCGCGAGTTTCGGCATAGTCGATCGAATTGTACGACGCGGGAAAGAGGTTACTGATGTTCCGAAAGTAACGTTGGATTCGAGGGGCGCCCCGGGCGGGCTGCGGGCGACCCTAATCGGACGGGCTAACGCCACCTTCTTGCGCTGCGGATCAATCCGTAGACCACCAGGCAGAACCAGAAGTCCAGAATTAACCCCAAGTCCACGTGGAAGGGGCGATGGCGAGCGGCGGCCGGCAACTGCGGAATCAGCACGAAGTACACCACGTTGCCCAATATGATCGCCAGCAGAGCTTGGAGAAAGTTGGTGAGCACCGGTGGTTTAGACACCATAGGGGGCATCCGCGGATGCCCTCTATTTACGCGGATCGCTGATTGTTTGCAAGTGGTTAGGAAAATGAGGGCGAGCCATTCAAAACCGCGTGTCCTCCTGTCAGTCCCCCGGGGGCAACACCTTGAAAAGAACGCAGAAACGAACCCGTTATAGGATTAGAGAATGAATCTGCCTGTCAATCCACCCTTGCTGCCTATGCTCGCCAAGCGTGTAGGCGATTTACCGACTTCCGGAGATTGGATATTCGAACCCAAGTGGGATGGGTTTCGCACCTTGGTGTTTCGTGATGGCGATGAAATACTGATTCAGAGCCGGGATGAAAAGCCTCTCAACCGATATTTCCCTGAATTGCTCGATCCTTTGAGTCGGAGTTTGCCGGAGCGTTGCGTGCTGGATGGCGAACTCGTCATTGTGCAGGATAATGAACTCGACTTTGACGCCCTACAACTCCGGCTACACCCGGCCGCCTCACGAGTAAGGCTTCTGTCTCAACAGACACCTGCTTCCGTTGTCTTTTTCGATCTGCTTTGCCGCGGCGATCATAACTTGTCCAGTGAACCCTTCGCAGTGCGCCGGCGCGAACTGGAATCGCTGCTCGAGGATACTCAGGCGCCAGTTCACCTCACTCCGGCCACGCGTGACAGGCACAAGGCCGAGGATTGGTTTCGGCGGTTCGAGGGGGCAGGCCTTGACGGTGTAATCGCGAAACCCGCCAATGGAACCTACGAGCCTGATAAACGCGTGATGCTCAAAATCAAACATGAGCGGGATTGCGACTGTGTAGTGGCAGGCTTTCGATGGCATAAAAAGGGCGATCGCACTCTGGTCGGCTCCTTGCTGCTTGGCTTGTTTGATAATTCCGGCGCGCTTCAACATGTGGGAGTCTGCGCCAGTTTCAGCAACGCAAAACGACTCGAACTGGCCGATTTTTTCAACCCTTATCGGAAAGATGCGCTTGTGAACCACCCGTGGAAGGCTTGGGCAGAGGCCGATGTTGCTCTGGCCGACGGGCTCAAGCGCATGCCCGGCGGACAAAGCCGATGGAGTCAGGGGAAGGACTTGTCTTGGGAACCGTTACGTCCTGAACTGGTGGTCGAAGTCGCCTATGATCACATGCAAGGAGATCGCTTTCGTCACACGGCTCAGTTCCGCCGCTGGAGATCAGATAAGAAGCCGTCAGACTGCACGTACGCTCAGCTCGAGGTGGTCCCACCTCAAGAACTGGCCGCAATCTTTCCTGCCGGACGTTAGCTCTCAAGTTTTCTTCTTCTTCATGCGCGTCCGTTCTTTGCTCCGCTCTCGCCACTCGCGCGTAGGATCATCATCCGGATCTGGTGCCTCTTGTCGTGGACGAAGACTTTCTGGCACGTGTTGCAGATTGACTCGAATGCGCGTCCATGTGGAGGATCTGCCTCGCATGGAATCGACTAGAACGTCCTCCGGCGCGAGAAATTCAACTACCGCAGCATGTGTCGCTTTCCAACGCTCCAGGCCGGCAAGAGCTGCGCTCTTGTCTGTCGAATTGGCAACCACGATCAAGGGCATTTTGATCCGCGAAGGCTTCGGTTTAGATTTAGCTCGGGAAGGCGCAACCCTCGGTCCTTCGGATTCCATCTTGCGAAAATGAGGGGGCCATGGAGCATCGCCCAGGCCTTCCGCTTCATCCCGGGCGGCGAGTTCCAGCAATGGTTCGAGAGAGCCAGAAGCATCGTCCATCCCGGCGTGGGGATCGCCGATTTCTGCAAACCGCTTCGGCATGGTGAAAATCGTGAACTCGGCCGGATCGCAATCGGGCACCTCGCTCCAGCGGAGCGGCGCTGAGACCCGAGCATCCGGCACCGGGCGCACCGAGTACGCCGAACACGTGGTCCGGTCTTTCGCATTCTGGTTGTAATCGAGGAATACACCATGACGCTCTTCTTTCCACCATTTCGAACTTGCAATTTCCGGAGCTCGCCGCTCGATCGCCCGAGACACTGCAACCGCCGCGCGCCGCACTTCGGTGAAGGTCCAGTGCGGTTCGATTCGAACGTAAATATGCATGCCGCGTGAGCCGCTGGTCTTTGGCCAGCTCTGCAACCCTGCCCCTTGCAACAATGCCTGGACCTCAACCGCGACGCGACATACATCAGACCAGGGAACTCCTGGAACGGGGTCAAGATCGATCCGCAATTCGTCTGGGTGCTCCAGATCGCCAGCACGAACAGGATGTGGGTGGAGTTCGATACAACCGAGGTTGACGATCCATGCCAAGCCCGTCGCATCATCAATCACTATTTCTTCCGCGGTTCGGCCGGACGGAAACGACAACGTGACGGTTCGCAACCAGGGTGGACGCTGCTCCGGCGCCCGTTTCTGATAAAAGGCCGGCTTCTCCGCGCCATCTACAAATCGCTTCAAAACGATGGGCCGATCCTGAATTCCGGTCAGCGCGCCTGGAGCGACCGACAGGTAATACTTCACAAGGTCGAGCTTGGTTATCCGCACCTTCTCCGAGAAGTACAGCTTATCCGGGTGCGTAATACGAACTTCCCGGCCTCCGACCGCGAGTACTTCGCTGGCTTCCTTCTTGCCCATGAATCAAGGCTACCATTCGCGGGAAAGCAACACGATGGGGAACCTCGATGCCCCGTGGCCGACGACCGCGCGGCTCGACTTCAAGTGCCAGCGTCTGACGGACCATTCAGGATGCACGAGCGGGCATTCGCCTGCTCCTGCTACCATTCTTTTTCACCGTTTTCACGCCCTAGCGCATGCTCGAACTCTCCACGCCCGTCCAATATGTGAAGGGGGTTGGTCCGCGCATCGGCGAAGTTCTGGCCGCCAAAGGGATTTACACCGTCGGCGACCTGCTGCATTATCTGCCTTTTCGGTATGAGGACCGGCTGAATCCGCGCGGGATTGCCGAGTTGCGCCCGGGCGAAATGGCCACGGTAGTCGGCGAAGTTCGCAATTCCGGGCTGTTCCGCACACGGAAGATGCCGATCTTTCAGCTGACGGTTGGACAGGGGCGGGCACGCCTGCGCTGCCTCTTCTTCAATGCGACGTACTTGCAGGACAAGTTCAAGCCGGGGCAGATGATCGCCCTCTACGGCAAGGTGGAAGAAGACGAGCGCAGCCGCGAATTGCAGATCATTCAGCCGCAGTTCGAGATCCTGGGAGATCCCACCGACTCGGGCGAGAACGGCGGGGAGAAGAAGGCCGCGGAGTCGCTGGAGATCGGGCGCATCGTTCCCATCTATGAGGCCATTGGACGGCTGACGCCGCGCTGGTTTCGGAAGGCAATTCGCACCGCGCTTGACAATCTCACGCCGGACCTGCCGGATCCGATTCCTGCCGCCGTACGCGCGCACTTAGGACTGATTTCTCCGCGGGCGGCGCTGTGGAATGTGCACTGGCCCGAGCCGGGCGAGAGTTTTGAAGCCTTGCAGTCTTCGCGCACGCCGGCGCATATCCGGATGATCTTCGACGAGCTGTTTTTCGTGGAACTGGGAATGGAGTTGAAACGCCGCCAGCAGAAGGCGCAGACCGGAATCGCATTCCGCCTGGACGACCGGGTGCGGGCGGCGATCAAGAAGATTCTGCCATTTCATCCCACGACGGCGCAGAAACGCGTGCTGAAAGAGATTGCGGGAGACATGGAGAAGCCTTATCCCATGCGGCGTTTGCTGCAGGGGGATGTAGGGTCGGGCAAGACGATTGTGGGCTTCGAGGCAGCCATCATTGCGATCGAGAATGCCTGCCAGGTGGCGTTGATGGCGCCCACCGAGATTCTGGCGCAGCAGCATTATTTCTCGGCGCGGCGGATTCTGGAGAATGCCGGGTACCGCATCGTGCTGCTTACAGGGTCGCTGGTAGCGGACCGCAAGCGTGAGGTGCGGCGGCATATTGCGCAGGGGGATGCGCAGCTTGTCATTGGGACACATGCGCTGCTGGAGGAGAAAGTCGAGTTCGCCAAGCTGGGGCTGGTCATCGTGGATGAGCAGCATCGGTTTGGTGTGTTGCAGCGGTTGAAGCTGATGAGGAAGTCGGGAGATGTTGAGGACAGCAGCCGAGCTTCGCTCGGCCCGGCCGGGTCTGAGACCCGTCCCCACACGAACCCAACACCAACCGAGCCTGATGTTCTCGTGATGACCGCGACGCCGATTCCGCGCACGCTGGCGCTTACGCTTTATGGCGATCTGGATCTCAGCGTGCTGGATGAGATGCCGCCCGGGCGCACGCCGATCGTCACTCGCTGCGGTTCGGACGACGAATCGCCGAAAGTGTGGGAGTTTGTCCGCAAGCAGGTGGTGGCCGGGCATCAGGTTTATGTGGTGTATCCGGTGATTGCCGAGAACGAAGAGAGCGAACTGAAGGCGGCAATTAAAATGTACCGCGAACTCAGCGGCAAGATCTTTGCCGATCTGAAAGTGGGTCTCTTGCATGGCCGTCTCGATGCGGAGTTGAAAGAGCAGGTCATGCGCATGTTTCAGCGCGGCGAGTTGCAGATTCTGGTCGCGACCACCGTGATCGAAGTGGGCGTGGATGTGCCCAACGCGACCGTGATGGTGATTGAGCACGCTGAGCGCTTTGGTCTGGCGCAGTTGCACCAGTTACGGGGACGCATCGGCCGCGGCGCGGCGAAGTCGTATTGCATATTGATGACTGGGGGCAAGGTTAGCGAAGAGGGGCAGCGCCGTCTGGACGCGATGGTGCAGACCAACGATGGTTTCAAGATCGCCGAACTCGATCTCGAACTGCGCGGGCCGGGCGAGTTTTTTGGCACGCGTCAGGCTGGGACGCCCAGCTTTCGCGTCGCCAATATCATCCGCGACGCGCAGCTTCTGGAGGCGGCGAAGCACGAAGCGGCCTTCGTGATCGCAGGGCCGAACGCGGAGATCTCCGCCGAAGAAATCAGCCGCGCTCTGGTGCATATGCGCGCGCGCTGGCAGCATACGTATGGATTGGTGGAGGTGGGGTAAGCGCCCGCGGACCGAAGAAAACTTTAGAACTGATAGAATCGAAAGGATGGCCAGTTCTTCCCAACTAATTCAGATTGAGCTGGGCGCTCCGCAGAGGGTGCCGAAGCCGTCGTGGCTGCGGGCGAAAGCGCCCGTGGGCGACAACTTCCACAATCTGAAGAAATTGGCCCGAGGCATGGGGCTGCACACGGTATGCGAGTCGGCGCAGTGCCCCAACATTGGCGAGTGCTGGAACCATAAGACCGCGACGTTCATGCTGCTGGGCGATATCTGCACGCGGCGCTGCGGATTCTGCGCCGTACCCAAGGGACGGCCCGAACCGATCGACTTGGACGAACCGCGGCGTGTCGCTGAGGCCGTCGCTACGCTGGGATTGAAGCATGCGGTCGTGACCAGCGTGAACCGCGACGACGACAACATTGGCAGCGCAAGAATTTTCGCTGAAACCATCCGAGAGATTCGCGAACTGACGCCGGATTGCCGGGTTGAGGTGCTCATCCCCGATTTTCAGGGGCTGGAAGAATCGTTGCGAATCGTACTCGACGCCAAGCCGGACGTGCTGAACCACAATACCGAGACGGTGCCGCGGCTCTATCGGGCAGTTCGTTCGGGCGCACGCTACGAACGCACGCTGACCTTGCTGCAGAACGCCAAGGAATTCTCTCCCGGCATGGTGACCAAGAGCGGTGTGATGGTGGGTCTGGGCGAGTCATCAGAAGAGTTGATCGAGGTGTTTCACGATCTGGGCACGCGCGGCGTCGACATTCTCACGGTCGGCCAATATCTGCGCCCTTCAAAGGATCATCTGCCCATCGCGCGTTTCTACGAGCCGCCAGAGTTTGTTTACCTGCGCGACCAGGCTCTGCGCTTCGGATTCCGTCACGTTGAATCCGGACCGATGGTGCGGTCCAGCTACCACGCCCACGAACATGCCGATGCTGCTGCAACGCCGCGGGCGGTGACATAGCTTGCGGCTGACGGGCCTCCCCGCCAACCTGGTTTTGTTAAAGACCAACGTTCCCAGTTCTAGTATCCCCATCGAACAAATCGGCATCCGGAGGGCCCCACTTCCGTGGTGACTGCTCTGCTGGTGATCCTTGGATTCTTCGCGGGCCTGCTGGGCGCGCTGACAGGAATCGGCGGGGGCGTGCTGCTCACACCGATCCTCGCGCTGCACTTCGATATCACGATTCGACAAGCGATTGGAACGAGCCTAGTCGCGGTGATCACGACTTCGGCGGCAAGTTCGTCGGTGCACCTGCAGCGCCATACGACCGACATTCGGCTGGGCATGACGCTCGAACTGGCGACGGCTTTCGGCGCTGCCGTGACCGCGTACCTGGTGGGCTACTTCAATCGCAATGTGCTCGAAGGATTGTTTGCGGGATTCTTGTTGTACAGTGCGATCACGATTCTGACCAAGGGCGGCAAGGTGAAGCCTCTGGAAGATGAATCGGCCATGATTGTCGATGAGACGGTGATTCCACCTTACGAGCCGAAGCGCTATCCGCTGGGGCTCGCGGCGTCGCTGGTGGCGGGTGCGCTGTCGGGATTGCTGGGAATCGGTGGTGGTCCGATTAAAGTTCCGGTCATGTACATCTTCATGAACGTGCCGCTGATGGTGGCCACGGCGACTTCAAATTTCATGATCGGCGTGACGGCTGCGGCCAGCGCCATCGTCTATTACCGCCGCGGCGACATCTTGGTGGAATATGCAGCGCCCCTTGCGGTCGGAGTGTTTGTAGGATCGCTTCTGGGCGCGCGCCTGGCTCCGCGGGTTCATACGAAGGTCGTGGTCTATCTGCTTGTCGGCGTGATGTTCTACCTTGCGGGACACCTGATCCTGCATCTGCTGCGAGGGCGGCTATGAGCGAGGTCCGGGAGCCCGGCTTCGACCGCATCGTAGCGCTGGTGCTGCGCGTTGGCGCGTTCAGTTGCTTCTTCGTTATGCTCGCCGGGTTGATCGTGGGCTGGTTCGTCAGCGGCCGCATCCCGCTCGGCATTGAGCGCGCTGGCGTCCTGCTGATGCTAGCCACGCCGGTCGTGCGCGTGATCGTCGCCTGCTTCTTGTTCTTCCGGGAGAAGGATATGAAATATGGATGGATATCGCTGGGCGTGCTGGTCATCCTGATGCTGGGTTCAGTGTTCGGGATCGGTGAACACTAGGAGTTTCCTCAGCGGCTAAAGCCCTTGATCATTGGGCGCCTCAGCCAGCATGGCTTAAGCTCTGCCCTTCCCAAGTCGTTTCTCTTACTCAGAAGACGTGCAGCTTGATGCTCAGGTATTTCTTGGGGTTTTCGCGGATGGCCTTCACCAGGTCGCGGGTCTCGACCAGCATCTGGTTGGCGTTGTTGTAAAGAGATTCGTCTTTGAAGAGCTTCCCGGCGGTGCCTTGGCCGGCTTCGAGTTCGGTGGTCAGCGCAGAAAGTTTACTGATCGTGTTGTCGAGCTTCTTGGCCAGTTCCTCATCCTTCGTCAACTTGCCGATCGTGCCTTTGCCGGCGTTGATGTCGTCGGTCAGCTTCTTCACGTTGGCGATGGTGTCGTTGGCATTGTTGTAGAACGAGGGATCTTTCAGGAACTTTCCGGCGGTGCCCTTGCCCTGCTGGAGATCGTCAATCACGCCGTTCATCTTGTCGAGGGTAGCGATGAATTTTTCATAGGCATCGTTGCGGCTGATCAACCGTCCCAGGCTGCCTTCGCCGCTGCCCACTTCGTGCACGATCCCCTGGAATTCCGCGACGGTCGAAGAGAAGCGGTTGTAGAGCGTCGGATCATAGATGAGTTTTCCGAGCGATCCCTTGCCGCTCTCGGCGAACGCCAGAATGCGGTCGGCGCGCTTTAATAGTGCGTCCATGTTCTCCAACGTACTCTGGCTGGCGCGCACCACCTGGTTGAAGTCGGGATGCACCTGCGTGGGCAGCGTATCTCCATCTTGTGCCGGGGGACCGAGGGCTTGCGCACTCTCGATATCAAGATAGGTTTCTCCGAGCACGCCGGCAGTGTCGAGCGAGGTGACCGAATCGCGGCGCAAAGCATAACTGTATTTCGTGGTGACCTTCATCGTAATTTCGACGGGTGTGAGTTGTTTGTCTTTGTCGGGGACGATGTGAATATTGGTCACGTTGCCGACGTCCACGCCGCTGAGACGTACGGGAGCGCCTTGGCGGAGTCCTTGCGCGTTATCGAAATACGACTTCAGAGTGATACGGGGAGTGAAAAACCCGGAGGTTCCGGACATTAAGAACAGCAGGAAGCACAGCGTCAGAGTGGCAACGATCACCGTGATCCCAACGCGCAGTTGCGACCACTTGAGCTGCTTCTGGCTAGGCAAATCGTTTCCTCATGATGCCAGTCTGGATGGAACGCGCCGGCTGCGCCAACAGCTCAGGGTCGCAACCCGCCCCTCGCAGCATGATAACAAAACCGGAGCCGGACCTAGGCCGCTTTCGTGCGCAGGGCGGGCGTCAGCAGTAGGGCGAGAAGGTAGGCAGATGCGCCGCATGCGAGGGTGACCGTCAATCCGAACTGAATGGCGATGACCATAGCGAGCACCGATCCGAGCACGCTGGCCGCCGCATTCATCGCCCACGCCCACTCGATGGAATTATCGGAGGCGCCTTGACCGCTGGGAAATTCCGGAGCGGGCAGCGCAGCGAGTGCGCGTAGGCCAGTGGGAAAGGGCATGCCCATGACAAATCCCAGCGGGATGAGGAGAATTCCGCTGATCAGTAGGCGGTAGCCGAAGCCCAGACCAACCAGCGCGGCTAGGCGGCCCGGCAGGAAGAATATGTCGGCAAGAAGCGTCACGATGACGAGAACAATCGGCACCCAACACAAGTTTGTGCGCGGCAGCCAGATTCGCGAAAACAGGCTGCCTGCGCCGCTGGAGAGCATTAGCAGGAAAATCACGACCGTGAGCGCATAGGTCGGATGTCCGAGGAATAAGACGAAGCGCTGGATGAAGGCGATCTCCACCAGAATGTAGCCCAGACCCACCGCAACGAAGTAGAGCAGCGGAAACGGCGACTGCCGGGCGTTTCGGCTCCGCAAGGCTAGTGGCAAAATCAGAAATGCCAGCACGGCAATTAGCGAAATCACCAGCACAAGCAGGAGAACGAGCACTCCCAGATTCACTTTCCAGTCGATACCCTCGCTCAAACCTTTTTCGCCGAGGATTTGCCCGGCCTTCAGCGTGAAGAAGAAGAACGGAGCATTGTCGGTGACCGGCGCCACGTTGTAGGCATAGCCGCGCGCGAAGGCGTAGGGATCGTTGCTCGCGATCAGATCGGAGAACGGATTGTTCCCGGGCTGCGACGGCAGATACAGCGGGTCGAGTTCCGAGTAGTGATCGAAATGCGTGACGACCGCCTTCTCTTCCTCGGGCGTGAACGGAGTCTTTTTGGCCAGCACGACAACCGGAATGCCGTCTGCATCGAGCTCGCCTTGAGAGGCGACGATGAAGTTGCGGGCGGGATTGGCGATACCCAGTCGATGCAGCGCCTCCATGGCCACTGCGACGACTCGCAACGCTTCGCGCGGATGGCGGAATTCCCAGCGCGTGATCGCGATCATTCCATCGGGCTTGAGGTGATCGAAATATTCGCGGAAGGCATCGACCGTATAGAGATTATTTTCGCTAAGCGCGAACGCGCCGGCGGCGGTTGAAGCCCAGGTGTCGACCAGCGTCATCTGCACGACATCAAAATGCTGCGGCGTCGAACGCAGGAACGAGCGGCCATCAGTCACCTGAATGTGAACGTCGGGCCGATCGTAGAGATGCTGCGCGTAGTCGGCATAACGCCCGCGCATGATGGTGGTGGCGATGATGGGATTGATCTCGATCCCGGTCACGCTCGGGCTGCCGTTAGCTACGGCGCGCAGAACGTCGACGCCCCCGCCGGGGCCGATGATCGCGAAGTCTCCATGAGGGCGCAAAACGTTGGCCAGCGCGGGCGGCGCGGCCATGAGGCTATGCTCCCACAAGGTGCCCTGCCAGTGCGCCAGATCGGCGTTCATGATGTAGGTGGAAGCATCAGCATCAATGACGATTGCCTTGGCTTGCCCCTGCCGGTCAACTTCCACGCGGGAGAGCGCATTCCAGCGCGCAAACTCCACCCACGCGGGATCGCGGAACATGCCCTTGGCGTACACGACGTCGATCAGGCGTCCGGAATAGTTCGCGCCGATCAAAGCCACCAGCGCGAGCGCGAGCAGAGCGGCATTTCGGCGCAGCGCATGGAACTCCGCCCAGATAGTGCCGGCGGCGGCCATGGTAGCTCCGGCGACGAGAATCACGTTGGGTCCACCAATCCAATTCAGCAGGGGGACGACGGCGAGGCAGGCCATCGCTCCGCCGCAGAGGTCGGCACCATAGAGTCGCGGGATACGGTGTGTTTCACGGGCGAATACGACCGCGAACAGAAGTCCCGTCAGAAAGAACGGAATGGCAGCGGCCAGATAGAGCACCGTGAGTCGGGCGAAGTTTCCCCACGAGACCCGCAGTGCGACCGGAACATGCAGCACAATCTCCAGCATCACGAGGACGACCACGGAATTCGCCATGCACAACCGGGCAGCCAACGTGCGCGTGTCCGTAGCGGCGAGCTTCGCTTTCCAGAGGTAGGCGAACACTCCACCTGCACCCAATCCCAGAAGGGCGATGGAAATTGCGAGAAACGCGAAGTGGTAGAAGAGCACGACCGAGAACAGGCGGGTCAGCGCCAGTTCCAACAACAGGGCGGAGAAGCTGGTGAGCGCGAGTCCCCCCAGCAGAGTTTTTTCCGGAATTGCGGTGCTGCTCGTAGTGGTAGGAGTCGAAGTGATAACGGGCATAAATGGATTGGAAGGCGACAGTCTAGCAGATGGCGGACTGCAGACTTGCGTATGCCGCCGCGTGGCGCGCTCTAGCTCTCGAGAATGACTTGCGCGATCGCCTGATCCTGCGTGTGTGAAATCGATAGAGAGGAGTTTTTTACGCCGAGCTTGGCGGCGAATTCTCCAGCCTTGCCGTGGAACGTGATGGTGGGTCGGCCGCCGGGCATGCGCGTCACTTCACAGTCGCGCCACCGCACACCGTGGTTCCAGCCAGTGCCGAGAGCCTTCATGGCGGCTTCCTTGGCGGCGAAGCGGGCGGCATAGCGCTCTGCACGATTCGCCTTGGAATCGCAGTAGCGCATCTCTGCGGGAGTGTAGATGCGCTGGAGGAAACGCTGGCCGAAGCGCTCGATGGACTGGCGAATGCGGGGAACTTCGGCGATGTCGATGCCTGTGCCTACAATCATGTCGCGGATGTCCTCGGCTTTGAATCTTACAGCAATCGATCTCCACGATAGATCAGGCGCCCGTCGACGAGGCGGCCTTCTGCCGTCAATGTGTGCGATTTGACGGGGCCATCAGCATCGATATGCAGGACTTCATGATCATGTGCGACCAGCCAGTCGGAAACCAGCATGCGGTGGCAGCGGAAATATAGGCGCTCAGCGCACATGTATGCGGTGCGCGAATTTTCGGCGAGCGCCAGCAGATCCGACATGGCTCGGTCAAATTCCGGCGTGAGCATGTAGTCCGCATAGTTGCGGAAGCTCTGGTTGCGCAGAGCAATGTTCGGAGACTCTTCGAGAATTTTCTTGCGATAGCCGCCCAGCGCCTTCAGCCAAACATAACGGATGCCGGCGGCCGGCAAAGACTGTTCCAGCGAATCGCGATTGAACTGAGGCAGGCGCTTCGACATGGGGAACGCACGGATGTCTACCAGAGTCTGAACCTGATGCGCCTTCAGGGCGCAGATCAGTTCTTCGATGGTGCGAGTGGAATGCCCGATGGTGTAGAGAACAGCCAATAGCTTTTGGATGCGGAAGGTCTAAGACGCGATTCGATCGAGCGCAGCCGCGATGGCCGGATCCTGGTCGGCAAACACGGTGCGCAAATCCAGCAGCACGCGCCCTTGTTCCACGCGCCCGATGATTGGCGGATCGGACGCCCGCAATCGGGCGGACAACTCGTCGGCGCTGCGGCCTTCGCAATGGATGGCCAGCAGGCGAGTCGGCAGGATTGACGAGGGTGCGGCTCCGCCGCCAATCACTGATTCACCGTCGATGACCTCGATGCTGAGTTTCGATGACCGGAGCTGTGCAGCGAGAGATTCGGCGCGCTTGCCGATTTCCTCTTTGGTCATGCGCATCATCTTCAGCGCGGGAATGGCGTCGTGGTCGCGCCTCACATAGGCAAGCAAGGTTGCTTCCAGAGCGGCATACGTAAGTTTGTCGACCCGGAGGGCGCGGAACAGCGAGTTCGATCGCATGCGGGCGACCAGACCGGCGCGGCCGCTGATCAATCCCGCTTGCGGGCCGCCCAGCAACTTGTCGCCGCTGTAGGTAACGATGTCGACGCCGGCTCCCAGGCTGTCGAGCACGCTGGGTTCACCGCTGATGCCGAAGTTCTGCAGGTCCACGAACGCGCCGCTGCCGAGATCTTCCATCAATGGCAAGCCGCGTCTGCGCGATAGTTCAACGAGTTCCGCCGTGGAAGCCTGTTCCGTGAATCCGGTGATCTCGAAATTCGATCGGTGCACGCGCAGCAGAAGGCGCGTGCGATCGGTAATTGCTTTCTCGTAGTCGGCGACGCGCGTGCGGTTGGTGGTGCCTACCTCGCGAAGGCTTGCACCGGACTTCGCCATGACGTCGGGAATACGGAAGGAGCCACCGATTTCGACGAGCTCTCCCCGCGAGACGATGACGTCGCCGCCTTCGGCCAGCGTGTTCAGCGCCAGCAGGACCGCGGCTGCGTTATTGTTTACTACAATCGTCGAGACTTTGCTGAAGTTTTCCGCCTGGGTTCGCCCCGGCTGTAGGGCCGAGGCGGCAGTCTCCACATGAACTTCGCTGAGGAGGCTCCCGAAGAGGCGGTTTACATGCACGTCGCGCTTGCCGCGCTCGCCCGCTTCGATGTCGAACTCGAGATTGGAAAAGCGTCCGGCGGTCTCTCGCATGTGTGAAAACGCCGACTCAGCGAGCGGTGCGCGGCCGAGATTGGTGTGCAGGATCACGCCGGTGGCGTTGATCACCGGACGCAGGGAATGTCCGAGTGCCTGACGCAGTTGCCCTTCGATTCCGCCGACGATTCCTTGGAGGGCAAGGCGGAGCGCCGCCTCATCCAGTAGGCCGGAAGCGATTTCGTTCCGCAGTCGTGCCAGCACGGCGCGCGCTGCGTCGGTCACAGGGACTAGTCCGTGGCTGGAGGCGAGACCATCCACGCCCGCCATCCGCAGAACCTCGTCTACCGACGGCAGTTCCCGAAGGAGCTCCGATTTCGCCGTGGTTTTCATTCCCGGATTATCCCATGAAAACTGCGCCACGCCTCTGCCTGACGCTAAAGCGTGTGCAGATACGCGAGCAGATCCTCAATATCCTGCGCGTTCAGCGTCTGGCTATAGCCAGGCATCTCTTTGCGGCCGAGGCGAATGATATCGGTGACGCGCTCGTCGTTGGCAGGCAGCCCACTGAGAGAAAGATATTTGTTCTGGAAAACGCCCTTGAGGCCCGGACCCTTTTTGCCGCGGGTGGAATACGGCTCGTGGCAGCGGTCGCAGCGCTCGTCGTAGATTTTCCGGCCGGCGGACTGTTGCGCGTTGAGGCCAAGTTCCCCATCGGACTTGCGACGCTCGACGTCGCACGCGGAGACTGTGATCAAGGCGAGCAGAGCTAACAGCCCTCCGAGAAGAACTTTCTTGTTCCTATTCCCCACGGACTGACCCGTCCGTCCGAGATCTTGCAGTCGCATGAGCCATCCCTCGATCGTGCCATATGCTGCGCTGGGCGCCGCTTTACAATAATAAGACAGAGCCCATCCTATGACCGTTGCCATCAAGCGGGTCTACGAACCTGCGTCGCGCACCGACGGAACGCGGGTGCTTGTCGACCGTTTGTGGCCGCGCGGTCTCGCCAAAGTCGAGGCCGCGGTCGACGAATGGCTGCGCGATCTAGCACCTTCGGACGAACTGCGCCGCTGGTATCATGCGCGGCCCGATCACTGGCAGGACTTTCGCAAGAAATATCTGAAGGAGTTGACGCAGCCCGAGGCCGAGGACTCGCTGCTCCAGCTCTACCAGCTTGCGCGCAAGAGAAAACGTCTGACCCTGCTTTTTGGTTCGAAGAATGAGATCAGCAACAATGCGGTTGTCCTGAAGGAACTGCTTGACGGAATGCGCAAGCCTCCGACGGGAACGGGGCCCGGAGCAGTTCGCGGCATGCGGCGGCGCGAGGCTGCCGTGCGGCGCCGGTAGCGCAATCGCTCACAGCGTCACTGAGTACTCTCCTCATTTAAAATCGTGCCGCATGAGATCTGTCTTCCAATGGAATCTGGGTGGGCGCACGCTCGAACTCGGTAAGCGCACGCTGATCATGGGGATTGTCAATGTGACGCCGGATTCGTTCTCCGACGGTGGGCAGTTTCTGGACCGCGACCAAGCTGTGACTCACGCCGATCGATTGCTCGAGGAAGGGGCAGACATTCTCGACATTGGTGGCGAGTCGACGCGGCCGGGAGCGCGCGTGGATGCCGATGGTTCGAAGGTTGTCGAGGGAAAGAAGAGTGCGGCAGCGGTTAGCGCGCCAACGGTGAGCGCGGAGGAGGAACTCAAGCGCGTGCTCCCCGTGATCGCCGAGTTGAAGAAGAAACATCCTGCGGCGGTGCTGTCGGTCGATACCTACAAAGCTGACGTGGCGCGCGCGGCCGTGGAAGCCGGCGCAGAGATCGTCAACGACGTCAGCGGATTCCGTTGGGATGCACGCATGGCAAAGACCGTCGCTGAACTCAAATGTGGCGCGGTTCTGATGCACATGCGGGGACGTCCCGAAGAGTGGCGCACCCTGCCGCGGCCTGGGGACATCGTACTGCTGGTCAAGCGCGAACTTAAGGAGTGGGCGGAGAAGGCCGTCCTGGCGGGCGTGCGGCGTGAGCGGATCGTGCTCGATCCCGGCTTTGGATTCGGGAAGAGCCTTCGATGAGAACTATCCGTTGATCAGCCACTTCGGCGATCTTCAGGCGACGGGATTTCCGCTGTTGGCGGGCACTTCGCGGAAGTCCTTCATTGGGCGGACGCTCGGACGAGATGGTAAAGACGTTCCACCTGAGGGCCGCCTCTATGGAACGCTCGCTACCCAGACTGCACTGATTCTCAAGGGCGCGCATATTGTGCGCACGCACGACGTTACGGCGGCGGCGGAAGCGGCGCGCGTGGCGGATGCGATTCTGCAGGCGCACTAGTTTTAGGAGACAGAAAAGGCGTCCGGAACATCGGGCGCCTTGTTCTATTGTGTGATCTACGCCCACTCCTTAGTGGGGTTTCTCGTCCTGCTTCTTCTTGTCTTGAGGCGGTTGCGGGTGCTGTTGCTGCGGTGACGGATGTGCTTGCGGTTGCGGCGCCGGATGCTGCTGGGGCTCCGGCCGATTCGGTTGCGCCGCAGGACGATCATTGCGCGCCGGTGGTTCTGCCGGACGGTTGTTCGCCGGTGGATTCGGTTCGGGCCGATTCGGCTCGGGCCGGTTGTTGGGTTGAGGCTGAGTCGGCTGAGGCTGAGATGGCTCTGGCCGATTATTCGGTTGCGCCTCAGGCGGACGATCATTGCGCGCTGGCGGTTCAGCCGGACGATTGTTCGCCGGCGGCTGATTCATTTCCGGACGGTTCGGCTCGGGCCGGTTGTTGGGCTGCGGCTGACTCGGCTGCGGCTGCTCCGGCCGGTTATTCGGTTGCGCCCCGGGACGATTATTCCGCGCCGGTGGTTCAAACGAACGATTGTTCGCCGGCAGTTGATTGTTCGGCGCCGGACGATTCGGTTGCGCCGAATTTGCTCCCGGTCGCTCGTTCGCAGCCGGCGGAGTTCCCGGCCGGTTCGCTGGTTGGTTCGCGGGCGCGCTCGCCGGTTGATCCGTTGGGCGCCCCATCGTCGGTGTCGCCGGCTTTCCCGGAGGCGCTTGCTTCACCTGAGGCTGCGCAGTTGGCGTATTCGCAGGACGCAAGCGTGCCAGGTCCTGCCGCTCGATGGGCTGCCCGGGATGCGCTGCCATCGCCTGCTGCTGGGCTGCGAAGGATACCGGCCGAGGCGGCGGAGTCACCTTAGCTACCACCGAGCGATTCGCCACGGCCGCCGGAGGCGCTGCCACGCGGTTCGCTGTATTGGCATGAACTCCTAAAACACTGTTGGAAGTTGGCGCGACAACGGCCCTGGCATTCACCGGGGCCCCGGCAATTTCCCCGGCATTGACTCGTACAGTCATGCGGCTCACCGGCTGTCCGCTGGTGAAAGCCTGCTGCGGAACTGCGGTGACTGCACCAGAAACATTCTTGTTCACATACGTGACGTTGTTGATGATTGTCGTTTTGTTGACGATCGTCGTGTTATAGACATTCGTCACCTGCGTGACATTCACCGTAGTGTTGCTGACGTTGACGCGATTCACGTAGCCACGGCTTACGGGATACGACGGAACATAGACTTCGCGAGGGCCTAACGGGAACCATCCCATGTTGCCGCCGAAGCCGCCGCCTCCGCCCACGAACACGACGAGAGCAGGTGCATAGACCGGCCGAACTTCCACCGGTCCCGGAACCCATCCCCAACGTCCGCCAATCGACAGCCAGCGGCCATAGTGGAAGGGAGCGTAGCCCCAAGGTTCCTCATCGACCCAAGTCCATCCCCAGGGATTGATCCAGGCCCAGTGCCCGTCGCGATATGGAGCCCAGCCCGCATCCACGCGCGGGTACCATACGTTCCCATAAGAGGGATCTGGCCGCCAGTCACCGTGGTCGTCCAGGTCTTCGTATCCGACGACATCGTGAGAAACGTAGCGCGCCGAAGGGGAATTCTCATAGCGGTGGTCACGAGCGTAAGTCCAATTGTCGAAGTCATCAGGATTGCCGAGTTCTTCCACATCCGCATTCAGACGGTCTGTGCCTTCGAAGGTTGCTCTCTGTCCCGCATGCACCCGGTAGGTTTGGCCGTTGCCTGTCGATTCGCCTTCCCCTTCGCGAATGCTGACAACGGTGTAACGTCCATCCTCACTGGCTTCGACGCGGTAGCGGCCCGGCCGGAAGATAGAGAACGCCTGGTTCGGGGTATCGATCTCAAACACTTCGTCGCGGTCCAGATCGCGGACGCGCACGCTGATCGATCCGGAACTCAAC
Organism: uncultured Acidobacteriaceae bacterium; assembly: GCA_963832015.1. Taxonomy (GTDB): domain Bacteria; phylum Acidobacteriota; class Terriglobia; order Terriglobales; family Acidobacteriaceae; genus Sulfotelmatobacter. The sequence continues at coordinate 232,018 of CAWHSR010000028.1, forward strand.
TGAATCTGTGCCGTGCGGTCGTCGAGATTCAGGAACGAGATGCCGGTATTGCTGTTCAGGTCAATGACCGCTGACCCGAGCGACAGTTCGGCGCGCGAGTCGCGATCGGACCAGAGCTGGTCGCCCGTGGTCATGGGCCGGTTCTGGGCGGCTTCTACCCACTCCGATTCGCCTGCCGGCTGGAACGAAATGGAGCCTTGCATGTAGCCCAGGCGCGCCACACGGCTCGGTGGATCATCTTGATCCGGCTGGTCTTGCGCGACAACCCGCTGCACCACCGCAATGCTTACCACCGCGATGGCCAGCACGGAAATTGTCCGACGCAGGTTCTTCGTAAACTGGTCCATAAATGATGCCATCCTTTTTGGAGCGGAGACTTCTATCCCCGCTCACCCGTGCTGCGAGCGCTGGCCCACATCCCGCTCGCACTCTCGTTCGCGCGAGCTTCGGACGTAGACCCCGAACTAAGATGCATTTGGAGAACAGGGTGCCCCTACAGCCAAAACCCGATGATTGAATTGTCAATCTTGGCGGTTGCTCCCGCAACAACCGAAAGGGCGCTTTAGGATGCGTACCTTTGATTGCCCGCTTGGCCTCGATGGTGGGTGCGCTAGAAAGCTTTACTGGAATCCAGCAGGATGGTAACCGGCCCCTCGTTTACGAGCTCTACTTGCATCATTGCCTGGAAACGGCCGGTTTCGCAGCGCAGATCGGAGGCCCGGATGCGTTCCACGAAAAACTCATACAGCCGGCGAGCGTGTTCTGGCGGGGCCGCGGCATCGAAGGATGGTCGCTTGCCGCGGCGCACATCTCCGTACAGAGTGAACTGCGACACCGCGAGTACGCTGCCGCCCACATCTTGTAGGCTGCGGTTCATTTTTCCGTCGACATCTTCGAAGATGCGCAGGCCGGCCACCTTCTCGGCGAGATACGCAGCGTCCGCTTCGGTGTCTTGGTGGCCCACGCCTAGCAGAACCAGCAATCCCAGGCCGATCTCGCCGCTGGTCCATCCATTGTTGGTCCGATCGTTGATCGTGACTTTGGCGCGGCTGACCCGTTGCACGACGGCACGCATACGACTTCCCCCGCCTCTTTAGTGACCTGACTCGGTCAGCATCGATTCATGTCCGGCAACACACTGCCAGCGCCCTTCGCGGTACACATACACATCGGTGAAGCGCACCCGGGCCATGACTTTGCCCTGTGCATTTTTGGCCGTGGCCAGTCCACGGATGTAGCCGAAATCACCCTGTACGTGCGCGTGCAGGTCGGTAAGGTCGTGATGCACAGCAGGATGCTCGCTGGCCTTTGCCAGAGTGGTGGCGCGGTTGGTCAGCGTGCCATCCGATCCGGCATCCTCAAACTCGTTCGCGAGAATGCAGTCCAGAGTTGCCGAGTCCCGCTGCTCCAGCGCGTGGGCCCAGGTCTGCTCAATATGAAACAAGGCATCGTTGTCCTTCGCTTGGCCCGCGGGACACGGGCCCGCAAACACCAGGGGACAAAGCAACAACATCCACACTGCGTATTTCACTCCGGACTCCTCGGATAAGCCACGACCGACTCATCATACCCCGCCCAACGTTTGACCCCGGCATTGTCCTGCCTTTAGGATTCAAGTGTGCAATTCCAAGTCAGCCGAGGCTTTGCCGAAAGTGGCAAGGCCCTTCCTTTACACTAATTCACCGGGACAATTACACTACACACTCGCATTTTTTCGTATCGCAGTGCGTAAGATGTAGCGGAGTTGTGGAGGGCCAAGGCCCGAGCAGAAGTCAGCGCTGCAATTGCGCAACGAAAGTAACCGAATTCAAATCTAATGGTGGCAAACGAGGAGAAACATGGCAGACGTAGCCGAGAAGGTAAAACAGATTATCGTGGAGCAGTTGGGAGTCGATGAGGGCGAAGTTACATCCAGCGCATCGTTCGTGGACGATCTGGGCGCGGATTCGCTGGACACCGTCGAATTAGTTATGGCTTTCGAAGAGGCCTTCGACATCGAGATTCCCGACGAGGATGCAGAGAAGATTCGCACCGTACAGGACGCGGTCGACTACATCTCCAAGCACGGGAAGGCGAAATAGTTGGGACGCAGGGTCGTAGTCACGGGTCTCGGCTTGGTCTGTGGCGTGGGCAATTCCACCGACGTGGTGTGGAAGGCCCTGCTTGCGGGCCAGAGTGGCGTCGCACGCATTACCGGGTTCGACTCCACCGCCTTTGCCTGTCAGATTGCCGCCGAGGTTAAGAACTTCGACCCTCTGAATTTCATCGAGAAGAAAGAAGTTAAGAAGATGGGGCGCTTCATTCATCTGGGCATTGCCGCCGCGGATGAAGCGCTGAAAATGTCGGAACTGAAGATCACACCGGAGAATGACGAACGCGTTGGCGTTCACATCGGGTCGGGAATCGGAGGGTTCGACATAATCGAACGCGAGCATACCGCGCTCATGGAGGGTGGCCCGCGCAAGATCTCGCCGTTCTTCATTCCGGCCGCCATCATCAACCTTGCTGCCGGACAGGTTTCCATGCGCTGCGGGGCTAAGGGACCGAACGAGGCCACGGCCACGGCCTGTACCACTAGCGCGCATTCCATTGGAGATTCTTTTCGCATCATCCAACACAACGATGCCGATGTGATGATTGCTGGCGGCGCTGAAGCGGCGATTACTCCCATGGGCGTGGGCGGATTTGCCGCCATGCGCGCGCTCTCGACACGCAACGATGCACCGGAGAAGGCGAGCCGTCCCTGGGACCGCGATCGCGATGGGTTTGTGATCGGCGAAGGCGCGGGCATTTTGATCCTGGAAGAACTGGAATTTGCCCGCAAGCGCGGCGCCCGCATCCTGGCGGAGATCGCGGGATACGGAATGAGCGGTGATGCCTACCACATGACCCAGCCGGCGCCGGAGCATGAAGGTGGATTCCGCGTCATGCGAAACGCCGTGCGCGACGCCGGCGTGACTCCCGACGTTGTGGGATACGTGAACGCCCACGGCACTTCGACGCCGATTGGCGACACGCTCGAGGCGCATGCCATCCGCAACTTTTTTGGCGACCGCAAGATCGCTGTGAGTTCTACGAAATCGATGACCGGGCATCTGCTCGGTGGGGCGGGAGGACTTGAGGCCGGCATTACAGTGCTGGCCTTGCGCGACCAGATCCTGCCTCCGACCATCAATCTGGAAAATCCCGATCCTGATACTGCAGGGATGGATCTGGTTCCCAATCACGCGCGCAAAGCGGAACTTGAATACGCGATGTCGAACTCCTTCGGCTTCGGCGGGACCAATGGCGCGTTGTTATTTCGACGCTGGACTGAATAAGATTCTTAGAATCTCCTCGTTGGCGTTCTTTCCTCCCCCTGCGTGACTCACTCCAAACCCCTGATTCCGCGCTGGTTTTGGCCCGTAATGTACTCTCTTCCGCATCCGCTGAAAAAGTAACGCGACTTTGGTACTTCGCCCGTTGGCCCTTTGTGTCTTTTCAACGAGGGCGACGGCATCCACAATGGGTTTCGAAAGTGGAGTCTTTCCCCCAAACTTTATGGATAAAGCTTTCGCCACACACTTCACACCCGCCCCCTTCACCCGAAAAGCGGCTGCCCGCACTGCACTGGTAGGCCTGGACGAACCGGCCCGCGCTCTGCTGGCGGAAGGCTTTCGCCAGTTCGGCATTGAAACCGTGGTCGTCACCACGAATGCTGCTGAGCGATTGAAGAAGGAAAAATTCGAGGCTTGCGTGCTGAGCCTGGGAGAGGGCGCCGGTGCTGTGATGGAAGCGGCGCGCTCATCCCCGTCGAACAGCCGCTGCGTGATTTACGGAGTCGGCGGCAACGCGCAAGAAGCCATGAGCTACTCCAAATACGGCATCAACGCCATGTTTAACGAGCCACTGGAGCGCCCGGCGGCGCTCAAGCTGATCCGCGCCACGCGCCTGCTGGTGCTGCATGAATTCCGCCGCTACGTGCGCATCCCCGTGATGACTGAAGTCTCTCTAGTCGGCGACGGCCGTCGCATTGCCACCAGCAGCATCGAAATCAGCAGTGGGGGCATGTCGGTGAAGACTGCCGAAGATTTCTCCATCGGGGCGAACGTGGAGGTTTCCTTCGCGCTGATGACCTTACCCCGCGTCAATCTGAAAGGGGTCGTGAGTTGGTGCAAGCCCAAGTCGATTGGAGTGCGCTTCGCCTCCGCCGACGACCACCGCCAGAGAATCAAGACCTGGATCGATTCGTATCTCGAAAATTGAGTCGAGGAAGTGCCATTACAATGTATTGGTGCCTGAAGCCAGCACTCGCATTGCCGCGGCGCTACCTCCCATCGACCCCCAGCGTTTTACCCTCCGCCAGCGCATCGTGCTTCGCATCATCATCTTTCTGGGGCACTCCATCATTCGCCTGATCGGGCCGACCTTGCGTATCTCGGTGTTCTACGAAGAAGGTGCGCAGCAAACGCTGGACCAGCGCCCCCTGATCGCTTCTTTTTGGCATTCCTGCATGATCCCGGCGACCTACATCTTCCGCGACATGGGCATCCGGGTGATGAGCAGTGATAGCTACGACGGTCAGTATATGGGCCGAATTATCCACAAGTTCGGCTTCGTTGCCGTGAAAGGATCGAGCAGCCGCAACGCCGTGCGCGCCCTGCTCGGCCTGCGCCGCGCGCTGGAAGAAGGCTGGACCGTGGCCTTCACTCTCGATGGTCCACGAGGTCCGCGCCGCAAAGTAAAGCCTGGACCGGTAGCGCTCGCGCGCTCGTCCGGATTGGCAATGACAATGTTCCACGCGGCGGTCGACAAAGCGTGGGTCCTCAACAGCTGGGACCGCCTGATGATCCCGAAGCCTTTCTCCCGCGTACTGGTGTACTTCGGTAAGCTAATCGCCGTGCCAAAAGGTGCGACCGACGAAGACCTGGAACGCTACGCGGGGGAACTGCAGGCGTCAATGGATCGAGCCTGTGAATTCGCTGAGGCTCATGTGAATAAAGTCGGAACAAGTGAATTCCCCTGCTACAAGAGCAAGGGAGAGAAGTAGAGTCGGGAAATTTCTGACTGAAGATTGAAGATTGTTGATCGCTGATTGAAAACTCTTGGTGCAATCAAGAATCAGCAATCAACAATCATCAATCAACAATCAAAACTACCAATCACCTATTCCAGGGTCGACCCCAGCTGCTGGTACTTGTATTTCTTCCCGTCCCAATAGATAACCGACGACGTGTCCTCGCCCTCGCCCCTCTCTTCCATGTAAATCCCGAGGATCGTTTTTTTCTTCTGGGCGAGCCTTTTCACGGTCAGAGTCTTGAAGGGCAGGTTGATTAGAAGGAATTTTGCCTTGGGCTTCTCGGCGCGCCATGCCTCTTTGTCGGCGCCGTGAATGATGAGCAGACTGATGCCGCGGCGATCGGGTTCGTCGGAAGCGAATGTGGATGTGACCTTCACGTCGCCATAACCGAGCGCGCCGTTGTAAGGGTCGGCGACGACGAAGCCGTATTCGTCCTTGTCGGCCATCGGATTCTTGCATTTGGCGGCGACGAGCAGGTCGTCGACACCGTCGTCATCCAGGTCAGCGACAAACTGCGGCGGCCCCGGCAGCAGCGAACAATTATCCCCAAACTGCTTCTGGATGAGTTCGTCGGTGACTGCGGGCGACGGATGAGTCGCGTGCGCTGGCGGCGGAGGCGGCTGCTTTTTCTGAGCTGCAGTGGCGACCGTTAACAAGAGAGCGAGAGCTGGGAGGAGAAGCCATTTACTGGACGACATGGATTTACTTTAGCCCCGTTTTGTGGGGCCGGGAAGAGACAGAGTAGTGACGGAGGTAACGAAAGTCAGCGTTTGTTGCGACCAGGAGGATCTCCTCTGCTTGTCATCCTGAGCGGAGCGAAGGACCTGTGCATCTTGTCGGCGCCATACCGCTGTTCAAGAGAGTGCACAGATCCGTCGGCTCGCACAGAAACGCGGGCCTCAGCATGACAAGTCTTATGATTTGCGGAAGTGCTCCCACCCTCTCGGCTCAAGTTGGTAGGCAACGCCCTTCAGATTGCGCACGAGAATGAGTCGTGAGCGCCTGACGCTGCCGATGTGTGTCAGTGGAACTCCGGCGATCTGGGCGGGAATGCGCTTGCCGGGCCGAGCCGTGAACAGCAGTTCGTAGTCCTCGCCACCGTGGAGAGCCAGGTCAAGGTCGACCTCGCGCGCGGGCTCGCCCACGCTGGCGCGGGGAATGAGTGCCGACTCCACCTCGGCTCCAACGTTGCTTTCCCTGCAGAGATGGGCGAGGTCGGTGGAGAGCCCGTCGCTTGTGTCAATCATGGCGGAGGCCAGGCCCTTCTCGCGGAGAATGCGGCCAAGTTCGACGCGCGGCTCGGGATAAAAGTGCCGGGGATAGTCGCGGGGTTTCACCTTCTTCCCCTGCTTGGTCCTCATCTGCACGACTGCCGCCGCTGATCCTCCGAGTTCTCCGCTGACGAAGATACGGTCGCCGGGCCGGGCGCCGGAGCGCAGCACCGACCTACCTTTCGGCGCGCTGCCAACCACGACGATGTCGGCGAGGATCCCGTTAGGCGATTCGGCAGTGTCTCCCCCAGCGAGGGTGACCCCGAATCGATCTCCGAGACTGATTAGGCTGCGGGCAAAGCGTCCTACCCAAGATTGGGGTAAGTCCCGCGGCAACGCGAGAGAGAGGAACGCCGCCACAGGCTCGCCGCCCATAGCAGCAATGTCGCTCAGCCCGCGCGCTAGGCAGCGATGGCCGACCGATTCCGGAGGGTGCCAGTCGCGCTGGAAGTGAATGCCTTCCAGCGTGAAGTCGGTCGTGATCAGCGATTCTCTTCCCGGCAGCAGGCGCAGCACGGCGCAGTCATCTCCAATTCCGGTGAAAATCGCACGGTTCGAGCCGAGAGCGCGCCCACGGGTGGAGGATTTCGCCATGCGGCGAATCTGGGCAATCAGCGCTTTTTCGGGAAGCGGCACGGCGCAACTACTATACCGCCGGCCATGAGATGGCAGGTTTTGTACGCAGGATTCACAAACCAAGGGCTTCGGAAAGCGTACATCGGTAACCTGTCCCTCGGAGCCCCTGGTTACCCCGCCTTCGGTAACCGGAAAAGCCCTAGTACCTCGTTGACAGGGGGAACCCAGTTTGTTACCGTTAACCAGTCATTCACAATAACCTTTGGCCGAGCTAAGTTCTGCAGGCGGTAGGAATTGCAGACAAGTAGTGTTTTTAGCTTGGTCGTAGTTCTCGGTAGGCGTAGGGCGCGAGAAGGTTTCCATTCCCAAGATGGGAGCGTAGCCCGAAAAAAGTCAGGTGGTCCGAACAGGCGTTTCTGCAACTAAGAAACTGGGCCTGGAGTTCCGGACCTGATGTTTCAAAAACTAGAGGAGCGAATTGCAGAAACGCTTTTACATCCTTTTTGTGGCTCGCGGGGACGACGGCCAGTTGCGCAAGATCTCCATCCCCGTGCATTACCTTTACGTTTTTGTTGTGGGCGCCGCAATCGGATTCCTCAGCTTGACCGGCATTGCCAGCTCCTATACCCGCATGCTCCTGAAGGTTTCCCGCTACAACGAGTTGCGAACGGAAAAAGATCAGCTGAAAAACAATTATTCTCGCCTAGAGCAGGTGGCCAAAGAACGCGACGTGCAGGTCGCGTCGCTGGGCTCGATCGCCGGGGAAGTTTCGGCTCTCTACGGGCTCAAAGCGCAGCCCACGTTGGTGACTGCAACCTCGGAGCAGATCCAGGCTGCAGACGTAAGTTCTTCGCTCGATCAGTTGCATGCTCTGCGGACTTCGGCCCTGACGGGAGCGACGATGGTCGGCTTGACCATGGGCCTGACACGCAATGCCACCACGGCCGACTGGTTCAAGGCCAATTCGGCTCCCAACCTATGGCCGGTCGAAGGCCAGGTGACGGGCAGCTTTGGGGAGCGGATCGACCCATTCAACGGTGAAGGCGCATTTCACAGCGGTGTAGATATCGGCAGCAGCTATGGCGCCCCGATTATCGCTCCGGCGGATGGCAAGGTGGTATTCAGCGACTTGATGGGCGGCTACGGCAAAGCCATCATGATTGATCACGGCAACGGCATCAGTACCCGCTTCGGCCACCTTTCCGGCTACGCGGTCACAGCTGGCCAGTCCGTGCACCGCGGCGACGTGATTGGCTATGTGGGGGAGAGCGGACGCTCCACCGGGCCTCATCTTCACTACGAAGTCCGCATCAACGACACTCCAGTCAATCCCTACAAGTACCTCCGCATGACGGTCGCCCACAGCGGCGGCTTCGCTGCGGGAAGCTAGTCCCCCTCTCTCAGAGATCCAGTTTCAGCCCCGGATAGCCCGGTGGGCGGATTTTCGCCTCCGACCGCGGCAAAGCTGGCGTTACTGGGGTAATGGATCGATCCAAACATGGTGCGGGATCACGGCGCTCCACGGGCTACCATACTAGAAGTCCCCCTTCCAGTTGGTGGCAGTTCGAACGTGTGACCCAAGGACGACTCCATGGAACATCCCGAGATCAAACGGTTTGGCCGCTATGAGATGGTGGCTGAATTGGGACGTGGGGCTATGGGTGTGGTCTACAAGGCCCTCGACCCGCAGATCGGCCGCACGGTGGCGGTGAAAACCGTTTCACTGTCGGGCCAGGAGCCGGACGAGGAGAAAGAATTTCGCTTGCGGTTCAATCACGAGGCGCAGGCCGCGGGACGTCTGCACCATCCCGGCATCGTTGCCATTTTTGATGTCGGAGAGAATCCCGAAAACGGCGATCCCTACATCGTACTGGAGTACGTCGCGGGCGAATCCCTGAACCGGATTCTGTCGCGTGAAAAGAAACTCCCGTTGGATAGGGCGCTACAGCTGGTAGAAGAGGTGGCCGAGGCGCTCGACTATGCTCACGCTCAAGGCGTGATTCACCGCGACATTAAGCCCGGTAATATTCTGATTAACGAGGATGGCCACGCCAAGATCGCCGACTTCGGGATCGCCAAGTTAAACCTCGCGCACTTCACCCTGCCCGGAAAGGTGCTGGGAACCCCAGCCTACATGTCACCGGAACAGTTGAGCGGCGAAGGAGTGGACGGACGCTCCGATCTGTTTTCGCTGGGTGTCATTCTGTACGCAATGGTCGCCGGTCATTCTCCGTTTCAGGGAGACAGTGCGACCACGGTATGCTTCAAAGTGGCGAATCGTGAGCCCGTGGCGGCGAGCGCGCTGGACCTTACCCTGCCTCGGGAACTGGATGAAGTGATCGCGCGCGCGATGGCGAAGAATCCAGAGGAACGCTACCAGCGGGGCGCGGAGTTGGCAGAGGACGTGCGCCAGTTGCAGCAGACGTTCAAGCCGGGTTCGACGACGACGTCGCTCCGGGCAGTCGCACCGCTTGCCACGGGCTCGACGGGAACGCGCAATCGAACGACCCGTCAGGCGGCGGCCCCAGGAACCAATCGTGTGGCACAGGTCGCGAAGGCTGACCAGGCAGTGCGCACCGCGATTCGAAAAGCTCCGATCCGGGATCTGATTCTGGGTGCGGCCACGCTGATTGCTTTGGTGTTTGTCGCCGCACAAACGAGGCTGCAGGTTGCGTCCCCCAAAGAAGCGGCGAGTGTTTACGTGACTCCTCCCGGCACCGCAGCAAGCAGTGCTAATCCGAGTTCTGCAAAGGATGTGCCCGGCGCAGCAGCAGTTGCAGTTCCGGCGACGCCAGCCCCCGCCAGCGCCCCGTCGCAGAAACGTCGTTCCCCAACCGCACATGCGACCAATCCAATCGTAGTGCCCCTTTCCAATCTCGATCTTGCGGTTCAGCATCAGTTCAAAGATGCCACCCTCTTCGTTTGGGTCGATGACAAGCTGATGTTGACGAAGCCGTTGCACGGCGCCGCGCAGAAGCATCTGGTTGTGTTCAATGGATTGAAGGGTGTGGAGTCGGAGACCCTCAAGATCCCTGCAGGAAAGCATGTGATCCGGGTAAGGGCACTGTCGGCTGATGAGACGATCGATCTGTCCCGGACGGCTTCCGGTGAGTTCATCGGGGGCGCCGACAAGGCTTTGCACGTCACCATCGACAAACACAACACTGTCATGCGGCTGAGTTGGGGTCAATAGACGGATGAGTTGGGTGAGAAGGCCGCTGCCACACGTCTTCACATTTTGCTGAGCAACTCCCTTCTGGGCGGCGCGTGCTTTTAGTGGAGTTGCTCACCCAATCTCCCCGCCTACAACCATAACTGGGCCAATGGGCCAACCGCCTGATAGCGGCAGTTGACGAAGAGAAGAGAAGGTTTCCCGGTCTTATCTAAACAATAGGCTGTGTCCAAATCCCACCAGCCCCCCGTAAGAAAGACAATCGATGCGATGGCCCGTGGGTTCTTGAAATGCGCACTTAGGGGTTCCCCTTGTCCTGGGGGAATCAATCAGCCAATACATGCCGAAACAGAACTACGCCACCCACTCGAATTGTAAGCATGCCTTCCGTGCGTACAGAACTGCGTCAAAGAACATTAGAGCGGCTAGGCTTATTCGTATCCAAAACGGCAGAATGAAACGGCGCTGAGGTGAAATAGCTTCCTGCATGGAACCTCCAAGCGCCGAGAATACCGCTCCTGAGGGGTTCGGTTAGCGGGATGAACGTCTCAATTGGCGATGAATCGCGGCTCGTTGACCAGCGGTCCAAACGTGCCGTCGCCAGATCATGCCAACAATTGACAAAAAACTGTTGAGCCGAGAAGCGCCTCAAGTTAGCATTGCGCGACGAAAAGGTTGGTTCAGCGCGCTTTCTATGACTAACGCAAACACGCTTGAGGACTGGCGTCCTCATCCCCTTATCTTCGTTTACTGCGCACTCGCGATCGTGTTGCTCGGAAGTGCCTCCTTTTGGGGAATTGCGCTACTTGATGCGCGGTGGTGCCAACCTGAAAGCGCGGTGAAGGCCGGACTCGCGGGGGTCGTGCTATTTGTCGCTGTGCGCTTGTTATCGCTGCGGCGATGCTCTACGCCTGCGTTGCCGGCTTTCCGCGGGCTGCTATTGATCACCGGCTACATGACGATTGGGGTAGGGAGCTTCTCGCTGCTCTTTGTGATCCCGGCCGTGGTGTTCGCGATTGTTTCTATCATTGCAATCGCTCTCCTGAGTCTCTTTCGGAAGGATACCGCTTACGCCCGAAATCAGTTCCGGCATCTTGTGGAGTTCTATCGGAAGCATCGGATGTACCAGTAAGACTGTCGCTCCGGCCACGACACATTGGATAAGTGTTGTTACATCGCAGTTACACTCCCTGGCTGAGTTTTTTCAACATACTGTTCAGCGGCTTGCGCCTAGATGCAATGCAACGCTACTCGTCCCGCAAAGCCACCATCGGATCGGCTTTTGTTGCGCGCCTCGCCGGGATGTAACAAGCCAGCAGCGCCACCGCGATCAGCAACAGGGTTACTCCCCCGAATGTGAGCGGATCGGTCGCCGTCACGCCGAACAACAGCGACGACACCGCCCGCGTCAGCGCAAACGATCCTACGATTCCAATCGCCACGCCAATCAAGATCGTACGCATGCCCTGCCCCAGAACCATGCGCAGCACGTCGCCCGATGTGGCGCCAAGCGCAACACGCACGCCGAACTCGCGCGTGCGCCGGCTAACCGAATACGCCATCACGCCAAAGACTCCGGCGGCCGCCAACAGCAGCGCTGTGACTCCGAAGAATCCGATCAGGATCACGTTGAACTTTCGCGAACCCAGCGACGCGGAGTACACCTCCTGAAATGTTTGGAACTTTGCCGGGATCTCCGGATTAAGATCCCGCAGAATCTCCCGCGCGGCCGAGCTTACCAGGCGCGTATCCGCATCGCTCAGCATCGTCACCGTCATCTCGGCGCGGGGCCGTTGGAACAAACTCACATAGACCGTCGGCCGCGCGGGCTCATCGAGCCCGTATTCGTGCGTGTCGCCCACGATTCCAACAATGGTCAGAAGGCGCACATCGCCGTCCATATTTCCAAACTCAATGGTGTGCCCGATCGGGTCCTGGTGAGGCCAGCGATCGTGCGCCAGCGATTCGCTGATGACCGCGACATGCTGCGCGTTCGCGCTGTCGCGCTGGTCAAACATTCGTCCGCGGATCAGCGGAATTCCCAGCACCCGGAAATATCCGTTGGTCGCGACGCAAAAATCCGCGCTCCCGAGGCGTTCCTTTTGTTGAAAAAGGGCCTCGAACCCGTCCGTGGTCTTGGGAGCCTCTTCCGGCGTCAACAGCAAAAACATTCCGTCAGGCAAGCCGCCGGTCAGGGGCAGCGCGCTGGCCGCTCCTACGCCTCGCACGCCAGGGATTTGTGCGAGCCGGTCGATCAAATTCGAAAAGAAGACTCCTTGCGGGGCCTTGGCTTTGGGATCTTCCACCCAGGGCAACGAGACGTCCATGGCCACGATCTTGTCGACGCGGAAGCCCGGGTCCACCTCGAGCACTTTCAGCAAGCTGCGCCCCAACAGTCCCGCGCCGATCACCAGCACCAACGTGATGGCGATCTGCGCCGCGACAAGCGCACGGCCCACGCGCTGGCTCCCCTGCGAACCAGACTGCCCGCGCCCGCCTTCGATCAGGCCCTTTCTCAGATCGCCGTGTGTCGCCCGGGCAGCCGTAAACGCGCCGAGTCCGGTCGCCACCGCTGCAGAGAGCAAAAGCGCGAACAACAGTACCGGCAAGCTTACGGAAACGCTGTCGAGCCGCGGCAACTGTTCCGGTGCCAGAGCCAGCAATCCGGCGACTCCCCACAGCGCGGCGAGCACTCCAAGTCCCCCGCCGATCAGCGACAGCAGGAATGCCTCGCTCAAAAATTGGCGGATCAGACGGCCACGCGCCGCGCCCAGCGCGATGCGGATCGAAAGCTCGCGCTCGCGCACCGACGCCTGCGCCAGCAGCAGGTTCGCGACGTTCGCGCAGGCGACGAGCAGCAGGAAGCCCACCGCTCCCAAGAGAATCAACAGAGGCGACCGCACTGCGCCAGTGATCGAATCCTGAAGTGGAACTACGCGTCCATCCGTGAGCAGATAATCGCTCTTCTCATTCGTCTGGTAGATCCGGCGCGCAATGGTGCGGATATCTTCGCGGGCCTGTTCGACGCTGACGCCATCTTTCAGCCGGCCAACTCCGTCGTAGTTGTGCGAGGTGCGGCTCGGATTCTCCCCGTCGGTGTCGGCGGCGAACCACACGCCCGCATCTTCCGGAAATCGAAATCCGAGTGGCAGCACGCCAATCACCGAGTAGACGGAGTTGTTGATCTTCAGGTGAGACCGAGAAAGATCCTGCGCCGATCCGAGCGATTGCCGCCAGTAACCGTAACTCACGAGCGCGACCGGTTGCGCTCCCTTCTTGTCGTCAGTCGCTGTAAAATCGCGGCCCATGATGGGCTCCACGCCGAATACCGTCAGAAATTCCGGCGTTACTGCGGCCACGGTCGTGCGTGTCGGCTGCGATGCCCCGGAGATGGAAACTGGATAGGCCGAGTACTTCGCGATGGATTGAAAGCTGTGACTCTGGTCGCGGAAGTCGTCGAAGTTCGGGTCCGCGAGGCGCGAAGGTCTGCCGTAGGAGTTCACTTCCGAGATCGCCATGATGCGATCGGCGCCGGCGTAAGGCAGCGGGCGCAGCAAAACTCCATACACGACGCTGAAGATCGCCGTGGCCGCCCCGATCGCCAGCGCCAGCGTGAACACCATGATGGAGGTGACGCCGGGATTCTTGCCAAACCCGCGCGCCGCGTACCGGAAATCCTGCCAAAGTCCGCGCATATTCGCCTCGCGGATATGATCCACCCACGTCGCTTACTGGCGCAAGCCCATCCAGTTTTCTGAGACGACCAGGGAATTTCCGGGATTCTGCGGATCGTACTTCACCGAGGTGTTCAGCCCGAGGCGGCAAGAGTGCAGGTTGATCCAGTGCCGCAGGTAAGTCACATCCTGCGAACATTCGTAGGTCACGCCCGCCACGTCGTACTTATAGATGAGCATGATGGCGGCGTGGTAGTTGCTCGTGACCGCCAGCTCCTGAACGTCGATCACGGTGCCGTCGGTGATGCGGCCTGTGCCCTCGAGCCACGCCCTGCGTTCGCGCTCGAGTTGATCGGCCGTCTTCGGCTTGCGTCGCAGCAGCGCGTAGGCGCCCAGCATTGCGACGCTGCCTGCCGCGACCATTCCATAAAGTCGAAGTGAATCCATACGTAAGGTGGGTTGAATCCGATTCGCGTTCCGACAACTTCTCTATCAGCATAAGCTGAAAGCGAGATGCGTGGAAGTGGTGGTGGGGTTACGGAGGTGCCACCGTCCGTGAAAAACTTGCGGACGGCGGAAAGCTCCCATCTTGATCTAGAATCAGCCGCGGGTTTGGTTCCCCGAGGAGGCAGATGAATTTTGCGACGATCTGTGCGTGCGTTCTGGCTGTCGGCATGGCGGCAACGGCCGGTGAAGGGCGGGGGACAGCGCCGGAAACATCCGGAGAAAAGAATCCGCGCTACGACTGGGCGGTGTATGGTGGGACCCCCGAGAACAATCACTACTCTCCTCTAAAGCAGATCAATCGCAGCAACGTCAAGCGTCTCGCAGTCGCGTGGAGCTTCGACACCGAAGAGGAGGGCGGGCTGCAGACCAGTCCGCTTGCCGTCGACGGAGTTCTGTACGGGCTGACACCGTCGCAGAAAGTATTTGCCTTGAATGCGGCGACCGGAAAGCTGCTATGGAAGTTCGACTCCGGAATCAAAGGGACACAACCGGATCGAGGGCTGGCTTACTGGACTGATAACAAAGAACACCGAATCCTGGTCGCTGTGATGAACTTCGTCTACGCGCTCGACGCCGCGACCGGCAAGCCGATCTCAAGTTTCGGTAAGGACGGGCGTATCGATCTCCGCGAGGACTTGGGGCGCGATCCGGCGGCGCAGTCGATTTATGTGACCAGCCCGGCCGTGATTTACAAAGATCTGGTGATCGTCGGCGGGCGCGAGTCTGAGACGCTGCCGGCATCTCCGGGCGACGTCCGGGCCTACGACGTGCGCACTGGAAAGCTGCGCTGGTCGTTCCACACGATTCCCCATCCTGGCGAATTTGGCTACGACACCTGGCCGAAAGAAGCGTGGAAGACGAGCGGCGCGGCGAACAACTGGGCCGGAATGACGGTCGATACGCAGCGCGGGATCGTCTACGTTCCGACCGGTTCGGCCGCGTTCGATTTTTACGGAGCAGATCGACTCGGTGATGATTTATTCGCAAACTGCCTGATCGCTCTAAACGCCGAGACCGGCGAGCGCATCTGGCATTTTCAGGCCGTGAAGCACGATCTCTGGGACCGAGACTTCCCCGCGCCGCCAGTGCTCTTAACAGTGGAGCGTGACGGTAAGAGAGTAGACGCTGTCGCGCAGACCACCAAACAGGGATTTGTGTTCCTCTTTGACCGGACGAATGGCAAGCCGCTGTTTCCCATCGAGTGCAGTAACTATCCCCCGAGCAATGTTCCAGGAGAGGTGGCCGCGCAGCAGCAATGCCTGCCCTCGAAGCCCGCGCCGTTTGCTCGCCAATCGCTGACCGAGAATCTTCTGAGCGAACGCACGCGGGAAGTGCATTCGTGGGCGCTGGAAAAGTTCCGTAGCTTTCGCAGCGAAGGTCAGTTCGTTCCCTTCGCCGTGGGGAAAGATACGGTCATCTTTCCCGGATTCGATGGCGGCGCAGAATGGGGCGGCGCGGCGGCTGATCCGGAAACCGGAATTCTCTACGTCAATGCGAACGACGTAGCCTGGACCGGTGCTCTCGCCCAGAACACCGATGAAAACACCCCAAAGGCTGTGTACCTGAGCCAGTGCGCAGTATGCCACGGTGAAAAGATGGCCGGATCGCCTCCGACGATCCCATCTCTCATTGGCGTTGGCGATCGCCTGTCGGGCCCAGACGTCGCCGCCACGATCAGGAACGGCAAGGGTCGCATGCCCGGCTTCGCCAACCTCGAGACCGACAGCGACCAGTGGTACGGATTGCTCTCTTATGTCATGAGCGGGGGCAAAGACGCCGGCACTAGAGAAAACAACGCCAAGGAAGTAGCCGGTTCCGCGCCCGCACTTCCGGCGATGAAATATCACTTCACGGGGTACCACAAGTTTCTCGATCCAGAAGGCTACCCCGCAGTGGCACCACCATGGGGAACGCTGAACGCCATCAATCTCAACACCGGCGAGTATGTCTGGAAGATCCCTCTGGGCGAATATCCCGATCTCGCGGCCAAGGGCCAGAAAGACACCGGCACGGAGAACTATGGAGGGCCGGTGGTAACCGCAGGTGGTCTGCTATTTATTGGGGCGACCAACTTCGACAAAAAATTGCGCGCGTTCGATAAGACAACTGGCGCGCCGCTCTGGGAAACCACGCTGCCGTTCTCTGCGAACACGACTCCTGCAATCTACGAAGTGGATGGCAAGGAGTTCGTCGCAATCGCGGCGGGAGGTGGAAAGGATCCGAAGTCCAAGTCGGGCGGAGTATACGTGGCGTTTGCTCTGAAGCAATAAGACCGTGATCGCTTAGATCTTCCTTCGTGAACCTTAGTGTCCAGTAGTTAGAGTTTTTCGGGTAGCTACTTGGTCTGATTGCAAACGTCCTTGCTGACGAGGTCAACGAACCCGCCCTCGGGAAGCTTGCCGAACTGGTCGTCATGCGTGGCCTTCTTGCTGACGACGAAACGTCCACTGTGGTCCCGGGAGTAGAACCACTCTGAAGTGGGAGCAGCCGTCCCGCTGCTGCAATTGAAGCGCACGCGCGCGCGCATCTCCACGAACGGACCGCCCTGCGGAAGTTCCGCCGGATCTTTATATTCAATGCGAACCAGCGCCAGCCTCTGATTGTTCTTTAGAACGCGCACGGAACTGACGGAGACCTTGTCGCCGGCTTCGGTCTGCCCGATGGTGCGCCAGTCTCCAGCAGCCCGGACTGCCAGGCTAACCACAAGCACGACCGCCATGACGGCGAAGACGATGAGGGTCTTTTTCAACGCTGGATTTTCCCAAGCTCCGATTGCACGACACACTTTCGTCGAAAACTGCGATTCTGTCAACCTTTGTCAACAGACCCGCAATTTAAACGGCGGCGCGGACCGTACGCTCGTGCTATGGTAATGGGCGCTGCTGGCCAGTTAAAGGTTTGGCTGCAATCGTTGGTCACTATGGAAACCCTTCATTCCACGACGTTTACATCCCCGATCGGGCCGTTGTTCCTGGCGGCGTCTGACCGTGGCCTGGTAGCCCTGGAATTTGATGCGCGGCTGCCCGGCCAGCAGACGATTCGCCCCAACCCGCGCGACCTGCGGGCTGAGTCGAAAGCCGTCCGCTTCGAAGAGTCTGCCAGTGCGTTGCGTCCGTATGTGCTTGAGTTAGAGGAATATTTTGCCGGCAAGAGGCGCGAGTTCGAATTTGCCCTTGATCTCCGGGGCACGGATTTTCAACTCGCCTGCTGGCGCGCTCTGCTGGCGATTCCCTATGGCGAGACCCGTTCCTACGGCGATATCGCGCGCGCGGTCGGCAGGCCCCAAGGATTTCGTGCCGTAGGAATGGCGAACAATCGCAATCCGGTCGCCATTGTCGTCCCCTGCCACCGCGTGATCGCGTCGGACGGCAAGCTCTGCGGATATGGTGGCGGCCTCGACGTCAAGCGTAAGCTGCTGGAACTGGAAGGCGCTCTCAGCCGGACGCTGGCGGCGTAGTGATCAAATTCCCCATTGACCACGAACGGCAAATCCTCCACGCTGCGCAAGGCCGGCCTCTTCTATCTCGTCTTTGTCATGTTCTCCTACACGACGGGCGGCCCCTTCGGACTCGAGGACATGGTCACCACCTCGGGTCCGGGGATGACTCTGGTCTACCTGCTGATCCTGCCGTTTTTCTGGTGCATACCCGTCTCGCTGGTCTCGGCGGAGCTTACGACCGCCATGCCCGTCGAAGGCGGCTTCTACCGATGGACGCGCGCCGCCTTCGGTGACTTCTGGGGATTCCTCGCTGGCTGGTGGAATTGGACGGCATCCTTCCTTCTGGGCGGTGCCTATGCCGTGCTGTTCACGGACTATCTCGTTTACTACTTCCCGAAGATGACGTGGTGGGAGCACTACCTCGTCTCGGTCGCGCTGATCGTAGTGTTGACGTGGATTAATGTGCGCGGCATCGAAATGGTCGGCCAACTCGCAACCGCGCTGGAAATTTTCATTTTCATCCCTGTGATGACCATGATTGTCATCGCGCTCTTCCACTGGCACCACAACCCTTTCCTGCCGTGGGTGCCTCCGCATCAAGCGACCTTCAAAGTTTTCGGCGTGGGTCTTGCGCTCGGGTTGTGGCTCTATTCCGGCTACGAGCAACTCTCGACGGTCGCCGAAGAGGTAGATAACCCGCAGCGGTCCTATCCGCGAGCGCTCGCCCTGGTCGTTCCGCTTTCAATTGCGGCGTACTTTCTGCCAACACTTGCGGGACTCGCGTCGGCCGGCAACTGGGAAAAATGGCACACCGGATTCTTCTCCGATGCTGCCAGCATGATCGGTGGTCCGTGGCTGGGCACGTGGACGACCCTGGCCGCAATGGTCGGCAACGTCGCATTGCTGAACAGCACGGTACTCACCACGACACGAATGCCTTTTGCCATGGCGGAAGACGGATACCTGCCGCAAGTCCTCACCCGCAAACATCCCCGCTACGGGACGCCATGGCTGGCGATCGTTGTGTCGGCGGTGATCTACGGCCTGTTAGCTTGGCAGAGCCTGGCCGAACTGATCTCGGTATACATCTGGCTGCGTTCGGCGACGACTGTGCTGACGGTTCTGTCCGCGTGGAAATTACGTCGCACACAGCCCGAGCTAAAACGCTCGTTCAAGATTCCGGGCGGGCGCATGGGATTGCTCTACGTTGTGGGCGCGCCCGTTGTGATGGCGTTAGTAGCACTGCTGGGCAGCGACCGGTTCGGCCTCATCGGCGGAGCCATTGCGATCGTGGTGGGACCAGTAGTGTACCTGTCGCTGAGACGACGGCCCCCAGACGGCGCATCTGCGAGGTAACTCCGCGAAAAAATTATGTAGGGACAGCCGCCTGCGGCTGTCCGTTGAGCGAAGCTCGAGCCCCGCAGACAGCGAGACCTCGTTACCGCCCTTACAGTTGCGTACACGCCGGTCATAGATATACAATTTAACACGTATATCCTTGGAGGAAACATGCAGGTTGCGAAGTGGGGAAACAGCTTGGCTGTGCGCTTGCCCGCGGCAGTGGTCGAAGCCCTCGAACTGAAGGAGGGTGATCAGATCGAGATTCGAATAGCGCATGGCCGGACCTTTGAGGTAAGCCGCGACCAGAGCCGGGAGCGAGCGTTGGCCCGCCTGCGGAAACTGCGGCGGCCATTACCTCCAGGTTTCGTGTTCGACCGAGCGGACGCGAATGTCAGGTAAGAATTTTTTCGATACGAACGTTCTGATCTACGCTATTGCGCGGAACGATCCGCGCGGCCCGCGCGCGGAGGCGCTCCTGGCGACTGGGGGCGTGGTTGGCGTGCAAGGGTTGAACGAATTTGTCTCCGTTGCTCGCCGCAAGATGCGCATGCCCTGGAAGGACGTGACCGAAGCGCTGGAAGCGATTCGAGTACTGTGCCCGTCGCCCGTTCCCATCGAAATTTCCACTCACGAAGCGGCGCGGAAGATTGCCGAAGACCGCGGCTACGGAATCTATGACGCACTCGGGATCGCAGCGGCTTTGGAAGCTGGCTGTACGATGCTCTATTCGGAGGACCTGCAGGACGGGCAAGTCATCGACGGCAAGCTGACGATTCGGAATCCGTTCAAGTGACTGGGCTCGCGACAGTTTAGCTGACCCAATCCAGAAACCTATACCACGCCCCCGCGAATGGTAGAAACCACGGCTTCCCGTTGTACATCCCGAGGGGCGCACCCGGAAACGGAATGCCCACGAACGGATTCTCCGGCTTATCTCCCGCCATGAGTTCGGCAATCTTCTGTCCTTGGTACGTTGCCATGGCCACGCCGTGTCCCGCATAGCCTACTGCGTAATACATGCCGTCCATCTGCCCCGCATGCGGCATAATGTCGAACGCGAAGTCGAGCGTGCCGCCCCATACGTAGTCGATCTTAGCGTCGCTCAACTGCGGATACACATCAATCATGCCCCTCCGCAGAATGCCCGCGCTCTGGCGGACAGTCTGATCCGTCTCTGGAAAGAACGCCGCCCGGCCCCCGAACAGCATGCGGCGGTCCGGTGTCAGGCGGTAGTAGTACAGAAAGTTCTTCGAGTCATAGATCATGCGATTGCGCGGGCTCAGTTCTCTGGCCAGCGCTTCGGGAAGCACTTCCGTTGTAATGATGAAAGAGCCGATGGGAATCAGCTTCTTCTGCAGAGCCGGCGTTGCCCGGCCCGTATATCCACTAGTGCCGACGAACACTTCGTGCGCCCAGAGGGGGCCGCGGGAAGTTTCCAACTTCCATCCCAGCTCTCCCTGTCGCGAATCTCGCACGATGCTTTCCGTTCGCGCGTGCTCGCAGATCTGCGCCCCCGCCATCATGGCGGCCCGGGCAAGACCTGCGACATAGCGCGCGGGATTGCATCCCGCGCTCACTTCATCGACCATGCCGCCGTAGTAAATGGTCGATCCAATCTCGGCACTCAACTCGTGTTTTTGAACCACCCGCAGCGCGTGGTTGAACTCGCGGGCGATGACTTCAGCCTGCCGGGCATAATCGTCAAAGTGCCTCTGCTTGCACGCAACTTCCAGATGCCCGCAGCGGGCGAAGTCGCAACTAATCCTTTCCTCGCGAACGATCTGTTCGACACAATCGAGCGATTCCAGCGAGGCGGCATACATGCGCTGGGTCCGTTCCCGTCCGTACATCGAGATGAGCTTGTTGACGCCGAGCTTCATCCCGGTGAGCACCATTCCTCCGTTTCGCGAACTCGCTCCCCAACCGATGGTCTCGGATTCGAGTACAGCCACCTTGGCGCCACGTTGGGCGAGCGTGCGCGCGGCGGAGAGTCCGGTAAAGCCTGCTCCAATCACCGCTACATCAACGGCCTCTGGGGTGGGCTGGGGCGCGTCCGCAGCAGGGAATTCAGTGGTGGTAAGCCAGTAGTTATGTTCTTGCAATGGCATAGAGTTACGGGTCCGAACTGCAATCAACTGCACGCGCGACCGAGCATTCTACCAAGCGCTCGCCATCAGTACATGTACCTCCGGCCACCGGATCGTGGCCATGCGGCCCCCTCGGTAATCTTGCTCTCGTTACTGGCTGCCCCTAGTCTGAAGGAGCATGGCCCTTCGCTGCCTCTTGTTCTGCTCGGACGCAGGGACGGCTACCCCTGTTCTTCAGGTGCTAGCCGGTCTCGACGTAGAGGGAGAGCACTGCTCCGACCCGGTAGCCACAGTCGAGAAAGTCACTCACCAGAGTTTTCAGATCGTCATCATCGATTGGGATCAGCAGCCGGAAGCCGGACTGCTTCTCACGGCGGCTCGCGAGCGTAAGGCCTCCGAACGTCCCCTAACCCTGGCCATCGTGAGCGATGACGTCAGCGTTCCGCAGGCGCTGCAGGCGGGCGCGAACTCGATTTTGCGCAAACCGATCATGCTCAATCAGGTCAAAGATACTTTGACCACGGCCCGCGATCTGTTGCGTTCGAAGCAGGAATCATCGGCGCAGGCCGCTGCGGCAGGCGCGTCTTCCGGTTCAGTTTCGACGATACCCTCCAGCCTGGAGCCCTCCAGAGACAAGGCGCTGCGCGCCGGAGAGTTCTTGCATTCCGCCGGTACGGCCCCGGGCGGCGAGTTCGAGACCGATTCGGATGTCCATGAGTCCCTGGCCCCGACCGCGGCCGAGCCCGTGGATCCGCTGAAAGACTTGGAACCGATGGCTGCGACGGTGGCCGCGAGCGTTGCTGATGCGAAATCCGCGCCGGCCCCGCTGCCGGCTCCGCCGCCTCCACCCGTGTCGGGCGAACCTCGCGGGCTCGAATGGTATTTGAAGACGCGTGCCGGGGCCACCTCGACTCCTGTTTCAGCGCCCGCACCGCCACCTCTGGCGCCTGGAAAACCCGAGTTGGTCGGCTTCGATCAGCCTTACTCCCCGCCCACTGCTGAGAGTCCAAGCGACGCCGCGCAACGGACGGCTCCCGAAGCGAACCCGAATCAGCCTGACGTCCCGAAGCCAAGGCGCGAACCGAAACGCGAACCGAAACAAGAGCAGAAGCACGAGCAGAAGAGAGAAGCAGAACTCTTCGCCTACATCGACGGCGGAAGCGCCGACACCGAGGAAAAGTCCGGGCCGCGTTTTCGGCACAAAGGGGCAATCATCGGTGCGCTCGTGCTAGCCAGTCTTGCGATCGGAATCGCGCCGCAGGCGCCCTGGCATCCGAAACTTCACACGTTCTGGATTCATGAGCAGCAGTCGCTACGCGGCTGGCTAAACCCGCAGCCGGTCACTCCGCCGCAGGCAGCCGCGGCTCACGAAGACTTTGGACGCGCTGGCGATGAGTACAAGCTCCCCGTCGCTGAGACCATCCCCGACGCAACGACCGATCCTTCGCAGATCCAGGTGCTGCCCGTAGTAGATCCGACGATCAAGAAACCAAACAGCTTGGGTGGAAACGCGATTCAAGCGACGCCGGATGCAACCGCCGCGACGCCAGTTGACCAAACGCCGCAGACGACTCCTTCTTCAGCGCAAGCCCCTGAGAACCAGCCGCCACAAACGACTCCTCAGTCGACGCAGCCGTCCACGGCGCCTGTTGATCCCCCTCCACAATCGGCGCCAACAACCGTCGCCCCGGTTGTGACTGCGCCGCAGCATTCTGATCCATTTATCGCAGCGCCTCCGCCGGTTGCGTCGGTGCCAGTGCGGCCCGCGCCTCCTAAGAATCAGGAACCGCACACCGCGTCAACTCCCACGAACGTTCCGTCGAGCCTGAAGTCCCACATGGCCTCCATGACTCCCGATGCCGGCGGTAACAAATCGCCGGAGTCCGCCATGCAGTCGATTGAACCGGTCAGCATTCCCGAACTCACCGAGCGTGCCCTTCTCGTGGAACAGCCGGAGATCGCCTATCCGACAAATCCCAAGGCACAGCCGGGAACGGTAATCCTGCAGGTCTTGATTGGTCGCGATGGCACGGTGCAAGATGCCAAATTCATGCAGGGATCGCTGGCCTTCGCGCGGTCCGCGATCGACGGCGTCAAGTTCTGGAAGTTCAAGCCCTATGTCATGAACGGGCGTCCGGTATCGGTCCAGACCATGCTGACCATCAGCTTCAAACCAGCGTCATAAAATAAGTTGTTTGTTTTGTTGAAGACCGGCGGGAAACGCCATCGCGCTAGGTTCCTGCAGGAATGACAGAACTCGGTTTCGTCCGTCTATTGAGATGAACGCCGGAGCTAGAGTCCCCCGGCGTTACCGATGGGGCACAAAAGCAAGCACCCTGGGGATCGAATTCCGCATCTAGAGAGATATAATAGCGAGAGTTTCTCAGGAAGCAGTTCCTTCCAGAAGAAGATCAAAAACAGATGTCCATGAAAACCAAAGCAGCGATTCTCGTCACCTCCTTTGCCGTACTACTGTTCGTCGTTGTGGGCTCGATGGGCGGCGTCCACGCCTCCTCGAGCGACGGCTCTTACCGTCAACTGCAGGTCTACAGCGAAGTGCTCTCGCGCGTGCGCAGTGAGTACGTGGAAGAGCCGAACATCCCCAAGGTGACGGACGGCGCGTTGCACGGACTTCTGGAGTCGCTCGATTCCAACTCCAGCTACATGTCCGCAGACGCCTACAAGGCATTCAAGAGTCACAAGGCCGAGTCCAAGGGTGGCATTGGCGCCGTAGTATCGAAGCGCTTTGGCTACGCCGCGGTGGTCGCTGTGTTGCCGGGATCGCCAGCTGAGAAGGCGGGTATTGAGCAGACCGATATCTTCGAATCGATTGAAGGCCTAAGCACACGGGATATGTCGCTGCCCGAAATCCGGAACCTGCTGGCCGGAGCGCCCGGATCCACGCTGAACGTTGCCGTGGTGCGTGCTCGCAAGGCCGAACCGCAGAAGGTCGTCATCACGCGCGACGTGGTCAACATTCCCGCGGTGACGGAAAAGATGATGGACGACGGCATCGGCTACGTAAAGGTCGAAGCACTCACCAAGGGCAAGACGCAAGAGATTGCCGCCAAGATCAAGTCGCTCGAGAAGTCAGGAGCGAAGAAGGTTCTTCTCGACCTCCGCAACTGCGCCGAGGGTGACGAGAGTGAAGGCGTCGCAACGGCGAACCTGTTCCTCAATCACGGAACGATCACTTATCTTCAGGGCCAGAAGTTTCCTCGCGAGGCCTTCAATGCCGATCCCGCGAAGGCCATCACGACTCTTCCTGTCGCAGTTCTTGTAAACCGCGGAACTTCGGGCGCGGCTGAGATTGTGGCCGCTGCCCTTCTTGAAAATGCCCGCGGCGACGTTGTCGGCGACAAGACCTTCGGCGACGGCTCCGTACAGAAGACGATTGACCTGCCCGATGGTGGCGCGTTAATCCTCTCGGTCGCGAAATACTACTCACCCAGCGGCAAAGCCATTCAAGACGTGGCCATCACGCCCAACGTTCTGGTGGCGGACGTTGCCGACGACGCTATTGGTCCAGATGACGAAGACGGTGCGGCCCCCACTCCCGACCAGGACGCCAAGCCCAAGAACACGGTCGACGATCAGTTGAAGAAGGCCGTGGAAGTGCTGAAGAGCCGGGCTAGCTAGGGCGCTTCTGGAAAAAAAGATGCTTCAAGAGATCGCGCGCCTTCGGGTGCGCGATCGTCTTTTGCCCTGCGGTTGGTCTGATATAGTTGGTCCGATTCCCTGAAATTTCCGGGTCCTTTGAGATGGAGGCTAATCCTACCCAGTGGAGACGATTACCCATTCGCCACTCTCGCTCGCGCTTTTATTCCTGATCTCCGCGGTTGCCATCTACGTCGTCCACCTCGTGTTCAAGGGCTTGCAAGAAACGACTCCCGCCTCCCGTGGTCCGGAAGTTCCGATCCAAGGTCTCGACCGTTTTAGCTACCGCCAGCTCGTGCTCGTCAGCTTTCTCGGCTTGTTTCTGGAAATGCTGATGATTCGCTGGGTGTCGTCCGAGATCAGAATCTTTGCCTATTTCAAAAACTTCGTTCTGGTCGCGTGCTTCCTTGGATTCGGACTGGGTTGCTATCTTTGCCGGCGGCGCCTTCAGTTGAGCGCGATGATTGCTCCGCTTCTGCTGCTGACCGTGATCCTGAAAACTCCGATCTCCCCTCTGCGCCGCACCATGTTCGCTCTCCCGCAGTTGCTGGGGGGCGGTGTCGAGGTCCACGTCTGGGGCGTGCCGGCCGCGCCCACAAGTTGGATTGGGATGCTCCTCGCGCTGGCAGTGGTGGTACCGCTGTTTGCCGTCATCGCGACTACCTTCATTCCCGTCGGCCAGCTCGTGGGATGGTATTTGGAAAAGGCTCCGAATGGAGTTGCGGCCTACAGCGTCAACGTCCTGGCGAGTCTTGCTGGAATTGCCGCATTCACGCTGCTCTGCTTCCTCTATCAACCACCCTGGGTTTGGTTTCTGGTGGCGGGCGGTTTCTCTGTGCTGGTGTTCTGGCGGAATCCTGTAGCCCGCAAAGCTCTTGGGGCCACATTCCTCGCTTGCGTGGTCGTGCTGGCGATCCCCGACTACCGCAATGCCACTACGTACTGGTCGCCATATCAGAAGCTGATCCTGCGCCCGCTCTATCACAACGGTGAGATTGACACCTACGCCCTGAACACAAATGATTCCTGGTATCAGAAAGTCCTGAACCTCTCACCCGCCTTCGTTCAGTCGCACCCCGAGGAATTTCGCCAATATCCCGTGGAGTGGAACGCTTACAACATGCCGTACCGTTTCTATCCCTCCCCATCATCAGTGCTAGTCCTGGGCTCGGGGATGGGCAACGACGTCGCCGCCGCGCTTCGCAACGGCGCCGGGCGAGTGGTCGCGGTTGAAATCGATCCCCTGATTTTCAAGCTTGGACGTGAGTTGCACTTCGAGCACCCATATCAAGATCCGCGCACGCACGTTGTCCTCGATGATGCCCGCAGCTACATTCAGAACAGCCATGACCAGTTCGATCTCATTGTTTTTTCTCTCCTCGATTCGCACACGACTACGTCGCACTTCACCAATATCCGCATCGACAATTACGTCTACACTCGCGAGGCCATGCAGCGGGCCAAGCGTCTGCTCAAGCCGGATGGCCTGTTCATCGTGAAATTTCAGGTCGACAATCCCTGGATCGCCGGCCGCCTGTTCAACCTGATGCAAGATGCCTTCGGCCAAGACCCAATCCAGTTTCAGTCCGATATCGGCGGCTACGATACCTCTGGACGGTTCTTCGTGGGCGGCTCGCGCGAGCGGCTGGCGCAAGCCACGTCCGATCCCGCGCTCGCCACTTATCTCGCGACCCATTCCAAAATGCCCATGCAGGAAGCCAGACTGACCACCGACGACTGGCCCTACTTCTACCAGCACGAGCCGGGACTGCCGATTTCTGTGATTCTGGTTTCAGTCGCGGTCCTGATCATCTGTGGCTGGTTCCTTCGCCAAACCAGCGGAGAGCGCAGCGGCGGTGAACTTCATTTCCTGTTCCTCGGAGCCGGGTTCATGCTGCTCGAGGCGCAGATCGTCAGCAAGATGGCTCTTCTTTTCGGCACCACGTGGGTCGTCAACGCCATCGTCGTCTCCGGCTTGTTATGTCTCATCGTGGCCGCCAATCTTTTCTACGGCGCGATGCCGCGCGTTCCACTCTGGATCCCTTATGCCGGCCTGTTTCTTACTTTGGCCGTGATGTTCGCCGTTCCCGTAGAAAAGTTGTTCTTCACGTCGTGGCTCGTGCGCGCGATCGTGGCCACGCTGGCTCTGTGCGTTCCTGTGTTTTTTGCAGGCATCATTTTCGTCTCTAGCTTTGCCCGAGTCGGTTTTCGCGGAAGCGCTCTGGGATCGAACTTGTTCGGCTCCCTGCTGGGCGGCCTGCTCGAATCGTTCTCCCTGTGGTTCGGCCTGCGATCGTTGGCAATTCTCGCTGCCGCTTTGTATGTACTCTCGGCGGTTTTTCTTCGTCGAGTCAGCACCGCCGCCAACGAAGTCCCCGCGGCCCAACCAATCCGCTCCGCTTGAAGTGCTATCCTGACTTCGACGGATGAAGTCTCTTTACGAACATCTTCCCCCAGTAGAAGTCGGCGGACGCAGGCTGGTCGGGCGCGTCCTATTTGGCCTGCTCGTGCTGGTCGCCGTGCTGGTGGGAGCGACTGCCGGTCTGCTGCTGGTCTATACCACTGACCTGCCGCAGGTCGACGCCCTTGAAGCCTACCGTCCCAGTTCCATCACTGAACTCTACGACGATCATGGGCGCGTTATTGGATCGTTCGCGCTGCAACGCCGCGTAGTTGTCGGGTACGACGATTTCCCTCCCGTATTACGTGACGCGCTGGTCTCCATCGAAGACAAAGACTTCTACACACACTCGGGAATTAATTTCTGGCGCATCGTGGGCGCCGCGTATCGCGACGTCGAGTCCGGCGGCCGGGTGCAGGGGGCGTCGACGCTCACCATGCAACTCGCGCGCAATCTTTTCCTGTCCCCCGATCGCGCTTTCCATCGCAAGGTGCAGGAAACGATGCTCGCGATCCAGATCGAGCGCCGCTTCACCAAGCCGCAAATCTTCACCCTGTATGCCAACCAGATTGCACTCGGCCACGGTGTTTTCGGCTTCGAAGCCGCGTCGGAGTTCTACTTCAGCAAGTCGGCGAAGCAACTGACTCTGGAAGAAGCGGCCCTGCTCGCGGGACTCCCCAAGGGCCCGAGCCTGTATTCGCCGATCAACCATCCGGACCGCGCGCAGAAGCGCCGCAATCTGGTCATCAATGCCATGTTGGAGGACGGCAAGATTACGGCTGCACAGGCCGCCGATGCGCGCTCCGCGCCGCTAGTACTGCGCCTGGCCCACGACCCTAATTCGCTGGCGCCTTATTTTGTCGAAGAGATTCGCCGCTACCTGGAAAACAAATATGGCGCGGATCAGGTGCACGAAGGCGGGCTGAAGGTCTACACCACGCTCGATGTGGATTTGCAGAAGGCCGCGAACCAGTCGGTGCTCGACGGCCTGGCTGCCTACGAGCGCAGACATGGTTGGAAGGGGCATCTCGAAAACGTCGTTGCCGAGGGTGCGGTTGCCGACAAATATGTTCATCCCGACTGGGACGACGAACCCGAAGTCAACGGCTACGTCCACGCGTTGGTCACCTTTGCGGGCACCGGCATCGCAACATTGAAATTTGGCCGATACACCGCGGCGGTTGGACAGCCCGAGGTTGCCTGGACCCAACACAAACTCGCGGACATTCTCAAGACGGGCGACATTTGCTACGTCAAGATCTTGTCGCTCGGTGCTAACGGCGCGGCGCACGTCAGCCTCGAGCAGGATTCCGGGGCCCAGGGATCGCTCCTGGCCATCGACAACACCACCGGCGGGATCAAGGCCATGGTCGGCGGCCGAGACTTCAACGAATCGAAGTTCGATCGTGCCACGCAAGCCATGCGGCAAGTAGGTTCTTCTTTCAAACCGTATGTCTACACCACGGTCATCGATCAAGGCGCCACTCCTGACGATACGATTCTGGATGAGCCCATCAGTTTTGAATCTTCATCTGGGCCGTATATTCCCCACAATTACGACGAAAAATTCGAAGGCATCATCACACTGCGGCGTGCTCTGGCCCAGTCGCGCAACATTCCGGCGCTGAAACTCGCGAACAAAGTCGGCATCAAGAGCGTGATCGACTACGTCGGACGCTTCGGGATCACCGCGAAGCTGCCGCCCTACCTGCCCGTGGCGCTAGGAGCGGCGGAAATCACATTGATGGAGCAGACATCGGCCTACAGTGTTTTTCCCAATGACGGCGTGCGCGTGATTCCGCGCTACATTACCCGCGTGACCGACTACGAAGGCCGTGTGCTCGAGGAAGATTTTCCGGACGTGAAAGACGTGATCAGCGAGCGCACCGCCCGAATCATGACCTCGATGCTGCGCGAAGTCGTGTTGCACGGCACGGGAGTAGCGGCTTCGAAGCTGCCGTTTCCTGTGGCCGGCAAGACCGGCACCACCAACGACTTCACCGACGCCTGGTTTATGGGATTTTCACAGACGATGACCTGCGGAGTCTGGGTCGGCTACGACGAAAAAAAATCGTTAGGCGCGAAAGAGACCGGCGCACACGCGGCTCTCCCGATCTGGATGAACTTCATGACGGTAGCCATGGCCGGAAAAGATCCCGGAGACTTCCAGCCGCCGCCAGTAGCGCCGCACACAGTAGCGCAAAAAGTCGATACCCCAGACGCCGCCCCAGCCGCAGAAGAATCGCATTGAAGTAGCGTATAAACAGTAGCGCCGGCGTCTCGCCGGCTGTCGCGGGAGCGTCCCGCCCGCACTGCAGTGACAAAAGTGAAGAGTCCGCTCTTTATTCGTGCATTGGTAGCAAGATTCGTGGAGGACATCATGCGTAGACATGCTCTCAAAACCTTGCCAATCGCTTTTGCGCTAATCGCCGCCCTCGCGGCCGCGCAGACTCTCCAGAAGAACGAAGGTGCCAAGGCCGTCGAGCAAGTCCTCCACACCCAGCAAAACGCCTGGAACCAGCACGACCTCGACGCCTTCATGTCCGGCTATTGGAACTCCGCGGACCTGACTTTCTTCTCGGGCGCCAAGCAGACCAGCGGCTGGCAGGCCACCCTCGACCGATACAAAGCAACCTACGCAAGCCCAGGGCATGAAATGGGAACCCTGGAGTTCTCCGCCCTCCGCATCGAGATGCTGGGACCCGAAGCCGCCTTCGTCCGCGGCTCCTGGCACTTGACCATGTCAGACGGCAAGACTCCCCACGGCCTCTTCACCCTGATCTTCCGCAAATTTCCTGACGGATGGAAGATCATCCACGACCATACATCGGCCGCGGAGTAATACAACTCGCGGGTGCACCGTGGAAGAGCGGCCCTTCCAGGGTCGCGAAAGGCACGTGGAATCAGCGTGGGCTTCAGCCCCTGCGGTCGATTTTCCTTGATGGGCCGGGTTTTCTTCGGGACATCTTTGAGTCGTGCCGATACAGACCACATAAACCCTGGGCTTTAGCCTGAGGGGCGCTATTTCTTAACGCGCACCTGCACGCGGGCTCCTTCGGGGAGGCTACCGCTCACCAATTCCACTTTTCCGTTCCGCACGACGCCTTCGAATTCCTGCTGTTGCTGGTTTGAAACCCTCGCGGCCGAGGCGGCCGCGGCCACATAGTCCGTGCCCATACGTGCACTGTTTCGTCCCATGCCTTTGTCCATGGCATCATTCGCCAGTTGGTCGGCTTCCTGATTCTGCTCGCGAAACGCGTGTCCGATCGAGAACCAGTCCATCTGCGCGATCAATTCTTTGGCCCGTCCGTGCAGATCCTGCAGGACCGCATTCTTCACCTTGTAGATGCCCTTGATCTGCCGCACCAGCAACTCCGAATCGCTGATCAACTTGAGCGCTTTTGGCCCGTGCTTAATCGCATACTCGAGTGCTGCAATCAGTCCCTGATATTCGGCGAAGTTGTTGGTCTGGTGTCCGAGATACTCGCTCAGCGCTGCGACCTTACGCCCGGATTCGTCTTTGATCACCACGCCGTATCCGGCGGGTCCAGGGTTGCCACGCGCGCCGCCGTCACTGTGCGCGATCAGGTAATGCTCGGGAGGATTCTCGGGGGATTCGAAGAGTGGCTTACTGCCAGCGCTGCGGGAGGGATATGAAGGCATGGATCGAGTTTACAACGGCGGCCGTTATCGGTTCAGCGTCCAGCGGCCAGCCGCGTGGCCAGCCGCGGAGGCAGCTTCGCGGCGAAGATGCGGTCCTGCGCTTCTTTCAGATTGTAGGGCGTGCGATGGAAGTGGACGATCTGCGCGTCGGTATCGAACAGCGCGAACGCCGCCCGCCAGTCTCCGTCCCGTGGCTGCCCGACCGACCCGGGATTGATCAAATATCGCGCATTGGACTTCAGCTGCAGCGCCACCGATTCCGCTTGACCCACCGTGCGATATTCCGGACGGAACCCATCCGCCGAAGCGCCGTTAGCAAAGAATCCCCCTTGCAAATGTGTGTGCCCGAAGAATGTCAATGGAATTGTCAGGGTGATCAGCGGCGCCAGCGCATCCCCGAGCGAGACTACGTACTCATCTTCATCGTTGGGAGACCCGTGGACCAACTGCACCTCCGGAAAATCCGGCAACGAAACGGGCCCGTGCGGCAGGTTGCGCAGCCACTCGAGATTCTCTGGTGTCAACTCGTTGCGCGTCCACATGGCGGCGGCTGCGGCCATAGGATTGAAATCATCGAGATCCATCACGCCGGTCGCGGCCTTGTCATGATTGCCGCGCACAAAGACCGTCCCCAACTTTCGCGACCGCTCGGCAACATCGTTCGGGCTGGCGCCGTAGCCGACAATATCCCCCAGATTCACCACCGAGTCAAAGGGTGGCGCGCCGGCTAGCACCGCGTCGAGGGCTTCGAGATTGGCGTGGATGTCGCTTAGCAGCAGTATGCGCACGAATCACCGGACAAACTGCCGATTATAGACTGGATGGAAGAAATATGGAGCATCCACCAGATGTGGAGATGGCCGCCTCGGCCGTCCAAGCCAGGGCGTAGCTCGCCGCCACGGACATCAAAACGCCGAAGGCCCGCGACCATCCTCACTGAGCGGGTCAGTTGACCACCGGGCAACGAGCCCAGTGCCCAGCCGAGATCTCGACCAACGCTGGCAATTCGCGGGCGCACTGGGGAATGCGGAATTCGCAGCGCGGCTCGAAACTGCAGCCCGGAGGCAGCGCGTGCAGCGCCGGAACCGTGCCCTCAATCGTCAGCAGCGGGCGTGCGCGGTCGGTCTTGAGATCAGGCACCGCATGCAGCAGCCCGCGCGTGTAAGGATGCGCCGGAGCCCGGAAGATGTCTTGCTTGGCGCCAAGTTCCACTAGGCTGCCCGAGTACATCACCGCGACGCGATCGGCGACCCTCGACACGACCGCCAGGTCGTGGGAAATGAATAGCATGGCCAGTCCGAACTTGGCGCGCAACTCGGCCAGCAGATCAAGAATCTGCGCCTGGATCGTGACGTCGAGCGCCGTGGTTGGCTCGTCGGCAATCAGCAGTTGCGGTCGATTGACGATGGCCATCGCGATCATGATGCGCTGCCGCATCCCGCCGGATAACTGATGAGGATAGTCGCGGGCGCGGCGCGCGGCGTCGGGAATGGCGACGTCGTTCATGGCGTCGACGGCCCGCTGCCAAGCGTCGGCCTTCGAGATAGCATTATGCGCGAGGGCAGCTTCTGCGATCTGATCTCCCACGCGCATCACCGGATTGAGTGCAGTCATCGGCTCTTGAAAGATCATGGCGATGCGCGAGCCGCGCAACTGGCGCATGGCGTCGTCTTCGAGAGTGGGAAGATTTTGCGGCCCAGCTCCGTTTTGTCCGAACAGTATTTCGCCAGAGACCCGAGCCTGCGGCGGCAACAGTCGCATGATGGCCAACGACGTAATCGATTTGCCCGACCCAGACTCGCCGACCAGCCCGAGAACTTCGCCGGGGGCGAGGGAGAAACTGAGATCGCGAACTGCCCTTAAAGTTTGTGTGGGGACAGCCGCCCTCGGCTGTCCCGCTGCCCGAAGGGCAGCGAGGTTTGCCTGCTGTATGGGAAATTCGATGTTTAATTTGCGAACGTCGAGCAAGGGCTGCACCGCTTCATGGTAGCAGCGCAATCGCCCTCCGGGCGACGGACAGCCGATGGCCGCCGTCCCACATAAAGTTATTGTCCTAAGATCAGCGGCAGCCCGTTCTTATTGTTTCCGATCACTACCACCTTCGAGTTCGGGCTCTTGGCCAGATTTTCCGTGGCCTCGATGCCCTTCCATTCGAGCAGCGACGGTGTAATCCCCTGCGCAACAATCTGCTGGAAGTCGCGGACTCCAGCGGCTTCAATGCGCTTGCGCTGAGCTTCCTGCGTTTCTTTCTGTAGGCGGAAACTCATTGCCAGTGATTCCTGCTCGGCCTGCTGCTTGGCCTCGATTGCTGCCTTGAGCGTGGCAGGCAACTGGATGTCGCGCAGAAGAATGCTATCTACCATAATGCCGTAAACGCCGAGTTCCGTTGTGATCTTTTCCTTGATCTCGTTCGCTACTGCTTCGCGCTCGCCGGTGTAGAGTGCGTTGGCCGAATGTGAGGCGGTGGCTTCGCGGATGGCCGACCTCAATGTGTTCTCGATAACTTTGTCTTCATAGTCCGCGCCGATCGTCTGAAAAACGTGTGCTGCGCTCTTGGGATCAAGGCGGTAGATGAGCGAGGTGTCGAGCGCTATCATCAGCCCTTCGCTCGAAGGAACGCTGGCCGACTCCTTGAGAGTCTGCGTCTGTATCGACAATTCATTATTAGTCTTCAGAGGATTGATGAGATGGATTCCCTCGCCCAGAGTTTCGCCGGTAACTCTGCCGAAAAGCGTAAGCACGCCGACGTGACCAGTTCCCACTCGGGTCACGGAACTGAAAAGTAGGATCACCAGCAGAAATGCCGCGATCCCCAGACCGATCAACCGAAGAAAGGTGCCACTGCCGCCCCCGCCACCGTCAATAATTCTGCCGCGCGCCGGATCGAAAATCGTCATCGGAATTCTCCCTGAGAGATTCTAGGGTGCGGCAGGCAGCGCAGATAAGTGGCTCGTCTGGCTCTCGTGGAGATGGATGTCGGCGCTCGCTAGACTGGAGCGTTGTGCCAGTAAAAGGTTCGGGCGGTCCCACGCAGACTGCCAGTTCTGCCAGTTACGATCGGAAGTCGGTTCCTATAGATTGCTTCTCTGCATGAGAACTCAAGCGATGACAATCCGCCGCATGCGCAACCGGATACGTTTTGGCTGGCAGATTTGTGTACTGGTCGTCTTGGCGGTATGCCTCAGCGCCGCGCAACAACAGGACATTCAGGCGCTGGTCACGAGCGGCAACCTTGACGGAATGCGCTGGCCGAACTTCACCGACTATCGAACCGCTCTCCAGGAATTCTACGAGCCCACAGGATATGCTCCTGCCTGGGTCCAGGGCACGCAACCAGTGCCGCAGGCCCTTTCACTGATCGAACGTTTCAAGGACGCATGGAAGAAAGGGCTCAACTCGGAAGACTACGACGCGTCGCGATGGGAGGAGAGAATCCGCGCTTTGCAAAGTTCGCAGGATGGTCCAGCTATAGCCCGTTTTGATGTGGCCCTCAGCGTTTGCACCATGCGCTATGTGTCCGACTTGCGTATCGGCCGCGTCAATCCGGTGCATTTCGATTTCGGGCTCAACGTGCAACAGAAGAAATACGACCTTGCCCAGTTCCTGCGCAACCGAATCCTGACGGCTCCAGACCCGCAAACGGTCGTGGATGAAGTGGAGCCGCCGTTTGCCGGATATCGCCGCACCGAGCAGGCGCTGGCACGATACGTTGAACTGGCACGCACCGATGATGGCGAGAAGCTTTCCACAGTTACGAAGCCGATCGATCCCGGCCAGACCTATGCAGGAGTGCCTCGTCTGGCCCGATTTTTGCGGATCGTGGGCGATCTCTCGCCCGACGCCGTGCTTCCCGCAGATTCCCAGATCTATGCTGCGCCGCTGGTGGATGCCGTCAAGCACTTCCAACTTCGCCACGGTCTCGATGCCGATGGCCGCCTCGGTCCCGCCACCATCAAACAACTGAATGTGCCGCTCCAGGATCGCGTCCTCCAACTGCAACTCACCTTGGAACGTTGGCGATGGTTGCCGGCTGAGTTTTCCGCGCCGCCGATCATCGTGAACATCCCCGATTTTCGCTTGCGTGCCCTTGATGAAAAGAACAACGTCGTGATGGATATGCGTGTGGTGGTTGGGAAGGCAATGCGCACGCAAACGCCGGTCTTCACCCGCGAGATGACCTACGTTGTCCTGCGGCCCTATTGGAACGTTCCCCCCAGCATTCTACGCAGCGAAATTGTTCCCGCCATCCAGCGCGACCGAAGCTATATCGCTCGCAAGAACTACGAGGTCACCACGCACGACGGAAAGGTGGTCACTTCAGGAGAGATTTCCGATGACGTATTGGCCCAACTCCGGGCGGGAAAGCTGGCGGTGCGACAAAAGCCCGGCCCCACCAATGCTTTGGGGTTGGTCAAACTGATTTTCCCGAACGAATTTAACGTCTACCTGCACAGCACGCCCTCTCCGGAACTGTTTTCACGATCGCGCCGTGATTTCAGCCACGGCTGCATTCGCGTCGAAAAGCCCGCAGAACTCGCCACCTGGGCGCTGCGAAACAATCCGGGATGGACGTTGGAAAAAGTGCAGCAGGGTATGCAGAATGGAAAAGACAACGTCACGGTAAACCTGCTGAAGCGTGTGCCCGTCTTCATCGTCTACGGGACCGCGCTCGCCTATGAAAACGGCGACGTCCACTTCAGCGATGACATCTACGGACACGATGCCAGGTTGGCGGCTGCGTTGGCGAAAGGCTATCCCTACAAGTAATCAGTGGCCAGCTACCAGCGCCGCACACGCCCCACATCAACGTGCACGAAATCAGAAGCCGCATAGTAGCCGACGCCACCACGATGCAGTGCCAGGGCTGCGTCCCTCAGTTGCGCGGTTGGAACTCCGGGCACGCGAATGTCGATGGCCATCGCCTGCATGTGGAGGCTGTGACGGGCTACGCCGTGTCCATGGGTGCGCAGGAATTCGTTACTCCAGGGCGTGCGATAGCCGCAGACTACATCGATCTCAAGATCGGGATTCCCCAGTGCAGTCGTCAGGTCGTGGAGCAGGTCGAACACCCGGGGATCGTACTCGTGAATGTCGCCAGTGCGGTGATCCCGCAGATAACTGTTCAGGCGCGCCAGCGATTCCGGTTGGTAGCCTTCGCCATTGCGGTAAACGATATTCAGCCGCTCTCCGGTGTGGGTATGAAAAAAATGCAGTTGGTAGGGAAAGCTAGAACGATCCTGAAGTTTCGGCTCAGCGGCACGGGAGAACTGCCCCACACAAATCAGAACCAAGAGAAGAAAACTGGAAATAATCCTTGACGACGACGGCAAAGGCAACAGGCTCCGGAAAATGGACTGGCCACCCCGAAGGTGGCCTGAGATCTATTGTACCAAGGCTACCAGCAGATCTGAATCTTGCCCTCCCGTAGCCGCATCTCTTACAGTACATCTATGAGCAAAATTCACATTCCTACGCCTTTGCGGCAGTATGTGGGCAAGCAGTCGTCCGTGGACGTACAGGGATCAACCGTCGGCGAAGCCATGACCGCGCTGGTGGCGCAGCACCCGGATCTCAAGAAGCACCTCTATACCGAGGACGGCAAACTGCGGGCCTTCGTCAACCTCTACGTCAACGACGAAGACATCCGCTACATGCAGAAAGAAGCGACCGCCCTGAATGAAGGTGATAACATTTCCATCGTGCCTTCCATCGCCGGAGGCGCTGCCTGATTGGGGATTTCTGATTTGAGTCCTGTCGCTACAATGCGCTGTTGTTGCTGTTGCTGTTGCCCTTCCTGTTGTTAGCCCGCATTCGCGCGGTCGTCGATTCCATTCCAGCGACAGTTTCGTGGGTTCGGCGAGAAAAATCTTTCAACCACCAGGGCACGAAGGTACACGAAGGAAATTCAACCGAGGACATTATGGCCACCACCACCGAACTTCCTGTAACGCTCAACAAGGACGAAATCCTGCGCTACTCGCGCCACCTGATCATGCCCGAGGTCGGCATGGAAGGGCAGCAGAAGCTGAAAGCGGCGCGCGTGCTCTGCATCGGCACGGGCGGCCTCGGATCGCCGCTGGCGCTGTATTTGGCGGCCGCGGGCGTTGGAACTCTGGGTCTCGTCGACTTCGATGTGGTGGACTACACCAACCTGCAGCGCCAGATCATTCACTCGACTGCCGACGTGGGCCGCAAGAAGCTCGACTCCGCAGCCGACAAACTAAAAGGGATCAATCCTTTTCTCAATCTAAAGACCTTCGACACGCGCTTGAGCAGCGCCAACGCCCTCGAACTGTTTCGCGACTTCGACATCATCGCCGACGGCACCGACAACTTTCCCACGCGCTACCTCGTAAACGACGCCTGCGTGCTCACTGGCAAGCCCAACGTCTACGGATCGATCTTCCGTTTCGAGGGTCAGGCCAGCGTCTTTGCCACGAAAGATGGCCCCTGCTATCGTTGCCTCTACCCCGAGCCACCACCGCCCGGGCTGGTCCCGTCCTGCGCGGAAGGCGGGGTGCTCGGCATTCTTCCCGGGCTCGTTGGCGTGATGCAGGCCACCGAAGTGATCAAACTAATTCTTGGCATCGGCGACCCGTTGATCGGGCGCCTGCTGCTGATCGACGCGCTGGGCATGAAGTTCCGCGAACTCAAGCTGCGCAAGAATCCAGATTGCCCGGTGTGCGGCACGCATCCCACGGTCACGAAGCTGATAGACTACAACGAGTTTTGCGGCATTCGTGGGGAGGAAAAACCTGTGAGCAGCGGAGTTCCTGAGATTCAAGTCGAAGACCTGAAGCGTCGTCTCGACGCCAAAGACGACCTCTTCGTGCTCGACGTGCGCGAGCCGCACGAATACCAGATCTGCAATATCGGCGGATATCTGATCCCGCTGAACGATCTGCCCAAGCGCATCAACGAACTGGATTCGAGCCGTGAGATCGTCGTCCACTGCAAAATGGGCGGGCGCAGCGCCAAGGCCGTCGCCTTCCTGCAGCAAGCCGGATTCAAGAAGGTGCACAACCTTGCGGGAGGCATCACAGCCTGGTCTGACCGCGTCGATCCGAAGGTCCCGAAGTACTAAGGTAACTCTTTAGTTCGTGGTTACGAGGGAGCGCCAAGGCGCTCCCTATTTGTTGTGTGCCTGATCGTTCCCGTATCACAATCGTAAGTGCATAATTACCCGTTCATTCGTCCAATCTTTCAATTTGCCTGAAACGGAGATTCGTTGTGAAGACATTTCTGCGCCTTTCCTTTTGCCTGGTGTTCATTTCCTCGACCGTTCTTGGCCAAAACCAAGCACCGCAAAGTGCGGCCGCTCCTGCTGCTCAGCAGCCCGTTGCTGAATCGTCCGTGACGCCGACCAACTTCACTTCCGCAAAAGGATTCGTGCTCGAAGACGGGACTCCGGTGAGGATCCGACTCAACCGGACCATCTCCTCCGCCGACGCTCATACCGGAGATACGGTCGACTTTGAAGTGATCGACGACATCACCGTCAACGGCACGCTGGTAATTACGCGAGGTTCCATCGCGTTCGCAACCGTCACCGAAGCACAAGCGAAACGCCGGATGGCGCGCGGCGGAAAGCTGGATATCAACATCGACTACGTCAAGCTGGTGGACAGCGACCGAGCGCCTTTGCGGGCCGTCAAAGACATGAATGGCGGCGGCTACACCGGAGCGATGGTCGGCGGAATGGTGGCCACAAGCCTGGTCTTCTTTCCGGCCGCGCCATTCTTTCTGTTCATGCACGGCAAAGACACCAGCATTCCGAAAGGCACAGAGGTCACCGCCTATGTAAGCGGGGACATCAAACTGGACCTTGCGAAGTTCCAGCCTCCTTCTCCGACGCAATTGGCGGGCGACGCCGCCAGCGCCGCAATATCCTCGTCTGCAAAGCTGCAGATGGAGTCCAATCCCTCCGGCGCCGACATCGAGCTCGACGGCAGCTTCGTCGGTAACACTCCTTCCGATGTGCGGGTGCCAGACGGCGAGCACACAATCACCGTCAAGAAGACTGGCTTCCAGGACTGGGAGCGCAAAATGAAAGTCACGGCCGGCAGCAGCATCCATCTCAACGCCGAGTTGGAGAAGGTGGCCGGTCAGTAGACCACCCTCGCGCTCCGAAGTTGAACGGCGGGGCCGCCTTGCCGGTTGTGATCCCTGCACTTGCATTTTCGCCGTAAGTGCTGATAATTACGCTTTCCTTCCCCCCGGGAGGCTTCATGCCGTTTCTTGTTCGCACTCTGCGCCCTGGCGCACGAGTGTCTCTGGCCGGGGCGGTTGCCCTGTTCTCACTGTTGGCTCTGATTCTTGCCGGCAACGCTGCCTCCGCGCAAAACGCCGCTGCGCCCGGGCCCAACTCCGACCCCACTTATCAAGCCTTGCGCAATTTGACCTTGGGCAGCGAGGCAGTGAGTGTCAGCAATCTGGAACTCAAGCGCGAAGCCGGGACTTTTCATCTGCGCTCCGGCACAGTCTGCTTTGTGGCTCCCGTGGCAGGCAGGGTAACGGGAGCTGTGTTCACGGGAGATGGGAATTTCATTCTCGACCCACCAGACTCGGAAAAGGGCATGCTGAAACTGCTGACCAAGGAAAACGAGTTCAGCGAAAACTTCAGCCAGTTGGTTCTGCGCTTCACCGACTCGACCTATGACGACATCAAGCGAGGCGGCAGCGTCGTGACATCCGGCTGCGATGCCGGGTTGCTCAAAGACACTCAGCACACGACCCGGCACAAGCTCAAGAGCAATCTTGACTCGCGCATACTCGAAGACGTGCTCACTCCCGAGCCCGGGCGCTTGTTTGTCGCCTTCATCCATGGCAAGCACTACAACGGGCAGGAACTCTACGAGATCGATCCGCACGAAGGCCACGATCAGGTCGACTTCACGACCTACGACGAGAACAAATATGGCGACTGGGCTTCCTTCCCCATGTCCGGCGAGCACAAGAGGAGCATGATCGGACAGCCGATCCGCATTGATCATCAGCAGCTCGAGACCACCCTCGAGAAGAATGCCAACCTGATTGGTAAGTCCACAACCACATTCACCGCGCAGCTGAATGGGGTGCGGGTCGTGCCCCTCAACCTGTTCCGAAGTCTCAGGGTGCGCAAAGTGACTACCTCCGATGGACAGCCCTTGTCGTTCATTCAGGAAGACAAGAATGACGATCCCCAGTTCGCCGTGATCCTTCCCAAGGCTCTGTCAGCCGGTGAGCAATTCACCATCACCACCGAATATGAAGGCAAAGAGGCGGTCACCAACGAGGGCGGAGGCAACTACTTTCCCGTCGCCCGCATGAACTGGTATCCAAATAATCCCGGCGGAAGTCTCGGCGAGTACACGACCTACGACATGACCTTCCGCATCCCCAAAGGCATGCAGATAGCCGCCACCGGCGCTCGCGTGAGCGAAAGCAACGATGGCGGCCAAAACGTGACCGTCTGGAAGAGCGAAGCGCCCCAGACTGTCGCTGGCTTCAGCTTCGGTCGCTTCAAGGTCGAGGAAGGAAAGCTCGACAAGCCCGCGTATGTCGTGCAATCGTATGCCAATCAGGAATCTCCCAGCTGGGTGCAGGCGCTGCAGCACGAAGCCAGCGGTGATGACCTGCCGACCATGGGATCGCACACCTCGGAAGTCGCTCTGGGCACGATGACCACCACTGGCCTCAACAAGAAATCCCTAGCCGAAGGTGAACTCGCCGTGCAGCTCTACAGCGACTACTTCGGCCCGTCCTTATTTAAGCACCTGCAGCTCACGCAACAGACCGCCTGCAACTTCGGTCAGTCATGGCCCGAACTCGTCTGGATCCCCATCTGCTACTACTTCGATACCACCGTCCGCCATCAACTTGGGATGGACTGGGGCGACCGCGGTTACTGGAAAGTTGTGACTCCCCACGAAGTAGCTCACCAATGGTGGGGACACACGGTTGGCTTCAATTCCTACCGCGATCAGTGGATGAGCGAAGGCTTCGCCGACATGTCCGCCTCGCTTTACCTGACGATGATCGAAAAGAATCCGAAAAAGTTCATCTCCTTCTGGAACGACGAGCGCGAACTCCTGCTGGAGCGCGATGCGCAGGGCTTTCGTGCTATCGATGCCGGGCCGCTCACCATGGGCTACCGCACCAGCAACTCCCGCACCGGATTCGACACTACCCGCCGCCTCATCTATCCCAAGGGCGCGTACGTTCTGCACATGCTCCGCATGATGATGCAAGATAACCGCACGCACGACCAGCGCTTCAAGGACACGATGCAGGATTTCGTCAACACCTACCGAGGCAAAGCTGCGACCACTGAAGATTTCAAAGCCATCGTGGAAAAACATATGACCCAGGATATGGACCTGGAGGGCAACCACAAGATGGATTGGTTCTTCAACGAGTATGTCTATGGGACCCAATTGCCCTCGTACCAGGTCAATGCGACCTTCGACACCGGAGCCGATGGGGATGTGGTGATGAGCATCAAGCTGTCGCAGTCGAATGTGAATGACAGCTTTCGCATGCTGGTGCCGATCTATCTGGAACTGCCGAATGGCATGTTCTTCCTGGGAAGAGCGCACCTTACAGGCAACAGCACGTTCGATCAGAAGATTCCCTTGAAAGGGTTGAAGGAGAAGCCCAAGCGGGCCGTGATCAACTACTACGACGATGTGCTCGCGTCGCCGAACTAAAAATCGAATCAAAGAAAAAAAGGGAGCACATGAATGCTCCCTTTTATGTTGCGTACTGCTTTGTTACTTGCTCGACCCTGGTTGCATTCCCTCACTCGAATCGCCGAGTTCGAGAGCGTACTTCTTCCCTTCGAAACGGGCGCCAGCCAGAGTGGTAGTTCCGTCCTCGTTGTGCTTCACCACCGCTGCGTTGTTTTGCGCGGGCGAACTCAGATCCACAACTTTAGCGGGTACTTTGGCGAGCACTTTCTTGCCTTGTGTAATGCTGACTTCCACGTTTGGACCACTGCCATCCCACTCCAGCCGGTAGTCGCCGGCCTTGAGTTTGGTCCCGTTGATTGTCGTGGGATTCTGCAAGGTCATGTTGGCTTTGTTGGCCGCAAATGCGCTGGAGGCCAACAACAGAGCCAACCCCATCACCAGACTCTTCGAAACTGTCGCGAACTTCATAGCCTGCTCCTTTTTTCTTTCCCGAAAACAAGTCGGGAAGCGGTTAGGGCGGCCCGGTTCGCGACCACGCGAGAAAACACTTGTGTTTCCCCACGAATCGCATAAAATGCTGCCGCCGGGGTTGTGCAGACAAGCCATAAGCTTATGCTGCCGCCATGGGGGGTTTTCTCACCTGGGCCGCCAAACCGAGTGTGAGAGAATCCCCAGACCCCGCAAATATCAAATCAATTCGGACCAGCGTCACCTCTGCACCAGTCTTACCCACTCTGACTCATTACGAATCCGCCCCTGTCGAAGTTCCCAGTGTTTGCGAATCTCTTCGTACTTTCTTGGACGATTGCCACCTGGTTCCGGTAGCAAGGAATGACCGCGATTTCGTTGTAGATTCACAACGAAAAAGGGAACATCAGGCGTGTGTTTTGTGATGCGGTTCGTGTGGCGCGGGCGCCCTCGCCCGCGTCTAGCCACATGCAAGAACGAAGATTCCAGTTCGAACCGCGTGTCGAAGTGCCCGTGCTACATGAATTAGTCGGCGTCGCCGTGCTGCCGCTCGACCGACCAAATGTTCGCCTGATCTTTCTCGAACGGATAGACATGCACCATCCAGTTGAAGATCACAGGATGAAACGTTCCGCCGGCCGCGTCGCATGCTTCCTGCGTAGTGATCGATCCCCGCAAACCAAACTGCGGATGCGGCGCCAGCATTTCTTTCCTCTTGTCCGCCGGTGGCAAGCAGAAGTTCACGTGTTCGTGCCACTGCGCTACGCTGAGCGGGATGCGCTCGTCGAGTTGCTCTTCCGTGAAGCGCTTGGGCGCGGTATACATTGCTCCGATCAGCTTGTAGTCGTCACCGTGTTTTTCGTAGAGCAGCGACGTCGGGTGTTCGGGATTGAAACGAAAAGCCGCTTCCATCGCGTAGCCGTAATTGGTGAAGTGATACATCTTCTGTGGAACTTCCGGATGAAAAATCTTGTAACCATCGGCCAACGCTTTGTGATAATCCGTATATTTTTCTGAAGCCATGCGCGCTTGTTCAGCGACTTGCTGCGCGCGCTTTGCATCCCCTTCTTTGGGCTGACGCAAGGCGGTCATCTTCATGTGCGGACCCATGTCCATGTGCCCTTCCATGGACTTCATGACGTGAGCGCTGGCGTCGTTGTCGCCGCTCATGGGCATCTCTTTCATCTTCATGTTCGACATATCGTGGCCAGACATATCCATGCCAGGCATGGACTGCTGTCCGCCGGACTGCACGCCGCTCGAAGGAGTGCTGGATGTTTGTCGCCACGCAATGCAGCGCACGGTGCTGCACATTAAGAGAGCAACGAAAATCACAAGACGCTTCTGCATAAGAAAGTCTCCCACAATCTCACTTGCCTTTAACCCTGACGCAGAGCGGATGTTTCTGCAAGAAATCGCAGATTACCTTTGATTACAGAGGTAATCGTAGCGCCCGGCATCCTGCCGGCAGTCGCGAGAACTTGCCAAAGGGCATCTCCCGCCCAGTCCGGGGCGCTACGTTCGCGATTGGCGGCCCGCCGCGGTTTTCTGGTACACCTAACTGCTTGACCCTGGAAACCATCGCCTTTCTCTTTTTCGCCGGAGTGCTCGGCGGCGCCCTGAATGCCGTCGCGGGGGGCGGCAGCTTCATCGCATTTCCGGCCCTGCTGTTCACGGGCGTGCCTCCTATCCCCGCGAATGCCACAAACACAATCGCGCTGTGGACTGGCGCCGCGGCGAGCGGAGGCGCCTACCGCAATCGGCTTGACGTCCCACGACGCGTAATGATTCCGCTGCTGATCGCAAGTCTGGTGGGCGGGTTGGCCGGAGCATTCTTACTGTTGAAGACGCCGGCCCACACCTTCATGCGAGTGCTCCCGTGGCTAACGCTGGGCGCGACCATGCTCTTCGCCTTCGGCAAGAAAATCGCTGGAGGCCGCAAGTCGGTCATCGAGCATGAGGCGTCGACTCAGGCGCTCGTGGCAACCACGCTGTTTCAGTTGTGCGTCGCCGTCTACGGAGGCTACTTCGGTGGCGGCATGGGAATCGTGATGCTGGCGATGCTGGCCGCGCTGGGCATGACCGACATCCACGCCATGAACGCGCTGAAGAGCGTGCTCGGATTTGTGATCAACGGTGTCGCCGTCGTGACGTTCGTCGTCGCCCGCGCCGTGTACTGGAAGCACGGCTCCATCATGATCGTCGGCGGAATTGTGGGTGGCTACCTCGGCGCACACTACGCTCTGAAGATGCCGCAGAAGTGGATCCGCAGGTTTGTCGTGCTGGTCGGCGCCGGTATGACGGTGTATTTCTTCTGGAAGTCGTATTGAAACAAGTCGGCCAAGGATTAACAGGGATATCCACGGATGAGCCCAATTCTTAGATCTTGATAGGTGAGGATCCGCGTTAATCCGTGGCTCGGTTCTACTGCAACGGCGCAGACACGTGCTCATGCACGATAAGCCACTTGCCATCTTCGTTTTCAAAAATCACCGTCCACCGAAAATTACCCATTTCGACTTTTCCAGCCTTAGTCGTCATCTCCTCGTGGATCGTGGCCGTGGCCCACACCAGGTCTCCGTGCGGATGGATGTCCGCATCGTCATTCACGGTGAACTTCGCACTCTTGTAACCGGCCAGAACTCCCTTGACGCCTTTCTCGTACTCGTCCCAGCTGTTGTACTTGAGCGGAGCGATGTCGAAAAACGCATGCGGCCCAGTCGCGTAATACTTAGCTGTGTTCGCGGGATCGAGTGTGGACCATCCGTCCCATACTTTCTGCAGGTAGGCTCTGTCGAGTGTGGGTATGGCAGGCCCGAGCTTCTTGGAGTCCCGGCTCCTTGTCTGCGGGGAAGCGGACGCGGCTAGGGCGAGCAGGCACAGCGAAACGGTTAGAAAGCGCTTGAGCATTTGATGGTTTCCTCCGAGGAATCCGGCGGAATTC
Organism: uncultured Acidobacteriaceae bacterium; assembly: GCA_963832015.1. GTDB lineage: Bacteria > Acidobacteriota > Terriglobia > Terriglobales > Acidobacteriaceae > Sulfotelmatobacter. The sequence goes on from CAWHSR010000028.1 coordinate 276,947, forward strand.
TCGCACAGATGCGCGGAAACTACAAAGCGAAGGCACGTCACTCTCGGGTTCCACTTGCATGGTTGAGCGGTGCTTTAGGAGAGAAGTGTCGGGCTATACTCTCGACATGCACGCAGCTCTTGAATTCTTTTGCGAGCTCGAGGAGCTTGGAGCTTGGATTCTGTCCAAGACCCTGTTGTTGGTTTGGCGATGGATGTTCCCTCCAGAGAAAGTATGACCCGGAAGTTGACGAGGCCTCGAAGCCTTCGCAGTGGCTTTTGCCTTTTGGGGCGAGGCAGCTTTAGTTTGACCGATTTCCACAGCGCACGTTAGAATAGTGAAGTTTGCCTGTACTGGCCGACCCGTTCTGGGGACGCCTGTCTCGGCTGCTGAAGCGCCGGGACGGAAAAACAGCAAGCACAGGAAAATCAGCAGGCCCATTGGTTGCGCCCGTGTGCGCTCTGGGGTTCCGCTGAGTTTCCGATTTAAGACATCCGTTACAAGTCCATTTACGGGCTGAATTGGCAACGACATTCTTGGAGGCAGGCGTATGTACGCGGTTATCCGCGCCGGTGGAAAGCAGTACCGGGTGGCGCCCGGAGACGTGATTCGAGTGGAGAAAGTCGGCACCGGTACTGACGGTGTAGTCGAGTTCCCCGTCCTGGCGGTTTCCGGCGAAGCGGGCCAGATCGGCCAGCAGTCGGACGCACGCGTAGTCGGCGAGGTCGTAGAAGAAGGCCGCGGCGCGAAGATCCTGGTCTTCCATTACAAACGCAAGAAGCAGTACAAGAAGCTGCGCGGACACCGGCAGGCGTACACCGCAGTCCGCATCTCTGAGATCGCTTTCGGTGGACAGAGCTTCAAGGCTCCCGAGCTGCCCAAAAAAGTAGCGAAGCCGAAGAAGGTGAAGCCGGCTGAGGATGCGCCGGAAGCACACGAAGCGCACGCGCCCGCGAAGAAGACTTCCGCCAAGAAGAAAGCCGCACCGAAAAAGGCCGCCAAGAAGTCTCCGGCGAAGAAGAAATAACATCGCGTAGGGACGGACGCATTCGTTCGTCAAGGTTTTAACTAAGAACTGACATCCGAGAACTGAGAACAGTCTTATGGCACATAAAAAAGGGCAAGGAACTTCACGAAACGGCCGCGACTCAAACGCGCAGCGGCTTGGATTCAAGGCATTCGGCGGACAGCTCGTCCCCGGCGGCACCATCATCGTTCGCCAGCGCGGCACTCGCGTGAAGCCGGGCCTGAACGTGGGCCGCGGCAAAGACGATACCCTCTTCGCCAAGATCACCGGCCGCATCAAGTTCCTAAACAAGGGCTCGATGGGCAAGTTCGTGATGGTCGAACCCGTCGAAGTCGAGTAACCGCAACCTCGGTCCGTTAAGCACACCAAATGTGGACAGCCCCCTTCGGCTGTCCATCGAGCGCAGCTCGACGCCTTGCCCTCAAACGGGAAGCTCATCGTTATTCTGTGGTTGGGCGCACGCCGGATTTGGGAGGTGAAATCACGCGGCCACCTTACTTTGATCTGAGCGGCGTTCCCAGAAATCCTCGAAGCGTCCGCTGAGCTTGCTGCAGCGGAGGGCGATGATGGCGTTTGCACCCTTTACGGTCCAGTGCATGCCCGCCCGCTTGAGCCGGGTGCCGACCACCACTTTACAGCCGGCCTCCACCACGCCAGTCGAAGTGCAGAAGCCTTGTTTGTGGAACTTTGGATATCGCATTCGGCATCGATTGTTCCGGATGTAGCGGATACAATCCCGTGCCTCTTTGTGCTGGCCTGCGTGGCGGTGCAGCGCTTGCACCAGGCATTTCAGGCGGCCCGCATCGAGTTCATCATAGCGCGCCTGAATCCAGGACTTGGCTTCTGGGCTGTCCCCATAAATGACCTTTCCCACCTGGCTGAGATGTTCTTTAGCATGAAAGCGGTCGAGAATCTGAGCGGCTCGCGGGAATAGTTCTGTCGCCGCGTTCCAAATCCAGGCTGAACCATCGCCCAGCACTACCGGGCGCTGAGCTTCGGTGAAACCACGGCGGTTGGCCTCACGCAGTACGCGCTCAGCGAAGTCGGAAAGGTTAGGGCTGGTATCTAGAGCAGCCGCGCTTTCAATCGCGGCCGAATAGGTCACCGATCCCGGATCGCGCACGGGCCTGCCTTCCTGATCACGCGATTCTGCGGTCCAGACGGTGACCAGCTTGGCTTCGCGGGTTTTGGCCGAGCCGTCGGCTTGCTTGCCCGCGCGATCCGCGACTTCTTGGGTGCGCATCGGCACCCCGGTTCCATCCATTCCCAAGTACATGGTGGGAGCCACTTCTCCGCTCTTTTCCACTTGCTGGTGTTCATCGACGGCGACCTCGGCGCCCAGCGCTTCTGCTGCTCTTTCCACCTGCTTGGCACTGACTTCCACCCCCGCCAATTCGTGCAATAACCCGCTGCTCTCTTCGAAGCTCACCAGCGCTGCCGCGCTGCCCGTCATGCGCAAAACGCCGGGCGTCAGCGAAAACGACTCCAGCCCCAGGGCTCGGTCCCGCGGGCAGAATCCGCTCTCGCATAGCTCACAGTGATAGTAAGCGCGTTGTAGGTGCAAAGGCCCCAGTACGCTTTCGAAGGTCTTTTCGTGACGGCCATGATACTGGGCGGAACCTCCACAGCGACAGGGCAGCTGCGGTCCCACGTGATCGCTGGTGTCCGTGTTGAGCCGTTGTTCCAGGGCACGCGCTGCCAAGCGCAAAGTCTGGCGCCGTGCCGCCATTTCTATGGCTTCGAAATCCAAGTCGGCGATCGACTGGCGCCCTAAGAGTGTTTCGATTTCCTGGACGATTTCGTTTTGAAGGTCGGTTTGGAGCCCCCTTTTACGGCCGCCTCTTTGGAAGCCGCCGGGGACGGTTCCAGTTGGGCATCGGCCCATTGTTCACAAGCCTCCCGATACTGCTCCATCTGTTCCAGAAACGTATGCCCTTGTTCGATTTGGTGCTGCGCGAGCTCGGCTTGTTCCGGGCTCAGATACCGGGAGTGGGTTTTGCCTGCCAGTCGGCCGTGTCAAGCTGTAATAGGGGCCGTGACGCGCTTTGGGGTCCTCTTGGCAGGGGCAGCCTGCTTTACCGCATTTCATGGTGCGCTCGGAGACCGATCCCCGGCGCATCGGTTTAGGTTGAGACAAAACTGCGGCCAGTTCACGTACGGACGAAGGTACATCCGGAGGAGTTTTCATGGGTCTATCCTACGGCATAATATTCCGTAGGATCAACCCAAAAAGAACGCTCTTCGCCTTTCTCCATTTCCATGACGTGCGCCCTCTGTGGTCCTCTGTGGTCAGTGATTCCGTAAGGTGGGGGTAAGGTCGGAGGCCAGTCCGTATATTGGCAGGGGTTTCACCTGCGCTGGTAGATTGACGTCATTCTTGCGAATCTCGGAAGGTACTTGATTTTCTGCAATCCTGACACTATCGTGACTGTCATATGAAGCCGTCCGGCGAACCCGACCTAGAACTGCGCGGCAAACTCGTCCGCAGCCTCGGTTTGTTCCGCGAAATGTTGCCCGGCTCTTTTGTCGAACGCCAACGGGCCTGTGGCCAGCCCACCTGTCATTGCGCCGACGGCAAACGCCTGCACGTGCAATATCAAATCTCCCTATTGGTGGACGGCAAGCCGAAGACCCTCAACGTTCCGGCGCAGTGGGTGGAGAGGGTGCGCGAAAAGATCGAGATGCGCCGACGCTTTGAGGCTGCCGCTGCGACCATCTGCAACGTGAACCTGAAACGGTTTCTTAAGGAAAAGCTCAGGGAAAAAGAAGATCGGGAAATTTGAGCCGGCACCGGCATCGGTTCGAGGCTTATCTCGACAAGGTGTTTGGCTTCTCGGATTTGGTGAGCGCTCTGCCCGAAGGACGGCAGTTTCCCCAGCACGCATGGAAAAAAGTGTTTGACGCGGTCTTCTTGGGCGCGGCGATGCAGATTTCCAGTCTGCTGCAGATCGAGGCCGAGTGTCACCATGGGGCGCTGGCCCAGCGCATCGGACCGATCAGCGACGACACCCTGGGCTATTCGCTGGAAAGACAATCTCCCGAAGCTGTGTTCGCGCTCAGTTGTGAAATTGCCCGCCGCCTGAAACGCAACGGAGTTCTCCGTTCCGATTGGTCCCGAGGGTTGGTGGTAGGGGCGGTCGATGGCATTGAAATCTGCAGTTCCTTTGCCCGCTGTTGCGATGCCTGTATGGAGCGCGAGGTGCAACACAAGGTGAACGGCGAGATGAAAACCGAGATCCAGTACTATCACCGCATCGTGGTCGTAGTCTTGGTAAGCACGTCGTTTCCCATCCCCCTGGGCGTCCGCTTTCAGAAGAACGGCGAAGGCGAGGTCGCCTGCGCCCTGGCTCTGTTGCAAGACCTGGTCGGGCAGTTGGGCCGCCGCTTCCTGGATGTGTTGGTGGGAGACGCTTTATATCTGCAAGCGCCCTTCGTCCAAGCCGTAGAAAGTCTGGGCCTGAGTTGGGCCTTCACCTTGAAAGAGAACCAGCCCGACTTATTGCGCGAGGCCGAGCGTTGCACGCAGCAAGCTCCCACCGGAGGGCAGGCTGAACCCGGCCGGGAGATTCAATACTGGCACTTGCCGGACCTCGATTGGCCCGTCGCCGATCGCCAGGTGCAGGTCGTCAAAACCGTTCGCCTCGAACACCTGCAACGGGTCAGGATCAGCGAAAAAGACGGTCCTCGCAGCAAAACCAAGATCCCGGTGGCGCAACTCAGCACCAACTTCTATGCCACCAATTTCGAGCTCGGTTCGATCTCGCCCCTGTTCATTCATCAGCTCAGTCGCAGTCGTTGGCGAATCGATACCGAAGTCTTTCACACTCTCACCGTCGACTGTCACCTCAAACACGCCGCCGTCCACCAAACCACCGCCCTGGTGGTGCTCACCATGATCCGCTTTCTTGCCTATACCCTGTCGCTGGTCTTCTACCATCGTCAAGTTTGCAGCCATGCGCACCGAAAATGTGACACCTTTCATGAGCTGGCCAAGCGCTTCGCCTATTGGTTTCTCGCTCTTTCCCCAAATACCAGTTGATCTCCCGCACTCCCTCGTCGAGGCTTCCGGCAACCTCTTCCGGTGTCCCCCTGACGCTGTGCTCGCCGTATTCCTTCCCGCCCGAAAACTCAACCGCTCTCTCCAGTTTCCAACGGTTTTAGCCGCCCTTCGAGCATTTCCAACTCGCCCCCAGCTCTTCAACTGATACAACTGCCGCCAAATCAGCTGCCTGCCCATCGCTAGATGGCGCCTTACGGAATCACTGCTCTGTGGTTGCGCTCATAGACAACGGGCGGTGTCGCGAGTACACTGGCCCGTTTAAGTAATCCCCAACTCTCCCAACCCCTCGCGTGCTTTGCAGGCTGCCGGAGTAGCCTGCCTGCTCGTCGTCCTTGCGCTGCAGCTTGCACTCTCCGCGCGCCGCGAGTCCCAGACTTGGGACGAAGCCTGCCACATCTTCGCCGGCTACAACTACTGGAAGAACGCGGACTTCGGGGACAACCCTGAGCATCCTCCGCTGGTCAAACTGCTCGCGACCCTGCCTCTGCTGCGCCTGCCGCTGAACGTGCCGCCTCATCCAGGAGTGTTCTCGAAGGAAGAAGATTTCCTGAGCGCGACGCAGTTCGTCTACTCCAACGACGCGGAGATGATCTTGTTCCGCACGCGCATGGCCGCAGCTCTTCTGACGTTGTTGCTGGGGCTGCTGGGGTTCGCGACGGCTAAAGAAATGTTTGGATCGACCCCGGCCTTCATTCCGCTCACGCTGCTGGTGTTTGAACCGAACATTCTCGCCCACGGTGCCGTGGTGACGACCGACGTTGGGTTCATCTGCTTCCTGCTGGCAACGGTCTATGCCTTCTATCGCTACGTGAAGAAGCCGTGCGTGGGACGGCTGGGTTTGATCGGGCTCGCGGCGGGATTGGGCCTGGCCACCAAGCACTCGGCGATTCTGATCCCTCCGATCCTGCTCGCGCTAGCCCTGTGTGAAGTGGTGCAAGCTCAAGCCCGCCCGGAGTCGGCACAAGGTCGAGACCGCTGGGTCCCGCAGGCTAGTCGGTTGGTGGGTGCGGTTGCGATCATCGGCATCATTGCGGTTGCGGTCTTGTGGGCATTCTACGGCTTTCATTTCCATCCGAAAGCGGGAGTCGACGCCGGAACGAGAGTGGTCGAGTATGCCGGACGTCTGAAGAGCCCCGTGCAGGCGAAGATGATTCAAACGGCCGCCCGTTGGCGCTTGCTGCCGCAGTCGTACTTATATGACTTGGCCGACGTGGGATTCACCGCTGACTTCAGCCACACTTACTTGCTGGGCACCGTTTATCCGCACGGAGTGTGGCCGTACTTTCCGGTCGCGTTCGCCATCAAAACGACTCTCGGACTGCTCATCCTGCTCGCTCTGGTGCCGTTTTCGCTGGCGCGATAGCGCATCGAGCACTGGAGAGAGAACTGCTGTTCCTCATCGTACCCGCCGCGATCTATTTCGGCGTGGCGACGCATCGGAGATGAACATCGGAGTACGGCACATCCTGCCGGTATATCCGTTTCTGATCATCCTGTCGGCCTGGGGTGCGTGGCGCCTCATTCAGCGCCAGCGGCGATGGGCTTATGTGGTGGGCTCTTGCTCTTGCTCGTGTGGAATGCCGTCTCGTCGCTGCGGACGTTCCCTGTGTATCTCGCGTACTCGAACGAACTTTGGGGCCGGCCTTCGCAGACTTACAGGTATCTCAGCGACTCCAACGCCGACTGGGGACAGCAACTCTGGACGGCGAAGAAGTATCTCAACGGGCGGCAAGTGAAGAACTGCTGGTTCGCCTACTTCGCCGATGTCGTAGTCGAGCCTACGTACTACGGAGTGCCAATGCAAGCCGCTTACGACGATTGCTTCGGTGTGGTTGCAGCCGTCGATCGAGGTGCCGGCGAGCGTCGACGGCCCTGTGCTGATCAGCGCCGGAGTGCTGTCGGGCTATGAATTTGGGCCGGGAGAGCTGAATCCCTACGATCAGTTCCAGCACATTCGGCCCACAGCCGTGATTGAAGATGGACTGTTCGTCTTCAACGGGCATTTCGACATCCTTCTGGCGGCGCTGAACCATGTCACGCGCGCGGAACTGGCTGTGCAGGGCAAGCATCTGGATGAGGCGCTTTCCGAAGCGCAAGCCGCCGTCGCGCTCGCGCCGCGTTCGGTCCAGGCGCAGGCCGAGTTGGGAGACGTCCTCCGGCAATTGAACCGGCCCGAGGAATCGCGCCAGGCCTTCCAAAAGGCTCTGGACGCGGCCGAGACCATCCAGCCCGAGTTTCAGAGTGGATGGATACCCGGCTTGAAGAGAGTCGCGCTCCAAGGCCGTTAGACATTGTTCGTTAGAGATTGTCCGTTAGACATTCCCGCTAGCTTCCCTGATCATAGAGAATGACGAGAAAAAGAGAAGAGACGCATGTTTATTGATGAGGCGAAAATTAAGGTCAAGGCCGGTGACGGCGGGAACGGCTGCATGGCCTTCCGGCGGGAGAAGTTCGTCCCGCGCGGCGGACCTTCGGGCGGCGACGGAGGCAAGGGCGGCGACATCGTGATGGAGTCCAGCGAGCGCCACAACACGCTGGTGCATTTCCGCTTCAATCCCGAGCACACCGCGCAGCGCGGACGTCACGGCGAAGGTTCGAACAAGACCGGGCGCGACGGCGAAGGCATCATCCTGAAAGTTCCGGTCGGGACGATTGTGTTCGACGAAGAGACCGGCGACAAGATTTTCGAGTTTACGCAGCCCGACCAGAGCTTCGTCGTTGCCCGCGGCGGGCGCGGCGGACGCGGAAATGCGCGCTTTGCAACCTCGGTACATCAAGCTCCGCGCGAGCATGAAGAAGGACGTCCGGGCGAGGAGCATGTCTACCGGCTCGAACTGAAGCTGCTGGCGGACGTGGGGCTCGTGGGCTATCCGAATGTGGGCAAGTCGACGCTGATCTCGCGCATCTCGGCGGCGCGGCCCAAGATTGCGGACTATCCGTTCACCACGCTCGAGCCCAACCTGGGTGTGGTCGCCGTGGGCGACGCCAAGAGTGAAGTCAGTTTTGTGGTCGCCGACATTCCTGGCTTGATCGAGGGCGCGCACACTGGCGCCGGACTGGGCACGCAGTTCCTGCGGCACATCGAGCGCACGCGCCTGCTGGTGCATTTGGTCGACGTCTCCGATTCGAGCGGCCGGCCTGATGTGACCAAGGACGTTGAAGTGATCCTGGCCGAGCTGTGGAGCTTCGGAGCGCATCTCCAAGACAAGCCGATGATCATGGCGGCCTCGAAGATCGATGCCGTCAACAAAGACAAGCTGGCCGCGCTCAAGCGCTATTGCAAGAAACACAAGCTGAAGCTCTACGAGATCTCCGCCGTAACGGGCAAAGGGATCGAGGAGCTGAAGTACGCCATGGCGGACGAAGTCCAGAGGTTCCGCGAGCGGGAACTGAAGGAAGCGGTGGGGGAGAGTTCGTAGAGGCGGGGCCTTCAATTTTTTGTCTTCACGATCTCGTAAAATATTCAATTCATTGACGTTACGGCTGTCGGACCGGCAGATGGCCCGGCAAAATCCTGAGCCGGAAGGACTTGCATGTAAAATCTTGGGGAATAAGGAGTTAGCGGCCAGTTTTGGGCCGTTGTTCTGGGCCGCTCTCCGTAAAATATAGATTCTTTTGCAGTTGCGGTCGGGTGGCAGGGCGCTTTGGCGGCAAAATATTCCAATATAAGGACTTAGGGCGGGGTCGGTTTGGAGCGAGGGGTTCTCAGTCATATCTATGTGGCAGACCGCTGAAGCCGGCTGTCTGGCCGAGTTGAGGGAATTCTCGCGCACGGAACCATTGTGGGCTTCTCCTACATTCTCAGTAAAGGTTGTTCGTCACAGGAATTGTGATTTCTGCTGTGGAAATCTGTGGAAAACTGAAAGCGTCGATTTCAGGTAAAACGGTCTTTCTGAAATCGGGGCAGCCCATGTCGTGTCGTTCTAAGGATCGGCCAGTCCCCTCCGCCTATTCGTTGCGCAACGCCTCTATGGGGTCTACCTGCGTTGCCCGGAGCGCCGGGAGACACATGGCGGAGAGGGAGACCACAAGCAGGATCAGCGCTGAGATGCTGTACGCAGAGGGGTCAAACGTATCGATATTCAGCCATGAATCCTTTGTGAGGCGCATCCAAGCCCATGCGGCCGGCATGGCCATTGCCAGTCCGAGGAGACAGCCGAGGGCGATCTGGCGAACACCTCGGTTCATCACTGAGCGGAAGATCGACTGGCGGGTCGCGCCCAGCATCATCTGAATGCCGAACTCGCGCGTGCGCTGGCTGATGGCGAACGTGAGCACGCTATAGACGCCTGTGATGGCCAGGAGTACGGCGACGCTGGCCATGAAGAGGATGATCTTTGCCAGGGAGCGCGTGTCGGAGGCGTTGCTTTCAAGGAACTCCCAGATCGTGGACGGAGTGCCCTGTTGCGTCGCATCCAGGCCCTTGACGATCCGTTCGATGGATGCAGCGACAGGCGCGGCGCTGCCGCTGAATCGCACGAAGAGCTGGCCATCGAGCGCTTGCTCATTGCGCAACGTATACAGCCTGGGTCCGTCGAGGATGCTGAAGCGCTCCGAGCGCGTGTCGCCCGCTACCCCGATCACGACCAGATGCCGGTCATCCGGTGTGACGACGATTTTGCCGACAGGGTCGCTATCGGCCCAGAATGCTTTCGCGAATGCATGGCTGACGATGGCGACCTGGGTGCCGCCGTTGGGGGAGACGTCGGAGCTCAGGAAGGAGCGGCCATGCATCAGGGGGATCCCGAAGGTGGAAAAGAACTCCGGAGAAACATTGTCGATGGTTGCGGGACGCCCCTGCCCCCGGCTCTGGGTATTGAGACGAACCTCTCTGATGGGCGCCACCCGGAAGGGCTCGAGGCTCTCCCATGCCAGGGACTGCACTCCGGGGACCTGGAGGATGCGCGACTCGAGCGAACGCTCGAAGGCCAGCGCCGAAGTCTCGGTGTAAGGAGGAATCTCGACGTCAATTGGAACGGTCATCGTGTGACGGGTTTCAAAGCCCGGACCGTTGTTGACGATCGAAAAAGGCAGACGCCCGAAGAGAACGGCGATGGTGAGAAGCACGAAGCTCATGGCAAGCTGCACGACGATCAGAGCGCTGGTTGTATGCGAGCGCATGGTCGCCGAACCTTCGCGTCCCTTGAGCGCAGTGACCAGATCGAATCGAAATGACTCGCGCATAGGCGCGAGGGCAGAAGCCGCGGTGGCAACGAGTACAAGAGCAGCAAGATAGCCAAAAACCTTCCAGTCAGGCCGTATGACGGATGCGGCCCCGGCCTCGGCCGGACCGATGGCTGAGAAGAGGAGAAACGGAAAACGGGCGGCCAGATAAATGCTCGCCAGGCCTGCGGCAGCAGCGGTAAAGAAGCTCTCAAGGGCCAGCATGCGCAGGAGCCGCGCGCGTCCGGCGCCGAGGGCAAGACGGACTGCGATTTCTCCGCGGCGGGTGATGGAGCGCGACAGGAAGAGCATGGTCACATTGGTGCACGCCAGCAGCAGAACCAGGGCGAGCGGTCCCAAAATCAGGGCCATGAGAATCATCGTTATCGATTGGAATGCGGGATTGCGAATGGATGATCCATCGGTGAGCACCAGGGAGGTCTTCCGGTCGAGCGTAAACACTCGCTGCTCAAAGTAGGATCGGTCGCGCCGGCGCATGATGGTTTGCAACTCCGCTGTTGCATCAGCGCGCGAGTATCCAGGGCGCAGACGCCCGGTCACCGTAAGCCAAGCCCAGTCGGGATTCTGGAAGGCGCTGTTGCCATGATTGAATGCGGGCTGCAGGCTGTAAGGGATCCAGACCCCACCGGACAGCAAGTTGGCCGATTGATCAGAGGTGATGCCGACCACTGTCAGCGGCTGGCCGCTGATATGGACGACCTTTCCAATGATGAGCGGGTCGGATGAGTAATAGTTTCTCCAGAAATGCTCGCTGAGCACGGCAACTTGCACCGCGGTTCCCGGGGTGCACTCGTCGGGATTGAAAAAGCGTCCCATGAGCGGACGATCGATTCCGAAAACGCGAAAGTAGTTACAGGTAACGAGGGTTGAATGACGACCTGGCTGGCGTACGTCGTCGAGCGTGGTGCCGATCATCTGCCAGGCCGCTACATCCGCGAGCGAGCGGGATTGAGCCTGGATCGCGTCGTAGTCTTCGGCGTTGAAGGAAGAGTCCCTGATCGGTCCCATATACCAGCCTTCATAGCGGGGATAGATCTGGACAAAGCTGGCGGGGTCTTTCTTCGTTGGGGGGTCGAGGAACAGGAAGTTGAGGATGGCGAAAACACCTGCATTCAATCCGATGCCGACGGAGAGAGCCAGCACCACGACGAAGGTCAGGAGCGGCGTCCGGCGAGCGGAGCGGATGGCGTAGAGAAGGTCTTGCCGGTCAATCAACATTCTCGGCGCCTCCTCAACACCTTCGAGAGACAAGCTTCGCAAAAGAAGAGTCGGTTGGCAAGATTTCGCGCTCGGTTGAGACGCACACTTCCGCATTCACGATAGCGCCCTCTCCATCGCTGGTTTCATCGGGGAATTGGGTGTTCGGGCAATAAGAAAGGCGGCCCGAGAGAAGCCGCCTTTCTGATCCGCTTTACCGTCCACAAAACCGAGAATCCCTCACGCCCTGGGAAGCGGGCCGTGTTGGAAGTGATATTGCAATATCCGTGCGGCCAGCGCGGGAGTTAGGGTTGATCCGTTGTGCTCGACCGTGCGGACGACTTCGCCACGGCAGACGACCTCCGTGGAGGAGAGTCCGGCAATTTCCTGCGGGAGCACCAGATTGATTTCCAGCTGCGAGTTCGGCTGGAGAACTTCGTCGGCCTGGAAGAGCATTCCCGACCGGCTGATGTTCTCGGTTGTGCCCACGTGCCAATCCTTCTCGCCGAGACGGCGATAACGCAGAGGCAAGTGAAGATGGAATCGTTGCGCGCGCGCAGGTGGAGCTTCTTTGGCCCGCGTGGCGTGTTGGGGTTCGGCGGATTGCATGGACATAGCGACCTCCGGGGGAGTTGGTGTTGCGTCGAGCACTTCGCGGACCTTGCTCTTCAGGTCGCGAAGGTTAAAGGGCTTCTGGAGCAGGCGGATGCCCGCGTCCAGCATGCCGTTGTGTCCGATCACATTTTCGGTGTAGCCGGACATGTAGAGAATTTTCACGTTGGGACGAATTTCCGCGATGCGCTGCGCCAACTCACGTCCGTTCATGCCGGGCATGATGACGTCGGTGAGCAGCAGGTGGATCATGGCCTCGTGGGCGACGGCAATCTGCATGGCGACGGCGCCGTCGGCGGCCTCGATGACTTTGTAGCCCTGCTTTTCCAGATATTGACGCGCGAGGTAACGCAGGTTGGCCTCGTCTTCGACCAGCAGGATGGTTTCCGTGCCAGGCTCGACTTTGCGGTATTCGACAGGCGCGGCGACCTGGGTGGCCGGTTCGCCAATCGAGGCCACGCGCGGCAGGTAGATTTTGAAGGTCGTTCCGCGCCCGACTTCACTATAAACCCAGATGTATCCGCCGCTCTGCTTGACGATGCCGTAGACGGTCGAGAGGCCGAGTCCGGTTCCTTTCGTGCCCTTGGTGGTGAAGAAGGGCTCGAAAATGTGCGATTGAGTGTCGGTGTCCATGCCGTTGCCGGTGTCGCTGAGCGCGAGCATGACGTAGTCGCCGGGGCGCAACGGGGCGTGGAAGCGGGCGTATTCGTCGTCGAGCGTGACGTTGCAGGTCTCGATGGTCAACTTGCCGCCCGAGGGCATGGCATCGCGGGCGTTGACGGCGAGGTTCATGATGACCTGGTCGATCTGCCCGGCATCGGCGCGGATGGGCCAGAGATTGGGGGCAGGCACCATGACCAGGTCGACGTCCTCGCCGATCATGCGAGTCAGCATCTTGATGTTTTCGGTGGCCACGTCGTTCAGGTTGACGATGCGGGGGGCGAGCATCTGCTTGCGGCTGAAGGCGAGCAGCTGGCGGGTCAGCGAGGAGGCGCGTTCGGCGGCGCCGGCGATTTCCTGGGCAGGTCCGCGCAGGTGAGGCTCGGCGCCAAGGCGTTCGAGCAGGAACTCCGAGTAGCCGAGAATCACCATGAGCAGGTTGTTGAAGTCGTGGGCGATGCCTCCGGCGAGACGGCCAACGGCTTCCATCTTCTGCGACTGGCGAAGCTGTTGCTCGAGGGCGCGGCGCTCGGTGACGTCTTCGGCGAACAGTTCGAAGACGATGCCTTCGCCTCCGTTCAACACCGAGCGCCCGGAGACGCGGACCACCGTGGTGGTGTTGTTCTTGCGCTTCCATTCGGCGGTCAGGCCTTTGAAGGGCTCGGAAGAGCGAAGATAGTCGGCGAGGTCGAACCATTTATCGTGTTCGGCGTAGAGTCCGAAGATGTGCTGGCCGATCAGCTCGTCGGGAGACGTGTGGCCAAGCAATTCGAGGAAGGCGGGGTTGGCGTCGAGAATCTTGCCGGTGGAATCGCAGCGGCAAATCCCGTAGGGGGCGTTGGTCACCAGCGAGCGGAAGTTCAACTCGGAGCGGCGCAGGTTCTCCTGGGCGGCACGCAAGGCCGCGTTGAGCCAGCAGATTAGCATCGCCAGGAAGAAGAAGAGTGACAGGCGGAGGATGGCAGTACGCAATTGCTCAGGGCTATGCTCGCCGACGAGGGAAAAATAGGCGCTTACGGTAAGGGCGAAGGCGGTGGCGACTACTCCCGGCTTCCAGCCGCCGTACCATGCGCTGACCATAACGGCGACGCCGAATAGCGCGAGGCGGCTCTCCGACACGTTCGCCAGCAGTACCGTGGGGATCAACGCGAGGGCTGTACTGAGCACTGCCACTCCGTAGCGAAGAATGGGAGCACGTGCGGGCGGAGTGCGGAGTAGGGGGAGGGTTACTCGCATGTCAACCATGGTAGTGCCAAATTGGGAAATACGGAACATTACAGGAGTTCATTTCGGTTTCGCGGAATCCGAATTGTGCACTGTCCGTCGGCTGAGCGGATGAGGGCCGGTCGGACACTGGGTGCTGGATTCGGCTTGCATACGGAGCCGGGAATCTGGACACTAGGCGGGGCTGACCTCACCTCATGAATATTGGACTCTTCGGCGGGACATTCGATCCAGTTCACCGTGGACATATAGCGCTGGCACGTGCGGCGCTGGAACAGTACAAACTGCATCGCATTCACTTCGTGCCGGCGAACATTCCTCCGCACAAGCAGCGGCAGCCGCATTCGCCGTTCGTGCACCGCTTTGCCATGCTGGCGCTCGCGACGGCCGAGGAGAAGGCATTTGTGCCGTCGCTGCTGGAGGCGCCTGAGGAGGGCGTGGTGCCGATTAAGAAGGAGCGCGTCGAGAAGCCGAATTACACGATCGACACGGTCCGGCGGCTGAAACAGTCGTTCAAGACGGCTGACAAACTGTTTCTGTTGGTGGGCATGGATGCGTTTGCGGATATCGCGAAGTGGCATCAGGCGGAGGCGCTGTTCCGGGAGTGCGAGTTTGTGGTGGCCAGCCGTCCGGGGTATTCGCTGGCCGATGTAGCGAATGCGCTGCCGGAGAGCTTGCGTCCCCGGCCGGAGGTGACTCGGCCGTTTCAGAAGCAGGCGGCTACGGGCGATCTGGTGCTGAAGGGGGCGACGATTCACCTGCTGGCGGATTTGCATCAACCGGCGTCGGCGACGGCGATCCGGCAGGCTGCCGCGGCGGGCAAACCGCTGGGACGGTTTGTGGATGCGCCCGTGGCGGAGTATATCCGGAAGATGACGCTGTATCGGTAGGGGACGCGGGCCGGCCGCTGTTGCAGGTTTCAAGATGTCAAAGTTTCAAGGTTTCGAAGAGCACGGATTCTTGCAGCTTGAAAATCGCGCGGGCGGGGCGCCGAGTCTGGTTCCCGCAGCCCGGCTCATTGTTTCAGGTCCGCGGGCCAGTTGGTGATCGGGGTGAGCGGTTCAGTGATCGATTGCGGAAGAACGAGGTTCATCTGCCGAAGACGCAATCGCCCGGGGGGTGTGGCAGTCTCCTTGATGGGAAAGGAGAGAGAGTGTACTCTCCTTTCCTAGATAGGAGAGAGCCTTTGACGAAAACGGTTGAACTCCCGCAGGGCACACTCGAGATGCTCATCCTCAAGGCGGTCTCGCTCGGTCCGCTGCATGGCTACGGCATCTTGCTGCGCATCCAGCAGATCTCCGGCGAGCGCCTCGAAATCCTGCAGGGTTCCTTCTACACCGCCATCTATCGTCTTGAACGCCGGGGCTGGATCAAAGGCGAGTGGGGTGAGTCGGAGAACAATCGCCGCGCCCGCTTTTACTCCCTCACCGCTGCCGGTACGCGTCAACTCAAGGCCGAGACCGCCAAATGGATCGACATGACCGCTGTCGTCGCCGGCATTCTCGACAAGAAGGCGGACGAGATATGAGTCTCCTCGCCGCAATTCGCAAGCTCTGGCACTCCATCGCGCCACGCACCAACAGCGACGTCGAAGAAGAGTTTCGTTCTACCCTCGACGTCTACCAGGAAGATTTAATCCGCCAGGGCCTCCCCGAAGAAGAAGCCCGCCGCAAAGCCCGCATCGACCTCGGCCAGCCCGCCGCCCAGTACGAAACCTACCGCGACGCCATCGGCCTCCGCCTCTTCGATGAGTTAGGCGGAGACATCCGCTACGGCCTGCGCGCCCTGCGCCGCAACCCTGGCTTCGCCGCCGTCGCCGTGCTCTCCCTCGCGCTCGGCATCGGCGCCACCACGGCGATGTTCTCGCTCATCTACGCCGTCCTGCTGCACCCGTTTCCCTACGCCGGCGCCGACCGCATCATGAACCCCCACTTTATCCTCGCGCAACATCCTGACGTGTTTCAGTGGTTTACCCTTAGCGAGGCACAGCTTGATGACCTGCGCCTGGCAGCCCCGGTTGATTCGGTGCTTGGCTTCAACAATTCGCACATGGAGATCACCGGCGGCGCACTGCCGGAAGACATCTGGGGCATCTACCTCACCGAGAATGCCGGGACTTTCTTTGGCGTGCGCCCGCTTCTCGGTCGCAACATCGAGCCATCCGATGCAGAGAACGGCGGCCACTCCGTCGTTGTTCTCAACTACCGCTTCTGGCGGAGTTACTTCGGCGGCGATCCCCACGTCATCGGGCGAACGCTGGATATCGATCACGCCCCCTACACCATCATCGGGGTCATGCCGCGCAGTTTCGCATTCAGTGACACCACCGGGGTCGGCGATGTTTATCTGCCGGCTAGTCTCATGCGGGCTGTTGCCAACGGTCCCGCCCCCTCCTACCTGCCGTGGATCAAGCTGCGGCCGCACGTCACAGTGGCCGCAGCCAACGCGGCGCTCGAGCCCATCGTGTGCGAGATCATGAAAATCCATTCCGTAGCCTCGTTGGCCTGGCATCTCGGGCTGCAGCCGATCATCGTGCCTTACCAGCGGGATCTGGGGCGTACGCTCGCGCTTCTGCTGGCCGGTGTCGTTCTTCTGCTCATCATCGGCTGCGCCAACTGCTCCATCCTTCTGCTCGCCCGTGGGCGCACGCGCCAACATGAGCTTGCTATCCGCTCGGCGATTGGCGCCAGCCGCTGGCGCATCGTGCGCCAGTTGCTCGTCGAAGCTCTGGTCATCTCCTGCACGGGCGCCGTCCTGGGCGTTGCTGCGTCTTACTGGCTGGCAAAGCTTCCCTTGTTGCTTTCTCCGGACTCCTTCCCAGCCGAATCCTTCATCCGCATCAACGCTCCCATCCTCGTGTTCTCCGTCGCGCTCGCCCTGCTCTGCGGCATCCTCTTCGGTCTTGTCCCCGCATTGCGTCTCTCGCGTCGCGATTCCGCGCGTATGCTCCCCGGCAGACAGATTGGCGTTGTCGCTGCTCCCGCAAAGCATCGCTGGAGCGTTCTAATCGCCGCGCAAGTCGCGCTCACGCTTCTTCTTATGGCCACTGCGGGCACCGCCATCCGCGGCTTTCTGCGGCTCACGCAGATGCCCCTCGGCTACGACCCCGCAAATGTCATGAAGATCGGCATCCAGCTGCACACCCACGACCCGGGCGAGTGGGGCCGCCTTCAGTCGCCTGAAGCGCGCGCCGCGTATATCGAGCAGATCCGGGAGAAGATCGCGTCCGTTCCCGGTGTCTCCACGGTCGCTGTCAGCATCGACGCCACGCCGCCCGATGGTGATGTTCAGAGCCCGTTCATCGTCGACGGAAGTGGCGATGGCGAGCAGCCACAGGCTCGTGTGATGTTGGTCGGCCCGCGGTATTTCGCTGCGCTCCGCATTCCGCTGCTGCAGGGCCGCGTCTGGAGTGCGGACGAAAACAGCCGTGGAGACTTCATCGCAGTCGTCAATCGGGCTTTCGCGACACGCTATCTCTCCTTGTCCAATGCCCCGGGCCGGCAACTGCGCATTCCCGGTCTCACAGCTCATAAAAGCTACCAGGTTGTCTCGGCGCAAAGCACCGCGTGGCGTCAGATCGTCGGCGTCGTCGGCGATGCGCGCAACGACGGCGTCGATCAGCCCATCGTCCCCGCCATCTACATTCCCTACACGGCTGCGATGCAGTCCTGGGCGCAGTTCCTCGTCCGCACCCAGGGCGATCCGCTCACCTACCTCCACTCCATCCGCGGCGCGATTGCATCCGTCGCTTCCGACCAGCAGATCTCCAGCAGCGGCTTCAACCGCACCTTTACCCTAAACGAAGCAATCGAGCGCGACGCACAGTACAGCCGCCAGCGGCTCTTCTCCATATTGTTTGGCGTCTTCTCTGCAATGGCGCTCGCGCTCGCGCTGGTCGGCATCTTCAGCGTCGTCGCTTACAGCGTCGCGCAGCGCACTACTGAGTTCGGCGTCCGCCTGGCGCTCGGCGCGCCGCGCGTGCACGTTCTGTGGGCCGCCGCGCGCATCGCGCTCGTCAGCTCGGCCGGGGGCATTGTCATGGGTTTCGCCTTTGACAGCTTTCTCGGCGCCGTCCTCGCCCACTGGATGCAAAACGCCTTTGCCGCAGGCAGTCTGTTCGCAGCCGCCGCGCTCCTCGCTCTCGGCGCACTCCTCGCCTGCCTGTTGCCCGCCCGCCACGCCGTGGCCGTCCCACCCGCCGAAGCTCTCCGCTATGAATAAAGCGTGTCCCATTTGACCAGAGCGCGAGGTGCCCCGTGCGGGAGTCACTTCAGGGTTATGCGCCCTTTGACAGGGTTCCGGCTGGACGGTCGGCTACTCGGAACTTACCACCCGGAAACCGACCGGCAGTGTCAACTTCCCGCCCATCCCGCTTTGGTCGGCGCTTATTGGGCGCCCGTCACATACGGAACTTCGTGAATAATCGGGCACCCGGTATGATGGATGGGTACTCTTTCACGAACCAATCAGGGGTGGCGTCCCGAACCGCTTGAATCAGGAGACTCATGGCTCAGAATCACTACGTAACGAAGACCAAACGGCGAAATAAAAGCAAGAAACGTAAGGATCCGGCGCAGGCTACGATGGCGAAGCTGCGTGAGTTGGCGGCGGCTGAGGCGAAGCGGGCGGGGAAGTGATCGGCCGTGCGAGCATAGCCGTCCAGTGCGGTCCAGTCCGAGATCCTTCGCTTTCGCCTGAAGAACGGCTCCGCTCAGGATGACAATCTCTTTCATACATACCGAAGCTACTCGCTATGGGAAGAGCGGCATTGAAGGTCGGTTACAATGAGAGCGACTCAAAGTTGAAGAAAGAATTACCGACGACTGAATGAAGAAGAGCGAACTCAAACAGCAAATTTCTGCAGCCATTCAAGCCTGCCTCGAGAAAAAGGCCGAAGAACTCAGCATCCTGGAAATGGAAAAAGGGTCGGGAGCGTTTACCGACTACTTTGTGCTGTGCAGCGGAACCAATCCGCGGCAGGTGCAGGCCATTGCCGACGAAGTGGAGCTGCGGCTGAAGGCGGCGAACCTACGTCCGGCGCACGTCGAGGGCTACAAGCAGGCGGAGTGGGTACTGATCGATTATGTGGACTTTGTCGTTCACGTGTTTTCCGAGAAGGCGCGGAAATTCTACGATCTGGAACGGCTGTGGAAGACGGCCAAGCGGCTGGAAGTAGGCGATCTGCAAGCTGCTCCCAAGAAGAAGAAAGCGGCTGCGCCGAAGCTTGCGATCACGAAGGCTGCGGCGACGAAGAAGAAGAGAAAGACCGCGTAGCTTCTTCGCGATTCTGAAGGACCCCATGACAGCGAAAGCGGACTCCGGACCGGACTGGGGAAACCAGTACCGGCTGGTTGCGTCTGAAAAATGGAGGGCCAAGTCGGCCGCCATGGGGCAGCCCGTGACCGACGCGCTCGTCGAATACGCGCAGCCTGCGCCCGGCATGCAGGTACTCGACGTGGCGAGCGGGACCGGCGAGCCGGCGATCAGTCTGGCGTCGCGCGTGGGCGAGCAGGGGCATGTTACGGCTACGGATGTGAGCGCCGGACTGCTGGAGATCGCCGCGAAGCGGGGGCGAACGCGTGGGCTTAAGAACTTCACAATCCAGGTGGCGGACGCTCACAAGCTGCCTTTTTCCGATAACAGTTTCGATCTTGCGACCTCGCGTTTTGGCGTGATGTTCTTTGACGACCCCATCGGTGCGTTGCAGGAATCGCGCCGTGTGTTGCGGCCAGGAGCGCGGGCGTGTTTTCTGGTGTGGGGGTCGATCGAGCAGCCCTACTGGCAGACCATGATGGGCGTGGTGCACCGGCATGTGGGTGGTCCTCAGGTGCAGCCGGACGGGCCGGATCCTTTCAAATTTTCGCAGCCCGGCAGCTTGTCGGCAATTTTTCGTAGCGCGGGATTCAACGCCGTCGGGGAAGAAACCAAAACACTGCCGTGGACATGGCCGGGCTCCGTCGAAGAGTTGTGGGAGTATTCGCAGTCGGTCTCAGTTCCATTTCGTCCGATGCTGGAGCGCGTGCCCGCGGAGAAGTGGCCCCAGATTCATGCCGAGGTGCATGAGGCAATGCGACAGTATTGGGACGGGGAGAAGGTCGCGTTCGGAGTGTCGGTGGTGCTGGGTTCGGGGAAGAAGTGAGAGGCTCATCCCGCGTGTGAAGATCAAGATTGCATGGATCGGGAAGACGAAAGAGCCGGCGATCGCCTCGCTGACGGACGAGTACCTGAAGCGGATCTCGCGCTACGTGCCAGTGGAAGGGCTCACACTAAGAGATGAAGCGGCGCTGCTTGAAAGTTGCGGTCGCAATCCAGGATTGAAGGCCGGGTCGAAGGCGGGCGCGAAATCGACGCTGGTTCTGATGGATTCACGCGGCAAGGAATTTTCGTCCGAGCAGTTCGCCAAGTTCCTGGGGGATTATCAGGAGCGCAATCCTTTGCCGCTCATCATCGCTATTGGCGGCGCGGACGGCTTCAGCGAGGCAGGGCGGGCCGCGGCGCAGCATACGATCTCGCTGGGGAAGATGACACTCGCGCATGAACTGGCGCGAGTCGTCCTGCTGGAGCAGGTATATCGCGCGTTCACCATTCTCAGAGGTCATCCGTATCACTCAGGGCACTAAGTCGAATCGGTTTCGGCTGGCTCCTTCGATCTGGTTCATTTGTTCCTCACTTCCCGCTGAGTGTTGATGAAGGTAATCTGGACCCTCGCAAACCTACTTCATCTTAAATCTGTGAACAGCAAGTTGCTTCATGATTGCCCGTCATCGCGGAGTAGTTTAGTCTTGCGAGCGAGAGGCAGGAGTCATGGCGGCCAACAAAACCAAGCCCACCAAATTGAGTGTGGCGGCGTTTATCGATGCCCTCGGGGATCCGGTCAGGCGCACAGACGCCAAGACACTGACGAAGTTGATGCAAAATGCGGCCGGAGAAAAGCCGCAAATGTGGGGGCCATCTATCATTGGCTTCGGCAGTTGCCACTACAAGTACGAGAGCGGGCGAGAAGGCGATATGCCGGTGATCGCCTTTTCGCCACGAAAGGCCGCAACCGTTCTGTATGGGGTGACGGGGTTTGATGAGGCTAACGCGCTGCTCGCAAAACTTGGCAAGCATTCGACTGGCAAGGGCTGCCTCTACCTCAAGAAGCTTGCGGATGTGGACCAACACATATTGGAGACCTTGATCGTCAAATCTCTGGCCGCCAAGCGCGCGAGCGCGAACGTCCGAGGTCAATACGTGTAGAGGCCTGGTTTCGTAACATCCCCATTTACGCTCAAACTCCCTCAGTGAGCGAAATGTTCTGATAGCGTCAGTTCACCGGTGTCCATTCGTAGATTTCACGCGCTTGTACTTCCATCTTCTTGAACTCTTCAGCCCTGTATGCAGCTACGAGGCATACGAGTGTGCCGCGGTTTGTCAATCGACACCGATTGGCCTCAGAGCCTTCGTCCGCCCCGAAATTCATCGGAAACTCGACACTTCCCTGATGATCGAGTCGTATCCTCACGTTCAATGGGGGCATCATGCCAATGGCGTGCGGCGTAACGGAGTAACCGTCCGCAACCAGAACAAACTCGAATTTGCTGCCGCGCCTAATCCCTGAACAATTCAGACTGTTTTCTGAAACATCGTCCCATACGTCACCGATTTCTACCCAAGTTCCCGTCATCTGCGAAGCGAGTGGAAGCCTCCCCCGCCGGAAGGATGCTCGCAATTCCGCAAGCGATCTCGGTTGGTCGGCACAGGGTGCGTTCTGATGGATAGAGTTCTGGGGAACGTTCGACGACGTTTCTGCAGAAGCAGGATTCTGAGACTGCGCGCTAGCTTGAAGAGCAAAAGCCAAGAAGACTATCAACTTCTGAAATCGGACCATGGGTTCACCAAGGCCGATTATTAATGGCGAATCATGACCATTGAAGAGTACGAAAGTGTTCAGTTTACGAAAAATCTCGATAGCACTCATCTTCCGATCAGCTTCGAACACCTCAGATCTGAGCTGAATCGAAAGAAGTCGAAATTTGAGCGCTATGGCCTTCCATGAGACGGCCGGTCGGAGTTTAGACGCCAGCAATGCCCAGTTTCCTTCGCCACACCCGGTCCTGCCCCCTTGACAAAGTCCCATCCTAAATCAAAGTTGTCACTCGTTTCTAAGGGACGTGGTCGATTTATGAGGTTTTTCGGAATGAAAGCGCGTGTCTTCTGTTGCTTCGTGTTTCTGATTTCGTTTGCGTGGCTGAACCTGAGCGGGCAATCTGGCTCTATAAGGCGCTCACCAAACGAAAACAGTTTTGTCCGCTTGCCATTCATATTTGAAGGATGGCAAAGAAGTATATGCGGCCCGATTGCGGCTGCATGCGTGCTAACATCCACTTATCCGGCTCGCCCACCGGCTTGAGCCGCGGAGGTCAAGATGAGTCCAACCACACGGCGCAGTTTCCTCAAAACAGGTCTTGCCGCTGGAGCCATGGTGACCGCAGGAATTCTTCCGCTGGCCGCCGCCAAGCGCACCGCGGCCGATACCGTCGTGCTTGGCCGCTCAAAAGTGGAGGCGACAAGGCTGGCCTTCGGAACCGGGACGAACAGCGGTGCGGAACAGGCCGCGCTGGGGCAGCAGGAGTTCACGCGGCTGGTGCGCTATGCCTACGATCGCGGTATCCGCTTCTTCGAGACGGCTGAGGCCTACGAGACGCCGGGAATGCTGGGAGAGGCGCTGAAAGGCTTGCCGCGAGACAGCTATCAACTCATGAGCAAGGTGACTACCTTCCACCAGGGGATCGACCCGCAGGCCAAGTTCGACGAGCTGCGGCGGACCTCGCAGACTGAGTACTTTGACATCATGCTGCTGCATTGGCAGCACTCGGCCGACTGGCCGGAAACTACGAAACGTTGGCAGGACGGGATCCTTGAGGCGCAGCAGAGAAAGATTATCCGCACCCATGGCGCCTCAGTGCACGGGCTGCCGGCGCTGCGCCAGATGCCGGGCACAAACTGGCTCGACGTGGGATTGATCCGCATCAACCACAGCGGCGCACGCATGGACGGCCCGACCTCTGAGGACACCAACCACCCGGACAACGTGAACGAAGTGGTCAATCACATCCAGCAGTTGAAGAAGGAGGGGCTGGGTGTGATCGGCATGAAGCTCTGCGGTGGCGGCCAGTTCGAGCACAGTCATGATGATCGTGTGAAAGCAATGAGGTTCGCTTTCCAGAACGCGGGAGTGGATTGCGCAACGATCGGCTTCAAGAACAGGCAGGAGATTGACGAGGCGATCAGCAACATGAATCTGGCGCTTGCGTGAGCCATGGCGACATCTCGGAATTCGCTGCGTTGGCGAAAAATCCCCATTGCACTGGAACCGAGTGCCGGCCCTCAGTGCTGGGGGCCGGCCCTCTCAGAACCGGACGTGACGGTTTCCCGTCATCCGGCTCAGGCCCTTTGAACGCCTCTTTCGGGGAGACGCGGTAGTGATACAGAAATCCCTTGGCGGTGAACCCTGTCGTGGCACTCTGGATGAAGCAAAACGCGGTTCTCGGCACTCTTGGACCCGCCCATCACACGGGGGACGCGATGATGAAGACGCCATCCCGTGATTCGGGTGATCCGTATACTGCATACGGGGCAGAGCCCGCGTTGGAACTTCCAGAGAAAGCGAAGTGTTTGAGTACCCCGAAACGTCGCCGCCATATGATCCGCTTCGCGTTTCTCGAAGTAGGTTTCATAGGCGGGGTCGTATGGGTTGGCTTCGCCTTTGACCTTGACGTGTCGTTGAATGGGCGTGCGACTGACGAGCAGCAAGTGCACCTTACGTAGGTTGCCGTCGTTGTCGCGTGCTTCTCCGAAGAATCTCCAGTTATTGTGTCCCTGCCGCTCAAAAAATTTCCTTTTGAGCCAGCCGGGAGATTTTTGCTGGTGCCTTCGTCGGGCCCATTGCCACAGACTTATAAAGATGGCGTGATCCACGCGGTGAAAAACGCGTTTACTCACTACATGCCGGTGATAGTTAGCCCAACCCCGTATTTTGGGGTTGAGCCAATCAATCAGATCGGCGGCCGACATGCCCAGCGCGGCTTTGATGGTCTTCCGGATGCCGCCCAAGAAGGTTTGAATGTTCTTCTTGGAAGGCTTGATGAGCAGTTTCCCGTTGGGATACTTGCGCACATTTTGTCCGAGAAAATCGAAGCCTTGCTCCACGTGCGTGATGATCGTCTTCCTGGGAGAAAGTTCCAGCCCTCGTTCGAGCAGAAACTGCTCGATGAGGGGCTTGACTTCCCCTTCCAGTAGTTCTTTCGTTCTACCGGTGATGATGAAATCATCCGCATAGCGGATGAGATTAACACAGGGCGATTTACCTCCGAGGGAGGGGAGAGGTCTACTTGTCGGGAACTTCTCCTTCAAGAGCCGCTCCAATCCATCCAACGCACAATTGGCGAGCGCTGGCGAAATAATTCCGCCTTGTGGGGTCCCTTCCGAAGTTTCGTGGAGGACGTGCTTATCCAAATACCCGGCCTTCAGCCACTTTCGGACAATGGCTCGATCCATGGGGACGTGAGCCAGAAGCCAATCGTGCGAAATCCGGTCGAAACAGGACTTGATGTCGCCTTCCAGAATCCACTGCGGGTTGTCTTTGGATAGTGTATTGAAACACTGTCCGATGGCATCGGCGCAGGACCGCTGCTGACGAAACCCATATGAGTTATGGTCAGCCGTGGTTTCCACCGCAGGATCGAGTGCCAGCAGATAGAGTGCCTGCTGCTCGATCTTTCATGGTGGGGACGGTCAACGCGAACTGCACACGAGCACAGTGAGCCTTTGGGCTGGGCCGAGATTCGGCATCCTTTCCACCCACTTCGGGGCCAAAGCTTCCCAGTACTTAAGACTCGGCGCTTCCGACGTCGACATTCTGATTCTGCGTGGATTAGAACACGGCACCTTCAGCGTCGCGCGCGAGTGGACCGATTGGGCTGATCCCGATCCTTATTCCGCGCTCGGCTTGCCGCCTCGGCGGTGGGATCTGGATCTACTCCTGGATTTAGCGAACTTGCTCGAACAACTCAGCTCCCAGTCATCAAGAGAGTTACCCAAAGGAGATTGACAAGTGAATCGAACTGCTTTACAAGCAGACCAGTTATATACGTGGCCTGACACTCATGCGCTCCCAACCGCGCAAACAAACTTCTGTCGCGTTGCGTCGACGCCGCCGACAGCTCTTGCGCCACCTGCCACCCCTCGATCGTATTTTGCGAGGCTCCCTCATCGAGCGCTACAAACCATGCGGCAAGCCGGGATGCAAGTGCGCTCGCGGTGGCGGTCATGGCCACAAGTACTACCTCTCGGTCAGTCAGCTATGGCCGGCAACCGCAAATGGATTACATCCAGGACTATCAAAGCCAGGCCAGCGAGTGTCTCGCCAACTACCATCGGCTACGCGAGATCTTGGACGAGGTCTGCGCCATCAATCACGAACTGCTATGCCGCCGCGAGATGCTCTAGCCATTCTCATGAGATGGGCAATGCGTACTGGACCTGCTTCCGCCTGACATAGGTGCATATTTCCGTAACGTTGCGCGAGAGCATGGCGACGGCTGGCGGCTGCCGGGCGGAGAAAGTCAATTAGATCTCTGGGGCCTGAAGCCGGGAGAGGCGCGAGATTTTGTGCGCGCGAGGCTATGCGATTTCAGTCTGAGCTGCTTCGAAGAACCTGTGCGTCTTGATGAGAATCGCAAGTCCAAAATTCCGGCTGTATTCGTGAGCTGCGTGGCGGCAGGATATCCAGCGCGACCGTTCTTCGAGCCCTTTGCCAAGAAAGCTCGCGCTTCGGGCTGGCAGGTCTATGAATTGGACACCGGCCACGATTGTCACGTTGAGAGCCCCGGAGAAGTCGCGAACGTCTTGCTTTCTGCTGCTGCGAGTCCCTAGCTGTTGCAAAATCTTAGGCCCCTATCGCAAGTGCGCCGGCGGTGAGCTTCCGCGTGGACCCAAGTGCGTCCCGCCGGGGCACTTGCGATAGGGGGATTTGTACGAAGCCGCTGGCGCGGCGGACGCGGGGGAGCTATGGGTTTTGCATGCGCGATTCGCGATTTGTTCGTCGCAGGGTTGGGTTGAGCGAACTGGTAAAAGATATCGGCGAGAGTGTTGGTAGGTCCGAGGAGGCGATCCGCTGCGGGTAATTTACGAAAGTAAGTGGTGGATTGAAGTGGATTTCGGTGAGTACAGACACTACGGCGGTCGGAGCAGAAGCTCGCGCTGTGGAGAGCAGCATGGTTGGATGATTAAGAAGAGTCAAGGTACGCGCTCCTGGTCGAGAGTTGCCAAGCAGGAAGGACAGAGAATCTTTCGACGATAAGCATGGGAGTGGAACATTTTGGGCAGCGGAAACAAGTGGGCTGAGTGGGGGAAGAAGTGACGGCTGCGGGTGTGTGCGCCGTGGGATAGTCGGCGAGCAGGCGCTGACAGAGCGGCAAGAGTCTGGCACGGCGGCGAGTGGCGAGGAAGCCGAAAGAGCGAATGCGAACAAAGCCGCGAGGCAGGACGTGGAGCAAGAAGCGGCGTAGGAACTCTTGCGAATCGAGCGGCATGGTTCTGTTCTTATTTCCGTGGGCATAATCTTTCCAGCGGAAAGTAACCTGGTCATGCTCGAAGGCCACGAGGCGGTGGTTGGTGATGGCCACGCGATGGGTGTAGCGGGCGAGATAGCCGAGCACATGATGAGGACCGCCGAAAGGTGGCTTGGCGTAGACGACCCAGTCTTGACGGAACAATGGACGCAAGAAGGAGCGGAAGGCCTGTTCGTTTTCCAGCGGCTTGAGAGATCCGGCGAAAGTGAGTTGGTGTTGCTGGAATCGGCGTTTTAGACCGGCGACGAACTTGCCGCGGAAGACGCGACTGAGTACGTGAACGGGCAGGAAGAATGGGTAGCGGGGATGGATCCAGCGGGTGCGGTCGGGCGAGAGACCGCCGGCGGGAATGACGCAGTGGACATGGGGATGAGCCAGTAGATTCTGTCCCCAGGTATGCAAGACAGAAAGGAAGCCAATGTCTGCCCCCAGGTGACGAGGATCGCGGGCGACCTCTTGTAAGGTCTCGGTACTGGCGCGGAACAAGAGGTCATAGAGGACCTTCTTGTTCTGCAGCGCCAGTGGGGAGAGTTGGTGAGGCAGAGTAAAGACAACGTGGACATAGGCGACGGGCAGCAGTTCACTCTGCCGAGCCATAATCCACTTGTCGCGAGCGCCGCTCTGACACTTTGGGCAATGGCGATCACGGCAACTGTTATAGGAGGTGGTGCGATACCCACAGCGCGGGCATTGGTCGCGATGCCCGCCGAGAACCGCGGTACGGCAGCGAGCAATCGCGCGCAGTACTTTCCGATGGGCCCAATGGAACCAGCGGAAGTTGCTGTGGATGAAGCGATCGCCTTGCGCGCGAACGATATCGGCCACCTCGAGGAGGGGCCGTAGTTGTGTCAACCTGACCTATGCACAGATTCTGAGTTGGTCAGAAACGACTAAAGGGAAGGACCATTTGGAGACCCTGGAAATCCTGTCGTAAAACAGAGAGTCCGCGAAGTTCGCACCTTCGTGAGCTGATTTCCAGGAGCCACCCAAATGGTTAAGCGTAGTCCACAGCATAGCGAGGAAACCCGTGCCCCACAAGGGACAGAGCGAGATAAGCTGGACCCCAATAAAATCGGGGCTTCCACCCGATTCGACTTCTCCGGCAAGAATCTAACTGCCTTATGGCGGCCTGCTCCCAGTGGCCACGATGCTGGAGAAACTGGGATTTCAAAAGCTGGTGGAAGAAACCCTGACCGTCGCTCGCATCCCGCGAGTCGATGGCGATCTACCAATTCTTGTTGGGGATGGTGCTGGCCCTGTATGTGGGTTTTTCCCGTCTGAATCACTTGCGCTTTGTGGCGCACGAACGCGATGCTTACTGGGATCCTGAAGGTGTCGGAGTTGCCGCCGCAGTGCACCTTCTGGCGGTTTCTGGCGTCGTTGCATTTGGGGGTAGCGCGGCAACTGCTGCAGCTGCAGCAGAAGATGCGAGAACGGGTGTGGGAGGCGGCCAACGTGCGGCTGACCTCCATCACGTTGGACACCGATACGACCGTGCACACGCTCTATGGCCGACAGATGGGTGGCCGGAAAAGCTACAACCCGAAGAACAAGGGCAAGAAGAGCTATCAGCCTATCCTTACCTTTCTAGCGGAAACCCGAGAATACATCTGGGGCGAGTTGCGCAACGGCGATCGGCCGAGCGGGCCAGCAGATCGCGCGCCATTTGCAAGGTGTTTTCGCCGCTCTGCCCGCCGTGCATCGTAAAGATCTTCGCCCGGGCGGATGCTGGGTTTTATTGTGGGGAGGCTGTACAAGCCTATGAGAAAGCGGCGGGCCTCGTTCATCATGGTGGCGCGCAAAACCACGCGCCTGTTGGCGGAACTGCAAAGCGCCCGCTGGCAGCCCTCACCGCGCACCGATGCCGATGAGCAGTGTGAGTTCTGGTATCAACCAGAAGGTTGGGGCAAGGCCTACCGCTTTATTGCCCTGCGTTACCAGAAGAAGGAATCCGCTTCCCGAGCGTGAGCAGTACCAGTTGTTCGACAGCTCGCAGTATATCTATCGGGTCTTCGTGACCAACATGAAGCGCCCCATCGACCTGCTGGCGTGGTTCTACAATCAGCGCGCCGGGGCCGAGAATCTAATAAAAGAGGCCAACAACGATGCCGGTTTGGCGGCCCATCCTTCCGGGCGCTGGGCCACCAACTGCGTTCATTTTCAGCTGGCGATGCTGGCCTACAACCTCAACTGCTGGCTGCTGCTGTTCCAGCGGGAGGAAACGGCGAAGGTGGCCGAGCTCAAACATACGACCTTGGCGATCGCGCGTTTGCGCTTTCTGTTCCTGGCGGCTAAGGTCTGGCGCCACGCCGGACGAGTGGGCGTCAGCTATAGCGATCAGTATGCGGAGCGGGGATTGTTCCAGAGGCTCATGGAGCGCTTGCGCACCATCGCTCCGGGAGAGGCGAACTTTGCGCCCGTCTTGCTCACTCCCTTACGTTCGTGAACCGTGCATAACTTTCTATGCACTCACAACCCAGAATCGACAACAACTTAGAAAGACGGAACAGAGCACCGAGAAAGAAGACGAATCAGTCGGCGATCAAGACACCAAGCGGCAACAATGAGGTCCGAAATCCAGGCAGCACCTCGAGGCGAGGCAGGAGTCTATGCATAATTTAGGTGTCACAGGGACCTCCTTTATTTCTGTGACCCAACTTACTTCTTTCTTCAATCCCTCAACAACTGCCGATCCTCGAGCACGCGGTAGCGTCCGCCGCGCCAGCGGCTTCGTAAAATCCCCATAGAAGCACTCAAAACCACCCGGGAGAGGGCCGGTGCCGGTTACCGCGGGTTGCCGGGGGCCTTCAAGATGCGCAGGATGGCAGCGATCGTGTTCCAGTTGCGTGTCGTGGCGGGCGCGCCGTAGAGTTTGTCGATCCGGCCGAGGTAGCCGATGGTCTTCATGTGGCGCCGGTACATGCCAAACACGAACTGCCCATCGGACGCCATCACTCGCACCAACCACTGGCCATCGGAGGGAAACGAAACTGGGAGCGAAGCGCGGACGGCGCCCGCCTTCGAGAGGATGCTCACGAAACGAACAACATCTGGCGGGGAGGGCCGAGTCCCAAACGGATTCGCCGTCTCCAGGCGCAAAAGGTCGCGCCCGTCGCACAGCATCACGTCCGCTTCGAATGGCAGCTTGGGAAGCAGCGCCGCCCGGAATTTTGCTCGCGACTGTGGTTTGCGGACGACAAAGGTTCCCGCCGCGCCTACGTTCACGACATCGTATTTGCTCAACTCCCGTGCGAGGACGCTGGGGCGAAAGGTTCGGTGTCCTCCAACATTAACGCCGCGAAGGAAGATCACGAGAGCCATACCCCGGATTATGAAGAAAAAAGCCAAGACGCGCTATGGCCGCTTACGTTTTGCAACCGTGCATGTCTAGCGCTGTCCCAGTTGGCGATCACTCCCCAGAACCCACAGGGTCCCTTAGGAGTGCGATCGCGGCGTGTTCCACGGATGCGGCGATGTAGAGTTATCCAGTTTTTGAGTAGGTTTGACGATAGCTGTTGACGGTCGCGAACGGGTCGCCCGTTGCTTTGAAGCATGCGTCGCACCCGAGCCAGGGGCGGTCCATACATTCGTGAGCGGGTTCGGTCTTAGATAACGACGGACGATCAAACCGCGTGCCTGCAAGCGGCATCACCACTGCCACTTTTCGCGTCTTCGTGCTGTCAGGGTCGGGCAGCATCCTTAACAGAGATTTCAGGAACAAACGCAGTAATCGCATAAACCAAACTCCATATCGATCAGATGCCAGCGGATGATGAAACGGAACTAATCTGCGATCAGATCATGTGACCAAGGTAACCGCGGGAACCGATAGCTGTTCCCGGGTTTGCCAGCCTTGAGGGCGATTGCCCTTATTACTATTACTTCCGGGATTTGACCCCCGTCGCTGGTTCTCTGGCGAGCTCGATTTCAAGGGGCGAAGAACCTCTGCGCGGGCTACCGCCGGCTTCCAGCACGCATCCTAGTCTGGAGAGGGCGAAGAGCGGTGGCCATTCTCGAGTCGACCACTCGACGGGTGTCTCCATCCGCGCCGTATTTCGTAGCAGAGAAGCTGAAACTAGCGCACTTTGGTGATCTGGATCGCGATCAGGGAGAGGATAGAGTTTAGCGATTGATGGCGTTCCAATTCACTGGGTTCACGGGGCTTGCTCTTGTCGTTCTAGGGAGTGCGTGCTGTTTAGGACAGCCAGTTCCGCAAGCGCCTGCGCCGCAGCGGGAAAATAATTCGATCGAACTGGAAACATCCTCCACTGGCGAAGCCGTGCCCGGAAGCATCAGCGGAACCGTTACGGATCCAAGCGGAGCGGTCGTCGCCGGGGCCCGCGTGAAGCTTACTGGCGGCGCTCAGTTCGGAAGCCAACAGGCGGTGTCCGGCACAGACGGCGAGTTCTCTTTTACGAACGTCGCCCCCGGACCTTTTCAGGTCACCGTGACGTCGTCCGGATTCGCGGCGCAGACGTCCTCGGGAACTCTGCATTCGGGCGAGAACTATGTTGTCCCCGGTTCCGCGTTGGCGGTGGCAACAACGGTCACCGACGTAGAGGTCGGAGTGACGCGCGTTGAAGTGGCAGAAGATCAGATGAAGGTGGAAGAGCAGCAGCGTGTGTTGGGCGTGCTGCCAAATTTTTACGTCAGCTATATTCCCGATGCCGCGCCGCTGGACGCGAAGCAAAAATTCAAGCTGGCCTCGAAGACGGTGATCGATCCTTTCACGATCGTATTTGTCGCGGGCGCAGCGGGCGTGCAACAGGCTCAGAATCATTTCGAGGGATACGGGCAAGGCGCACAAGGATATGCGAAGCGCTTCGGCGCCGGCTATGCCGACACGGTTGCCGGGACGTTCATTGGGGGCGCGATCCTGCCATCGATCCTGAAACAGGATCCGCGCTATTTCTACAAGGGAACTGGCACCATCGGTTCGCGGCTTCTCTATGCGATTGCGAATGCAGTGATCTGCAAGGGCGACAACGGACGCTGGCAGCCGAATTACTCGAATGTCCTGGGGAATTTTGCCGCGGGCGGTATTTCCAATCTTTACTATCCGGCGCAGGATCGCGATGGAGCGGGGTTGACGTTAGAAAACGGAGCCATCGGGATTGGAGCCACTGGCGTCGCCAATATCTTCCAGGAATTCATCATCCGGAAGCTGACGCCGAAGGCTCCGAAAAATTAGGCTGTCTAATTTCGGCGCGAACAGTGTCGATAGCGCTAGCTCGCGGGCAGCCTGGGAACTCTCACTTCTGAGGCGCCGCCGCCGTTCCGGCCAGCACTTCCAGAATCTCCCAAGCCAGTTTGTCGGGTCCCGCATCTTCCATGTTGGTGAGCACCACGACTCCGGCGCGCAGCGCGGGGGCAATGATGAACTGCGTGCTCGTGCCTTGCTGGCCTCCGGAGTGGCCGACGACTGCGAGGCCGTTCTCGGTCCAGGAGCCCCAACCGAGCGCGTAGTTATCTTTCGATCCGTCAGAGGGCTTCAGCGGCGTCCACATCAGATCGCGCGTGCTGCGCTTGATCAGTTTGTCGTTCAGAATGGCCACTTCAAACTTTGCCATGTCCTCTGCGGAAGAGAGCCATCCGCCGCCGGGAATTTTGTAGCTGGAGTCGAGGAAGTCGGTGTTCTGCACCGTGCCCGACTCGGTCCTGCGATAGAAGCGCGTGCGGTAGGGGATGATTGCAAAACGATCATCTACCTGCGTGTGCTCCATGCCGGCGGGGACGAAAATATTCTGCCGCACGAAGTCCACATATTTTGTGCCGGAAACTCCTTCGATGACGCAGCCGACCAGCGTGTATCCCTGGGTCGAGTAGTGAAACTGCTTGCCGGGGTCCGAGAGCAAAGGATCGTTCTTGAAGAAATCGAGTCCGGCCTGGATAGGATCGTCGAAATGTTTCGTGTTGCCGATTTCGGGATCGTCCTGCGACTCGGATTTGTAGTGGCGGATGCCGGCCAGGTGTCCCATGACTTCGCGCGTGGTAATCGGCGACTGCTTCTGGGGGAAGGTAGGACAGTATTTCTGAACAGGCGCGTCGAGATCGAGTTGTCCGCGCTCAACGAGTTCCATGGCGGCCGTGGCGGTAAGCGACTTGGAGATCGAGGCCAGGCGGAAGAGAGTGTGCTCGCTGGCGGGCGCGTTGTTTTCGACATCGGCGAGGCCGAAGCCGGCGGCCCACTCATCTTCTCCGTTTTCGACGACGGCGACCGAGAGCCCGGGAACGTGGGTCGTCGCCATGTACTTGGTGACGGCAGCTTCGATTTTGGCGCGCTTGGCGGGGGAGAGTTCGGTTTTTTGTGCGGATGCGGTGGCGACTAGGAGTACAAAAATCAAGGGAAGCGAATTACGCCGAGCGTGCGAAGAACGAGATGGCAGCATGGGAGTGCCTTCCAAAAAGAATGAGGCACATTGTATATTGCCGGCGTCTCGAGGGACGATTTGTGGGATGCCGCGGGATGCTTGGGTGACACGGCCAGTCGGCTGAAGTGGGGTGAAAGACGTTTTGCGCTGAGCGGTTCTGTCGCCCCTCCGGGGCTTGCGAGTCTTTCCCACGCGTCACCCACGGCTTGCGCCCCTTCAGCAAGCTCAGGGCAGGCTGGGGCCTGCATGCTTTCGCCACTTCGCGGCTGGATTCGGAGTCGAGACTATTGCGTGACGGTGGCCTGGTAGCTTACGGCTTGCCAGTGGCCGGTGCGGCGGACCCAGACGCGCGTGTAGCGATAGGGGCCGCTGAAGTCTTCGCCGAGTTGGTGTCCTTTTACGTCGGCGCGGGCAGTCACGACCGCGGTATCGCCGTAAACACGCACCACCATGTCACTCACATCGATGGCTTCATAGCGGAGTTGGCCGCTCTTGCGGGCGGAGACCGTGTCCTGCTTGGTCGTGACCTGTCCGAGGGGAGTAATGGCGACGTAATCCTCAGCGAGAGTGCGCTGGGAGAAATCAGGATCGCGGTGGAGACTGGCTTCTTTCGCTTGCCGCTCCATCTCCACGATCTCTTTAATCGTGGACTGGTCGCCGGAGTCCATCGCCGTCCGCGGATGCACCGCCACATGCTGGCCCGCAAAGGCCGGCAGGGTTACAAGCAGGGACGACAACAACAACACTGCATACTTGTTGAGCACGATGAGACCTCCGCGGTTTGCGAGGGGACAGAGATCCGCCTGACCGAGCTACGCAACCTAGGATGCCGGAGTTCCGTGGAAAAGTTAGCTAGTGCGAATTTTGTGCCAACATTAACAACGGGCCAGCGTTCCCGAGTCACGCTGAATGCGATTCCCTAAACATATGACGGTGCAGCGGCCTGAATTATTTCCAATTATTTTCGGAAAGACATCCGAGCCGTTAACTCCTCTCGGAGCAGGACCGGCAGCGTCCCCACACCCCACTGCCAATCATTGTTTGCAACTCCGCTTCCATAAACAGTCAGCGCCAAGGCCTTGAAAAAGGGGAGCGGCCGCACTGGCGCACCGATTCTATTGTCCACTCCGGGACTGGAGTGTCCAGTATCGGACAGGAGGCTTGCCGGCCAGCTGTCGATCGATATGAGCCCACCGAATGAGCGGTGTATGGGAGAGGGGCGGCATCTAGTAGAATCAAACCTCCGATTCGTGCATGGCTGATATCCGTCGTGGTCTGATCATCGTGAACACCGGGCCGGGGAAAGGCAAGACCACGGCGGCCATGGGAACCGCACTGCGAGCCGTAGGTCAGGGGATGCGGGTGCTGATGCTGCAGTTCCTGAAGGGCTCGTGGCATTATGGCGAACTCGACGCGGTGCAAGCGTTCGGCGACAAGTTTGTGATGAAGCAGATGGGGCGCGGCTTCGTGAAGGTGGGCGCCGAGAAGCCCGATCCAGAAGACGTTCGCATGGTCGAAGAGGCCTGGGCCGAGGCCGAGAATGCGATTCAATCAGGCACGTGGGATCTCGTGATTCTCGACGAAATTAACTATGCCATCAGCTATGGCATGCTGGATCCGGCGAAGGTGGTCGAGAGCCTGAAGAAGAAGCCGGAGATGGTGCACGTCATCTTGACGGGCCGGAACGCGCACCCGACAATTGTCGAGGCTGCCGATACGGTGACCGAAATGCGCCAGGTGAAACACGCGTATGAGAAGGGCGTGATGGCGCAGAGAGGAATCGAATACTGACTTCGAGTACACGGTACTCAGTACTCGGTACCCAGTTGCCTTCGCGGCATCGGATTCGAATTGAGTACTGAGTGCAGGGACTGACAACTGTCTTTATGGCTTGGTTTAAGCGCGAAGCCGGCGAGTTGGACACTTCGGGGGAGAAGCGCGTCAAGACCGAAGGCTTGTGGGTGAAGTGTGAGAACTGCCGGCAGATCATCTGGAAGAAGGACCTGGAAGAGAACATGAACGTGTGTCCGAAGTGCGACAAGCACTTTCGGATCGACGCCCGCACCCGGCTCGCTCAGTTACTCGACGACAACCAGTACGAGACCTTCGACGGGGACATAGCCTCGACGGATCCTCTGAAGTTTGTGGACCTGAAGCCCTATTCCTCTCGGCTAAAGCAGGCGCAGGCGGACACGGGCCTGAACGATGCAGTGATCAATGCGCACGGCAAGCTGATGGGCCGGCCGGTGGTGGCCAGCGTAATGGAGTATGCCTTCATCGGCGGCAGCATGGGCGCAGTTGTAGGCGAGGCTATTACACGGGCCGTGGAGCGCGCAGCTGCTTCCCGTACGCCTCTGATTATTGTGTCGGCATCGGGCGGCGCTCGCATGATGGAAGGCGTGATCAGCCTGATGCAGCTGGCAAAGATTTCCGCGGCACTGGCGCGGCTGGATAAGGCCAAGGTTCCCTACATTTCGCTGCTCACGGATCCGACCACCGGGGGCGTGACCGCATCGTTTGCCATGCTCGGCGATTTGAATATTGCGGAACCGGGCGCCCTGATCGGCTTCGCCGGACCGCGAGTGATCGAGCAGACGATCCGCCAGAAGCTGCCTCCGGGTTTCCAGCGCAGCGAGTTCTTGCTGCAACACGGCATGCTGGACGCAGTCGTCCCCCGCAAAGAGCTGAAGCCCTACATCGCGCGGGCGCTGGATTTTATGGGCACAGCTGCTAGCTCCTAGCTGCTAGCTTCTAGCCAAGCCCGGGTATTGAACGCTTCCGACGTTCCTTCTTCGCGGGCAGCGATTGGACAACCTCCGGTCTGAATCTCAAATCGTTTTTGATAACCTGAAGATAGGCAATCCTCCGAGCTTTTGGCGCAAAGTAGAAGCCAGGAGCTAGAAGCTAGAAGCTGCTTCATGTCCTACGAAACCGCAGTCGCGAGCATGTTTGCGCTGGGGCACGAACTGGCCCAGACGCCGTCGAACAAATTCGACTTGGCACACATGCGCGTGTTGCTGGCGGCCCTGGACCATCCGGAAAGAAGGTTTCCCAGCGTGCTGATTGCGGGGACGAACGGGAAAGGGTCGACAGCGGCGACGCTCGCTTCGATCCTGCGGGCGTCCGGACTGAAGACTGGGCTTTATACTTCGCCCCACTTGTTGCGGGTCAATGAACGCATCCGGATCGATGGCGATGAGATTGGCGATGACGATTTCGCCCGGCTGCATGGCGAAGTCGATCGCGTCGCCAAGCGCCTCGTGGAAGAGGGACAGCTGCCGTGGCATCCCAGCTTCTTCGAGATGATGACCGCGATTGCGTTCGCTCGATTTGTGCGCGAGCGGGTGGGGATCGCTGTGCTCGAAGTTGGCATGGGCGGACGGCTCGATGCGACCAATGTCGTGGAGCCGCTGGTCAGCGTGATTGCCGATATCTCGCTTGATCATCAGAAGTTCCTGGGCAATACCGTGGGGGAGATCGCTCGCGAAAAAGTCGGAATCATCCGGCCAGGCGGCGTGGTCGTGACTTTGCCGCAGCAGCCTGAGGCCAACGACGTCATTGGCAATACGATTCTTGAGTTGGGCGCGCGCGGAGTGAGTGCGGTGCAGTATGTGCCTCCGGTATCGCCGGGGAGCACCGACTACCTGGTGCCGAGTTCCGAAGAAAAACTTTCGATCGTTGGAAACGCAGAAAGCTCAAAGCAGCCGTTCGTCTGTCGCTACCCGTTGCAAGTCATGGGGACGGAGATTCTGGTCGAGACGCCGCTGGTGGGTCGGCACCAGTTGCGAAACGTGGCTTTGGCCGTGGCGGCGGCGGAAGAGCTGTCAAAGCTGGGAATAGCCGGCATCACGCCACAATCGA
Organism: uncultured Acidobacteriaceae bacterium; assembly: GCA_963832015.1. GTDB lineage: Bacteria > Acidobacteriota > Terriglobia > Terriglobales > Acidobacteriaceae > Sulfotelmatobacter. Next base: position 313,736 of record CAWHSR010000028.1, read on the forward strand.
TTGAGCGTGGAATCCGCGAGACGCGCTGGCCCGGTCGATTCCAGGTGCTTCCGGCTCGGTTCGGCTGGCCTGAGACTGTGCTCGATGTAGCGCATAATCCGGCAGGTGCGTGGGCCCTCCGCTCTGCCCTTTCGGAGCGCTATGACGACCGTCCGCTGATTTTTGTTTTCGGAGCGATGCGCGACAAGGCAATCTCAGAGATGACAGAAATCCTGTTCCCGCTGGCCCAACGGGTGATTGCCACGCGGCCTGACAATCCGAGGGCGGCATTGCCGGAGGAGATTCAGCAGGCCGGGAGCCGCACGGGGGCGGAGATCGAGGCGGTCGCCGACGTCGCCGTGGCTCTGCAGCGTGCACGCGATGCCGCCGGACCTGAGAGCGTGCTGGTTGTAACGGGGTCGATTTACCTGGTTGGAGAAGCGATGCGAGTTTTCGGGGTGAGGATTTGAGCCGTATCCAGCCAGCAGTTTCCCCTAGAATGGAAGTGTGCAGGAAGTGAAGTCATCGGTTGATCGTGTGGAGAGCGGCGCAGTAGAAACGAGCCAGCTCGATAGCGGCCCTCAGGCTGTGGCGATTGCCTCGCCGCCTTCGAGGCGGCTCAGTCCCCATGCCATTCCAGGGCTGAAGCACGGCTGGTTGAGCGGTCTGCGCTCGTACTTCATTCTTGATCCGCTGATCTGGCTGTACACGCTGGTGATGGGCCTGGCCGCGATCCCAGGCGGCTTGTTTGACCGCACTGGACGGCGCCTGCACTGGTTCTCCTACGCATGGTCTTGGCTGATCATGAAGACCATCTCTTCGCCCGTGAAGGTGATTGGGCTCGACAAGATCGACACATCCAAGCCGCACGTCTATGCCGTGAATCACGCGTCGGCGCTTGACATTCCGGTTCTGTACACGTATCTGCCGTTCCAGTTCCGCATCGCCTTCAAGAAAGAATTGCTGTCCTATCCCGTAGTGGGCTGGCAGTTGAAGCGCTCGGGCCAGGTCTGCATCGACCAGCAGAACCCGTCGCACTCCATCAGCAGCATCCGGGCGGCGTTGAAGGGGCTGAAGGCTGGGCTGCCGCTGGTGATTTATCCGGAGGGTGGTCGAACGCCGGACGGCGAGATAAAGCCGTTTTTGTCCGGAGCATTCTTTCTGGCAATCAAGGCGCAGGTGGATATCGTGCCTGTAGCGCTGATCGGAACCTACGAACTGCTGCCCATGAATACCTACCACATCAAGTGCCGTCCGCTGGAGATGCGAGTAGGAGAGCCGATCCCGACAACCGGGCTGACGATGAAGGATCTGGAGTCGCTTTCGGCGCGAGTGCAAAAAGCGGTTGAAGACCTCTACTACAGCTAGACACCATCAACCGCACTAGTCCGCTACGCTGCCTTCGAGGTTTCATCGCACCGCTGCTGATAATATTCGCGCCCACGCTGGTAGCCGCGGGTGAATGCTTCTTCCACTTCTGCCCCGGGGTGTTCCCGCTGAAGGTCCTCAAGAGCGGCATCCATGGCGGCCGAGACCTGGTCGAATTCCATGCAGCGGGTGCGCGCGTGCAGGGCCGCCTCGAAGCCGCGGCGAAAATATTCTTCGTCTTCGGTGAAGTTCTTGCCGGAATAGTGGCTCTCTTCGGCGCTGCGCAGGCCGATCCACCACTGCTCGCGGGCCGCGTCGATCGATTCGGCGCCCTGCATCTTCAGCAATTCGCGGAGAAGCGATGCCTGCTGGTTATCCTCGGCGAGGAGAATGACCACACTTCGACCCTGCCGCAGGGCGTCTTCGTAAACGAATATCTCGTCTTCTGGAAGACCTTGGGAGGTGGAGTTCTCCAATTCATTTCCCACGGTTGCGCCAACAGTGGCGCCCGCGGCTCCTAGAATTGCGGCGCCCAGCAGTCCAACCGCCGTGATGGGGCCAAGCCCTGGGACCAGGGCCATCAGAAGCGACCCGCCCGCGAATCCGACGCCTCCCCCGGCCAGCGCGCCAATGGCTTTTCCGATGCCCGGCTGTTCGGCGGTATCCGTGGGGATTGACACTATCTCTTTATTTACCTGATCGACCGTGCCGGGAGTCAGCAGCGTGACTCGGTCGGCAGGAATGCCCGCCTTGAGCGCTTCGTTGACGGCGTTTTCAGCGCGAGATCGAGTCTTAAAGACTCCACTGACTGCTTCCATAAGCCACCTCTCTACTCCTGCCACAAGTTAAGGATTTGGATGCCAGAACCCCCGCGGGGAGTTACATGATATTTGCATTCAATTTTCGCCAGTCCGTAACCTTTTTGCCGGCTGAAGCGTTTACCCTAATGCGAGACCAAACCGCGGAGATTTCGTTGAAGGCTCTAAAGAAAGAAGCGGACGAGCGGCTTCTGATTGAAGCTGCGCAGAAGGACCCCGCCTGCTTTGCCGACCTCTACGAAATCAACTTCGAGCGCGTTTATGCCTACGTGGTGAAACGGGTGCGGGACCGGGCTGAGACGGAAGATCTGACGGCCGAAGTCTTTCACCAGGCGCTGGCGAACTTGAAGCGGTTTGAATGGCGTGGGATCCCGTTTGCAGCGTGGTTATTTCGCATCGCGGCCAACCTGATTTCGGATCGCTGGCAGCGCTCCGGACGAGAAGTGGCCGATGATTCGGGGTTGATTGATTCGGTGCAAGTGAGTCCGGCAGAGATTGAAGACGTTGAACGGCGGGCCACCTTGTATCGCCTTGTGGACACGTTGCCGGCCGAGCAGCGGCGTGTGGTTGTGCTGCGGTTTGTGGAACAGAAAAGCATCAAAGAAGTGGCGCGTGAGGTCCGCAAGACTGAGGGTGCGGTGAAACAACTACAGTTCCGCGCGCTCAGCAGCCTGCGAGCGCGCATGGAGGGTGCCGATGCCTAAGCGCTCTCTGAATCCAGGGAATCCTGATACGAAGCAGATTGAACAGCTCAACAAAGCAGTAGACGCGATGCTGTCGCGAGTGGACGGCAAGGCTCCGAAGGTGGCAGCGGGCATCGAGCCGCTGGTGCGGATCGCGGCGGGCCTGCGTGATTTGCCGCGCGAGAATTTTAAGGATCGATTGAAGTCTGAACTGGAAGGGAAAAAGCGTATGCCTACTGTTGCCGAACCCGTTGCAGCTGTTCGCAAGACTGCGTCACCCAGGTTAGCGTTCCGGGACCCCGCCAAAGCGATCGAGTTCTACCAGCGCGCTCTGGGTGCGAAAGAAACTTTCCGCTTCGAGGTTGGAGGACAAATTCCTCACGCCGAAATCATGATTGGCGATTCGACCATCAACGTCGCAAGCGAATGGCCCGAAGGAGGCCGATTCAGCGCCGAAACGCTGGGTCACTCGCCAGTTTCGATGTCCATCCAGGTCGACGATGTGGATGCGTTTACGGAACATGCGGTGGCGGCCGGGATGAAGCTGGTGCGTGCCCCTCAGACCCAATTCTACGGACATCGCGATGCTCTGCTCCAGGATCCCTTTGGCTATTCGTGGGCCGTGGTCGCGGTGATCGAGGAAATGTCGGTTGAGGAGATGCACCGGCGCATGCAGGGCATGACCCAAGGCTCTGAAGGCGGCAGTATGCCCGAACCGAAGAAGGGCGTGAGTCCTATCCCGAGTGGTTACCGCATGGTGACGCCGTATCTGGTTGTGCCCGATGTGGATGCGGTGATCAATCTTGTGAAGAAGACATTCGGCGGCGAAGAAATATTCCGCGCGGTCGGAGGGGCGGGCGGCTACCACTGCGAAGTTCGGGTGGAAGATTCCATGCTGATGATTGGCGGCGGTGGTGCGGGAGTTGCCTGGAAGGGCGAGCCCATGTTGGGCGCGTTCCACGTGTATGTTCGCGATTGTGACGCCGCCTACAATCGGGCGTTGGAGGCCGGCGGGAAGTCGCTCACCGAACCAGCTGACCAGGCGTACGGAGAACGCTCTGCCAGCGTGATCGATGCCGCAGGTAACCACTGGTACATCGCGACCGCTAAGGCGAGCGGCTACAAGTCGGAGGGCGCGCCGGCCATTCAGCCATATATGCACCCGCTGCGGGTGGATCCGGTGATCAATTTCCTGAAGCGCGCTTTCGCGGCGGAGGACTTGGGGCGGTACACGACGCCGGACGGGGTCGTCCACCACGTGACGATTGCGATTGGCGACTCGCATATGGAGATGGGCGAGGCGCAAGGGCCGTATCAGCCGATGAAGTCGATGTTTTACCTTTACGTGCCGAACGTGGACGATGTATACCGGACAGCTCTGGCGGCGGGCGCGAAGGCGATGCAGGAGCCCGCGGACCAGCCTTACGGCGACCGAGTCGGGGCGGTGACGGATATCTTCGGCAATCAGTGGTGGATCGCGACGCACGTGAAGGACATGGCACACTGAGGCCATTCCATGCTGTGTCAGGCTGAGTATTGCGGTTGTTGCCGGCCGAAGATCCTGTGGAGTCCCGGAGTGCTTTGCACTCAAAAAACGGGCAGGCTATTTCTTTTTGGATGCCTGTTCCCGGGCGCGCCGAGGCCGGGCGGGGAGATTCCCTTGCGAATAGCCGGGTTGGTCGGCCAAGAATCCAAGCATGTCCTTTTTCAATGCGAGTAAAGTCGCAAGACATCCTCGCAGCATGGATTGCTCGTCGGCGTCCAATACTTGCTCGAGCCTGTCTCGAATAGCAATTTCGGCGCTTGCGATCCGTCCCGGAAGGTCCCCTCGATCGGAGTCCGCGAGTGCGGACTCGTACTCCTGTCGCCAACGGGTTTCGCGTCCACCACTGTGAGGGTCGAAGGCATCAGTGCAGGAGCCTATGTAGCCTTGAAAACTCCCGTCGGAGCTGAAGACAGGACCTCGGAAATCGACGATCCATTTATATTGTCCACCCTTGTTCCTGAGGCGATATTCAAGGCGAAACTTGCTGCGGGATCGGAGAGCTCCGGTATATTCGTTCAATTCTCGTTGGCTGTCGTTTGGGTGCACATCGCTTAGCCAACCATTTCCCAGCGATTCTTCGAATGTACGACCGGTAAATTGAAGCCATCCCGAGTTGAAGTAGGTGCACAGCCCGTCGGTGTCGGAGGCCCAGACAAGCGCAGGCATGGATTCGGCTAGAGTCCGAAACCACGCTTTGCCGCCGAAGGCTTTATCTGAACTCATTCCGGAAGACGCCATACACCATCAAAAAAGCGCTGCACATTTGTCCGAAATCGCGGAGGGGCGTGAAACCCGAACAGTTTATCCCCAGTCGTACCCGCGATCAGACTGAAAATTCTGCCATTGTCCGTTTCCGGACAGCAAAATCCACGTCCGCACAGCGGGCAGGGTTCGCGGCGCAACATAACATTCGAACTGATCCCTGAAATCAGCGGCTTGCGGGGACCGGCAGTGTGGCCCGCAGTGTGCAATCACCCAAGGTATGGAAGCCACACTGCGGCAAGAAACGTATTCGGAAGCCCCACCCGCACTGGGCCGAGTGCTGATCGCCGATGATCAAAAGCACATCCTCGACGCTTTGCAATTGCTGTTGAAAGGCCACGGCTATTCAACCGAAGCCGTCACTCATCCGGCGCGTGTGTTGAGTTTGCTGGAGACGGGTGAATTCGACGCCGTGTTGATGGATCTGAACTATGCGCGCGATACCACCAGCGGGTCCGAAGGTCTGGAGTTGGTGTCGCTGATTCGATTGATGGACCCACTGTTGCCGGTGGTCGTGATGACGGCATGGGGCAATGTCGACCTGGCAGTGGAAGCCATGCGCCGCGGCGCTTCCGATTTTGTCCAGAAACCCTGGGACAACTGGCAGCTTCTGCAAAAGGTTCACAACCTGGTGTCTCGGGGCAAGATGCAGCGATCGGTCGAACGGCAGCACGACGACGAACTGCGGGAGGCACGCGAGATCCAGGAAAAGCTGTTACCCAAGAGCTTGCCCGAAGTGGCAGGCTACGAGGTGGCGGGGATGACCCAGCCCAAGCGTTTTGTGGGCGGCGACTACTACAACGTGGTGCGGATCGACGCGGATCACATCGCGCTCTGCATTGCCGATGTTGCCGGCAAAGGGTTACCGGCAGCTCTACTGATGTCGAGTTTCCAGGCGGCGCTCCGGCCGCTGATGTCGCAGAATCTGGCTCCCCGCGAGCTGTGCGGACGGTTGAATCGCATTCTGTGTGAGCTGACTCCGGTTGGGAAATTCATTTCATTCTTTTATGCGGTGCTGAACCCCATCAACAGACTGCTCACGTATTGCAATGCCGGGCACAATCCGCCACTTCTGATTCGGGAGTACGGGAGATTCACGGAGTTGAATGCCGCGGGGGCAGTCCTGGGGCAATTCCCCAACTGGCGTTATGAGCAGAGCGAACTCCAAATCGGCCGCGGCGACAAGCTGGTGGTCTTTACCGACGGGTTGGTAGAAGCCTGCAACGCAGACGAAGAACCGTTCGGCGAAGACAACGTGGTTCGGATCGCGCGGGAAAATCCGGGCGCCAGCGCCAAGGACCTGATGGGATTGCTGACGCAATCGGCCTCACAGCACTGCGGCGGAGATTTTCAGGATGACGCCAGTGTCATTGTGCTGAAGGCAGTCCGAGCTCTGAGTTAGCCTTAGTTAGCAGCACAAAGAAAGCCCGCCGTCACCTGAATCCAATTCACGAACTGCTCAGGCATCCTATTTTTGCTGAATCGACTCCACGTGCCTGGTGATTGCGTCCAACCTTACCTCTCCCCAGTCCTGATCCGATTCGACTTGGTGGAAGATCGGCCCCCAAATTGGCATCTCCCGATCGCCTTGGGAGAGCAATCCGGCTTGTTCTCCTTCAATGATTTTCTTTACACGCTGGTACGGAAACTTTCCGTCACTTCGTTGCGAGATTAGGGTCACATCGGGGACCGGATGCTTGAGGACGACTGCGTCTGGTCCATGCCCTCGTCCATCAGTTCCATGACAAACGGCGCAGTGGTATTGAAAGATCTTCGCTCCTTCGACGGTGTCACGCTCCGACGACGTTGTCTTCTCCTGCTTCTGAGCCGGAAAGAGAACAGCCGGCAGAAGAATCAGGCCCAGAAGTAGCATTGGCCATCGTTGTTGCTGATGCATAGCGCACCTCCGTGCACGGCCGCTTTCAATTAAGGACGTTGGGGGAATCCCAGCTCGCCTACGGGGGTGCTGCATCCCAATCGGTGGGAACTGCTCTTCGGGGAGGCGAGACTGTATTTCGAGACCTTCTAATGCTGCGCGGGTGAGTACATCATGTCAGTGACGCGGGTCACATCTGCTTCGCTGTAAGGGCCAAGAGCCACAACCGTTTCAATTTCGTATAGATTGCGACTAGTGTTCGGGTGCAAATACTGTTCTATCGCTCGCGGCGCTCGATAGGCACAATTGCAGCGGGAAGATCGGCGTGGTCGCCCAGGGCGGCAGAAACTTCGCGCAATACTGACTCAATACGAACAACCTCAGCGTTGACTTGCTGAATCGCTCGCTCGCTCCGCTCAGGTACGTTGTGGTAAGCGATGACCTGTAGGGCATTGCGAATGTGGTGGTTCAATTCCACAACTCGCCGCAGCCGGCCCACCATTGCTTGGTAGCGTTCCTGGATGTCAGTCAGAAGCTGGAATACCAACAACCCAACGGCTAAGGACACCGCTGCTCCAGCCAACATCAATGATATTCGTGGAAGATATTGACGAGTCACAAACCAATCGAGCACACCGCCGCTCAAGAATGTGAAGGCTCCAACTGCGCAGCCGACCAGGGCCCGCTGTAATCGGGACGTGCGCGCAAACCAAGGCTGCTGGATGGAAATCTGGAGCTGAGGTCGTCCGAAGCCGGAAGACATGGTGAGCACCTGCGCGTCCGAATATTAGGCAATCAGAGGAGTGATGGCTATGACGCCAATCACACCGCGCAGAAGGGTCCGAGGCTCCAACTCAACACGTAGATCGGCGAATGTTGTCACATTGTCGACGTAGTATCGTCCACGTACTCATCGACTCATGGTGATGAAGATCACCGACAGCGGACGTGGAAGCGCTTGTAAGAGTGAGCGGAGGAATCAAAACTGAATACCTCTGAATTGGGCCCGGTCCCCCTAAGGTGCGGGTGCATCGATCGGCCGCCGCTCGGCGGCTAGGGGCCGAACTTCTAGTTCTCAAGCGAGTTCCTCTCTAAGCCCCAAGGAAGTGGGAAGGGCGATAGAGTTATAACGCTCCTCTGCAAAGCTTAGTGATCATCGGTAGCAGCTTCCGACTTGCTTCAAGCTTCGGCACAAAGGCATCGACTGAGGCCAACGCAGGCATTGGTACGTCGCTACCCGACAGCAATATAACCATCAGCTCCGGTCGGGCGAGCTTTATCGCGCAGGCAACCTCGTGTCCCTTCATTCCGGGCATCTCGAAGTCGACGAGCACAGCATCGCAACTACACGTTGTCACCAGCCTGAGCCCTTGTTCCGGCGACGCTGCCGTGAGAACCGCGTATCCAGATCTTTCGAGCAGCGCTCGCTCGTAGCACAAGATTGCCTCGTCGTCATCAATGCACAGAATGGTTCTTTTAGCAGCGGGATAAGTTGGGATCAAATTGGCCTCCTGCCAACATCAGGCCCCGAATCTGCCGCGTTCCCCGTGCAGCTCGCAAACCTGATACTCAATAAGAGATGGTGAGTTGCGGCAGCGAAGCGTTTCAACAAAAGTGAGGGCGGTCGGGCTATCCTCGTTTGACCCTCCCCAATCCGTTCAATAGACTGAAAGATTCAGAACACCCGCAGGTCCCACATTATGGCTGACAGCATTCATGTGAAGCTCCCGGATGGGAGCGTCAAGGAAGTTCCCAAAGGTACGACTGCGCTGGAGATTGCGCAGTCGATCAGTCCTCGGCTGGCGGATGCGTCGCTGGCGGCGAAAGCGAACGGCGATCTGATCGACCTCACCCGTCCGCTCGAAAAAGATACCGACTTACGGCTGCTGAAAGACAAGGATCCGGAGGCGCTCGAAATCTACCGGCATTCGTCCGCGCACCTGCTGGCGGCGGCGGTGCTGGAGCTCTTCCCGGAGACCAAGCTGGGGCATGGGCCCGCGACCGAGACTGGATTCTTCTACGACTTCTACCGACCAACGCCGTTCACGCCCGAGGATCTGGAGAAGATCGAAAAGAAGATGCAGGAGTTGGTGCAGCAGAACCTGCCATATGCGCGCGAGTTTCTGCCACGCGACCAGGGGCTGGCCGAGTTCAAAAAAGAAGGCGATTTCATGAAGTGCCATTTCATCGAGCAATTCACCAAGCCCGATGAAAAGATTTCAATCTACCGTACCGGCAAGTTCACCGACTTCTGCCGCGGTCCGCACATCCCGTCGACCGGAAAGATCAAGGCGTTCAAGCTGTTCAACATCGCGGGCGCGTACTGGCTGGGGGACGAGAAGAATCCGCAGTTGCAGCGCATTTACGGGACGTCTTTCTTCTCGAAGAAAGATCTCGACGACTATCTTAAGCAGATCGAGGAGACCAAGAAGCGCGACCACCGCGTGCTGGGCCAGCAACTGGATCTGTTTTCGATTCAGGAACTGGCCGGGCCGGGGCTGATTTTCTGGCATCCCAAGGGCGGCATCATCCGCAAGGAGATGGAAGACTGGATGCGCGAGCAGTACCTGAAGCGCGGCTATTCGCTGGTCTACACGCCACATGTAGCGCGGCGGCAGCTGTTTTTCACCTCGGGGCACGAGGGGTATTACTCGCAGAACATGTTCGACGCCATGGAACTCGATGACGCCGAATATCGCCTGAAGCCGATGAACTGCCCGGGTCACATTCTGATTTACAAAGACTCGCTGAAGTCGTATCGCGATCTGCCGGTGCGGCTGGGCGAGTTGGGCACGGTTTACCGTTACGAGCGTTCCGGCGTGATGCACGGCCTGTTGCGTGTGCGTGGCTTTACGCAGGATGACTCGCACATCTTCTGTACTCCGGAGCAGGTCGAAGGCGAGATCACCGGCTGTCTCGACTTTGCCCTGGATGTGCTGAAAGATTTTGGCTTCGACCAGTTCCAGACTGAGCTTTCAACCTGGGATCCGAACGACCGCAAAAATTTTGTGGGAAGCGAAGAGCAATGGGTCCACGCCACCGAATCGCTCGAAAATGTGCTGAAGCGCAAGAATGTCGAATACAAGACCATCCCGGGCGAAGCGGCGTTTTACGGGCCGAAGATCGATATCAAACTGGTGGACGCGATCGGGCGGCTGTGGCAACTTTCGACGGTCCAGGTTGACTTCAACCTTCCGCAGCGCTTTGGCTTGGAGTATGTGGCGGAAGATGGTTCGCGCAAACAGCCGGTGATGGTGCATCGCGCGCTGTTCGGATCGATCGAGCGATTCTTCGGCGTGTTGATCGAGCACTACGCGGGCGCGTTCCCAGTGTGGCTCTCGCCGGTGCAGGCGGTGATGATTCCCATCAGCGAGCGCCACGCGGAGTATGCGAACAAAGTAGCTGCGCAACTCAAGGAAATTGGCGTGCGCGTCGAAGTCGATGCGCGCAACGAGAAGATGAACGCGAAGATCCGCGAGCACGCGATGCAGAAGGTGCCGTTCTTACTCGTCGTCGGAGATAAAGAGGCCGAGGCGGGCAAGGTGAACGTGCGCTCGCGCGGGAAAGAGAAAACCGAAGACATGCTAGCGGCGGACTTCGTGGAGAAGATCAGGAAGCTGATCGCGGAGAAGAGCCCGGGCGTGTAAATGGTCTATGTGGGGACGGCCGCCTTCGGCCGTCCGGCGAGCGCCACTTCGCTGATGTCGATTGGAAGATACACCAAACACCAGCGGAGCTTCGCTGCGCGCACAGCCGAAAGCGGCTGTCCCCACATAGCTCGTGCGGTACCATGTTCCCGTGCATCTACTCGCGGAGCGCGTGCTTTCCCACATTCGGCGGCTTGAACTGTTAAGCGCCGGGGATCGTGTTGGCGTGGCCGTTTCCGGCGGAATTGATTCCGTTGCGCTCTTGCGGGTGCTGTTCGAGTTGCGGGGTGAGTTGGGGATTGTCCTTTCTGTTGTTCACTTCAATCACAAGCTGCGCGGGGCGGAGTCCGACGCTGATCAGGAATTCGTTGCGAGCCTGGCTCGCGAGTTCGATCTCGAATTCCATGTCGACGGCGAGGACGTGGCCCGGCATGCAGCCGAGGAACGCGTCAGCGTGGAGACTGCGGCACGGGATTTGCGGTATGGATTCTTTCGGTACCTGCTCGGCTCGGAGGGAAGTCCCTCGGGGGCTGAAGTCCCGGCTCATATGGGGGGCGAGAATCGCAGCGCTGAAAGCGCTGCGCCACCAAAACGCCAGCCACGCGAAATCCAGTCATCCAACAGCGGCCCTCAGGGGCTACAGCCCGATTCTTCGTCGGACCTTCACGGGGCTGAAGCCGTGCCCTTCCACGAACCGCCTTCGCTTCCCTCGGCCTCGCACCAGTCGAGAACCGTTCATCTGGACAAGGTCGTGACCGGGCACACGCTCGATGATCAGGCGGAGACTGTGCTCATGCGAATCATTCGTGGGGCGGGGCTGCGGGGGCTGGGCGGAATTCATCCGCGGATTCTGGTTGAGGCTGACGACGGGGAAATTTCTGGCGAGATTGTGCGGCCGCTGCTTGGCGGGCGCCGCCGCGAACTGGAGCAGTATCTCAAGGACATCGGACAATCCTGGCGCGAAGATTCCTCCAACGCTGACGAGCACTTCACACGCAACCGCGTGCGCAAGCTGGTGGTCCCGCTGCTCGAGCAGGAGTTCAATCCTTCAGTTGCGGAGAATCTTGCCGAGCTGGCGGAGATTGCGCGCGGGGAAGAAGACTATTGGGAGAACGAAGTTTCGGGCTGGCTCGGAACCACCGTGCAGTGGTCGCAGCCGGAGTGGGCTCGCGCCGTGACTGCACAGAAGAGTCTGGTTCAAATCGCAGGGTTCGGCATCGCCTCCGAGAAATCGAGTTCCGTCCAAAGCCCCACTTCTCGCGCAGAAGGGGCGCGGGAAATGGACCACCCGGAAGACGATCGTCTTCAGTCGAAAATCGGTAGCGCTCCTTGGCTGGTCATGAACGCCTCGGTGAGCCGCATGTGGTTTCTCGGCGAGCCGGTCGCCGTGCAGCGCCGTCTGGTCAAAGCGATCGGCGAAAATGCAGGAATCCCGCTGGAGTTCAAGCACGTCGAAGAGATCCTGCGCATCGCGGCGGAAGACGGCCCGTCGGGCAAGGAGCTGTCGCTGCCGTTGGGTTGGAAGTTGGTGCGCGAGCCCGAAGACTTGATCTTTGTAACGCCCGACTTGCGCGATCCCGCGCCGCCAGCAAACTACGACTACGAACTCCCAATTCCGGGGCGAGTCCTGGTTTACGAAGCGGGCTTCTCCGTCGAGGCGCGGCCCATTCCAGCGGGCGCGGATGCGGGGTATAATCCTGATCACTTACTGGATGCGGAATCTCTACCCGGACCGTTCAGGGTGCGGAACTGGCGTCCGGGAGACCGGTACTGGCCGGCCCACACGAAGTCCCCCAAGAAGATTAAAGAGTTGCTGCAAGAGCGTCATGTGGCCCAGCCGGAGCGCAAGTCGTGGCCGGTGGTCGAGAGTGGCGACGAAATCGTTTGGCTGCGAGGTTTTCCGACGCCCGCGAAATATCGGGCGAAACCGGGCCGAGCGGTGGTTCTGATCGTGGACGAACCGCTGGCCGACGAGCCGGCGGCGGAAGAGTAATCAGTGATGCGCCGGGAGGCGCGCAAATTCATGAACGGTCCGCGAGTCGAGCCCCTGCGCCCGGTCATCACCACCGATCAGATTCAGAAGCGAGTCAAGGAACTGGCCCGGCAGATCTCCGACGACTACAAGGGACAGACCATCCAGATGCTCGCAGTGCTGGAAAACGCCTTCATGTTTCTGGCCGACCTGGTACGGGCCGTCGAGGTCCCGGTCGTATGCCAGTTCATCAAGCCCAAGTACACACCTCCGCAGAGCGGCGCGGCTCATGAGGCAATGGAGATTTTCTTCAGTCATGAGCCCGACATTCGTGGGCAGCACATTTTGCTGGTGGAAGGGCTGGTTCATTCCGGCGTGACCAGCGAATTCCTGATGAGCGATCTGCGCTCTCGTGGAGCAGCTTCGGTGAAACTGGTCACGTTGCTCGACCGGCAGGCAGCGCGGCGGGTCCGCTTGCAGCCGGATTATTTCGGATTCCTCGTGGATGAGACTTTTCTGGTCGGCTACGGACTGGGAACGGTCGAGCAGACCGGCCGGAACCTTCCGTACCTGGCGGCGGCAACTCCCAAGGCCTCAGTGACTTAGGTCACGGCGTGTTGAGCGCGCCTTTTTGGCAGGGAAAAGGTAGAATAAGTCGTCAGAGAGTTTTTACCAATCGAAAGTCGTCGATGGGCATCTAACCGTTGTAGGAGCCTCGGGGGTTGGTGTAGGCAGCTGCCCGTGTCCGGAATTTAGGAGTCTTCTAGGTGAACTCAACTGTAAAGACCGCGCTGTTCTGGTTGCTGATAATCGTTTCCGCGTTTCTGTTGTGGCAAGTCGTCAAGAGCGCGCGTGACGGCCAGAAGGATGCCGAGTTAAACGTCAGCCAGTTCATGACTGACGTCGATCAGGGAAATATTCGAGAGTTGTTGGTCAACGGCATGGAAGTGCGCGGCAAGCACAAGGACGGTTCCGCGTTCCACACCACCGCTCCCAGCAACTACTTCACTCCTGAAATGCTGAAGAACCTGCAGAGCAAGGGCGTCAACATCACCTTCCGCGACATCAATAGCGGAAGCTTGCCGCTGCAACTGCTGGGCACCTGGGCACCACTCATCTTGCTGGGCGCACTGTGGTTCTTCATGATCCGCCAGATGCAGACCGGCGGCAACAAGGCTTTGTCGTTCGGCAAGAGCCGGGCGCGTTTGCTCTCGATGCAGCAAAAGAAAGTCACGTTCAAAGACGTGGCGGGCGTGGAAGAGGCCAAGGAAGAGCTCCGCGAGATTATCGAGTTCCTGCGCGAGGCGCAGAAGTTCCAGAAACTCGGTGGACGCATTCCCAAAGGCGTGCTGCTGGTCGGACCTCCGGGAACCGGCAAGACGCTGCTAGCCCGCGCGGTTGCGGGCGAGGCGAATGTTCCCTTTTTCTCAATTTCTGGCTCGGATTTCGTCGAGATGTTTGTCGGTGTCGGTGCCAGCCGCGTGCGCGATCTGTTCGAGCAGGGCAAGAAGAATGCTCCCTGTATCATCTTCATCGACGAAATCGACGCCGTGGGACGTCATCGCGGCGCTGGCCTCGGCGGCGGACACGACGAGCGCGAACAGACTTTGAATCAACTGCTGGTCGAAATGGACGGCTTCGAATCGAACGAAGGCGTCATTCTGATGGCGGCGACCAACCGTCCTGATGTGCTGGATCCCGCCTTGCTGCGGCCCGGCCGTTTTGACCGGCGCGTTGTGGTGAGCCGTCCGGATGTGCGTGGGCGCGAAGAAATCCTCCGCGTGCACACCCGCAAAATTCCTCTTGCGGAAGATGTCGATCTCTCCGTCCTGGCCCGTGGAACACCGGGATTCTCTGGTGCCGACTTGGCCAACATGGTCAACGAAGCGGCTCTGGCCGCGGCGCGGCAGAATCGCAAGGCTGTCCTGCAATACGACTTCGAACTCGCCAAGGACAAGGTTCTGATGGGCGTGGAGCGCAAGTCGCTGCTGCTTACGGACGCCGAAAAGAAGAATACGGCCTACCACGAGGCGGGACACGCGCTCGTGGCGGCGAAAATGCCGAACTCCGATCCTCTGCACAAGGTCACGATTATTCCGCGCGGCATGGCGCTGGGCGTCACCATGCAATTGCCAACGGACGATCGCCACAACTACTACAAGAACTATCTCGAGACCGAGATCGCGATCCTGATGGGCGGACGCATCGCGGAAGAGTTGTTCCTGAACGTGTTGAGCACTGGCGCCGGCAACGACATTGAGCGGGCCACCGAAATGGCGCGCAAAATGGTCTGTGAGTGGGGCATGAGCGATCTTGGTCCCATGACGTTCGGGAAGAAGGAAGAGCAGATTTTTCTGGGCCGCGAGATTGCGCAGCATCGCGATTACAGCGAAGACACGGCCATCAAAATCGATCAGGAAGTCCGCAAACTTGTGAACGCCGGTTACACCACGGCCAAGCAGGTCATCTCCGACAACCGCGACGTGCTCGAGCGCATTGCCCGGGCCTTGATTGAGCGGGAGGTTCTCGACGCGAACGAGATCAAGATGCTCGTCGAGGGCCAGGAACTACCCCCGATCCAGCCGCCGCCCACGTCGAAGGACGACGGTGTGCAGCACGTCATCAAGCCTGAACTGCAGCCAGGACGCGCCAAAGGCGGGGAACGACCAGCGACAGCGTAAGCTAGTAGCTAGATCAGTGTTTAAGGGCGGCCCAAGCGGCCGCCCTTAGTTTTTGTAGCGCCGGCGGCTCTACTGGCTGTTGCGCGCCTCTCGCGTGCGCCGGGGCGAGCGATCCAACGCCGGCGGGATCCCAGTGCTACTTTCATACTCAAAACAGGCCTGTTACTGACTCGATGCTGCGCTTTTCGCAGGCCCGAAAAATGCCGATTTGTGGTATAATTTGGACAGTTGCAAAACGACCCTAAGTATTAAGAATTTCAATAACTTGAAGTCTTTTTGCAGGGGCTTCAAAGCGGTCGAGTTGAGCACGAACACTCCAGCCGAATTCCAGGGGCTCGTAACACCAGATTCACATAAAAAATCGGGACATTTTCGCGGAGCGGAATGGCCACAAAAGAGATTCATACTCCCATCGCTGACACCAAAACAAAAAACGGAAAAGTGACTTCCATCGACGCACCGAACGGCGCGGCCACGAGCGGCAACGGCGACGGCAGCTACAATGCCGATTCCATCAAAGTGTTGGGCGGCATGGAGGCGGTACGCAAACGTCCCGCCATGTACATCGGATCGACAGGCGACTTGGGCCTGCATCATCTGGTGTACGAAGTCGTCGATAATTCCGTCGACGAAGCTCTCGCCGGATTCGCCACCAAGATCGAAGTCACGATTCACCTCGACAACTCGATCACGGTCATCGACGACGGCCGCGGCATTCCGGTCGACGACATGGTGATCGACGGCGAGAAAGTTTCCGCGGCGCAGGTCGTGATGACCACGCTGCATGCCGGCGGAAAATTTGATTCGTCCACCTACAAGGTTTCGGGCGGATTGCACGGCGTTGGTGTGTCGTGCGTCAACGCGCTGAGCGAAGATCTTGATCTGGAGATCTGGCGCGACGGCGCGACCTGGCAGCAGAACTATTCCAAGGGCGAGCCCACCAACAAGCTGAAGAAAACAGGCGCGACCAAGAAGCGTGGTACGAAGGTGCACTTTCTACCCGACCGCTCCATCTTCACTGCGACCGAATACAACTACGACACGCTGGCACAGCGCTTGCGTGAACTTGCATTCCTCAACAAGGGATTGCTAATCACGCTGACCGATGAGCGCGCCACCGATTCGAAGACCGGCGAACCCAAGCAGACCGACTTCAAGTACAACGGCGGCATCGCGGAGTTCATCAAGCATCTCAATCGCGGCAAGCAGACGCTGCACGACAAGCCCATCTACATGGAAGACGACCGCAACGGCGTCCACATGGAGATTGGACTGCAGTACAACGATGCGTACTCGGAAACGATTTTCAGCTTTGCCAACAACATCAACACGATTGACGGCGGCACGCATCTTTCGGGATTTCGCACGGCACTGACCCGCACCATCAACTATGCCGGGCAGCAGATGGGGCTATTCAAGGACGTCAAAGAGAACTTGACTGGCGACGACGTTCGCGAAGGACTGGTCGCTGTCATCAGCGTGAAGCTACCGCAGCCTCAGTTTGAAGGCCAGACCAAGGGCAAGCTGAACTCCGACATCGCCGGCACCGTCACGCAGTTCGTCAACGAACGTCTCGGGGCATTCTTCGAGCAGAACGCAACTGTCGGCCGGAAGATCATCAACAAGGCGGTCGACGCCGCACGCGCGCGCGAGGCTGCGCGCAAGGCGCGCGATCTGACGCGCCGCAAGGGTGCACTTGATTCCGGCGGACTGCCGGGCAAACTGGCGGATTGTTCCGAACGCGATCCGAACCGCTGCGAGTTGTTCCTGGTCGAGGGCGAGTCCGCCGGTGGAACCGCAAAGCAAGGGCGCGATCGCCGGTTCCAGGCGATTCTTCCGCTGAAGGGCAAGATCCTCAACGTGGAAAAAGCCCGCTACGACAAGATGCTGGCGCACGAGGAAATTCGCTGCATGATCACGGCGCTGGGCACCGGCATCTCGAAGGAAGATTTCGATCCGACGAAAGTGCGCTACGGCAAAATCATCCTGATGACCGACGCTGACGTCGACGGCAGCCATATCCGCACGCTGCTTTTGACCTTCTTCTTCCGCCACATGCAGGAACTGATCAAGCGCGGCAACGTGTTTATCGCGCAGCCGCCGCTGTTCTCGCTGAAGAAAGGCAAGTCGCAGCAGTACATCAAGGACGAGCGCGAATTTGTGAAAGTCATGGTGAAGCGCGCGGCCGATGGACTGAGCGTCCGTTACGGTGAAGGCGCGGCCAAGATCGAAGGCAAGGATCTGGCGCGATTCATGACCGTGCTCGATGAATATCTGGGCTTTTTCGAGAAACTCGATAAGCGCGTGCGCAACGAACGCGTGACCGAGCTGATCCCGAAATTCGATCTTGCCAAGCGTGCGGACTTTGAAGGCGACAAGAACACGCCGCCCAAGAAGATCGAGCGCCTCGAGAAAGAACTGAAGAAGCTGCAGAAGGAAGAGGGCTTCAAGAGTGTGGGGACGCGCTTCGACGAGGAGCACAACCTGTGGGAAGTGAACTTCGTCAACAAGCACGGCGCCGAGCACGTGATCAACTGGGTGCTAGCTTCGAGTGCGGAATGCCGCCAGATGATCGCGAAATACAAGCAGATCGAGACCTACATGGAGCCGCCGTTCGTGGTCGAGACGCTGGTCAAGGCCGCGCCCGCCAGCAATGGCGATGGTGCCGACGGTGAAGCTGCCGACGAAGACAAAAGCGACAAGACCGATAAAAAGACGGCCAAGCCCGCCAAGCGCAAAACTGAAATCGAAGTAGTGGAGAAGACGAACGTCCGCGACCTTCGCGACTACGTCATCAACGAAGGGCGCAAGGACTTCACCATCCAACGCTACAAAGGCCTTGGCGAAATGACCGCGCCGCAGCTGTGGGAGACGACTATGGACCCCGAGCGGCGGACGCTGTTGTCGGTAAAACTCGAAGACATTGCCGAGTGCGAGACCATCTTCACTACTCTGATGGGGGAAGACGTCGAAGCACGGCGCAAGTTCATCGAAGAGAATGCACTGGATGTGAAGAACCTGGATATCTAGAACTTCTTTCGCCACGGTTCTTCGCGGATTGCGGGGACAGGAAAATGCATAACATTCGGGGCGGCCTTCGGGTCGCCCGTTTTGTTTGCAGTCGCACTCAGGCCCTGACGGCTTACAATGTGCCGTGATGATTCGATCCCGAGCGCTCGTCTGCCTTCTATCGATCGCCCTCGTGAGGCCGGCGCTGCGCGCCGGGGATCCCGTCGCCCCGACTCCACCGATGGGCTGGAACAGCTGGGATTCCTACGGTACTACCGTGCGCGAGGGGCAGGTCAAAGCCAATGCCGACTGGATGGCGGAGCATCTCGCGAAGTATGGATGGAAGTACATTGTCGTCGACATCCAGTGGTACGAGCCCAATGCTCAGGGACACGACTACAACCCGGGCGCTCCCCTGACGATGGATGAGTTCGGCCGACTGATGCCCGCGGTGAATCGCTTTCCATCTTCGGCGAACGGTGCAGGATTCAAGCCGTTGGCGGATTACGTCCATAGCAAGGGCCTGAAGTTCGGCATTCACATCATGCGCGGTGTTCCACGCCAGGCCGTCGAGAAGAACCTCCCGATCAAAGGGACGAACTTTCATGCGGCTGACATTGCCGATAAAGAAAACGCATGCCGCTGGAATCCTGACATGTGGGGCGTGGACACGACCAAGCCGGGCGCTCAAGCATATTACGATTCCATCGCAACGCTGTATGCCTCGTGGGGCGTGGATTTAATCAAGGCTGACGATATCGGGAGCCACCTCTACCAGCCCGCCGAGATGAAGGCGCTGAGTCTAGCGATGCGCAAGACGGGCCGACCGATGGTGCTGAGCATTTCTCCGGGGCCCGCGCCCGTGTCGGAAGCGGAGTTCTTCGAGAAGTATGCGCAGATGTGGCGCATCTCCGACGATTTCTGGGACGACTGGAAGCTGCTGCGGCAGCAGTTCGACTTCGCGCGCGACTGGGCGCAGTTGGTCGGCAAGAACGGAACCTGGCCCGACGCCGACATGCTTCCCCTCGGCAAATTGAAGGTGACCGACAAGGAAGGCGGCGGCACTCCCACCAACTTCACGCCCGATGAGCAGCAGACCGTGATGACCCTGTGGAGCATCTTCCGCTCGCCTCTGATCTTCGGCGGAGACCTGCCCAGCAACGATGCGGCGACGACAGCGCTGATCACGAACGAGGAAGTTCTTGAGGTGAACCAGCACAGCAGCGGCGGACATCAGGTGCTGGTTCGAGGAAACATCCGCGCGTGGGTCGCCGACGGCGCAAAGCCTGGAGAGCATTATGTTGCCGTCTTCAATCTCGGAGATTCTGCCCAGATAGTGGAACTGCGCTGGAGCGATGTAGGTCTCGCCGCGAAAGCCGTCGCACTTCGCGACCTGTGGGCGCACAAAGACATTGGACCAGCCGACGGTCTGCGGCTTCAATTGCCCGCGCACGCAAGCGTTCTCTATCGCATCGACGAATAAGCAGGTTCCTTCTGCAGGGTCAGTCCTTTCAGCTTAGAGAGCCGCCTGACCGGCGCCCAATTCCACTTGAAATTGCATGCAAACTCGCGCCCATGGCGCGTTCTATGGGTGGCAGCCACAATAATTAGCGGGAACAAAAAAGCATGGCTCAGACTCTATTCCAAACAGAGAGTGCATTTGGAATGGTGCGAAAGGAACATCTATGCCGGTGACCTTGGGGAATTGGAGATCGTCCTTGACTAGTGGCAGCAATTTGAAAACGGGATGGCTCATAACCGCCGGAATTGTGGCGCTCTATGTGGGAGTGATTCGACCGCACGAGAGCCTGACCGGGATCAACAATTCGAGGGCTGCCGGTCTCGCGGGGCAGAGAGAAGAGCCCCTCGGCCTGTGGCGCCAGGCGCGATTCGCGCCACAGGCGCGAATATCGCGGGTTCGGAGCGCGGATGCCGACAAATTTGTCGAGGAAAAGCATCAGGTGCAAACGACGGCCATGTTGAGCGAGCCTGAGGCCCCCGCGGCAGCGCCTCAAAATGCAGATGCCGACCGGAAGATGGTCCGCACGGGTTCGATCGACCTCATTGTTCAGAAGCCTGCTGAGGTCGCGGAGAAGATTCGCAGGCTAGCGGAGAACCTTGGCGGTTTCCTTGTTAGTTCCCAGGTCAGCGGCGGCCCAGATGCCACCAGTGGCTCGTTGACCGTTCGAGTGCCGGCCGTACGTTTCGAAGAGGCGCGCGCGGAGATTCGCAAGTTGGGCCTGCGACTGGAAAGCGAAAGGATTGAAGCGGAGGACGTGACCCGGCAGTACGTGGACCAGGCCGCGAGCCTGCGCAATCTGCGCGCGGAAGAAGCACAGTACCTGACGATTCTGAAACAAGCCAGGACAGTGAAGGATACGCTCGATGTGAGTGAGAAGCTCAGCGCAGTACGCGGAGAAATTGAGCAGCAGCAGGCGGAGTTCGAGTCGCTCTCCAAGCAGATCGAAACGGTGGCCATAACGATATCGCTGCGTACAGAGGCCGAGGCCCGAGTTTTCGGGCTGAACTGGCGCCCACTCTATCAGATGAAACTGGCGCTGCGCGATGGGGTTGACGGCCTTGCGAACTATGCGTCGACAATGACGGCCTTCGTGTTTTATCTGCCGACGATAATGCTGTGGTTGGCGACTATTATCGTGGGCGGCGCGGTCGGATGGAGAATATTGCGATGGGCGGGAAGGCGGGCGTTTGGAGCAAAGCTCCCGGCCACTGCGCCGCAAGTGTGATAGCTGATCGGGGGCTGGTCTACATGCCCGCGGGAGGTTTCGCTTCCGGCTCCGCCTCCTCCCCACGCAATACCCGCGAAATGCCGCGAACGATGCGGCGCATCGGCAGCTCGCCTTTGGCATCGGCGAAGAAAATCTCGCCCATGCGGCTCCCGCGGTAGTACCAGCGCTTGAGTAGGGCGAGATGCTCCATATTCTCGAGCGCAGACTTGGCCTTCACCGGCGGAAAGGATTGCAGAACTTCCGTCACCCGTGCTTCCATTGACTGCGACTTGGCATGCTCGGCCGGCTGAATGCTGAATGTGACTGGCCCGGCGAGGCGCCCGCCTTCCACGCGGAAGAACGCGACGCAGCCCTCAACCGAACTCGGCTGAATCATCAGCGCCGAGAGCTGATCGAGGCGCCGCACAATCTCAGGAAGCTGGCTCACGATGGGCTTGAGCTTTTCCACGCGCACGTGAATCGCCGCCGCCTCTTCAAACGCGAGCCTGGCAGACGCCGCTTCCCGCTCGGCCGAGAGTTCGCGGCTCAGAGAATCGCCAGCGGAATCAAAGTAGGCCTGCACCCGGCTCACTTCCGCAGCGTACTCTTCATCGCTGCACCCCTTGAAACAGGGAGCCAGGCACATCTTCATCTCGGAGTAAATGCAGCCGGGAAACTTCGGGTCGGGATGCAGATCGTCGACGCAACGCCGCATCTTGAAGAAGTCGAGCGAATCGTTCATGAACTTCTCGGCAGCGACGCGGGAGACAAACGGCCCGTAGTAAAGAGAACCCCCGCCGAGTCGCCCAAGCCGCGTCGTGATGGAGGCCCGCGGGTATTCGTTCTCCAAATGCAGTTTCATCAGAGGCGCGAAGCGGAATCGCATGCGGTCTGGGTATGTCTTAGGAAATGCGGACCGCAGCACGCTGTAGAGAAGGAATCCGGACTCGAAGTCCGATCCAGTCGGTGCGTACTCGACCACTCGAACGCGATCGCGCAGGTTGAGCTTTTTGGTGCGCTCTTCGACCGGCCCAAGCAACCGTTGCAACCGCCGTCGCAGATTCGCGGTCTTGCTAATGTACGGTTCGGCCTGCGCGTCCGCAGCTCGCAGGAGAAAGACAGCCGGGGCGGCCGGGACCGCGGCAAACACCTCCGCATCTCGCTCAGGCGCGAATTCCAGCCGCTCAGTCAGCACAGAGTCATTGTAAGCAAGTCTTCACCACGGAGGTCACAGAGACACGAGAACGCTCTTGGTTTGTTTCTCTGTGTCTCCTGTGACCTCCGTGGTGAAGACTTTACCGGAAGTTCGCGTTGCGGAATTTCTGGCGGAAGTCCGTCCCTTCTAGCGTCACGATCCGGCACATCTCATGCAGCCGGGACCGCATGCGCTCGCCAATGCGATCTCCCAGCGTCTCGCCGCGCGAAGCAGCCCGTGCGGGCGAAATGGACCCGGCAGTCCCCGCCGCCGGCTGATCGTCAAAATTTGTAGTGATGATCGTGGTGCGGTTGTCGTTGTACCGCGTGTTCAGGATCAAGCTGACCGTATCCCATACCCACTCCGTTGGCTTCACCGCGCCCAGTTCGTCCAGCACCAGCACATCGGTTTCGAATACCGGACGTAGCACGTCCAACTCCGTGGTCTGAACAGTCGAGTTGTACGAATTCTGGATCTCTTTCAACAATTCGCGGTAGTCGTAAAACAAGCAGGGAATGCCACGATTGACGATGAGTTCCTTGAGGATCCCCACCGCCAGGTGGGTTTTTCCGGTACCGATCTTGCCGATGATCAATAGGCCCTTGTCGCCGCGGGGGTCGCATTTCTTGGCAAAGCCCGACGCAATAAAATGAGCCTCTTCGAGCGAGGGGTGGGCGCCGGGAAAGTCGGTGTCGTAGTTCGAGAGCTCACAGTGCTCGTAGCGGCGTGGAATACGAGCTGCCGTCAGCAACGATTCGCCCCGGGCCCGCAGCCGGCAGTCGCAGCGCGTGACTCTGCGGTCGTTCGGGCTATCGCTGGCTGCTGCTGTCTTCCATCCTGTACCGTCGCACAGCGGACACACTGCTGCGGGAGCCTTGGGCGTCCGGGATCCTTCCGCCTTCGAATCGATCATCTTCAAACAGATATCTCCTCATTCGACTTTGCACCCGCGGGGAGCTTTCGCGCAAGCTGGAAACCATGCCTCCCTGTGTACATCCTGTGAAGGAAGACGGTGCCCTGTGGAGGGCGTAGGAAAAACCCTCCCGGGGAGGCTGAAAAGCCGCTCGGGTCGCCCTGATTCGGCACTAAGGAGTGCGAAACAGGCTTCCGGCGCGGATTTTCACAGTTGACTTTCTCCACAGAGGGAGGAGAATACGAGCCGTCAGGTTTCCCAACTCAGCCATAGCCAGTTTTCTGCCGTTATAGGCGGGGTATGCAAAGAGACCTGCGAGGAGAATCTAATGAATAAGGCTGATCTGGTTGACAAAATTTCAGGCGCTTGCGAAATCAGCAAGGCGCAGGCCACGACCGCCATTGATACCGCCGTCGAAAGCATTACTGGTGCCCTTCGCAAAGGGGATCGGGTAGCGTTGATAGGCTTTGGAACTTTCTCGGTATCACAGAGAAAAGCGCGGAACGGACGCAATCCACAAACCGGCGCGACCATTAAGATCGCTGCCCGCAAAGTCGCGAAGTTTAGCCCTGGGGCCGAACTCAAAAAATCCGTCAATAAGAAGTAGTCCGAACCAGGAATGCAAGATCGCCAGAACGGCAGGGGGTCGGCCCTGCCGTTTTTCTTGCTCGCTAGAAGAATCGGCGGTTCGACGAGGTGATCTCGATGCTCCGCTACATGCCCAAAAGAATATTAACGATGCTTGCGCTGCTCGTAGCGCTGGCCGCACAGGGCAGCAGGCCGTTGCCGTTCGGCGCGTGGCGTCGTTTGTCCGACGCTCCCGTGATTGCTCCGCGCGGCAACGGATGGGAAGCGGCCGGAACCTTCAATCCGGCAGTCGTGATGCGCGCGGATAAGATCGTGATGCTCTATCGCGCGCAGGACAAGCAAGGAACGTCACGTCTCGGATATGCCGAGAGCAATGACGGCGTGCATTTCACACGCAGAGACGACCCGGTTCTAAGCCCATCGGAAGACTACGAAAAGGACGGCGGCGTCGAGGATCCGCGCTTGGTTCAATTCGGCGAGACATATTACCTGACATACACCGGCTACAACAAAAAAGACGCGCAGCTCTGCCTGGCGACGTCAACCGACCTGATTCACTGGGAGCGCAAAGGCGTCATCATTCCCGCCTACAAAGGGAACTGGAATGTGAAGTGGACGAAGTCGGGTGCCATCGTCCCGGAGAAGATCGTCGGAAAATACTGGATGTATTTCCTGGGCACAACTGCCGACAACAAAGATCAGGGCGGCTTGGCATCCTCCACCGATCTATTTCACTGGATAGAGGCTACTCAGACTCCGGCGTTGCCCGTAAGACCCGGTCATTTCGACTCGCGTGTCGCGGAGCCGGGTCCCTCGCCGATCGTGACACGGGACGGCATTGTCCTGGTCTACAACGGTGCCGACGACAGACTCGTCTATCGCACCGGAATCGCGATCTTCGACCGCAATGATCCACGCAAGCTACTCTGGCGGAGCGACGAACCGATATTCTTTCCGGAGAAGGATTGGGAGAAAGTCGGGCAGGTGCCCAACGTAGTCTTCGTGGAAGGCATGGTGAAGCGAGAAGACCGTTACCTGTTCTACTACGGCGGCGCCGACACCAACGTTGGCGTGGCGGACGCTCCCGATCCTTCGTTGATCGGCGCGCGGCTTGACCCTCTGCCCTCGCGGACCCTAACATCGACTGGGGCTCATGCAACTTCCGATGTTTTTTTCCTCGTGCCGTCTGCTCTCTCGCACGCTCACCTGCGGAGCCTTGCTGCTGATTGCAGGAATGCTGCACGCGCAACAAGCGAAGCCTCCCGCACCTCCGCCCCCGCCCATTGCGACGTTCACCGACATCGCCGAGAAAGCCGGCCTGACCGCGCAGAATGTTTTTGGCGGTCTCGACACCAAGAAATACATCATCGAGACCACCGGAACCGGCGTCGCCATCTTCGACTACGACAACGATGGCTGGCCTGACATCTTCCTGGTGAATGGCACCAAGCTCGAAGGATTTCCCGCGGGGAAAGCTCCCAGCAACCGTCTTTATCGCAACAATCACGACGGCACTTTTACCGACGTCACCGCCAAAGCTGGTCTTACCGCGACCGGATGGGGCCAGGGCGTTTGCGTCGGCGACTACGACAACGACGGATGGGAAGACCTCTACATCACCTACTACGGCAAGAATCGGCTCTACCACAATCAGAACGGCGTATTCACTGAAGTTGCCGAGAAGGCTGGCGTTGGCGGATCGGGCAAGGCGTGGGGTACCGGTTGCGCCTTCGTCGACTATGACCGCGACGGGCGCCTCGATCTGGTCGTGGCAAATTATGTGGATTTCGACTTGGCGACTGCGCCCGCGCCCGGGGATCGTCCCACCTGCATCTGGAAGGGTGTTCCGGTGATGTGCGGCCCGCGCGGTTTGCCCGGCGCGAAGAATATCCTCTACCACAATCGCGGCGACGGCACGTTTGAAGACGTCACCACGAAAGCACACATCAACCGCACCGACGGCCACTACGCCTTTAGCGTCTCGACCTTCGATTTCGACGAAGACGGCTGGCCCGACATTTTCATCGCCTGCGACAGCACCCCGAGCATTCTTTATCGCAACAACCACGATGGAACCTTCACCGATGTAGCGGTCACTTCGGGCGCTGCCTTCAACGAAGACGGCCGCGAGCAGGCGGGCATGGGCTCGACCATCGCCGACTACAACGGTGACGGCCACCTCGACATTTTCAAGACCAATTTTTCTGACGACACGTCCACGCTCTACAAGAACAATGGCGACGGCACGTTCACAGACGCCACCGCCGCGGCCGGTCTGGGCCTCTACACGCAATATCTGGGCTGGGGAACCATGTTCTTCGACATGGACAACGACGGTTGGCCTGACTTGATTCTGGTGAACGGCCACGTCTATCCCGAAGTCGACAGCCAACACCTGGGCAGCAGCTACAAGGAGCCGCGGATTCTTTTTCGCAACAACGGCGACGGGACGTTCACCGACATCTCCGCCGCTGCCGGCGCCGGCATTACCACCGCGGCCTCTTCACGGGGCCTCGCCGTAGGCGATCTTTGGAATGACGGCAGGATTTCGATTGTCATCAGCAATATGAATGCGGAGCCCAGCCTGCTGGTGAATCAGATTCACAATGCGAATCACTGGATTGCCATTCATACCGTGGGAACGAAATCGAATCGCGATGGCATCGGTGCGCGCATTCGAGTGAAGACCGGGGCACGAGTTCTGGTCGACGAAATCCGCAGCGGATCGAGTTACATCTCCAACAGCGACATGCGGGTTCACTTCGGACTGGGATCAGCCACGAAAATCGAGTGGGTTGAAATCCGCTGGCCAGGCGGGTTAAGCGAGCGCTTTGCGAATCTGGCGGTCGATCAGATTCACACGCTAAAGGAAGGTTCGGGCACGACCGTCGAACCGGACACCAAAAAGCAGTAGCCTATTTCCCAGTTTTAGGACTTTTCGGGAACTGTTGCGTACGCGTAATTCCCTCGCCCTCCTTCACGAAGATCACCTGATTCGGCTTCACGTCCTTCAACGTATCGACCTGGCCACTTGGCCAGTGCACTTCCAGCACGTCGACCCTCTCAGCCTTCCCCAGGCCGAAGTGAACCCGCAGATCGTTCTGAGAGAGGTAACCGCCGCCGCTGCGCACTTCGTCGATCTGCCGATGCGGTTTCGTTTCTCCGGGCACATGTGTCACGCATATCAGCCGCGCACCAATCCCGCTGCGATTCGATTTTGTTCCGATAGTTCGAATCTTGATCCAGTTGGGATCGAGCTTCGAATCGCACCGCAATAGTTGGGGATAGTCGTTGACGGTATTGACGACGACGTCGATGTCCCCGTCATTGTCGAAATCGCCAAACGCCGCGCCCCGCGATGGACTCGGCTCCGAGATCCCGGGTCCCGCCTGATACGACACATCCGCGAAATGCCCGTTGTGCAGATTCTGATAGAGCAACTTGCGCTGCGCGTAACCCGCTTCGGTTTTGAGCTGCTCAACCTCCGGATAGACGTGACCATTACAGATTAGGATGTCGGCCCATCCGTCGTTGTCCATGTCGAAGAATCCGCATCCCCATCCTAGATATTGCGTGTGCGCGCCCAGCCCCGCAGTGAACGTGGCATCCTCAAAGTTCGCGCCACCCTGGTTGTGATAGAGAGAAGGTGTGTCGCCTGCAAAGTTGGTCTTAACCAGATCGAGGTTGCCATCCAGGTCGTAATCCGCAGCGGAGATACCCATGCCAGCCTGCGGCTTCCCATCCGCGCTCAATGCGCATCCAGCCTCGATGGCGATGTCCTGAAACTTCCCGTTCTTCTTGTTCTGGTAAAGAATGCTGGCGGTGGAATCGTTGGCCACGTAAATATCGGGCCAGCCGTCGTTGTCCAGATCCGCAGTCAGCACACCCAAGCCATACGTGCCATTCGCGCTGAGAATCCCCGACGCCTCGGAAACGTCCGTGAACGTTCCGTCGCCGTTATTGTGATACAGAATATTCTTGCCGCCCTGCAGTCCCGGAGGCCCGCACGCGACCATCACGCTCTTATAGAGGCACGGGCCCGACTCCGGCACCGGAGCCGTGGCCAAATCCATGTCGATGTAGTTGGCCACGAACAGATCGAGCCGCCCATCGCGATCGTAGTCGACGAACGCGCAGCCCGTATTCCAGCGCTTCCCGTTGCCCGCGACGCCGGCCTTCTGGCTGACATCGGTGAATGTGCCATCACCGTTGTTGTGATACAGAACGTTCTTGCCGAAGTAGGTGACGAACAGATCGTCCCAACCGTCGTTGTCGTAGTCGCCGACGCAAACGCCCTGTCCCCAGCCCGAGTGCGCGACGCCGGCCTTCGCGGTCACATCGGTGAATGTGCCATCGCGATTATTGCGAAACAGATGCGACGTCGGCTCGGCCCTGGCCGGAAAGCCCTCGAGCCGTGTGCCGTTGATCAGAAAGATGTCGAGCCATCCGTCGTTGTCGTAGTCGTAGAAGGCAACGCCGCAGCCAGTGGTTTCGAGCAGATACTTGTTCTTGTGCTCGCCGCCGAAGATCGTTTTCACGTTGAGCCCGGATTCGCGCGCGATGTTGAGGAAGCTGACACCGAGATCGCCGCCCTCGGCTGCCGGCGCATCCTTCGACGGCCCGGTCTTCTGTTGCGCGCTCGCTCGCGACCAAAGCGGACGAGCCATCGCCAGCACGCTTTCCAGCGAAAGCACCAGTGCCGAACGGCTCAGAGATTTCAGAAAAACGCGGCGTGAAGGGAACAAGAGGTCGCTACCTGGCCCACTCGGCTCGTGCTAGAATTCGCCCCTACTCCTTATATTCAGGGAACCGCGACTTTGCAAGCCGGGCGCCCAAATCCCCGTTTCATGAGAAGATTGCAATGAATCCTTATCTGGTTCGTCTTCAGCGTTTTCGCTTCCTGTCCCGCATTTTGCGCTGCGCTCCTTGGTTGGCAGTCTCCTTGTTGTGTACGTTTTCTTCCGCGGCCCAGCAGCCTGCTCCAGCGATCGAACTGTCGAGGACCATTCGTACCTGGGAGTTTCTGCCGGTCGTTGGCACTCGAGCGGGGCTATTCGGCAACGAGACGGGAAGGTTTGAAGCCTGGGTCTATCCCCTGAAAATATTTCGCGACTTTCACCTGACTTTTCTCGTCGGCGACCGCGCTCTGCCCGCGGAGAGTCTTGCGCGTACGCTGACTGCCCGCCCGGAATCTGCATCGATCCTATACGTCGGCGATTCTTTTCGCGTTCGTGAAACGCTCTGCGTTCCGGTGAACGAAGCAGGTGCCATCGTTCTGCTGGAGGTCGAGACCGAACAACCGCTGGAAATCGAAGCCGGATTCACCGGAGACTTCCAACTGGAGTGGCCTGCGGCGCTGGGGGGAACGTATATCGACTGGGCGGCGAAGGAGCGCGCTTTTGTGTTCGGCGAAGAGGCGCGTAAGTATGCTGCGTTGGTGGGATCGCCGACCGGCGCAGATGCCCGGCTTTCTTATCAGACGAACTACTCTTCATCCGACCAGAACTCTTTTCGTTTAGGCGTGACGCAAAAAGGTAAAGACACTAGGGCGATTGTGATCGCCGCATCTGTCGCAGGCCTTGCCGATGCCGAGAAGACGTACCAGCATTTGCTGACCTCGTATGACGATTCCATGCGCGAGTCGTCGGCGTACTACCGCGCGTATCTCGACAAGACCGTGAGCCTGGAACTGCCCGACGCCGCTTTGCAGCAGGCCTATGATTGGGCGCGCATCAGCACGATTCAGGGCCTGGTTAACAATCCGTACTTAGGCTCCGGGTTGGTCGCGGGCTATCGAACTTCCGGAACCGGCCAGCGTCCGGGCTTCGCATGGTTCTTTGGCCGTGATTCTTTGTGGACCTCGTTTGCTCTCAATGCCGAGGGAGACTACTCCACTACTCGCACCGCGCTCGATTTCATCAGCAAATATCAGCGGGAAGATGGCAAAGTGCCGCACGAGATTTCGCAGAGTGCGAGCCTGGTGCCGTGGTTCAAGGATTATCCCTACGCCTACGTCTCCGCCGATGCGACTCCGCTGTTCATCATCGCGATGAATGATTATGCGGTGCAGAGCGGAGACTTGGCTTTTGCTCGCGACAAGTGGGACAATGTCTGGCGCGCCTACCAGTTTCTAAAATCCACCTATGACGCGCAGGGCTTCGCGCAAAACGCAGGCATCGGCCACGGTTGGGTCGAAGGCGGGCCGCTGCTTCCCGTGAAGAACGAGTATTACCAGGCGGGGCTTGGCGTCGAGGCGCTGCAGGCTCTCTCCAATCTCGCGCGACTCGTGGGCAAAGAGGACGTCAGCAAGCAACTCACGGCGGAGTTTGAGCGCAGCAACCCGGCGCTCGATCAAGCCTTCTGGTCGCCCGAAATGAAAAGTTATGCATTTGCCTTGAAGCAGGACAACCAGCGCGCGGACGAAGCGACCGTGCTCGCGACGGTTCCCATGTGGTTCGGCCTGCCCACCGCGGATCATGCTGACCAGACCATCACGCGACTCGCGGGCGCTGATCACCAAACGGACTGGGGCATGCGCATCATTTCGCAGAACTCGAAAGTCTATGATGGGTCCGGCTACCACTACGGCTCGGTCTGGCCGCTGTTTACCGGATGGGCTTCGGTAGGCGAATATCGCTACCATCGCGCGTTTCCGGCGTACTCAAATCTGCGGTCTAACGCGCTGCTCGGCGCCGACGGCGCGCTTGGACACTTCACTGAAGTACTGTCCGGAGACTACTACCAGTCGTTCGCGACCAGTTCGCCCCATCAGATCTGGTCGTCGGCGATGGTCGTCAGTCCGATCTTGCGCGGCATGTTCGGCCTGCAGGCCGACGCGCAGAAACGTGAGATCAAGCTAGCTCCGCACGTCCCCGCCGACTGGACGATGTTCGCAATCCATAATGTTCACGTCGCCGGCGTCTCCGTCGATTTCCGATATCAAAAAACCGAGGACAGCATAACGCTCGAAGCCAAGCGCACGGGGACTGGTGATTGCTGGGTCGAATTCTCTCCCGCGTTCAGTCTGCGCACGCAGGTGGTCAGCGTCCAAATGAACGGCCGACCTTTGCCTTTCAAAATGGAGCTCAACGGCAACGACCAGCATTTATCTGCCAGATTTCCCGTCAACGATGGAACGAACAATCTGCTCATCAGTGTAAAGAACGATTTTGGCCTGGCGCTTTCGAATGAACTCCCGGCGCTGGGCAGCGCCAGTCGCGGTCTGCGCGTACTGTCCGAATCGTGGAATGCCTCGAAGACGCAGTTGACGCTCGAAGTGTCCGGCCGTGCGGGAATGAGCTATCAGATGGACGTTTGGAATCCCGGCCAGATCTCTTCGGTAGAGGGCGCGGTTCTCACCAAACTCGGCAAATTGGAATTTCGGATGCCGCAAGGGGTGGAGGGCTACGTGCAGCAGCGGGTCGTGATTCATTTTGGACGGTCCTGACGCGTCTCGCCGCTTCGCAGGCCGAATCCAAAAAGGTTTACACTCAGGCAAATCGCAACTCGCCGCCTTCCTGGTCGCTGCGGCAACCGGGCCGATGCTTACAGCATCCACTGTACTTCGATCAAGCTTCAAGGAGCAGTTCTATGCAACGTAAGCTCTTTTCGTTTCTGCTTTGGGTGCTCCTCCCTCTGTCGCTGCTCGCCGCGTCTGCGCAGAACGCGAACAAGCCAGTCGATGGGGAGGGGCACCAATGGTGGCAGCATGCGGTCTTTTACGAGATCTATCCCCGCAGCTTTGCTGATAGCAACAACGATGGGGTAGGTGACCTCAACGGCATTGCGTCGAAGCTGGATTACTTGAAGGACTTGGGCGTGGACGCGATCTGGATCTCGCCTTGCTTTCCGTCGCCGCAAGTGGACTTCGGTTACGACGTCTCCGACTACGAAAATATCGATCCCATGTACGGAACCCTGGCCGACTTTGATGTCCTGGCCAGCGAGGCGAAGAAGCGCGGAATTCACATCATCCTCGATTTCGTCGTCAATCACACCTCCGACCAGCACAAATGGTTCCTCGACTCGAAGTCGTCCCGCACGTCGGAACATCGCGACTGGTACATCTGGCGCGACGGAAAGGCGCCGGGACAGCCCCCCAACAACTGGACCTCAACTTTCGGCGGTTCCGCTTGGAAGTTCGATTCCACGACGAATCAGTATTACTACCACTACTTTTATGTTGAGCAGCCAGACCTGAACTGGCGCAACCCGGCGGTGAAGGGCGCAATGTTTGATGTCACGCGCTGGTGGTACAAGCGTGGCGTTTCCGGGTTCCGTCTGGATGCGGTCGATACGCTGTACGAAGACCCCAAGCTGCGCGACAATCCAGTGCTTCCCGGCGTGAATGCATTCGGCGATCCCAACGAAGAGAAGAAATACAATGACAAGCTGCCTGAGGTCCATGACACGTTGCGCGAGTTGCGCGAAGTGGCCGACGAATACAACGCCGTGTTGATCGGCGAAACCTGGACGGCCAACATCGCGGAGCTGAACTTGTATTACGGCAAGGGCAACGACGAACTGCAGATGCCCATGGATTTTCTATTCACCACGGTCAACAAACTTTCTCCGGCCGACTTTCGCAAGCAGATCGCTGCGGTCGATTCGGCCTCGGGCTGGCCTACGTTTGTCATCAGCAATCACGACATTGCGCGCTCCTACGACCGTTACGGCGACGGCCAGCACAACGACCAGATCGCGAAGTTGATGGCCGGGCTGTACCTCACACTGCGTGGAACTCCGATCATGTATTACGGCGAAGAGATTGGAATGAAGACCACGCCGCCCACGCGCAAGGAGGACGTGAAAGATCCGATCGGTCGCACCGGCTGGCCTAAAGAGAAAGGACGCGACGGCGAACGCACGCCGATGCAGTGGGACGAGAGCACGAACGCCGGCTTCTCCACGGCCTCGCCATGGCTGCCCGTTCCTCCGACGGCCAAGACCCACAACGTTGCCGATGAAGCGAAAGATCCTGACTCGGTGCTCTCGTTCTACAAGAAGGTACTCAAGCTGCGCCGAACGAATCGGGCCCTGCTGGATGGAAGCTATGTTCCGCTGAATGAAAACGATCAGAACGTGCTGTCATACCTGCGCGCATACAAAGATCAGACGGTCCTGGTCGCGTTGAACATGTCAGGCGCGGAGCGGAAGGTCAACTTTGAAATGAGCAAACACGGCTTCACGTCAGCGAAGAGTCTGGTGGCCACCGGAAAGTCTTCGGTGAACGGCGACGTCGTCACGCTCGAGCCCTACGGAGTCTTCATCGGCCAACTTGTGAAGTGAAGCTGCTGGCTGCGTTCACCTACTGCGCGTTCAGGCCCTTCGCGATCGGGTATAGAATACGCACGGCGAGCGGATGCACGAACTCTCGATTGCGATGGGCATTGTAGAGGCTGCGATGGATGAAGCGCAGCGCCGCGCCGTCAAGGTTAGTGCCGTGCATCTCAGGCTGGGCGCGCTTTCTGGCGTGGTGAAGGATGCTCTGTTGTTCTCCTATGAAGTCGCGTGCCAGGACACGCCACTGCAGGGCTCACAGTTGATCGTCGAGGATATGCCCGTGATCGTTTTCTGCCCGCAATGCAAGGACACGCGGAAGCTCGAGTCAGTGCAGTTATTTCAGTGTCCGGAGTGCGGCACGCCGACCATGGACGTGCGTCAAGGCAAAGAACTTGAGGTATTCGCATTGGAGGTCGAGGAATGAGCGAGCCGCGTCTGGTCGAAGTCCGCAGAAATGTCTTGAAGCAGAACGACGTGACCGCACGCTCTCTGCGTGAACACTTTCGGGCGGCAGGCGTGTTTGTGGTGAGCCTGGTCTCGAGTCCGGGCTCGGGAAAGACGATGTTTCTGGAAAAGACACTCACGCAACTCCAGCCTCGTTACCGTGTGGCGGCGCTGGTGGGCGATCTCGCCACCGAAAACGATGCGGTGCGCCTGGCGCGCAGCAAGGCGCCCGTGAAACAAATCACGACCGGAACCCTGTGCCATCTGGAAGCGGCAATGGTGCAGAACGCCCTCCAGGGGTGGGATCTGCATCAATTGGATTTCCTGTTCATCGAGAACGTCGGCAATTTAGTTTGTCCGTCTTCCTATGATCTCGGGGAGAATCTTCGGCTGGTGCTGATGTCGGTGACCGAAGGCGAAGACAAGCCGCTGAAATATCCCACGATCTTCAACAGTGCGGACGTGGCTGTCATCAGCAAGAACGAACTTGCAACTACCGTTGAGTTCGATTGGGAGGCTGCGCGCACGAGCATTCAGGCGGTGCGTCCTGGAATGCAGATCTTTCGCCTCTCGGCGAAAACGGGCGAGGGCATGGAAGACTATTTGAATTTTCTTTCGCGGCAGCTGGCAGAACAACGAGCCGTCGCTCAAATCTAGTTTCGCCGCAGCATTTGCCAATATCCTTGGCGCGTATGATCCGCACCCGCGGCAGCCCTACTTCTTTACCGCTTCAAACGCCTGCTTCGCAATTGCAATCGTGCGCTGCACATCCTCTTCCGTGTGCGCCGCTCCCAGAAACGCCGCCTCGTACTGCGAAGGCGGAAGGTACACGCCACAGTCGAGCATGCTGCGGAAGAATTTCCCGAACGCCTCGGTGTCCGACTTCGACGCCGAATCCCAATCCGTCACCGGTCCCTTCGTGAAGAACCAGGTGAACATCGATCCCACGCGGTTGTGGCAGAGGGGAACGCCAGCGTCTTTCGCGGCCGCCGCAACACCCTCGACTAACTGTCCGCTCAACTTCTCCAGTTGCGGATAAATCTCCTCCTTGCGGTCGCGCAACTGTTTCAACATCGCACACCCTGCGGCCATCGCCAGCGGATTCCCCGATAGGGTTCCTGCCTGATACATCGGTCCCAGTGGCGCCACCATGTCCATAATCTCTTTTGGCCCGCCGTACGCGCCTACGGGCAAGCCTCCGCCAATAATCTTTCCCATCGTCGTCAGGTCCGGGCGGATGTTATACAGCTCCTGCGCTCCGCCAAACGATACGCGGAATCCCGTCATCACTTCATCAAAAATCAGCACCGACCGCTCGCGCTCCGTCAGCATCCGCAGTCCTACCAGATAATCGTCCGCTGCGGGAACGCATCCCATGTTCCCCACGACCGGCTCCACGATTACGCACGCAATCTGGTGTTTGAATTTCTGAAACGCATGCTCGACCACCGAAAGATTGTTGAACGGCAGCGCCAGCGTGAACTGCGTGAATTCTTCCGGCACCCCCGCCGATCCCGGAATCCCCAGCGTCGCCACGCCCGAGCCAGCTTTCACGAGAAGAGCATCCGCGTGCCCGTGATAGCAGCCTTCAAACTTCACAATGTATTTGCGTTTTGTGTAAGCCCGGGCCAACCGGATCGCCGACATCGTCGCTTCCGTGCCCGAACTGACGAAGCGGACCTTCTGCATGTGCGGAAACGCACCCAGCACCAACTCCGCCAGATCGGCCTCGGAAGGTGTGGACGCTCCAAAACTTGTGCCATTGCAGGCCGCGCCCAGAATCGCGTCGAGCACGTTCGGCTCGGCGTGTCCCAGAATAAGCGGCCCCCACGATCCGATGTAGTCGATGAATTCGTTTTCGTCGGCGTCCCATATGTGCGACCCTTTGCCGCGCACGATGAACGGCGGATCTCCTCCCACCGATCGAAACGCTCGCACTGGAGAGTTCACGCCCCCCGGAATCATGCTCTCCGCCCGCTGCTGCAGGCGCCGTGACTGCTCGGTCTTTCGCGATGTTGTGGACGGCATCAAATCCTCTCAACCAGGAATGAAGAGAAAGATGTCAACAGATGCAAAGAATCAACCGAATACTATAGCAGCGCTCGCCCAACCGAATTCATCAGATATTCATCGTTCTGCAATCCCTTTGCAACATGCCCACAGTACCTTAGGGTCATCAAGTTACCCTTCTAACCGGGAGGGTTTTGAGGGACAGTCTCGGGGGCTCCGGACTGTCCCTTTTGCTTTTGCTCGTATTTAGTTCGGATGATGTGTGGGCCGGGCAGGCTCGAGTGGGTTCGGTTTTGAATGTGTGGGGCCGGGTCTGTGAC
The DNA here is from genome assembly GCA_963832015.1 of uncultured Acidobacteriaceae bacterium. Lineage (GTDB taxonomy): Bacteria > Acidobacteriota > Terriglobia > Terriglobales > Acidobacteriaceae > Sulfotelmatobacter. Next base: position 349,558 of record CAWHSR010000028.1, read on the forward strand.
CCGGCCGCGGCGCAGCCAGCGCCGCTGCTTTCCCATCCATACTGCACCCACGAATTAACCACAATTAACTCCCCATCGTATAATCACCCTCAATGATTACCGTCTCCAAGGAGGACTATCTCAAGTCGATCCTCGAAGCGGAGAGCGAAGGCGAAGAGGTCATCTCCGCCCGCCTCGCGGACCTGCTCAAGGTTTCCCCGCCCGCGGTAACCATGGCCCTGCGCCGCCTGAAAAAGGATGGACTGGTGCGGGTAGAAACGACCGGCGAAGTCAGCCTCACCGCGACCGGACGCAAGATCGCCCGCAAGCTGACCCTCCGCCATCACCTGATCGAGCGCATGCTCTCGGAGCTCTTTGGTATGGAATGGTGGAAGGTCCACGACGAGGCCGAACGCCTCGAGCACGCGGTCTCTCCAGACTTCGAAGCCAAACTTCTGGCCAAACTGGGTTCCGGCGGCGCGTGTCCGCACGGAAATCTGAGTGAACTGGAAGGCCCCGCCAGCCGCCGCCGCCGTGGCCTGGTTCTTCTCGCCGATGCCGAACTCGACAACACCTACACCGTCAGCGGAATCTATGAGCGCGACCGCCAACTTCTGGAATTTCTGGAGCACCGCGGTATTCGTCCCGGAGCCAAGTTGCGCCTGATCGAACGCAACTACGATCAAACGCTGACGCTCTCCACTCCCTCAGGCACCGTCTCTCTAGGCCCCGCAGCCTCCGAGCGAGTCTGGCTCGCTCCCGTGGTGCGCCCGAAGCGCTAGAGCTGTTGCTCTCCTTCCTCAGTGTCCTCTGTGGTTGATTCGTCATAGCCACGATCAGCCAGCATCATCAGCATCGTGCTCATATTCGTTTCGATGGTCGCCGCCTTGGCACCCGCGATGCGGGCTGCTAACAGTCGCCCATGCGGACGCTGAGCGAGCAATAAGGAAGGGTGGAGCTGGAAATGCATCGGTCGTCGGGAGGGAACTATTTCTTCAGCTCGCTGGTCCAGTTCGTCACCAGCACCATCGGAGTGGAAATACTCTCCGGAAAAGTACTGACGACCACGCTCTGCCCGTCCGGGCTCAGATCGTAGGCGTAGCCCACTGCACTGCTATAACTCACCGAGAACATGGTCTGCACGGGGCCCAGCTCAAAGTCGTCGTTCTTGGCGTCCACCGCGGCCGAGTGGAGGGCACTGTCCACTCCGAAGTACCAAATCTCCTTGCTGTCTCCTCGCCAGGTCGGAAATGTTCCTCCGTTTTGCGAGACCCGCCAGCGGCCCTGCCCACTGGGAAAATGCGTGACGTATACTTCCTCTCGCCCCGACTCGGTCGAACTGTAAGCCAGCCATCTCCCGTCAGGCGACAGGCGGTACTGCACAATCCTTGCCTGCTCTGACTGCGGCTGCACCACCGCGAATGGCTTCTGGTCTCCCGCCAGCGGCCAAGCCCATACCCCCGTGATGCTCGGTCCGTTCTGTTCTGTATGAACCAGGTATCGTCCGTCCGGTGACAATTGCGGCGAAAGCAGCGAGTATGGCATCACCATGTCCACCCGCTGCGATGCGCTTAGCTTTGAACTGGTGTCCCGTTGTCGTGCTGATGCAATGGACTCCATCAGCACTTCTTCCTGTCCTCCGCCACTGGCCGGCCGAATGCAGATGGACGTCCCCGTCATTACGGTCGCCCCGTTCTGCCGCGTGTAGACCACCCGCTGTCCATCGGCCGACCACGAAGGTCCCAGATGGGTCGCGCCGCCAAACGTCAGTTGCGTTCGCGATCCGCGCACGAGGTCCAATACCCAGATGTCGGCCTGCGGATCTCCCATCGATACCGCCAGCCGCTTGCCGTCCGGTGAAAACCGCCCTGCGCCCTTGTAAAACGCCCGTTCCGCAACCTTGCCCAGATCCTTCCCTTGGCGGTCCATCCGCGCCAGATCGCTTCCCAGAGCTTTCGATCCCGGCTCGTAGACCAGCATGCCGTTCTGGCTCACCGAAAAACTCGAATGCCATGTCCCCGAGTCGAATTCCACAAGATTGCCTATGGTCGCAGGCTCTCCGGAAACTCCTCCAGTTGTCACATCAAACTTCACCGCCAGCAATTGCGATTGCACATGGTAGACCAGATACCCCGACCCATACTGCGCCCCGGAATCCGAATCGAGCACGTGCTTGTAAGAGCCATCTTCGAGCGACCCGTAGTAAATGCCCTGCTCGGTATCGCCGGAGTGACTCGTCGCGAAGAATAGAAAATGCTTGCCGTCCGGCAGGAACTGGGGCCAACGGTGGGTGGTGTGCTTGCCCCCTTCAAACTTGGTCAGCCGCACCGGAGTTCCACCCGATGCGTTGATTCTCCACAACGTGTCGCGATAGTCCGGTTCGTAGATGATGACGTTGTCCTGATTCCACGAGCCTCCGCGGGGATTGAAAGCGTCCGTCAGAACGGTGACCGGGCCGCCCGACACCGGAATTTTCTTCAGGTGCCCGTCGGCGAAAAATCCCAGGAACTTCCCGTCCCGCGACCAGAATGGAAACGACGCGCCCTCGGTGCCTTCCAGTTTCCGCGGCGCAAGCTCATTTAGCAGCTGCACCCAGATCGCGTCACGCTCCTTCTGGCTGCGCGCCGAGAACGCGACCATCGTTCCGTCAGACGAAATCGTCGGAGGCCCCGAAAAGTCCCCCGTAAAATCGAAACTCATCTGCGCCGGAGGAGGCAGAAACGACCGTACCGTTCGTTCCGGCTCATGTCCGCGCAACATGGACCAGGCAAGCGCGGCGAGCAGAACGCCAGCTACGGCAGCCCAAACCACGTGCTCGCGCCACCGGGAGCGTGCGCGAATCGGTGGCGCTACACCCGCGCCGGAACCACCACTCGCAATCCAGCGCAACTCGCGGCCAATATCCGCGGCACTTTGCCAGCGCGCTTCCGGATCTTTCGCCAGGCATCCCTGCACCACGTGATCGAGCGCCGTTGGCGACATCGGCTGCACCGAGGAAATCGGCGACGGTTCGCGCTCCAGCACCGCCGCCATCGCGCTGGCCGCCGTCTTGCCCTCGAACGCCCGTTTCGCTGTCGCCATTTCGTACAGCACCGCGCCAAGCGCAAAAATGTCCGAGCGCGCGTCGGCTTCTTTTCCTTCCACCTGCTCCGGCGCCATGTACTGAAACGTTCCGACTACCGTGCCCTGCGCCGTCAGCGGATGGCTCCCCACCGGCGTGGTCATGGTCACGGTGAGGCCCGACGTTGCATCCGCGCGCGCCACCAGCGCCTTCGCCAGGCCAAAGTCCATCAGCTTCGCCCCGGTCTTGGTCAGCATGATGTTGCCCGGCTTCAGATCGCGGTGAGTCACGCCGCTGCGATGCGCCTTCTCGAGTCCTTCACAAATCTCGATTCCGTACCTCAAAACCTGCGCCACCGGCAGCGGCCCCTTGCGCAAGCGGTCCGCCAGCGTCTCGCCTTCCAGGTATTCCATCACCAGGTAATCGACGCCATCCTGGCGGCCTATATCGTGCAGAGTGCAGATGTTGGGATGGTTCAACGACGAAATCGTGCGCGCTTCCCGATCAAAGCGCTGCTTGGCCTCAGGGTTCTCAGAAAGGTGGGAGGGGAGAATCTTGATGGCTACCGTGCGATCGAGTCGAGTGTCCCGCGCGCGATACACCTCGCCCATGCCGCCCGCCCCGAGCGGCGATTGAATCTCGTATGGACCGAGTCTCGTACCAGAGTTAAGCCCCATGCGTGCGCGCAATTATAAGCCATCCCACTCGCCCGGAATGTCGGCCAGAACACCTCCGCCGCGGCTGTTCACTTTCGGACGGAAGCGTTCAAGACCGGACAAAATCAAGCGAGCGGCCTTCCCAAAATCGAGCCGTTTTCACGTTGCAATCCATAGACTTAGCTTGATCCGGAAAATGGCGGAATGCTTGCACTGAATTCCTGTGGGAGCTTCTTACCGGATCGTTGGAGGATGTGTATGACCAGCCTGATTCAAGATGTGCGGTACGCGCTGCGCCAGCTGCGCAAGAGCCCTGGTTTCACTGCGGTGGCAGTGATAACACTGGCGCTGGGCATCGGTGCCAACACCGCCATCTTCAGTCTGGTCAATGGCATTCTCCTCGTCTCTCTCCCTTACCCCAAGCCCGCGGAACTGGTTAGCGTTACCGGGACTTATCCGAAGGGTGCGTTCGTTGCCATGCGCGAGCAGGTCCACACGATGGACGTCGCTGCCTACGCCGAGGGTCACGAATTCAATCTCACTCGTTTTGGCGAACCAGTGCGGCTTACAGGCACGGAAGTTTCCGCAGAGCTGCTGTCGGTTCTCGGAGCGCAGCCCGAACTTGGGCGAACGTTCCGTACCGGGGAAGATTCCGTCGGCGAAGACAATTATGTTGTCTTGGGCCACGCTCTGTGGGAACAGCGCTTTGGACGCGATCCCGCCATCATCGGACGTTCGATCGAACTGGAGGGTGTGAGCCGTCAGGTCGTTGGTGTGATGCCGGCGAATTTTCATTTTCCGTCTCCCAAAACGCAGTTGTGGGTGCCGTTGCATAACGACCCTCGCAATACTCAGACGTATTGGGCTGGAGATTTCATGCCGGTGATTGCCCGGCTTCATCCGGGTTCGTCCACGCAGGAGGCAGCCGTCGAGGTTCGCCTTTTTCAGATGCATGTTTCCGAACTATTTCCGTGGCACATGCCCGCCGACTGGAACGCGGACGTGAGCGTGGTCGGACTCCGAAATGGCATGGTGGCAGATGTGCGAACGCGGCTGTTGCTGTTATTGGGTGCGGTCGTGCTGGTGCTGATGATCGCCTGCGCCAATGTTGCCAATCTGACGCTCTCACGTGCAGCGGCCCGTGAAAAAGAAATGGGCATCCGCTCGGCTCTGGGAGCGGGAAGGCAGCGCATCGCCCGCCAGTTGCTCACCGAAAGCGTGGTCTTGTCTACACTGGGTGGCTTGTTCGGATTGGCTCTGGCGGCAGCGGGAGTTGCTCTCCTCAAGGCCTCTCTGCCTGCAGACACTCCACGCTTGGCCGACGTACATCTCGATTGGCGTGTACTTCTTTTTACGGGTGGCCTCGCCCTTGTCACAGGCCTCATTTTTGGTCTGGTTCCGGCTCTTCAACTATCCCGGTCCGCGGTGGCCGAGTCTCTCAACTCGGCCGGTCGTGGTGCTGCAGTTTCTGTTTCTCAATGGCTGCGTAGCTCCATGGCAATTGCTGAAGTTGCGTTTGCCGTGTTGCTGGTGATTTCGGCGGGATTGCTGATTCGCAGCTTCTGGGCTCTCTCGCACGTCGACCCCGGTTTCCAGCCGCAACAGATCGTCACCGCGCGCATCACGCCCAACGAATCGTTTTGCAACGACACTGCGCGCTGCCTTGCCTTCTATCGCAGCGTGCTGGACCAGGCCCGGACTGCTCCCGGAGTCACCGATGCGGCTCTGGTCAACACGCTCCCGCTCGGGGGACGAGTGAGCAAGCGCTCCTTTGACCTCGAAGACTTCGTGAACGTTCCCAATGGAGCCAACCAGCCACTTTTCTGGCTCGACGTCGTCACTCCGGACTACTTCCGTGTGATGGGCGTTCCGCTGCTCGCGGGCCGGTGGTTCACAGAAGCAGACGAGTCCGGAGGGCCTCCTGTCGTAGTCATCACTGCCGAGACTGCAAAGCGTTTCTGGAACGGACACGATGTGGTTGGGAAACACGTGCGCCTCGTCGGCGAGGAAGAGTGGCGCACGATCGTCGGTGTAGCGGCCGATGTACGCGCGTATGATTTGCAAAACAGCACTCCGGACTACATGCGGGGTACAGCATACGTGCCCTACACCCCACAAGCGACTCTGGAAAATGGCAGCGTGCCTGCGGAGATGACCATTGCCGTCCGCACCATTTCGGATGGGCAGCAGGCCGGCACGACACTGCGCAACATTGTGACTCGGCTCGCCCCAGACGTGCCGGTCAGCGAAGTCCGCAGCATGCGCGCTGTCGTCTCCGAAGCCGCTTCCACCCCTGCATCCACGACTTTTCTATTCGCGGTTTTTGCCGGCGTGGCTCTCGTGCTAGGCATGGTTGGCGTCTATGGCGTCCTCGCCTTTCTTGTGTCAAAGCGCGCGAGAGAAATGGGAATCCGCATGGCATTAGGCGCTCAGCGCACTGATGTCCTGTGGCTGGTAATGAAGGAAGGCGCGAAATTCGCCTTCGCTGGGATTTCGTTGGGACTGGTGGGCGCCTTCCTGGTAACGCGTCTGCTCGCCAGCCAACTTTATGGCGTAAGCCCGATGGATCCCATCACGTTCACTGTGGTGGCTGCTTTGATGGCCGCCGTCACACTCGCAGCCTGCTACATTCCCGCGCGTCGCGCCATGCTCGTCGATCCCATGGTAGCTCTGCGTTCCGAGTAATCTTCGCCGAACAGCCTTCCTCCTACCCACCTGTCCGGGCGTCATGCGGACCGGAGCCGGTTCTTCAGGCGAACAGAAGCATCGCGCGTGTATCTGTGCTTGTGTCCTTGTGCAGAAAATAGTTAACCATAGTTTATCTTTCGTTATATACTTACGCTAACACTCGGCCCTGAAGCACTCCTTCTGCATGAACGAAGCGACCACAACTCCGAAACCGCAGAGGGAATTCCCGTCGCAACCGGCCCTGACGCCCGACGGCGTGGTCATTACCCACGAAGACATCGACCGTGCCCACGACCGCGATCGTGTCCGCACTACCCGCACTCAGCATGGCCCCTGGTCCCGCGCCCGTCTCTTGTGGCTGCTGGTCGGCCCCGGCATTCTCGTCATGCTCGGCGAGAACGACGGCCCCAGCATGCTGTCGTACGCCGCCACCGGAGCCCGTTACGGCATTGGCTTCTTCCTCCCCTTCGTAGTCCTCACGTTCCTGATGGCCTGCGTCGTGCAGGAAATGACTGTGCGCCTCGGTGCCGCAACCCACCGCGGTCACGCCGAACTCATCTTTGACCGCTTCGGCCCCTTCTGGGGATGGTTCTCCATGATCGACCTCATGGTCGGCAACTTCCTTACGCTGGTCACTGAGTTCATCGCCATCCGCGCCGGGTTGGGATTCTTCGGCGTCCCTCCCGTCGTCTCCGTCCTCGGCGCCTGGTTGGTCCTCTTCGTCGCCCTGATGGCTCACCGCTACTGGACCTGGGAGCGCATCACTCTGGTCGCCGCCATGTTCAACCTGGTGTTCATTCCGGTCGCCCTGCTGAGTCATCCGCATTGGCGCGCGATCGGCTCTGCACTGATCACCTTCAAGCCTCTCCCCGGCGGACTCACACAAGAAACCGTCCTCATTCTTCTGTCCAACATCGGAGCCACCGTCACCCCCTGGATGCTCTTCTTCCAGCAGAGCGCCATCGCCGACAAGGGACTCACCACCCACGACATCCGCTTCGGCCGGGTCGACACCGTGCTCGGGGCCGCGCTCGCAGCCCTCGCCGCGCTGGCCACGATCGTCGCCACCGCCCCACTATTCGCCCACGGCATGTCCGTCGCGAACTTCGAAGGCGCTCAATTCGCGCAAGCCCTGCAGCCCTTCGTCGGACATTGGGGCTCCGCGCTCTTCGCTCTCGGCATGTTCGAAGCCGGCATGGTAGCGGCCGTAACCATCTCCACCTCGTCGGCCTACGCCTTCGGAGAAGTCGCCCACCGTCCGCACAGCCTGAATCTCCCTTTTCAACAGGGAAAGTCTTTCTACCTCGTCTTGATTCTCGAAGCCGCCGCTGCGGCTGGACTCGTCCTGATCCCTGGCATCCCCCTCGTCTACATCGTGCTCGTCGTGAACGTGATCGCAGTCCTCGCCATGCCTCCTGCGCTGCTCTTCCTCTACATGCTGGTCAACGACCGGGAAATCATGGGAGACCTAGTCAGCCCCCTATGGGCCAACATCCTCGCGCTTGGAGTCGTTGTGATCCTGGTCGGCGCCGGAATCCTGTTTGGCGTCAGCGTAGTCGCGCCCCACACCCTGGCGCTGATCGGAGGAAAATAGAATGGACCCGCACTTCGATTCCGCTCCCAGCGGCGAAGTCAGCCGCACCGACCTCGCCTCGGTCGTCGCATCTCTCGAGCCCGACCAACTGATCTCCACCAAAGCAAAGCATCACTGCCCTCGCCGCCAGCTGACCAACACGGAAATGGTGCTCTTCTGGGCCCTGAGGTTCTATCTAGTCTTCATGTTCGGAGTGGTGATCTACCAAGTCTGGGCTGGGTCTCGCTAGTTGCTTGAACACGGTCGGATGGCCCCGGCACCGCGAGGCACCCACAAACAGCGCATCACGTTTATCCGCACTAACGTTATGCACGTCACCCTTGATCCACATCACCGTTACCCCAAAATCGCCCGTGATCACTGCGATTGGCTCAACCGTGGAAGAGCGGCCCTTCCAGGGCCGCGTTAAGGCGTCCACAACTCGAAACGGGTTTTAGCCCGGTGGTTAAATCGGACGATCGGGATACATCGCTTTCGGGAACCGCAGATGAATCAGCAGCGCACAAAGGAGAAGAATGAAGAACGCGAACACGCTGCCCTCCGGCCCCGCGGACCCTCCGGTAAGCCAATTCGGCCCTCGCACCGAGCTGTTCAAGAACCGCCCCGCCCCGAGTAATCCGCTGTCGGGCGTGCCATAAAAAAAAGTTTCCGCCCAATCCCATGCCGCGTGAAATCCGATGGCGAACCAGAGATTGCCAGTGCGCCGGATCATCAGGCAAAACAGCAAGCCCGTCGCCACCACCTGCACAATGCCGAGCACGTTCTCTCCCTTGTTGCCGAGGTGCGCGACCCCGAACACCGCTGAGAGAAATAGAGCTGCCGGCCAAAAGCGCAAGCGCCTCGCCGTTGAAAACAGCCAGTATCCTCGAAAGGCCAACTCTTCGCTCAGCGACACCGCCAGAAATGTCACGCCCCACGCCAGCGCCCACCGGACGATTGCGCCTCCCGACAGCGCCACCGAGTCAATTTGGAAGCGGCCCAACGCGCGCAGCATCAGCAGAATCGCCGACAGCATCGCAAAGCCCCAGACCGTCCCCTCCCAGAATCGCCATCCAAACGCCTGCCCCAGAGGAATCCCGTACTCGTCGATCGAGCGCTTCTCCATGCGCGCCACGGTCCAAGTCGCCAGGAGAACAAAAAACACCATCACTGCCTTGACCGGCAACTCGCTCCGCACGCTGAATGCGGAACTCCCCCCGCCCCCGGCCAGACGCACCGCCAAAAGCAGAACTCCTGGACCACCGAAGGCGATTCCCGCCCAGATCAACAGTCGTTTGCGATCAGTTCGCCCCCAAGGTGGTGTCGGTTGCTCCCCCTGTGTGTCGTTCCGCCGATCCGTTCCATCGGCCCTAGCGTGCTCGTTGCGCAGTTCTTCGGAGAGTCCAGGACCAGATTGATCAGGCAAGGAATGCCTCCAGCAGGGGAAACGGGAGTATGACAGCCGCCCCTAGACGACGCCACAGTATTCGTCCACCAGCGGCGCATTCGTGGTATGGACTTGGGTGCATCATCACCCATAAGCCTGTCATTCACAAGGCCCGCAAATCGCCTATCCGGTACAGGAAACGCTGTATGTGTTCTGCTTCCCCCGTACGGCTACGATGCTGCGGGGGCGTGAGCTAAAGGCATCAAGCTTTGCCTCAATCGCACCGGATTACGGTCGCAGAGATCATCGCAGTGGAAAGGAATGAGTTCGTTCGGGAGAATCGATGTCCGGAAACATCCTCATCGTCGATGACCATGAAATCGTCCGCCGCGGACTGCGTTCCTTGCTGTCCTCCCGCCCGGAGTGGCACATTTGCGGCGAAGCAGCAGACGGTCTTCAAGGTGTCGAAAAAGCGAAGACACTGCGCCCCGCCCTCGTCCTGATGGACATCTCCATGCCTCGTATGAACGGACTCGAGGCGACCCGCATTCTCCGCCGGGATCTCCCCGACACCAAAGTCGTCATCATCAGCCAGAACGAGCCAGAAGTCGCCCGCTGCCAGGCGCAGGAAGTGGATGCGGCGGCGTATATCTCCAAGAGTGATCTGTCCCGAGACCTGCTGCCGACGGTGTCCAGGTTTCTTGATCCCACGAATTCCAGTGGCCAGCGTGTCTCGTCGCCACCCGTGCTGGACTGGCTGGCTGGCGGCGGAGTTCTGAGTCGCCTGATCCAGGAATATGACTTTTCCAAAACTTCGCTCGGCCCCATCGCAGGCTGGCCGCAAAGCCTCAAAACTTCCGTCAACCTGATCCTCAATTCGCAGCACCCCATGTGGATCGGCTGGGGCCCGGAAATCACATTCCTCTACAACGATGCCTACGTCCAAGTGTTGAGTGCTGCCAAACACCCGTGGGCTCTGGGACGACCCGCAGCAGAAGTCTGGGCCGAAATCTGGGATATCTGCGGCCCGCTGGCCGACAAAGTCTTCCAGAAGGGCGAGGCTTCCTTCGTGGATGAAGTGCGCCTGTTCATGAATCGCGGAGATTTTGTGGAGGAGACTTATTATTCGTTTTCCTACAGTCCGATTCGTGACGAATCCGGCAACGTGGCGGGACTTTTCTGTCCCTCGACTGAGGTGTCACCAAAAGTTATCAATGCCCGGCGGCTGCGCACGTTGTCGCAACTCTCGGCCAACGCTCTGGTACAGAAAACTACTTCAGCCGCTTGTGCGTCCGCCATTGCCACCTTGGCGTCGAATACCGATGATGTGCCCTTTGCCGTCCTCTACCTGCTGGAGGATGAACACACGGCCCGGCTGGAACGGCTCTGCGGATTGCTCGACGGACTAGATAACCTTTCCCCGCTCAAAGTCGATTTGACCCGGACCGGCCAACCCTGTCTCTGGCCGCTCGCTGAAGTGGTCAAGACAGGTCAGCGGCAGGTGATCTCACTCGCTGATGAGGCTGGTCTTCCTCGCGGTCTCGCGCAGCAAACCATTTCCCAGGCGATGGTCCTGCCCGTGACGTCGCGCGGGGAAGAGGGCGCGGTTGGAGTGCTGGTTGCCGGCGTCAGTCCGGCGCGAAAGCTGGACGCCGAATATCGCACCTTCTACGAATTAATCGCCGGCCAAATCGCGACCGCCATTCAGAATGCGCGGGCCGCCGAGGAAGAACGCAATCGTCTCGAATCCCTGGCGGAACTTGATCGCGCCAAAACCACATTCTTCAGCAATGTCAGCCATGAATTCCGTACGCCTCTAACGCTCATGCTCGGCCCCGTCGAGGACTTGCTGGCCAAGAGCTATACCGGCCTTTCGCCCGCTGCCAAGAGCCAGCTCGAACTAGTGAACCGCAACGGCTTACGGCTGCTCCGGTTGGTCAACACTTTGCTCGATTTCTCGCGGATTGAAGCGGATCGGATGCAAGCCATTTATCTACCCACCGATCTTGCGGCCTTCACCGTGGAACTCGCCAGCGTCTTCCGCTCGGCCACCGAAAAGGCCGGCCTCCAGCTCGAACTGGATTGCTCCAAGCTCGACGAACCAGTCTTTGTCGACCGCGGCATGTGGGAGAAGATCGTTCTCAACCTGATCTCCAATGCCTTCAAATTCACCTTCGAAGGCAGCATCGCCGTGTTGTTGACCAAGTCAGGAAGCGACGTCGAATTGCGGGTTCGGGACACCGGAGTGGGCATTCCTTCCAAGGAGCTTTCCCGCCTCTTTGACCGCTTTCATCGCATTGAGAGCACGCGTAGCCGCACCCACGAAGGCAGCGGTATCGGTTTGGCGCTCGTGCAGGAACTCGTCCAACTTCACGGCGGATCGGTGCGAGTCGAAAGCGAACTCGGAGTAGGCAGCACCTTCATCGTGAGCCTGCCTCTCGGAACCGCTCATCTGCCCGCCGACAGAATCGGAGGAAATCGCACGCTGGCCACCACTGCCATGGGTGCGGCTCCCTATCTAGAGGAAGCGCTGCGCTGGCTTCCCGACTCCGGCGAAAGCAATGGCGTCGAGGAAATTCTTCCCGCTCACGAACTACTGCCGGTTCCGTGCCCGCCTCTTACTGGGGTCAAAGCCGTTGCCGACAACCGCCCCCGCATCCTCGTTGCCGATGATAATGCCGACATGCGGCAATATCTCGTTCGTCTGTTGTCGGAGCGCTATGACGTGCAGGCGGTTCCCGACGGTCAGGCCGCATTGGCCGTGGTGCGCGAGCGTTCTCCCGAGTTGGTGTTGTCCGATGTCATGATGCCCAATCTCGATGGTTTCGGCCTGCTGCATGAATTGCGCTCCGATCCTGCGACCCAAACCGTTCCCATCATCCTGCTCTCCGCGCGCGCGGGTGAGGAGTCCCGCGTCGAAGGCATGGAACACGGCGCCGACGACTATCTGATCAAGCCCTTCAGCGCCCGCGAATTGCTGGCCCGCGTGCAAACTCATTTGGAGATGGCCCGCATGCGCAAGCAGGCGCAAGAGGACTTGCGCCGCCGCACCGAGCAGTTCGAAACGCTTGTCAACCAGGCCCCGCTCGGCGTCTATCTCCTGGATGGGGATTTGCGAATTCGTTCCGTGAATCCCCTTGCGAATCGGCTCCTCGACGTCATTGGCACTCCGATTGGGCGCGATTTTGCGGATTTCATTTATGCCATCCGGCCCAAGCCGGTCGCAGACGAGGTCATCCAGCACTTCCGCCATACTCTCGAAACCGGTGAACCTTATTTTGTTCCCGAGCGCAGCGTGGACCGCCCGGACACGGGGGCCCGCGAGATTTATGAGTGGCAGATCAGTCGCATTCCTCTGCCGGAAGGTGGTTATGGCGTCGTCTGTTATTTCCGCGACATCACCCGCCAAGTGCAGACCCGTCAGGCCATTGCAGAATCCGAGCAGAGACTTCGGCTCGCACAAAAGGCGGCACGCGCTGGAACGTGGGAATGGAACTTCGAGACGCAGCAGCTCATCGCATCGCCTGAATTGCAGGAACTCTACGGCTTGGCTGCCGGGGCCGCGACCACCAACCGCGAACTGTGGCGGGGAATGGTTCACCCCGACGACCGGCAGCAACTCGATGACGCGCTGACCCGCGCCATCCAGATTCACAGTGAGTACCACGTCGAGTTTCGCATCACTCGTACCGACGGACAGGTGCGGTGGATGGAATCTACCGGGCAGATCTTCTACGACGACAAAGGAAAGCCCACACGCATTGTCGGCGTCAGCACCGACATCACCGACCGCAAGGGTATCGAAGATCGAGAACGGCAGATGACCGCCGAAGCCGTCGCCGCCACCGCCAAATTCCGCGCCGTCTTCGAGCAGACCCCGGTCTTCGCCGGTATCATGGCTCTTGACGGCACCGTCATCGACGCGAACCAGTTGAGTCTCCAGGCGTGTGGCTACCGCTCCGAAGACGTCCTGGGTCATCTGTTCTGGGAGACCGGCTGGTGGCGACACTCCGAGGAAGTGCAGGCCAAAATTCGCGAAGCCACCATGCTGGCGGCGCAGGGCTGCCCCTTCCGCGAGATTCTGACCTACCACTGGGCCGACGATACCGAGCGCGTGGTGGACTTCGCTCTTCATCCCATTCTCGACGCTCAGGGCCAGATCCTCTTCCTTCACCCCACCGGTGTCGACATCACCGACTTGAAACGTGCCGAGGACAAGTACCGGACATTGGCAGAATCCCTGGACGCCGAAGTTCGCATTCGTACCTCCGAAGTTGTGCAGCAGGCCGAGCAACTGCGCGATCTCTCCAGTCGCCTGCTGCAGGCTCAGGACGAAGAACGCCGGCACATCGCTCGTGAATTGCATGATAGTGCGGGTCAAATCCTTACTGCGCTCTCCATGAGCCTGTCCCTGGCCTCTCAGCATGCTTCTCAAGAGTCCGCCACCCTGACCAAGCAGATGGAGCAGAGCGAGCAACTCGTGCGACAACTCAGCCAGGAGATCCGGACGATGTCGTATTTGCTTCATCCGCCCCTGTTGGATGAGACCGGACTATCCGAAGCCCTCCGCTGGTACATCCAGGGCCTGAGCGAACGCAGCGGCTTGGAAATCGCACTCGATGTTCCTGCTGACTTCCAACGCCTCTCCCGTGAAATGGAGTTGGTCATGTTCCGCCTGGTCCAGGAATCTCTAACCAACATCCATCGCCACAGCGGAAGCAAGAGCGCGGCCATCCGTCTTGCCCGCAACGATTCCTATGTCTCTCTCGAAGTTCAGGACAGTGGCAAAGGAATCACCGCAGAAAAGCTTTCTCAGATTCAATCGCAAGGCTCCGGTGTAGGTATCCGCGGCATGCGCGAGCGCGCCCGCCATTTTGGCGGACATATGATGATTGAATCGAATCAGAAAGGCACCAGGATCTCCTTTCAGTTTCCCCCGTCTTCGAATTCCGCCTCGAAATCAGAGAACGTTGTCGACCAAGAGAGCACAGATCAACCCGCCCAAATCGCCAGGTGATATTCTCTTTGGTACGCGGCGTGATGACCACAATCCATGAGAATCCTCATCGCTGACGACAGCGAGTCGGTGCGGCGTGGCGTAAGGAACATTCTCGCGATGAGCACCAATTGGGAAATCTGCGGCGAAGCCGAAGATGGCTCCGAAGCCATTCAGTGCGCCACAGATCTTCTGCCGGACGTTGTCCTTCTCGACGTCAGCATGCCGGGCATGAGTGGATTGCAAGTGGCTCGAATCCTGCGTGAAAGAGTTCCCACCGTCAAGATTGTGGTCATGAGCCAGCACGACCCGGCCCTGCTGTTACCGCGCGCGTTGGAAGCCGGTGCCCAAGCCTGCATCGACAAAAGCCGCCTGGCCATCGACCTCGTCCCCACCATCGAACGCATCCAGGCCACCTGACCGAACTACTCATTTCCCGCCCAAACGCATTACACTAATAGGTTGCGATCCGCATCTGGGGACAGCCGGCCGCGGCTGCCCGCCCTGAGCAAAGTCGAAGGGTCCGGCGGAGCGAAGCTCCGCGGCGGTGCCCAAATTCATACCTCGAGGAAGGCCATCATGTCTGTGAATAGTTTCAACAGCAAATCCACCCTCAAAGTCGGCACCAAAGAATACGAAATCTACCGCCTCGACGCGCTCGACAAGCAAGGCATCTCGACCAAGCACCTGCCGTTTTCGCTCCGCATCCTGCTCGAGAACCTGCTCCGCACCGAAGATGGCCGCAACGTCACCAAAGAAGAAGTGCGCGCCCTCGCGAACTGGGGTACCGGAGGACCGAACAGCAAGTCGAAGCCCGCGAAAGAAATCGCCTTCACGCCCAGCCGCGTCCTCCTGCAGGATTTCACCGGAGTCCCCTGCGTAGTCGATCTCGCCGCCATGCGCGACGCCATGAAAGCTCTCGGTGGCGATCCCTCGCTGATCAACCCCCTGCAACCAGTCGAACTCGTCATCGACCACTCCGTGCAGGTCGACGAATACGGCACCGCCCAAGCGTTTGACGTGAACGCCCTGCTCGAATTCCAGCGCAACAAAGAGCGTTACTCCTTTCTAAGATGGGGCCAAACCGGATTCCGCAATCTGGCCATCGTCCCTCCCGACACTGGCATCGTTCATCAAGTCAATCTCGAATACCTCGCCCGCGTAGTCTTCGTCCACGAATCTCCCGGCAAGCGCGTAGCCTACCCCGACACATTAGTCGGCACCGACAGCCATACGACCATGATTAACGCCTTGGGAGTGCTCGGTTGGGGTGTGGGTGGCATTGAGGCTGAGGCGGCGATGTTGGGTCAGCCTTTGTCCATGCTGATTCCGCTGGTGGTGGGAGTGAAGCTTACCGGGCGGTTGCGGGAGGGAGCTACTGCTACGGATTTCGTTCTGACTGTGACTGAGATGTTGCGCAAGCACGGCGTCGTCGGGAAGTTTGTTGAGTACTTTGGGCCGGGCTTAAAGGATTTGTCCCTGGCCGATCGCGCTACCGTCGCGAACATGGCTCCGGAGTATGGCGCGACTTGCGGCATCTTCCCCATCGATAAGGAGACGCTGCGTTATCTGCGGCTCACCGGGCGTTCGGAAGAACAGATTGCTCTGGTCGAGGCTTACAGCCGCGAGCAGGGCCTGTTCCACGACGACAAGACTCCCGAGGCAGAATACCCGGAACTGCTCACGCTCGATCTCGCGACGGTCGAGCCGAGTCTGGCCGGGCCGAAGCGTCCGCAGGATCGCGTTGTTCTCTCGCAGGCGGGAGAGTCGTTCAACAAGGCGCTGCCTTCGCTGATCAAGCCGAAGTCTGCTAAGACTGCGGCAACGACGAGCACTGCGGCGAACAGCGCGAAGTGGGAGCAGGAAGGTGGGAGTCCCACAGCCATCGGCGTGGAAGATCCTAACGTGCACGAGCATGTTTCTGCTTCGGTGCAGGATTCGCTGAAGCACGGCAGCGTCGTCATCGCGGCGATCACTTCGTGCACCAACACTTCGAATCCATCAGTGCTGATTGGCGCTGGACTGCTCGCGAAGAAAGCTGTCGAGAAAGGTCTGTCGGTTCCGTCGTGGGTCAAGACGTCGCTGGCTCCGGGATCGAAAACCGTGACCGACTATCTGGCGAAGGCCGGACTCACTCCGTATCTCGAGAAGCTGAAGTTTCATCTTGTCGGCTACGGATGCACGACCTGCATCGGCAACTCCGGGCCGCTGCCCGAAGAAGTTTCGAAGGCGATCGACGAAAAAGAGTTGGTCGTCGCGTCGGTACTTTCCGGGAACCGCAACTTCGAGGGACGCATCAACTCCGAAGTGCGCGCCAACTATCTGATGTCGCCGCCGCTGGTGGTGGCGTTCGCGCTGGCGGGGCGCATCGACATCGACCTGCGCAAAGATCCCCTCGGCAAGGGCCGCGATGGGCAGCCCGTCTACATGGCCGACATCTGGCCCTCGTCGCGCGAGATCGAAGAGACCATGGAGCAGTCGATCACCTCCGAAATGTTCTCGAAGTCGTACGCAGAAGTTTTCGCGGGCGACGAACGTTGGCGCAGCCTCTCGGTGCCCAAGGGCGAGACTTACGCGTGGGAGAAGGATTCGACCTACATCCGGCAGGCTCCGTATTTCGACGACATGTCGGTAAAGCCCGCGCCGGTGCACGACATCAAGAAGGCGCGCGTGCTGGCCGTGCTCGGCGACAGCGTCACCACCGACCACATCTCGCCCGCCGGATCGATCAAGAAAGATGGTCCCGCCGGAAAATATCTGCAGGAGCATGGCGTGAAGCCGGGAGATTTCAACTCCTACGGATCGCGCCGCGGCAATCATGAAGTCATGGTGCGCGGCACATTCGCCAATGTCCGCCTGCGCAACAAGCTGGTCGCGACCGAAGGCGGATTCACGCGGCATCTTCCGACAAACACCGAAATGTCGATCTTCGACGCGTCGGAAAAGTATCGCGCCGCGGGCACGCCGCTCGTCGTTCTCGCGGGCAAGGAATACGGATCGGGCTCGTCGCGCGACTGGGCGGCCAAGGGTCCGGCGCTGCTGGGCGTGCGCGCCGTGATCGCCGAAAGCTACGAGCGCATTCACCGCTCGAACCTGGTGGGCATGGGAGTGCTGCCCCTGCAGTTCCTCGCGGGCCAGAACGCGGAATCGCTCAAGCTGACGGGCGAAGAAGTGTTTGAGGTCAGCGGGGTTCGCGACCTGGTCGAGCACTTCGCCGCCGGACGGCAAGTGAAAGTGCGCGCCACCGCGAAAGGCCAGCCGGATATCGAGTTCGACGCGCTGGTCCGCATCGACACGCCGCAGGAAGCCCTGTACTACGCAAATGGCGGGATTCTGCCGTATGTGCTGCGGCAGTTGTTGGCGACGAAGAAGGAGCCGGTGGGCGTGTAACGGTTTTGATCTCGCTGGCACCAGCAACACAAGGGCGCCCCGTCCTTCGCGCAGTTTGCGAAGTGCGGGAGTCCGTGACGAAGTACACCTCCCCATAGGTTTAGTCGAGGCAGCGATTGACTGGAGGGTCAAATGAGGCCCATCTCAGTGTTGGTAACCGCTCTGATACTGCTGAGTCTCTTGGGCTCACAATGGGCGGCACAAATAGCGCACATCACCAATGCGCCGTTCACCGCCGCGGCAAAGGACACAGAGGATGGCGGAATAACCTATTCAACGGTACAACTGGCAAGAGCCAGCAACGGGAGCACTTATGTGGCGTGGAAGGGCAAAGACGGGACCAGGCGCGCTTCTATCGAGGATGTTCCGAACAATCGCAGAATCGAGCTGTCTCCGCAGCCTCCGTCCTACACTTATCGCCTTGTGGAGGTTCGCAAAGGCGGATTTTGGACCGATTCTATCGACAGCTACCGCGAAAAACTGCAGCGGTTTCAGGATTCCTACGTGCAAGATCCTGAACTTGAAAAGCCACCGGGCGACCATGTTCATAGAGTCATACTCGGCGTGAAGCACGAAAACGGAATGAGCCTCTTCGGAGAGAGAGCAGAGTTTACCTTGGCAAACGGGGAGAAACGCACGACTGAGAAGTGGGAATCTGACCTGGGTTTTGACATGAGCAGGATAACAGACTGGCACGGGAAGACCCGCGTCTGGACGGTGACGGATGTTGAACGCGTGGAGCCCGACTCCACACTGTTCGAGATCCCGAAGGAGTACCTTCCCCACCACGATCCATTGCTCGAAGCAAAGACAGTCTTTGTCGAAAACAGAACCGGAGATGAGAAGGTGAAGGAGGCTGCCGAGTCGTCATTTAATAACTGGAAGCACATGACCGTCACCGCTTCGAGCAATAGCTGGAAGCAAATATCCGTCACCAATGCGAGAGAGAAGGCGGACATTATCGCGGTCTTCACCAAGACCGCAAAAACCGATCTCGATCCGGGCATCGAGATGAGGGTATACGTGCCAAACTCCAAGGAGCCTATTTTTACAAGCCACTCAAATATAGCCCCGACGGCCATCCACCTGAACCTTAGCGATTCGTACATCGCGAGAAGCTGCGTAGATGCCCTGTGGAACAGGATCGCGAACACGCGCATCGGCCTTATAGACTCTCCGTATAAGAGCGATTAGTCATAACCCAAATCACTGGCGAGTGGCCCAGCCTTTGATCCCGCTGGCACCAGCAAGCCAATGGGCGGCCCGTCCATTCGACTTCGCTGAGCGCAGGCTCGCGCAGTTTGGAGATCAGCGGCGTCCGTGACCTGGTCGAGCACTTCGCCGCCGGACGGCAGGTGAAAGTGCGCGGCATGTCGAAGGGCCAGCCGGATTTCGAGTTCGACGCGCTGGTCCGCATCGACCACACCGCAGGAAGCCCTGTACTACGCGAACGGCGGGATTCTGCAGTATGTGCTGAGGCAATTGCTGGCGACGAAGAAGGAGTCGGTGGGCGTTTAGGCATCATCGAGTCCTCGTACAACAACCACCCTGTCATCCCGACCGGAGCCGGAGCGCCAGCGACGGCGGAGTGGAGGGACCGGCTGTTGAATGGACGCGGGAAGGTCCGGAGAGGGAAGGTGTCTAGCTAGGAGACTTCAGAAAACGTCGCATCTGTCCCCATGTTTCCAGGGTACAAATTCGCAAGAACACGCACCTATTCCGTTCAGATACGTAGTTTAGCTGCAAAGTCAGAGTCAGTTGAGGAGAGATTGTCATGCGCCACTGGATGCATGCATCCCTCGCGTCTATTTGCACTGTCCTTCTTACTTCCGCTCTCTGCTTCACGCAAAACAATTCTGAAAACCATCCTCTCGCCGTCACGGTTTGCCAACTCAAGGACGATCCCCCGCTTACAACCAGAAACTGGTTGAAGTGACCGCCTTTGTAGCGCATGCCTTCGAGGACTTCAGGCTATTCGATCCAACGTGTTCATCTTGGCCGGGAGTGTGGCTCGAGTACGGTGGAAAGGCCAAGTCGGGGACGATGTACTGCTGCGGCGTCAATGCTGACAGGGAATGATGGAGCGGTCGGGTATTGCGGACCAGGGGAGTCGGATCCGAAGTGCTGTGGTCAGCATCCAACCTCTATAAGTGGATGTTGTCGGCCGTCAATGACACTCTTAGGATGCGATCATGGAGCAAGCGTCATGAAGAAAGCGATCTCGATTCTATTCGTCGTTTCGTGTTTCGCCGGAGCGACCTCCTCGCAGACTGCGGATACTCCCGCCCCTATCCCGGTGCTAGTCGAGTTGTTCACTTCTGAGGGTTGTTCCAGTTGTCCTCCTGCAGACGCGTGGCTGCGACGGCTTGACTCTGCCCAACCGATTCCCGGGGCGCGGCTGATTGTGCTCAGCGAACACGTGGATTACTGGAACCACGACGGCTGGAAGGATCCGTACTCTTCCTCTTCCAACACGCAGCGGCAGACTGAATATGTGCGTGCTCTCGGACTGGACGCCCCGGCTACGCCTGAGGTCATTGTCGATGGAGCGGTCACCCTGCATCTCGCTGACGCACAACAGGTCAAAGCGACCCTGCAACAGGCAGCCAGCGCAACCGTGGTTCCCATTCGCATTGCTTCCGTCGCCGTCGAGCCGGGGAATGCCGCCGCCGTTCGAGCACGCATCGAAGTGGATGGCAGTTCCGCGCCGCATAGTGCCGACATCTACGAGGCGGTCGCTCTTAATCATGCAGAGTCGCAGGTATTGCACGGGGAAAACAGCGGCAAACATCTTGAGCACACTGCCGTGCTGCAGAGCCTGACCAAAATCGGCAAGGTGGAGAAGGGAAAGAATTTCAGCCGCGAGGTTGAGATCAAGCTGAAGCCGGGCACCGATCCCGAGGACATACGTCTGGTGGTTTTTGCCCAACAACCTGGCCCGGGCAAAGTGCTGGGAGCCACGATGCAACAAGGAATTCACTGACTCGCCTTTGATCACTCCTGCCTGAGTTGCTCCGTCGTCCTTACGGGACTGGTTCCAATTCTTGTCCGGCTCACCCAGGACTTACGTCCTGGGCTAACATAGGCCGCTGGACAGGTGTGGAACAGTAAAATTCCCCACCCTCTCGCGTCGAGCGCGAGCAGGGTGGGGGCAGCGGCCTGACCGGGATTCCGATCAGGTGGGGGGACGACTTCGAGGCCCTTCATCCGGCGCGGCGGTTGAAGGCGATTCGGGCTCATCGGCCGATGCGGACTCCGCAGAGTCGGAATCGATGGGAGGAAGGGCTGTGATCTCGGGCGGGGGAAGCATCGCCGGGATGCTGTCGGTTAGGGCGCCGACTGTGGCGGGAGGTTCCGCGGCGAGAGCCTGCTCGATGGCCGACACCAGACTTTTGCTGTCGGCCTTGGGGATCACTTTCCGCACACCGACTTTTTGTGCCTCCAACTCGACCTGCGGCGACCAGTGCAGGGTGTGCATGAGCAAGGGGAGATCTGGAAAGAGTTTCGAAAGCTCACGGGCGGCGGCCAGGCCGTCCATGACGGGCATGACCAGGTCGAGAAGAACGATACTAGGTCGGAGTTCCTGGGCCTTGGCGACGGCCAGTTGGCCATTTTCGACGTCGTCGATCTGCCAGTAGCCGGCATTCTCGAGCAGGTGGCGCAGGGCCGTTCGAACCGCCGGATTGTCGTCGGCAATCAGTATTCGGGTCGGCATGCAAGTGCCAGAACAACTCGAGACGGGTGGCGGCAGCACGTATTCTTAATTTCTCGCAATCGTTTGATGCCCTACAAAGCTATCCCGGAGGGCTAAAGCCCGAAAATACAGGAAACCCTGTACCACTTTCGGGCATTCTCCCTTCCTCGTTGCGGGATTTGTCGGAGAGATGGCGTCAAGTTCAGCAGCATCCAAGAGGTTGCCCGAACAGTTTCCAACATGGAGGTAGCGATGCGCAAAGTAAGCAGGAATGGTGCGAGCGGGGCGGCCAAGCGAAGCGCGGAACCGGTGCATCCGGGGGAACGGACGAGCCCGGAGGGAAAGGCGGTGGCCAATAGCCTGCTGCTGGCGATTCCCGACGACGAATTTCGCGTGATCCGGCCGCACCTGCAGTTTGTCTGCCTGCCCCAGCGCAGCAGCCTGCACGAGGCCAACACGAAACTGGAAGACGCCTACTTTCTGAATACAGGGATGGTGTCTCTGGTTTTCACGACCCGCGGTGGGGAGAGTGTCGAGGTTGGGGTAGTGGGGAACGAAGGCTTTACGCCGATTCCGATCGCGGCCGGCTTCCGGAGAAGCCCTCACTGCGCGGTCATGCAGATCGGCGGCGAGGGATTTAAGGTGAGCGTGGATGTACTGGAGACAGTGCTGCCGTCGAGCCCGGGGCTGCAGGTTTTGCTGCACCGGTATGCGGCAGTGCATGGGCTCCAAGTGGCGCAGACGGCGGGCTGCAATCGCCTGCACGATCTGGAGCAGCGCCTGTGCCGGTGGTTGCTACTGACGCAGGATCGCGTCGGGTCAGGTGTGCTGCGGATCACGCACGACTTTCTGGCGACGATGCTGGGGACGGATCGTCCGAGCGTGAGCCTGGCGGCGGGGGTGCTCCAGAGGAAGCGCATCATCGAGTATGCGCACGGATCGGTAAGAATTCTAAACCGCAAGAAACTCGAAAGCTCGGCCTGCGAATGTTACGGCATTATTCAAGCTTTCAATGGAGAACTGGCGCTGCGGTAGGCTCGGGCGATCGAACTCGCCCCGCGCGCTAGAACTCAAAGTGAGCGCGGAACGTGGGCACGACGACGGGGCCGCGGTCGCGGTTGTAGCCGGGATTGTTGATGTGCTGCACGCCCGGCGCGAGATAAATTCCGCGCCAAACGTGTACGGTGTAGTAGGACTCGAGGATGTTTTCGCGGCCGTAGTTGAGGTGGCCATCGCCGAGGAGGAATCCAAGGCCCCCGGCGGCGAGATAGTTCTGATGGTCCTTCTTGATGGCGTTACTGATGAAGGCGACGCCGGCGCGGTCTTGCTTGCGATGCCACCAAGTTCCGGTCGCGCCTATGCCTTCAGCGAAGGTCTGATCGACTTCTGTGTAGGCGAAGGACTCGGTGCGGCCGTTGTCCCATCCGAAGCGGGCGAAGGCAGAGAGATATTGCGTGAGATTCTGCTCGAGGTTGATGCCGAAGCCGTACTTGCGAGTGATGTTCCAGGAATGGTTGGTGATGTCGGGAGTCGTGTTGGCCGCGGCGGCCTGGATGACCTGATCGCGATAGACGCCCATGTTGGCGGAGTTGGTATAGGCGAGCAGGCGAACGGCGCCCTCCTTCTTCGGGATGAAGCCGTGACGCAGTTCGTACTCGAAGTTCTCGGCGTGGACCTGCCAGGGGCGCCAGACGAGGTCGATGCCGTTGGCGACTTTCGGCATGAGGGCTTCGGCGAAACGGAATCCCCAGTTGCGGTCTTCATAGTCGGCGGTGAGTCCAACGGTGTAGCCGCGAGTGTCGGCAGCGTAGTCCCATGCGCCGTTGTTGTCGGTCGTCCAGTTGAGGAACTGGAGGTGCGTGTCAGAACCGACGGAATTGATGTCGAAGAAGTCCGGCATGCTGAATTTGCCGAAGCGGAGTTCCAGGCGGCGGCGCGGCAGTTCGTCAAAGAGCGAGAGATAGCTGCGCTGGTTCTCGACTTTATCTTTACTGAGCGCGATGACGGTATGGATCATGGCGCGGCCGACGTAGGGGGCTTTGCTCAGCAAAGGGTTGCGCACGATGTCGAGGTCAGTGTTGCCCGCCAGGCCGAAGCCGAGGCTGAGCGCCGCGCCACCTGCCTCTTCAATGTCGACCAGGATCTCGGTGGAGTTGTTGAGGCGCGCTCCGGTGTAGAGCGTCATCACGCGGGATGTGGCCTTCTCGTAGTTCGGACCGAGACTGTGCGGGCCGCTGTAGAGCGCGGAGAATGGTGGAAGAGCCTGAAAAACAAAGTTGGCCTGACCGGAGAGCCAGAAACGCGTGTCCTTGAGATGCGGGAACATGGCTTCGGTGGCGTCGTCGGCGGGAGGATCGGCCAGGTCGGAGGCGGCTTCTGCGGAGGGCGAGGCTGTCGATTGTGTGGGGGGCTGGGGATCAGATTTCTGCGCGAACACGGAGGGTGTTGGAGCCAAGGTTGCAGCGGCAACGACGGCGAGCAGCACCCAGCGTGCGCGCAAAAATGCAATTTGGTTTTGAAATCGCATGCAGATTGCATAAGTCGAGTCCGCTGCTGGTTCGCGGCAGACTTTCCCCTATGTTGATTTCGCCCGATATCTCGAGAAATTAACGAAACTATACCATAGCATATTAACTATAGTTAACTACATTTATGGGCTGCGAAACGTTACATAAGTGGCTACCCGCGTGAAAGCACCAACCCTACACTCGGCGGGTTACAGGAATGTTACGAGCGTCGGTCGACCAAATGCGTGGGCCTGCCGTTTGACAGCATTCCTCTTCAACCCCTAACCTTAATTTTCTCTGGCTTATGAGAGTTCTGGTCCTCGGAAACGGCGGGCGCGAGCATGCGCTGGTATGGAAGCTGCGGCAGTCAGCGCGGGTTTCGCAGCTTTACTGCGCGCCCGGGAACGGCGGCATTGCTGACGACGCAGAGTGCGTGGCGGCGGACCTGAAGAGTCTGGAGTCGATTACGGGGCTGGCGACGCGTCTGCAGCCTGACCTTACGGTGGTGGGGCCGGAACTGCCTCTTACCCTGGGCGTGGTCGACGAGTTTACCCGGCGAGGGTGGCGGGCGTTTGGTCCGACGCGTGCCGCGGCGCAGCTCGAGTCGAGCAAGAGCTTCGCCAAGGAATTTCTCCAGCGGCACCACATCCCAACGGCTCCCTTTGCGATTTGTGATTCGATCGAGCAAGTGCGGTCGGCGCTGGGGCATTTTCATGTGCCGGTGGTGGTGAAGGCTGACGGGCTCGCGGCGGGCAAGGGCGTGGTGATTGCCAAGAGCAAGGAAGAGGCGGCGAGCGTTGCGGCGGAGATGCTCAGCGGGAAGATGCTGGGCGAGGCCGGCGCGCGCGTGGTGCTGGAAGAGTGTTTGAAGGGGGACGAGCTTTCGTTCCTGGTGTTCAGCGACGGCGAGCGCGTGGCTCCGCTGGTGGCGGCGCAGGATCACAAGCGCGTGGGCGACGGCGATACCGGCCCGAACACCGGTGGCATGGGCGCGTATTCGACGGCGGACATTGTCGACGACCGCATGCGCGACTGGCTGGTGCATCACATTGCGCGGCCGGTGGTCGCTGGCATGAAGGCCGAGGGCGCCAAGTTTAAGGGCGTGTTGTACTGCGGGCTGATGATGACGGCGCGCGGGCCGATGGTGCTGGAGTTCAACTGCCGCTTTGGCGATCCGGAGACGCAACCGATCTTGATGCGGCTGGAAAGCGATCTGACCGAGGCCCTCGAGGCTTCGATTGAGGGGCGCGTAAGTGACGGGGACTTCAAGTGGTCGCAGGATGCGTCGGTGTGCGTGGTGATGTCGTCGGGAGGATATCCGGGGACATATGAGGTAGGCAAGCGGATTGATGGACTCGACGAAGCCGCAGCGATTTCAGGCGTGAGGGTTTTTCATGCGGGGACTTCGAAGCGCGACGGGGTCTACTACACTGCTGGCGGACGCGTGCTGGGAGTAACCGCGCGAGCGCGGGATCTGGGGACGGCGGTCGAGCGCGCTTATGAGGCTTGCGGGAAGATTAGTTTTGATGGGGCGCATTATCGGAAGGATATTGCGGGGCGGGCGTTGAAGAGATAGGTTTCAAAGTTTCGGAGTTTCAAGGTTTCAAAGGCTGTCCGAGTTTGCGATCTTGCATGCCGGTTCCGGCACGGTGATTCGGTAGGGATCCTTCGACTGCGGATTTACTTCGCGGTCGCGAAGCAAATCCTCCGCTCAGGATGACAAATCAGTAGAACACAATCGGGAGAAAAGGTCGATGAGTAAGACGCTGGTTTCGATTGTGATGGGGAGTGATTCGGATTTGGAGATCATGCGCGAGGCCGGAAAGGCGCTCGACGAGTTTGGGATCGCGTATGAAATTGATGTGGCGTCGGCGCACCGCTCGCCGGATCGCACGGCCGACTTCGCGCGCAAGGCCGCGGGGCGTGGGATTCAGGTGATCATTGCGGGAGCGGGCGGGGCGGCGCATTTGGCGGGGGTGATTGCGGCGCATACGACTTTACCGGTGATTGGAGTGCCGATTCCTTCGACTTCGCTGAACGGAATGGATTCGTTGCTAGCGACGGTGCAGATGCCAGCGGGGATTCCGGTCGCCACCGTTGCGATTGGGAAACCGGGGGCCACCAATGCTGGGATTCTGGCGGCGCAGATGATTGCTTTGGGCGATGCCTCAATGGGGAAAAAACTCGACGCTCACAAGGAGAAGCTGGCGCGGGGCGTGGAGGAGAAGTCGAAGAAGCTGAGAGAGAAGTAGAATTCCGATTCCCGCCCGACTCAAGATCCCCGCTTCTCGAGCAAGAGCCGCGCGAGAAATGGGGCGCCCGAGCTGTCTTCAATTCAAAATCCTCTAAATTCAAAGTCCCCACCCTGTCGCACAGAACGCGAAAAGGGTGGGGCACCCGTGCAGCGATTTGTTTCTCGAGGTTACAGGTTGAGACCTTTCAAATATTCGCGGAAGGGGCCGCCTAGGTCGCTTCGCTTCAGAGCGAATTCTACCGTGGCTTTCAGGAATCCCAGCTTGTCGCCGGTGTCGTAGCGCTTGCCTTCGTAGACGTAGGCGTACATTTTTTCCTGCTTCAATAACATTCTCATTCCATCGGTGAGTTGGAGTTCGCCGCCGCTGCCGGTCGGGGTTTTCGCGAGGCAATCGAAAATCGCAGGCGTCAAGATGTAGCGGCCGATGATCGCCAGGTTCGATGGGGCTTCTTCGGGCTTGGGTTTCTCCACCATGTTGCGGATTTCGAAGAGGCGTCCGTTGAATCCCTCGGCGGGTTGAGCGTCGAAGACTCCGTAGGAGGAAATCATCTTTCCTTCGACCACCTGCGCGGCAATTACCGAGCATTGTTTCTGGTCGAAGACGTTGACCATCTGCTTGAGGCAGGGGACGGGGTGGTCGATGACGTCGTCGGCGAGCAGGACGGCGAAGGGTTCGTTGCCGACAAGTTCACGCGCCATGAGGACAGCGTGGCCGAGGCCGAGCGCTTCCTTCTGGCGGACGTAGGCCACGTGCATCATGTCGGAAATATTGCGGACAATTTTGAGCAGGTCGGTCTTGCGACGCTCCTCCAGCATTTTCTCGAGTTCGTAGCTGACATCGAAGTGATCTTCGATGGACTGCTTGCCCCGGCCGGTGATGATGAGGATCTGATCGCAGCCCGACGCCATAGCCTCTTCGACTCCGTATTGGATGATCGGCTTGTCGACGAGGGGCAGCATTTCCTTGGGCTGAGCTTTGGTGGCGGGCAGAAAGCGAGTGCCGAGGCCGGCGGCGGGGAAGACGGCTTTGCGAACTTTCATGGGCATGGGTCGGGTGTTGCGTCTTTCGGTCGTGCGCACTGGTTTCAGCGAACGGACAATTGTAAATGGTTGCGTTTAAGCTTGCGCGATGCTTCACGTCCTCACAGGTGCCGCCCAGCGGACTCGCGACTCCGTACGTGTCTACCCAGCGCTTACGCGCTGGGCTAATGAATACCGCCCTTCGGGCTCGCGTTCGAGCCCACTTCAGATGCCGATTCTTCGCTGGCCAGTTGCTCTAGAACTGTGCGGAGGGCTCGGAGGACTTCGTCTGCGGCGGTGGCTTTCAGAACAAATTTCAGCATTCCGTCTGGCGTGAATTGTGCGCCCTTTTGGGCGGAGACAAATCTCGCTAGCTGTTCGGGATCCACCGCGGCGTTCTGGCGGAATTTGAAAGTCACGAAGTCGCGCTTGCGCTCGATGGCGTTCACGCCCACGCGCATGCAGAGGAGTTTGAGGCTCGCGTAGTCGAGGAGGTTGCGGACCGGGGGCGGCGGCGGGCCGTAGCGGTCTTGCAGTTCGGCGCCGACGTCGCCGAGTTGCGATTCGGTTTCCACGCGAGCTACCCGCTTGTACATCTGGAGGCGCTGATTTTCTTCTGGAATGTAATCGGCGTTGATGCGGATGTTCAGGCCGAGGTTGAGCTGCGTTTCAGCCTCCTCGGGCGCGGCTTCCCCCTTCATCTCGCGGACGGCGCGTTCCAGCATTTGCGTGTAGAGTTCGAAGCCGATGGCCTCGATGTGTCCGCTCTGCTCGCCGCCGAGGAGGTTGCCGGCGCCGCGGAGTTCGAGATCGAGCGCGGCGATTTTGAATCCGGCGCCGAGGTCGGAGAATTCTTTCAAAGCGGCCAGTCTTCTGCGCGCGATCGGCGTGAGTTCGACTTCTTTGGGGATCAATAGATAAGCATACGCGCGGCGGTTGGAGCGGCCGACGCGCCCGCGGAGTTGGTAGAGCTCGGAGAGGCCGAGGCGATCGGCGCGGTTGATCAGGATCGTATTGCAGAGCGGGATGTCGAGGCCGTTCTCGATGATGGTGGTGGCGACGAGGATGTCGGCTTCGTGATGCATGAAAGCGAGCATCACTTTTTCGAGCTCGGTTTCGCCCATCTGTCCGTGGCCGACCATGATCCGGGCCTTCGGAACCAGTTCCTGCAGCTTGGCGGCGATCTCGAAGATGCTCTCCACGCGGTTGTGGACGAAGTAGACTTGGCCGCCGCGCTCGAGTTCCTGCTCAATGGAGGACTGGATGAGCTTGTCGTCCCAGCTGGCTACGACGGTTTGAATCGCCATGCGGTCTTTGGGCGGAGTTTCGATGACGCTCATGTCGCGCAGGCCGACCAGTGACATGTGCAGCGTGCGCGGAATGGGCGTGGCCGACATGGTGAGAACGTCGACCTGCTTGCGCATCTGCTTGATGCGTTCCTTGTGGCGGACGCCGAAGCGCTGTTCTTCGTCGACGATGAGTAGGCCGAGGTCGGCGAACTTCAAGTCTTTCGAGAGAATGCGGTGCGTGCCGATGAGGATGTCGATCTTGCCGGCTTCCGTCTTTTGCAGAATTTCCTTCTGCTGTTTCGGGTTGCGAAAGCGGCTGATCATTTCGATCGTGACGGGGAAGGGTCCGAAGCGCTGCTTGAAAGTTTCGTAGTGCTGGAAGGCGAGGACCGTGGTCGGCGCGAGCACGGCGACCTGCTTGTTGTCGCCGATGGCTTTGAAAGCAGCGCGCATGGCGACCTCCGTCTTGCCGTAGCCGACGTCGCCGCAAAGGAGGCGGTCCATCGGCTGGGAAGATTCCATGTCGCGCATCACGTCTTCAATAGCTTGCGCCTGATCTTCGGTTTCGTTGAACTCGAAGGCGTCTTCGAACTCGCGCACGAACTCGTTGCCCGCGGGGAAGGAGTGGCCCTTGGCCATTTTGCGTTCGGCGTAGAGCTTGAGGAGTTCGTCGGCCATGTCTTTCATGGCCTTGCGCACGCGCGCTTTCGTTTTGGACCACGCCTGCGTGCCGAGGTGACTGAGGGCGGGTTTCGCCCCTTCAGAAGACCGGTATTTCTGAATCAGGTCCAGTCGCGTGAGCGGGACGTAGAGGCGCGCGCCCTCGGCGTATTCGAGCAGCATGAATTCCGCGTTGCCGTCGCCCTGATTGATTTCTTTCAGGCCTTGATACTGACCAATGCCGTGCTCGACGTGGACGACGTAGTCTCCGACCTGCAGATCGCGGAAGTCGGAGAGGAAAGCGGAGACTTTCGACTTCTGGCGCTGCGGGCGAGATGCGACGGCGTCGGATTCATCGAAGAGGTCGCGCGCGCCGAAGATGGCGAGGTGGGCGTCGGGGAACATCACACCGTCGGGGACATAGGCTTTGGCGAGCGTGGTGGTCAGCACTTCACCGGCGAAGTAGCTGGTTTCGTCGGCGTAGCTTTCGCCACCGCGGGTGCGACTGCCCAGGCGGAACGAGACGTTGTACTCGGTGAAGATGTCGGCCAGGCGCTCGACTTCGCCGGTGTTGGGGACAGAAAACAGAACTTGATTT
Organism: uncultured Acidobacteriaceae bacterium; assembly: GCA_963832015.1. Classification (GTDB taxonomy): domain Bacteria; phylum Acidobacteriota; class Terriglobia; order Terriglobales; family Acidobacteriaceae; genus Sulfotelmatobacter. The sequence goes on from CAWHSR010000028.1 coordinate 379,310, forward strand.
CCCTGACCGGTGAGTTTCTGGACTTCCTCAAGCATCGTGGGAACCGCACCGTGGAAGCGCGGAGTGGGCTGCGTGAGGAACGTGACGGTCGAATCGCCCTCACCGTGGGTAATCCCGAGATGTTCTACATCGGCTCCAGTGAGCAAACCGACTTTCTTCCACCAGTTGTCTGGGGACAGATACAAATCCACGGGGCGGACCAGGTTGCCGACTCCACTACGCTCGTGGGCTTCTTCGACGCGGGTCCAGAAGCGGTCGAACTCTGAGCGCAGCAGGTCGGGCTCGTCGAGCAGCACGGCCGAGTGAGGAAGCAGATCGAAAACCGTGCGGTCAGCGCCAGCGACGGGGGCGTAAAACTCCCAGCCCGGGAAAACGGTGACTCCGCCAGAGCGCACCGCGGCTTCGACGATTTCTTCCGTGCCTGTGATTCGTTTGCCCGAGAGCCGGGTATGAATCGCGCCGAGCAGTTGATCGCTGACTGGAGTTTCGGTGAGCGGCAACAGGAGCGCTTCGTCGATGGGATTCGACGAGCGCTGCGAAGTGGGGTCGAAGCGGCGGATCGAATCGACTTCGTCACCGAAGAATTCGATGCGCACGGGGCGGTCGGCTTCGGGAGAATAGACGTCGAGGATGCCACCGCGGAGGGCGTACTGTCCGGGCATTTCAACGACGTCTGCGGACTCGTAGCCTACGGTGTTGAGGTGGGCGAGCACTTTCTCGACATCGAAGGACTCGCCGCGGCGCAGAATGCGTGCGAGGTCCGTGTAGTACTCGGCGGAACGCAGCAGAATGGCCGTAGCTGCAACCGGAGTAACCACGATCGAAGCTTTGCCGGTGGCAATCTTCCATAGGGCGGTAGCGCGCTCTTCCTGAAGTTCAGGATGCGGGGAGAGATTCTGGAATGGAAGCACGTCGCGGGCCGGGAGGGCAACGACTCCTTCGGGATCGCTGGCGCTGGTGAGTTCGCAGAAGCCGCGCAGAACCGGCACGAAATCTTCGACGGCGCGGTTGTCGTTGACCACGACGACGACGGGACGGTCAGCATGACGGCGCAAAAGCACGAGCAGCAAGGCTTTTGCGGTGGGCGAGAGTCCGGAGACACGAATGCGCCCCGTGCCCTCCCGCAGGTGGGAGGCAACACGCGTGAAGGCGGGAAGCGTTTCTACGTCCGCGAAGAGTTCGCGGACGAAGGGAAGCAGCATGCGGATTCAATTTTAGCAGGAAGCGGCGCCCAGGTTTCGGCAGCCGGGCCTGGTGAGGCATCGCAAAACATGGTTCGCCGCTGAGATCACTGAGTGGACCTGCCTCGCACGGTGAGTTCAGCTTCTGCCGAGACATCGGCCAGGGTCATGTGCAAAGCGTGCTGCTTCGGGTCGTAGGTCGTCTTCAAGGGATACGTGCTGCTGGAGAACTTGGCCTCCGCATGCGCCGACGGCCAGTCGTAAATTACCACCTCGAAAAACTTCCACCAGGGAACGTAGGAACCTTCGCGCTTGTGGAAAGTCAGACGAATTGCCTTGTCGTTGGATTCACAAGTAAAGGTCTGACGCAGGTACTCGCCTTTCTGGTAGCGGAAAGTATGTCCGTCATCGAGATAGATGGAACCGCCGCACTGCGGGCCGGGGTAGACGTGAAGTTCGAGCGGGCCCTTGGGAATTTCGTCCGTGTTCTGGATCAAGGGCTGGGTCGGGATGATGCTTCCGGCGCGCACGTAGACGGGCATGGCTTCGAGCGCAGGATGGATGGCACGAGGGTAGGTGATTTCCGCTCCAATGTTCTGCGCGGTGACGGCTGCCGCGATCGGAGGCGCTTGCGGCGAGGGCGGGGCTTTGAGTCCAGTCCAGAAGTCGTACCACTCGTGAGTCTTCGGGAAGGAAACGGAGTATTCGTCAAGAGTTTCGGCGAAAGGCGGCGGAGCGATCAGCAGGCTGGGGCCGAGGAGGAACTCGGTGTCGAGATGCTCGAAGCCGCCGGAGTTGGGCGCGAAGATCTCGGGGTAGTCCAGAAATACGGGGCGCATGATGGGAAGTCCGGTGCGCGAGGATTCGTCGGCGAGCGAGTAGATGTAGGGCAGAAGCTTGTAACGGGTTTCGATGTAGCGGCGGCGAATCGCTTCCTGCTCGGGTCCGTTGGTCCAGAGTTCGTGGGGCTGAGTTCCTTTGGCGGCGTGATCGCGGCAGAGCGGCGAGAAGGCTGCGAGTTCGACCCAGCGAGTCAGCAGAGCCGGTGGCGGTGAGCTGCCGAAGCCGCCAACGTCGGCGCCAACCATCGAGATGCCGCTCACGCCGAGATTGAGCACCATCTGCGTCGCGAGACGAAGGTGGTTCCAGGTCGCGGAGTTGTCTCCGGTCCAGGTGAAGCCGTAACGCTGGCCTCCAGCGTAGGTGGCGCGCGTGAGGACGAAGGGGCGCTCGTCGGGGCGCAGCTTGAGCAAGCCGTCGTAGGTGGCACGGGCGTTCTCGAGTCCGACGATGTTGTGGATCTCGGCGTGGGTCGCGGTGCGCGTGGTGAAGCCGGGCTCTTCGATGTGGTGAACGGTATCGAGCGGCATGGTCATGCCGGGGCCGTCAAAGACCGAAGGCTCGTTCATGTCATTCCAGAAACCGGCGACGCCGTCTCTTACGAACTCGGTGTAGAGGCTGCCCCACCACTCGCGGGTTTGGGAGCGCGTGAAATCGGGAAAGACCGCGGGGCCCGGCCAGACGATGCCGATGAAGTCGGTGCCATCGGGATTCTTTACGAAGTGGTTGCCCGCCTCACCCGAGTCGAAGGGCGAGTAGCCCGGATTGGCGACGTGCGCAATGTGCAGGTCGGTGATGGTGACGGTGCGGAAATGATCTTTGCGCAGATCGGAGATCAGGCCGGGAAAGTCAGGGAAGGTTTTGGGATCGACGGTGAAGGGGCGGTTCTTGTATTGGTAGTCGATGTCTAGATAGAGCACGTCGGAGGGAATCGCGTCGGCGCGCAGACGTTTGGCGACGTCACGCACTTGTGATTCGGGAGTGTAGCTGTAGCGGGACTGCTGGAATCCAAAGGCCCAGAGCGGCGGGAGCGGCGGTGTTCCCGTGAGATAGGCATAACTCTCGACGACCTGTTTGGGAGTGGGGCCGTAGAGGAAGTAGTAGTCGAGCGGTCCGCCGTCGGAACCGAAGAAGACGGCATCGCGTGCTTGCTTGCCGAAGTCGAACCAGCTGCGCCAGGTGTTGTCGAGGAACAAGCCGTAACTGCGCGTGCCGCTGACGCCGAGAAAGAAAGGGATGGCCTTATAGAGCGGGTCAATCGATTCCTGCGGGCCGATATCGGTGTTCCAGAGCGTGAAGGCCTGATTGCGGCGGTCGAAGGATCCGGCCTTGTCACCGAGGCCGAAGTAGTGCTCACCGCCCGGCATTTGCTTGGAGACAGTGAAGCCGCCGAGCTGGAATCTGACGGGACGGCCCGAGGCGTCGGCGGAGATGACGTTGCCGGCGAGGTCGCGGATAACCAGACGCAGAGGATTGCGCTCGACGCGGACGTCGAGTGCCGCGGTGTGGAAGCCGACGGAGGCGTCGTCCTGGATCGTTTGCACATCGATCGACTTCGTACGTGCGGCGGAGAGAACTGCCCACGAAGCGTCTTCGGGGAGAGGACCCGGAGAGATCCGCACGCGAATGATGTCGTCGCGCAGGGCGGTGATGCGCAGGATTGCGGAGCCCGCCTGGATTTCAACGCCATCGCGCAGGGGAAGGGACCCGGTTACAGCGTCGATAGTGGTTGCTGGTTGCGAAGAGGGCTGCGCCGACGCGGAAATCGAGGCCAAGACAGGTATTACGAAACACACGATCAGGAGGCGGAGGTATGAAGATGGCATCCGTAAACTCTTTCCCGAAACGATTTTCTATTAGTAGAAAGATCATACTAATCCTAAAGGTAATTCCGGTTTTAGCTGCGGATGAAGCAAGAAATCGGTTGACAAAAGACTCTACTCGGATGTATTTAACCTAGTAGTTATTTAACTTAGTGGTTTACTACGGTGATGCCTGATCGACTGAGCGAAACCTTCGGAGCACTGGCGGACCCCACACGGCGAGCGATTCTGGCGCGGCTGGCGTCGGGCGAGGCGTCGGTGACCGAGTTGGCATCGCCGTTTGCGATGAGCATGCCGGCGATTTCCAAGCATCTGAAGGTGCTGGAGCGGGCGGGGCTGATTGCGCGTGGGCGCGAAGCGCAGTGGAGGCCGTGCCGGCTGCGAGTGGCTCCTCTCCAGGACGTGGCGGGATGGGTGGATTACTACCGCCGATTCTGGGAGGAGAGCTTCGACCGGCTGGATGACTATCTGCAGGAACTGAAGGCGCAGGATTCGAAGAACAAAGCGAAGGAGAAGAAACATGTCCGCACAAAACGCAAAGATTAGCGCCGCGATGGAATCTTCGGAATGGGATCTGGTGATGACGCGCGTGTTCGACGCGCCCAGAGATCTTGTGTTCAAGGCGTGGACGGAGACCAAACACGTGGCGCAATGGTGGGGACCGAAGAGCTTTACGAATCCGGTGTGCGAAATGGATGTGCGGCCGGGGGGAGCGATACGGATTCACATGCGGGCGCCGGATGGAGTGGTGTATCCGATGACGGGCGTGTTTCAAGAAATCGTCGTACCAGAGCGGCTGGTGTTTGTGGGCAGCGCGCTCGACGACAAAGGCAACTCGATGTTCGACGTGCTGAACACCGTGACTTTTGCCGACCAGCGTGGGAAAACTGCACTGACTCTGCAGCTCTGTGTAATCAAGGCGACTGCAGCCGCTCCGCAGTATCTCAAAGGAATGGAGATGGGGTGGACGCAGAGTTTGGATCGCCTGGGAGAGTTGCTGGGCTCGATCAGGGGAAGGAGGGAGCCTGCGGGACGCGTAGGTGCCGTGATGACGACTAGGAACTCAGGTGACGAGGCGGAGATTCGAAAGTTGGTCGAGGATCAGCAACGCGCTGTTCGTGCGAAGGATATCGACGCGATCATGGCGCACTACGCGGTCGAGTTTGCCGTGTTCAATGTGAAGCCGCCGTTTCAGATTCATGATGCCAGGGAGTGGCGACGGGTTTGGGAGACGTCTCTGGCGCACTTTCCCGCTTCGTTCGGGACGGAGACGCGGAGTCTTGTCGTTTCAGTGAGCGGTGAATTGGGGATGGCGCACTACTTTCTGCGGTTCACTGGGCTGCCGGGAGATCCTTCGTGGATTCGGGTGACGGTGGTGTACCGGCGGACTGCGGGACGATGGCTGATTGTGCATGAGCATAGCTCGGTGCCGTTTGATCCGGAGACGTTGCGACCTGTGTTTATGCTCGAGTAGTGCAGTTCGTCGGGAACTCCGCGAGGTCCGTGGTCAGGTGCCGCTCGCTCCGCATCGCTGGACGGGCGAAGGCGCCCGTCCCCACATGTTCTGTCCCCGTCCGCAAACGATCTAACCTCGCAAAAGCGGACGCGTGAGGCAGGTGGGGCCGCCGCTGCCGTTGATGCAAAGTTCGCCGCCGGGGAACGTGCGGACATCGAATCCGGCTTGGCGAAGCCGGTCGTTGGTTTTGCGATTCTCTTCAATCGCAAGCAAGCGCTTTCCTCCAAGCGCTAGTACGTTGCAGGCTAGCGTGTCGCGTTCGGAATCGTCGATCTGGATGAACCGGTAGCCGCGTGACTTGAGCAGTTCCACTGTTGCAACCGCCAGCCAGGGAAGATCCACCAGCGCGGTCTGTTCGTCGAGCAGACTGATCAACGACATCAGGTGCAGGCAGGCGGATGGGCCTGGACCATGGGGGAGCGGCGCGGAGAGAACAGTCACGCCTTTTGGCGCGAGCAGGGCTCGCAACTGAGCGATACCGGCGGCGTTGGTGCGGTAGCCGTGCCCGACTAACAGAGTCTTCGAGTCGAGCCAGAGAATGTCTCCGGCTTCGGTGGTGCCGGGCGCGAGGATCTCGGCGAGCGTGGGCATCCCGAACCGCAGGCAGTAGGCGCCGTGGTGCTGGCCTTCGAAGACGCGATTGGGTTTGCCGGGACGCATGACGATCAGGCCGAAATCGGTTGCAAGGGAAGCGTCGTGGGTGTAGGCGGCGTCGAGAGAGAACTCGGGCGCGGGTGCGAATTCGAGGATCTCGGCGCCGGCCGCGGCGAGTTCGCGGCAAAGTGTTTCATGCTGCGCCTGCGCCGTGGCGAAATCGGGTGCGTGATGGAATCCGAGATCGCGCCAGCGCGCGACGCGTTCCGGCTGGTCCCATCCTGCGGTGTGGGGCGAGCAGACCAGCACGCGTTGGAGTGTCCCGACCATGGAGTGGCCGTTGAGGGCAATGCCGGTTTCAGGTGTGGTGGACAGCGGGGCCTCCTGTGATGGCAGCATTTTAAGGTGCGGGCGGCTGATTTTCCAACTGACAGGAGACCTTTAACGACTAAGGACCCGAAGGTTCACGAAGGAAATTCCACAGAGATTCGGCTTCGTAGCGCTCTCGAGCGTTTTACTCCGACGTCGCGAATTCGACGTGCGCGTCTTCGGTCGGCATCAGGTCGCGCACGGTGCGGTCGTCTTTGTCCTTGCTGTGAGCGCTGTGCTTATGCAGCCAGTTCTTGAGATGTTTGCGGGCCGTGGCGCTGAGCTTCGAGAAGAACAGTCCGGCGCGGCCTTGATCACTGGCCCAGATGACATCGGCGTGACCCTGCAGCGTCACGTTTGTGCCGGGCAGGACGCAGCGGAAGGCCAGGTTCGAGGCCATGGGAACGGTCTCGGTGGCTTGCACAGCGAGTCCGTGCTCGCCAATGTCGATACTGACGCCAGGAAGCGTTCCGCTTTCCAGGTCCAAGTAAACCAGCGTCTTCACATCGTAACGAGTGGCCTTGCGGCGGTTCGATTTCCGCGATTTCTTTTCCTCTTTGAGCGCTTCCTTGATCTGCTCAGGCTCGACGGGCCGATACAGGATGCGGCTGGCGCCAGACTGGAAGGCCTGACCAGTGCCGGGCCACGCGCGGCAGGCGATCGCCAGCAGCGTAGGCTTTTGGACCGGCGGCAACAGCGACGCCATGCGGATGACTTCATCGGCGCCGGGCAAATCGAAATCCACGATCAGCGTGGAGCAGTGGCCGGTCATGACCATTTCGAGCGCAGCCTGCCCAGTGGGGCAGTTAACCAGTTCGATATCAAGCTGCTCGAGGGTGGTTTTCAGCGTTTGAAGGGATCGTTTGTCGTGACACAAAATTGCTGCAGACTGGGGCATGAGCTACAAAGTACGGGCTCGGGCGAGGCGGGTAAATGTCACAGCGGTAATCTGCGGAGTGGTTACTCTATAAATAGCGGAAAATACTGGTGTTAGCGGGCGGCGGCGGCCTGATCCGCAGGCACTGTTATAATCAAGAATTGCGCTCATGACTACGAAGCGACTGATACGATCCACTACAGTTTTGTCGGTCCGGCGGGACGGGAAGGTCGTCCTGGCGGGCGACGGCCAAGTCACGCTCGGCGAGTCGGTAATCAAACATTCGGCCAAAAAGATCCGGCGGCTTTATAACGACAAGATCGTAGCCGGGTTTGCCGGGTCGACGGCCGACGCGTTCACTCTGTTCAGCCGGTTTGAGGCGAAGCTCGAGCAGTATCACGGAAACTTGGGTCGCGGTGCGGTCGAGTTGGCCCGCGACTGGCGGACTGATAAGTTTTTACGCCACCTCGAGGCCTTGCTGCTAGTGTGCGACAAAGAGCAGACGTTCTTGCTCAGTGGGCAGGGCGATGTGATTGAACCCGATGGAGTGGTCGCGGCGATCGGTAGCGGCGGTCCTTACGCGCAGGCTGCGGCGCAGGCGCTGGCGGAGCATACGCAACTTTCCGCCCGGGAAATCGCTGAGGAAGCAATGAAGATCGCGGGCAAGATGTGCATCTATACCAATGACAGGGTGACGATTGAAGAGTTGTAGAGCTCATGTGGGGACAGCCGCCCTCGGCTGTCCGCTGGGTCGAAGACCCAGCAGCTTCATTCCGCTGAGATCCAGTTAGGAGTTACAGTCGAGCTGCGCTCGACGGACAGCCGAGGGCGGCTGTCCCCGCATGAGTATCTATGGCCATTTATCTTCCCTCTTCCGCTGAAGAAGAACAGCTTGCGCTGGATGAACTGACTCCACGCGAGATTGTCGTCGAACTCGACAAACACGTGATTGGCCAGAAGGACGCCAAGCGCGCCGTGGCCATTGCGCTGCGCAACCGCATGCGCCGGCAGAAATTGTCGCCGGAGCTCGCCGAAGAAATCATTCCCAAGAACATCATCATGATTGGGCCCACGGGCGTGGGCAAGACCGAGATTGCACGGCGGCTGGCGAAGTTGGCCAATTCTCCGTTTCTGAAAGTGGAGGCGTCGAAGTTCACTGAAGTTGGTTACGTGGGACGCGACGTTGAATCGATGGTGCGCGATCTGGTGGAGATCGCCATCGATAACGTGCGCGAAGAGAAACTGGAAGACGTTGCCGACAAGGCTGAGCTGAATGCGGAAGAGCGGCTGCTGGATATTCTGTTGCCGCCATCGCCTTCACCGCGTGCGGACGGGAGTTCGACCACCGCGGGCGGCGTGGTAATTGATGGGAGCACGGCGTTGACGGAGTCGTCGAGCCGGACGCGCGAGAAATTGCGTCAGCAACTGCGCGAAGGCAAGCTGGATGACCGCACGGTAGAGATTGACGTGCGCGAGCGCAATTTCCCATCGTTTGAAATTCTGACCAACCAGGGTGTGGAGGAGATGGACGTCAACATTAAAGACATGTTGCCGAACATCTTCGGGCAGCGCACCAAGAAGCGGAAGATGAAGGTCAACGAGGCCTTCGAGTATCTGATTCAGGAAGAAGAGCAGCGGCTGATCGATATGGATCAGGTCACGCGCATGGCGATCGACCGCGTGGAAAATTCCGGAATCGTGTTCCTCGATGAGATCGACAAGATCGCTGGTCGTGAAGGCGGGCATGGTCCGGACGTTTCGCGGGAAGGGGTGCAGCGCGACATTCTGCCGATCGTGGAAGGAACAACCGTCAACACCAGGTATGGGATGGTGCGGACGGATCACATTCTGTTTATTGCTGCGGGCGCGTTTCACGTATCGAAGCCGAGTGACTTGATCCCGGAACTGCAGGGGCGGTTTCCGATTCGTGTTGAGTTGCAGTCGCTGACCATGGAAGACTTCGTGCGGATTCTCACCGAGCCGAAATCGTCTCTGGTGAAACAGTACACGGCGCTGCTCGAGACCGAGGGCGTGAAGCTGGAGTTTACGAAAGAAGCGCTGGATGAGATTGCGCACTTTGCCTTCCGCGTGAACGAGAGCACGGAGAACATCGGCGCACGGCGGCTACATACGATCATGGAGCGCGTGCTGGATGAGTTGAGCTTCGACGCGCCGGAGAAGAAGGGGGAGCACGTCACAATCGACGCTGAATATGTGCGCAAGATGCTGACAGATATCGTGAAGGATCAGGATCTGTCGCGGTACATTCTGTAGGTACATTTGGTAGTCCGATCGGCGTATAGGTCTGGTTTATGACCGTGCGCAGTGGCATCATTGCGTTGTTATCCTTGCTATTGCCAGGATGCGCCACCGGTCAAGTTGCTTCTCAACTGCCGAAATTGAGCATCCTCCTTCCGGCGAATACTCCCTCCGACAAGTTTGAGGTCCGTTATTACTTGTACGGATCCTTTGGCGCGAACGGCGGATACATTTCTCCGGAGCCTGATTCGACAGGGGCCGTGCCGTTAAGATTCCGTTGTCAGTGGACGGGAAGATCGCGAGTGCGGTCAAATTATTCGCTTGGGCGCCGGGGTGTCAGTTCGAGACCTACGATCTCAGCGTGCACGAGTCGGATATGCAGGAGCTTTATACCTGCAACCCATTGTCGACGGTCACCTTGCACGGGCAGATCGCCGACAAGCGTCTGCTTCATGGAGTTTCGTCAGAGATTCGCGTCGACTACCTCGCAGGTTGGGCGTGCGACTTCTTTGGGTTGGCTGACTGCATGGTTCCGCAGATTTCGTTAGGCACGGTCACTGCCGATGCGGACGGCCGCTTCGAGGTCGAACTCCCCGACTTTGCACAGGACCCCGCCTCTTCCGATTCCAAATCCCATTCTGAATTTCAGTTTGCACTTCGCAAAGTCAAAACTTGGAATCTCATTGCGTTGTTAGATCCTGAAGTGAAGATGCCGAGCGCTGGTGGCGTAGGATTACGAGCAGCTTTGTCGTACGCGGAACCCGTAATTTTCAGCGCGCGGAAGACAAATTAATCAAATCTACAAATGGGCGGGGATATACTTCTTCACAACCCGATCATGAAGCGCCACGTCCTCATCTTCGGTCTCGTCGGCGGCCTCCTCATCGCCACCCTCCAATACACCGAATACCGCTTCGTCATCATCGAGCACTCCGTCGAGCTCTACAGCGCGCTCATCGCCATCCTCTTCGCGACCTTCGGCATCTGGCTCGGCCTCCGCATCACGCGCAGTCGCGAGACCATCCGCGAAACGGTCGTGGTGAGGGAAGTGCGTGTCCCCGCGGAAGCCCCCGCCCTCGAACCCTTCGCTCCCAATACGGCCCAACAGCAGACCCTCGGCATCACGGCACGCGAGCTCGAAATCCTCACCCTGGTCGCCCGCGGCTTCAGCAATCGCGAGATCGCCACGCAGCTTTTCGTTTCCGAAAATACCGTCAAGACGCACTGTGCCCGCGCCTTCGACAAGCTCGGAGCCGCCCGCCGCACCCAGGCCGTCCAGCGCGGCAAAGAACTAGGCCTCCTGCCGTGAACGCGTCACCCGAAAGCATGATTTCCGCTCCATTCCTGCAAAATCATCAGAAAGGATGACGACATCCGGCCCCGTTACACCGTATCGTGACTCCATCCTCAATCGCACCAGGAGCCTCACATGAAGAAAACCGTCCTCACCTTCGGCCTCATCGCCGGCCTCATCATCTCCGTCCTTATGGGCGGCTCGCTTCTCCTTGCCGACAAGATCGGCTCCGGCCACAGCATGGCTATCGGCTACACCATCATGGTGGCGTCGTTCCTGCTCATCTACTTCGGCATCCGCAGCTACCGCGACAACACCCTCGCCGGTCAAATCTCCTTCGGCCGCGCCTTCGCCTGCGGCATCCTGATCGCCCTCATCACCACCGTCTGCTACGTCGCCATGTGGGAGGTCCTCTACTTCAACTTCATGCCCCACTTCATGGACAGCTACTTCGCCGCGCAGATTCACAAGGTCCAGTCCTCCGGACTTGACCCCGCCACCACCGCCGCGCAGGTCGCTGCCATACAGCGCTCTCAGCAGCTCTACCAGAACCCCTTCGTCAACATGGCCTACACCCTCATGGAGCCCCTGCCCGTCGGCCTTATCATTACTCTCATCTCCGCTGCCATCCTCCGCCGCAAATCCCCTGTCGAATCCGCCGCCGCTCCCGCAGCCATGACCACATAAATCAAAAGGCGGGGCGTAAGAATGTGCGTGAGAACTGGATACTCAGTGATGCGGTGGAACAATTGGTGTCCGCTCCTAGCCACTTAGCGGCGTTAGAATGCAGCCCACGGCGTAAGCCGTGGGAAAAGTGGGACACCGAAAAGCCCCAGCGGGGCGAAAGATTAGTTCTCACGCACTCTCGTAAGCCTCGACCTTCCAGATTGCTCGTAAAGAACACCATTGTCTTGTCCGGAGAGAACCGCACATTCGGCTCCTCACGATAATCGTGGTGACTCATTTCACAAGGAAAGGGTCGGGACGTGTTCAAGACGAAGGTTCCCAGAGTGTGACGAACGACCTTTACTCATGGAATTGAAACGTGCACACTGGCATGGTGCGTGCGGACTTTCTCCAACTGATCTCTGACAAACGAGCCGCAGCCAAACTGTGCCGCTCCTTCAGTGCCTCTAACTCCTTATCTTTGAAAATTTTTTCCTCTATCTCCTTTAGATCCAAGATTTTGGCGGGGCAGGCAGGCCGATATCCGGTCCGTCTAACTCTAATGAATCCTAAGACTTTACCGATTACGACAGAAAAAAATCGTGAGATCTCTTTCACTCTGTGTATTTCGAATTACGTTCTTAGGAGTGTGACATGAAGGGGCGCGCACGCGGCGGCCATACCTTTGGCCTTCGTTCTCGGGTTTGTCTTCTGGTTTCACTCGGTACTCTCTCCGGGAATCGTAGCTTTAGGTCTGTTCCCGGGGTCGGAGCCCGGCGACCTCAAAGGTGGAGTATTTGCCTTCCTGGTTAATGGCGTTTCGTGGCTTGTGCTTTTTACTGCTGGATATGCTCTCATTCGCAAACGCAAGACGCTCATTAAAGCGGTTGGAGTCCCTCTGTGCGTTGTTCTTGCTTTGGTGTCTCGCGGTTTGCTTTTTGTACACGACCCGTTTCTTCGGGAGCCAATCCTGTTTCGGCTCTTCCGCGGACCTATTTCTCCGGGACCATCCAATGGATTCTACTTCCGGCTTTCTCTACTCGCAGATGCCGTCTGCTGGTTCATCGTCCTCTGGTTTGCATATAACCTCACCCACGAGTGGACAGCACGGGGTTCGGCGAGAGCGGCGAATAAAGAAGCCAAACATTCAGGAACGAGAAAAAGATGCACATCACGCGAAGCGCACTCTCTGCTGACCCATCCGGGCAGGGCATCCATATAATCGCGCCTGACCCCCTGCCCGAGGCGACCTCCCCTGTCAATCAGTTGACTCTGACCGTGCCGACAGGGGTTGCGGCACGACTCCATAACGTGACGGCGGTTCGAACGAATACCAGCGGTCTCATCGATTCCACTCCAATAACGTCCTTCCGTGTCCTCTGTGGTTTATCTTTGAACGAACCATGAAAATCATCGATCGCACCCGCCTGCAGTCCCTGATGCAACGCGAACAGAAGAAGTTTGTGGACGAGCGTCCGAAGTCAAAGGCGCTGTTTGAGCGGGCGCGCAAGTCGCTTTTGGCCGGTGTGCCCATGAACTGGATGGTGAAGTGGGCAGGTGCGTTTCCTCCGTTTGTGCGCGAGGCGCAGGGGGCGCACTTCTTCGACGTGGACGGGCATCGCTACATTGATTTTTGCCTCGGCGATACAGGAGCGATGACAGGACATTCTCCATCCGCCGCGGTAAAGGCGGTGGAAGACCAGGCGCGGCGCGGGATTACGCTGATGCTGCCGGGGGAGGATTCCATTTTTGTGGCTGAGGAACTGCAGAAGCGGTTCAACCTCCCGTACTGGCAGTTCGCGCTCACGGCGACGGATGCGAACCGGTTTTCGATCCGGCTGGCGCGCCAGATCACGGGGCGGCCGAAGATTCTGGTGTTCAACTGGTGCTATCACGGAACGGTCGATGAGACCTTCATCACACTGGATGCGAATGGAGTGGCGGGGCCCCGGGCGGGGAACATTGGTCCGCCAGTGAATCCCGCGGTCACGACCAAGGTTGTCGAGTTCAACGACGTCGATGCGTTGGAAGCTGCCCTCGTCTCGGGCGACGTAGCTTGCGTACTGGCCGAGCCGGCGATGACCAATGTAGGCATCGTGCATCCGCAGGCGGGATATCACAAGGCGCTGCGGGAACTCACGCGCGAATACGGGACACTGCTTATTATTGATGAGACGCACACGATCTGCGCTGGCCCCGGCGGGTTCACGCGGGCAGAGAATCTTGATCCGGACATTCTTGTGTTTGGAAAGGCCATTGGGGGAGGCATTCCGGGCGCGGCGTATGGCTTCTCGCAGGAAGTGGCCGACAGGATTGTGGCGAAGCATGAACTGGAGAACTGCGATGTCGGCGGGATCGGGGGGACGTTGGCGGGAAACGCGTTATCGCTCGCGGCGATGCGCGCGACGTTGACGAAAGTTCTGACGAAAGAGGCATTCGACCGCATGATTCCGATGGCGGAGCGCTGGACCGCAGGTGTGGCCAAGGCGATCGCGGACGCGGAACTGCCATGGCACGTGACGCGGCTAGGGTGCAGGGCGGAATATCTGTTTGGTCCCACGACGCCGAAGAATGGCGCCGAAGCGCACGATGCGATGGACTTTGAGATGGAACGGTTCATGCATCTGTATGCGATGAATCGGGGGATTCTGCTCACGCCGTTCCATAATATGGCGTTGATGTCGCCGCAGACGGAAGTGGACGATGTTGACCGACATACGAAAGTGTTTCGCGAAGCTGTGAGGGAACTGGCGGGGTAGTCCCCACCTTTGCCGCAAAAGACGCGGCAGAGAACCCGCGCACAAGCTTGGGCGCCCGATCATGTCATTCTGAGCGCAGCGAGCTCGAATGAGCTCGCGCAGTCGAAGGATCCCTAGTGCTGGATGACATTGGTGTGGGGGAAGAGTCTGGTAGTCTGTTTTCGTCTGCATGAGACGCTCTGCCTCGACGCTTTTGATGGCCCTGGGTATGCCGTTGATGTTTACGGCGTGCGCGACGATTGGGCCGCCACAGCCTCCGTCGCTGGATTTGCCCAAGCCGCCTACGGATCTGCGGGCGGTGCGCAAGGGCGATCGCGTGATTCTTACCTGGACGGCCCCCAGCACTACGACCGATCGGCAGAGGGTGCGGAGCGTGGGTCCGACGCGGATCTGCCGGGGACTGGAACCCGAGTTGCTGCATTGTGAAACGCCGGTGGGCGATGCGCCCGCGCAGGCGATGGCTGCCACGGCTCAGTCTTCTGCGCAAAACGTTTCGAGATCGTACACCGACTCCCTCGGTGCGACCTTGCAAAGCGACAATCCTTCCAGCTTCGTAACCTACGCGGTTGAAGTGCTCAATGCGGGTGGCCGCGGCGCGGGGCTGTCGAATCAGGTGCGGGTTTCGCTGGTTCGAACATTGCCACCGGCGAGGGAGTTTGCCGCGCGCGTCACAAGTCAGGGAGTCGTGCTGACTTGGGCGAATGATGTTCCGCCGGCGAGTTCCGCAGCAGTGCATTATGTGTATCGGGTTTATCGCCGCCTGGAAGGGAGCGCGGATCAGATTCTGGCAGGTCAGCTTCCGGCGAGCAGCGATCCTATTCTTACTCTGACTGATTCGAACATCGAGTGGCAGAAGACATACGAGTATCACGCGGAGACCGTTACGGTTGCGGCTCAGGAGAATAAGCCTGAGATCCAGGTCGAAGGCGCCGACACGCCGGAGATCAAGGTTTTCGCGGATGATGTTTTTCCGCCGGCGGTGCCTTCGGGGCTGCAGGCGGTATCTTCTGGCCCGGGACAGAAGACATTTGTCGATCTTGTCTGGGCGCCGGTGACTGACGTCGATCTGGATGGATATAACGTGTATCGGCGCGAAGAGGGCGGGGCTCCAGTGAAGGTGAACGCATCGCTCTTGAAAACTCCGGCGTACCGGGATGAGTCGGTCGTTGCGGGAAAGAGTTACTTGTATTCGGTGTCGGCTGTGGATGTGCGCGGAAACGAGAGCACGCGGTCGGAGGAGGCGGGCGAAACGGTGCCGTGATCAAGGCGTTCAGGAACGACTGCAGAAGGCGCTTCGCTCAGTTGCGGCCAGACTCCAGGCGAGCGTGGTAGCCTTTGCGTGCTCGAACTTGCAAGCGCTTACCGTCCTTCTCAGCGATGACGCGGATAGAACGATAGCCCCCATTGGGATTAAAATCCGCTGGCTTGTAAGCGATGAAGTAACGGCTGCGGATTAAATCATGTAGCTTATCGAGAGATTTTCCCAAGGTCCAAATATCGCCGGGGAACATCGCCTCGCCTCCGCTGCGCTCCGCGAGCATTTCCAAGATCCTATCGGCATCCGTCTTATCGCCTGCATCCTCGCGCGTACTGACCGTATAGATTGTTACGCCGGTTCTTTCGGCGGCCTGGATGCTTTGTCTGAGACTGCTGTGGCTGGAATTGTCTTCCCCATCGCTGAGGATCACTAAAACCCTGGCCACGCGATCGCTGTCCGGGTACGCGGCCAGCTTTCGGCAGGCGAAGGAAACCGCATCAAAGAGCGCTGTCCCGCCTTCGTTTGTGAGTTTGTCGATTCCCTTTCCCAGATCAGCCAGTTCCCGACTGAAATCCTGGGTCACGGTAATATCGTTGGAAAAACCCGCGATGAATGCGAGGTCGGAGTCCCCACTCAGCATTTTCTGAACGAACTTGGCCGCGGCATGCTTTTCAAACGAGAAGCGGTCGTGAACGGAGCCGCTGGTGTCGACGAGTAGAGCCAGTCGCAGAGGAAGCTTCGACTGGGGTGCAAATTGCACGACTTTTTCTGGAGGCTTGTTGTCATCCAGGATGCGGATATCGGACTGCTGCAAGTCATTCAACGGGTGTCCGTGGCTGCTGACGGAGAAAAACATGGTCACTTGGTCCACATTCTTGCGAATGGTCCATTCGTTGGTGGGCAGGCTTGGGGCGATATTCGAAGCGAGGTGGGCGTTGTCAACGCTGCTTGAGTTGGCCTCATCCGATGAAGAGCATTCCTCGCAAGCTCCGGCATCGGATTCACCCAGGGCGGACAATTGGGCCTTCAACCGCCCGCTGTTGGGGAACGTTTGCGGCTGAAGAGAAGCGACCAAAGTGGTGGCTTCTGGTGAAGCGGCGCCGGCAGACGCTTGCACCATCCGGTTGTGAGCAAGCACCGCCAGATTCTTGCGCGCTACGGGGGCGTACGGGTTGGTGGAATCTTCGCTCAGGAAGAGGTTCAGCTCGCGCTCGACGGCATCGAAATCATTGAGCGCTAGAGCTGCCGACGCTGCGATGTAGTGAACATTTGCCAATCCCTTATGGTCCAGCGAATGGACCCGCGTGGCTGTCTCCAGGACATGCTGGTATTGATGGGTTCCGTTCTGTGCGTAGGCAAGGCTGGACAAGATTCTGGCATCGTTGGGACGCAGGGAGGCAGCCTTCTCCAGTTCCGGTTGCGCCGTTGCAAATTCGTTCCGCGACAAGGCCACCAGGCCGAGATTCACGAAGGATCCGGGAAACTTTTGGTCCAGCGTCGCGGCCGCTTCGAATTCCTTCGTGGCTGGGACGGGCTCCTCCTGATCGATGTAGGCGAGGCCAAGAGCGATATGCGCAGAAACGAACTTGGGATAGGCATCGACCGCGCGTTGCAGATGTTTGATTGCTTCTTTCGCGTTCTGCTGCCTCAGCAGCGATGTGCCGCGGTTATACTCCGCCACGGCTTTGTTAGGAGCTTCCAAGTCGAGCGCCGATACAGTACCAGAATCAATCAGAGCTTTGTCCTGCGCTTTCCGCTGCTCGCTCTCCCTGGCATGGCGGCTGATCTGGTCCAAATACATTTGGGCGAAATCCATTTGGGCGAACCCATCCGGACCTGCATTCATCAAGGGTACTTGTGCGAACGCAGAGATTTGGCCGCACAGCCAGAAGGCAGCGACCCAGGCAAGTCGACGCTGAGTAACCTTACGCGATCGATGACGAGGCGCTAACCGCACGAAGTGGCTCCTGCCAGGGCCTAGGACTTGCGACTGCAACTTGCGGATGACGGCACGCGGAGATCTTCGGGCGGGTCTCCGGCTGCTTTGGCCCAGAACGCCCCGGGCAGCTACTATACCACGCATTTCTCGTGGCGAGAGCTTTCCGAGCGCGTCCCCCAAGAAAATGTCCTCTGTGCGGAACGGGATGGTGGAAGTCAGGAAATATTTTCCCTTCTTTGCGGCCGACTTTCTACAGATATGGTTAGATAGAGGGCGATGAAATACTGCCGATTTCAATTCAATGGCCAGGCCCAGTACGGGCTGGTTGAGTCCGTTGGCGGGCGGGACGCGATTGTGCGCGTGCTGCTCAATGCGCCTGAAGAGGCCGACGGTGATATGGAAAGCCTGCGCACGCGGCGGATCGAGGCGATTCCGCTAGAGGAGGCGGCGCTGCTGCCCCCGGTGCGTCCGTCGAAGATCGTATGCGTGGGGCGGAATTATCGCGAGCACGCGGCTGAGTTGGGACACGATGTGCCGCAGGAGCCGCTGATTTTTCTGAAGGCTACATCGGCGCTGCTGTCGCCGGGCGGGATTGTGCGGCGTCCGAACATTTCGCAGCGCGTCGATCATGAGGGCGAGTTGGGCGTGGTCATTGGTAAGACTTGCTACCAGCCGGCGGCGGATGCGGACATCCGGCAATACATTTTGGGATACACGTGCGTGAACGATGTGACGGCGCGCGATCTGCAAAATAAGGACGGGCAGTGGAGCCGGGCCAAGGGGTTCGATACGTTTTGTCCGGTGGGGCCGGTGGTGACGGATGAGATTGATCCGTGGGCGGGCGTCGGCGTGCAGACACGCGTGAATGGACAGATCAAGCAGGATGGCAACACGCGGGATTTGATTTTTGCGCTGGACGTGGTGATCCGGCATATCGCACAGGCGATGACGTTGTTTCCGGGGGATCTGATTCCGAGTGGTACGCCGGCGGGCGTGGGGCCGCTGGTGACGGGGGATGTAGTAGAGATCAGCGTCGAGGGTGTGGGGACGCTGAGGAATTCGGTGGTGGATGAGTAGTAGGCGGAAATTTCATGGTGCAGGCCCGTCCCTCAAACTGGGTACCGATCTATGTATCTTTTGGCCAAGCGTCGAATCCAGGCCTTTTCAGATTGAAGCAATGTGCTGACCAAATGTGCGTACCCCTCTGCTTTCATCTTGAGGAGGGTATGAACGATGTGCCCGTCGACATCCGGATCGTTCAAGAATGGGGCTAACGCCGCCGCATGTTGGCGAGCGGCAACAAAGCCTATTGCCATCACGAAGGACTGTCTCCCACGGCGGAGGTTGCGACTTGATGCGACCTCGACGACTTTACTGATAAGAGCCGCTTCCTTCTTCAGCTTCGGCGACTGCACGAATGCTCGCCGGATACTCTCTCCGATCTCCCAAGCATCGAATTCAAACGGGTACCAGGCTGGAACGCCAGGGGACCCCAGCAGCCCGGAGGGTGCTGGAAGATTGGGAGGCCATTCTGATGGAGCCAGCCGAAGCGCCAGATCGCAGGCAGCGACAACTTGATCTTCGGACGCAGGAATGGGCACTCTCACACGCGGAATGCGATGCCCTATTGCAGCCGGAATCTTTCCTTCATCAGCCGTTGCAGGCGGGGCTTGTAGAGCAGATCGAAGGCGAGTTCTTTGTCGGGGAACATAGCGAGGGCGGCGCGTTTGGCTCCGGCGGCCAGTTCGGAGGCTTCTTCTACGGTGAGGTTGGGGTCCTGGCCGATGACTGACATCACCATGCTGATCATCACTTGCAGGCGGCGGATTTTGCGGGCTTCCTCTTCACGCTCGGGGAGGGATTGCTGCTCGGCGATTGGAAAGCTCGATTCCTGTCCGGCCTGTTGGTGCATGTTCATGTGTGTCCCCTTTTTCGTCCCAGTTAAATGTACCCACAGCTTTGGATGACGCGGCGCGGTCCGGCGTTGCGCCGATGGTTTCTGTCATTCTGCCCCTTCTGCGGAGGAAAGCAACTGCACAAAGGTGTCGTTCTGGGGTCATTCCTGTCGGTTCGTTGCGGGCGAGAAGCGGTAGCATGGACGGAGATGAAAGGGTCTTTCGGCAGCTGACAGCCCCCCGGCGGCTAAAGCCGGTTGGTCTTTTTGTCGGCTTACGGCACGGACGAAAGAGGTTGCGGACAAATGCGCCTATGAACGAATAAGCGACCACAGGGGCTGAAGCCCAGATTGATTTCGCATGCATCACGCGGCCCTGCAAGGGCCGCTCTTTCCACAGTGGTGCGGCATTTTTTCCCCGTAAGCTCTGAAGGCGTCGCCTTCCCGGGCCGCGGCCGAAGAGGAGTAAAATCGATTCCTATGCAGGCGGACTCGGCCAGCCGTTACCGGTTCGATTCCAGATTGGAGATGTCATGGCAGAAGCTGGCAATTCGGCCGCAGATCGGCAGCCGCGTCCTGATTCCCGTCCTAATCCAGACGAGAAGCTGGTGAAGGTGTTTGGCTCGGAGCAGGAACCGGAGGCGCTGGTGGTGAAGGGGTTGCTTGATTCGGCGGGCATCGACAGCGATCTCACTTCGGCGTCGATGGTGCAAGACGCGTTCCCGGGGCTGGGCGGGATGGTCATCCTGGTGCGTGAAGAGGATGCGGAAGAGGCGCGGCGCGTGATTGCAGAAGGACGGCAGTCGGCGCCGGACGACGAGACGGCGGAGTATCCAGCTATTGAAGAGCCGCCCCAGAAGGCGTGACTGACTGGCCGTCGAGATAGAAGGTGACGGCTCCGTCGAGATCGGTGCGGTAGACGCGGGCTCCCGCGTCGGCCAGGCGGCTGAGAGTTTCCATGCGCGGCAGGCCGAACGAATTTCCTGATCCTACCGAAATGATGGCGAACTGTGGATTGGCCGAGGCGACCAGTTCCGTTGTCGTGGCATTGTTGCTTCCGTGATGACCCATCTTCACCAGGCTGGCGCTCAGGAGATGGAAAGCGGCGATTCGGCGTTCCACCTGCTTCTCCGCGTCTCCCTCGAGCAAGACGGACGAATCGCCGTACGTTACGCGCAGCACCATGGAATCATTGTTGACCGGTTTACTTCCGACGAACCAGTCACGCGGCGGGAACAGCACTCGATCGTCGTGCCCCCGAGAGTGAATTCGTCTCCTCCCCAGTGGCGCACTACTTTGATGCCGAGTGATTGCGGGGTGGCGACCACATTCTCCAGTGTCTGACTTGGCGGCAGCAATCCTACCCATAATTCCTTCGGCCTGAAATTTTTCAGTACGGCGATCATGCCGCCGATGTGGTCGGCAGTGTCCATGGGTAATGGCGACGGCGTCGAGGCGCGAGATGCCGCGTGTCCAGAGATAGGGAGAGACGACGTCTTCGCCGAAATCGAGTTGCGAGCCGCCGGGGCCGATGGGGCCTCCGGCATCGACAAGCAGCGTGCGGCCCTGTGGGGTGACAAGCAGGGTGGAATCGCCTTCGCCGACGTCGATGGAAGTGACTTCCAAAACTCCGGAATGCGGGTGCGGTGCGGCGGGGATGAACGCGAGGGCAAGGGAGGCCAAGAGAATGGCCGTAAGTCCGGCGCATGTCAGGAGTGGACGCCGGCGCGCCGACCACATGGCAAGCACGAGTGCGATGGTCGCGAGCGTGATCATGACGAGCGACGGCAGGGGGACGCGCAGATCGGACACTCGAAGGGCGCCCAAGCCGTGGACCGTACCAGTGATGCCCTCAATCGCAAACGTGGTGAGAAGCACGGGAACTTTGGCCAGCCAGGGAGAGATGAATGCCAAGGAGAGTGCGGCGACCGCGGCGGGCATCATCAACTGCACTAAGGGCACGACGATGATGTTCGAGGGCAATACGATGGTGGTGGCCCGATGGAAGTAGTACGCCATGGGGAGGGCGAGTCCCATCTGCATGACGGCAGAGATGAAGAGCAGTTCCCATGCGGCGAGGGCCAATCGGACAGTCGTGCGGACCAGGCGGCGCGACCACGTCTCTCCCACGAAAAGGGCGACGCGTGCGGCGATGAGTTGCAGGTCGACGCGGAGCTGCGCCGCGCGGGGGCAGTTGCGCGGCGTAGTCGTTGGAGCCCCAGTGGGCGAGGGCTTGCTTCTGGAGTTGGGAGGTGCGTTGCAGGATGGGGATTCCGATGGCCGCGACGATCAGCACGCAGATGAAAGTCATCTGGAAGCTGGCGGTGAAAAGCTGGCTCGGGTCGACGATCAGCAATCCCAAGGCGGCCGCACCCAGCGCGTTGACCATGGCGCGATTGCGATAGAGCAGCCGCGTTCCCAGGTAGATGGCACACATTACACATTAAGGTGGCGCGCCAGACGAGGGCTCCGACCTCGGTGATCAAGGCAACGCCACACAGAACGCAACAGTCAGGAACGTCGCGGGTACCTCGCCCAAGCGCAGGGGACGCAGCGTCCAGAAGACCACGAAGGCGAGGATGCTGACGTTCATTCCAGAAACAACGAGGACGTGGTAAGTGCCGGAGCGCTGAAAGTCGAAGCGGGTGTCGCGGTCGATGAAGGTTTCTTCGCCGATGACCATGGCGTCGATGAGCGCGGCCTCGCGCGGGGGCCAGAGTTGGTGCACCTTGGTGACGATGCTTCGGTGCAGGCGATTGCGCCAGTTGGCGATCCGGTTTCCCGCAAAGCCGGGCAGGCGTTCGACATTTTCCATTTTGGCCGAGGCCAGCGCGGCGATGCCGCGATTGGCGAGGTATCCCTGATAGTCGAAGGCTCCGGGATTGCGGAAATTGCGCGGGAGTTTGAGCTTGGCCGAGAAATGGATGCGGTCGCCGTAGTGGAGGACTGGGATGGCGGCGACAAAAGTGGGAGCTGCAGAATTCTCTTCTGGTGATTCTTCGTTCGGGCGCGGGCTGTAGATATTCAGGCGGATGCCGGAATCAATGGCTTCGCTCAGCCCTGCTGATGTTTGGACTTGTTCCGTTTCTAGGTCGAGGGTCTGTCTGATTTCGTTGAAGCCGCCTTGTTGGAGGCGTCCGTTGCGGGTGACGTGGGCAGAGATTTGGAGTTCTTGGCGATCGGCGTTGGGTTGGATGCTGGTGTCGAGACGCGTCGTGGCACCGCGAAGTTAATGTGGAGCGCGCCCGCGAGGAAGAAGGCGCTTAGGGCGAGAATCCAACCTAAGCCGGAACGCCGCTGCACGAAGTACGCTGCGGCCAATATGAAAGCGGCCACGGCGACGGTCCAACATAGTGCGGGGCGCCATAGGTAGACTCCGGCGACGATGCCGAGGGAGTAGGCCATGACCGCCCAGAGCATGGGCTGGCGGGGTGCCTTGAGGTGGAAAATAGGCGGCGACGCGGGAGTGGACGGCGGGATCATACGACGGGTACTTACCCGAAGCCTTCAGGTTTTTATCGGGGAGGTTTCGGTTGAGATCGCTCCTGGACTGCGGATCGTAATCTTCTTTCGCCCCTCCGGGGCTTGATGACTGTCTGACGAAGGCACCACGGCTTACGCCGTGGGCTGCATTCTTTCGCCCGCTTCGCGGCTGGGATCGCGCTGAATAAAGCAGCCGGGCTTCGCCCGGCCGACAGACGAAAGCGGCTGTCCCCACATCAGCCCTGCGGAACACCGGCGACTGCCTCGACACAAGTCTCAGCGGGCCAGGTGCACTACGCTTTCCAGGTGGTAGGTTTGCGGAAATAGATCCACCAGGTGCACTTGCTCGACGCGATAACCGGCGGCGAGCAGGGGCACTAGATCGCGGGCCAGCGTAGCTGGATCGCAGGAAACATAAACAACGCGTGGCGCGCCCAAGGAAGCCAACATTCGCGCCACGCGTTCTCCCAGGCCACTTCGAGGCGGGTCCACCACCGCTAGGTCGGGCTTATTAAGGACATGAGGGAAGACTGAATCCTTCCCGACTCGCCCCGAATTTTCCGCACGGGCCAGGTACTGCTCCGTGGTGGCCTGAACTGCCTCTCCATTCGAGGACTGATTGTAGGAAAGATCGGCTGTGGAAGCCTGTGACGACTCAACAGAAACGATGTGATGAAAGTCACTGGCCAGGGCTGTGGAAAACAATCCCGCGCCAGCGTAGAGGTCGAGCGCCAGCTTGCCGGACTGGCCGGCAGTGACGATATTTACCAATTCGTCCGTGAGGTGACGGTTGGTTTGAAAGAAACTGCCGGCGCTGACGCGGTAGGACGCGCGCTGGGTCTGGTAGGTCAAGAAGGCATCGCCTACCGTGACCAGGATCTCCTGCGAGCTGGCTTTGCGGTCGCCGGGATTGGGTTCGCGGAAGGCGACGACTCCCGCGATCTCGGGCATAGCTGCGCGGAAATCTTCCGCCCATTCGCGCATCGCCGCCCGGCGGGCTTCACGGGCGCAGCTAACGTCAATAAGAAGTTGCGTGTCATCGGCATTAGCGAAGAACTCGACCTCACGAACGCCATCTGGAACCTTGCCCGCGCGTCCACTTCGCCACAAGGACGCGATGCCACGGTTGATGAGCGGCGAACTGATGGGACACTCTTCGACCGCGAGCAGCTCGTGCGAGGCCATCTTGAAATATCCGGCGGCGAATGCGAGCTGCGTCTGCACCTGCAGGCGCGACCGGTTGCGGTAGTTCCATGGCGGCGAAGGATGAACCTCGATGTCGAACGGCAATTCCAACTTGGCGAGACGGCGCAGGCTCTCGCGCAGGATTTCTTTCTTGATCTCGAGTTGGGGCTCGTAGGTGGTGTGCTGGTAATGGCATCCCCCGCAATGCGTGAAGTGTGGGCAGGGAGGGGAGACGCGATGCGGGGAGGGCGCGACGATCGAGTCCGCCTTCGCCCGCGCGAAGCCCGACTTCTGCTCGGTGAGGGAGGCCTCGATTTTCTCATCAGCCAAGACAAAGGGAACGAACACGGTCTTGCCGCGTCCGCTGGCTTCATCGGAATTCGGGGCGGCGGGCGAATCGGCAGGCAGACGGGCCAGGCCGTCGCCGCCGTAGATCAGCTTTTCGATTGTGAGGAGCAAGACTTGATTCTACGGTATGGGGAGGATGCCCCGTGGTTTATCGGGCGGCAGATCGTCACGCAGTGATCCGCGCGAGATCCCTCGCTCCGCCCCAAAATGCGGCTACGCACGGGATGACGCCAGTGCGAAGTTTACTTCGTTGTGACCCAGGCCAATCCGTCGGGTTGCTTGCCCGCATCGATTTGTCCGGTGACTTCCAGAGTCTTCAGATCTATGACGGCGACCTTGTCGGCCATGCTGACGGCCACGTAGGCGCGGGAACCGTCCGGCGCGATCAGGATGCCGGCGGAGCCGCCTCCCAGGCTCAATTGCTTCACTTCCTTGTGCGTGGTGGCGTCGAGCACGAGAAGGCTCGTGTCTCCTGCTCGCGCACCCAGGGCGGAGATCAGGACGCGCTTGCCGTCCGGCGTGAACTTTAGGCGGTTGGCGCCCTTCACGGGGATAGGAAGCGTTTGGACCGCTTTCTTCGAGGCGACGTCGATGATGGCGACAGTGGCGTCGCGTGCATTGGCGGCCCAGATTTCTTTTCCGTCGGGCGAAACGTCGAAGCCTTCGCAGCCCTGACCGGCGAGGACGTTCGTGACTTCCCAAGTGAGGCGCGGGCCGCCTGGCGGAGTGAAGCCTCCGCTTGGCGGGGACTCTTGCTCGATGATGCTGATAGTCGCGGAGTTGACGTTCGAAGTGAAGATCTTATCCAGGCCTCTCGTCACAATGATCATGTGAGTTCGATCTTGACCGGTGCCGAGGATCCAATCGACGTGCTGCGTGGCGGGGTCGTAGCGGCCAATGATTTTATTTGTCTCTGCGGTGAAATAGAGTTTGCCACCAGCGAAATCCAGGCCGTGAGTGGAATGCAACGCGCCGAGATCGATGGCCGGTAGGGCTTTACGGGCTACGAGATCGATGACGGAGATTGTGTTCAAAGTGCTGTCGGGACCGCCGTAGTTTGAAATGTAAGCGACTTTGCCGTCGTCGGACGCGATGATCTCGTGGGGATCGGGACCGGAGGGGATTCGTGCGAGAACCTGCAATGTCGCTGGGTCGGCGACGGAGACCGTGTGGTCACTCTTTGACAGAATCAGGAGTGTCGAGGGCGCCTGGGCGAGTGCCGCAATGGAGATAACTGTCGTCGCGACGAGGCAATAGATGTTTCGCAGGAATCTTGCGGTTCCATTCATGGCATTTCCTCCCGACTTCTGGGCAGCTAGTTTACAACGCTCGGCCCGCTCCTGCGCCAGAGGCCCAGGCCCACTGAAAGTTGAAGCCGCCGAGGTGGCCGGTCACGTCCACAACCTCGCCGATGAAGAACAGGCCGGGAACTTTGCGGCATTCCATCGTTTTGGCGGAGAGTTCGTCGGTATCGACTCCGCCGCAGGTGACTTCGGCCTTCTCGTAGCCTTCGGTGCCGGCGGGAAGGATGGTCCAGGCGTGCGCCTGCTGCTCGAGGTCGGCGAGGGCCGCGTTCGTCCAGGATTGCGGCGGGTGGTGATCGAGCCAGCGGTCGGCGAGACGGATTGGCAGCGTGTTGCGGAATTCTGTTCGCAGCGCCGCCAGGGTGCGCGGCGCTTTGAGGTCGCGGAAGATCGCGGTGAGATTACTATTCGGCGCTAGGTCGATAGCGATGCGCTGAGGCTTTTTCCAGTAGGACGAAATCTGGAGGATGGCGGGGCCGCTCAAGCCGCGATGCGTGATCAGCATCTTTTCGCGGAACTGCTGTCCGTCGCATAAGGCGATCACTTCGGCAGACACGCCGGATAAATCACAGTAGCGGGAACGATCTTCCGGTTCCAGAACGAGCGGCACAAGGCCGGGCCAGGGTTCGCGAATCTTCAGGCCAAACTGGCGTGCCAGCTCGTAGCCGAACGACGTGGCGCCGATCTTGGGAATCGATAGGCCGCCGGTGGCCACGACGAACGCGGGCGCGTGGAATTCCGCGGCGTTTGTGCGGAGGACAAATTCTGTAGTCCGGCTTACTTCTTGAACTCTTGTGTTCAGGAAAATGCTGACGTTGGCGGCGCGGCATTCTTCTTCGAGCATCCCCAGGATGTCGCGGGCAGAACGGTCGCAGAACAGCTGTCCGAGCGTCTTTTCGTGATAGGGGATGCGGTGCTTCTCGACGAATGCAATGAAATCCGCTGGCGTGTAGCGGGCCAGCGCGGACTTCGCGAAATGCGGGTTGGACGAGAGGAAGTTTTCAGGCTGGCTGTGGATGTTCGTGAAATTGCAGCGGCCGCCGCCGGAGATGAGGATCTTCTTGCCAAGACGGTCAGCGTGGTCGAGGAGGGCTACGCGGCGTCCGCGTTTGCCGCCCTCGATGGCGCACATGAGGCCCGCTGCGCCGCCGCCGAGAATCAGTGCGTCGAAATGATGGGTCACGATAGAGTGAACAGCTTACCTCAGCGGGCAGGGTGGTCGGAAAGTGCCGCGCGACGCCGGACCCGCATTGAGAGTGGCGGTTCGTGCGCCACAATCTTCCGTGCGATGCTGCATCGGTAAGATAGCGGTCGAATCCCGGCAACCGGACCCACCGGAGGCATCATGCTGACCCGTGACCAAATTCAGTGGCACATTAACGAACTCGACACCCAAATTCCCAAAGAGGATGCGGAAATGGCGATTTGGTATGAAGGAGATTCCGCCGACTGTGAAATCGTCGGTAATTACATTGGATGCCTGCGCTTTGGCATCGAAATGCTGAAGGCGGCGGTAGTGCAACTGGAACCCGGGGCCGTCGGCACCAGCATTTCGATGAATTACATGGAAGTGGCACGATGGAGCCTGCACGTCAAGAGAATTATCCGGCGAGAAGATGTGAGGACGTACTTCGATAGAGCTTTCGCGGCGAAGTTTCCCTCTGTCACGTGGACGACCAGAGTGACCATGTCCTATGAAATTCTCCTCGGCATACTTGTCTGCCTATGCTTGCTGATCGGAATTGGGGAAGTGGTCAGCTGGATCTGGCATCTGCTTTTCTGAGCCCTCGAGTAAACTGCAAGCACAATTTTCGCTCAATTACTTCGGGCTGTTCCGTGCTGGCAGTAGTGCCCGAGTCCGCCTGGTCACGGGCCAATTTTCGAGTCCTCGAGGCGTATCTCCATGTCCGAAACGAACAAAGCCGTGATCCGTCGCTTCGTTAGCGCTATGAACACCCAAAATTGGGACAGCCTGCGCATCTTGCTCGTTCCGCATTTCGTGCGACATGGCACCGCCGGAGGCGTCCCGGAAGTTCGTTCCGCGGAGGAACTGATCACCTATCTGAAGAATGAGTACATCGCGTTTCCGGACGCGCAGGAGATCCTACTCGATCTCGTCGCCGAGGGTGAGAGCGAGGCGCCACGCTCTCAGTTTCGGGGGACAGAGCATGGGTTCGTACCCCCTATTCGGCAGGGTGCTTTCCGCTATCTTGCTACCTATCGCCAAGAAAGAGGGCGCATTGCTGAAGCGTGGGCACAATGGGACAACTTGCATGGGCTTCAGCAACTTTGGCCATGACGATCTACGGTAATCTGCGGATGGAGGCATGCTCTCTTTAGAACAAGTCAATTATGCGGCGATGTCCTCGGCAACCGGTTTTCCGGCCCATGCCCCGACCAGTCCGTACGATACCACTACAGCCCTTCTGGCCAAGACCTCACTTCGAATGCGATCGGCCAAACTGTCAATCTGTACCTTCGCAGGCGAAGCGATGTTAAGTTTCTGGAGAGTCGGCACCAAACTTCGCACGGCTTCGGCTAACAGGCTGTATACGGGACTCTCGGCTGCGCCAGAGATGACCGCATCGACACGCATGCTTGGTGCGGGCAATCCGGAATCGAGGAATAACGAATGCATCTCTAGTCCGAGTTCGGGGCGGGCACCGCTGCCCCGCAGTGCATCTCCCAACCAACGTGACGCTTCATCAAACGAAGAGACGGGCGGACAGGAGCGGCATGCGCTTGTATCCAACTCCTGAAACACCACCAGACCATTTGCGCGAAGGTGTTTTGTGATCTGTCGCAGACTCCAGGCGGGATCGTCCTGATACATCAGCACGAAGCGGCCGACAATTGCGTCGAAAGGCTGATCGAACGGCATTGCAACGGGATCGCCTACAACAAAAGTGACGTTGGAATGGTTGCGGCGAATGGCACGCGATCTGGCCCTTTGCACTGCTTCCTTAGATCGATCAACTCCGACGACGTGCCCGCTTTCGCCGACCAGATCCGCAGCCAGGAAGCTCACGTCTCCGCTGCCGCTGCCGACATCGAGCACGCGCATCCCCGATCTTATTCCCGCTTGAGCAAAAAGCTGCCTGGTGAACGGTGCGAACACAGTGCCTTGAAAAGCAAGACGATCCAGTTCACGGGAAGAATGGCCTAGAGCATACTCAACTTGAGGAGTCGAGTTTGTAAGTTGCGATAAAGACATACGACCTCCAATGATGAAAGTTTCGAAAGTTTGGTTTGGGTTGAGGTGGCCTAGAGGGGGATCGACGGACTTAGAAAGGCCAACAATTCGGAGGTAATCGCACGATGTGAGAATCCAAATGCAAGCACGTTCAACTCTAGCGACAGCGATTGGCAGCCGACTCAGACTCACACAAATGTTAAGAATCTCCTCCAGTCGCGGCCCGTCGATCAAGGCTCAAATGCACCATCAGAATACCGACGCCGCGGACAGAGATATGTCAAGCTGCTGTCAATAGTTTGGAGACGATTTGCAAAAGCTGGCGCGAGTGAGCAAAGACTCTCTCGCCAGTGTTTAGCGACAAATTGACGACAGGGGCTGAAGCCCTCACTGATTTCACATGCGTGACGCGTCCCTCAAGGGCCGCTCTTCCATGGTTGTGCACGCATCGTGGGGCGCGACGTTCGTGTTTCTTCGGAACCCTCAGAACTTGGTCTCCTCCCACCATGACCCTCGTCGCAATCCTGTCACATGTAGAACAGACTCAGGCGTGGGAGATGGTATTTTTCCAGCAGGCGCTTGTGGACGTACTGTTTTTGCAGTTGGTCGATCTGGGCTGCGGACATTTTGCGGCGGTAGGGCGCGAGATCGCGGTCGGCTTCGGTGCGGACGGTGACGATTTCTTCGTCCGGAGTTGAGGCCAACAACATGGCGAAGAGCTTTTCCTCGAGTACGGTGAGGCGGCGCTCCAGATCTTCCAGGCGTGCTGCAGGTTTTGCTTCTATTTGTTCCGCGAGTTGGCGCAATGTTTTCGCGGCGTCGAGAGCGACTGAGCGCGCGGAGACTCCGCCTGCTTCGGGTAGCTTTGCGGCCTCCAGCAAATCGGCATTGCGACGCAGGAAGGGCACGACTAACGCTGGTTCAAATCCTTGACTGGCGCGTGGTTTCGGAAGCGCGGTGTCAGTTCCGGATGCGCCTACTGCCGCTTCCTTCATGTCTTCGGCGGCGGACAGCACCAACTGCGAGCAATAAGCGAGGCTGTTCACTTTTTTTGTTTTCGAAGGTCGCTGGTCGTAGCGGTCGAAGGCTTCGTCGATGCCGCGCAGCACGGCTTCCAGCGGGATACCGGCGTCTTTCCACGTCTCAATGAGGGCCCAGTCGAGAGTGGAGAGCAGCAGGCCACCGCCGCGGCGTCGCAGGAAGCGGTCCTCAATCTCGGTGAAATAGTTGAAGTAATTTTCCACGGCAGGTCAGCGGGACGAACGCGTGGGTGAAGAGGTTGGCGCACTGCCACCGTTCTTGGATTTCGGCGCGGATACCTTCGGTTCGGCCTTGGACGGGGTTTTAGTCGATACAGAGTCCTTGCGCGCGGAGCCATTTCGTTCCCAGATGATGCGCAAGCCTTCGAGCGTTAAGAAGTCGTCGACGTGCTTGATGTATTTCGATCCGGTGCCAATCATCGGGCCGAGGCCGCCGGTGGCAAGCACGCGCGTCTCCGGGCCCAACTCCGCGAGCAGCAGTTCGAGGATGCCGTCGACCAAGCCGAGATATCCGTAGTAAAGGCCCGATTGCAGGCTGCCGACGGTGTTGGAACCGATCACGCGGGTGGGCTTGCGGATCTCGACGCGCGGGAGGCGCGCGGTGCGCTCGAAAAGCGCGTCGGCCGAAATGCCGATGCCGGGGCAGATCACGCCGCCCATATACTCGCCTTTCGCCGATACACAATCGAACGTAGTGGCCGTGCCGAAGTCCACGATCACGCAGGGGCCGCCGTATTTTTCGAACGCCGCGACGGCGTTCACAATGCGGTCGGCGCCGACTTCCGCGGGATTATCGTAGTGCACCGGCATGCCGGTCTTCACTCCGGGCTCAATGTAAAGAGGACGCAGATTGAAATAGCGCTCGCAGACTTGCCGCAGCACAGGATCGAGGGGCGGAACCACCGACGAGATCACGATACCGTGAATGCCGTTCGATTCGAGGCCGGCCATGGAAAACAGGTTGCGGAAGAGCACGCCGTATTCGTCGACGGTGCTGGTGCGCGAGGTGGCTACGCGCCAGTTGGCCACCAGGCGCTCGTAACGCGGAGTCTCGTCGGAGTCGCCGGCGGTGTTGACCTTGGCGACGCGGGCGAATACGCCCAGAACGGTGTTCGTGTTGCCGACGTCGATGACGAGAAGCATGTTGGCTGCTAGCTTCCTAGCTGCTAGCTAAACTCGCGCTGCTGAGGCGGCTCAACGTTCCCGTACAGTTCCGCTCAGCACTGTTTTCGTTCCCTTGGCAGTGCGTACCCGCAAGAATCCACGCTCGTCCAGACCTTCGGTTGTGCCTTCGAACGCGGAACCATTTTCTTCGATGCGAACCGGCTTGCCTTGGACCCATGATGAACTCTCGGCGAAACGACGGAAAATCGACTCCTTCGCCTCGGGATTTTCGCACAAGTGCCGGTACTCGCGGTCGAGTGATTTTAACAAAGCTGCCACCAGCTCCACGCGGGACCACTCGCTTCCAGTCACGAGGCGCAGCGAGGTCGCTCCCAATTCCTTGGGAAAGCCGGCCTGATTCACGTTGATACCCATGCCCACAACGATGTAGCGGACGCGCGTGGCCTCGGCATTCATCTCGGCGAGAATTCCGCAGACTTTCTTGCCGTCGATCAGGAGGTCGTTGGGCCACTTCAGGTCCGCGGTCACGCGTGAGTCGACTTGCACAATCGCGGCGCGCACCGCGAGTCCGGCCGCGAGCGAGAGTGCCAAAACTTCCGAGGGCGGAAGAGCTGGCCGCAGGATCACCGAGCAATAAATTCCGGTCGAGCGTTGGGACTGCCACGAGTTGGCTCCGCGGCCGCGGCCCGCGGTTTGCTCTTCGGCAAGAAACACGCTGCCTTCGGGAGCGCCCTCCGCGGCGGCGGCCATGGCTGACGTGTTGGTGGACCCGATCTTGTAGAAATGGTGAAGGTGTTCGTCGAAGATCGTGCCGCGCAGGAGGGGCCGCAGAACCTCCGGCAACAGCAGGTCCGGAACTGAGCGAAGTTGATATCCCGTGGCGGGGTGTCCCGCCACATCCACACCCAGGCCGCGCAGCTGCTGAATGAGGCGCCAGACTTCGTTGCGGTTGGAAGAAATCTCCTGTGCGATTTTCGTTCCGCTGACGACGACGGTGGCGTGCTCCATCATCAAGCGCACAATTCGACCCAGGCGCAGGTCGGTGGGCTGCGGTTGGTGCGGGGGGGGCGCTTTAGCGTGCGTCGCGCTCTTACGAATTGTGCCCGTCTTGCCGATGCGGTGATTATGCGCGAATCCCCGCGAAACAACAAACTGCAACGCTATTGCGCCGTTTCGGTGAACGTGGCTACCGGATGTCCGAGAGCATATTGGCCCTCGGCGGCAATGCTCACGGCCCTTGCGGTTGGGGGCAACGTCAGTACGACCGTAGCCTTTCCAGTGGAGTCCGTCGTAACGATGCGGCTCGACAATGAGCCCGCGTTGGTGGTGAATAGAACCGTCCCGCCCGAGGCGTTTCCTCCGGACTGCCCGGGAACCAGCGTGACCGACAGAGTCAACTGGCTGCCCGCCGTGCCTTTCTGCTTGTCGCCCGTTTTGGTGAATGTCGCCGGAGGATTGCCCACGAGGATGTAGCCGCTTTGTTGCTGCGCGACTCCAGCGGTATCGGTGCTGGGCACGCGGTAGTGATAGAAGCCCGGCGTGGTTCCGGCGGTCACGGTGATCTTGCCGTCTTGGCCCTTGCTCAACGTGGGCTGCGTTACAACAACAGTGATTCCGCTGTCCGACGTCGCGGCGCCTAATGTTACGGTCGCCGTTCCTGACGTAACTCTTGGCTGCAGGACAACCTTACCGCCGGCCGGAACCATGGTTGTGTCCGGATTCAAATCCCATTCCGCGCCTGGCAGCTGCGTCGTGCCGCTGACTACCAGAAGCGTCGCGGTATAGGGCGCAAACGTCTTAGTCGCAGACCACGGGGTGGTTGTGGACGCCACGATTTTGGTGGGATTGGTCGAGGCCAGAGTGTAGGAGGTCACCTGCTGTGGCGTGAATCCGTTGGTGCTGAACTGCGCCTGCACGGAGTTGGACGGATCTTTATTCAGAACTAACACAGTCAGGGTCGTGCCGGTGGAGTTGAGCGCGGCGTAGCTGCTGAAAAGATCAGGATCGCCATTGTTGGTGGCGAAGACAGAGGTGGTCGCGAATCCGTGATGGTGGCCGTCGTAGTTGGTGAAGAGTTTCAGCGCAAGGTAATTAGGATTCGTCGGCGAAGGAGCGGTCCAGCGTGATGCAAGATACATGTGCTCGCGGCCTAGAATGCCATAGGCATCGGCGTCTCCGAGGGCGGTCGAAAAATCGGACTCGCCGGCGAAAGCCGCACTCCATTCGGTGAAGCTGACGGGCGTTCCGGGATAAATCATGTTTGCGGTCGCGCGAATGCGCGGGATGCGGAAAGGAATGGTTTTGTTCGGTTGAATAAATGTCGCCCAGTTCTGATTGACCGAGCCCGACTCGCTGACATACGTGGGATCCCAGTAGTCGCGATAGATGCGCGCGGCGAGAGCCTGCTTCTGCGCTTGCGTCCAGGCGGAAGTGTCGGGGCCGTCGGGATAAGCGTGGACATCGAGAACCTCCACTGAGCGCACGCCGGCAACTTTGTCTTCCCAATAAACTTCGTTCAGCCACCAGGGCAGGAGATCGACGCCGGCGTGCGCGCCCTTGTCCGAGCCGTTCGCGCCGTTCCAGTAGAACCACCAGCAGCAACTAACCGGACCGAAACGCATGGCCTTCGCATCCCAGCCTTTGAGCTTGCGGGCTTCCGTCACAAATGTGTCGCGCATTTCGTTATAGGCCGTGGGGTTGGGGTGAACATCGCGATGCGTGCTGCCCCAAATATCGATCTCGTTATCCATGTTGTAAAAGTGAGGCCCAGAGCCAAAGGCCGAGGCCAGCGCAGCCGCCCACTGGTTACGGTAGACGCTGCCGGGAGGATCGCTGGTGCCGGGTTGATCCACAAGAGGCACATTGGCGTCGTTGGGATTGGGGGTGAGAGTTGTGCTGCAATCGGTCTTCAGCCCGTCGCCGGCATCAGTATTGAAAGGATCGACCCCGCACTGCGATCCATACTTCGCTACGGAAAAACTCCAGTGGCCGTTGCTTCCATTTTCTGCGCTCTTCGCAACCCAGGGCAGCATGACCATGGTCATTAGAGGATGACTGCCGGCGTTCTTCACGTCGGTAATGAATTTTGTGGAACTCGCGTCGCCGATCTCGGAGTAGTTGAAGTCCTCGAAGTAATAGTCGTTCGCGGCGTTGTAGGTCAATAGTTGCCAGTTGTAGCGCGACGTAGCATTGCCACCCCAGCGGACCACGCTCAAACCACTGTCGGTGATGGTCGGCGCATCCTGCGGATAGGCACCACCGTACACATAGGTGCTGATGGTGTGACGGTTGCTGAGCGCGTCGACGGTCACGTTGATGTTGGAGGTGGCTGGAGTATCGGCCGATTGGGGATCATTCGCAGTCGGGATGGTAGGTGAGGTTGAAATTGAAGATGATTGAGGACTGGCTGCGGGGGCACTTTGAGGTTTCGATTCGGGAGCGCGTGCGAGAGAAACGACGACCGCGAATTCGACAAGCCATAGGCCTGCAAGGAAACGAGCGAAGGGGTACATAAGGGGAGGACCTCCGTTGAGGCTAGTCTAGCGCGGGTGCAGCGCCGCGAGCGCACAGTAGTACATCTGTTCTGACATCCGGAATTATGGAATGCATATTCGGCGGACGCACCGCATCAGGCGGTTTGCAAATCGGAATGAACTCGTCAGGCGGGTACGACGCGCATGCTCATGTCGGCGGCCTGGGGCGAGTGTGTGAGGAGGCCTACCGATATGAAGTCGACACCAGTCTCGGCGTATGCGCGAACGTTCTCTAGGCGAATTCCGCCGGAACACTCCACGGGAATGCCGCGAGGATCTTTCTGGACATCAGGCTGGGAGCACCGTTCGACAGCGCGCCGGACATCGTCCACCGACATGTTGTCGAGTAAGATCGCTTCGCCGCCGTGGGTCAGGGCCAGTTCCAGTTCTTCGAGCGTACGGACTTCCACTTCGATAATTTGCGAGCCGCGGCGGTTGCGGATGGCGCGCTCGAGGGCGGGAACAATGCCTCCCGCCAGCGTAATGTGATTGTTCTTGATGAGGACGCCGTCGGAAAGATCGAGGCGGTGATTCTGTCCGCCGCCGCAGCGCACGGCATTCTTGTCGATCACGCGCAGGCCAGGCGCGGTTTTGCGGGTATCGAGAATTCGGGCCTTTGTGCCAGACACGGCTTCCACAAACTTGCGGGTCAGGGTCGCGATGCCGCTCATGCGCTGCAGAAAATTGAGGATGACGCGCTCGCAGGAAAGAATCACGCGCGCATTGTGGCGGATTACCGCGACGGATTGTCCCTTGTGCAAGCGCACGCCATCGAAAATTTCCGGGTGCGTGGTGACTTCGTAGTGGGCAGTGACGGCTCCGTCGAGGGCGGCGTAGACATCTAGAATGCGAGCGACACAACCGATTCCGGCGACAATGCAATCCTGCTTGGAGATGATGGTCGCCGTCGCGCGCTGGTTGGGATCGATGCAGGCGTAGCTGGTGGCATCGCGCGTTGCCCGGTCTTCGAGCAGCGCGTTCTCGAGAATTGCGGTGATGCGTCTTGAATTCCAGTCCATAAAACAGCTGCCGCGAGCCAATTGTCAGTGGCCAACAAGAAAATGTGGGGACAGCGCCTTCGGCTGTCCGCGGGTCGAAGTCCTGGACTTACTATTGCCGAACCCAAGTCAACTGCTTTCGACAGAACAACCGAAGGCGGCTGTCCCCACATTCAACATCCTAATTCTTTCAGCTTGCTCTTTGTTTTGTCTTGCAGGACGAGCAGTTCCTGCCCTCGGCGGCGGAGGCCTTCGACTACTTTCTCAGGAGCCTTCGCCACAAACTGCGGGTTGCCGAGCTGCTTCTGATTATTGCTTAACTCTTTTTCGATCTTCTCCAGTTCTTTTTTCAGGCGATCGCATTCAGCGGCTACGTCAATTTTTCTTTCGTAGATGACGTGCACGTCGAAGCGTGCAGTGCCGCGGGCTCCGGCGCGATTGGCGAGAGAAGTCTCTACGAACATGATCTTCTCTACATTCCCCAAGCGCTCGACCGCGCCGTGATTCTGCTCGATCATCTTGCGAATCGCCGGCTCGTGCGCAAAAACCTCGATAGGCACCTTTACCTTGGGTTCGACCTTAAGTTCCGCGCGGAGGTTGCGCACACTGACAATCAAATCCTGCAGGATGGCCATCTCGGTCTCAGCAACAAGATCAAATTGCTTTTCGTTCGCCTGCGGATAGGGTGCCAGCGCAATCGATTTCAGCGGAGGTTTGCCTTCGTAGAGCGCATGCCAGATTTCTTCCGTGATGAACGGCATCACCGGATGCAGCAGGCGCAGCGAGGCGTCGAAGAGATTGACGAGGTTTACGCAGGCCGCTCGCGCCGCGCTCTTGTCGGCGCCCTCCTCAAAATTCAACCGGGGCTTGATCAATTCCAGATACCAGTCGCAGAACTCGCCCCAGAAAAAGTCGTAGATGCGGTTCGCCGCTTCGTGGAAACGGTAGGTCGCCAGCGCATCGTTCACGTCGGCCACAACGCGATTGAAACGCGAAAGAATCCAGCGGTCCTCAAGACTCGCAGCGTGAAATCCAGCGACTCCGGCAGTTGCGACGCTTGTGTGGGACTGGGTCTCAGACCCGGTCCCCGGCCGCAGGCTGGGCTCGATCCTGTCCACGTTCATGAACATGAACCGCGCGGCATTCCAGATCTTGTTGGCGAAGGCCCGGTAACCCTCGGTGCGACTTTCGTTGAAGGCAATGTCGGTGCCGGGCGCAGCCATGGCCGCCAGAGTGAAACGCGTCGCATCCGTGCCGAAGCGGTCGATGACCTCCAGCGGATTGATCACATTCCCCTTGACCTTCGACATCTTCTGACGGTCCGCATCGCGCACCAGGGAGTGGATGTACACCTGCCGGAAGGGCACGCTGTCGTTCCTCTTGTCGCCCCAGCCGCTGGCTTTTTTGATGGCCGGATCCTGCTCGTGTCCCTGCATGAAGTGGCAGCCGAACATGATCATGCGCGCCACCCAGAAAAACAGAATCTCGTACGCTGTAATCAACAGCGTCGTGGGATAAAAGGCTGCCTGGTCACGTGTCTTCTCCGGCCAGCCGAGTGTCGTGAACGGCAGCAGTCCCGAAGAGAACCAGGTGTCGAGCACGTCGGGCACCTGCTCCAAGTTTGCGCCGCCGCACTTCGTGCACTTGGTGGGAGCTTCGCGGGCCACGATCACTTCCTTGCATGCAGGACTGCCGCAGGTCCACGCCGGAATCCGATGTCCCCACCACAACTGCCGCGACACGCACCAGTCGTGGATGTTGTTCATCCAGTTCAAATAGATCTGGCGGTGATTGTCGGGAGCGATCGTGATCTCGCCGCTCTCGACGGCCTCTATCGCGCGATCGGCCAAAGGCTGGATCTTGATGAACCATTGCTCCGACAGGCGTGGCTCGACAATCGTTCCGCAGCGCTCGCACTTGCCGATCGAGAGCGGGTAGTCTTTTTCAGAGACCAGGAAGCCCAGTTCCTGCAAATCGGCCAGCACGCGCTTGCGCGCTTCAAACCGGTCGAGCCCGGCATACGCGCCCGCGTTCTGGTTCATGTGCGCGTGCTCGTCCATTACGTTGATCTGCGGCAAATTGTGGCGCAGGCCTGCCTGAAAATCGTTAGGATCGTGCGCCGGCGTCACTTTCACGGCGCCTGTGCCGAACTCCGGCTGCGCGAGTTCGTCGGTGATGATGGGAATCTCCCGCTTCATCAACGGCACCAGCACATGCTTTCCGTGCAAATGCGTGTAGCGTTCGTCTTTCGCGTTCACAGCGATGGCGGTATCGCCCAGCATCGTCTCGGGGCGGGTCGTGGCCACGGTGATGAACTCGTTTGTGCCGGCCTTCGATTCGCCGGCCTTCGATTCGACGACCGGGTAGCGAATTTCCCACAACGTCCCGGCCACGTCTTCGTGCTTTACTTCGAGATCGGAGATCGCGGTCTCGTGCCACGGGCACCAGTTCACGATGTAATTTCCGCGGTAAATCAGTCCTTCTTCATAGAGGCGGACGAAGACTTCGCGCACGGCGTGCGAAAGATCGTCGTCCATGGTGAAGTACTCGCGGTCCCAGTCGACGGAGGCGCCGAGGCGCTTCATCTGGTTGAGAATCGCGCCGCCGTAAAGTCTTTTCCATTCCCAGACCCGCTCAATGAACTTCTCGCGGCCCAGGTCGCGGCGTTTTTTGCCTTCTTTGGCGAGGTCGCGCTCCACCATCATCTGGGTGGCAATTCCGGCGTGATCGGTACCGGGAAGCCACAAGGTGATGAAGCCGCGCATGCGATGCCAGCGCGCTACGATGTCCATCTGCGTCTGGCCGAACATATGTCCCATATGCAACTGCCCGGTCACATTCGGCGGCGGCAGCAGCAGCGTGAACGCCGGGCGCGTCTCCCCCGGTGGCGGCGTGGGGACGGAGAAGAGCTTTTCTTTGATCCAATAGTCGGCCCAGCGCGTTTCAATCGCGCCCGGCTCGTACGACTTAGGCAATTCGTGCGGCATGATTGTGTGCTATCGCAAACCCTGTGGGGACATCCGCTCCTACGGCGTCGCCCAGAACAGGCCCTGGCCGTCCGGCCGGGGCCGCCCGGCAATTTCCGCAGCAAGAGGAGGAGCTTTTGATCTTACAGGTCAGAGAAATGAGGGGTCAAACCGTGATCGGGAGAAGGGAAAGAGACCCCTAAATAGCGCCCCCCTATCATCCCTCTATGAAATCGTGTTGAACATGGACATGGGCTGGGGGTGGAACTGGAACTTGAACTGACACTGGAACTGGAACTTGAACTGGAACTCAGACTTGTATTTCAGATCAAATCATCTCTGCACTGGCTCAGATCAACTCGTCCACAACTCAACTCATTTGTGTCCTGGTCGGTACGTCCCTTTGTTGTCGGGCGCAGAGCGGGGGGCGCGGAGTGGACATGTGTGGAGGTTGAGTTGGGGCGCGCGGCCAGCACTGGATGATCTTAAGTGTAATGGCCGTTCTCGGCAGTTGAGAATTTCTGCTCAGTGGGCGAAGGACTATACTGGTTTATCTGTGGCCGATTTGGGTGACTGCTGCGCGCCTCTGGTCGGGCCGGTCCTGGTTGATCTCATATTGGTCCTGATCAATAAACAAAGGCTGGAGGTTCGTCGTGCCGCGTTATCTGGAGGAGCGGATCGCCGGCCGATCTTGGGGCGTCGGTCGGTGCAATCCCGGTCAATCCCACTTCTCGGAATCCGTGAGAGCGGCGGGGCGCACGCTCATCCTTTCTGTTATTGCTGTGGCCTTGCTGGTGTCGCGGTCAACCGCAGTGTCGCCAATGAGGGAAGTCCGGCGCGTGCTCATTATTAACGACCTTGGCATTATCTCGTCACCCGGCTTCGCTGAAGTCGATCAGGCAGTCCTCACTGGTCTACAAAAATCTCCGTACCGGATCGAGCTCTATCAGGAGAGCCTGGATCTCACCCTATTCCCGGACCGAGTTTCCCAAGACAGGTTTCGAGAAGAGATTATTCAAAAATACTCAGCCCGCAAGCCCGACGTGATCATTGCCGCCGGGCCAGCGTCCCTGAAGTTCATCGCCGAGCTGTACGACAAGTTCCAGGGTACCCCAATTATCTTCTGCGCAATTTGGGGCGGAATTCCGGACCAGCTAAGGCACGGCATGCCCTTTACTGGTGTTTTGGCCCAGTTACACCCCGAGGGAACCCTGAATGCGGCGTTGCACTTGCTGCCCAGCACCAAGCACGTGGTAGTCGTCGGTGGAGTGGGTAAGTTTGACGAAGGATTCGAAGCCATCGCTAAGCAGAGTTTCCACAACTACGAATCGAAGCTTGAATTCACGTATCTTTTCGACTTGACCATGCCCGCACTGCTTGAGAGGCTCAAGCATCTACCCAGCGATACGATTGTTTATCACACTGCAATCTCGCAAGATGCAGCGGGAGACCGCTTTATCGATTCAGCTCAATCGATACCGATGGTGGCCAGTGCAGCGAATGCTCCTGTCTTTGTAATGGACGATGTGGATCTTAGGGCAGGAACAGTGGGTGGCGATCTGGTGAACTGGGCCGACGACGGTCGCGTCGCGGCGGAGATGGCTGTGCGGGTTCTCAACGGCGAGAAGCCCCAGGATATCCCCGTCGTCACGAGCAACCACGCCTACATGTTCGACTGGCGGGCGCTCAAGCGCTGGGGGATGAACGAAAAGAACCTTCCCCCCGGCAGCATCGTGCTCCATCGGCAGCCGAGCTTCTGGGAGTTATATAAGCAGTACGTCGTCGCCGCCATTTTTCTTATATTGGCGCAGTCCGCGGCCATTCTTGGACTCCTCTGGCAACGAGCCCGCCGAAGAAAAACAGAGGCAGAGCTTATAAGATCAGAGGAAAAATTCTCCAAATCCTTTCGACAGAGTCCTCTTGCCATCAGCATAGCCAGTACGAAGGATGGTCGCTACATTGACGTCAATGAGACTTTCGAACAGCAAACTGGTTGGTGCCGCGACGAAGTCATCGGCCGGAGCCCGTCAGATATCAACCTTTGGGTAGATCCCCATCAAAGATCGCTGTTCATTAAACAGCTTCTCGCTGAGGGCAACGTGCGAGACTTGGAGGTTAGGATTCGCAGAAAAGATGGTCAGATTCGGACAACTCTCGGTTCAGCAGAATTGATTGAGGTCAATGGTAAGCCGTGCGCTCTTTCCGTGATCGCTGACGTCACGGAGCGCAAGCGGGCAGAGGAGGCCCTTGCCAGTTTGAGCGGTCGTTTGATCGAAGCGCAAGACGAAGAGCGCAAGCGAATCGCCCGTGAGATTCATGACGACTACAGCCAACGGGTAGCGATGCTGGCGATTGACCTGGAAGAGTTGGCTGAAAACGTCGGGGACTCTTCAGGCGAAACAAGCCAGAAAGTCCATGAACTTTTTGATCGCGTCAGCGAACTCGGTGCAGATCTGCACTCCTTATCACACCGCTTGCATTCTTCTACTTTGGAGAGCCTAGGGCTGGTCGCTGGCGTGAAAGCGTTCTGCAAGGAGTTCGCGGAACAACAGGGAGTACAGGTCGATTTTGTGCATGAGAATGTTCCCCGTGGCGTCCCAGCAGACGCCGCGCTGTGTATGTTCCGCATCACCCAGGAGGCTCTGCGGAACATAAAGAGGCACAGCGGTGCCAACCGGGCCGAGGTTCGCCTGGAACAGCTAGACGGGAGGCTCCACTTGTCAGTTTCCGATCGTGGAAGGGGTTTTAATTCGAACAAGCCGCCAGCGGAGCGCGGAATTGGTATTCACAGCATGGAGGAACGCTTGCGACTTCTAGGAGGGAAATTGGAAATTCAATCGCGGCCCATGGAAGGGACTAGAATTGACGCATGGCTACCACTCAAGATGGCTAGCGCGGCGTGAGGGCTAGATCGAAAGCACGATGCACCTAACCTGGGAAGGCGACCATCAAAGCCAACATCACTATTCGTTTGGTGGCTCTTCTCCGAAGACACTATTCTAGTCCCATCCGCGGGCATCCTAACTGTTGTTAAATCATTACGCTCAAAACCACTTGCTCCAAGGGAAGATGAGCGTAAAGGCCTGTTAGCAGCAGCTACGAATTGGGATGCGCTTTCGTGGCGGGCTGGTAAAATCACTTCGCATGAATGAGCGGGAGAGGTTTCGCCCCAAGATTATGTTCAATCCCCGCTTGTTACAGACAGCCTCAAAACGGGAGGGGAATGCAGCCGTGTTTAGCGCAACGCTCCGAAATCTGGCCATTCCGCTTCTGGCTGGATTGAGTCCATCCGAGAGAGCGGACGTCTTGGCTCAGGGGCGATTCTTAAAGGTCCTGCCGAAAACGCGCGTTTGTACTGGCGGGGATAAGGCGGAACACCTTTTCGTCGTGTTAAGCGGAAGAGTCAAATACAGTCGGCTAACAACCGACGGCGACGAAATAATCATTCGCCTGTTCACGCCCGGTGAAACCTTCGGACTCGCCACTCTTCTTCCCGACCCATTGAACTATTTGGGCACAGCTGAGGCAGCTCTTGCTGGAGAGCTGCTCGTCTGGAATCACCACGAGGCTTCTCAGCTGTCTGATCGCTATCCCCACCTTAGAACGAACGGGTTGCTCATTTCCCTTCGCCTCCTGGGCACAATATCCGACAGACACGCCAACCTATTCGAGGGCAGTGCGAGTCATCGCATGGCGCGGGCACTGATTGACGTTGGACGCCGAAGCGGCGGGATCCATCCTGAAGGTATCGATGTTCACATCACGAATGAACAGTTGGGATCCTTGGCGGATGTAAGCCGGTTCACTGCCAGCCGCGTACTAAGCCGTTGGAGCAGGGCGGGCGTAGTCACCAAGGAACGCAACGCAGTTCACATTCATTCGCCTGAAGGCCTCCTCTCCTGTTGACCTGCACCGAGTGGCGATTCGTAAGGCAACGATAAGTAATAGGTAATTAAAAGTCATGGACAGCGGTATTTAGTCTGCAGATGGAGATGTGTGGATTTTGAGTTGGGGCGGTGTGACGTGGGGCCGAGCGTGGCCTGAGACGTGGGAGAGCAGGGCAAGTGAGAGTGAGAGTGAGAGCGAGCGCGGGGCGCCGAGGGGTGAAGTGCGGACGCGCTGTTCTCCAACCGGTTCCGGTTCAGAACGTAATCGCGGCAGAGATCTGGAGTGTGTATCCCTGGAAGGTAGATCTGCACTCGAATTCATGAAAATACTTAAGTCCGACGCTCACCTTCCGGTCCGGCAGGATTGCGTTGGCCGCGAACCCCAGAGCGTTGACTTTGTAGCGCGCGGCTGCCTGTTCCGGCGTGATGTTCGGGCCGTGTTTATCCGTAGTCTGCCACTGGCCGTATCCCACCAACCCAAGCTGAAGGCGTAAGTTAGGTTGAAGGGGAAAAGTATGGGTTAGCGAATAGTCGAGGTTCAAGGTCTGGCCGGGGTGGACCATGGTGCCCTCTTGCGTGCCGTGAAATTCATACATCTGAAAGGCCGATAAGCGGTGGCTTTGCTCGGATTCAGATATATCGTCTGTCCACTCGAAACGGCTGAAGTCCAGTAACCTGAACCGACATTCGTGTTGGCACCCGCGCTAAATCTTCCGGTGGGCGCCAGGAACCCATAGATCGCTCGAATGGCAACGCGCTGTTTGCGCCAGCCGAGAATCAACGGTTGATAATAGGAATCCGCAAACCCGCCACCGCCGCTGAGGGCACCATTGACATCGGAAGTCAGCGAGTTGTTAGCAATTGGAAGAGTAGCGGATGCCGAGAATACTGCTCCACCCAGGAAAGCTATTTCCTTCTTGCTCACCCAGACAAAACTGTTCATATCCATGATGACCGAGTTCTGCCCGGTAGCCAATATTTCGCCATCAGGGCCCTTCTCTTCATCACGCGAGAAAAAAACAAAAAGATTTGAATAGGTGATTCCTGCTTCGGGGGTCACCCCAGAGTTGGTGGCATTCATGCCTACAGGATAGACGCCTCTGACTTGCGCATCAGCGGGAGTTAAAACAAGAAAGTTAGCAACCGCAACGAGGGCAACAACAGCGAAGACACGAATTGCGAAGTCTGCTCTCATCAAAGTTCACGGTTCCGTTGTTTCAAATATCGGAGAGCTTACTCAGGAGTTCCATTCAACGCTTTCCCGTGTAGTGCTTGTGCACTCCGCGTTTCGGATCAGGCGACAGCCTGAGTTTTCTTCGTCGGCATCCCACTTGACAGTGGCATCGTTGCCACGTTTTTCCAAAAGGTCTCCAACGACTCGACGCCGCCAAACAACGTAGTAAAGATCGTGAGGTCCGCCAGCAGGATGTTTCCGGCGCGTTGTGTGTTAGGTGGCATCCAGATGAACGAGTTGAACTCGGTATTGCCCGCCTGGGTGAAAGGATGCGGTCGGTCCAGGTCAATCGGTTGGCGCGTAAGCACGTGGACGGATTTTGTGTCATCGGTGGTCAGCGCGTAATGCGGCAGGTGCAGATGAAAATTGAACGTGGTAACCCCGTTGAGGAGGCCAAGCTTATCCAGGTCTTTGTTGATTGTCAGCGGCGTAATTTGTTTTGTGCCTTTGACGAGGGCGGGGCGAAGTCCGAATTGATTCATAACCGGAACGCCGAGCGCTTTCATCATCGAACGCGTGTATTGTCCGAAGCGCTGCTGGCGAGGGACGAGCGCATCCCCGTGGTGCGTATATTCCAGTTGGCGCTGCTGCAGATCTTCCGTAAATCCCACATCGTGATGGGGCCCAAGCAGAAGGCAAGTTCCTTCTCGTTGCAGCCACTTGCGGATCGCCTCGATCTCCTCTGAGGCCGCCTCCTGCTCTGAAAGCAGGTGATCGAGACCGAATACCATCAGCGTGTCTGTGTCCGCCAGGATTCGTTCGTCGATCGGAAGCTTGTACCCGGCCTGGTCGATTCGTTGAAATACAGCAACCGAATGTCCGGTGACTTCACCAACGACGCTCTGAAACGCGAGGGTGGAGCGGTGGAACAGTTCCAGGGTGCCGGCAATTCCTTGCAGGAAATGCATCTTGTCCCATTCGGTTCCCTCATACGCGGGCCACG
Source organism: uncultured Acidobacteriaceae bacterium (assembly GCA_963832015.1). Classification (GTDB taxonomy): domain Bacteria; phylum Acidobacteriota; class Terriglobia; order Terriglobales; family Acidobacteriaceae; genus Sulfotelmatobacter. The sequence continues at coordinate 423,818 of CAWHSR010000028.1, forward strand.
CGACTCTGCGGACCTCGGTCATGGTCGAGAAGCGATTATCTAATTCCGTGGTGTCCCGGTTGGCTTCCCAGGGGTAACTCCAGGTCCAGTAGATTGAAACTCTCCGTTTGCCCGGAGTGTACTTGCGCGGCGCATGATTCTGGTTGTAAGTACGCGGCGGTTGAGGAACGGTGCTCATGATTGCCTACCTTTCTGTACTTTCCAATGCCCTTTTTCAAACACCATCACTCAGCGACGCCAGGTATCGGAGCGCCTTGATACCCGGCAAAAAGAAGTAAGCGCCGCCTCGGATCGTGGTGAAAGCTGGCAGGCCCTTGATCTTTTTCCGAATAGGCCGCTTTGGGATGGTCATGTCAAAGGTGCCGTCCTGAGTACCAAAAATCGGATCGCGCTCGTTTCCCAACTCGTGAAAGTTTGGGTCGTTCGTCCACACATTCATCGCAAATTCAAATTGGCGGACCAGGCTCGCACAGCCCACGAACGCGGCGATGCCTCGTTCTATGCCGTCTTCGGGAGCACCTTCCGGCAGAGGCGGCCCATAGGTTCCCCCTCGCCGGATCATCTTCCGCCGGTTCATGTTCACTGCGGTATCGCGCGGATTCATGCGCCGGATGTGTGCCCCGAGCGGGCAGCCATAGCCGTGAGGGTCCATCTTGGCGTAGTTAAAATCGTTGTTGCGCTGAGAATCAGCGCCGAGCTTTGGATCGTCCTTATCCGGCGCGAGGACAAGCGGAGCGCCGCTCCGCCAGCGTCCCATCAGCTTGGCAGCTATCAATTCCTGCTGTTCCGGTGTTTCGCCATGGGCGCGGAGGAAATCGCGAAATGCGCCTACGTGCTCTTGCATTTTCAGATAGGCAAGATAGCTGCCGTTGCGAGAAAGAATTTCCGGCTGCGGCAATCCGGCAGCAGGACCTTCTTCGTCAGGATAGCCAAGAAAAAATTCGCCCGGTTTGATCGGCGGGCCAGAGCCGGGCGTCGGCTCTACTCCCGTTCCTTCGATGACCGGCTGTGAGAGCCGATCCCGGTAGCCGAAGTGTTCGTGAGCGTAATCGAATGGGGGAATCGCTTCCAGATCGAGAGAGGACAGCACTTCGACTCCCTCGCATTGCGCCACATACCGTTCGTGCTCCCCGCGACATCGCTCGCGTTCGGCGACATCGCGGGCAAACAGTACGACAATCGCATGAAGGTTAGGACTGGCGAGCCCTCCCACCCAATGATCCGGATGATTAGCGCCTGTGGTGCCGAGGATGCCCGCTCGGGCCGCCATGCCCTGACGAAACTCTTCCGGGAAGGTGGCCAATGATGCTTCAGCCACACCGAGCGTTTGCAAGCCGTTCCAGGTGAAGCCAACGGTCACCCACCTTGCGTCAAGTAGGCTCGATCCGACAGCACTTGCCGTGCCCACCTTATCGATCAGGCCCGTCAGCCACTCGCGTCCGCCTGCCGGATTCTCAAACGTTAAAAACTCGTACCGTGCTGCCCGCGCCGGTGGCCTCGCCATCAGGAAATGTTGAATATCGTCAAACTCAAGCGAATCTGGTTCTTCCGTTCGTTCGGTCAGATCACCTGAGATCCCATGCGATTGTTGCAAGATGCCCACGGCCTCTCCGTCGCGAATGAACAATAATTTTGCTACTGCATTAGGTCGAGCATGTCGCTAAAGGCTGCCTTGAGCTTAAGCGCCTTCTTGACTTCGTCGGCACTTACGTAGGGATATTCGCCGTATTCCAGGAAGCTCGGGCACTGATGATCGCGAAAGAAGTTGTTGACCGCTGTCATGTTCGTCTTCCAGTCCTCCGGCCATCCTTCGAGGTTTACGAAGACCGTGGTAATGCCGGTCTTGGCGAAGATCGCCACAGCGTCCTCGAGATATTTATCAAAATCAGTGTCGAAGATGCCCTGATACATGAAGTGCAATCCCGAGCCCACGTCGAACAAGATCCAGCGCAGATAGTGCAGTTTCAAGGTGGCGAGCACGGAGGGATCGCCCTTGACCGCTTCCTCGATGTTCTTCCCGTAGTCGCGGATCGCCTTCTCTCTGCCAGGCTTGACCTTTGCGACGACTGAAAATCCGTAGCAGGCGGGAGTCTTGGAAAGACTGGTCCGTAGCGTCCTTTCTCAAGTTCGAAGTACCCCTCCTTCGGAATTGCCATCGCCTGTGGTTTCGTCCAATCGCGCTCTGTGGACGTTGAGGGTGTTGCGGGCGCTATTGTGGCCATGTCAGTCTCCTTGGACAGGTAATGAGATTCTCTTCCTCACGCCACCACTCTTTCGAGTCGAGGTGGTTCTCCAAATGCAGAGAGTTCAGGAAGATAACCAACGCACAACAACTTAGTTTTGAGTCAAGCGTCGCACAACTAGGGAAATCCCTAATCGTGCGGAGGAGCGGCGAATTCGTGGTGGCAGAGAGTACACTAAATTATTCACTTCTTCCCCCTTTTGTTTTGCAGATCATGGATGCCACTATCAGCTTTCGCAGCGAACGAGGTCTGATGCTGCCTTTCCCATTCTTGAAGTTTCTTATTGTGCACTCGCCTAGTCTGGATCGCCGGGCAAGGCGCTTCGTGGAGAATCCTTTCGCTTCTGTCCGGATTTGATCCAGGTATTTCGCATCGACCAGTCTTTCGTACTCGCGAGAAGTCTCATCCGCCGGGTCTAGGTCTCCCGCTTCGGCCAACATCGACAGATCGACCCCGCTCGCCCAACGCGTGGACGCCTCTTTGCCGATGTAATGAAACTCACCTGCAACGATGTGCCTACGCACGAGCAGCCCGGTTGCTTTACTCGTGCAGGTACTGCCGTTAGGAGTGCAAAACTTGCTTTCGGCTCTCGTCAGGATGTGATTGATTTCGTCTTCCATCGTCCTGAGAGACAGCCAGCCCGGAGGCTTCGGCAATCTCGATAAATTTTTATCGTAAATGTGGAAGCTCTCACCGCTGACAATATTCACCATCGTGCGTCCGTGCAGATCGTTGAGTTTTTCTGTGTGCGGCATGATGAAGTATCCGCTCCAGAGGGGGTCTTACTTCTCCCGTTTGGGCAATGGGACTGTGACTACCGTGAAGGGACGAAGATCATCCTTGAAAACGCCAAGGCGTGTCAGACTTGAGGGTAACTGGTACCGACATCACTGCTGGTTGCTTCAACCAGGATGGTGGTTTGTGTGGAAGACCCAGTTCGCGCGAGAGGGTGAAATGCCAGGTCTCGAAAATCCAGGGCGGCAAGTCTTCTTTCCATTTCCGTCCTGTCCTTCGCTGCCAATCTGCAATCGTGTAGGGTGCCTGTAAAAATCCCAGGCCGTGGCCAGAAGGTTTGCGGACCAGCAATCTGTGTCCATCCAGATTGAACAGGCTGTACAACTTTGCTGAGACGCAATATGCGAAGAGTTGGTGGCGCTTGCTTTTCGAATCAAAGTTTTCTTTTTCGAGCTTCAGAAACGGAGTTTTCAGCGTTTTGCGCCACGGATTAAGCGGTTCGAACCGCTCGCGAATACTATCCACCTCAGCGAAAGACAGCGCCCGGATGGCGGCGTTTCCGCTCCCCGCTTGATAATTTGCGAGCTTGTATGGGCCGCCCGCACATGGAACCAATCCGCCATCTTTCGTAGAGACAATCATCGCACTGTCTGTGTCCATGGCCGCGATCTGACCTCCCATGTCTCGCACCGTGCGTTCCAACATCGCGCAGAGCAAATGCGACCCACCTGTCACGAGTGCAGCGATCACGGGGCTATAAAAATCCGCCAGGCTCCTCCCAAACCTCATCGGGCAGAGTGAGATAATCTGTTTCGCCAGAAAAGACATGCAACGGAGAAGGCGAATCTAAATCCTTGACGTTCCTCTGGCACAGTACGCCGAAGGCAGCGCTGTTGGCTGCCACCTTCAAACCGCCCGCCAACTGTGGATGTATTGTCTTTATTGAGTTTCGCAATTCAACCAACCGCACTGCCAGGTCGTCACGAAGAGGGTCTACTTCAATTCTGGGAGTAATTTTCACGGGCGTCAGTCCAGGCCGCAGTCCGTGCGGAATAACATGCATAGCGTTTAAGATTCTGAGCGGCTTGCCGGTCATCAGCTTCGCGGCTATTACATCCGGACCCGTCAGCCAGAACGGCTGCTTCGAAGTAAGAAAGTTCCATGCTAGCGTCGGGTTGGAATCTGCCCGCTGGCCAAATTTCGCGCGTATAGGCACGACATCGTCACATGGCTCGACGAGCGCGTAGCAACGAAGTTGCTTCCAGAATTCCGGCTGGAAACAATCTACCTGAGTGACGCACTCCATCATCTTGCGCGCGCCCTCCGTAAAATCAACAAATTCCCAGTTCTTAGCGCACAGTAGTTCCCGGCAATTGAGCAGGCTGCTTACCGCTGGGAACTGGGCGTGGAAATCGACGTAAGTCACAGGTACAGGTGTCCGCCTGATCGTGCACTCCGCACGCCCGGCGAAAAATGCCTGCTCGGCTATGCCGTTCATCTTGTCCGAAACCTTGAATTGTTCCTGTGGCGGCTTTATTCCCATCGCAGAGAAGTATTCTTTAGCGAGGGTCGCAGGTGAGTAGGCGCGTTCGGGGATGAGATCAAGCGACATGGCGGTCGAATTCCTCCTTCAGCCGATTTAGCAGTTCCAGTTCGGCAGTCACAAGTCTCAGCAGGTTCTCAATTGCTGGTTTGGTCACGCGCCCGTACGATTTGCGTGCCTTGCTGACTGGGACGCCGAAAATCTCGCAGGCAGATCGAAAGGTGTAGGATTCCCCGGTAAGAACAGCGACTAGACTCTTCAAATCAAGAATATGAACATTTGAGGACTGCTGTTCTTTTTCTTCATGTTCGGAATCCTCTTCGTGAAACCAGTATTTGATGATGCGAAAGATTGCTTTTGAGGCGTCCAAGCTCTGAATCGAAATCCCGGGCTCGTAACCGCTGGGGCGCATCTTGCCTGTTTTCTTGTCGCGGAACATCCGGAAATAGAACGAGAATGCCCGCCGCGTTTTCGTGGATTTGTTCCACTTGATCGCAATACGGCTGATCTGCACTGGAGCGTCGTAAAGAACGAGGAGCGCTCCCGCCTTCAGGTACTTCAAGAAAACCTTACGCCGGAACTCTTCCACGCTACCGAGCTCATAAGCGCTGTCTTTTGCAAAGCGCGTCAAAGCCCGGAATTCTTCCGGATGACCTTCGCGGTAGAACAGACCAATTTCTTTTGCGACGTACTCCGCATCTTCCAGTTCAGCGCAGATGTAAGCACCGAAGAGCAGGTCTTTTTTCTCATCGCTCGTGGTTGCGCAGCGAAATATGAGCGCGCCCTTCGGCCGACTTGCGCGTCGCTTCGAGCGGTATTCCTTCTGTGGAGCAAGTGGGATCGTATGTCCACGAAAATAAAGATCAAGTCTATCGGTCACGTTTGATTTACCAATTCCTCGACTAACGCCGCGCTCTTTTCAGCTTCTCAGCGCAGAATTCCAGGGCCTCACAAAGTTTTTCCAGGGCTGCCGTGATGGCACGTCCGGTAGCTGCGAGCGAACGGATGGCCATCTCGACACTTTTGATCGTATTGGGCTGCTTCTTCATTTCCGCTCCCGCAGCTAAACGCTCCTCCGTCAACAAGGCGTGATGTAACTGGCACACATCGACAGTCACGTGAGGGATATGGTTATGTCCGCCGATGTGATCTGCCTCAAAACAAAAGGGGCAGACCGTTCTCGACGGACGTACCAGTTGCCGAGCGTGACGAAGAACCGTTTTGGCGGTGCGCCCGATCATCTCTCCAGTCCTAAACTGGCGTACAAGCTCTCCACCTTCAAAACGTCAGCTTCCGCCATTTCAAGAATCACCGGTGCATCGGCGTAAACTTCCTCATCCGCGATGCGCACTCCGCGCCATTTGGTCTCGAACTTCGCGACACTCAGCTTTCCGCGCAGCAGCTTCTCGCGGTCGTTGTAATAGTCGGACAGCTTCGTTGCGTCCCGAGAACTGCGGGTGCGGATTGGCACGTCGCCGGTGGGCGTCGGGAATAGCAGATCACGCACACGGCGATCAGATTTGCTCGCGCGCACAGGCTCACGACCTCCGCCGAGAAGATCCCGACCTCCATATTTTCGAGCCGTGCGCGAATCGAGGTGATGCTTCCGTAATAGTTCCTTCCATGAACCCTTGCGGCCGCGAACGTCAGTAACCAGATTGGTGGTCCGGTCGTACGTCGTTTTCTGGCGCTCGGTTAAGGTCGAGTATCGCGGTATTCGTTTGGTCCTAGTCCGCTTAGTGCGAGACTTTTTGGACTTTCGTTTAGAACCCATGGTTCACCGTCCATCGAAAGGCATTTCTTCCTGCATTGCAGCGTGTTCACACTAAGTCCCCACGCGTGGGGTGTCGTGGGGTGTCGGACAGACTAACTGCGCGAGAAGACGAGAGATAAAAATCTGACTAGCGATAGCAAAACTGGTTTTTGGAATCGAAAATGTGGGGTGTGAAGGATTGCAGACGCTACTCGGAGGTACGTTTGGAGCCGTGGGCCCTACGCTTTTCTCTGGAACGGGTTTGTTCAATCTTTTTTGATGCTGCCTGTATGTGCTCGTATGCGGTCTTACGGGTGATTCCCATTCGTAACGCAATCTCCTCGAGGCCGAGTTCGTACTCATACTTCAACGAAATGGCCATTTGCTGCTTTTCAGTCAAGCCGCCCATGTACTGTGAGAGGTTAGATTTTTTCTGGACGAGACCATCGGTACCTTTAGGTCGGCGGCTGGAGCTATTCCTGTCGTTCGGGATGTTGGCTTCACGCAATGCTGGATCGCTATGAATTGCACCTGCAGCAGCAGTTTCCTCGTTCTGCACCGTCTCGATTGCAGCTACAAGGGCCCACAAGAACACCCGCCGCGCGCCCTTGAGTAGCAGGCGAGTGTGCGCATCGCCCAGCCTCTGCTCGGAATCGCAACTCGGAACATTCTTCTCTTTCATTCGCCCGACGCCAAACAACGCTATGGACACTCCAAAGAGCCAAGCTGGAGCACGCCAAGATGATGTCGAAAGAGGCGGAACGTTCGTTGGAACGGATACTGAAACCGTCTGTCCGGGGGCGAAAGGAACTGATCCTACATGCCGCACACTTTGATTTTCGCCATCGCATGCCAACACATACCACTCCCGCATCCATACCAATGCGGCACAGACAGCGGGTTGAAGCTGATTCCAGGCCCAGGTTTCAGGAGCATCCTCGGTTGTTCTCGCATGGGCCAAAGCCAGTTTGAAGTATTTGCGGTAAGTCTCAGCAAGCAGCGCGATCATGCGCTGTCGCGGTGGAAGGAAGTAACGAAAAAAAGCCGCCTTCTTTCGGATAGCGTCTGCGTGCTCGAGTTCCGTATTTGCAATGAGAGCGTCTCTCCCAGCTTCGGAATCGAGGGCCGTAAACCCAGCTTCGAACAAATTTTGAATTGCGCTCAGAGCCGGTGTGAACCTGTCCATTGAAGTCTGTCCAATACCCAATTTCGGGCACCTTGTGACCTGAGAGAAACACTCAGTCCAGGTCTATCTCACTGATTTATAATGGAATAGCTGAATACGGGCCTGCCAGCTGTTATCAGCAGCAGACAAGCCCTGACCACCATCGGAGGATAGTCCAATGGCAGCTACAGGAAACGTACGCCAACTTTCGCAATCCCACAATTCCAGCGCTGAATTGATTGTGCCCCGTCACGGCGTCGTGACCTTGTTCGGCCACGCCATCCAGGTCCGCGTAGACAGGGGGCACCTCGTCCTGCTCGATGGAATTGGGCCAGATCGCCGCTACGCTCGCCTTCCCCGCGTAGGCCACGGCTTAAAGAGGTTGGTTGTCATCGGCTCCGACGGAATGATTTCTTTAGCCGCGCTCAGATGGCTCTCAGACCAAGACGTGGCCTTCACCATGCTTGAACGCAATGGCAAGGTTCTCGCAGTCACGGGGCCGGTGTGCCCTTCCGATGCGAAGCTACGCCGATCACAGGCACTGGCGAATTCCTCCGGAGCCGCGCTGCGAATCGCGCGCGAATTGATTACCCAGAAGCTTGCTGCGCAGGAACGAGTCGCCCGTCACAAACTGCTCGATTCCACAACTGCTGACACAATCGCTCGATTCAAGACAGAACTGCCCAACGCTGACACAATCAATTCGATTCGTCTGATTGAATCGCAAGCCGCCCGCGTTTATTGGTCGGCGTGGAGCACTTTGCCAATCAACTTTCCCAAGAATGACCTGAAGCGAGTACCGGAGCATTGGCGCAGCTTCGGCGCACGTGTCTCCCCGCTGACGGGATCGCCCCGGCTCGCAGCAAATCCGCCGAATGCAATTCTCAATTACCTCTATGCCCTACTTGAAAGCGAATCGCGGCTTGCCGCTGCAGCACTTGGACTCGATCCGGGGATTGGCGTGATGCACGTCGATACTCCAGCTCGTGACAGTCTTGCTTGTGATCTGATGGAGCCCATACGCGCTCAGATCGACGCTTATGTAGTTGACTGGGTCACGCGCCAACCGTTAAGGCGCGAGTGGTTTTTCGAGGAGCGTGACGGCAACTGCCGACTCATGGGATCGTTTGCCGTGCAGCTCTCAGAAACGTTACCGATTTGGCGTCGCGCGGTAGCTCCCGTCGCAGAGTGGGTGGCTCGTGCGTTCTGGTCAACCATACGCAAACCCGATGCTCCAATTCCAACGAGGCTCACTCAGAACAACAAACGGGAGGCAAAAGGTGCGCGGCCACTTCCATCAACCACCTCAGCGTCACGGAGAGATAACCTCTGTCGCGGCTGCGGAAAAACGATCTCTGATGGATGTACGAACTGTGCCACATGTGCGGTTGGTGATGCGACCAAACACATGCTCGATGCCGCGGGAATTGGTCGCCAAACCGCGAATGGTCCAGAAGCACAGCTAAAGCGAGCGAATACTCAACGCAAGAACGCCTTAGCACAGCATGCTTGGAAATCGTCAGATCAGCCCGAATGGCTGACTGAGGAGGTCTATTCAAAAAAGATTCAACCTCTTCTCCCGGCGATGTCTGCATCCGTAATCGCTCGACAAATATCGGTCTCGCGCTGGTACGCAGGCCGCATCCGCGAGGGCTGCCGCCCGCATGAGCGCCACTGGGAGGCGCTGGCGAAATTAGTGGGAGTCTCGCCACAATCCACAGAGCAATTCACATCGCACAGGTGATAATGGGACAGGATCGATAGGGATGTTCCTGTCAGCAGCCCCAAGAGACGGCTTAGAGGAAATGATGCGCATCAAGATCATGGCCGCAGATGACTTTGAGCATCCTGATGTCGGCCCATACAAGGCGCGGGACATCGTTGAGAGAGACAAACCGTACGTTATCGGCGAGATGACCCACTATGGTGAGGTCATCTTGCTCCCACCGACCGGACTTTTCAATGACGATGCTGAGCAAAGTGTAATTGTGAGGCTCGACCTCGACAGTCTCGCTGTGAGACCTGATGAAAGTGTGCATCCGAAGCCTCCAACTTTCTACAATAAGATTGAGTTTTTCCCAATCAACGTGGACACGGTCGGATTCTCGAGCGACGAGCCACCGCCAGTCGGGACGAACAAACTCATGGACGGTCTCACCATTGAGGACGTCGCCCCTCTCATAACGGACCACACCTTCTCCCTTTGGACAAAGGATTGTTACGTATCACGAGACACAGCCAATGCGTTGCGGCACGTCAGATATGCTATCGTTCATCGCTATGTTTCCCCCACAGACCGTGACCCCGTGCTCGATAAGCGTTCGACAGAACTTGTCAACATGGTGGCCTGCTGTCTGCTCCTGGTGCGTCCGACCAGAAGAAGTCACGCCCTGAATATCCCCGGGATCATCAAGGACGACGGAACACTTGACCCGCATGGATTCAGCGCAAGTCACGAGCCCGCCGAGGTTCCAGAAATTCAAAAGCTCTTTACGATCCGGAATCAAGACATCGCTCTTTTGCGGGACGTGTTGCCCGAGTTCCTCCAGCTTTATCAGAAAGACGAACATAGGAAACTAAAGGACGACTACGAACCGCTGCGAATGGCGATTCAACTGTACGAGCAGGGTTATGCCCTTACGTATTGGAAACCCCGGCACATTCTTTGGTGGTCGGCTATCGAAGCTCTTTACGGAAGCAGTGAAGAGGCTGCCAAGGCGAGAATCTACGCTCTTTTCGGAAAAAAGAATTTGCTCGATGGCTCCAAGTGCTCGATCTACGAAAAGGGCGACATTCCTTCCTGTTATTTTCCGTCTCTGGAGAGCAATCACACTTTGGGAGAGATGGTGCCTGTTATCTACTCGGTGCGCAATTTCTCCGCTCACGGTCAAAAGGTTCCTGACTCATATTTTTCCTCGGTCGCTCATCCATTTGGCGAGGCAATTGGCATAGACACCCTGGCTGAAGCCGCCACATTCATCATTCGCAAGACTGTTGTTGAAATTCTCAGGCGTGGTTGGCGAGATGAGTTCAAAGACAAGAAGTCACGGGATCACTTTTGGCTCTACCAG
>CAWHSR010000029.1:0-143347 GCA_963832015.1 uncultured Acidobacteriaceae bacterium
CCACCAACGGCCACATGTTGGCCGAGATGGCACAGCCGTTGAAGGATGCGGGGCTCACTCGCGTCACCGTGTCGATGGACGCCGTGGACCCGGACCGCTTCGCGCGTATTACGCGCGTGCCCAATGGGTACGATCATGTGCTGGCCGGCATCCGCGCGGCGCGGCGGGCCGGGCTGTGGCCCTTGAAAGTGAATTGTGTGCTGATGCGCGGATTCAACGAAGACCAGATCATTCCCTTCGGGATGTTCGCGCGCGAAGAGGGAGTGACGGTGCGCTTTATCGAGTTCATGCCGCTCGAAGAGGGGCGCACCTGGGCGCCCTCGACCGTAGTTACTCTCGAAGAAATCCTGGCGCGCATGGCCGAGTACCGGCCGCTAGTTGAGATTCCGCACGGGCGTTCGGAAACAGCGCGGCGCTACCGGTTTGAAGATGGAGTGGGCGAGATCGGCATCATCGCGCCGGTGTCGCATCCCTTCTGCGGACATTGCAGCCGCATTCGCATCACCAGTGACGGCAAGATCCGCACCTGCCTGTTCTCGGTCTGGGATCACGATCTGCATGCACAGATGCGCCGGGGTGCCAGCGACGACGAGTTGCAAGGATTTATTCAGGGCGTCGTTCAGAAGAAAGAAGAGCGCCACCACATCGGCGAGGCGGATTTCGTGCCGGCGTCGAGAACGATGGTGCATATCGGGGGATAGCTTTCAGCCGTCAGAGAAGTCGTCGGGATACCGTTTGTTTATGAACGACGATAAAACCAGCAATGAAATCAAACAGTTGCAGGCACGCCGCCAAGATCTCATGTTGTCTTTTGTGCAGATGGATAGCAAGGTTGAGGGCGGCATAGCTGACGAGATTGAGCAAATGGAATACGAACAAGCGCGACAGGAGATCCTGCGGATCGATGAGGAACTGAAGCGCTTATCGGAAAAGAAATGAAGGGAATGCGCCGCGATTCACTCCATTTAAAAAACATGTTCACGCGTTTTCGCCGGATCATAGCAACTGCGGCTTTGATGTCTGGTGCAACGTTACAGGCGCAGAGCTCCAACACCTACCTCGGTTTCGACCGCAACGACTATCCCGGCGATGCCAATCTCACGGCCCTTCACCAGACGTTTTCCTACGCCGGATATTGGCTGAATAATCCCCCGGGTGCAACGTCGAATAGCTGGGCCGGTCACCGCGCTTCAGTCGAATCCGCAGGATTCGGATTTCTCGTGCTCTTCAATGGCCGGCTTTACGCGCAACTGAAGACCGTAGCGAACGCAACTCGCCTGGGGAAATCAGATGCGCGGGCCGCGGTTGCCGCGGCGCGGCGCGAAAAGTTTCCCGGTGCGACCATTATTTTTCTCGACCAGGAGCAGGGCGGCCGCATGCTGCCTGAGCAGAAGGCCTACATCTATGCCTGGGTCGACGGCGTCTCGGCCGCGGGATTTCGTGCGGGCATTTATTGTTCGGGCATCGCCGCGGCCGAGGATGGCAACGTCGTCACTGCCGAGGATATTCAGAAGAGCGCGGGCTCGCGCGCCATCGTCTACTGGGCGATCAACGATGGCTGCCCGCCGGCGCCGGGATGTGCGTTTCCCCAGCGTCCGCCGACTCCCGCTCAGAGTGGGGTGCCGTTCGCGGAAGTCTGGCAGTTCGCCCAGTCTCCGCAGCGTAAGGATGCCGCGGGTCGCTGCACCAACTACAGTCGCGACGGAAACTGCAACGCGCCGGGCGTCGCCGCGCTTCCTGTCGATCTCAACACGGCGACTTCTGCCGATCCTTCGCACGCGAGAACTCACTGACCCAGGGGTTTCCTGGCCCACGGATTTCCGCCGATTTGTCCCCTGCAGAGTGCGTTAAGATCGAGACATGAAAGCCTCTCGCCTGTGCCTCGCAGTTCTCTTGCTGCTGGTATCGGTGGCTGCGCAACCGTCGAAACCAGTGCCTGCAGGGCCCGTGCCCGCCCAAATTCTCGGCGCGAAAAAAGTCTTTGTGGCGAACGCCGGCGGCGAGCAACCGCCGTCGGACGATGCACAATTCAGCGGCGACTCCGACCGCGCCTACAACCAGTTTTATGCGGCGATGAAAACCTGGGGACGCTATGAACTTGTGGGCGCTCCCGCTGACGCTGACCTGTGGCTCGAAATACGCTTCACCGTCCCGCCTGCGTCGCGAGCGGTGTCTCAGGGGAATACTCTTGGAACAGCCGAATTTGATCCGCAGTTTCGGCTGGTAATTCGAGATCCGAAGACGAATGCCATTCTCTGGGGTATTACCGAGCATGCGGCGTGGGCCATTTTGAAGGGAAATCGCGACAAAAACTTTGACCAGGGCCTGGCCAAGATTGTGGCGGATTTGCAACGACTCGTCCAACAGGCTACGGATGGTTCGAAGAAGTAGAACATTCTCCGTCGCTCGCGCTAACGGCTCCGCCATTCCGTACGTTAAAATAGAGTTATCCATGTCAGACCGCACGTTTACCCTCGATGAAGCACTGTCTCTTCTGCCTGTGCTGGAATCGCTTTTGCGCACCGCCATTGCAAGCAAGAAAGTAATGGAAGAAGTAGAGGCTGAGCAACAGGCGCTCGGCCACAAGATTTTTCTGAATGGCGGCACTTTCGTCGATGTCGTGCCGCTGGCCCGGCGCAAGGCGGAGCGGGTCAAGGCGGAGCAGCGCGCCAAAGATGCGCTGGCGGAGATCGACTCCATCGGCGTGCAGGTGAAAGACATCGATATCGGCCTGCTCGATTTTCCCTGCGAAGTCGAAGGCCAGATTATTCTGCTGTGCTGGAGAATGGGAGAGAAGTCGATCACCCACTGGCACGGAACGCAGGAAGGATTCGCCGGGCGCAAGCCGATTGACGAGCGGATCGCACGGGCGCGAAAGATCAACTAGTACTTAGCACTCGGTACGCAGTACTCGATTCGCTTTCGTCGCCGGGACTCTGCCATCCGCCCAAATGATTCATTCCAAATAATTTCAGACCTGAGCAACATACTCTAGCGTTCTGTGTTTACACAGGAGGAACGTAGTGAGGCCGAGTGCGGCTTTTTGCGGCACAATGGCGTTTCTGGGTGCAACGGGTTCGGGTCTTGGGAGCAAAATCAGGGAGACGGGAATGAATCGGAATCGAGCCGCGGTTCGGGCACTGTTACTGGCAATCGTAGTCTTATCTTTTTCTGCCGCGTCGTTTTCGCAGATCGCGGTGGGCATTTCGGTCCGCGTAGGTCCGCCTCCATTGCCGGTGTATGCGCAGCCGATCTGCCCAGGTCCCGGCTATTTCTGGACTCCCGGCTACTGGGGCTGGAATGATGACGCGGGCTATTACTGGGTGCCTGGCACGTGGGTAGTTGCTCCGGTGGGCATGCTTTGGACGCCCGGATACTGGGGCTGGGGCGGGGGATTTTACGCGTGGCACGCCGGATACTGGGGGCCGCATATCGGTTTCTACGGCGGCATTAACTACGGCTTCGGCTACACCGGCGTGGGGTTCGTGGGCGGCGAGTGGCGCGGCGGAGCGTTCTATTACAACCGCTCCGTGACGAATGTCAGCGTCACGAACGTGACCAACGTCTACAACCGTACAGTCGTCGTAAACAACACCCGGACGGTGAGCTACAACGGTGGGCAGGGCGGGATTGAGGCGCGTCCGACGCCACAGGAAGAGGCCGCCGCGCACGAACAGCATATGGCGCCGTTGGGGGCGCAGGCCCAGCACGAGCGTGCGGCCAGCCAGAATCGCGAGAACTTCGCGTCCGAGAATCACGGGCGCCCGGCCATCGCGGCTACGGCCAGGCCGGGAGATTTCAGTAGCCATTCTGCGGTTCCGGCACGGGCTGCGGGCGGGGAATATCATGCTCCGGCGATGTCGCCCAAAGAGGCGCGGGTAAATTCAACTCCAGCCAATAAAGGCAATTCCGAGGGTGGATTCCGGCCGTTCACGAAACCGAATTCGACGAATAGCTCGCCGAACAACGCACAGAATCATGGCTCGGCCGGCAACCAGAACCGGGGTTCGTCTCCCAATCCGACGTATCAGGAGCACGGCTACAGCGGACAGGGAAATACGTCTCACCCGGCGCAACCACACCAGTCGAGCCCGCAGCAGCACTCGAGCCCACCGCCGCAGCAGCACTCAGCCCGCCGCCGCAACACCACTCGAGTCCTCCGCCGCCAAAGCAGAGCGCTCCGAAACAGGAGCACCAAAAGGGCCGGTGAAGAGAAGTTGAGATGTGAAAAGGCCAGCGTTCGATCCCGCGCTGGCCTCTTTACGTAAGACATGTGGGGACAGCCGCCATCGGCTGTCCGCGGAGCGAAGCTCCGCTGGCGGTCTTGGACCGCCCTCGTAAGTGGCAAGAGCTCCGCTGTGTACTTTGCCGGTTGTCTTTCGATTTTTCTGCAAGCCGTTTCAGGTGCGGCGTTCTAACCGGGAAGCAGTGCGTCGCCCGTTGAGGAGCACGATTAGCAGGGATGGTTCTGCGCCTGCAGTTCAGGTACCGCAGTGTGCGCCGGGCCAAATCATCTCTGCTACAATTTTTGCAGACTGGCCGGTCGAAAAACAATCATAAGTGAAGGGGCGCACCCAAGGAGTCTCAACCGATTATGTCATCTATGAAGCAGAGAATCCGACTGATGGGCGCCTGTGCCGCGCTGGCGACCCTGGGCCTGGCGCTAAGTTGTACGGGATTTTTTGTCAAGCCAACTCTCACAGCGCTCGCGGTCGGGCCGATCTCGCCGACGATCTTTACCGGGAGTACCAATAACACCGTTCAAATGTTTGCAGTGGGTACTTTCACCGGCGGTAGTAATTCGAGTACGCCGGTGACCTGGAGCATTTCGGGGACCGGCACGAACGGTCAGCCCATCGCGACAATCACCCCAGGTGGACTGGTTACAGCCCAAGATGTCGGCACGGGAACCGTAACGGCGTCGTCGAATGTGCTTCCGTCGATTACTGGGACCCAGCCGATCACCGTTTCAATCGCATGCACCACTGCGCCCATAATCAGTCCTACGAGCGGTACTGTGACCGCCAATGTACCGAGCATATCTTTCACCGCTTCCTGCGGTGGGCAAGACATCACCTCCGTCGCAACATGGTTTTCGAGCAACACGGCGATCGCCACGGTTTCTGCAGGTGTTGTGACCGCAGTGGGCGGCCAGGGCAACAACGGCACTTTCTTCATCACCGCTAGCTCCAATGGCCTTACCAGCAGCCAGGTTTCGATCACGGCTACCGGCTTCTGATGGGAAATTTTTAGATATTGCGGGTGGCCCGAGGCGAAAGGGTGCCCCATTTCTCGCGTTTTCTGCGAGAAGTGGGGCTTTTGATTTTCTATCCTTCCCTTTCTCGATGTCTTTCCTCGAACTCGACAGGATCAAATAGATGTCCCCTGTGGTGCTACGGTCCCTCGTAACGTTGTGTCGCCCTGTGCGCGCTCCTATGATCATGGGTTCCTTCATACGGACTCCCCATGTCTGACATACGCTGTATCGGCATTGCTACCGGAGGCGGGGACGCACCCGGCCTCAACGCTGTCATTCGCGCCGCCACCAAAGCTGCCATCCTCAAACACCAGTGGAAGGTCATCGGCATTCCTGATGGCTTTGACGGGCTGATCTGGCCTGAGAAATCGTTTGAACTCACGCTCGAGCGGGTCAGTGGGATTCCGCCGCGCGGCGGAACGATTCTGGGCACCACCAATCGCGGCAATCCTTTCCACTACAGGACGGAAGAAAACGGACAGGAAGTCGTGCGTGACATCTCCGACGAGATCATCGCGAACTCCAAGAAGCTGGGCATCGACGCCATCATTACGATTGGCGGGGATGGGTCGCAGAAAATCGGCCACGAACTTTTCCAGAAGGGCGTGAAGATCGTGGGCGTGCCCAAGACGATCGACAACGATTTGTCGGCCACGGAAATCACGTTCGGGTTCGACACCGCGCTGCACACCGTGTCCGATGCCATCGACAAGATCCACACCACAGCCGCCTCGCACCACCGCGTCATGGTGGTCGAGGTGATGGGGCGCGATTGCGGGTGGATCGCGCTGTCTGGGGGCATCTCGGGCGGGGCGCACATTATTCTGATTCCCGAAATTCCGTTCACCATGAAGGGCGTGTGCAAGCTCATTGCGCAGCGCGAGAGGCGCGGCAGCCGCTTCACGATCGTTGTGGTCGCCGAGGGCATCAAACTGCCGCCCGAGTTGAAACAGATCGCGCACGGTGGTCCGGTGGGAAACCTGGTCGGCGAAGCGATTTCCCTCATCTCCAACAAGGAGGTGCGGATCAGCGTGTTGGGCCACATTCAGCGCGGCGGGTCGCCCTCTCCGTACGACCGCGTGCTGGCCACCCGCTTCGGCGTGGCTGCAGTCGACCTGATTGCCGAAGGAAAATATGGGAAGATGGTTGCCCTGCGCGGAGATTCGGTGGTGGCGGTCGACGTGGCCGACGCGATCGGAAAGCTGAAGACCGTGCGCGCCGATGGAGAGTTGGTGCGGGCGGCTCGCGCCGTCGGAATCGGGTTCGGCGACTGAGCCCGAAACTGTGGATTGATAATTGTCGATTGCTGATGGAGAACCTTCAGCCAGACATTTCAACCCAGAATTAGTAATCATCAATCCGCAATTGCGTTCCTCCGCTGTGATCTCAATCACATTCTGCTTGATCCCATCATGGGACCATGATCCGACGAGACGAATCGATGTCGGATCCTCTCTCCATCCCATTGCCAAAGTGTGGCTGCACACCGCGGTGAGGAAGAGCTGCGCGCGGCGCGCTTTGCCATGCGCATGTCGCTGGCGGTCGGCGTCCTGATGCTCCTGGGCAAGACGACGGCCTACTACATGACGGGTTCAGCTGCGATCCTGTCGGATTTTGCCGAGTCGGTAGTGCATGTCATCGCAGTGGCGTTTGCGGCATTCAGTCTCCGGCTGAGCACAAAGCCGGCTGCTCCCACGTTCCTTTACGGCTACGAGCGCATCGCGTTTTTCTCCGCGGGATTCGAAGGCGCCATGATCGTCATCGCCGCCATCTGGATCCTGGTGGAGGCGATCGAAAAATGGCTGGCGGGTCTGCCGCTGGAGCATCTGGGCAAGGGCACGTTGCTTCTCCTCGGAGCCGGCCTGCTCAACGCGTGGCTGGGCTGGTACCTGCTGCGCGTGGGCAAGCGCAGCCACTCGCTGATTCTCGAAGCCGATGGCAAGCACGTGCTCACCGACTGCTTCACCAGCTTTGGCGTGGTAGCAGGCCTCGGGCTGGTCATGCTGACGGGGTGGAAGCCGTTTGATCCGCTGGTTGCGATCGCGGTCGCAGTCAACATTCTGTGGTCCGGCGGACGAATGGCGTGGCGGTCCGCGGTGGGGTTGCTGGACTACTCTGATCCCGAAACCGGCAAACAGATCCGCGAGAAACTGGACTCGATCTGCAACGAACTGGGCGTCCACTATCACGGCGTGCGCTATCGCACCACCGGATACCGCCAGATCATCGAGGTACACCTGCTGTTTCCGCACGCTACGGAAGTTGGAGAAGCGCACCGGCTGGCGACTGCGCTGGAAGAACGTCTCCCTGCGGAACTTGGCACGCCCGCGGAAGTGATCACTCACCTGGAATCGCTCGAAGACCATGAGCATGTGCACGCGACGGAGCACTACACGGGTCGACCGGAATAATTAGTTTTTTGTGGACTGGGGTTCATCTGGTTTGGCTCCGATGGAAGGCCTCAGCGCTTTGGTCACCTCGCCGGCGATGTCGTCCTGCACGATCAGGATGTCATGCAACGGACGGTCGTACGTTTCAGACCAGACCACGTATCCGCTGTCGGCGCGAATCAAGCGTGCGGCGACCCGCAGTTGAACGCCTGACTTGCGCACGCTCCCATCGAGTACGTATGCGACTCCCAGCGCCTTGGCGACCTCGGCGACTGTGATTTGTTTGCCCTTGAAATAGAACGAGGACGTGGGCGGCGGTACGCGAAGGCCTGGGATCTTGCTGAGCTTGTCGATCAGTTCCTCGGTCATGCCGTCGGCGAATTCTTCCTCTTTCATTCCTTCGGTCAGGTCGAGAAAGGGCAGCACCGCAATGGAATTCTGTGGTAGTGAAGAAGCGGCGGCCGTGGGAGTACTGTTCGCGACCCTACCGCGAAATTGCCAGGCAAACAAAACGACGAGCGCGAGGCCAAGGGCCGCGCCCGCGATCCAGGTGAAACCAGCATTGCGCTGCGGGGCCGACTTTGGTGCGATGGAAGCCTCCGGCGGCTGATCTATCCAAGGACTGACCGTAGCCACCATCCGATAGCCCAGTCGCGGTACGGTCGCAATGTACGTGGGTTGCTTGGGGTCGTCGCCGAGCAGACGGCGGAGCGACGTCACAGCCTGATAAACCGAATCTTGGGTGACCGTCACATCCGGCCAGACCTGGCTCAGCAGATCATCGATGCTGACGACCTCGCCGCGGTGCTCGGCGAGGCACAGGAGCAAGCGCATCGTTCGCACTTCTAGCCGAGCGGTCTGTCCGTCGCGTGAAATCTCCCCGGACGCCGGATTGACGCACCAGGCGCCGATGCGAAGCCTTGTCTCGGTTGGGTGGTTCATGCGGATCAGTGTTTCGCGTCTGCTTCCAAATGGAAAAGCGATCCCGCCGATTATAGCGACAGCGACGCGGCGCTATTTCAGAAGTATTCAGAATGTTTCAGAGCAAGTTCAGGACTTCAAGTCGGTCATCTGCGTATCGTCGGTCTGCTGCAAACAATTCGGGTAAAAGCGAGGATCGCGATGATGGAAGATTCTGTGTCTGGGCCGTCGGGCAAGAGAAACGCGCTATTGGCAATCGCAGCAGGCGGAGGGATCGCCGGGACTTTGGACCTAACCCAAGCTTGCATCTTGTTCGGATGGCGCGTTCCGCTCACCATCGCCGGAGGCCTGTTGGGGCCGGAGGCTCGCCACGGAGGTGCCGGCACCTATGTTCTTGGAATTGTGCTGCACTTCTTTATCGCTTGCTCGGCTGCGGCTATTTACTACGGGGCAAGCCGCAGGCTTCGTTTCCTGACGGAGCACCCATTGGTATGCGGCTTGTTCTTTGGCGCCGCAGTAGAAGAAGTCATGACGCTTATCGTGTTGCCGCTCTCCGCGCTCCACGACCGCGGCCCGTACGAACTTCACGACCTGATTCTCGGGCTGCTGGTGCATATGGTGGTGGTCGGACTGCCGATTTCCTTCAGCGTCCGGGGCTTCGCGAAATAGATTGGTGGGAGCCGCGCTTACTCTTTCATCACCGCGTCGATGGTGGAGTAGAGCTGGCTGTTGTCCTTGACTTCCACATACGGCCGGCTCGGATTGCGGCTGCTGACGATATAAACCGTCGGCGTGTGGTCGAGTTTGATCGCCTTGCCCAGGTCGCGATCGGCGTTGACTTGCGCGGCGAGTTTTCCGCCGGGATCGAGGACGAACGGCAAGTCCACCTTGTGCGCGGCGCCAAATTTCTCGGCATACGCACGCAGGTTCTGGGGATTGATTTCCAACTGGTTCTCGAAAATGTAATCCCGAAATTCGTTGCCCAAAGCCTTCGAATGCGTATCGAAGTAGCGCGCCATCACGGCCGCCTGATACGACCAGTTGTGCATGGGCAGCGGAAAGTCGTGACGCACGACTGGGATCTTATAGGTCTTCGACGCCTGCTCGACCAGCGGAGCGGTCCGCCGGCACATGGGACACTGCAAGTCCTCGAAGACGACAATGGCGACCTGCGATCCCTTGGGCGGGCGCAGGACGGAATCCAGCGTGTCCTGGGCCGCGGCGCAAACGACGGCGCCCGCTAGGGTGATCAAAGTGACCAGCGAAATAACAGCGAGACGATTCCGGAATATGTTTTTCATCAGTGTTTGGGTGTCTTGTTCAACCTGACTTGTTCAACCTGGTTGCGCGAAGCAGCCATTTTATTAGACGCCAGAAACGGCCTCCGGGCTACCTGCGCCCAGAACTTCGCCTCGGGCGAAAGTCGTACCTCTATGGTAACCGAGTCGGATTGCCCATGTCTTGATGAGCCCCGGTGCGGGTGCATCAGACGTAAACCGGGTGCAATTAGAAGTGCGAGTCAAGGGTCTGGGCGAGCCAGGCAGCAGGGGGAGTAATCTTGTAGACTCTGCCCCGTGATTGGGCTGAAGATTCCCCTCCGAATGGCATAAATAGACATGGGTCAATCCAGCGCAAGGAGCATCCATGGCTGAACGTTTTTCCGACATCGAGAAACCATTCGTAGCCAACCAACCCAGCTTGGAGGAAAGGCTGAAGGAATACCCGGAGCTGAAAGGCAAGATCGAGGCCATGCTGGCGATTATCGAGAACGCGGGCGGGGATGTGGAGAAAGCGGCCGAAGCGGAGAGGCGGATTATCGAGGAATTGCGGCAGATGGGGAGCGAGGTTTTCCACAGTTGGGCCCGCCGTCAGCAGCAGAAAAAAGAAGCGGAGTACGACTCCAAGCCGGGCGTAAATCGGAAGGAAAAAAAAAGCTCTACTGGTACACCCGGCTGGGGACCATCGAAATAGAAGAACAGATCTACACCCAAGGTCGGCGGGGGCGGGAGATGCGACCCTTTTGCGAATCGGCGGAAGTGGAGTGCCGTGGGTATTCCTTAGCCCTGCAGCGAACCATGACGGATTTTGGGGCCGATGGTGCCTTTGGCGGAGCCGCGGTCAAGCTCAAAGAACATTATGGGATTGAGGTTCCCGTGAGCGCCATCCGTGGGTTTACGGAGGAACATGGAGAGGCGATGCGGGCGCAAGAGAAGCAGAAAAGGGATTGGCCCGATAGTGCGGGAGTGCGCGTGCTCATTACCGAAATGGACGGCAGCATGCTACCGGTGGTGGAAGTGGCCGAGCCGACGGGAGCAGCGCCGGTGGATCGGAGAAAGACCCGGCAGGTGAGCTGGAAGGAAGCCCGTCTGGCTCTGGCTCATGAACCGGGTTCGGTGACTCCCATTTTTGGCGCGACCCTGGGAAGCGTGGAGCAAGCCGGAGAGCGGCTGGCGGTCTGCGCCCAGGAGGCGGGAGCGGGCAGCCGGACCAGGATCCATGGGGTGGGGGATGGGGCGGTCTGGATTACCGAGCAGATGGAGGCGCAGTTTGGCAGCCAAGTGCAGTATCTGGTCGATTTCTATCACCTGTGCGACTACCTTTCGGCGGCCGGAGACCGGATCGGGGGAAACGATAAACCGGCCTGGATGGAGGAGAAGAAGAACTGGCTGAAAGACAATCGCTGGAAAGATGTTCTCGAAGCGCTGCGGCCGTTCTTAGAACCGGCCCAACTCCCCGACTCCGAGGCTCCGGTTCGTGCCTGCTTTCGCTATATCTCCAACCACTCGAATTTTTTGGATTATCAAGGCGCCCTGGCCGCGGGATTGCCCATCGGTTCAGGCGAGATTGAGAGTGGCCACCGCTATGTGTTCCAGAACCGGCTCAAGATCTCCGGCGCCTGGTGGAAGATGGAAAATCTAAGAAAGATGATCGCTCTACGGGTCTTACGAGCCAACGGAGGTTGGGAAGATTACTGGAGCAACGTGCATCAGCAAGCGGCATAACTGACTCGCACTTTTAATTGCACCCACGTAAACCTTCGTGTGAGGTTCTCGCGCCCGCAACGCGCTATAGTAGAAAGTTCCCGTCTCGTCTTGTATTCAATCTTGAAACCTCTGCGCTCATTTCGCGTTGGCTGGCTTCTTTCCGCGGTAGCGCTGGCTCGCCCTCTTCTTGCTTCCGGCATGTGGGCGTGGACGCCATCGGGTACTGGAAGTGGCATATGTGTCCGCCCCGCAAGCCGCGCTGCGCGATCAGGTGGCGGCCATCTTCAATCGCGTCGGCAACGTGAAAAATGGAGAGCGCGTCGAAGTACTGGACCGCGAGAAGCGCTTCGCTCGCGTCCGCACCTCTACAGGAATCGAAGGCTGGATCGAGCAACGGTTCCTCGTCGATCAAAAGACCTTCGATAGCTCTGCAGAAACTTACCCAAGACAACCAGAACGATGCTGTGCAGGCTCCCGGAATCCTGCGGAATGAAACCAACTTGCACGTCTCTCCGGGCAGAGACACGGAACATCTGTATCAGTTGGCGTCGGGCGCAAAGATTGCGATTCTGAAGCGAGCCACGGCTGAAAAGCAGCCCGGCGCGGCGCCCTCGGCCAAGCCGGCTGGGAAGCCCAACGCCAAGGCTCCAGCGGGCCCGGTCCTCGAAGACTGGTGGCTGGTTCGCGACGATCAAAGCCGGGTGGGTTGGGTGCTGGCGCGCATGGTGGACGTGGATGTCCCACTCGACATTGCGCAATATGCCGAGGGCCAGCGCTTCGTCGCCTTCTTTGCCTTGAACCAGGTGCCCGACAACGAAAAGGGCGTGCAGAAGCAGGTGTCGCAATATTTGGCTGTGCTTACCGATCCCCACGATGGTCTGCCCTACGACTTCGACCAGGTTCGCGTCTTCACCTGGAACACGCGGAAGCATCGCTACGAGACCGCATACCGGGAACATGGCCTCGACGGCATTCTGCCTGTGACCATTACAAAAGAGGATTTCGATAAGGAAGGGATCCTGCCAGTGTTCATCTTGCGCGTGAAAGACGATGCCGGGAACGTCAGCGAGAGGAAGTACAAGCTGAATACGCCCATCGTGAGAAGAGTGCTGGCGCCTGGGGAAGTGGCCTCGAGACCGGCGAAGAAGAAGGTTCGCTAGTGGCGGCACCGGGACGTTAACCCTTCCAAATATCATAGCTTCCGCTTCTTCTCAATACCGATTTCCGTATCGCGCCTCGCTGATCCGAGACTAACCTATTGAAAACAAATTGTTTGTTATTGCCGCTGTTTGGATCGTTACTTGCACAAGCAGTTAGGTTCCAGTGTGTTATCGAATGTTTAGTTTTGCAGGATATTTAGAAGAAGCCCGCGATAGACGGGTGAAGTAAGCAGTAATTTCTTGAAGTCCCAGCTCTCACAATTCTTTAAGAGGTTTCGACAGGTTGCAATTCATCGGATCGCGCGATTGTTCCCAGGGAAACCGGCCAAAGCGCTTTGGATCCGATTCTGAGTTACGAAAATTTCGAAGGAGGCAGGAAATGCGTTTTGAACGTTTTCCTATAGTTCTAGCTGTGTTGTTGGCGCTGTCGTTGGCGACGGCTCCCATGTTCGGTCAATCGCTGACCACCGGCAGCATCAATGGCACGGTGTTAGATCCCAGCCACGCAGTCGTCCCCAATGCTCCGGTAACCTTGAAGGGTCTGGACACCGGCTCGACAGCATCGACGACCACGAGCTCCAGCGGCGGGTACAGCTTCAACCTGTTGAAGCCAGGCCACTATCAGATCATCGTGAAGCAAGCCGGTTTTGCGGAAGTAGGGCAAACCGTGCAGGTTGAGGTCGGTCAGAATTCGAAGGCGGATATCGATCTGACAGTAGCGAAGGGCACTGAAACCGTGGAGGTTTCAGGAACCGCGCCGCTCATCAATACCGAGCCTAGCCAAAACACAGCGTTCACCCAGGAAGAAGTTGCGCAGTTGCCGAGCGCGGGTGGCGACATCACCAACATCGCCGATACGGCTCCCGGTGTCGTGGTGAACGGGACCATGGGTTACGGGAACTTTACCGCCAACGGCCTGCCGGCCACGTCGAACCTGTTCACGGTCAACGGCGAAAACGACATGGACCCGTACTTCAATATCAATAACTCGGGCGCGTCGAACCTTACGCTGGGCCAGAACGAAATCGGCGAAGCGACGGTTATTACCAATCCTTACGGCGGCCAGTACGGACAGCTCGCTGGCGCGCAGGTCACCTATGTGACCAAGTCGGGCACCAACCAGTACCACGGCAACGCCATCTATTGGTGGAATGGCCGGTACCTCAATGCCAACAACTGGATTAACAAAGAGAGTCAGGCATTCAATGGCGAGCCCAATCAGGCGGCGTTCTCCAATGCCAACCAGTGGGCAGCATCCTTCGGTGGACCGATTATCAAGAACAAGACATTCTTCTTTGTAGACTTCGAAGGCATGCGGTTCTTGCTGCCAAACGTAGATCAGGTTACGGCTCCCTCGACGCAGTTTATTAATGCCGCCGAGGCCGAGGTGGCCTTGCTGCACCCGGCAGAAAGCCCCGACTACAACAAGTTGATGAGCTTCTGGCAGAATGCTCCCGGGTATTCCGGCGGAATTCCAATCCCGGCTTCTCAGGGGGACTGCTCCACATTGGTTCTGCCTGGATTTAATGCTGGAGTTGATCCTTGTGGAGTGCAGTACATAACTACGCCGAAAGCGCTTGCCCATGAGTTTATTCTCGGCGTCCGCGTGGACCAGAAGCTGGGCAACAATGACAACATCTTCGGCCGCTACAAGATGGATCACGGATTGCAGCCGACTTCGATCGATCCGATCAATTCCTTGTTTGACGCTAACTCAAACCAGCCTGCCTGGGACGCCCAAGCGTCCGAGACGCATGTTTTTGGTCCGACCAAGACAAACCAGTTTACGGCGACACTCAGCCACTACGTAGCGATCTTTTCATCGGCGACGGCGGCTTCCACATTCAACTTTGGGCAGGCATTCTCCGAATTCGACCCATACAACTTCACTAGCCCGAACGCCGCTGCTGCCAGCTTCCCCCAGGGCCGCAACATTACACAGTATCAGTTCATCGATGACTTCTCGTGGACGCACGGGAATCACACGTTCAAGTTCGGCGAGAATTTCCGCCGCTACGACGTAAGCGATCACAACTTCTTCTACACGAACCCGGTCGTTTACTGGGGCTATGGAGCTACGACCTTCCAGCAGTTCGCCCAAGGCGAGGCGTATCAGTATCGCAAGGCGTATATTCCTAACAGCAACAACCCAATCGCTTTTTGGGGACTCGGTGCCTATGCCCAAGATGAGTGGAAAGCAACGCGCAATCTGAAGTTGACCTTGGCAGTGCGCTTGGAACACAACTCCAACCCGGTTTGCCAAGACAACTGCTTCTCGAACCTGTACGGGCCATTCTCGAACTCAGCATCCGTTCAAGCGGAGACCGCTTCCGGTGGTAATGGCGGTTCCTTGGATGTACCGTACAGCAAGGACCTGAACTATGGACAGCACAAAGGCTATCCCGGCGTGGACACGATCCTCTGGTCTCCGCGCGTCGGCTTTAGCTGGGATCCTCTGGGCACCGGCAAGACGGTCATAAGCGGCGGTATCGGCCTTTTCTACGACAACCCAGCCGTCGGCATGATCGACAACATCCTGGGCTTTGGGGGACAACCTCCGGTTTCGGTCATGTTGCGCGTACGTTCGAATCCTCCTACCGCGGGCGTTCTGCCGTTTGACCCAGCTGGAGCTCCCGCCACATGGGCGGCGTCGGCTGCTGCCTTCAACATAACCGAGAGCTACAGCCAAATCCAAGGTTCCATGCCGGCAGGGGTGGTGTTCGCGCCTCCCGCGGGCAACGGGCTCATCGGCACGATCCACTCTCCGGAATGGCAGGAGTGGAATCTCTCCGTTCAGCAGGAACTCAACCGCAGCACCGTGTTTATCATCAACTACGCAGGGAACCATGGAGCGCGCATCAGTTATTCCAATGCGTGGCCGAATGCGTTCGACGGTTATGGTTTGTATCAGGGAACTCTGCCGACTGCGCCTGCGGCCCAGAACTATTCGACTGTTACCCAATATCAGCAGGGAGCAGTCTCCAACTATAACGGTCTCACGTTCAGTTTGCGAAAGCAGTTCTCGCACTGGATTTCCGGGCACCTGAACTACACCTGGGCGCACAACATCGATGAGACTTCGAACGGAGGACTATTCCAGTACGGATTCGAGGGCAACAATACGATCCTTGGCCAGATCTACCCGACAAACTTGAGAACTAACAACTATGGGAACTCCGACTATGACATTCGCAACCTCGTTAACGGCGACTTTGTCATCAATCCGGAATTCCATAAGACCGGCGGATTGAAATATCTGACGGAAGGTTGGCAGTTCTCAGGCAAGATGTTCTGGCGTACTGGATTGCCGTATACACTTTCTGACGGCAATCTCACTGGAACCGTTATCGACGGTGGGGACACGATTCCGGCGACGATCATTGGCAACGCGCAACCCGGCGGTTGCGGCAGAGCAAATGCGACCTTTGACGCAAACTCTATCCCCGTGGCGCAATGCCTCGCACCGTCGGCAATTCTGGACGCCAACAGTCCAACTTGGGCGGGCGAACCATACCCGATTGAACGACGCAATCAGTATCGCGGACCTCACTATTTCGATATGGACCTGAACCTCTTCAAGAATTTCAAGATCGGGGAACGGTTCAATTTCGCGATTGGCGCGCAAGCGTTCAACGTTTTCAATCATCCGAACTTCGCTCTGCCGAACGCTTCTTACGCTAGCACTTACACCGGAGGTGCTCCTATTCCGGATCCGAGTTACGGAACCATTAGCACCATGCAGGGTACGCCGACTAGCCCGTACGGCAACTTCCTGGGCTTTGACTCGTCCCCGCGCGTGATGCAACTCAGCGGGAAGATCGTGTTCTAGAGTCCCGGACTTTAGCCGCGCATCGATCCAGATGAGCTGCCAAAGTTGAAACCAATCGAGGCCGGCCGGAAGGCCGGCCTCATTTTTTTCCAGCTGACCGCGCTCTTCCTCTGCAGCCCGAAAAGCTGCACGATCGAGAAAACGACGATCTATAATCTCCGCATCTAAGCATCCGAGGTGCATCAATGAATCGAATTGGCATCGTGGCTCTAAGCGCAGTCTTCGCGGCCTCATTTTGCTATGGGCAAGTTGCTGCTGCTGCTCCCGCGCAGGCGGTGCCTGCCGCAGTCGGTCACGGGGTCTTGTTTACTAAGGTCGACAAAACGTTGGATTCCAGCAAGCTTAAGGAAGGCGATGCCATCGAAGTGGAAATGGCGTCTGGCATTAAGCTGCCTGACGGTACGGTGGTGCCCAAGGGATCCAAAGTGATGGGGCACATTGTGGCGGCGAAAGCGCGTTCCAAGGGTGATCCAGAATCGCAATTGACTGTCACCTTCGACAAGCTGAACGTCGCGAACGGGAAGCAACTGTCCGTCAAAGGCGTAGTGCAGGCCGTTTTTCCAGCACCCGATGAGCAGATGGATCCGAGCGTCACGGGAGCTCCGACCACCGCTGCCGGTGGCAGCGCGGGGGGGCTGGCCCCTCCGGCGTAGGTGGCGGTGGCGGCGCCATGACCTCGGTTGGCGTGGTCACGGACAGCAAGAGCGGTTCCAACACGAATTCAGACAGCAGGGCACAGAATGCGCTGACTTCGCAGTCGGTGGGCGTGCACGGAATGGATAATCTGCAACTCGACAATGGCGTGCTCACCTCCAAGGGAAAGAACGTGAAACTGGGCAGCGGGGTACGCATGGTCGTGCACGTCGACATTTTCGGCTAGGCCGCCTGTCGGGCACGAATTCGTGGTTGCGAAAATTCAAATGGCGCGGCTTTTCGCCGCGCCATTCTGTTGTGTGCCGAGCATGTTCGACCGCTCGAGGGTGAAAGTCCCTTTGACAACCTGATGGAGGTGAAGTCATAGCAAAGCGCAAGGGGGAGCAGCCGACAAGAGTGCGAGTCTAGCGAGGTGAAAGTCCTCGCGCCGTCAATTGCCTGGTTTGGACGGCTAGTATCTCCGATGCATGCGAAGGTAACGACGCGTGTTCTGCTCGGAGTTAAACGTCACAGACTGCCCTGCTGGAAACAGTGGAGGTGGTGAGCGACCAAGGTGGCTAGCAAACGAAGAGGCCTGAACATAAAGAAATGGCTGCAACCGCGAAAATTTGCTCCGCTGAGAAGTCGCTTTAGCGGGTACTTACGGTACGCCGACCCGGAACCCTTGCGGGGGAAGGCCAATGTTGCAGGGGAAGTAACAGGCAAGTGCAACCTGCAAACCGTCGTGGTAAGGGCCCAAGCATCTTCGGAAGGACTCGCAGAGATAACGTCGGGATCGCGTTCGGAAAAGCTTGGAAGAGGAGGAACTGTTAGTGAAATAAGCGAACCCTCTTATTGTCATCCAGCGGGTGCAAATCCCGTCTGACCAAAGTCGAGCAGACAGGTCAGTAGTGAGTCTTGCCATTCACCGGGCGACTGGTGGGTGCGAAGCGTAGATAACAAGGTAGCAGGCCGTGAGGATTCAGCCCCGAAATCTTATCTAGTCGCGAGGCCGACGTGATTCCCGAAGCGGAAGGCAGTATCTGGCGGCGACCGTTATTGCGAGGTCGCGCCGACTCGCCGGGGTCTCTAGCCCAAGGCATGCTCCACAGGGACGGCCCAGGAACCGAAGAGAGCTCCCCATCTCCTCTCACACCAGGAGGACCGCCTCTGGAAATGGGTCGAGAGGTACGTGCAACCAAGGGTCGACCGGAGGAAGCACGGACGGATGCTGGAGCAGTCTTACAACCTTATAGTACCGACGAAGGTGGGGAACCGCAGGGCTCCGGAAACGGGCGGCCACGGAACCCACTGGAGGGAAGGGGGAAGCAAGCGTACGAATCTGCTGAAAGGAAACATAGCGAGACACTGAGCTCGAAATGATATGTCCACAGACATCAACAGAATAGCTGAACTCGCCAAGGAAGATCCGAAACGGCAGTTCCACTCTATCGCTCACCTGATCACAGGCGAGAAGTTGCATGAGGCATTCCGGAGTCTTCGAAAGAACGCCAGTGCTGGAATCGACGGCGTCACGTACGAACAGTATGAGGCGCACGTTGAGGAGAACATCCGTCAGCTCCATCGGCGGCTCAAAGAAGGCAAATATCGGGTACAGCCGTTGCGACGAGTCTATATCCCTAAAGAGGATGGGAAACAGAGGCCGATCTCGATTCCCGCCCTCGAGGATAAGATCGTGCAGAAAGCGGCGGTGGACCTATTAAATGCCATCTATGAGCAGGATTTTCTCGACTGCTCCTACGGGTTTCGACCCGGGCGTGGGCAGCACCAAGCGCTGGAAGAAGTGGGCAGGGTGCTATGCACCCGGCCCATGGGATGGGTTCTAGAGATTGACATCCGCTCATACTTCGACTCGATTGTGCGATCGGCTCTGGTAGAGATGATAGAGAAACGTGTAACCGACGGCAGCGTGCTCCGACTGATCGGAAAGTGGATCAAGGTCGGGGTCATCGAAGACGGCAGACTACTCGTGAGCGAAACAGGTACAGGACAGGGGCAACCAATCAGTCCGCTCCTGGCAAATGTCTACCTGCATTATGTTCTCGATAAATGGTTCGAGGACGAAGTGAAGCCCCGGCTAAAAGGGGAAGCGTACGAGATCCGATTCGCCGACGATGCCATCTTGTGCTTCCAACACAAGGAGGACGCAGAGAAAGTGCTAGCAGTCTTGCCGAAGCGGTTTGAGAAATACGGCCTGACGCTGCACCCGGAAAAGACGCGGCTGATTGAGTTCGGGCAGTATGCCGCCAAGAACGCGAAGAAGCGGGGTAAGAAACCCGCGACGTTCAACTTCTTGGGGTTTGTACACATATGCGCCCGCAGCCGACAGGGCAAGTTCACAGTGCACGTGAAGACGATTGCCAAACGGCTCCGTAGAGGGCTGACGGCAATATGGGACTGGTGTCAACAGCACCGGCACGACCCTGTGAGTGAGCAACAGAAAACCCTGAACGCCAAACTCCGCGGCCACTACCAGTATTACGGACGGCCGACGAACTACCGCAGTATCGGACAGTTCTATCGCCGAGTCCAACGCATCTGGAAAGAATGGCTGGGTCGCCGCACACGTGGAGAGCGGCTGACGTGGGAGCGGTTTAAGGAAATCCTGCGCCAGTTTCCGCTGCTGTCACCGCGGATCACACATCCTTGGGCGAGTACAGGGAGTCGCGCCTGAAGAACCCACTGCGGGAAATCTGCACGGTGGGGTCCGTGAGGGGGGAGAACCCCGGCGAGTCATGGTGGACTTAAGCGGGCACGAAGCTGGAAACGGCGGATACAGCCAAAGGAAGCCTACAGCTCACCGGGTCTCCTCTACTCGGAAGGTCCCGGTGGCAGCAGGGGCTGGTAGCAACCTGCGAAGACTCCACAAACGAGGCCAAGGCCGAAGTAGTGGAGAGACACTTGGGATTGGCGCATGAGTCCGTAGGAGCGATGACCGAGGAGTAATGTCCTCGCAGGAGACGAGGTAGTCTCCCCGATGAAGAGTAGCTTCGACATTGGGCAAAGGGACTCTGGACACTTGGTGGTTTCATCGGCAGCGCGGCGGCCAGACACAGAGCTGGCGATAAGCTGACGCATGAGGTGGAACGATGCTATGGGCAAACCACGGAAGTGGGGGCGTATGCGAACCAGCGCTTAAACCTCTCCAAGCTGGGAAGGCCCATGGAAGAAAGGCCAAGGTTCCGAACCGTACCTGGGAAATCCGGCCGTACGGGATTATAGGGGGGCCTCCGGAAACGCAGCCATGGTGGAAATGAGAACCCAATGCGCAATCGAAAGAGCGGACTTGGTAACCCTCCACCTACAGCCGGCGCGCCGGAGTTCTATCCCAACTGAAATAACACTCGCCGCGAGGCGGGGCCTGAAAGAAGCGTGGAGCAAAGGCGCGAGCCGAGGAACAAGAACCGGATACGAGGCCTACGGTGGCGGGCGAGCGGGCAACTGACTGCGAAGCCCATATCCATCAAGCTCACTGGTGGTAAATCCGGTGGTTGCGCGTCGAAGGCGGTCGAACTTACCTCGGGAGATCTGCGGCATGTCACGGAATCGTGACTGAGGATGAAGTGATTCATTCTGACCGTGTCGTAGAAGTCAGCTCTGCCACCGGCTGGCACCGGATTGAATAATCTGTGACTTCCGGCGAGGACAGCGTTATCGTTCCAAAGAGCGCGACCGCAGCTACGACCCCATTTACATTCGTGCGCATGCCGCTAAGTCAGCATGGTTCCAGGAAGGCGATTGAACATTGGTGAGGCTTTCGTGGCTCTCCCCTAGAGCAGAATCAGAAACGGCCAACCTGGGCGTGCGTGCTCAGAAAGGTTACGAGATGCCAGGAAGAGATGAGATTGCGAGCTCGGGAAAAAGCCGAAGGCAGCTGGCGAGTTTGCCGATCATTCGATGGAACGTGCCGGCATTGATTTGGGGAGCGAACGGCACTGGGTGTGCGCTCCGATGCGGGATCGAAGCGGTCGGGAAGTAACCAGCTTTGGGGCAACGACCGCAGAACTGTTACGCATGGCGGAGTGGCTGAAAGCACGGCAGGTCGAGTCGGTGGCGATGGAAAGCACAGGAGTGTATTGGATTGCCCCGCATGAGGTGCTGGAAGCGCAAGGTTTGGCACTGCTGCTGGTGGATACCCGGCAGCTGGCGCAAGTGCCGGGACGGGACAAAAAATCGGACCCGACCGATTGCGAGTGGATCCAACGGTTGCACAGTTGCGGTTTGCTGCGAGGTTCGTTCCGGCCCAAGGAAGCGGTGTGCATGCTGCGCACGTTGGTGCGAGATAAGGCGAACCTGGTGGCGGAGAGTGGAGACTGGCTGCGGCGGATGCAAAAGAGTCTCGACCAAATGAACGTGCGCGTGCACCGAGCGGTTTCCGACATCGATGGAGTGACGGGAATGGCCATCCTGCGCGCCATCGCGCAAGGCGAACGGGATGCGCAAAAACTGGCGAGTCTACGCGACCGACGTTGCAGCAAAACGCAGCAGGAAATTGCGGAACAGTTGAGCGGACACTGGCGGGAAGATCATATCTTCAGCTTGCAGCAGGCTTTGAAGATGTACGACGCGGTGCAGGAGCGGATCGCGGCGTATGAGCAGGAAATTCTGGGAAAACTGGGCGAGATGAAACGAGAAGAGCCCCATGAACCAACGGCGCCGCCTCTCCAGAATGCCAACAAGGCAAGGTCGATCAAAAACCGCGGGCAGGAGGCGAAGCGGCAGGCCTTATACCGGATGAGCGGTGTCGATATAACGCAAATCGATGCCATCGGGGTGGAAACGGTAGAAGTCGTGGTCAGCGAATACGGCTCCGATTTAAGCCGCTTCCCCACGGAGAAGCAGTTCGTCTCGCACGTCACCTTGGCGCCGCGTGTGCCCAAAAGCGGAGGCAAGCCGCTGAAGAAGAAAAAGCGGAACAGCGCGAGCACCCGTGTGGCGGCGGCTTTGCGTATGGCGGCGCTGTCGCTGCGCCACAGCCAGACGGCCCTCGGATCCTACTATCGAAAAATCGCGCAACGCCGCGGCGGAGACATTGCCGTCTTCGCTTCCGCCAGAAAGTTGGCTACGCTTGTTTACCGGCTGCTGCGATGGGGCCAGCCGTACGTGGACGAAGGTGCAGCCGCATACGAAAACCGATATCGCCAGCACCGCATCGGACGTTTGGCGGCCACAGCCAAAGAACTCGGCTACCAGCTGACTCCCGTAAGTGCTTGATATCAACTTTAAGAAAAGAGAAGTCACAGAGCAGCAGAGGGCAAATTAGGTCATGCAGTCGGCGAGGATATTGAGGCCCTCCAATGCCGAAAGGCGGAGCAACAGATAGGCCAAGCCGGGAACGATGATCGAAGGCCCGAACGGTACCCCGCAAGGGGAGTAAAGGACAAGGCCAGTAAGCGGTGCGACTCAGGAGCGGACAGCGGCAGAAAAACCGGCCCGAACAAGGGGTGCTGGCCTTTCCGGCGGAAAGTAGGAGTGATGCTCCGAAAGCCGTTGAGCAAGGGACCGAAACGCTCATGGCGAAGCACAGGACCGAAAGCCTGGCCGAAACCGAACGACTGATGGAAGAAGTCTGCGAGCTGGAAAACTGCAAGCAGGCATTACAACGAGTCAAGGCGAACACAGGGAGTCCGGGAGTGGACGGGATGACCGTCGACGAGCTCTCGGAGTACCAGAAGCAGCATGGGCTAGAAATCGGGGAACAGCTACGAAGCGGAACTTACCAACCGCAGCCGGTAAGACGGGTGGAAATCCTGAAGCCGGATGGCAGCGGAATGCGCAAGCTCGGCATTCCTTGCGTGCTGGATCGCTTTATTCAGCAGGCGGTGCTGCAGGTTCTGCAGAAGCGCTGGGATCCGACGTTCTCCGAACACAGCCACGGTTTCCGACCGGGGCGCAGTGCGAAGCAAGCGGTGCACGAGGCGCAGCAGTATATCGCTGAAGGATACCGCTGGGTGGTGGACCTCGACTTGGAAAAATTTTTCGATCGAGTCAATCACGACCGTCTGTTAGCGGCGGTGGCCGAGCGCGTGGCCGACCAACGAATGCTCAAGCTGATTCGAGCATTCCTGGAGGCCGGTGGGATGGAGGAGGGATTGGTGAGTCCGGTGGATGAGGGCACGCCGCAGGGCGGTCCGCTTTCACCGTTGCTCAGTAATCTGGTGCTGGACGAACTGGACCGGGAGTTGGAGCGGCGCGGTCATCGCTTCGTGCGTTATGCCGACGACTGTAACCTCTACGTGGGCAGCGAACGAGCGGGACAGCGAGTGATGGAGAGTGTTACGCACTTCATCACGCACCGACTCAAGCTCAAGGTGAATCAGGCGAAGAGCGCCGTGGCTCAACCGGGGCAAAGGAAGTTTCTCGGATTCAGCTTCACCGGCGAACGGGAACCTCGGCGGCGCATCGCCCCCAAGGCCATCGCTCGCTTTAAGAAGAGGATTCGGGAACAGACACGTCGAACCCGTGGCATCAGTTTGAAGCAGATGGTCACACAGATCACGACCTACCTGCGGGGATGGCTCGGATACTTCGACGATTGTCAAACGCCCTCGGTGTTGCAAACCCTTGAATCGTGGCTACGCCGTCGACTTCGGTCGGTGGTGTGGAAGCAATGGAAGCGGGGACGGACGCGATTTCGCGAACTTCGCAAACGGGGTGTGGGCAAAGACCTGGCGGCACAAACCGCCGGGAGTCCTCACGGCCCGTGGCGGATTGCGAACTCGCCCGCTCTCACCATCGCTTTGCCGAATGCCTACTTTGCCCAGCTCGGGCTTCCGCCCATGGTCGTGCGGTCTAGCTTAATCCGCCGAACCGCCGTATGCGGACCCGCATGTACGGTGGTGTGGCAGGGGAGGCGGGGCGACCCGTCCCCCTATGCCGATTTTCAGACAGGTCCTACTTCTTCGCCGACTCCACTTCGCCTACCCTACTTCCCGAAGATCACCGTGCTCGAGAAATGGGAACTTGCCGCCATGTAAAAAAGCAAGCGGCACCGAAAGGAAAAAGTTTGTCCGTGACGCCAGGAAGGCCTGGCGCGCCATGATGGCCGCGTTGGCAGGAGGCGTGCCAGCGAGGGTTCCCCGGATGATCTTCTTATTGTTGGGCCAGATGATGCCCCAGACGTTGAACAGCATCACGACTCCCATGCCTCCGCCCACGCCGATCGCGAGCACATGATTGTCATCCCCGCCCACCGGTGTGTAGTTCACAAATATCCAGCCCGCAGCGTAGACCAGGATCGCCGTAATCGCTCCGAGCACATATCCGCTGGGCGTGACTTTCTTGATGATTGCGAACAGGATCGCCCAGACTCCGATCCAGAGCAACAGAAAAAGGCCGAACGTGCTGCCCTGCCCGACGCCCTGGCGTTGCGCATCGGGTGCGACCAGAAACTGTCCCCAATACCACATGCCGAAGAAGACAGTGGCCAGTGCGCTCCAGCGGAACCAGTTCAGCGCGGGCAGGGTCAGGTACTGAAAAATCTTCGGTTTGGCCGCGGCGTCCACTTGCTTCATGAACGGAACGTTGATCAGGTTGAAGAAATAGAGCAGGCCAACCCAGGTGATGCCGACGATAATGTGGAACCAGCGCAGAATGAGTTGCGTGGCTTCCTTGCCGGTGATGGTGGGCATGACCAGAGATGCTGCTTCTGCGACGAGATGCTGCATTAGGATTTCCTCCGCCTAATTGTTCGCCTAAATCTGGAAGCGGTTATGGGGGTCCCCGAATGTCCTCGGACGGCGGGACATTCGGCGAAGAGACATCCAAGCTGCAAACGAAAAGCAAACTCACGAACCGCGAATCGTGTCCTGCGGCGCCGTCGAGTCGAGGAAAGTCTGCACCTTGCTGCGGGCGGTGTCAACTCGAACGGCAATGGGCAAGTTCCAGTTGAAAAGCTGCGCAGATCGCCGTATGGTACTCACATCTACCCACGGGAGGCACGATCCTGGGAACGGGAGCGTCCGCCGGTGGGGTTGTCCCCCCTTGTTCCTGCGGCGGCGATCGCCTGCAAGGAACAAGCTGTAGGATTGAGCCGGTTCATGGGCGCCTGTGGACTGGTGACTTGCAAGTTGGCAGTCTACAAATCTTCGCAGTTTGCACAACAAGGAGATCGGCAATGGACAGCAATAAGCCGGCGCAGAACATTCAGGATTCCTTCCTCAACACGGCCCGCAAGGAGAGACTCAGCATTACGATTTACCTGCTGAGCGGGGTGAAGTTAACGGGCCGCATCCGCTCTTTTGACAAGTACTCCGTCGTGCTGGAGGCGAACGGTCAGGAGCAACTCATCTTTAAGCACGCCATTTCCACCGTCGTGATGGGGCGGGTGGCGTCGGCACACGTCGTCCACGCGGCGCATCCGGAGAAGACGGTGTCCGGAACTGCGGCAACGCCAGTGGTTGCGGCGAGCGCTTCGGGCACCGAAGGGTAAGGCGTTTTCGGTTTGGGAAGTTCTCATACCAAGAAATCCCGCGGCGGAGCGCGTGCCGGCAGACGTGTGCCTCTTGGCACACCGGTCGTCCGCCGGGAACCGGAGCGCGAGCGCGCGTTCCTGGTGGGACTCGAAGTGCGCACTCGCGGACGTACCGGTGCCAAGGGAACGGTCACCGCGCAGGCATCCGCTGCACGCGAAGTTGCCGCCATGCCGACGGCGAAGGCGGAATCCGCCGCAAAGTCCGGCAAGCCCAGCATTCCTGAGTTCGATGCCGACGAGTCTCTCGCGGAGTTGCGCACGCTGGCCGAGAGTGCCGGCGCAGAAGTAGTCGGCGAGATTCTGCAACGCCGCGACCGCCCCGATCCCGCAACCCTGATCGGCGCGGGCAAACTTGAAGAGATCGCAGGCGCGGCCGCCTCCGCGGACGCTGATGTTCTTCTGTTCGATCACGATCTCAGCCCTTCCCAGCAGCGCAATATTGAGAAGATCATCCAGCGGCGGGTCATCGATCGCACCCAGTTAATCCTCGACATTTTTGCGAAGCACGCGCGCACCCGGGAAGGCCAGTTGCAGGTGGAGCTGGCGCAGTTGCAATACATGCTGCCGCGGCTGGCTGGGCATGGCATTGAGATGTCGCAACTCGGCGGCGGCATTGGCACGCGTGGTCCGGGTGAAACCAAGCTGGAAACCGACCGCCGGAAGATTGCGCGCCGCGTGCGCAACGTCGAACAGCAGATAGAAAACGTCCGCCGCATTCGCACGCAGCAGCGCCAGCGGCGCGAGTCCGCTCCGGTCGCGACCGTTGCTCTCGTGGGATACACGAACGCCGGCAAGTCGACGCTGTTCAATGCTCTGACCCACGCCAAGGTGCTCGAATCGCCGCGCATGTTTGCGACATTAGATCCCACGCTCCGGGGCGTGGACCTGCCGTCGAAGCGCAAGGTGCTACTCTCCGATACTGTGGGATTCATTCGCAGTCTGCCACACACGCTGGTCTCGGCCTTCCGCGCCACGCTGGAAGAGGTGCAGCGGGCATCGCTGATTCTGCATGTGTCCGATGCCAGCAGCCGGCTTTCGGCAGAGCAGGACGCGCAAGTGGAAATCGTCCTGAAGGAACTGGAAGCGGAGAAGAAGCCGCGCCTGCGCGTCATGAACAAGATCGATCTGCTGGACGACGAAGTCGCGCAGTCGTTACTAGCGGACTCCATGCGCGAAGAATCGAAAACGGTCTACGTTTCGGCGAAAGAAGGCACTGGTCTAGACAGGCTACTGGAGCGCATCGATTCAATCATCGAGGAAGACAGCGTCAGCCGCGTCCATCTGCGCGTTCCACAGAAAGAAGGGAAGACCCTGGCGATGCTGGAGGCTAAGGCGCGCATCTATTCGCGCAAGTACAAAGATGGTGCTGTGGAGTTGGAGGTCGAGGCGCCCGCCTCGGTAGTGCGAAGAGTGCGAGATTGGATTCTCGCGTAGCTTAAGAATCGGCCGGGTGCCGGGTGCCCCATTTCTCGCGCGTCCTCTGCGCGAGAAGTGGGACTAGTGTCTGGGGAGATCTTCTCGAAATGTAGCTTTCGCAAGATCCCCACTTCTCGTAAAGAACGCGAGAAATGGGGCACCCGGCTTCAGCCAGTCCGGAGATCTTGTACTCACCGCCGCATCAAAGGATCCCTAGAAAGAGCTGTATAAAGGGCGTTGGCAGCAACTCCCGACTCTTCACAAGGTGGGAATCGTAGTAGTCCTCTTGCTCATGTCGGCGTTTGCGGGCGTATTCCTGGTCGTGCGCTCACGCATGCGGAAGGCCGGTCGCGACTGGTCGAGATTGAAGCGACGTTGCCGGCTTCCTAGCCTGCTCGCGGTTCGGGCAATTCTTGTCCGGAGAATTCGGCACTTGTAGAAAAGGCAGTTGCGGCTAACAAATTAAATGGGCCGGCAACCAAGAAGCGGTGACATTCCTTGGCTATCGGCCCATTCGATCCTGAATTGGATCGGAGGTGATATTTCAATGCTAATCCCATTTTGGCCGAAGTCAAGCGCTATGTGCAGAAATCTGCGACATGGCTCGCTTGAAGTTTGAGGTGTGTATTAACGAATTTATTTTCAATGATTTAGGAGGAGCGTTAAATGCTTCGTCGACCGTCGAAACAACTTTCCCGAAGTGCGCATGCGAAAACTAAAACGATCTTGTTTGCGTTGACATGAACTCCTTTGGACGTTTAGACTTAACAGTTTTCATAGCCCTCATTTTTCCGGTCTATATCAGCAACACATGGATCAGACGCTTCGACAACTAGGGGAATTACTGCTCGGATCAGTCCCGACTGTAATTCTCGTGGCGCTGCTCTACGCCCTCTACACGGCGATTGTGCATAAGCCGCTGCAGCGCGTGCTCGCCGAGCGGCGCAGCAAGACCGAGGGCGCCGTCGAGAAATCGCGCGCCGACATCGCCGCCGCCGAAGCGCGAACGGCAGAGTACGAGCAGAAGCTGCGGGAAGCCCGGGCCGCAGTTTTCCGCTCCCAGGAAGCGAAGCGGGAAGCTGCGCTCAAGGCCCGAACGGCCGCACTGAACGAGGCGCGCAGCAAGGCTCAGGCGCAGGTGCAGGCAGCCAAGAAAGATATCGAGAGCGATCGCGCCACGGCGGAGGCGGCATTGCCTTCAGATGCTGCCGCACTGGCGCAGGAAATCGTCAAGCGCGTTCTTCAGCCAGCGGGAGCCGGACGATGATGCGGTTACCGATGATGACATCGACTAAGAGAATCTGCCGGGCTGCTCTGCTTGCTCTGTTCGTCGCGAGCTGCGTCAGCGCCGTGTCCCTCAGCGCACAGGATCAGCCCATTCCGCCCGCGCCGAAACCACCCGTTTCCTCCGAGAAGAAGCAGGACAGCGGCGCCTCCGTTGAACGTGGTCAGGGCCCGGGCCGTCAGTTGGTGCACGAGAGCAATGAAGCCGCCGGAGAAGAAAAAGACGAGTTTGCGGAGTTCAAGCAATCCGCCTCGGTGCGAATCGTCAAGAAGTTGACCGGATTGAGTCTGCAGCAATCCTACTGGCTGTGCATGGTGCTGAACTTTGTGGTGATCGCGGCCGCCATCGTCTGGGCTGCGCGAAAATATTTGCCGGGAATGTTCCGCGACCGGAGTGCCGCCATCCAAAAGGCCATGCAGGAAGCGCAGATGGCCAGCGAAGAAGCCCGTCGCAGGCTGGCCGACATTGAGTCGCGCCTCATGAAGCTCGATGGCGAAATCGGAATGATGCGCAACATGGCCGAAAAAGAAGGTGCCGCCGAGGAAGCCCGAATCCAGGCTGCGGCGGCAGAGGACGCGCGCAAGATCGTCGCTTCGGCGGAGCAGGAAATCGCGGCCGCAGCCAAAGCCGCTCGCCGCCAGCTGACCGCCTACGCCGCCGATCTCGCGGTGGGATTGGCGCGAAAACAGATTCACGTCGACGCCTCGACCGATCAAGCCTTGGTGCGCAATTTTTCACAGGAATTAGGCGCCTCCTCCGACGATTCCGGAAAGGGCAGGAACTAAACCGTGGCTTCCGTCGCCAGCACCTACGCGCGCGCTTTCGCTGATGTCGTCTTCAGCGCCCATCTCGACGCGAATCGAGCGGTTGGTGGATTGCGCCGTATCGCAAGCCTGCTGGAAGAGAGTCAAGACCTTAGGCGCGTCTGGGAGAATCCGGCAGTGCCCGCCGAGCAAAAACGCAATCTGCTGGATGCGATTGTGCGCCGCGAGGGCATCGAGCATCATGTCCGCAACCTGATGGCGGTGCTCATCGATCACCGGCGAGTGCAATTCCTGGCGCGAATCATCGAGCAACTGAAGAAAGAACTCGACGCCCGCATGGGAATCGCCGAAGCCCAAGTTACCAGTGCCCGCGAACTGGGCGACAACGAGAAGCGTGCCCTCGAAGAGCAGATCCAGAGAGTAACTGGGAAGAAAGTCCACGCACATTTTGGCCTGGACACGTCGCTGTTGGGCGGCGCAGTTGTCCGTGTCGGCAGCACGATCTACGACGGCTCAGTAAAGGGCCAGTTGGAAAAGATACGAGAAGCTATTAGTTCTTAGCCTTTAGCTCTTAGCTTGGACCCAACCGGGATGAGCTTGGGGCGAGGCAGAGCAGGTTGAAGAAGAGCGGCAGGGTAGATTCGGCAAGAGAGCTACGAGCTGACAGCTAAAGGCTAAGAGCTGATTTTATGGCACAAATCAAAGCAGACGAAATTTCGAAACTGATCCGCGAGCAGATCGAGAACTACGAAACCCAGATCTCCGTGGACGAAACTGGCACCGTCATCACGCTCGGCGACGGCATCGCGCGCGTCTATGGACTCGACAAGGTCATGGCCGGCGAACTGCTCTCGTTCCCGCACGGCGTGGCCGGCATTGCCATGAACCT
This sequence comes from uncultured Acidobacteriaceae bacterium, assembly GCA_963832015.1. Taxonomy (GTDB): domain Bacteria; phylum Acidobacteriota; class Terriglobia; order Terriglobales; family Acidobacteriaceae; genus Sulfotelmatobacter. The sequence goes on from CAWHSR010000029.1 coordinate 30,023, forward strand.
GGAAGAAGACCAGGTCGGCGTCGTGCTCCTTGGCGAATACACCGAGATTAAGGAAGGCGACGAGGTCAAGCGCACCGGGCGCATCATGAGCGTGCCCGTGGGCGACGCCATGATTGGCCGCGTGGTTAACTCGCTGGGCGAGCCCATCGACGACAAAGGCCCTATCGCCTCCGACAAGTTCATCGCCCTCGAGCGTATCGCTCCCGGTGTCATCGACCGCCAACCGGTGCGCGAGCCCATGGCGACCGGCCTGAAGGCCATCGACAGCATGATTCCCGTCGGCCGCGGTCAGCGCGAATTGATCATCGGCGACCGCCAGACTGGCAAGACAGCCGTCGCGCTCGACACCATCATCAACAGCAAGGGAAACGACCTGATCTGCATCTACAACGCGATCGGTCAGAAGCGTTCCTCGATTGCGCAGGTCGTCAAGATTCTGGAAGACGCCGGCGCGATGGAATACACGATTGTCGTGGCCGCATCCGCGTCAGAGCCTGCCCCCATGCAATACATCTCGCCGTACGCGGCAACCGCGATGGGTGAGTATTTCCGCGACAGCAAGCGGCATGCGCTGGTCATCTATGATGATCTTTCGAAGCACGCGGCATCGTACCGCGAGATCTCACTGCTGCTACGACGCCCGCCGGGACGCGAGGCTTATCCCGGAGACGTCTTCTACCTTCACTCGCGGCTGCTGGAACGTTCCTCCAAACTGAGCGACAAGATGGGCGGCGGAAGCTTGACCGCGTTGCCAATTATTGAGACGCAAGCCGGCGACGTGTCCGCCTACATTCCCACCAACGTCATCTCGATTACCGACGGCCAGATTTATCTCGAAACGGACTTGTTCAACCAGGGCGTACGTCCTGCGGTGAACGTCGGTCTGTCGGTGAGCCGCGTCGGCGGCAGTGCGCAGATCAAGGCCATGCGACAGGTTGCTGGCACGTTGAAGCTGGAACTGGCGCAGTACCGCGAGTTGGCAGCGTTCGCAGCCTTCGGCAGCGATCTCGACAAAGCGACGCAGGCCCAGTTGAATCGTGGACAGCGGCTCGTCGAACTGCTGAAACAGAATCAGTTTTCGCCGCTGCCGTTCTCCAAGCAGATTCTGATCATCATGGCCGGCACCGGCGGATTTCTCGACGACCTGCCGGTGGCGCAAGTCCGCGACTTCGAAGCAGAGCTTTTCAAATACGTAGATTCAACGAATCCCGGCATTCTCCGCACGATCATGGAGAAGAAGATTCTCGATGACACGTTGAAGACGCAGTTGCAGGACGTGATCAAAGAAGCGAAGCAGCAATTCGTAGCGTCGCGGGAAGCGGTAGCGAAATAGTGCGCAGTACTCAGTAGTCGGTACTCAGAACAGATGAGTACCCAGCGCGGTGTTTGACTGAGTACAGAGTACTGAGTACGGGCAACTGATTTTATGGCAAACATTCTCGACATCCGGCGCCGTATTCGCAGCGTGATCAACACGCGGCAGATCACAAAGGCCATGAAGGTGGTCTCGGCGGCGAAGTTGCGCCGGGCCCAGGAACGGGCCCTGGCGGCGCGTCCGTACGCGCAGATGCTGACGAATGTTCTGAAGTCGCTGGTCGCACGCGCCGAGATTTACGATCCCGAGACCGGCGAACCGAAGCATCCTCTGCTGGCACACAGGGAAGAAAAGAACATCCTGCTGATCGTGGTCACCGGCGACAAAGGGTTAGCGGGCGCGTTCAATGCGAATATCACGAAAGCCGCCACGCGCTTTCTCGAGTCCAAAGCAGGCAAGAACGTCGATATCGAGGCCATCGGCCGCAAGGGACGCGACTTCCTGCGCCGTCGCTATCCTGCCGCCAAGGTGCAAACGAAGAGCCTGGCGGAACTCGTGGATGCGATCGAGGCCGAACCGGAAGAGACCGAGCGTGCTGGAGCAATCGAAATCACCGGCGAACATGTCGGCGTTCTTGGCAAAGTGGAATTCGCGCAGGCTTCAGCTCTCGCGCGGAACGTAATCGCTCGCTACAAGGAAGAAGAGATTGACGCCGTCTATATCGTCTTCAATGAATTCAAATCGGTGATCGCGCAGCGCCTTATCGTCGAGCAGGTCCTGCCCATCGAACACATCGGCGAGCAGACCGTCCGCCTGGTCGAGGAGATGACGGAAGAAGAAAAGAAGAAGGCCAAAGAAGCCGCGATCAAAGCGGGAGTGGGTATGCGCGGCCCCGATCAGCACGTCGAAGAAGTCGCCTCGCAGTTTGGCACCGCGCAGGTGGACTACATTTACGAGCAGACCCCGGAAGAGTTATTTCGCGCGCTCCTGCCGAAGTACGTAAGCATTCAGATTTTTCGCGCATTGATGGAATCGGTCGCTGCGGAGCACGCCGCCCGCATGACCGCCATGGATTCGGCCACCAACAACGCCACTGACATGATCGATTCCCTGACGCTGGTGATGAACCGGGCCCGCCAGGCGAAGATCACGAAAGAGATCATCGAAATCGTCAGCGGCGCGGCGGCGATGTGAGAAGAAGCTGCTAGCTCTAGCTACTAGCTTCTAGCAATACGGATTTGAGAAGATTTTGAATTAAGCGGGGTCGAGTCGCCGAACGCGGTGCTGATCCATGCTAGGAGCTAGCAGCTAGTAGCTAGAAGCTAATCTATGCCTGAAAACGTAGGACATGTCATTCAAATCGCGGGTCCAGCCGTGGACGTGCAGTTTCACGAAGGGAAGCTGCCCCCGATCTACGAAGCCGTGAAAGTGGTGAGCGATGGCTTCACTGTGCCCAGCCCAATCAGCGTGATTCTCGAGGTGCAGCAGCATCTCGGCGAGGGGCGCGTGCGCTGCATTGCCATGCAGCCCACCGACGGCATGGTGCGCGGCATGAAGGCCATTGACCAGGGCGGACCAATCTCCGTCCCCGTGGGCCGCGGTACTCTGGGACGCGTCATGAATGTGATCGGCGAACCCGTCGATCAACTCGGCCCCATCGAGTACAAAGAGCGAATGCCGATTCACCGTCTCGCGCCGGCGTTTGACGAGCAAGCCACGAGCGCGGAGATGTTCGAGACCGGCGTGAAGGTCATCGATCTCATCCAGCCCTTCTTGAAGGGCGGCAAGATCGGCCTGTTCGGCGGCGCCGGCGTGGGCAAGACCGTCGTCATCATGGAGTTGATCAACAACGTCGCCAAGAACCACGGCGGATTTTCCGTGTTTGCCGGCGTCGGCGAGCGTACCCGTGAAGGCAACGACTTGTGGCTGGAAATGTCGGAGTCAGGCGTCATCAAGCCTGGCAAGCCGGCGGAGTCCAAGGCTGCGTTGATTTACGGCCAGATGACGGAACCTCCAGGGGCTCGTCTCCGCGTGGCGTTGACCGGGTTGACGGTCGCGGAGTACTTCCGCGACGCCGAGGGCGCCGACACACTGCTCTTCATCGACAACATTTTCCGATTCACGCAGGCCGGCTCGGAAGTATCCGCGCTGCTGGGCCGCATGCCCAGCGCCGTCGGTTACCAGCCCAACCTGGCAACGGAAATGGGCGAACTGCAGGAGCGCATCACGTCGACCAAGAAAGGTTCCGTCACGTCGGTGCAGGCGATTTACGTGCCCGCCGACGACTTGACCGACCCCGCCCCGGCCACTACGTTCGCTCACCTCGACGCGACCACAGTGCTTTCGCGTGCGTTGACTGAAATCGGAATTTATCCCGCCGTCGATCCTTTGGCATCCACGTCGCGCATTCTCGATCCGCGCATCGTTGGCCAGGAGCACTACGACGTCGCGCAGACCGTGAAGAAGACTCTGCAGACTTACAAAGATCTGCAGGACATCATCGCGATTCTCGGTATCGACGAGTTGACCGAAGATCAGAAGCTGACCGTCGCCCGGGCCCGCAAGATTCAACGCTTCCTGTCGCAACCGTTCCACGTGGCCGAACAGTTCACCGGCGCCGCGGGACGTTACGTCAAGATCGCCGATACCGTAAAGGGCTTCAAGGCAATCGTCGAAGGCAAGTACGACGACATCCCCGAGCAGGCGTTCTACATGAAAGGCCCAATCGAGGAAGTTCTGGAAGCGGCAGAGAAGATGAAGGCAGCGGCGTAAGAGCGAGCTTCACGCTTCCGACCCACGAGACCGGAAGCCGAGAGCCGAACGCCGGAAGCCGGAAGCCGCTTTGCTATGGCAGACACATTCAAACTCGAGATCGTCACGCCGGAAAAGAAGGTGGTCGACACGGCGGCCGAAGAAGTTCAGATTCCCGGAAAGAACGGATATCTGGGCGTCTTGCCGGGCCACGCCCCCTTGATCACCGAACTGGCGGTCGGCGAGATTAGTTTCCGTGAAAATTCCGTCGAGCAGCGCCTCGCTGTGGCCTGGGGATTCGCGGAAGTGCTGCCCGATAAAGTCACGATTCTGGCCGAGACGGCCGAGCGCCCGTCAGAGATCGACGTGGATCGCGCCCGCAAAGCCAAAGAGCGCGCCGAGCAACGCCTCGCGAGCGGCGACACGACCGTCGATGTCGACCGGGCCCTCGATGCGCTACAGCGCGCCGAAACCCGGCTTGAAGTCGCCGCGAAAAAATAGCTGCAAAATCTCGCAATTCGACCCGCACTCGGCTTATACAATTATGCCGTTTACTCTCAGGAGGACACGGCACATGAAACTTCAATCGCTTTTTCTCGCTTTATCCTTCTTCTTTTCTGGCATGTCGATCGCGCAGCAAGCCAAGCCCGCCCCGGTCCAGCCCCCGCAACCGCCGCCGCGCCTGATTACTCCCGAGGTGCACTCCGACAACAGCGTCACCTTTCGCTTCCGCGCACCCAGCGCTCAGGAGGTAAAGCTCGCACGCGAAGGCACGGAGCCCATCGCCATGCAGAAAGACGACCAGGGCGTTTGGACCGTCAACACTCCGCCGCTGTCTCCTGACTATTACGGATACTCGATCATCGTCGACGGCGTGCGCTCCCTCGATGCCAACAACAGCGGACTCGTTCCGAACCTGCTCTCCCCGGGGAATTTCGTGCATGTGCCTGGCCCACCGTCGCTTCCATGGGAACTGAACGACGTGCCACACGGAGAGATTCACCATCACTTCTACCGATCCGCGATCGCGAATGACAACCGCGACTTCTATGTCTACACGCCCCCGGGCTATGATCCGAACGGAAAAACGACATACCCTGTGCTCTATCTGCTGCATGGCTACAGCGACGACGCCAGCGGATGGACCGCAGTCGGCCGCGCCAACATCATCTTCGACAACCTCATCGCGCAGGGGAAAGTGAAACCGATGATCGTCGTGATGCCCCTTGGCTACGGCACGATGGAAATCATCACCTTGGGGTGGGGAGCGTGGAGCCACACGGATGTGCGCGACAAGAACTTCTCGAACTTCCGTCAGGCGTTGCTTACAGAGGTCATGCCGAAAGTCGAGAACGAATACCGAGTCACGAAAGATCGCAACTTGCGCGCGATAGCCGGGCTCTCGATGGGCGGCTCAGAATCGCTGTTAACCGGCCTGAATAATCTCGACAAATTTGCCTGGGTCGGCGCCTTCAGCGCGGGAGGACTGCCGGATCCGTTTGAGAAGGATTTCCCCGCGCTTGACGCCAAGGCAAATCAGCAGTTGAAGCTACTGTGGATCGCTTGCGGAACGGAAGACCGGCTAATCACGACCAATCGCAACCTGCGGGAATGGCTGAAGACGAAAGGCGTAGAACACATCGACATCGAAACTCCGGGCATGCATACCTGGATGGTCTGGCGCAGGAATCTGGCAGAGTTTGCGGGACTGCTGTTCCGTTGAGAGCGGCCCAGTTCTACCGCACGTCGACGTGCTCCCGGTTCTCCGCCGGCACGTAATTTACCGCGGCTGTGCGCTCGAGCTTGTCCCACGCGAACTTGCGTCCTTCCAGCGCGCGCTTCAGGGTCTTGAACAGCACGATCGAAAATAACTGCCGGTAGGCGAAGCGCTGCAGCCACACCTGGCTCAACAGCCACACATCTTCCTTGTCACCCGGATGGGCGCGTTCGAGAGCAAAAGCAATCGCCGAAGCGATGAAGTCAATGACCAGGAACGCAAAGAAGAACAACACCAGCTTGTGGAAGTCCGCTGGATCGGTCGAGTCGGGATGAAAATGTTTCTGGATGTAATACCAGATCGTGCCCACCACGAACATGATGTCGATCAGCGGCGACACCAATGGCAGCATGATCTGGAAAATGACGATGTTGGGCAATGCCACCCAGCCCAGCGCACCCTTGCGCGCGACGACTTTGCGATGTTTATACACGGCCTGCAGAATGCCGAAGGACCACCGGAAACGCTGGCGCATCAAGCCATTCGCGTTGGTCGGTGCCTCGGTATAAGCGAGAGCCATGTCTTCATACTCAACGCGATATCCGAGGCGCAGGAGCGCCATGGTCAGATCGGCGTCTTCAGCAACAGTGTCAACGTGGTAGCCTCCAGCCTCGCGCACGGCAGAAACGCGCCACGCCCCGATCGCGCCCGGCACTACGCTAACGGCGCCTAGAACGTCGAGCGCGCGTCGCTCGAAATTCTGACTCGTGATGTATTCCAGGGCTTGCCAGCGCGTCCAGAGATTGACGCGGTTCCCCACCTTGGCATTGCCGGCAATCGCGCCCACTTCCGGCCGAATGAAGTGCGGGACCAGCCGTGAAATCGCATCGGGCGCGATGATCGTGTCAGCATCGATGCCGACGAAAAGCTCCGCGTCCCCGATGTGCTCGATGCCATAGTTCAGGGCCTCGGCTTTGCCGGAGTTCGGTTTCCCCAGGATCAGCACCTTGCCCGCGGCAGCCTCGGCCGCGAAGGCTTTGCGAGCGACCTCCAGCGTGCGATCCTTCGAGCCATCGTCAATGACAATCACGCGCAAATTCGGATAGTTCGAATTCAGCGCCGCACGGATGGTGCGCTCAATAACTTTTTCTTCGTTGTAGGCGGGAATCAGCACCGCAACCTTGGGCTTGTACGACGCAACCTCCGCCGGTTTGCCGAAAATCTTTTCGCGAACGCGATCATACACGGCTGCCGCGCCAATAAAGATGAGGCGGCCCGTCATGAGCAGGTCGCCCACCAGGAATATCCAGGTGATGGCGACGATTCCGGCATCGAAAAGAAAGAAGCCGAAGCGATCGAGCCGCGCGGCCCACAACTCGCCTTTCGGCAACGGGGCCATCACGTCGGCTCGCGTCTTGCCAATCAATTCGTAAACCGGAGCAATCTCGTAGCCTCTGGCCCGGATGCCGTCGATGATCATGGGCAGAGCGCGCACGGTCTCGGCCCGGTTGCCGCCCCCATCGTGCATCAACACGATGTTGCCGCAGCGCAGATTTTCCTGGCGGCACGGTGGCAGATGCGACAGCACATACGCCGTGATCCTCTCCGCCGAAGGATTGTCGCTCCAGTCGTTGGGGTCGATTCGGTTCCCGACGGTGATATAACCCATATCCTGCGGAACCTCGAGTGGGCGGACCTGGTCGGCCGTGTCCGGTTCCTCATCAATCGCATAAGGCGGCCGCATCAACGTCGTGCGGACTCCCACCAGGCTGGCAAACAAGCGCTCCGTGAGATTCAGTTCCACTTTCATGTATGCGGTCGAAATATTGCTGACATCGGGATGCGTGAAGGTGTGGTTCCCGATCGTGTGGCCTTCGTTATAGATCCGTTTCGCGATGCCGGAAAACTTATCGGTCTGAATCCCGATCAGGAAAAACGTGGCGGTCGCGTTCTTCTCTTTGAGCACATCCAGAATCTTCGGCGTCCACTCCGGATCGGGGCCGTCGTCGAACGTCAGCGCCACTTTGTTCGGGCTGTAGCCATAACGTCCGACCCGGTACGGCTCTGGCAATGTCTGGAAGACTTCATCGGTGATCAGGTGACTGTTGGCATCGATGGTCAGATCGCGAGTGCCATGCGCAGGCTTATCTTCGATACGCAGGATTTCGCCCTGGCCTTCCATGTCCACATCAGCGCCCGGGGGAACATCCTTCAGTTTGTCGGTGGCGCCCGCGTCTCCGGGCACGTCCCATACTCGCCACAGCGAGCGATCTTCGCTCCCCAGTCGCCATAGGGCGAACGTCTGGATCCCAAGATTCTGCGCCGCTCGCATGTGGTTCAGCGCCGTCACCGCATCGAGGAACCAGATATCGTGCCGATAACTGTGTTCATCGAGGTAGCTGAAGTGCGGATTCATGGCGTCATCATCGAAGTTGACGTCCTCTTCGGAATCGCGCGCAGCCAGCCACGCATCCTGCACGCTGACACTCGAATCGTGCACTTCCGGAGGTAGTTTTCCTTTCTTCGGCTTCAGCACCCAGTCATAGCCATAGTTGGCGATCGCACAAATAATCTTTTCCTGCGGAATGACGCTCTTGGCGAAAGTAAGGTTCTGCACGAACCAGTCTTGCGAACTCACGGGGCCCGACGCAGCACCGGGATAGTGCTCGTCGTAATTCATGAGCACGACGCCATCGACCGCCGCCGCGATCGACGCGTAATCGTATTCGTTGTTGTGGGCTTGGACGGCAACGTAGAGCTTCATGCCGCGCCCGTGCAGATCGCCCGACAATTCCTGCAGCAGTGCGACATACCCTTTCTGTGCGCTCTGCGGGAACGTCTCGAAGTCGATCATGAGACCGCGGTAGTGCCCGGACGAGAGAAACTGCGAGGCTTGCTGCCGGAACAACGCTCGGGCACCAGGATTATTCAGAAACCCGGCAATGTCTCCCACCCAGTTCGCGCCGTCGAAATTGTTCACAATTGGGAAGACTTCCATGGCCGGGTCTTCCGCCTTCAGAAACGGCATCACACGGTCATCGACCGGCAACACGGTGCTGCCCTGGACGACATCGAAATACTTGTTGGTCTGATCGTCGACGCCTTGCAACCGCCCGTCGGGCGTGAGCACGTGGACCCAGTCGGGATACAGCATGTCGATCTGGTGAGCGTAGGCGCGCAGGGATGAGAAGCTGGCCGCATCCCAGGGCACATAAAAAGCGGCCCGAATTCCTTCGCTCTGATTCAGCTTGACCTGCGACGCCGCCAGCTTGGACTTGCGGTGAGAGCGTGCCGCCTGCTTCTTTTGTCGGTCGCGCGCCTTCTCTTTTTCACTTTCCTTCAGCGCCTTGAAGGCCCGCTTCTGGGGCGAAAAAGAAGTTCCGGCAGCGGTTCGTCGCGCAGCGCCGTGTAGACGAAGAAAATCACCAGTGCGGAGACGACTATGGCCGTAACATCGACCAGGCGCCGCAGGCGTTTCCACCGGGCGCGTTGCGGGTCATAGAAGACAGGTTGAGCCATTGGGTGAGTAACTGTTCATCGTATGCCGCGGACGGCACACGGTCAATTCTCGGCAAGGCAGGGTGAGATTAACTGCTCTGCATCCTAAGATGCAATTTCCCGGCTCCGGGATTGCTGCAAACGCGCTATCATTCGCCCGTGCGGGAACTCATCGGGAAGCAGGCACGGTTCTTTGCCGTGGCGAGCCTGGCGGCAGTGGGCCTGCGACTGTTCTTGGTTTTTCGCTTTCCGGCCGTAGTGGATGACTCGCGGTTCTACGCCAACATCGCCGAAAATTGGCTGCTGCACGGCGTCTACGGCATGACCAACTCCGGCGTGATCGTACCGACCCTGTCGCGTCTGCCCGGATATCCAGCCTTTCTGGCGGTGATCTTCGCACTTTTCGGGGATGAGAATTTCCGCGCAGTCCTGCTGGTGCAGGTGCTGTTCGATCTGGCCACATGCTTGCTGATAGCAGACATGGCCCGGCGCCTGTTCGGCGGACGATGCCGCGCAGGCGGCGTTCCTGCTCGCGGCGCTTTGCCCGTTTCTCGCCAACTATGCGGCGACAGCTCTCACCGAGACTCTGGAGATTTTCTTCACCGCGCTGGCCTTGCAGTTGGCATTTGTCGGCTTAGGTGTGGGTGGGCCGAACTCACAATCGACTCGCCGCTCCATCGTCTGGCTTGCGTGCGGACTATCAACCGGGGCCGCGATCCTCCTCCGCCCCGACGGCGGGATATTACTCGCAGCCCTCGGCGGATACCTGCTTTTGCTTCTGCTGCGAAGTTTGGGAGCGCACCAAAGAGGAGCACCCGGAAATCTCGCCCCAAGAACCATCCTTTGGGCCGGGGTGCTGGTCGCAATCGGAGCCACCGCGCCCCTGATCCCCTGGACCGTGCGGAACCTCCACACCCTGCACCGCTTCGAGCCGCTGGCCCCGCGTTATGCCAACGACTCCGACGACATCGTTATGAACGGTTTTAACCGCTGGGTGAAGACTTGGATCGCCGACTATGTCTCGGTGCAAGAGATTTACTGGAACGTCCCCGGATCGGACATCGACCTCACGCGCCTGCCTCGGCGGGCCTTCGATTCGGAACAGCAGCGGGCGCGAACCGACCAGCTCTTCGCCGACTACAACCGCGACCACGATATGACACCGGAACTCGACTCCCGCTTCGCCGCCTTGGCGGCCGAGCGCGTGCAAGCGGCCCCCTTGCGCTACTACGTCTGGCTTCCGGCGGTGCGCATCGCCGACATGTGGCTGCGCCCGCGAACCGAGCTGTTTCCCTCTGACCCCCGCTGGTGGGAGTTCAACGACGACCGCCGATGGCTCGCAGTCAGTCTCGGTTTCGGCCTGATCAATCTCGTCTACGTCGCTCTGGCGGCCGCCGGCCTCGTGCGCGCTCGCGAATTTTTCGGCATTGGACTATTCGTTTTATTTCTAGTGCTCCGTTCCGTATTCCTCGGGAGCCTCGAGAATCCCGAGCCTCGTTACACGCTGGAATGCTATCCCGCGGTCATTGTTCTTGCCTCCGCCCTCTTCCACCCGCGTGCATAAACTTCCAAATCTGGAAGCCGCATCTGTGACATCTCGTATTTAAACGTTTCACATGGCCATAAATCCCACAAATTCAACTTGAACTTTGTGGTGCTGTAGTTGCACAATAGCGCCCCATCAGGGCCCCAGGGTCTCTCGTGGTCTCCTAGTTCCTGGGCAGACGTAGTCAGAATTCAACGCCTTTTGGGTGGAGGGAGTTTTCTATGCGTTCTAGCTCATGGCTGGTGGGAGTCGTGATTCTTTCCGTTCTAGCGCTCGGCACATTCGCCACCGCGCAGTCTGCAACGACGTCTCTCCATGGCACGATCTCAGACTCGAAAGGATTGGTCGTAGCAGGCGCCACGGTGACCATCAACAACCCGGCGACCGGATTTTCCCGAACTGTCAAAACAGATGACCAAGGGTCATATCAATTCCTCGAAGTACCTCCCTCCACTTATGTAATGACCGTCACTGCCGCCGGTTTTGCCACCACCAAGCGCGAGAACGTCGTGCTGCAGGTCAGCAGTCCTGCCACCGTTAACATGTCGTTGCAGGTACAAGGCAGCTCCGTGATCGTGGACGTCACAGGCGAAGCTCCTATCGTCAACACCCAGGACGCCACGCTGGGCAACAACTTCAACGCCCGCCAATTGACGGATCTCCCGACCGAAGGCCGCGACCCGGTTTCGATTCTGAGCTTGCAGCCGGGGGTCGTGTATATCGGCAAGACTACAAACAGTCAGCAGGACGATGACAGCCGGGGTGGGGCTGTAAACGGTGCCCGTAGCGACCAGACAAATATCACTCTCGACGGCTTAGACGATAACGACCAGCTAAAAGGTTATGCCTTCGAGGGCGCGATGCGCGCCACCCTGGACTCCCTGCAGGAATTCCGCGTCACCACCAGCAACTACGACGCCTCCGCAGGCCGTTCTTCCGGCGCGCAGGTCAATCTTGTCACCAAGAGCGGCACCAACACCTTTCATGGATCCGGCTACGAATACTACCGGCCGAACTTCACCGTGGCCAACGACTGGTTCAACAAGCAGGCCGAACTGAATGCTGGATTACCGAATGTCCCCGGGATTCGTTCTTCGTAATACGTTCGGCGGCACCATCGGCGGGCCCATCAAGAAAGACCGGCTATTCTTTTTCGCAGCTTACGAAGGCCAGCGCACCGCCGACCAGTTGCAGACCGACGCGCATCATCCCGACGCCAAGCATGGCCGCCGGAAATTTGAAGTACCTCTGCAATCCACGACCCGACTGGTCGATCCGAACTGCACAGTAGGAAATCCAAATGTTGCCAGCGTAGTTGACGGTGGCACAACGTTTGCAGGCTTTAACGTGGCGACGATCAATGCGAATCAAATCGCCTCGATCGATCAGGGCTGTTCGGCAAACCTGACCTGCCCGTGGGGACCTGGCCCGAATCCCAATATCGAAGCTTTATTCAAAGGATATCCCGCCCCCAACTCGACCGAGTGGTGGAGGCGACGGCCTGAATTCCGCGGCATACACCTTCCCCGGGAACGATCCAACCAGCCTCAACACCTATATCTTCAAACTGGATTACAACATCACGGCCAATGGCAACCAGTCGCTCTTCATTCGCGGAAACCTGCAGAACGATCATGAGTCCCAACCGCCTCAATTTCCGGGTTTGGCTCCGAACAACTTCGTCACCAACAACAGCAAGGGAATCGCCGGCGGTTACACCTGGATGATTCGGCCCACCCTCATCAACAATTTCCGGTACGCGTTCATCCGCCAGGGAGTGGGAATGTCTGGACTGAACGACCAGCCGTTTAACCGGCTGCGCGGACTGGACGACGTAGTCGGGTTGACATCCACGGTCCTGACGAATGTTCCTGTCAACAACTTCGTCGACGATCTCTCCTGGATCAAAGGACACCACACCCTCCAGTTTGGAACCAACTGGCGGCTGATTCATAATAACCGCCAATCGAACGCCCAGAACCTCTCCGAAGGCTACGCAAACTTGTATTGGATGAGCCCGTCGTTTATTTCTGGGAACAGCCCACCCATCAGTTTGGACCCTGCGCTGAATCCTAGTTTTCCAGCCGTTGATCCCTCCTTCGGCACCTCATACGATTTTGCGGCAGTGCAACTCATGGGCATTATGAGCCAGGTCTACACCGTCGAGAACCAGGATAAGAACGCCAACCTTATTCCTAGCGGCGCACTCGTGCCACGTCATTTCCGAAACTTCGAAGGCGAAATGTACCTGCAGGACAAGTGGAGCGTTACGCCGAATCTGGTTGTCACCTACGGGCTGCGCTATTCGCTGCTGCAGCCGCCCTATGAAAGCTCCGGAAATCAGGTCTCGCCGACCGTCAACATGAACCAGTGGTTCACCAATCGCTGGCAGAAGATGTATCAGGGAGTTGTCGACCAGAGCAATTTGAGCTTCGATCTTTCCGGCAAGGCCAATGGGAAGAAGCCCTACTGGGCTTGGGACTACAAAGACTTTGCTCCACGATTCGCCGTGGCCTATTCGCCCCATGCCGCCAGCGGATTCATGCACAAGCTCTTCGGCGATGCGGGCAAGAGCTCCATTCGAGCGGGATACGGCCTCTACTTCGACCATTTCGGAGAAGGCGTCGTCAATACCTTTGACCGGCAAGGCTCTTGGGGTCTAACAACTACCATCAGCAATCCAGCCGGAGTTCTCGGCGTAGACACCGCACCTCGTTTTACCGGCTTGCAAGGTTCCGGCAATCTTCCCCCGAGTCCAGGAGCTCCGCTTCCCCATGGATTCCCCTACGCGCCTTCCACCGACCCTAACACCTACGGACTGGCGATTGGCTGGGGCATCGACGATAACCTGAAGACCCCGTATTCCCATGTGGTGGACTTATCGATCACTCGCGAATTGGCACGCAACTTTGTCCTGGAAATGACCTATACGGGACGATTCGCCCATCACCTGCTCCAGGAAATCGACCTTTCCGAGCCGCTTGATCTAGTCGACCCTGCCAGCAAAACGGACTACTTCGCCGCGGCCCAGATGCTATCGAAGGCGGCCTACGCGGGAACCTCGGAAGACTCGATCGCCAAAATTCCTTACTGGGAGAATATGTTCCCCCAAGCGGCAGGTGCCGGTGGTATTCAGGGATGCGCCCCGAGCACCCAAAGTAACCCGTCAGCGACCCAGAACATTTACGACCTCTATTATTGTGAGCTAGGCAATGAGACTCTGGCGTTGGAGGACTTAGACGCATTCTGTATCCCCGCGTGTGCCGGTACTGGTTCCAATACCCTCGGCGGCTACGTCCAACCCAACGGTACTCCGTTCCAGTACTACCAGCCGCAATTCTCATCGCTGTATGGCTGGCAGACGAGAGGCAACAGCGACTACAACGGTCTGCAGGTCAGCCTGCGGCACGCAATGTCGGCAGGCCTGCAGTTCGACATCAACTACACTTACTCGAAATCCATCGACGTCGGATCGAACGCGGAACGAGTCAATGGCTTTGAGTCCGGCGGCCTTGCCTTCAACAGCCAGGTCATCAATGCCTTTGCCCCGAATCTCTGGCGCGCTGTTTCGGACTACGACACTACCCACCAGTTCAACGCAAACTGGATCTGGGATTTGCCCTTCGGCAAAGGACGCTATTTCGGCAGTAACTCGAACAGTGTCGTCAATGCTGTTCTCGGCGGATGGGGCCTCAACGGCCTCTGGCGTTGGACGAGCGGCTTCCCCTTCACCGTGGGAGCAGGTGCCGGGTGGGCGACCGACTTCGAACTGGAAGGCTCGTCCGTGCTCACTGGCCCGAAACCCAAGACCGGCGTATTTCGGGATTCCAGTGGCGACCCCACTGTGTTTAAGGATCCAACCAACCTGGTGTGCGCTTGCGGACCGGGCACCCTCTCTGGCTCCAACTTCCGCGCGACGTTGCCCGGAGAGGCTGGAGCGCGCAACAACTTCCGCGGCCCCGGCTTCTTCGGTATCGACATGGGCCTGGCCAAGACGTGGAACTTTACTGAGACCAAGCTGATCAAGTTCTCGTGGGAAGTTTTCAACGTGACGAACTCAGTACGTTTCGATGCCGCCGGGTCCCTTATCAACCAGGATCTGGTCGACATCACCGGCTTCGGCAAGTTCAACACCATGCTGACCAGCCCGCGCGTCATGCAGTTCTCACTGCGCTTCGCGTTCTAGCTTGCAGAGGGGTCTCAACCCAAGGGGACGGCGAAAGCCGTCCCTTTTTTATGTTTGCCGAAGAACGAAATGAGGAACTGGGGTGCGGAAGCGACTACGCCAGCGGCGAGTCGCTCATGCGGAATCGGGTGCGGACGTGCTCTGAAATAAGCTCGATTGCGGGACGGTTCTGCACCGGGTCGGCTTGTGCCAGATACTTCATGGCCTCGACCAGCAGGCGTTGCCCGTCCACGTAACGAGGATCCGGCGTTCGCTCCCTGCGCTTATTGCCCAGCTTAGGAGGGACTGTAATCGTAAAAACCTTGGCCATGAATGATCCCAACAGAAGGTGCGGTTAGTATAGCTCCCCGTTGTGCAAAGCTCAGCACATTTCTTGCCCTTTCGATTCAATAACTTAGCCGTTCGGTGAAACTGTTTGCGTCTTGCTCGTCGTCTTTAGTTTGAAAACGTCGTCATTGATTTTCTCGTTTACCCGAATGTTCGAGTACTTCGCCAGCCGATAATTGCCGTTCGGTTGAAACGCCTGCTGCTGGACTGAGATGCCTTTGTCGAGATCGATCCACAGCGAAATCTCTTTGTACGTGTTGCGCACCTTCTCCGACTTAGGTACCAGATTCAGCTTCGCGGTCGCAATGCCGTTAATGGTTTCCGGGCCGACATAGGTGACGTCGAACGTCTTCGCCAGATCCTGCCCGCTGCCGCCAAAGCCCAGGACGACGTAAGTCTCCAGATCGGCACGGTTCTTACCCAGATCGAATTGGGTGATCTGATCCATCTTGGGCTGGTACATGAGTATCTTGCCCTTGCTAAAGAGCACAAATTTCGGTTCCGGCTTCAGCTTGTTGGGATCGTCGCCGGCCTGCTTCACGTCGGCCATCATCTCGATTTCTTTGCCCGCGCGGCGGTAGTAGATGGTCCCTTTCTGGATGTCATCGACTTCATTAATGACTTTTTCGTAGGTGTCCCACTCGAACTCCGCCTGCGTGCTGCGAAAGCTGGCTGCTGCAGTGTCCATTTTCTTCAAAACCGTGTCGAGCGGGCTGGATTCCGCGCCGGCTTGCGGCGCTTTGGCTGGAGCGTCAAGAATGCTCCAGGCGAGCACGATCGGCAGGATTAGCGCGAGACTTTTCATTCCGTATTCAACTTGCGTCCGGGACGATCCTTAGTCCCGTCTGGCCAGAACCTTGTAGCCCTGCACTTTTCCCTTGCCGTCGGAAACGGTTTCATAACTGACAATCGAAACCGCACCCGAGATAGGCTCGATAATCTGCAGCAACTGCTGCCGCACCGACTGCTCATCGCCTGGCGAAACCGCGCTAGCGGCCACCTGATAGAAAAGATGCCCCTCGGCATCTGCGCTTACGACTACATCAGTCGGATGCGGAATGCGCGCGATGGGTTTGTCATTGAAGTTGATCACGCGCGGCGAGAACAGCACAAAAACAATGATCAGCGTGACCATGATGTCGTAGTGCAACGTGCCCCGCTCGTATTGCCACAGAATGTATCCGCGGATTGTTCGCCAGATGGCGTTCATGGGCAAGGGCGCGCTGGGCGCGGCGGTTGTCAGTTCTGCTCTCTGCAAGTCTACTAGCTCCTGGCGTCTAGCTCCTAGCTCAGCTTGTTCACCTTCCGAAAGCTGGTTTTCCGGAAGCCGGACAGCGGAAGCCCAAAGCCCTTTTAAAATTTCTTAGCCGTAATCCTGTCCGCGCCAATGTACGCCCGCAGCGCCTCGGGAATAATCACGCTCCCATCGGCCTGCTGGTAGTTCTCCACAATCGCAACCCATGTGCGACCGACGGCCAGTCCGCTGCCATTCAGCGTGTGCACGAACTCGGTCTTATTCTTCCCCTCGGGACGATACCGGATATTCGCCCGCCGCGCCTGATACGCCTCGAAATTCGAGCACGACGAAATCTCGCGGAACATCTGCTGCCCCGGCAGCCACACTTCAATGTCGTAGGTCTTCGCAGAAGAAGATCCCATGTCTCCAGTGCAAAGCGTAACTACGCGGTAGTGCAGGCCGAGCTTCTGCAAAACTTCCTCGGCATCATGGGTGAGCTTCTCGTGTTCGTCGTAAGACTGCTCGGGCCGCGTAAACTTCACCAGCTCCACTTTCTGAAACTGATGCTGCCGGATGATGCCGCGCACATCTTTCCCATACGATCCCGCCTCGCTGCGGAAGCACGCCGTGTAGGCCGTGAGCGAGATCGGCAGCCGCGCCTGATCCAGAACTTCGTCGCGATAAAGATTCGTGACCGGAACTTCCGCCGTTGGAATCAGCCACAGGTCCCTATCGCCATGTGGCACGCGAAACGAATCCGCAGCGAACTTGGGTAGCTGTCCGGTGCCATACATCGAATCGGAATTCACCAGATACGGCGGCAAAACCTCGGTGTACCCATGCTGGCGCGTGTGCAGATCGAGCATGAAGTTCATCAGCGCCCGCTCGAGCTTCGCGCCCAGATCCCAATAAACCGCGAAACGCGCGCCTGTCAGCTTGACCGCGCGCTCTTGATCGAGAATCCCGAGTTCAGCGCCCAGATCCCAATGCGCCTTAGGAGCAAAATCAAACTGCGGTGGAGTGCCCCAGCGCCGCACTTCGACGTTGTCATCGGCGCTATGGCCGATCGGCACGCTGGCGTGCGGCAGGTTCGGAAGGCCCGCGAGAATATCGCGCAGCCGTCCATCCAGATCGGCCGCGGTCTTCTCCAGCGTCTGGATCTTCTCGCGCAGATCCTTGGTCTGGGCCATGGCCGCGCTGGCATCCTGCCCGCTCTTTTTCAGCTTGGCGATTTCTTCCGACGCCTTGTTGCGCTGTGCCTTGCTGGTCTCGACCTCGGTAATGGCCTGGCGTCGTTGCGTGTCGACTTCGCGAAAATCCTTCAACACCGCAGCCGGATCCATGCCGCGCTGGCGCAGCTTTTCTTCCACCAAAGGCAGGTTTTCGCGTACAAAATTCAGATCAAGCATGGGACTAACTAATGTATCGGAAAAGTGGCCGGGAATGCACGCCCGCGAGCACCGGCTTGTGTCTTCAAACGATTGGTGGAATGATGAGTGCAGCAGAGGTGTCCTATGGCCGAAAAACGTCATCCCGGCATCACCATGCACAAACTCACGGTCGGCGCGGGATTTGAAGGACTCCTGTTCACAATCGGCTGCAGCCTGATATTTGTGATCGGACTTCCCGCGCTGTGGTCGTTCGTCGCATTCGGCGCCGCTCTAGGAATTGGAGTTGCGATCTTCCTTCACCTCACCAGCAACAGCCGCTCCGAGCGAATGAAGCCTCTTTCGATTTTCTCCCCAGAGCAGAAGGTGGAGAGTCCAATCCCGCAAGAGCAAGACCGGCGTCAGAATCTGATGCGCGCAACCCCGGGGCTCTGTTCGACCTAGGCTCGGCGCCCGCACCCGGATCGACAACAGCCGCATGCCTCCCTGCGCTGCAGCCGCCTTTGGCGGATTCCCCTCCGCTGTGTAAACTACCTTCGCAATGGGATCGTTCCCCAGATCTGCCGCCACACGGCTCGTCTTGACCCTGGCCTTACTCGCCTCTGTCATCGGTCTCTCCGTTCCCACTGACGCCTCCGCCTACAATGCCCGCCCCAAACTGGTGGTGGTCATCGTCATCGACCAGTTCCGAGGCGACTACCTGGAGCGCTACCGCGACCAGTTTGGCGATGCCGGCTTCCGATTCCTCCTCGACCACGGCGCCTACTTCCCGAACTGTAATTACAACTACGCCAACACCCGCACCGCTCCCGGACACTCCACGCTCTTCACTGGCGCTTACAGCAACGGCCACGGCATCGCCGCCAACGAGTGGTGGGACCAGAAAAAGAAACGCATGGTCACCTCCGTCGAAGACGACGCCACCAAAATCGTAGGTGTGCCTGGCGACAAAGCTGGAGCCTCGCCCCACAACCTGCTCGCAGATACTCTAGGCGACGAACTCAAGCTAGCGACGCAGGGCAAATCTCATGTTTTTGGAGTGTCCTTAAAAGACCGCGCCGCGGTGCTTCCCGCCGGATTCGCGGGCGACGCCGCCTACTGGATCGATCCCAAGAGCGGCCAATGGGTCACCTCCACCTATTACCGCGACGACCTCCCCAAGTGGGTGCAGGAGTTCAACTCCTCCCGCCCTGCGAAATATTGGGATCGCGAGTGGAGAGACGCGCAGGGCGCGGTTCTGCGATCAACCGCGCATCGCAAAGCGAAAGACGGCGAAGATGCCGGCTTCTACGAGGTGATCGGCTCCACCGCCTTCGCCAATGAGTACGAGTTCGCGTTTGCCAAGGAGTTGATGGTCTACGAGAAACTGGGCCAAGGTCCCGCGACCGACTTGCTCTCGATCAGCCTCTCGCCCAACGACATCCTCGGTCACCAGGTCGGCCCGGATTCTCCGGAGATGGAGCAGATGGCCCTCGACCTCGACCGCGAATTGGCCGACTTCCTCAACTTCCTCGGACATCAAATCGGGCTGGCCAACGTCTGGATTGCCCTGTCGGCCGATCACGGTGTTTCCTCTTTGCCCGACGCCGTGAAGAAGCTGCATATTCCATCCGCCAATCTCAACGCGGGGAAACTCGAGGCCGACATCAACAAAGCAATCGCGGCAAAATTTTCTTCCGGCCATCCTGCGTCCTACGTGAAGCTGGACTATCCTTTGGCCTGGCTCGATCAAGATGCCTTCGCTGCTGCGCACGTTCGCGAGCACGACGCCGAAGAAGCGGTCGGGGAGGCTATGAAGCAAACTGGAATGCGCGATTTCTACACCAAATCGCAACTTGCCGCCGGCGCTGCTCCCAACACGCCGCTCGGACGAAAATACTTGAATAGTTATTCACCGGAAGGGAGTTGGTTCGTGATGGGTGTTCCCGATATCTATACAGTCGGCCCAGGCAAGGGCACAGACCATACCTCGCCTTACAACTACGACACGCACGTGCCGCTCGCCTTCTACGGATTGCCGTTCCAAGCGGGAACTTATCGCACGAGCACCGAGCCCGTCGATCTCGCCCCTACGCTTGCTTCGCTGTTGGGGATCAATGCCCCCACCCATGCCGTCGGGCGCGTACTGACCGAGGCCCTTGCACCTGCGCACCGCGCGACGGCTTCTGGAGACAGCCAGCCATGAGCCTCGACCTCAGTGTCACCGTTGCCGGCATTCCGCTGAAGAATCCCGTCATTGCGGCCAGCGGTACCTTCGGTTACGGCGTCGAGTTTGAAGACGTAGTCCACCTGGGCAAGCTGGGCGGCTTCGTCGTGAAAGGCCTGTCCAGAGAGCCGATGATCGGCAATCCTCCGCCTCGGCTCTGGGAGACGGCCGCCGGCATGCTCAATGCGATCGGCCTTCAGAACATCGGCGCACAGGCGTTTCTCGTGGAGAAGTTGCCGCATCTGCGGGAAATCAAGAATACCGTTGTGATCGCCAACGTCTTCGGCTACACCCGCGAAGACTATGAGCGCACCATCGAGATCCTCAACGACGGCGAGGGCATCGCCGCCTACGAGTTGAATGTTTCCTGTCCCAACACCGCCCACGGCGGCCTGCAATTCGGCAGCGATCCGCGCTCGCTCGATGAAGTCGTCACCACTGCCAAGCGTGTGGCTCAGCGTCCGCTCATCGTCAAGCTCTCGCCCAACGTCACCAGCATCGCGCAAATGGCTTACGTCGCGCAGGAGGCCGGCGCTGATGCACTGTCACTGATTAACACGTTCGTAGCCATGGCTATCGATCCTGAAACGCGCAAGCCGCGCATCGCCAACGTCACCGCGGGGCTCTCCGGTCCGGCCATCAAGCCGATCGCCGTGCGCATGGTCTACGACGCCGCCCATGCCGTAAAGATTCCCGTCATCGGTATGGGAGGAATTTCGACCGCGGCCGACGTTGTCGAATTCATGCTCGCAGGAGCCACCGCCGTGCAGATCGGCACCGCCAGCTACTGGGATCCCTGCGCTACCGAAAAAATTGTCGATGAACTGCAGGCATGGTGCAGCGATCACGAGGTCGCGAAGCTCTCTGACTTCATCGGCGGAATGCTGCTGGAGTAGCCGAGCTAGTTGCTGAGCTTCGGGCGCTCGCAGCTGGCGTTTCCCCGTGTCAGCATCTTTAGTGTAGCGATGCGGACCGTCTTCGCTTGCAGATCCATTTGGCCCGCGATTTCAACGTAGTCGCCGACATTTTTCTTTGCCAGACTCTGATTGGCGATCTCGAAAATCATTTTCCGGTCAGGGTCGATGAGCACGATCTTCTTGCCCTTCGCGACGCATTGCTTGGCGCATTGCGGATTGGTCGCGGTGAACGTCCCACTCTCCGCACGCCCGCGGGCACACCCTTCATCCGAGAGCCAACCGCGTATCGCTGTCTCAGACTGGCGCACGGTTTGTTGAGCCATTCCGCAAATACAGAGGGCGAGTACCGAGGCCAGCAAGAACCGGTTTGCGAGAATCCGCATTGTTCCTCCCGGGAATTGAAATCAACTGCCGCGTCTATCGACCGCGCGTGTACCAGATCGACCCCGGAGATTTGTAGTCCCGGCCCTCACCCCACACGGCGTGAGTGGCACCGTCGCTGTCGATCGCGAGTCCGAAGTAGTCTCCGAAGGGAAATCGGAAGCCGCCCTGCAAAATGTAGTCGTAGCCCTCGGCCGGACCCGACAACCGAGTCTCAGCGTTCCAGGTGGCGCCGCCGTTGGTAGAACTCCGGTAGAACGTATTCCACAACAGGAGATTGGGGCGGGCCGTCTCGATGACCCTCGCATCCATCCACGCGATCCGAACATCGCCCGACGCCCCAGCCACAATCGCCGGGAATGCGTGCTCCACGCCCTGCGGGGCTCTCGACACGCTAGTCCGCTCCGACCAGCTTGCTCCACCCGTAGTAGACGACGAGAAGTACACGCGCTCTGGCCCGCCATTTGCACCGCCGGCATTCCAGAGGGCGTAGAGTGCGCCCGCAGCGTCGGATGCCAACACGATCTGCGCGCCCAGATATCCGGTCTGGCAGGCTTCCGCATCGCAGTCAGGCGGCGCGCTCGATACATCCAGCAGCAGGTTGCTCCACGTCCGCCCGCCATCCGACGAGCGGCTGACGTAAACGCTCACCGGACGCCTGGCCACTTGTCGGCGGGCATAGGCCGTCCAGCCGAAATAAACGTTGCCCGCCGGATCAACCGTCGCCCCGCCCGCTAGAGACGATCCCGGCACAACATTGGGATTCACCTGCGCCGAACTGAACGTCTGCCCGGCATCGTGCGAGGCGGCCACAAAGAATTTCTCTTCGTGATTGAACCCGACGTAAACGTCGGCTCCGCGCACCGTCAGCACCGGCCTGTCCGCGTCTTCCCGTCCCCGCTCCGCCCACGAGTACGACCAGCTGTGACCGAAGTCGAGCGAGCGGGCCACCATAATGTCGCGCTTGTTATTCTGCAGCCACGACGCGTACACCGTTTGCCGGTCTATGGGGTCCACCACGATCTGCGGATCGAATTGCCCGCTCGAGAGGGGAAGCAGCGCTTTCGAAGGTTCCCAGGTCAACCCATTGTCGCTGCTCACGATCAGCGCAACGCTGGGTGCTGTGCAGCTTGAACAATCCGGCACGGTCCCATACTGCGGATAGAGAACGTAGACGTGCCCCCGCCCGTCGGCGGCCATAGCAGGCTCCCATTGGTCGCCCGTGCGGTATCCCAAGCGTCGTTGGGGTGGAAACCCGGGGACCGCCAGAACCGCCTGCGTTGTAGTCAAGGCCAATACGAACAGGAGCGCGAGTTTGCGCACAGTTCTTGGCCCCGATTCGAAGCGGCTAATTGAGAAAACCACGGATACCCCTGGGAAAACCCTGCCCGGACTTTACCGTGATTCGGGAGGACCCGTCAATTGCCAACTGGTCATTTAACCCCGGATTTACAAACCAGTGACTTTTCTGGCGTTTGCTCATCCAATAAGGGACAATACAAAACCAAACCTATCGTTGAAACGGAGCCTATCGCAATGGAAAAGGCCACTTTCGCAGCAGGATGTTTCTGGGGAGTCGAAGCCACTTTCCGGCAGATGCCGGGCGTAACCTCAACCCGCGTCGGCTACACCGGCGGAAAGACTGAGAATCCTACGTACAAAGAGGTCTGCACTGACCGCACCGGCCACGCCGAAGCCGTCGAGGTCGAATTCGACCCCGCCAAAGTGACTTACCCTCAATTGCTGAAAGTATTCTTTGAAAATCACGATCCGACGCAGGTGAACCGTCAGGGCCCGGACTGGGGCTCGCAATATCGCACCGCGATCTTCTTCCATTCTCCAGAGCAGCAAAGACAAGCGGAGCAGTTCAAACAAGAACTGGAGAAGGCGCGGGTTTACTCCAAGCCGATTGCCACGCAGGTCGTTCCGGCCGTAACGTTCTATCCGGCAGAAGACTACCACCAGCAGTATCTGGAAAAGCGCGGCCTGGCCAGTTGCCACATCAAGGCATAACCGAGTCTGCCGGGAATATTTAGACGGTACCGCCCTCGGAGTCTACTGAAAAAGGCCGCACAAGCCGCCTGATGCCATCCAATCACGCCTGAGCCTTCCGCGGTGATTGCGCGTCCCAATCGTGCATGCGAGTCCCACGGTGCAGCGCTCCCATGGTGCACGTGCATGCCACGTTGCATGCGCGCGCCAGGTGCTAGCGCGTGCTACGGTGCATGAGCCGCCCACGGCGTATGCGGGTCCTACCGTGGAAGAGCGGCCCTTCAGGGCCGCGTGGGCATGCGGAATCAATGCGGGCTTCAGCCCCTGTGGGCATATTCCGAGGGCCTAGGGGTGACCAACGACGTTCGCGCCCACGCTTGCCGGTTGTCTCGGCCGGAAGAAAAACAACAAAATGAATCCCCCCAAATAATACAGCGCGCTCTGTTGCAGGTTGCAGCCGAGGAATCTTTGCACCAGGCCAGACAGAGCCAGCGCCTCGCACAAGGCGTAAGTCGTCAAGTACCCTGTTCTCCAGTGGTTCAGACTGATGGTGTCCTCCGGATGACTCGCCAGGCTCTCCGCAGCGCGCAGCACCAGCGTGCGCCGCACCACAAAGATCACTCCGACGATGGCAACAGCCAGCGTCGAAAACAGGTAACTGAGTGCCGGGTCAACGGCCCGCGCCACCGGGCCCAACACTTCGCCTACGATCCCGTAAAGGAGGATGCTGGCCAGCATCGCCCACTGCACCGCCCGCAGTGTCTTGAGGGCCCCGCTCATCGAATCGACATTCTCGCTTGAAGTGGCGTTTATCCTACCATTTTACGGCGGGATCTGTCTGAGTAATACTTTTTTCGCGGACTTAGTGGGCATGATGCTGGTCCGCTCGCCCCGGCCGCATCCGCAAAAAAATCTGGAACGACACTGGATTATTTCCATAACTCGAATCGAGCGCACTCGGCTTCGAGTAAAACGTCACATCCGCGCCCAAGCCCAACTGCCATGCGCGATTCTGAATGAGATCTCGCTCCCCGCCAAATGTGTAGGCCCCGATCCGGTAGACCGGTTGCACCGGCTCCTGCGGAAACAGTTCGTTTTTGTCCACCAGTTCCAGCCGCGTAAAGGCATAGTCTCGCCGCAGGAAATTCAGCGTGGACTCCAGCAGATAGCTATTCAGCGTCGTGTCGGTCGCGATCTTGTGGACCCGCCCCCACAGCAGCGTTGTCGCCCAACTGCCTGCAGCCAGTGGCCGGTTGTATTCCGCTGACGCGGTCTCCCGCCACTGGCTTCCTGGCTCCAGCGCCTCCGGCTGTTCCAGCCGCCCAATGCTGTATTGCACCGCCCAGTTGCGCGTCGGCGCCACAAACACTCGCCCGGACCACGAATCCAGCGGCGCCAGTTGGATGCTCCACCGCTCCTCATTGGGCTCGCGTCCGTTAAACGCCGAACCCTCCAGCTTCACGCGGTCAATCACGAATCCCGTCGTGACCACGCCGAAACTGGTGTGCGTTGAATCCTGCAAGTGGTGGCCGAGCGGAGCCAATGGCAACTCAGAAGCCGAAGCCCGGTGAAGGTAGGTCACCGGCCCGAGCGCAGGCTCCGCCGACGGCCCTCCATAAAGCTCCCATGAGATCTTCTCCGTCAGAGGCAACGTATACAGCGCCGCCAGCTCGGCAAAGACATTGTGCGGATGCTGATGATCCACCAGCGGCTCCCCGTGGTAAGTCTCCCCGGTTTGAAAAATCTCAGGAAACCCCGGGTGCGGCGACGTCAGCGACTCGGCAGAAAACATTTGCAGGAACAGAAGAGAGCCCGCGCCCAACTTGTGCTGCTCCATCAGCATGCCCCAGTTCACCGACTCGGCCTTGCCCTCGCCGCGCGGACCGCCCTGATGGTTGTAATCCACAAAAATAGTGCCGTGTGCCATGAACTCCCACCCATGGCTCATCCACATCCACGCTGGTCCTTGCACCGACGCCGGCTGCCACGCTGTCCCCGATCCTTCGTGGGGCGAGGGCAGTTGAAATACGTTCGGCTGGTCCATCGGCATGGGCATCTGCATGCCCGCCATAGAAGTGTCTTGCTGCTGCGAGCCATCAATTTCCGCAGCCTGATTTAGCGTATCGATAGAGTTTGTGTCATAGCCTGATTGCACGTGGAAGATTGGAAGATCCAACCCGCGAGGCGGCGTAAGAATGCAGCCCACGGCGCAAGCCGTGGATTGCAAGTTGGTTATCTGCGAGCCCCGGAGGGTCGAAAGAGGCGTCACGACATGGCTACCGGTCGAACTGCTTTTCTGGGCCGAAGCTGGAGCCAGCGATAGTCCTAAACAGGCTAGCAATAGCACGGCAAATGACGTCCTACTCACGAGAACCTCGTCTTTGCAAGAATTCCAGAATTCGCGCATTCCCGGGCGCGCGCACGCACCTGGGGTAGTGAGGGATGGAACTGAAAGGAAGTCTAGATTCGCAGTGGAGCCGCGCCGGGCGGACTGCTGTTGGGAAGAGCTAACAGCGCAGAAGGGAAGGAACCGAACTGCAAGTGGGCGCGCTCACTCTGTTCCAAGCTGCAAAGTTCCGCAGCCATCGAACCAATAGAAAATGCCGCGCTCGGCATCGCCGCGTGGTGACCGCTCACACAGCACTGGTAGTTGGTCGGTGACGGAAGAGGAGTAGCAGGGGCATGGCCATGACATCCCGGACGACCTGACGGCGCTGCCGGAAACGGCATCGCCTGCGCAGCAGGCATGGCCGCCATCGCAATCAGCAGTACCACCGCGACCATGCGCAAGATCCCGTGCATTCGTCTTTATGTCCCGGTGATTCGGATACGGAGTTCTTCTGGCAACCGCTGCCGGATCTCTTCCGGCAACCGGTCATGCACGCGCCGCGCGCCCTCTTTAGCAGCATCGAGAACCGTAACCGGCGCTGGTGTGGCCACCGCCACTCCCAGCCAGATCAGCGCAGAAAGCCCGAATCCCGCCAGCGCAGCGATCTCCAGCCAGAACGCGTGCCGCGGGCCCAGGTGCCAGATCACGCCAAACGCCAGCAGAAACACTCCCGCCGACACCGACGCCAGAGCGATCAATCCCACATCAATCATGCGATGAATTTGTTGGCGGCTGCGGCAGTGTTCGCACTCCGCAAAATGATTCTCGTAGTCGCCGCACATCTCGGGCGCCAGGCCGGATATGTCATACCGCCAGCCCGCCAGAATCTTACCAACGATTGGATCTATGCACTGCTGACTCATGGGGTAATACAAATACAAATATGCCAAGGCAAATCTGCAAACAATCACTCCAAAATCAGCCGCCTACAAGCGAATCGGCTCCATCGCCTCGGTCTGCGACGCGAGTAGCACGCGGTTCTGAAACAAACCGCCCCGCGTAGCCAGGGCTTTTTCAGCCTCTCTCCGAGCAATTTCCGGATGATTGTTCTGCTCCGAGAGATGCGCCAGCACGACAAAAGACGCAGTATTATCATAGTCGTTCGTGAAGAAATCAGCGAGGGCCAGGTTCGACAGGTGCCCCACCCGGCTCATCACCCGCTGCTTTACCGACCACGGATACGGCCCCACCCGTAACATCTCCAGATCGTGATTCGACTCCATCACCAGCACATCGCACCCACGAAGATGATCGCGCACGCTCACCGGCAAATATCCCAGATCGGTCGCAACCCCAACCTTGATGCCCTCCGCGCGAAACGTATACCCCACCGGATCGGCCGCATCGTGAGGAATGGTGAATGGCTTTACCTCAATGTCGCCCACCTGAAATCGATGCCCAGCCTGAAACGCCTCGTACTTCTCCAACTTCGGACGCTCGCCTTTCTCATTGCGCATGGCCCGCGCCCACGCCTGGTGCGTCCCGCCCGTCATGAACACTGGGATGCGCAGCTTCTTGGCCAGCGTTGCCAGCCCGTAAACATGATCGGAGTGCTCATGCGTGATGAGAATCGCGGAAAGAGTATATGGATCTTCGCCCAGCGTCTTGAGCCGCTTGAACGTCTCGCGGCATGAGATGCCGGCATCGACAAGAATCTTCGTGCAGGAACTGGCCACTACCGCGCAATTCCCGCGGCTCCCCGAAGCCAGCATCGTCACACTTACACCCATGACCGCAGCATACGCGTAAATGCTGTGGAATCGGGAGTAACTTTCTGGTTAGCCGATACCTAAGAGCAGAACGGCCTGTGTCAAAATTGGCTTATGTGGGGACGGCCGCCTCGGCCGTCCAGCGAGGGCGAAGCCCAGCGCCTTTGAGCTGACCTCATCGCCCTAAGTCGAACTGCGAGTCCCTACTTCCCCTGCCGCAAATTCTCAATCACACCCCGCATAAACGATCCCCCATAAGCCCCCGCAATCCCCGGCAGAAATGCCAGGAACGATCCGTAGATCTGCGCCTGCGTTGGCTTCACCGTGAGAATCTCGTAAGCCGCCAACTCAGTTAGCGGAATAAAGACTCCCACCGTCACCATCCACCGCCAAGGCCACCGGGGCCGCAGCAACCCAAGCAGAATGCCCGCCGACAACACCAGCAACGCCGTGAACAGCAAATCGTTGATCGCAACATCAGCCCATCCCGTTCCAATGCCGCAGAGCGCAGCCAGCAAGTAGAACCAAATGTCCCTCCCGGCGCGCGAGACGTCCTCAGATGTTTTCATTCAACAATCAGGAATCAACAATCATCAATACGTATAGAATCCCCGCCCGCTCTTCCGCCCCAGCCACCCCGCGTCCACCATCTTGATCAGCAGCGGACACGGCCGGTACTTCGGATCTCCCAGCCCGCCGTGCAGCACCCGCATGATGTCCAGACAAACGTCCAGCCCGATGAAGTCGGCCAGAGTCAGCGGCCCCATCGGATGATTCATCCCAAGCTTGAATACTTCGTCCACTGCCTCCGCGGTGGCCACGCCCTCCATCACGGTATACATGGCCTCGTTCAGCAGCGGCATCAGCACACGGTTGGAAACGAACCCCGGCGCGTCGTTCACCTCGACCGGCGTCTTCTCTAGCTTCACCGACAAATCGCGAACCGCCGCAAATGTTTCCTGCGAAGTCGCGAGCCCGCGAATCACCTCCACCAGCTTCATCACCGGCACGGGATTAAAGAAGTGCATCCCGATCACTTTCTCGGGCCGCTTGGTGAGCGCCGCCAGCTTGGTAATCGAGATCGAAGATGTATTCGAAGCGAGAATAATTTCCGGCCGCGTCACCCGGCCGAGATCGCGAAAAATCTCTGTCTTGATCTCAAACTTCTCCGTCGCCGCCTCGATCACAAAATCGCACTCGGCCAGTTTGCCTCGGTCCGTAACTGCCCGAATGCGCCCCAACGCCGAAGCCTTGTCCTCCGCCGTGATCTTATTCTTCGCAACTTCGCGATCCAGATTCTTGGTAATCGTGCCCAGCGCCCGCTCCAGAAACCGCTGCTCCACATCACACAGCACGACATCGAAGCCGCCGCGCGCGAACACATGCGCAATCCCGTTGCCCATAGTCCCCGCACCCACCACTCCCACTCGTTGAATTTCCATAAAGTTCGCCTCTAACAAAACGTTCGAGTCTACCACCCCGCGCCGATCCGCATATACCCGTGTCATCCTGAGGCGGGCGGATTTTGCCCGCCGCAGGATCTATGCAATCTGCCGGGAGCTGCACAGCTCCTTCGCTTCTCTCCTCGCACGCCGGGTGCCCCATCCTAACGTCGCGTCTTTTGACGTCAGGGTGGGGATTTTGATTCTTCGAACTTTGACTCCTACCCAGATGCCCACAGGCCGGCGCCACGACTCAACGCACATCCCCTCGTGCGACCAATCACACCCTTCCCGCCCGTCAGCTTCTAGCATAAAAAGTCGCCTACTCTCAAAACCTCCACAGGTCCGACCATGCCCGTCCAAACCATCATCGAACCCTTCCGCATCAAAAGCGTCGAACCGCTACACTGGACCACTCGCGAACAGCGCGAGCAACTCCTCGAAGCCGCCTACTACAACCTCTTCCTGCTCCCTGCCGACGATGTCCTCATCGACCTGCTCACCGACTCCGGCACCGGAGCTATGTCCACCCACCAGTGGGCCGCCATCATGGAAGGCGACGAGAGCTACGCCGGCAGCCGCAGCTTCGACCGCTTCAAAAATTCCATTCAGGATATCTTTGGCTACCGCCACGTCATCCCCACGCATCAGGGACGCGCTGCCGAGCGCATCCTCTTCGGAGTGGCTTGCAAGAAAGGCGACGTCGTCCCCAACAACACGCACTTCGATACCACGCGCGCCAACGTCGAATTCGTCGGCGCCGAAGCCGTCGATCTAGTCATTGAAGAAGGCAAGCATCCCGCATCAACGCATCCCTTCAAAGGCAACATGAACGTCGCCGCCCTCGAGGCCCTCATCCGGCGCATCGGCCGCGACCACATTCCTCTCGTCATGCTCACCGTCACCAACAACTCCGGCGGAGGCCAGCCCGTCTCTATGGAGAACGTCCGCCAGGTGAGCGCCGTCTGCAAACGCCACCAGATCCCGCTCTACTTCGACGCCTGCCGCTTCGCCGAAAACGCGTGGTTCATCAAGCTTCGCGAGAAGGGATACGAGAACAAGACTCCGAAAGAAATCGCTCAGGAAATGTTCCGCCTCGGCGACGGCTGCACCATGTCCGCCAAGAAAGACGGCATGGCCAACATCGGTGGCTTCCTCTGCACCAACGACGATTTGCTCGCCCAGCAGGAAAAAGATCTCCTCATCCTCACCGAGGGCTACCCGACTTATGGCGGTCTCGCCGGACGCGATCTCGAAGCTATCGCCGTCGGCGTGCAGGAGGCGCTCGAAGAAGACTACCTCCGCTACCGCATCGCTTCGACCGCCTACCTCGGCAACCACATCGCGAGCCAAGGAGTGCCCATCGTCCAGCCCCCAGGCGGACACGCCATCTATCTCGATGCCCGCGCCTTCCTCCCCCACATCCCGGCAGATCAATTTCCCGGAGTAGCGCTGGCAGCCGAGCTGTATCTGGAAGGCGGAATTCGCTCCGTAGAAATCGGCACGCTGATGTTCGCTGCCGCAGCAAAGATGGACCTCGTCCGCCTCGCGATCCCGCGCCGCGTCTACACCCAAAGCCACATTGATTATGTAGTGGAAGTAATCCTGGAAGTCTGGAAGCACCGCGCGCGCATCCCCGGCATGCACCTTACCTACGAGGCCCCATTCTTAAGACACTTCACTGCGCACCTGGAGCCGGTGAAAGTGGCCGCAGCCACGCGGTCGTAAGTTGTCCAAGGGCGTCAGAGGAGTTGAAGACCCCGAGGGTGCCCCATTCTAACGTCGCGCCTTTTGCGACGTTAGAGCCTGCCCTGAGCGAAGCCAAAGGGGTGGGGTTTTTGACCTTCGACCCACTTCGCAATGGAACTAAGACCCACGACGCGGTGTCGGTCTCTCACAGACGACTGATCGCCTGAAGCGGCGCCACCTCCGATGCTCGAAGCCTGTCTCAACTCGTTGCACGCAGAAGGCTGTGGGTGGAACATCGAGTATCTATGGCGTTCGATGGATTGGCTCAGCCGCGGCGATGTTCTGCTGCTCGGGCTCATGCTGGCCAATACGATCGCCATTATTGCCTACAGGGCCTACCGTCACCGCGCTGCCCGCGTGCAGTCTCGCGCTTTCGTCAGGGATAGCGCCGCAGCCCTGCGCGACGGCAGGCTCGAAGAAGTAATTTCCATCGCCATGCGCAACCAGCGGAGCCACGTGGCGGCCGTGATCGCCGCCGGCCTGGCTGCCTTCTGCGCCGCGCCGCCACGTTTCACTGACGCTGAAGCCATCGATGCTGCCCAACGAGCCTTTGAGCGCAAGCGCAAGGTCTTCGCTGCTGACTTGAGGCTCGGAATTGGCACCCTCTCCACCATTGCATCCTCGGCGCCTTTCATCGGCCTCTTTGGGACCGTGCTCGGCATCTCGAATGCATTTGGGGGAACCAACAGGTCGAAATCCGCCGCGATAGCATTCATCACGTTGAGCCTGGCCGAGGCGCTGTTGACGGCCGCTATGGGAATTGCCGTGGCGATTCCTGCCGTGTGGTGCCGCAACTATCTGCGCGACCGCGTTGAGGCGTTGGAAAGCGAAATGTCGAATGCCACGCTGGAGGCGGTCACCTATCTCCACGCCCATTGTGATTTCCGCCAGCGCCCTGAACGTTCCGCTGCGGGAACAAGTCTGATCTTCCGAGCGTCACCCGATTGGGCGGCACGCTTATGGGAGATCCGATACGACCGTCAAAGGCCCTTGTTGCTTGCAATGTGGGGCTGCATGTTCTATATCGCTCTGACTCTCGCCCAGGGGAGGTACCAGTCTTACCTCTGGGAGCGCTCGTGGGAGCGCGAGTCTGAAGCCCGTGCTGATGTTTGGCAGCAGGTTGGCGGGCAGGACCTCATCTCCCCCGATCGTCGCTATCGCGCCGTGATTCCTTTGATCTATCGCTGGTCAACACATTCGTCAGGCAAAGATGAATCTCCGCACTGGTTGTGCGGGTCCGATGCCACGGTTGCGCTCAGGATTATTCCTAATGATCGCCCTCTGGCTTGGAAGGCTCAAATCTGCCAGGACGAGACGAGGTACACCCTTGAGCCGGATCAAGCCATGCTGACCTGGAACTGCACTGTTCCTGTGATCACTTGGCGCAGCAACGACGAGTTGCTGATCCAGTGCAGCGACTGCACTACCGACAACGTGCAATTGGCCAAACCGAATTTCTTTTCCGGCAGGATCACACTTCTCGGTCCTGACGGCAAACGGATTGGTCCCCAGGTCGCCCACCCTCAGCCCGAATGTCCCGATTAGTCGTGCCGCCACTTAACGAACTCAATCTGCCCATGCTAGGATCGAACAAGTCGTCAAGGAGCCCATGCCCAAGTTCGTTATCGAACGTGATGTTCCCGGTGTCGG
This sequence comes from uncultured Acidobacteriaceae bacterium, assembly GCA_963832015.1. GTDB lineage: Bacteria > Acidobacteriota > Terriglobia > Terriglobales > Acidobacteriaceae > Sulfotelmatobacter. The sequence continues at coordinate 62,423 of CAWHSR010000029.1, forward strand.
AAAACTCTCCGATGCTCAACTGCGCGAGATCTCGCAAAAGTCCGTTGCCGTTCTGAAGGAAATGGGAGTCGGGATCCAGTGGCTGCACAGCTACGTAACTGGCGACAAGGTGTATTGCGTCTATCTCGCGCCTGACGAGGCGACCATCGTGGAGCACGCCCGGCGGACGGGGCTTCCCGCCAATCGTATTTCCGCTGTCCGCCGACTCCTGGATCCGACAAGCGCGGAGTAATTTTGCCGGAACGCCTCCCCGCTCATGAGCACGAGCGCGAGGGATCGCCCAACATCAGCACTTCTTCAATCGCTTTCTCGACCGGCAGAGCCCAACCTTCTGACCATGCCGTCCCGCCCATTGTGCCGCCCAACGCCTGCCGTGCCGTGTGCAAGCTGGCTTCGAGTTTGGCGTGTTCGGCCGGGGTCAGGGGCGCACCGATATTCTGGCGCAACGCCGCCGCCGCCCCTGCCAGCCGCAGCGAGCGTTGCGCTTCCAGTTGCACCGCCGCGGAGCACGCGAAACACTCCAGCAGACGCGCTATTCCCCGTTTGTGTTCCAGTTCCTGGAAGAGTCTGATGCTCTGCCGGTAAAGATCCTGCGCCATCGAATAATTTCCCTGATCGCTCGCCAGGTTTCCCAAGTCCGCGAGCGTGCCTGCGATGCCCCAACGATCGCCAAGCTCCCGGAAAATCTCCAGGCTCTCTTCGTACAATGCTCGCGCCGCTGCTGGGTCTCCCTGATCGCGAGCCACATCGCCTTGATAGTTCATCGACCAGGCAACGCCGGCTCGATCTCCCAGTCCACTGAAGATCGAGAGACACTCCGCGTACAGAGATCGCGCGCGCGTGTTGTCCCCTTGTAATTTAACGATATTCGCCAGGTTGCTCACCGCACTGGCTACTGCCTTCGGGTCGCCCACTTCTCTCCACACCGTGAGGCTCTCTTCGAACAACGATCGCGCGCTCAGGATGTCGCCTCGGTCCCGTGCACTGACCGCCAGAGCATTCAGGCAAACGGCGGCGCCTTGGGCGTTGCCCAGTTGACGCGAGATCTCCAGGCTCTCTCGAATGAGAGCATCCGCCGCTGCGTAATCTCCTTGCTCGACCCCGAGCACGCCGGCCGCAAAAAGAGCCCGGCTGCGTGCCTTGGTGGGCGCCTGTGCTCCCGCGATCTTTAGCAGTTTGTCCAGCCGGGCCCTGCCTTCCGCAAGATACTCGCGCATCTCCCAATAACGAAATAGAGCGCCGCCGAGACGAAGTCCCCACTCCGCATCTCCCGTTTCTGTCAGCCACTCAACCGCCGCACGAAAATTGTCATGCTCGACTCCATAGTGTGCCAGCCAGTCCGCGCTTACCGTTCCGACTTGCTCCGTCGCCCTCTCTTCTGCCAGAACCAGGCAGTAAGCGGCATGGGCGCGCTTGGTCAAAGCCTTCTCGCCGCTCACCTCCAGTTTTTCCAGAGCATATTCGCGAATGGTTTCGAGCATTACGAATCGCGGTTCACCATCGGCTTGCTCATCTCGCTGCGCCAGACTCTTGTCGACCATCGACTCCATGCCGTTGAGCACGTCCAAACCCAGGTCGCCTTTCGCATCGCAGACGGCTTCGGCTCCCTCCAAGGTGCATCCACCCACGAATACCGACAGCCTCCGAAAAAGCCTCTGCTCGGTCGGTGTCAGCAGATCGTAGCTCCAATCCATGGCGGCGCGAAGCGTCTGGTGCCTCTGTGGCATGTCTCGCGCACCGCCCGTCAACAGTTGTAGCCTGCTCGACAGACGCGTCCGCATGGCCGTGGGCGACAGGACTTTCACGCGCGCGGCTGCCAGTTCAATCGCCAACGGCAGGCCATCCAGGCGCGCGCAGATCTCCGCGACCGCGGCTGCATTTTCTGGTGTCAGTTGAAAATCTGGCTTGGCCGCGACCGCTCGCTGCACGAACAGCGCCACCGCCGGAGACTGCGACAGCACCTCCACCGTTGCCACCGACTGTTCCGGAAGCGCCAGCGGCGGTACCGGAAATTCATTTTCCCCGTAAACGTGCAATGCCGATCGGCTCGTGACCAGTACCTTGAGCTTCGAAGCCACCGACAGCAGTTCGACGAGTGTGGGCACCGCCTCGATCAGATGCTCAAAATTATCCAGCAACAGCAACTTCGGAGCGCGTCCCGAGCGTCGCAAGCTCGCCTTGAGCACTTCCATCGGAGACTGCGTCCCAGCCTCCCGGATTCCCAACGCCTGGACGATCACCGAAGCCAACAATCCCGGATCGCTCAGCGACGACAGCGACACAAAATACGTTCCTCCGGAGAAGTGTTCGGCCAGACGACTCGCCAACTGTACCGCCAGACGCGTCTTGCCAATTCCTCCCGGACCCGTGATCGTAACCAGCGACACGTCCGGCCGCAGCAAAAGTTGTTCCGCTGCAGCCACTTCTTTTTCCCGCCCCAAAAAGCCGGTTCGTTGGACTGGAAGACTCGAGGAAGCAGTTTCCACTACCGGCTCGGCCGCCTTCTCCGAAAAACCTGAATGGATTGCGTTGAGTCCAGATGTCGTGTTCCGACTCGACACCTTGTTCCTGGTCTCGACTACGGGCGCGATAAATCGATATCCCCGCCCCGTAATTGTCTGCACAAAGCGCGGCTGTTCGGGATCGTCCTTCAGAACTTGGCGAATTTTGCGGATCGCGGCATTGATGCTGTTGTCCGTATCGAGAAAAACGTCCTTGCCCCAAATCCGCTCGATGATCTGGGAGCGCGTTACCAGCTGCCCCCTCTCCTCAATTAAGAGGATGAGCAACTCCATCGGGATCCGTTCCAGCTTTACGATCCGCCCGCCGCTGCGAAGCTCATAACTGCTCGGATCTAAGTCGAAGTCTTTGCCGAATTGGATCGAGCCTGATTGTCGGACAGGGTCGGACGCCACAGCACGCTCCCCCAGGGTGTCGTCATTTTATATCGCTTCGCGGCACACGTCGCCAAGTACAACATTCCGCCCAGCTTACAAATTCATGCAGCTTCAGCAAGCTTAAGGCGTTCGCCATGGTCAACCTTGAATGCTTGCGGCAGTATGCCTCCTGTGACGAAGCAAACGTCGATCGGGGGACGACGTTCAAGAAACCGCCCGAGGGAACACAGGCAAGGACTCAGATACAGACCCCCTCGGGCGCATTTCCTCAACATCGGGATTGTTGCACTGAACTCGGCCAGGTAGTGCCCGATGTTGACCCGACGCGAACGCATGGGACCAAAGGACTACAAAACTGATTCCACAAGGAGAACCGCTATGACGACACAAGTCACCACTCGCATCCACACCTCAACCACCAACATCTTGCGCCTGGCGTTGATGGCCAGCCTGGCACTGGCCGCACCGCTTCTCGCGGCAGGGCAGACCGGTCACGATCACGACCATGACTCTTCGGCCAAGCTAGTGCGTCTGGTTCGGGAGGCTACGCGGCCGTTTATTGACGTGAACAATGCCACGGCCGCCGGCTATGGACCAGCCTTTGGCTGCGTCAGCGGACCCGACCACGGTGCGATGGGCATTCATTACGTCAATGGCGCTCTCGTGGGGGACGGCCTGATCAACGTCTCGCAACCGGAAGCTCTCATCTACGAGCCCGTAGGAAACGCCCGACGGCTGGTTGGGGTCGAGTACATTGTCGACGCCGCTACCTGGCTGGCTGCGAACAACGGCGCTCCGCCCCAACTCGAAGGCCAGGACTTCCAGTTTGTCCCCGCCCCGAATCGGTTCAACCTTAACTCGTTCTTCGAACTGCACGTCTGGGCGTGGCGCGACAACCCGAACGGCGCCTTCGTTGACTGGAACAACCACGTGAGCTGCGAAGGTCAGTAGAAACTGCGTGAGCCTTCGCGCACGCCTCGTGTTACTGGCTGCCTCGCCCTTTTCGCGCAGTTTGCGAGGAGGGTGGGGCGGCCGGAAATCACGCATACATTGCAATGCAAAAGGAGAAATAAATCATGAAGGCAACTGGAACGCAAACTAGGCCCGTCTCTGAAAACACTGTTAATGGAGTCGCGGTTGACAGCCTCTCGAAGACAGTCGAAGCCATCAAGGCCACCCCAGCCCTCGCGAAATTCAATTTTCGCATCCGTAATGAATGGGTCGATGGCGGCCGCAACACCTCCACCGCGGGCAACTTTTACGGCGCTGGCCAGGAACAATCCAGATCCAAGGCGTTCGTTCTTGAGGCCGATGAGCCGCCCGTCCTGCTCGGTCAGGATTCTGCCGCCAACCCGGTCGAACATCTTCTTCATGCCCTGGCCGGTTGTCTGACCTCATCCATGGTCTATCACGCCGCGGCGCGTGGCATTCATATTGAGGAAGTAGAGTCTTCTTTGGAAGGCGATATTGATCTGCACGGCTTCCTGGAACTCGACAAGAATATCCGCAATGGCTATCAGGGAATCCGCGTCAACTTCAAGATCAAGGCCGACGTTCCCGACGAACAGTTGCAGGAACTCTGCAAGCTCGGTTCCGCACACTCGCCGGTCTTCGACTCTCTCACCAACGGAGTCCCCGTCGCGGTGACGGCCCAACGTCTGTAGCTGGGGTGCCGGGTGCCCCACCCTTGTCCCGCGCATTTTGGCGGGTACAGGGTGGGGTTTTTGACTGTTGCAGAAGGGGCGCCATGAAGTCAGCGCAGTGTTCGAGCACCTGCCAGTCTAGGGTTTGGTCTCCTGCAGTAACACCACATCGGAATCCGTGTGCCCCCGCACCATCCCCAGCTTGCTGCCGTCGAACGACCAGTGCGTCTCCATAATCCGCTCCGACTTGAAGTTGGTGATCTGCTTTCCCGCCGAGCCGTCGAGAGGCTGCCACCACTGGTTTTCCGCCTCCTGATCACGAAACGGATACACCACCGCCTTGCCATCATGCGTGAAGCGCGGAATTCCCAATCGCGGGTGTTGCAGATCCACAAGTTTCGTGTCCCATTTCTCGCATTTTTTGTGCGAGCGAGGAACCCCAGGCAAAGGTTCGCAAATACGCAATTAAGCTTTCTCGTTACAGGCTTCTTGGGTCTGTTTGGTCAATCGAGGATTCGCCGTCGTGTTATTTGATGCGCGGTGTCCAATACTCCGGTCGTCTGCTGCCGTGGGCCACTCCCCAAATGATGATTGCGGATTCTTGTTCTGAGTAGATGATCGCAAAAGGAAATCGCCAAAGAAGAAACCGTCTCGTGCCGTTCTTGCAGGAGGCCAGCGATCCGGTGCTTCGCGGATCGTGTCCACGGCTCGCTGCAGTTCCTCGATGAAGTCCAATGCAGCTTTGGGGCTGCGCTTCTGATACCACGTCTCCGCGCTCTTGACGTCTGCACTTGCACCCTCGTGATCCTCAACACGCCTAGCGTTCATTCACCATGGCCAGAAGTTCGCGGTGCAACTGTTCCCAAGGGACGGTCACGACTTTGCCCGCTTTCAGGTCTTTCATTCGCCGCTCGACTTCCTCGTCCCATGCCTCTTGCACGGATTGCCCCGTGGTTCCCAGACTATCGAGCAACGTGTTCGCTAAAGCGGCGCGCTCCTCCACCGGAAGCTCAAGCGCCCGCTTGAGAAGATCAGAAACCTCTGGGCTCATTGCGCATTCTCCTGTTCCAAGTGTGCCACAACCACGTCGTGCTCCGATCCACAATCTGTTATGGAAACCCCTGCTTTCCCAATCCCGGACAACGCCACAGTCCTCAGGGTGGGGATTTCCCTTCCACCTTCTCAACTCCTCTCCGCGCCCTTTCCACAGCACAAAACGCATTCTTGTGGCATCCAACCTTTACTAAATCCGAAGAGAAGAAAATGGGGACCGTGCTCGCAGACCCCAACCAGCGCGTCCTCGATTATCCGAGAGACGACCTTGCCCGGCCCCCCTAACTCCTTATTCCGCAAGATTTTACCCGCAAGTCCCTTCCCCTCAGGATTTTGCCCAGACCACCCCAGATCCGAAGCCCATAAGCCCTTTAAAACCAAGATCTTGACGGCACGCAGCAAAAAAAATGCAATACCCCTGCACTCCCTCGAGCAGCGCCGCTGGCACGAGGGCTACTCCGACCCAAAGCCGGCAGCCAAAAGCCGGAAGCCCGACCGAGGTGTAAAATATCCAAGCAATCCCTTACCCTCATCTCCCAGCTTCGAAAGGATTCCTCCCATGGCAACGCTAGAAGCCCCCGTCCGGCCGCGCACGACCCTGCATCAGGGACCATTCGTCACCGAGCCCTTTTACGATTTCCGCAACGAAGAGAACGCCCGCCGCATGCGCGCCGCCATCGCGAAAGTCCGCGGACAGCTTGGACGCGAATATGACCTCATCATCGGCGGCAAGCGCGTCAGGACTACTGAGAAGATCAAGTCGCTGAACCCTTCGCAGCCCTCGCAGATCGTCGGCATCCACCAGAAGTCCGGCAAGGAACACGTGGAGCCCGCGATGAAGGCCGCGCTCGAAGCCTTCCAGACCTGGAGCCGCACCACTGTCGAAGAGCGCGCCGGACTTGTCTTCCGCGTCGGCGACCTCATGCGTCAGCGCAAAATGGAATTGATGTCGTGGCTGGTCTTCGAAGTCAGCAAGAACTGGGCTGAGGCCGACGCCGACATTTCCGAGACCATCGACTTCTGTGAGTTCTACGCGCGCGAGGCCTTGCGCTTCGCCAAGGCGCAAACTCCGATCCAGCTCCCCGGCGAGCATGACACGCTGCACTACATTCCTCTCGGTGTGGGCGCCGTAATTCCGCCATGGAACTTCCCTTGCGCGATCATGGCCGGCATGACGCTCGCCTCCATCGTCAGCGGCAACACCGTCATCCTCAAACCGTCGAGCGACTCTCCGACGATCGCAGCGAAGTTTGTCGAGTTGCTCGAAGAAGCCGGCATGCCCGAGGGCGTGGTGAACTTCTGCCCTGGCGCCGGAGCCAGCTTCGGCGACGCCGTCGTCGCGCATCCCAAGACGCGCTATATCGCCTTCACCGGATCGCGCGAAGTCGGTCTGCACATCAATAAGACCGCCGCGACGCAGGCCCCCGGCCAGATCTGGATCAAGCGCACCATCCTCGAGATGGGCGGCAAAGACGCGATCATCGTCGACGCCGATGCCGACATCGATTCCGCGGTGGAAGGTGTCGCGCAAGCCGCATTCGGTTTCCAGGGCCAGAAGTGCTCTGCTTGCTCCCGCGCCATCGTCGACGAGCGCATCTACGACAAGTTCCTCGAGCAACTCAAAGCTCGCGTCGAGAAGATTCAGGTCGGGGACGTCACCGAGAACGCCGCCATGGGCGCAGTCATCAACGAAGGTTCGATGAAGACCATCCTCGGCTACATCGAGCAGGGCAAGAAAGACGGACGCCTCCTCACCGGCGGCGAACGTGCCCCCGGTGAAGGCTACTTCATCAAGCCCACTGTGTTTGCCGACATCCCGGCGAAGTCGAAACTGGAGCAGGAAGAAATCTTCGGACCGGTCCTCGCGGTAATTAAGGCCAAGGGCTTCGACCACGCGCTCGAGATCGCCAACGACACGGAGTTCGGCCTGACCGGCGCCATCTACACCAAGTCGCGCGACAAGATCGACCGCGCCATCCAGGAGTTCCACGTCGGCAACCTCTACATCAACCGCAAGTGCACCGGAGCGATGGTCGGCGCTCATCCTTTCGGTGGCTTCAACATGTCCGGCACCGACTCGAAGTCCGGTGGCCCAGACTACCTGTATCTGTTCACGCAAGCGAAGGTAGTAGGAGAGAAGACCAGTTAAAGGATAGTAGCGCCGGCATCCTGCCGGCTGTCGTGGCAGCCTGCCCTAACTAAGCGTGCCGAAGGGGCGTCTCGCCGCCACTGCCCGCCCAAAGATGTCGGCGCTGAAGCCTTTAGTTCGCGGCTTGAGGAACCGTCAGCGGGTTCCGTTCCAAGAACTGTCGCTGATGCCAGTACGGATAAATCGGCGTGACGTCACTGGCCTGATCGAGCTTCGCAACTTGCTCCGCCGTTAGATTCCATCCCTCCGCCCCCAGGTTCTGCCGCAACTGCTCTTCATTGCGTGCGCCGAAGATGACCGTCGACACGGTTGGACGCTGCAACAGCCAGTTCAATGCGACCTGGGGCACGCTCTTTCCGCACTCCTTGGCAAGTTCATCGAGCGCGTCGACAACGTTATAGAGATGATCGTCGGAAACCTGCGGCCCCATGTCACCGGTCTTATGCAGACGGCTCTCCTTCGGCAACGGCTGGCCACGCCGGATCTTTCCCGTTAACCGTCCCCATCCCAGCGGACTCCAGATCAGAGCGGCCACTCCCTGATCAGCGCCCAGCGGCATCAGTTCCCATTCATACTCCCGGCTGATGAGTGAGTAATAGATCTGGTGCCCCACATAGCGCGTCCAACCATATCGATCCGAAACATCCAGCGCTTTCATCAGATGCCATCCGGAGAAGTTCGAGCAGGCGACGTAGCGCACCTTCCCGCTCGTTACCAGATGATCGAGCGTACTCAGTACTTCTTCCTGCGGCGTCAGCGCGTCAAAGCCGTGCATGTGATAGATGTCGATGTAATCGGTTCCCATCCGCCGCAGGCTCGCTTCGCACGCCTGGATCAGATGATGTCGCGACGATCCCAGATCGTTGGGACCCGCCCCCATGCGGAAAGTCGCCTTGGTCGAGATCAGGACCTTGTCACGCCGCCCGGCGACTGCCTTCCCGAGAATCGTCTCGGAGAGTCCGTCTGAATAAATATCCGCCGTATCGAATAAGTTCACGCCCGCATCGAGACAGATGTCTACGAGTCGCGTTGCCTCTGCCACATCGCTTGCACCCCAAGCCTTAAAGAACTCGTTGCCGCCGCCAAACGTGCCCGTGCCATAGCTCAGCACAGGCACCTTCAAACCAGAACGTCCAAGCTGTCGATATTCCATAGCACCCATAGATGCAGGTCAGCCGAAAATGATTCCCAGCGGTGCGCGGTGTCCGCTTCCGGACGCGGGGAATCACGAGAGGACAGTTTTGGCTCTTGTCGAGACTCCAAGTACAAGAAAGGCAAAGGATTGGATCAACCATGGATTGGAAAGCAACCTGCTGCCGTTTTTGGCAGGTGGGGAGAATCATGTCTTCGATACTTCTTCAGGATCTTCGCTTCGCGCTCCGCCAGCTCCGGAAAACGCCCGGATTCACCGCGACCGCCGTACTTACCCTTGCCTTGGGAATCGGCGCCAACGCCGCGATCTTCACCTTGGTGAACGCGGTCATGATGAAGAGCCTTCCGGTCGCCGAACCCGAGAGACTGGTAAAGCTGGGCGATGAATTCATGTGCTGTGTCGGATTCGGCCACCGTGACGATGGAGACTATGCGCTATTCTCCACGGCTGTCTATGAGCACTTAAAGAAGAACGCGCCCGAATTCGAGGAACTCGCCGCCATCCAGGCCGGCTACGCCTACCGGCCGGTGGTCGTGAGGCGCGGCGACAGCCAGGAGAGCGCACGCTCGGTGATGGGGGAATTCGTTTCCGGCAATTATTTCCGAACTCTTGGGCTGCGGGCCCGTGCTGGCCGGCTGTTCTCTGATGCGGACGACGTTCAAGGTGCCCCCGTCGTTGCCGTGATGAGTTATGAGAATTGGAAGAACAATTACTCCGGAGATGGTTCCGTTATCGGCAGCACTTTCTTTGTAAATACCAAGCCCGTAACTATTGCAGGAATTGCACCCGAAGGGTTCTACGGGGATCGGCTGTCCAGCACGCCTCCGGACTTCTATCTCCCCATTGAATCGATGCCTCCCCTAGCGAATGTCGCGTACGTGCATGATCCCGATGGCAACTGGCTTTACATGATCGGACGACTAAAGCCGGCCGTGTCGCAAGTTCAACTCCAGGCAAAGCTCAGCGGCCTTCTACGGCAGGCTCTCGCACAAACGCACGCATACTCATCGAAAGATAGCCAGCCAGCCTTGGCGCGTGCGCATCTTGTGCTGACGCCGGGCGGAGCCGGCATTCAGGACATGCACGAACAGTATGCGTCAAACCTGAAGTTGTTGATGTGGTGTTCTGGCCTTGTATTGCTGATTGCTTGCGCGAACATCGCCAATCTCTTACTCGCGCGAGGCATGAGCCGAAAGGCAGAGATGTCGGTGCGGACCGCGCTCGGCGCGATGCGCTACAGGATCGTGCGGCAGTTGCTTACGGAGAGCCTGTTGCTTGCGGGTCTGGGCGGGATCGCGGGGATTGCTGTTGCCTATGCGGGAACGAAGATGTTGCTGGCGTTGGCTTTTCCCGATGCGGCCGGTCTGCCGATTCAGGCGAGCCCGTCTCTGCAGGTGATTGCTTTTGCTTGCGGGCTGTCGTTGCTGACGGGTGTCTTATTCGGCGTTGCGCCCGCGTGGATTGCGGCGCATGCGGAGCCCGTCGAGGCGCTACGCAGCGGAGTTCGGACGACGGGTGGAGCTACGCTGCTGCAGCGCAGCCTCGTGGTGGTGCAGGCAGCACTATCGCTCGTCCTGCTGGTGGGCGCAGGACTGTTTTCCCAGAGCCTGAGCAAACTTCAACATACCGACCTCAAGCTCGACTCAACGAACCGCTACATCGTCCACTTCAATCCTCAGGCCGCGGGCTATTCGCAGCGCCAGGTCGGCGATTTGTACCGCTCCATCGAGGAACAATTTCATGCGATACCGGGCATAGAAAAAGTCGGAATCTGCAGCTACACGCCCATGGAAGATAACAACAATGGCTCGGACGTGAGGGTGGAGGGAAAGGAATATAAGCCCGGCTCGGTTTCGAGTATCAGGGTGGGCGCCGAATATTTTGACTCTGTGGGGACTCGCGTGCTGATGGGCCGCGGCATCGGTGTGCAGGATACGGCGACATCTCCGACGGTGGCAGTGGTGAATGAATCATTCGTGAAGAAGTACTTTCATCCGGGCGAGAATCCCATCGGTCATTACTTCGGTACCGGGGAACATTTGTCACACGACTATGAGATCGTCGGGGTAGTCCAGGACACGGTTTACACCGACGTCCGCTGGAAAGACCATTCGATGTCCTTCTTGTCATTGCTGCAGCGTCCTGCGAGCCAGAAGGGTCCCATCGAGGACGACGAGTCGCTGTACGTGGGTGCGTTCGTCGTCAAAGCCGCTCATCCGATGAACGACATGGAAGCCTTATCGCGGCGAACCCTTTCCAGCATCAATCCCAACCTGGCGGTCGTGAAGTTCCAGACGTTTGATCAACAGATTGCCGATCGTTTCACCGACGATCGCATGCTGGCGCGCTTGACTGTTTTGTTCGGCGCGTTAGCCCTGCTGCTGGCCGCGCTCGGGCTCTACGGCGTGAGCGCGTATACGGTGGCGCGGCGCACCTCCGAGATCGGAATTCGCATGGCTCTAGGCGCGGAGCGCGCCAAGGTTACGGCGATGATCATGCGGGATGCAGCGATCCAGGCGGCGTTAGGCCTGGCGATTGGTTTTCCCATAGCCTTGCTCTGCGTGCGATTCGTACAAGCGCAGCTGTACGAAGTGAAGGGAGTTGATGCGGCCGTGCTTCTAGTATCAGTTTTGACACTGGCGTTGGCCGCGTCGGTGGCTGCTTTTATTCCCGCGCGCCGCGCCGCATCGATCGATCCGGCGAGAGCTTTAAGGATCGAATAGTCGCACGCTCGACAGATAGATAAAGGCCGCCCTTGCAGGCGGCCTCTCTTTTGCGTCGAAATTCGGAAAGCTTACTGCGCCACTCCCGCCGGCGGTTGTGGCACCGCGCCAGTGGTCGTCGCCGCCGCAGCCTCATTCAGAATGCGGTGATGGATGGTGAACAGCGCCAGCTCCAGCCGGTCTGACACGCCGATCTTGTCATACACGTTGCGCAGATAGTTCTTGATGACCTGTTCGGTGGTGCCGAGCTGCGTCGCGATCTCTTTATTCTTGTAGCCCTGTACGATCAGCGCCACGATGCGGAGTTCCTTGGCGGTCAGCCGGTCGCGCACGCGCAATCCGACCATATCGTTTTCGGTGAGCTCGCTGGGCACGGCGACGTCCTGCACCCAGGTTTCGCCGCGAGCGACTTTCCGCACGCAGTCCACCAACGCCGCGCTGGTCACATTGCGATAGACCACGCCATGTGCGCCGTTCGACATGTGCCGCTGCGCGCTCTCGCCTGTGTCGGCCAGAACGATCACGCGCGTCTTGGCTTTGTTGGCACCTGTAACGATGGCGGCAAAGTCGCCATGGAATCCCGCAGCCACGACCAGCACCGCGGCACGGAACTTGTCCAGCGCCATGAACATCTGTTCAGGGGTCTGGGCCTGAGCCACAATGCGCATCTCATCTTCCACCGCCAGCACTTTGGCAATGCCCGCTCGGAAGATCGCCTGGTTATCGGCCAGAATCAGTTTGAGCATGTTGTCAACGCTCCCAAAAAGTTCGCTGCAAAACGATTATGAGTTCCTGACGAACTCGTATGAGTCGATCACGCAGGCCACGCCTCGGCCTTCTCCGCCTTCACCCGTTTCATCGGCGCGCACCACCCGCCCCTTACACTGGATGGTCACATTTTCCTGACCGCCCGTCATCTCTGGGGGCAGCGTGATTTCAAATTCGACGGGGGAACCAATTTCCATTGAGGAATCGGCGCGGATATAGACTCCTGCCGCGCTGAGATTCCCGGTCACGCCCTCGGCATCTCCGCCGGTCTCGCCCTTGTGTATCTTGATCGGCAGTTCCAGCGGGAACCGTTTTCCGGTCCGTGCTTCTTCGCCCACGGTACCTCCTCTAGACTGGCCTGTTATGTGTTGTCCCTCTGCGTATGAGGCCAAGGTCGTCAAACCAAGCTCCTGGCGGGCGCAGGCCCACTTTTATGCTCAGCACGGGTTATATCACGAAAGGCACCCGTGTAAAAGCCTGATAACCCGTTAGTTAACGGTAGCAACTAGGTTCCCCCTTGCGGAAACTCAGGATTCTGCAGGTAAGAACCCTGAGGTAGCGGGCATTTCAGGGTGCGGCAGCGGTGAATTCTACTGGTAGCGGCGGTTGAAAAAGGGAGGCCAGTCGCCGCGCCTGGCGGTCGCGATTAGTTCTGTCCCGAATTGGCCGCCTTGATTCACGCCGAACAATCGATGTCGCACTTTACTCTGTTGCAGGATCGGCCATCGCAAGAGATCGCCGAGGCGCTGCTTTAGAGTCGGCGCGTAAGCCGGAAACTGACCAGGCGGACCTCATCGAAGCCGTAAATGTCGAGCAACGACACGAGATTGGATCCGGCAACAGGAACCATCCGCTGCTGAACCCGATATCGGGGATGCGGGCCGCCTTGTCCTGCGGCAAGTAGGGCGCGTACTGATGCGTCGCTTCCCGGACGATCAAGCTCGTTTCAGTCTCACTCCATGTAGGACGTGGCTCTTTAGATGCGTGGCGCAGCGCTATGCGTCGGTACACTTCTGCAATGAAAGCGTGCGAGTCCATAATCAGTTTTCGGCCCGGGCAGCGAAGCCCAATACTAGCAAACCGGCCACTATGCTTCGGGCGGCGTTTCTCAGAGTTAGTGTAGTTCTGTCAAAATGCAGACACGAGATCGAGGAGGATTTCCCGTGCCATTCATACATCCCTCAGCCAATGTCGGTCGCATCGTGTTTGTTTGCCTGTTCGCACTCTCAGGCACATTGCAGCCGGTCTTTGCACAAACGACGGCACAATCGGCGGCGCCCACATCGGCTCAGAAAGGCCAGACAGACAAAAGCGCCGACAAGCCCAAGGCCAGCGCCTCAGAGGCGCGGGCGGCAGAGAGTAACGACACTCTCGAGAAGCTGAACAGTGCCCTTGAAGGCTTGGCCGCGCGAGTCTCTCCCGCGGTAGTGCAGATCCTGGTCACTGGATATGGGCCGCTGCGCGAAGAAGATCGATCCCAGACAGCGTTCATCGTCCGCCAGAAAGCAGTGGGCTCAGGAGTGATCGTCGACCCGAGCGGCTACATCATGACGAACGCTCACGTGGTTGAAGGAGCACAGCGCATTCGCGTCGCGCTGCCGCTACCCATGGGCGACTCCGCCGGCCAGGTGCCGATCGGCAAGCGCCGCATTCTCGAGGCGCGACTCGTCGGTCAGCATAAAGATACGGACCTCGCTCTGCTCAAAATTGACGAAACCGAGTTGCCGACCCTTGCGTTGATGAGCCAACGCGCGCATGTCGGGCAACTTGTGTTTGCCATTGGCAGCCCCGAAGGGCTGCAGAATTCGGTCACCATGGGTGTGGTCAGCGCTCTCGCCCGCCAGCCTGATGCCACCAAACCGATCACTTACCTGCAGACGGATGCTCCCATCAATCCCGGCAACAGCGGCGGCCCGCTTGTCGATATGAACGGTGCGGTTCTCGGCATCAACACTTTCATTCTTTCGCAAGGCGGAGGCAGCGAGGGCTTGGGCTTCGCTATTCCCGCGCGTGTGGTCGATTTCGTCTATCGCAGCCTGCGCAAATACGGACATGTGCACAAGGTTGAAATTGGCGCTGGGGCGCAGGAGATCACACCTACCCTGGCTGAGGGTTTGCACCTCCCGCAGCGTTGGGGCGTCGTGGTGGACGACGTGACCCCGGGTGGTCCAGCCGCGGCAGCTGGCCTGCAGGTGGAGGACATTATTCTCACGGCGGACGACCGTCGCATTGAAACTCTGCCGTCGCTTTCAGCCGCTCTGTACCTTCATCGTCTTGACCAAGTCGTGAAGCTGGAGGTCCTGCGGGGCAGCGAAAAGAAGATTCTCTACGTGCCCGCGATCGAGCAGCATGATCACATGGACGAACTGCTCGACGCCGTTAATCCCGATAACAGTCTGATCCCCCGCCTGGGGATTCTTGCGATCGACCTCACAGCCGACCTGCGCGCGCGGCTAGGCTCGCTGCGAATTCCGTCGGGAGTCGTCGTCGTGGGACGCGCCGCCGATCTGATCATGCCCGATACAGGCCTCCAAGCCGGCGATATTATTCACCGGCTCAATACCACGCCGATCGATTCCATGGACACGCTCCGCAATGCCGTGCGAGTTCTGAAGACGGGCGACGCAGTCGTACTGCAAGTCGAGCGCGATGGCGGGCTGCAGTATGTGAGCTTTGAGATGGAGTGAAGCGAGACTGTTGCGTATCTATCGTCCGAGTCCCGCGCCAATCGCCGCTGCTTTGGGCGTGCCGGCGCTCTCGATCACAACGCCCAGCCCTGAGCCAATCGTCTCCACCACGCGAAGATCGTCTGCGGTGAATGCATCCTGGCTTGCGCGATACAGCGCCAGCACAGCTGCGATCCCCGTAGCTCCTTCGAGCGGCACCGCCAGCGCCGAGCGCAGCGTGCTGTACCTTGTGGGATCGTTCATGTAACCCGGCTCGACCGACGGATTGCCGTTTAAGATCGGTTTATGGTTCTGCGCGACCCATCCGGAGAGCCCTTCGCCTTCAGGAATTCTGAGGGAAGAGAACAACCGGAAACTATCTCCGCTCACGAATTCGGCCTCTAGCACTCCGTTCTTGAGCACATACACCGCCATGGAGTCGTGCGGCACCAACTGTTTCAGCCGCACGGCTAGCAGAGAATGAATGTCTTCGCTGCGCAGAGACACGCCGGGCTTGCGGTTCAGTTCGACAATCTCCTGGCTCTGCCGACGAGCGGCCGAAATCCGCGTGCTGAGATCCACGTTGCAATCTGCAGCGTGTCCTGAGGCTGGGCTGATGGCTTCCCCAGATTTTGCAAACCCCGCATCGGGCGCCAGCCCTCGCTCAACCTTAATGTCGGTCGACAATTTCGGCGGAGCCTGCAGCGGTTCCTCGTTCGCCATCTTCTCCAGTTCGATGTAGCGCCGCCGAAGAATTGCCACCACCTTCGGATCGAAACTCTTGCCCGCATCGTCCACCACTTTGGCCATGGCCTCGTTCAACGGCAGGGCCTTGCGATATTGCCGGTCGGAAGCCAGCGCGTCAAGGCAATCGACCGCGGCGAGAATACGGGCGCCAATCGGAATCTGTTCCCCCGCCAGTCCATAGGGATACCCGCTGCCATCCCACTTCTCGTGATGCGCGCGCACAATCGGCACCACCGGATACGGAAAGTGCACCTGCTCCAGAATCTCGGCCCCAACAATGGGATGAATCTTCATCTTCTCGAACTCCTCGGGCGTGAGCCTCCCCGGCTTCGAGATGATGTGTTCCGGCACTGCCAGCTTTCCAATGTCGTGCAGCACCGATGCTGCCCGCAGCGCTTCGGTTTCGTCTTCGCTCAGGCCCAGGTCCTTGGCTAATTCCATGGCGTAAACGCGCACTCGCTGCAAGTGCTCGCCTGTGGTTTCGTCCTTGGCTTCGATGGCCAGCGCGAGCGCTTCGATTGTCCGAAGGTGGAGGCTTGAGACCTGCTCGGCGTGTTTCTTCTCGGTCTCAAGCTTGCCGAGATAGAGACGATACGAACGGTACATCAGGTAGATCGGCGGCAGGATGAGCAGCGACGACTGCCATCCAATATGCCCGTTCAGGAAGTGGACCAGCCCCGCCAAAGCGGCTCCGACCATGTAATAGGG
This sequence comes from uncultured Acidobacteriaceae bacterium, assembly GCA_963832015.1. Lineage (GTDB taxonomy): Bacteria > Acidobacteriota > Terriglobia > Terriglobales > Acidobacteriaceae > Sulfotelmatobacter. The sequence continues at coordinate 78,930 of CAWHSR010000029.1, forward strand.
GAACGACCACAGATAACTGTCGTTCCAGACCTTCGTGATGGGCTTATCTTCGGTCAGCCCGATGATCGTCGACATGGCCGCTGTGTTGCATCCGAAGTGGATGATCGCTGCTACCAGAAGCGCGAGCGGTCCCGGCGCGTGCAGAACCCGCGTCACCACCAATGCGTAGGCGCCGTAGGCCACAGAACTGGAGACCGTCAGCTGCGACCAGTTGAAGACGAACTGCACCAACTTCACTTGGTGTTTTCGCCGCAAATACGCTTGGCCCACCGTGCTGGCCAGGACAATCAGCAGCGTTTCAGGCCAGCCCAGTTCGACAATTCCCAGCAGGGTGAACAAGAAGTTGACGGAGAGCGTTCCTTCAATGCCGGGCAGCGTGACCTTTAACGATGACGCCAGCAGAGCCGCTATCAGGTAGCAAACGAACTTGACCGGATCGTTCGATTGCCAGTGGGAAAATGCCAGCGCCAAGCCTATGGCTCCCGCCGTAGCCACGCCGGTGATGAACACACGTGCGCCAATGGAACGTCCCCAGGACATGATAAGTGCTTAAATTTTCAACGATCTGCGGGGTGCCTGTCCGCCCAAAACGACTTCGTCTGATTACCATGGTTTTCGCTAAATAAATCAATCACATACCGTCTAATACGCTAATGCGACGATGGCGCCAAACCACTTTCAGACGAGACAACTTGTCCCCTGCCCGCGGTGTGGGACAAAGTGCCCGTTGTGTTTCGCTACAACTCCCCGCAAGTCATTCATAAATAAGGGCAATTTCGCTTACGTTTGGGCTCCCACCTGCACATACACAGGTCACTTGGGGCATGGTTACGCGCCGTGGGCGCCTCTTAGTGGGGGGATATGAAAAAACTAGTGCTTCTACTTTTGATCGTCGCGCTGCCGCTGGCGCATGCCGACGACTCCAAGATATCGCCTGAGTTGCGGGGCAATACCTCGACGCAGAAGGTCCAAGTGATCGTGCAGTATGCGCCCGGCACTCAGGTTAACTGTAGCGGTCTGCTGGGCCTGGTGGACTGCCTGGTCAATGACGTTTTGAAACTCGGCGGAACGATCCTGGGACAGTTGCCCCTGATCAACGGCGTGGTTGCGCTGCTTGACGGCAACGGCATCCAGAACCTCTCGAATCAGTCGAACGTCGTTTACATCAGCTCGGACCGGCCGTTGACCCCCTCACTCAACAATGCCGCCGCTGCTGTGAACGCCCAGTTCGCATGGCAATCGAACTACACCGGTGCTGGCATTGGTGTGGCTCTCATCGATAGCGGTGTGAGCAATCACGTGGATCTGTATCAGGGTATTCTTCCGTTCTCGCGAGTTGTCTACCAGCAGTCTTTCGTGCCGGGAAACTCGAACCCCGGTGACCAATACGGACACGGCACTCACATCGCCGGGCTGATCGCTGGAGATGGCCTCAGTTCCACGGGCCCGCTCTACAACAAGACCTTCAAGGGGATTGCGCCGGGCGCAAACATCGTTAACCTGCGCGTCCTGGATGCGAACGGGGCTTCCACCGATAGCGTGGTCATCGCCGCCATCAACCAGGCGATTTCCTTGAAATCGCGCTACAACATTCGCGTGATCAATCTATCCATGGGCCGCGCGGTCTACGAGACATACCAACTGGATCCGCTATGCCAGGCAGTCGAGAAGGCTTGGCAGAGCGGGATCGTGGTGGTCGTGGCGGCGGGCAACAACGGCCGCTATCAGGCTACCAACGGCTATGGCACCATTAATTCGCCCGCCAACGATCCTTACGTGATTACCGTGGGGGCGATGAAGACGATGGGAACCCCCACCCGCGTCGACGACTTGATCGCCAGCTACAGTTCCAAGGGGCCGACCGCGATTGATGCGGTCGCCAAGCCTGACCTGGTTGCGCCAGGCAACTTGCTGGTTTCGCTCGAAGCTCCGGGCTCGACGCTCTATAGTCAATATCCCGGCAATCAGGTTCCGTACAGCTATTACGTAAACGGCGGCAGCCCGGCTTCATCTTCCAGTTACTTCACGCTGAGCGGCACCAGCATGGCCGCCGGCGTGGTGAGCGGCGTCGTCGCCGACCTGCTGCAGAAGAGCCCGAGCCTCACTCCTGATCAGGTGAAGGCCCGGCTGATGAAAACGGCGTGGAAGTCTTTACCGGCGTTCAGCAGCGCGACCGATCCGACCACTGGCATCACCTACACCGATCAATACGACGTGTTCACCGTAGGTGCCGGCTACGTCGATGTGGAGGCCGCCCTCAATAACACCGACGTGGCAAAGGGGACCGCAATGTCTCCGGTGGCCACGTTGAACGGCACCACAGCCAACGTCAATCTGAACGCCAACCCGTCCGCCATCTGGAACACCTCTGCTACCTGGTCCTACGCGACCGTGTGGGGAACCTCTCAGTTTGACGCCGGCACTTCGCAAGCTTCCTTGTCGGGAAGCAGCGCGAGTGCGGCCAGCAACGCCCTCTGGGGAAGCAATGCGATGTGGGGCACCAACGCGATGTGGGGTACCAATGCCATGTGGGGTACCAACGCGATGTGGGGCACCAACGCCATGTGGGGCACGAATGCCATGTGGGGAACCAATGCGATGTGGGGAACCAACGTTTCTGTTGGCGAGCAATAAGATCCTTCGCAGTTGAAGGGAAGGGCCGCGATCCGTTCGCGGCCCTTGTTATTTTGTGGGTACGCGGCGACTTAGTGACTTGGAATCGCCTTTTGTATTGCGGCTTTCAGTTCGTCGGCCTTGAAGCCGAAAGGCCCGGGCCGGCTCTTATAAGCCACATGGCCCGACGCATCAATCACGTAAAGGCGGTCGGGCCACGCGGTGTAAGCGCTCTCGGTCGAGTTGCCGAATTCATCAAGCACGGCGGGAATCTCAATCCCCAGCTTGCGTACACAGGCTCCGGCGACGAAACCGCGCTCCTCTTCACTCCGAGGACTGGCGAACACGACCTTGTCTTTAACGTTGCTCTCCATTTGCCAGACGTCGCTCGGGTGCGCTTCCGTGATGTAGACCACCAGGAATGAAACCTGATTTCCGTACTGCTGGTAGAGCTTGTTGAGGGCAGGAACCTCCCGCCGGAACGGAGGTCAAGTGTAACTTCCAAAGACGAGCACCACCGGCTTCTGCTGCGAGGTGAGAGCGGACAGTTGCACCTGCGCGGTCTTGTCGAGTTTCACCAGAGCGAAGTCCGGTGCGGGACTGCCTACCTGCAATGTGCCCGCCCGTGCGCGCATCCAGAGCGTCTCGAAAGGAAAAATCAGAAACGGAACCGGTCCCGGGATCCTCGCCATGACCCTGCCAAACTGCTCTGGCGATTGTCGCATCACGCCGTAAAGCGCCACGCAACACGTGACCCACAGCGCGGCGAGCACGCACAACGTGACAACCGTCCTTTTGACAGCCTTGGATTTTCCGTTCACGGAATCAGCACTCGAACCCCAAAAAGAAATGCGGCGATTATAGGTCGGCGCAAAGCAAGGTCAATAGTTCGAATGTAGTATTCCTCTCGGTCTTCAGTGCGCTGGATCGTCGTCGATCCAATACTCGCGTCGCGCCTTCAAGACCAATTGCGGAAGGTCCTTGGCCGACACATGCAAGGCATGCAGGCCTGGCGTAAGGGACGAGGGCCGGAAGCTCAGCACGTAGTAGTTCGGCAGGTCGTTTGAAAGCGTGATCAGACCCGCTTTCAGATCCTTGGCATTGTGAAAGTGAAAGAACTCGCCCCCCGCGAGTTGCGCGATCGATTCCGCGGTTTTATTGCGCAGGGCATTCCGTGCCGTAAGAAATGTCATCGTCGCGAGCCGCAAGGGAGGAGCAAGCTGGCTGACGCAATCGAGCACTTGCTTGCTGTAGTGGCCTTCATATTCGGCATCGGCGCCTTCGTGGCTAAAGCATCCGTGCGCGGGTCCTGGCGTTTCGTTGTTGAGCTTGGAGGCTTCGTGGGAGACGGCCGCCCGTGTGCTCGAAAAACCGAAGCTGTACATGGCCGTATTGGTGTCGCTGATCAGGCGCAGAGCTTCATTGAGCGTCGTCTTGCTGCCTTGGTCGATGGTTTCGCTGAGCAGCAAGATCGCGCGCCGGTAGCTCGCAGGCTGCGTCCGCAACTGCGCGACCGCGAAGGCTACAGCATCCAAAATGGCTGCCCCACGATCGCCTGCCGTCAGGTTTGCAAGCAGTTTTGACGCGTCGGACGTCCTCGACGAGAAGGGCAACAGCAACTGCGGCGTACTGTCGAATGTGACCACCGCGACGCTGTGCTCGACGTTTCCAATCAGCGCGTCAAGAACGGAATCCAGAGAAGAATAGTCGTCGAGATGGCGAGATCCAGCGCCGCCGGTTTCGACTACGACTGCCAGCGCCAGCGGCTGCGATCCGGTTTCCTGATCGAGACTGAAATGCTGCGGTTCACCGTTATCGGTGACCACGAAGTCATCTGCGGTGAGTTCGAAAACCACCTTGCCTGCTTTGGTCGTTACCAGGACTGGAACCGTCACCAGCGAGGAGCGCACCGTCAACGTAGGTTGTGCAGGCTCGTTCTGTTGCGCGCGCATATTCACCGCCGCGACAGCGAACAGAAGGATGCAGATGCAGGTGGACCTCATATATCTCTTCTATTCTAAAACGCACTTCCGCCGCCGCCCCCAAAGCCGCCGCCGGAGAAGCCGCCTCCTCCCCCGCCAAAACCTCCTCCACCAAATCCGGAGCCGCTGGAACTCGCTCGCGGCGCGGACACGAAGACCTGGTGCATGTCAGTCGCCATGCTGTTCATGGAACTCGAAAAGAAAATCGGATTGAATCCGCCCACGTAAGGTCCCGGCCCCACGTACCACTGTGGTGGATCCTTCACGATCCCCGCAAACGCCTGCGCCCAGTGATGCTCCACGCCCAGGGCCATCGCGTACGGCAGAAACTTTTCGAACGTAGTCGGCGGCATGACCTTCAACCGGTCCGCATCCACGCGATTCATGAATTCCTGGAAGCCGAGCACCGCGACGTGCACCCGCCCTCCCTTCACTGTTTTAGCGGTCATGACTCGCGCAAACAAAAACCAGATTAGCGCCGACAGCGGAATGCACACCACCAGCAGAAGCACGGAGTTGAAGAAGTTCGCCCACCCCAGAAACTGGAAAAGCGCAAACACAACAAGAATGGCAACGGCCACGCCTATGCTGTATCCGTTAGCCGATTCCGGATCAAGCAGGTAAATCCCTTTCGTCTTCAATGCCGCCATAATGTCTTGCCGAATGATTGGAACAGTCGCGTAGAAGCGGTTTTTCAGGCTGGAGAGGCGAGTCTCGTCCCCGCCGGCAAATACATTCTCGAGCATGACGCGCTCGTGCGGGGCCAGATCAGTTCCCCACTGATCGCGCGGCTTCAGCAGGTGAAAGACATAGTCCTTGTGCGTGAAGAGCAGTGCTTTCTCGGATGTTTCTTCGATCTTGATGTAGCCGCGCACCGCCAGGTCGATGATGGTTGACGTAATGTCGCGCGGATGGATCGAGTCGTCGAGCAGCGTGCCCGCTTCTGCGGGAGAAATCCCGGCTGGCGGTTCGTACATGGGCGCAACCGAGACGCCGGGATCGGGGTCGCGTCCCTTATACCACCACAGCGCGAACATTCCGGCGAACGTAACGAGCGGCAGAAACACGATAGGATTGCCGCCGATGAACCAGAAAAACTTCGTCAGCGCACCGGGCTCTTTGAGAACGTCCTTCGGAAGATAAACGTCAATCGTCAAGCCGCCGCGCATGGGCAGCGGATTGTTGGTCTCAAACCGCGCCTCGGCTCCGTCGACCGTGGAACTGGCGTCGCGCTGGGTCGAGCCGTACACGCCGGTAAATGCCTGCGCCCTCAGCGATCCCGCAGCGAACATGGGGAAGCGCACGGTCGCGGACGCATGATCGATGGGTACTGGCCAGTCGTTGCCCGTGACATTCCAATAAAACTCGTCGTGATCGTCGAAGAATCGTGTGCCGTTGCGCACGCGGTAGGTGATCTCAACTGTGCGGGTCGCATCCACTGCATCCGGAATGTAAATCTTCAAATCGCGGGCCCCATTTGAGGTCGACGAGTCGTACTTAAGTTTGCTGCCGCCGCCATCGGTGACGCTGGTGACGCTGAGAAAAAGTTCGTAGTTCGTTCCATTCGGCCCAGGATATTCAATCGGAATCGTGCGATGAATCCCGTGGAATTCGCCGTCGAAGACCAGCGTGATGCGCTCAATGACGACAGCGCTGCCATCCTGCGCGACCGTGATGTTGTCCTGAAAATCAGAGACGCGCCAGGATTTGGCGTGGGCAGCGCCGGTGAACGTGCAGACGAGCAGCGCTAAGAGGAGAGAAGCAATCGTCCGAGGAATTTTCAAATTACACAATTCCCTAATTACAGAATCACTTAGAACTTCACTTGCACGGGCTCGCGGTCGGCGTCGGTGGTCTCGAAGAACTGCCGGGGCGTGAAATTAAACATGCCTGCGAGAATGTTCGTCGGAAACGACTGAATCTTCGTGTTCAGGTCGCGTACCACCGCGTTGTAATAGCGCCGCGCGTTCTGGATCGAGTCTTCGGTCTGGCTCAGCGATCCCTGCAGTTGCGTGAACTGCTCGGATGCTTTGAGTTCGGGATAGTTTTCCGCAACCGCAAACAAACTCTTCAACGCGCCCGTCAATTGATTCTCGGCTACGGCCTTGTCGGCCGGGGAAGTCGCCTGCATCGCCTGCGAGCGGAACTTGGCTATGTTCTCAAACGTCCCTTTCTCGTGCGCGGCGTATCCTTTGACCGTTTCCACGAGATTCGGAATCAGGTCGTGCCGCCGCTTGAGTTGCACGTCGATGTCGGACCAGGCCGAATCGCAACGCACCCGCAGTTGCACCAGGCTGTTGTACATCGAGATCAATACCACAGCGATGACGATCAGGATGACCAGGATGGCGAGTATCATGAGCGACTCCTCACTAGTACGTGGTCAGAAAGCGAACTGGAAATCAATGGGACGGTAACACAGTGGGAGCGCCCTCGCAAACGCGGACGAGGGTCCGCATTTCGCATTCTGCGATAACAACTTCACAGACAATGCAAGAGAGCGATGGATGAAGCACGGAGGTGAGAGAACGTCCTGAGGAACAAAAGCCGGAAAGCGGAAGCCGCCCTCTACTGCTGTGGCGCGAAGTACCCCTTGCGCGCACGCACCTGCAGGTCTTTCTTCAGCGTAGAGATTTCAATCGAGCGGTAGCGCCCGTCCGCGTCGAAATTGGCAGGCTTGTAGGAAACGACGTACTGACTACGCAGTTCGTCTTCAATCGCCGCGAACGAGTGCGTGATGTCCTTCATCTTGAACGGGAAGAATGCGCGTCCGCCCGTGGCCTCGGCCAGTTGCTCCAGCACCTTGTCGCCCCGCATCACCAGGCCGCTGTCGTCGGTGGAGATCGCGTAGATGATCACTTCCGAGCGCTGCGCCATCTCGATGGCCTGTGCCTTCGAAAATTCGCTCTGGTTATCCTCGCCATCGCTTACGATCACAATCGCCTTCCGCACCGGATGGTCCGGACGGTCCTTCAGGAATTTCTCTTTGCAGGCATGGTACACGGCGTCGTACAGAGCCGTTCCGCCGCCATCGTGCAACTTGTGCACTCCGATCGAAAGCAGTTGCACATTGTCGGTATAATCCTGCGCCATCTGGCTGTGACTGTTGAAGCCGACAATAAAGGCCTTGTCAAAACCTGCGCGCAGTGTGTGTTGCAGGAAACTCGTTGCTGCGGTCTGCTCGAAATCGAACCGGGCATCCACGGAACCGCTGACGTCGACCAGCAGACCAAGGTGGAGAGGCAGATCCGTCTCGCGGCGGAAGTTCAGGATTGCCTGCGGCGGTTTGTGGTCGTCAAGAATATTGAAATCGTTCTGGTTCAGGTCGCGCACGAACTTGCCATGCTTGTCGGTCGCGATGAACAGCACGTTCACTTCGTTCACCCGGGCATGCAGAGTGATCATCGCGCTCTGCGGATCGTCTGGACTATCCGTTGCGCTCGTGCCCGCGTTATACGCGCTCAGATTCGGCGCCCCAGACACATAAGAAGAAGACTGTGCCCACGAGGAAGCTAGGAATAGAAGTAGAAAGGTTGCCAGCAAAAGCGTCACCACGCGGATTGTCGGGTTCGTGTACTTCATGCCTGAAAAATACAATTTTTTCACTCTAAACTGCGTCAGGTGACACTTCCAAGCTATTAGATGCACGCCAGAGGCCGAAATCGGGTCCACCCTGGACTCTGCTATGGGATTGACTCTAGGAGCGCCCCGTCAAAGTGCCAAGTTACAAAAGGAGCACACGTTTGGTCATGCCAGAACACGTGCCGTTTCTTTCAGTTACGCGCCGGCCATGAACTACCGGGACCACGCCACCCGTTAGCCAATCGGATTCAGGGTTTAACATAGTGACACGAACTCAACCTCTTTTTCCTTAAAATCTCTTTGGAGGCGTTTCATGAAAAAGTTCATCGTGTGTTTCATCGTCGCCGTGATGTCGACGGTCGCAGCCTTCGCCGCCGACAACGAGCACGAAGCGGATCGCGTGAAAGATGCGGGCGTGGTCCTCAAAGAAATTTTGAATATTCCCGACGACATTCCGCAGGACCTTCTCGACAAGGCCGAGTGCCTGATCATCCTTCCCTCCGTGAAGAAGGGCGCCTTCGGCGTGGGCGGCAGTTACGGACGGGGCGTCATGGTGTGCCGCAGTGGCGAGCACTACAAGGGCAAGTGGGGCGCCCCGGCTCTCTACGCACTCGAAGGCATCAGCATCGGATTTCAACTGGGCGGACAGGCCACTGATTTTGTCCTCTTGATCATGAACCCAAAAGGCGCGCAGTCGCTGCTCTACAGTAAGGTGAAGCTTGGCGCCGACGCGTCAGCGGCCGCAGGTCCTAAAGGGCGCACGGCGGAAGGCGCCACCGACATCGTGATGAACGCCGAAATTCTCTCCTATTCACGCAACAAGGGCCTGTTCGCCGGAGTCTCTCTGGAAGGCTCGACCCTGCGCTCCGACGGCAGCGCGAACGAAAAGCTCTACGGGAGAAGCTTGACGGCGAAAGAAATCATCCGCGAAGGCAGAGTCGGTATTCCGGCCTCGGCCCACGAACTGGTCTCGCTTCTCGACAGGAAGTCGCCCATCAACAAGTCAGACCCGAAGTCGCTGGAATAGGCTCGCGACTGGCTTCGACTGTGAGACTCTTGTGACCTCTTTAAGGAGTGTGGACCCAGTTCGCTGCGCATGGGCCAGTGGCGAATTGTTGGTTCGCTATCACGATGAAGAATGGGGCGTGCCGGTGCACGACGACCGCACGCTCTTTGAATTCCTTATCCTGGAAGGCGCGCAGGCGGGTCTCAGCTGGAACACGATCCTGAACAAGCGCGAGAACTACCGCAAGGCTTTCGATGGATTCGATCCGAAACGCATCGCAAGCTACGACCGGCGCAAGGTCGACAGGCTGTTGCGGGACGCCGGGATCGTCCGCAATAAGCTCAAAATCGCATCGACCATTGCCAACGCTGAGGCCTTTCTTCGCGTGCAAAAGGAGTTTGGCAGCTTCGACCACTACATCTGGCAATTCGTAGGCGGCAAGCCGCAAGTGAACTCGCCCAAGTCAATGAAGCAGGTTCCTGCGCGCACTCCGGAATCGGATGCGATGAGCAAGGACCTCAAGAAGCGCGGCTTCAACTTCGTCGGATCGACCATCTGCTACGCCTTCATGCAGGCGGTGGGAATGGTGAACGATCACGTCGTGGAGTGCTTCCGCTATCAGCCCCTGGCCTAGAGTCGCTCGGGCTCGAGTATCCGATGGTAACCATCACCCGATTCCGGCGGGTCAGGCCCAAATTCAATTTACCTTGACGGGTTGTCCTAGTTGCACGTTATTCTGTTCCTGCGATTGGCGGTTTTTGAAACGCTCGGGTCTCATGTTGGCCATGCCAACAGCCATGCGGTAAGCGTGCCGCCATGAGTCGCGCCTTCCGCTTCTCCGCTTGCGGGAGTGGGTGCATTCCCGGCCTCTTGATTTCCGGCTCCGTACGTCAGCATGCGAACGCAAGAAAAAATGTTCCACCGCCTTCCCGTCGCCCGAAAGTTGCTGGTCATTGTTGGCGTCTTCGTTGCCATCGTGATCTGCGTCTTCTGTCTGGGTGTGCTGCGGTCCGAGATCCTCACCGGAGTCCGGGCTTACGTGGGTGGCGAAGGCCTGTGGTCCAAAGCGGAGAAGCGTTCCGTCCTCAGCTTGACACAATACGCTACCAGCCATTCCGAGAGCGACTACCAGCAATATCTGGTCGAAATCGCGGTCCCCACGGGCGACAAACAAGCCCGGCTTCAGCTACAGAGCTCGTCGCCAGACATGGCCCTGGTTCGTGAAGGCTTCGTGCGGGGCCGCAATAGCCCCGAAGACGTAGACAGCATGTCGAAGCTCTTCCGCCGGTTCGGGCGCGTCGGTTACATGGCGCGCGCCATCATGGTCTGGACCGAGGGCGATCGCTACATCGACCAACTCCGCTCGCTGGCCGACGATCTGCATCGAGAGGTCAATTCGGCACACCCGGACGCGCAGAAGATCCTGCGGATCGCCGATCAAGTCGCCGTTGTCGACGCCCGCGTGACTCCGTTGGAAGATGAATTCTCGTCGACTCTGGGCCAGGGCGCTCGCTGGATCGATCGTGTGCTCTCGGTCGCCACCCTGTTGGCCAGTGGTGTGCTGCTATTGATCGGCATTGGCCTGTCGTCCGCCGTGCTCAACCAGGTCCGCGATTCTGAAGAGAAATACCGCAACCTTATTGACACCGCGAACGACGCCATCCTGGTCATCGATACTCAGACGCGCGTCATTCTCGAAGGCAACAACAAGGCAAGCGAACTGCTGGGCATTTCCCGGGGCCAACTCGTTGGCATGCCAGAGTCTCTACTCTATCCCGCGCAGAGGATTCCCAGCGACATTCAACCTCTTGCACCGGATGCTGCCGGGACCGCCCGCACCCAGGAGCTTGAATTGCTCCGGGCGGACGGAACGCCCGTGCCCGTCGAGGTCAGCGCCAGCGCCACCGAGTTAGGCGGAAGACCGGCAATTCTCGGCATCTTCCGCGATATTCGCGATCGCCTGCAAGCCGCCGCCATCCTGCGGCGCAGCGAGGAGAGATTCGGCTATCTGATTCAGAACCTTTCAGACGTGATCACCGTGGTCGCAGTCGACGGGACCATGGTTTATCACAGTCCTTCGATCGAGCGCGTGGCGGGATACCGGCCGGCAGAACTTCTGGGAAAGAGTATTCTCGCGTTCATCCATCCCGAGGACGAACCTGCAGTGCGGGCCGTACTGGAGCGTCTTACGCTGAAGGTCGGAAGTGCCGCTCCTCCCGAATACCGTTTTCGCCGCAAAGATGGCACGTGGGTCTGGCTGGAATCGGTCGGCAACAACTTGCTGAACGACGTTGCGGTGGGTGGCATCGTGGTGACCTCGCGCGACGTCACCGGACGCAGGGCACTCGAGGAACAGGTTCGGCAATCGCAGAAGATGGAGGCGGTCGGCCGGCTGGCGGGCGGCATTGCTCACGACTTCAATAACCTGCTGATGGTCATCAGGGGATATGCGGAGATCGTGCTGGAGGAGGAGAGTGCGGGTCCCGCCGTGCGCAAGAGCATCGACACGATTGTCCGCACGACCGAAAGCGCAGCCAGTCTGACGCGGCAATTGCTCTCCTTCAGCCGCAACCATGTTTTCAGCCCACAAGTGCTCGATCTCAACTCCCTGGTGAATCGCATGAGTGAGATGCTGCTGGGCGTGCTGCGCGATGAGATGGAATTCGTGGTCAAGCTCGATCCCGATGCTTGTTGCGTCAACGCGGATCCAGGACAGGTTGAGCAAGTCATCATGAATCTGGCAGTGAATGCCCGCGACGCCATGCCTCAGGGTGGCAAGCTGACGTTAGAGACATCGCACATTGCTCCAGATGCCGCTCGATCCGTTCGCCGTTCCTCTCTTCCGCCGGGAGGCTATGTTGTGTTAGCCGTGTCGGATACGGGTATCGGCATGGATGCCGAGACGCAAAGCCGAATCTTCGAGCCTTTCTTCAGCACGAAGAGCAAGGAGGAGGGAACGGGGCTGGGCCTGTCGGTGGTGTACAACATTGTCCGGGCCAGTGGCGGACATGTCCGCGTGAGCAGTGAAGTGGGACGCGGCGCGACTTTTCAGATCTTTTTCCCACGCGCGGCGACGCCGCCAAAACCGCAGCCTGCGGAGCTTCCCGTCGAGGTCGTGCGGAGCGGCATGGAGACGATCCTCGTGGCCGAGGATCAGCCCGACCTGCGCTGGATGATCTGCCAGTTCCTGCAGCAACTCGGCTACTCCGTGCTCGAGGCCAAAGATGGTGGCGATGCGGTTGCGCTGGCGGAGGAGTTCAAAGGTACGATCGATGTGCTGCTGACGGACATGGTGATGCCGCGTGTCCGCGGGTCAGAGGTTGCGCGCAGGCTCTTGGTGACTCGTCCGGCAATGAAGGTCATCTTTATGTCGGGATACACCGAAGGCGGATTCGGTTTGGCCTCTGACGAGACACAGGAGTCCGAGACCACGCTCTTGCAGAAGCCATTCCAACTCGACGTTCTCGCTCTGAAGATTCGGGAAGTTCTGGGAGCGCGCAGCCGGCGTTAATAGCAGCGCAGGCAACTCGCCGCGGGAGCGACTCGGTCTCGCATCCTGCGGGCCAAGACGGTGATCGGCGGTTGTCAGTGACGGCTGAATACGCTGGCCGTTAAGTAAATCGCAACCAAACCCAACAGAAGCACCGTGATTTCCGTACGCGTCGACCAGGCGTGCAGCGCGTCGAATCGCATGCGTGCGGGCTGTTCGAGCGTGGCGGCAGTGTCAAAGGTGGCGACCTGGGCACGCAGCGTGATCATTCGGGGAGTAATCCAGAATTGCGAAACCAGTGTGAGCGCGAGCATTCCGCAGATTAGCAGGTGGCGCAGGGTGAACAGATGCGCCGTGCCTTCAGTGATCCGGCCGTAGGCCAGCGAACTCAGCAGATACACGATGCCGGACACGATGGCGATCCAATGCAGCTTGGTCAGCAGGTTCCCGACTAGCGTTCCGGCGAGAAGCCGAGTGGGCAGCACATGAAACGCCGTGGGAGCCATGAAGGCGAAAAAAACGATCCCGCCAATCCAAACGACCAGCGAGAGCAGCATGAAAAAGCGAAGGAAGGACATGTCGGGAGAATTATAGCTTCCGCGACAGGATCAGGAATCACCTGGAGGCTGAGTACTGAGTACCGAGTACTCTTACACCGGCACCGGAACGTTCTCGATAATCTCTTTCAGCACCTGATCCGACTGCTCGGACTTTTTCAGCGTCGAGGCGTAGAGGCCGCTAACCACGATGCGGTGGGCGAAGACCGGAACGACGAGCGGCTTGATGTCTTCCGGGGTGCAGAAGGTCCGGCCTTCGAGGAAGGCCATCGCCTGCGCGGCGCGGTAGAGAGCTTGCGACCCGCGGGGCGAGACGCCCAGCGAGAGGAATTCCGACTCGCGGGTGCGGCGCACGATTTCCAGAGCGTAGGTGACCAGAGAGTCGTCCACCCGAATCTGCTTCACTGCTTGCTGCATTTCGAGCACATCTGCACCAGTGAGAACGGGGCGGAGATCGTCCAGGTGCGCGGCTCCGGCTTCGGAGCGCAGAATCTGGCGTTCGGCCTGAGCGTCGGGATATCCCATGCGCACGCGCATCAGGAAGCGGTCGAGCTGCGACTCGGGCAGAGGATACGTTCCGTGATGCTCTACCGGATTCTGCGTTGCGATCACCAGAAACGGTTGCGGCAGTTCGTGAGAGTGTGCGTCGACGGTGACCTGCCCTTCGCTCATCGCCTCGAGCAGCGCGGACTGCGTCTTGGGCGTGGTGCGGTTGATCTCGTCGGCCAGCAAAACGTTGGTGAAGACCGGGCCGCGCTTGAATTCGAACCGCTGCTCGGCCGCCGAATAGATTGAGATCCCAACTACGTCGGAGGGCAGCATGTCGCTGGTGAACTGCACTCGCTGAAAAGAGCAATCGATAGCGCGCGCGAGCGCCTGTCCGAGAGTGGTCTTGCCAACGCCGGGAACGCCTTCAATCAAAAGGTGTCCGCGGGCAAAAATGCTGACCAGCGCGAGGCGGACGACGTCGTCCTTACCGCGAATCACGCCGCGAAGGGCTTGTTCCAGTTCGGCAGCTTTGTGAGAAACAGCGATAGCGGTCTCGGGCGACATTAATTCGATTCTACTATCCGGCGCCGCAGGGAGCGGAGTTACCTACGTCATAGAGCTTTGAGCTACGAGCCATGAGCTCCGAGCTAGGACCGCTGGCAACCAGAACGCTTGCGGTCCGGTGACTTGCATCAGTTATCTACTGGTCTGAAACGCCCTGGTTTTGCCCCCAACTCGCAGCTCACAGCTCGTAGCTCGAACTTATTGCGTAAACTCTGCCGGCCTTCCCGTCAGGCGCTCGATGCGCTTGGCGATTGGAGGATGAGTCGAGAAAAGGCTCCCAAAGTTCATCCCTAGCAATGGCTGAATGATGAACAGGTGTGCGGTCGATGGGGTCGCCTGCATCGGGATGCGGCGTGAGTAGGCGTCGAGTTTTTGCAGGGCGCTGGCGAGTGCGTAGGGATTACCCGTGAAATGCGCGCCGGTAGCGTCGGCTTGATATTCGCGCGAGCGCGAGACCGCGAGTTGAATCATCGTCGCGGCGATCGGGGCGACGATCAGCATCAAGAGTCCCGTGAGGCCTCCGCCTCCACGGTCGTTGCGGTCGCGGCCTCCGTAGCCGCCGAAGAGCATGGCCCAGCGTCCCATGCTGGCGAGCATGGTGATGGCTCCGGCGATGGTTGCGGCGACGGAGCTAATCAGGATGTCGCGATTGTTGACGTGGCCGAGTTCATGCGCCAGCACGCCTTCGAGCTCCTCGTCCGTCAGTAAACCCAGAATCCCGTGGGTCACAGCGACTGAGGCGTGGCTCGGATTGCGTCCGGTAGCGAAGGCGTTGGGCGACTCGGTCGGGATCACATAGATCTTCGGCATCGGGATGCCGATTTTCTGCGTAAGGCGTTCGACAGCAGCGTAGGCGCGCGGCAGTTCTTCGCGCGTAACGGGCTGAGCTCGATACGCGGCCAGCGCGATCTTGTCGGAGTAAAAGTACGAGACGAAGTTCATGACGGCGGCAAAGGCCAGAGCCAGGAACATGCCGTTCTGGCCGCCGAAGTAGCGGCCGAAGAACATCAGCAGCAGCGTCATCGCGGTTAGCAGGAACGCGGTCTTGAACATGTTTCCCATAATTTTGGTGGAACTATCTCATTGGATGTTACGCCGAGTGGGGAGATGCAAGGTGTAGATTCGGAAAAGTACGAGGACTACTAGGGGCACCGGGCCCTCCTCTCTCTGTTGAAATCAGGGGCAGGGGAATCAGCAAAAGTCTATGGAAATCAGTGACTTGCGGGTATGAATCCTGTCAAATGAAAAAGTTAGAGGCGGCTAGGCCTTACTCTAAATTAGATCTTTTCGGGTTTTGTGCGACCTCGTTCAGCAGCTGCTTCGACATATAATGACGCGCACGATGGCGCTTTCTGCAGGGACAAAGCTTGGCGGCTACGAGATCCAATCGTCGTTGGGGGCGGGCGGCATGGGAGAGGTGTACCGTGCGTTCGATTCGCGGCTCAAGCGCAGCGTCGCCATCAAAGTGTTGCCTGCGGATTTTTCGAACGACTCGGAGCGGCTGGCGCGGTTTGAGCGCGAGGCACAGGTTCTCGCTTCCCTGAATCATCCCAACATCGCAACGATTTATGGCGTCGAGGAATCGAGCGGCGTGCGTGCGCTCGTCATGGAGTTGGTGGAGGGACAGACGCTGGCCGAGCGACTACGTCGCGGGCGCTTGCCGGCGGACGAAGTGCTGGCGCTGGCCCGGCAGTTGGTGGATGCCCTGGCGACCGCACACGAAAAGGGGATCGTGCATCGCGACTTGAAACCCGGAAATCTTCAGGTCACTCCATCGGGGACGCTGAAGGTATTGGATTTTGGACTGGCGAAGGCGGTCGAGAAATCTGCTCCGGAGTCAGACCTGAATAGCTCGCCGACGCTGACGGCGATGACGCAGGGGCCGGTGATTTTGGGCACCGCAGCGTACATGAGTCCGGAGCAGGCGCGAGGCCAACCGGTCGATCAGCGCACCGATATCTGGTCGTTTGGCTGCGTGCTGTTTGAAATGCTGTCCGGGCGACGGCCATTTTCCGGAGACACGTCCACCGATATTCTCGCCGGAATTATTCGATCGAGCGTGGACTGGAATGCGCTTCCCGCCGACACGCCGCGATCGTGGCGCCGCTTACTGCAGCGCTGCCTGGAAAAAGATCCACGACGGCGGCTGCAGAGCATTGCAGATGCGCGCTTCGATTTGGAGGAGAGCGCGAGCGAGGAGGCCCGGTCGGCTGCTCCCGGGCGATCGCGATTCTGGTGGACAGGTTGGGCTGCGGCGGCTGCGCTGGCAGTGGCCGGGCTGGCGCTCTTCTTCATCTCCGGCAGAACGCAAGGGCCACCACTGCGCAAGGTGGAACTGGCCGTCGATGGCTTCAGTCCGGGCATTTCCAGGCTTCCTATCCTTTCACCGGATGGGCGGCGCTTAGCGTACTACGCGGCGGGTCACCTTTGGATTCGCGAACTCGATCAACTCGCGGCGCATCAGGTGCCCGATGCGGACGATTCGCGAGCTTATTTCTGGTCGCCTGACGGCTCCCAGTTCGCCTATGGCGAGTCCAAGAAACTCTGGAAGATTTCCGTGCTAGGCGGGCAACGGGTGTTGATCTGCGACATTCCTGATAATGGAGAGCTGCTCTCCGGCGCCTGGTCCAGCATGGGCAACATCGCGTTGAGCGTTTGGCGCAACTCAACGTATGAAGTTCCCTCCAGCGGGGGAATCGCTAAGCTGCTGATTCCGGTGAACCCGAAAGAAGAAGTGGATTTTCATAACCTGTCGTATCTGCCCGACGGGAAAACTCTGCTGTTCCTGGTGCACGCCGCGGACAACGGTCCGTCAAAGGCGAGCACTTTGTCCAAGGGCCGGCGCGAGGTGATCCTGAGTGAGCCCCCGAACGGTTTTTTGGGAGACCCGGTGTTCTCATCCTCCGGCCACTTGCTGTACACCGTCGGTAGCAGTTTTGACTTCTCCATCTGGGCCGTGCCCTTTTCCATTTCGTCTTTGCGTCTTACAGGAGAGCCATTCGTGGTCGCGGCGCGGGCGCAGATGCCAAGCGTATCCAATGACGGCTCACTCGTCTACGTACCCAACCAGCCCAAGCTCGGGCAACTGGTCTGGGTCGGTGCGAATGGGACCGTGGAGCGGCAGCTCGGCAATGGGCAAGATGAGATGGGAGGGCCGGCGCTGTCTCCCGATGAGCGCTGGGCCGCCGTGTCATCGCTGGACAATAATGCCGGCGAGTTGTGGATCTATGACCTGGCGAATGGGGGTTCGCATCACCGGCTGACATTCACCGAGGGCAGCGCGGAGGCGCGGGAGCCAGTGTGGTCTCCCAAGGGAGACAAGATCGCCTATACGAGAGCTCCCTTTCAGGGGATCGAAACCAGCATTCGCTTGATTAACCTGGATGGAACAGGCGATCAACAAATCGTAGCGCGTGGATACGGCGGGAGTTTCACGCCAGACGGCAAGACATTCGTATATGTCGTCGACACAAAGGGAAAGGACTCATTGTGGTATGTAACGCTGGGGAGCGGAGAGGCGCCGCAGCCTCTGCGCAGCGCAACTGGCAGCGAATCAAACCCGAAGCTCGCGCCCAATGGGCGGTATGTCGCCTACACTTCGGACGAATCCGGACGTGATGAAGTTTATGTGGTTCCGTTTCCGCCGGGCAGCGGCAAATGGCAGGTCTCAACCTCCGGCGGTCAGGCTCCGCGCTGGTCGCCCAGCGGAGACGAACTTTTCTTCGCGGCGAAAGATGGGCTAATGCGAATCCATGTTTCCTACATACCGTCGTTTAGCTTGACGGCTCCGCAGAAGGTGGTCGGTAACGACGTGTTCGATCTGGATGGCGCTTATTCCGTCGCGCGCGATGGCATGCATATCCTCGCGATACGCGATGCTGATCCTCAGAAGAGCCGCGGGGTGCCGATCGTGTTGGTGCAGAACTGGTACACGGAGTTCCGGAGGAAGTGAGATGGGGCCAGCACCCAAACTGCGGAACCGGTGCTGGCGATGAGCAAGCTCCAGTGACGCCTGAACGGAATCGTTCACCCCGCGACGCAGAGACTCCTAGCGAGCGACTAAATCTGTTTCGCCGCTTCGCGTTTCAGGGCGCGCTGCAGCGTTTGATCTAACGCAGACTTGGCGGTTTCGTATTCCTGGTGCGAGATGCGGCCTTGCTGGCGTTCAACCTCGAGATGAAAGAGTTCCTCTTTCAGACCTTCGAGCAGCATGGACGAAGAGGATGCGCGCGGAACGGGTTGCGTTGGGCGAGGCTCGCTCACGCGGACCGCTCGCGTTGCTGGCACCTCTGCGGGCTCATAGTCATCGTCTTCTTCCAGGACGGGAAGGTCCTTTCCCTTCGACAAGGCGGCGCGGTTGGCGGCTTGTTGACGCGAGGCTACGAAGATTCCACCGACGAGGAGGACCGCGGCGAAGCCGCCAAGAATCCACCAGCGATATTTCTGCAAGGGATCGGGCGCATCGATCGGTGGTCCGAGACCGCCGCCGGGGCGGCTTTCATTCTGCGCGGCGGCGCCTCCGCTCCCGCCCTGGCTGGTCTGGCCGTCTTCGGTGGGCGCCGCTAGCGTGCCTTCTCCCGAGAGTTTAAAGGCCAGGGTCTGGCCCGATCCCGCGTTCGAGGCGACTTCTACGTTGGCATCGGGCTGACCGGGATAGGGAGCGATTTGGAAGGTGGCGCCCGGCGCGGCAGAAAATTCCATCGACTTGGGCGCGATCGCTACGAAATGTTCTAAAGGATACACACTCTTAGGATCGATGTTCACGCTGCCCGTGTAAGGAACCGTGTAGACGACGTTGAAGCGCGTCTCTCCGGGGCGCAGAGGGAAGAGGAAGGCGTATTTGTTTTTCGCGCCTGCGCCTTCCGGAACTGGTGCAGACTTCACGGGTTGGCCACCGGCCGTCATCGCCTGGGCTTCGGTGATCTGCGCTCCATCGGGCACGTAGAACTCGAGATTGCGCTCGTTCATCTGGGTGCGCGGCGGCTTGGAATTGTTGTTGACGGCGAACGTGCGCTCCACCTGAAGCTGTCCCTGGCCGGCCTGAAAGCGCATGATGTCGGCGACGACTTCGATGCCTTCGATCTTCTTGCCCACATCGTAGACTTCCACCTCAACCGACGTCGTTCCCGGAGGGGCCATGCGGTGGTAGGTGACCTCCTGATGGATCACGCGGATGAGATGAGGGCCCTGAGCGTCGAGCTTGAAACTGAAATGGCCTTTGGCGTCGGCCTTGGTGCGGCCGGCTTCTTCCATGCCTTGACCGAGGCTGAGCAGAACGACGTCATCGCCGCCAGCGGGCTTGCCAGTGGTGCCGTTCTTGACGGTGCCGGTCAGGGTTTGGGCCGAGGCGAGGGACGAGAGAAGCGTGACACAGATACAGACAAAGATAAGGACGGTTACCGGCGAACAATGTGGCGACAGCCGCCCTCGGTTGTCGGGCCGGGCAAAGCCCGGCAGTTGCTTGCATGGAGAGAGTGCCGTCGAACTGCGCTCGATTGGACAGCCGAGGGCGGCTGTCCCCAGAGGAACGCTCTGGATGACAAGGGATGGGGGATGCACAGTGTGGGATCTTCTCATGATCTCGCTTTTCTTGGGGACGCAGCGGCTTTGGCTTCGAGACGCGCGATTTCGGCCAGCAGCGTGGCGGCTTCGTCTTGCAGGGATGCTTTCAGCGACTGGTAGTCGGTCTCGGGCATCTTGCCGGCTTTGAATTCGAAGTTCAGGTCGCGGAGGTTTTCGTAGACTGCGTCCTTGCGCTCGCGCAGGTACGACGCCCGAGTTTTTTCGGGGCCAACCGAGAAGGCACTGGGAGAAAAAATGTAGTAGAGCGCGGCGGCGGTCGCCAGAAGACAGCATGCCAGTTCGAAGCTCATAGGTCGGTCTCCTCGCGGGCTTTTTCGCGGAATTCTTCAAGTTCGGCTCCGCGGACCGGGCGCAGGCCATCTGCGATCGCGGGTGTGGGGCGATTCTTCCAGGAGCGGATCACCAGAACAACGATAGCGAGTCCCAGCGCCAACGCGACGAAGGGCACGATCCACGCGGTGCGGTCGAAGCCGGCATTGGTCGGGGCCGCGAGTACAGTGGGTCCGTACTTTTGTACGAAGGCTTGTTCGACCAGGCTGTCGCTGTCGCCGCGGCTGATGGCGGCCATCAGTTCGTTGCGCATGCCGTCGGAGTCAGGGCATCCGACGTGATTGCATTCCAGAAGAATCTGGTTGCAGCTGCAGATGCACATCATCTGGTGCCCGAGTTCGTTGAAGCGCGTGGTGGGATCACCGGCGCCGGTGAAAGCGAAGACGGCGAGTCCGAGAAGGCCGCAGTGCAGCAGGCGGCGGAAGATTTGGGGTAGTCTCGTCGTCATTTTCATTTTCTTGTGGCCCGAAAAATCAAATTCAAACCCAACCGGGCTGCGCCCGGTGGACAGCCGATGGCGGCTGTCCCCACATTCAAAATCTAATCTCCCCCATTTCAGAACTTAATCTCCTGTGGCCACGGGGGCTGCTTGTTCTACGAGCTTTCGCGCCGGAACGCGGACCGCGACTGGCGCGTTGGGCACCAGGGCCAGGCCTGTTCCGACGAGCATGATCCAGACGCCGATCCAGATCCAGATCACCAGCGGGTTCAGATGCGCTTTGATGATGGGCTGGCCCTTCTCGTTCTGGCCTTCGTAGACTAGATAAAGGTCTTCCTGGAAATTCGAACGAATGCTCGGTTTGGTAGACGCCTGCTGGCTGGCTTTGTAGAACAGCCGCTGCGGAGTGAGCGTGTCCACCTTCTTGCCGTTCTGGTAGACATCCATGATCGCCCACTCGCTGGCAACGTTCGGACCGTCGTCCTGCGTGTAGGAGCGGCAAACGAGCTCGTAATTTCCGATCGTCATCTTGTCGCCGTACGCCAGTCCGTTGCTCGCTTCTTTGTCCTGGTTGAAAGCGGAGCCGGCGAACCCGAGGATGACGACCACGGCGCCGAAGTGAACGATGTAGCCTCCGTAGCGGCGGGTATTGCGATGTGTGAGTTGGACCATGGAGGCGAACATGCCCTGTCCGGTATGTCCGGAAATCACTTTACCGCCGCGATAGAACTCGCTCGCAATGGTCAGCGTGACCAGCACGGCGAGGCTGAGCGCCATCAGCGAGTAGAAGTAGGAAATGTCAACCCAGGGGCGAAGACCGAATGGTCCTCCCCAGGAAGGCGGAGTCACCATGAGGATGACGGCGACGATGACCGCGCCGACCGTGGGCCAGAGGAAATTCCGCTTCAAGCTTTCAAACGATGTCTTGCGCCACGCGAGCAGCGGTCCGACGGCGGTAAGAATCAAGAGAAGCAGCGCGACCGGAATCGCGACCCGGTTGTAAAAAGGCGCTCCGACGGTGACTTTGTTGCCCTGAACCAGTTCGGAAATCTTGGGGAACCAGGTTCCCCAAGCGACTGTGAAACAGAGCAGCACAAACAGAAGATTATTGAAAAGGAAGCTGGACTCGCGCGAGATCAAGGACTCCAGTTTGTGCTCGCTGCGCAGATGCTCCTTGTTCTTGATGTAAAAGAAGATAAAGACCGCGAAGATGATGGCGAGAAAGTACGCGAACCAACTGCCAATGGATGACTGCGCGAAGGCGTGGACCGAGGCGATGATGCCGCTCCGGGTGAGGAACGTTCCCCAGATTGCGAGCCAGAACGAGCCAAATACCAGCCACATGTTCCAGACCTTCAGCATGCCGCGCTTTTCCTGCATCATGACCGAATGCAGGAAGGCTGTGCCGAAGAGCCAAGGCATCAGCGAAGCATTTTCGACCGGGTCCCATCCCCAGTACCCGCCCCAGCCGAGCACGGAATACGCCCAGTGCGCACCGAGGAAAATGCCGCAGGTGAGCAATCCCCAGGTCACCATGGTCCAGCGGCGGGTGATGTGAATCCATTTGTCGCCGGGATACTTCATGATCAGAGCGCCCAGCGCAAAGGCAAAGGGCACGGTGGTTCCGACATAGCCCAGGTACAGCATGGGTGGATGGATGACCATCTCGGGATACTGAAGCAGAGGATTCAATCCGCTGCCATCAGCGCGCAACGGGCCTTCGAGCAGGCCGAACGGGTTGGCAGCGAAATTTACCAGAGCGAGAAAAAAGATCTGAACGCCGGCGAGGACCACCGAAGCATAGGCGAACAGGCGTGGGTCGGTCTTGTAACGCAGGCGCAGAATGAAGCCGTATCCGGATAAGAGAAGGGCCCAGAAGAGGATGGAACCTTCCTGGCCCGACCACAGGGTGGCGAACTTATAAGGAGCGGGAAGATCGCGGTTGCTGTGGTGGAAGATGTACGCGATTGTGAAATCGTCGCGAAAAGCGGCGACCACCAGGGCGATCGAGGCGAGCACAACGAATCCGAAAACGACGACGCCGGCCCGACGAGCGGTTTCGCCCAGCCGTTCCCAGAGGGCGTCGCCAGGAAAGAACAACGCCAACAATCCCACGAAGAACGAATAGACGCTCAACGCCAATGCGATGAGCAAGGCGGCACTACCAATAAATGCCATGTCGGGAGAACCCCAAGCCATTTTTTCAGAAACCTACCGTAGAGGCAACCGCCACCTTACAGAAACACCGTGCCAGAGGGACATTCGACGGCTCGCATAGGGGTCTGCGAGGAGGCTTGCCAGAATTGGCGTAACGGAGGCCGAACGAGAGGAGGATGAATGCGAAATTCGAGGCGATCGCTGGTCAGACGTAAACGTTTCCGCGGGAGGGCGAAGCGCGGCGGCCGGGGCTCGGCCGCCAGGCGCGGTTAAAAAGTGACGCTACGCAGATTGCTGGTGATAGCGCTGACGAACCTCGCGCTCCGCTGCCAGCCAGTCTTCGGCGTCGTGGCCTGGTTCAAATCCGCGGCGCTCGGAAAGCAAGTAAGCGAGGCGCCGGATTTCATCTTCCAGATTAATGGGAACAAGATTGGTGCGCGGCTCGGTCTTGACGATCTCCGGTTTCCGTGCGGTCTTTCGCGCAACTGGTTTTTGGGCCTCGGCCGTTTGCGTTTCAACGATCGGTGCAGCCACGTTCTCAGTCGCAGCCAGAGTTTTGTTGGTCAAGGGCACATTGTATGTGGCGGCCGTTTCTTTCACGCCGTTGGTTTTCTTGGGCAGTTTAGGTTTCGACATAATGGGATACTCCTTGCATCCTCCTAGGTTTAGGAATGATTGGAATTGTTGATGAATGAACAACATAGACTTTGCCCCTGCGTATTCGCGGTGCGATAGTTTTTGCTTTGCGGAGCTACATTTAACTATAGCGCTTGTGGGGCTGTGGATGGGAGCAAGTTGTACAAAAAAATGCGATGCAGCCGAGCGGAATTCCGGAAATGAAAAATGCCACAACTTCAAGCCAGACCAGAAAAGGCAACCAAGTCCGAAGGGACGGCACTTAATGGGGATTCAACCGACTGCTCGGCCATCTACGTCACCCGCAAGTACGTCGTATACTCCTGATCCTCGATCGCCGTAAACGGCATCATCTTCATGATTCGGCCGCCAAGGTCGACATGCCATACCTGTGGGATCATCTTCTTCACCGCCAACAACTGCGCTCGCGTAACCGTAGGCGAATCCATCAGTGCAAACAAAACGATCGGACCCACCAGCAGCGCCACGGTGTCGGAATGCTGCCGATCCAAAGCCTCCAACCGCGCCTTCAAAGGGAGCTCCACTTCGATCCGGTCTCCATCTTTCCATTCCCGCCATACACTCACGAACGTCCCGGCCACCGCCGCTTGGCGCTTTCCATTCACCGACACCGACGCTCCCTCGGCCCACGCCGGAATCCGCAAACTTACCGCAAACTCCGCCGCCCGTGACGTCGTCACCTCAAACTGCACCTGCGCGTCGTACGGATACTCGCTCTTCTGCGTCAAGGAAACGTGCGCCCCGCCCTGCGTCCACCGCACCGTCGACGGGATGTACAAGTTCACGTACACCCCCTGCGCATCCCGAAAATACGTGTTAATCCGATAATCCGCCGCCACTTGCGGCAGCGTCCCCGAGCAGCACGCCCACCGCTCTTTGTGATAAACCTTCTGCCCCTTGAAGTTGTAATCCGAATAGTAATAAGTCCGCCCATCCGCTTCGAGCGGCAACGATCCCAGCACCGTGTTGTACATCACGCGTTCCATGCTGTCGCCGTAGCGCGAATCGCGGGTCACTCGCAGCAGGTACCGCGTCAGCTTGAAGTGTGCATAGGAACCGCAAGGAGTTTCAAAACTGGAGTGGGTGCTGGTCAAGCTCGAATAAATTTCGGGGCTGCCCGGCGCTCGCAGCGTTTCATCCGCTCCCCATCCGCCGGTAGCGAAACTCTGTGCCGCCACGAACTCGAATCCATTCTTCGCCGCCCGCAGATGCTTCTCGCTGCCCAGCGTCAAGTACGCCTGCATCGCCGAGCACAGCGAATTCACATGGCTGTAGGCGTGCCGCCCTTCCAGGTCGCTGTGGCCCTCCGCCAGCGGATCGTAGTAAACATCGTCCAGATACTGCCGGCCGAGCGCACGATATTGCTCTCCCGCGCCGCGCTGGTACGCCAGAAACAGGTTTTCCGACATCGTGTACGACTCGTCCCACGTATACGAATCGTCATTCGCGTGGTTCGGCCGCCAGCTTTGCCCATGCTCCACGGCTTTCGGCGGCAGGTGCGGCAACGCCATCTTGGTTGTCTCCGCCAGAATCGCGAACGCGTCCGGATCGCCCACGTACTGATGCGAATCGATCAGCCCGCACACCAGTTTGTCGTAAGTGTAGGCAGGGAAGCGGGTGTTCTCATAAAACTCGCCCCCAATCGTCTTAGCGTATAACCGGTTCAGCCGGAGCACCTTCTCTCGCGTCTCCGGCGACCGGTCGATCGCATACGACCGCGCCAGTGCCGACACCCACTGCCCGAACGTGCATCCCGGCGCAAAGCCAATGTCAAACAGATGATCCCGGTTGTTAGGGTCGTACTGATACCACCCGCCTAAATCTGTGCCCGGTGCCGGTTGCCCTACCATCTCTCGAAAAGGCTTGAGCAAGCTGTCTTCACTCAACTCCATCAGCAGAGCGTGCGTTTGCTGTAGTTGTTGCTCATGCCGTGCGCTGTGCAGCGCAACGTCGCCATATCCGAATTCTTCTAGCGGAGATTGGATTGAATCGGATGAAACTGAATGAAAGGGAAGCAGCAGCCCCGACTTCCGGAATCCCGGAATTGCTGTCGCGGCCGAGGCCAGCGAGGCGGACTGCAGAAATTCTCTGCGGGAGATCGAGGAAAGAGAAGACATGCATCCACCGGCTTCAACAATATGTTATTGGAACCGGATGCGGGAGTCTACGCCGAGCACTACAGAATGCGGAATGAAAAGCCCGAAGACTTTAAAAACCTTGAGACTCTGAAACCTTGAAACTCTGAACCCTGAAACCCTGAAACCTCTACCTCTGGTTCTCCCCTTCTTTAAACATGTACTTAATCGCCGGCTTATAGATCATCAGATTGGCGTCACCGTTCTCTCGGTTCACCTTGATGCAATTCCGGTCGTACCATTCGATGATGCCGCGCACTTCCTCGCCGTCGCGCAGCACAATCACCATCGGCGTCCTCGACTGCATCTGCTTCTGATAATAAAAATTCTCGGCGTTCGTCTGCTCCGGCGGCGCCGGTTTCTTCCCCCCGCCTCCGCCCCCCATGGGACGTTCGCCGCGATCGCCACGGTCCCCACGTTCTACTCGCTCCATGCGTTCTCCGCGCTCATGCCGCTCCGGCCGCTCGCGTCGTTCCTGCGGCATCGAAGCTGTGTTGTGGCTATTGTAATTCTCCACGCGCGGCAGCGTGGGACGAATCAGCTTGCGGTTGGCGAAATTTTCCTTCTCAGAGGATTCACCGCTCTGTACGGGATCCATAATTTCTTTCATGGTGGCGCTACCTCGGATACACGCATTCGCGCAAACCACTGCACGCTGGACCCTAAGAAAGTGTACGAAGGCGTGAAATTTACCCTAACCTAACACAGGAAACTGCCTCTGACAATCCTTCCTTCGTGCCATTCCCGCCGGTGTCTCAAAACTTGCATAGCCTCTACAATATCGATTTGCTTTCGGCTAATTCGTGTTCGACAGGTCGGCCCCGCACCGTTCTTTGCCGCCCCACGTGACGATCGTTACCAGGCTGGCCACCAGAAGTACCGTCCAGGCCAGTACCGGCGCAAAGTTGCCACCGTAACGGCTCTCCGCCAACCTTGCCTGGATCACCGAATTGCGGGATGAGAAGAAGTTGCCGATCTGGTATGCAAACCCTGGCAGCGTCCCTCGGACCCCCGGTGGCGAAAGTTCGTTCAAGTGCGCCGGAATCACTCCCCATGCCCCCTGCACCATAAACTGCATCAAGAATCCGCCTGCCGCCAGCATCGGCACCGTGTGCGAATACGCCCATAACGGAACCATCGGAATGGCTAGCAGCGCCGCAATCACGATCGCTTTCCTCCGGCCTATCTTTTCCGACCACGTCCCAAAAACAATTCCCCCCAGCAGCGCGCCAACGTTGTAGACGATGGCGATGAAACTCACCGTCTTCGGCGTGAACTGCAAATTCTTCTGTAAGAACGTCGGATAGAGATCCTGCGTCCCGTGACTGAAAGAATTGAACGCAAACATCAGTACCACCAGAAATACAAAAATCCCTGCATGCGACAGAACATCTTTGCCCAAATGGCTTTCCGTGGCACGTGAGGCGAGTCCCTGCAGCCACGCTGGAGATTCGTCAACCTGGGTGCGAATGTAAATGACCAGAAACGCCGGCAGCGCTCCGATCACAAACATCCCGCGCCAGCCTACGAAAGGGAACAGCGCGCCATAGACTAGCGCGGCCATCAGATAGCCGACAACGTACCCTTCCTGCAGCAATCCCGAGAAAAAGCCGCGTCCCTCCGCTGGCAACGTTTCGAACGCCAAAGCCGCGCCCACACCCCACTCGCCGCCCATCGCAATCCCGAAGAACGCGCGCATGATCAGGAAAAACTTCAGGGATGGAGCGAATGCCGACGCCAACTCAAACACCGAATACGCGATGATGTCGATCATCAACGTTGGCCTGCGCCCGAAGCGGTCCGCCATGAGCCCGAACAGAACCGCGCCCACCGGTCGCATGGCCAGCGTCAGAAAAATCGCTTCCGTGATCACCGAAACCTTGGTCTGAAACTGCGTGGCCAGCGCGCTGACACAGAAAATCAGAATGAAAAAATCAAACGCATCCAGCGACCACCCCAGAAAGCAGGCAATAAAAGTATTCCGCTGCACACGTGTAAGTCGCCGAAAATGCCCAATGAATTCCATCGCCCAGTTGTTGGCTTTCCTTAGTGAACCTTAGTGTCCTTAGTGGGGAAAGCTCTTGGTTCTTCCTCTTTGTCCTCAGTGTCCTCTGTGGTTGACGTTCTTCCTGCGCCCAAAGCCCAGCGGATGCTAGCATAAGCTTTCAATCAGCCATCAAAAAACATCAATCAGCAATCGCACCCATGCCCGACCTCGACCTTCCTCAACGCCAGGCCACCGACGCGCTCATGCTCACCGGTTTCTGGTATCGCGCTCTTCCCGCCGATCGTGTCCACCGCAACCAGCTTTATAAAGCGACGCTCCTTGAGATTCCTCTCGTCATCGGCCGCGACCGCATCGGACAGCCCTTCGCCCTCCGCGACGCCTGCCCGCACCGCGGCATGCCCCTCAACTGCGGCCGCTTCGATGGCGAGAACCTCGAGTGCGGATACCACGGCTGGCAGTTCGATGTTCACGATGGCCAGTGTGAACTGATCCCCTCGCTCACCCCCGACCAGAATCTGAAAATCGATCGCATCTACGCCGGCAGCTACGCCTGCGAAGAGCAGGACAGTTTCATCTGGGTCTTCATCCCCGATCCCCCCCCGCCCGGCGCTGGATTCGGCCCGCGCCCCGAGGCTCCCGACGCCGCGCCGCAAATCGAAAAGTTCACCAGCAAATACAAACTCGCCTACCTGCAAGCCGAAATGCCCGTCAGCATCGACCACGGCATCATCGGCCTCATGGACCCCGCGCATGGCCCTTTCGTTCATCAAGCGTGGTGGTGGCGCAGCCAGCACAGCATCCACGAGAAGAAGAAGAACTTCGAGCCCATTCCGAACGGCTTTCGCATGAGCGCGCACACCCCGAGTTCCAACTCCGCGCCCTACAAACTCCTGCGCCTCTACGCCGACGCCGATTCCATTACCACCACCATCGACTTTGTTCTGCCCAACATTCGCACCGAAACCATCCGCGCCGGAAAATACTGGTTCTCCAGTCTCACCACGGTCACGCCGATCACGCGCAGCCATTGCCGCATCGATGTCGTCGCCGCCTGGAATCTGTTCCGCTGGGTCCCGTTCGTCCCCGACCTGCTGAAATTTGTCTTCGCAAAATTCGTCGAGCAAGACCGCCACACCATGGAACTGCAAGCCGAAGGCCTGAAGCACAACCCACACCTCATGCTGATCGACGACGCCGACCGCCCCGCCAAATGGTATTTCCAACTGAAAGCCGCCCACCTGGAATCCAAACGCACCGGCGAACCTCTGAAGCACCCCATGTCGGGGCCCGTAACACTAAAGTGGAGAAGTTAGGGACGAGTGAAGAAGTCCAAACAATAAAGAATTATGTGGCGCGGGCGCCCCCGCCCGCGCAAGCTAGCCAGGAAGAATCACTGCAGAAAACCAAGGAGCTCAAAGCTCACTCCTCCACCAGCCAGTCCATCGCTTCTTCCCGGGTCTTAAACGCAGGCAACTCCCGCTGCGAGAAGCTCTTGAAATGTTCGTAGAACACCTTCGGCAAACTCTCCGTACCAACCCACGCCGATTTTTTCACGTAAGGACGATCGAGCACGAGAACCTCCTGCACCCTCGTCGCCACTTTCTTGTCCATCTGCGCGCCGGTGACGTCCGCCAGCGTCAGCACCGAACCCGGCGCATGCCGCGCGATATCCGCGCGCACCAGATCGAGCAGCACCATCATTTCCTTGCCGCTGCAATTGCTGAAATCAATCACGTAAATTGCCTGACCTTTGTGCTTCACAAAGTGCAGCCGCTCGTCGAGCGGTTCCGATGTCGTCATGCCAAAATCTCCTCCACCACGCCATAAGCCCCGTCCAGCGCGGCATCCAGCGCGGACGCATCTTTGCCCCCGGCCTCAGCCAGGTCCGGACGCCCTCCGCCCTTGCCCCCAACTTTTTGCGCCACCGGACCAATCACCTTGCCGGCCTGCACCCGCGAAGTCAGATCCTTGGTCACGCCAACGATCAACGCCACATTCCCATTCGACGCCGATCCCAGAATCACCACGCCCGACCCAATCTTGTCGCGCAACTGGTCGACCAGTGTCCGCAGTTGCGCCCGCTCCAGATTATCCACGCGATGCGCCAGCACCTTCACGCCCTTCACGTCTTTGATCTTCTCCCCAACATTTGCTGTCGAAGACGACGCCGACTTCATCCGCACCTGATCCAGTTCGCGCGTAAGCCGCTTGATCTCCGCATCCTTCCTCTCCAACTCAGCCTTCAACGCGTCAGCCGGAGAGAAAGAGGTTTCACTGTCGTGCAGTGAATCAGACGAGGGTGGCCCATCCTTGCGCGGTTTTTGCGCAAGGGTGGGGGAAGCGAAACTAGATACCACGTTCTCCAACTGATGATCCATGCGGAAATGCCGCAGCGATCCCTCACCAGTGATGGCCTCCACCCTTCGCACCCCCGACGACACACTGCCTTCCTTCAAAATCTTGATCAGCCCGATCTCGCCCGTAGCCCCAGTATGCGTCCCGCCGCAAAGCTCAGTCGAGAAGTCCCCAATCTTGACCACGCGCACCTTGTCGCCATACTTCTCCCCGAACAGCGCCATCGCGTGATACTCATTCACCGCGACGTCGATCGGCACATCAACAATCGTCTCCACCTTCTGGTTGCGCAGCAACTCTTTATTAATGATGTCTTCAATGTCCTGCAACTCTTCGTCTTCGACCGCGGCGAAATGCGAAAAATCAAACCGCAGATGCCCCGGCGCCACCAGCGACCCCGCCTGCTTCACATGCTTTCCCAGCACCTCGCGCAATCCCGCATGCAGCAGATGCGTAGCCGTGTGATTCCGCATAGTCGCTTGCCGAACCTGAGTATCGACGACCGCATCCACCTTGTCTCCGACTCGAAGTGGGGATTTCATAACGACCTGATGCACCCGCACGCCCTGAATCGGGTAATAACATCCCTTCACTTCAGCAACAACGGTGTTGTGATCGTCCGAATAAAGCCACCCACGATCCCCCACCTGCCCGCCCGCTTCCGCATAAAACGGTGTGTGGTCCAAAATGATCTCGCCCGCTTCACCAGCCTTGAGTTCCTGAACTCCTCGCCCGTCGTGGATGATAGCCAGCACCTCGCACCCGTCCGACCGCGTCTGCCGGTATCCTTCAAACTCCGACTTCGGAAGCTGCTGGTAAGCCGGATTCGCCGTCTGCTTCGCCGCCCCCTTCCACGATGCCCGCGCTCGCGACTTCTGCTCCTCCATCGCATGATCAAACCCGGCTCGGTCAAACGTAATTCCCTGATCGCGAGCCGCATCCTGCATGAAGTCCAGAGGCATACCAAACGTGTCGTAAAGCTTGAACGCATCCTCGCCCGCGAGCGTCCCAACCGAACCCTTGAGTAGGGTTTCCAGTTTCTCCAGACCTACATCCATGGTGTGCGCGAACCGAGTTTCCTCGACTTGTACAGCTTTCGAAACTCGATCCGCCGTCTCGTTCAATTCCGGATACGCATCCCGCATCAAGTCCCGCACTGCAAACACCATCTCGTGCAGAAACGGTTTCGTCTGTCCCAGCAATCTTCCGTGCGTGATCGCCCGCCGGATGATCTTCCGCAGCACGTATCCGCGCCCGTCATTCGCCGGAAGCACTCCGTCCGAAATCAAGAACGTTGCCGCCCGCGAATGGTCCGCAATCACCCGCAAAGAAGCCGCCGATTTCGTGTGCGCTTCCTTGCTCAACTCTTTCGTTAGCGACGTCCCGGTCAACTCAGCCGCCCGCTTGATCAGCGGCGTAAACAAATCCGTGTCGTAATTCGAAATCACGCCCTGCAGTGCGGCTGCGGTTCGCTCCAATCCCATCCCAGTATCGATCGATGGCCTGGGCAACGGCCGCAACTCGAAACTCGTTGCTTCTTGTTTTTGCCCCTCCCGGTCACCGAAATTGTTGCTATCAAATAGCTGTACCTTGTGAACGATTCGGTCAAACTGCATGAACACCAGATTCCAAATCTCGACGTAGCGCCCGCAATCGCAAGGGAAAGCGCAGTCAGTATGCCCTGGGTCGGACGACGCCGGTCCCATGTCGTAGTAGATCTCGCTGCACGGCCCACACGGCCCGGTATCGCCCATCTGCCAGAAATTGTCTTTCAACCCCATCTCAAAGATGCGCTGTTTCGGCACGCCCTGCGCCGCCCACAGGTCATAAGCCTCGGCATCCCGCTGCAGTCCGCCCTCACCGTTGAAGACCGTCACGTA
Organism: uncultured Acidobacteriaceae bacterium; assembly: GCA_963832015.1. Classification (GTDB taxonomy): domain Bacteria; phylum Acidobacteriota; class Terriglobia; order Terriglobales; family Acidobacteriaceae; genus Sulfotelmatobacter. The sequence continues at coordinate 110,757 of CAWHSR010000029.1, forward strand.
GAGCTTGTCCTGCGCAATCCCAAACCACTCCGGCGAAGTAATCAGCTCCCAGGCGTACGCAATCGCATCTTTCTTGAAGTAATCGCCAAACGAAAAGTTCCCCAGCATCTCAAAGAACGTGTGATGCCGACTGGTGAATCCCACATTCTCCAGATCGTTGTGCTTCCCTCCGGCACGCACGCACTTCTGCGACGTTGTCGCCCGCGAGTAGTCGCGCTTCTCCAGACCCAGGAAGACGTCCTTGAACTGGTTCATCCCCGCGTTGGTGAATAGCAGCGTGGGATCGTTGGCCGGGACGAGCGACGACGAGTGGACCTCCTTGTGTCCCTTACTCACAAAGTAGTCGAGGAATTTACGGCGAATTTCAGAGCCGGTCAGCATGGAAGAGTCATTCTAAATGAACCGCACCGCGCCCGGCTAAGCGCCCAATGAAACAAGCGCGAAACACGGAGGGCACAGCGACACTGGAAAGTTGAGATCTCCTCAGTGTCCTCTGTGCCCTCTGTGGTTGACTTATTTTTCTCTACTTAATCGCGTCGATGGTTTTCTCGGTGCCCTTTTTCACGTCGTGACCAACGTCCTTGGCGCCCTTCTCGGTGTCCTTTGCGGTGTCCTTGGTCGCGGTTTTGGTAGCGTCGGCGGTTTTGTCGGCGACCTTTGCCGTACCCTTCGCGGTGCCCTTGGCTGCGGTCTTCGTTGCGTCGGCGGTCTTGTCCGCGGCCTTCGCGGTCCCCTTCGCCGTATCCTTGGCAGCTACTTTCGTCGCATCGCCCGTTTTGTCGGCGGCCTTTTCCGTACCCTTCGCTGTGTCCTTAGCCGCGGTTTTGGTGGCATTCCCGGTAGCCTTCGCCGCTTTATCGGTGGCTTTGGCAGTGTCCTTGGCAGCCTTTGTAGTGTCCGTTGCCACGTCTTGTGCCATCGCGATCGGCAACGCAGTCAGTACGAATACAGCCAGCAATGCTTTCAGAATTGACTTCATATTCGCCCTCCTCGATTTGTAACCCGAAAATCTGCCAGAGAGTATGCAATATTCGTGAGGCCTTGCGCAAGAAAATCAGCACTCTCGCGTTGAGGGTTGTGCTACTACGGCACTATTCATCGGACACAGATCTGGATCGACCATTCACGTCGTCTCGCTCTCCAGCGCAGTGAGCGTATCGTCATCCACATCCCACTTCTTCAGGATGGTGAAAATCGTCTTCATGCCGAATCCCGCCCGCGCCAGTTGCCGGAAGACGCGCGCCGTCTCCTTCTGATCTTTCGGTTTTTCCAGCCGCTTCTTGCGCAGGAATTCGCGCGCTTGCTTTTCGTCGCTCACTCCGTCATAGGCCGTTTCCACGGCTTTCTCGATGACCGACCCATGCACCCCGCGCGTCTTCAGCTCCGTAATCACACGCATCCGCCCGAGTTTCTGATTGTCGCGCCGCAGCGACGAGTAATACGCGGCGTATTGCGAGTCGTTCAAATATCCCTGGTCCTTCAGTCGCCGGATCACCAACTCCACCAGTGTCTGCCCATATTCCGAATCCGCCTCTTCGATCCGCGTCCGCATCAGCCGTTTCAGTTCCGCCACGGTCCGCATGCGCCGCGCCAGCGCCCCTACGGCATACTCGTACAACTCATCTTCGGAATAGGTTCGTTTCTTAGGACGCGGGAATGCCATATCGACTAACGATAGCGCAAATCACCGCGGGGTACATGCAGAAAGAAGAAGGGCGCGTTCTTCACGCGCCCGTAAGGAGGCAACCAATAACCTTGAAACCTTGAAACTCCGAAAGCTTGAAACTTTCCCTATCTTCCCCCAAACCCCGCCGACTGCATCGACTGCCGCGAAATGTCCGCCGTCGACGCGATACCCGCCATGCGCAGCTTGAAGTCGTCGGCGTTGGACGCGTTCTCCAGCGCGGTTTCATAATTCACCAGCCCCGCCTGGAACAGATCCCACAACGACTGGTCAAACGTCTGCATTCCATACTGCGACGTGCCCGCCGCGATCGCGTCACGAATCGACCGCGTCTTTTCCGGCACCAGAATACATTCGCGGATATAAGCCGTATTGATCATCACTTCGACCGCCGGCACGCGGCCGTCGGAGTCGCAACGCCGCACCAGGCGTTGGCTTACAATCGCACGCATCACGGCTGCCAGCTGCATGCGAATCTGCTTCTGTTCCGGTGGCGGGAAGATCGAGATCACACGGTTGATGGTTTCCACGGCGTCCAACGTATGCAGCGTCGAGAACACCATGTGGCCCGTTTCGGCAGCGTGCAGCGCCGTCGAAATCGTTTCCAGATCTCGCATTTCGCCGACCAGAATCACGTCCGGATCCTGACGCAGAGATGCGCGCAATGCCGCACCGAACCCCGGCGTGTCTACACCAATCTCGCGCTGGTTCACGTATCCTTTTTTGTCGCGATGCAGAAATTCAATCGGATCTTCAATCGTGATGATGTGTTCCGCACGCGACGAGTTCACGCGATCGACCATTGCCGCCAGTGTCGTCGACTTACCGGAACCCGTAACGCCCGTCACCAGGATCAGCCCACGTGGCATATCGCAAATCTGCTCCACCACCTTGGGCAAAAACAGTTCGTCCAGCGCGCGAATCTTCGTGGGAATGACGCGGAGCACCAGTCCCACGTTGCCGCGCTGCTGGAAGATGTTCACACGGAACCGTCCCAGGCCGGCCACGCCGTACGCCATATCGATTTCCGTGGTCTCTTTGAATTTTTGTTTTTGTCGCGCCGACATCATGCTGAATGCCATGTTCAGCATATCTTCGGCGCTGATGCGCGGCTGATCGGTCAACGGCACCAACTCGCCGTCTATGCGCAGGTGGGGATAGTTTCCCACCTTCAAATGCAAGTCGCTGGCTCGCCGTTCCGTTGCAATCCGAAGCAGGTCATCAATATTCATGCGGACTTTTCCCCTGGGTCCTTCTCGTCCTGATGCTCTAACATGATCACCCGAATCGTCACCTTCCCCAAGATGACCTAGGTAATGCCCTCTAACCGGCAGCGGGGCAGTGCCTTACGTTATGTGGGGACAGCCGCCCCCGGCTGTCCAGGCGGCTACGGCGCTCCCTTTACAAAAGCCAGTGAGGTCGCTGGCATCACGTCGCCCCCGATCGCGCGCCGGGCGTGGAAGTTTTTGAGTTTGAAGATGACCGTTGACGTCACTTCCTGCCCCTTCGACACCAGCAATGTCCCCTGATAACTGCGGACTTCCTGCTGGATGATCATGCCTGGCGACAAAAGAAAAGCCGCCCATCGCGGGCGGCTTCTCAACACTCATTACGCAACGACTACGCGGCCGTCTCTTCCGCCACCGGCGGTTGGAACGGCTCATCGTAACTGCCGCCGTAGATCGAAGGCACCTTCGATCCCATGGGGCGCAGGTACGTCGCCAGCTCGCCGCGGTGATGGATGCTGTGGTTGTTCAGGAATCCCAGATACGCGACCGAGGGCATATTGAACACGCCGAAGAAGTTGACCGGCGTGATCAGCTCCTCGCCAGACATCGCCTCCACGCGCGCGATCCCGCGCTTCACGTTGTCGTCGTACCACGCCACCACTTCGGCCGTGGTCTGCGGCTTGTGCTCCGGTGCTTCCATGTTGAAGTTCAGATCGGCAATGCCATCCAGAAACTGGATGTCGCTGTTAGCCAGATGCCACGCCAGTTCCTTCGCCGTGCGCGCATTCGGATCGGGACGGTAATCCGACTTCGCATCGGGAACTGCGGCGATCACTTTCTTCGTGATCTCCGCTTCCATCTTGAAGCCGTCGAGCATGACCGCTCGCAGGCCGAGGGCAAATTCAGGAGTCATTTGGGACATTGTTTTCTCCTTGTTGTTTTGTTTCTTCCGGGCTAAACGAACTGAAGGGGCGCTTGGGAGCGCCCCTCGAACTGGAACGAGTTGGAATTCGAACCGCCCGATTATACTCCGACCGGCTGCTTGCTGCCCGCCTTGCTGCCGACCGGCACCGCCGTGAACCAGTTGTGGCGGTCTTTCTTCTCGCCGTGCACGATAGCGTAAAACTCCTTCTGCAACGCCTTCGTCACGGGACCGAGCCCGCCGCCCTTGCCGACCTTAATCCGGTCGACCGAGCGGATCCCGGTGACCTCCGCCGCCGTTCCGGTAAAGAACGCTTCGTCCGCAATGTAGAGCATCTCGCGCGGAATCATCTGCTCGACGATGGGAATGTTCAGGTCGCGGGCGATTTGCAGCACCGAGTCACGCGTGATGCCGGGCAGCACCGAGTTGCCCAAGGGAGCGGTGATCAGCTTGTCGCGATGCACCAGGAACAGGTTCTCGCCCGAGCCCTCGCTGACGAATCCGCCCTTGTCGAGCGCGATGCCCTCGACGTAGCCGTTCGCAATCGCTTCCATCTTGATCAGCTGCGAGTTCATGTAGTTCGCGCCAGCCTTAGCCATGGCGGGCAGCGTGTTGGGCGCCAGCCGCGTCCACGACGAGACGCACACATCCACGCCGTCGCCGTCGCCGCTCAAATACTTTCCCCACGGATAGTTCACGATATACATCTCGACTGGACAGTTCAGCGGATTCACGCCGGCGTCGCCATATCCGCGAAACACCACCGGGCGGATATAGCACGGCCACGCGCCGTTATGCGACACGGTGTCGAGCATGCCCTTGATGATCTCCTCCAGCGAGAAGGGAAGGTCCATGCGGTAAACCTTGGCAGAATCGAGCAGCCGCTGCATGTGCTCCGTAGCGCGAAAGATCGCGGGCCCCGTGGGCAGTTCGTAGCAGCGGACGCCTTCAAAGACCGAAGACCCGTAGTGAACGACGTGCGACATCACGTGAATGTGCGCGTCGTCCCAGTTGATGAGCTTGCCATTGTGCCAGATCTTGTCGGTCTTCTGGATTGCCATGCGGACTCCTTGATGGGCGCTGCGTCCCCAATAATTATATCCGAGCCCAAAGTGGGCTCATGTAACGGCAGTGTCAAGACGGCGTTTCGAAAGTGCCATCGTGAGTTAGGTTTAAGCCATTGTCATCCTGAGCGAGGATTGGTCTTTGCGCTAAGCGCAAAGACCAACCGCAGTCGAAGGATCCCTACCCTTCATCCGCGCACCCGGATGTTCTCCCTTTTCTTCCGCCCCCTTCGGGGCTGGTTCATTCATCGTTGTCCTCACCCACGGCTTGCGCCGTGGGCTGCACTCTTTCGCTCCTTCGGAGCTGCGGCTCTGGCTACTTCTGTCTTTGGCTTGCGGGAACTTCTTTCACACTCACTGCCGGATTGCGGCTTCGGCGACACTGCGCTGCGGCCCGTACACATCCACCCCCCCGCGCGATCCGGACAACGACCTCCGGAAGCCGGCAGCCGAAAGCCGGACGCCCAAAACGGGAAAACCCTCCCCCGCCTCCTCCGTTAAGTCCTTTGTTCGCAAGAATTTACTCGCAAGTCCTGATTTTCCAAGATCATACGAGGACACTGTCCTGCACTACGCCCCTAACTCCCATGAAGCCAAGATCTTAGCCTCACACTACAAAAAAATTGTTGCTTATACCGGATCAAACAGCTCATGTCAGCCAAATCCTGCACTCATATCAAAGTCTCCGACATCCGCTGCGGCTCCCCCGCTCTCCGCCGAGAGCAGTTCTGCTACTCCACCAGCGCATGCTCCGCACCGTCCCTTATCCCTCCTCCCGCGTCCACCACGCCGCCCTCCTCGAAGACGAGGAGTCCATCCAGGCCGCCTCATGGAAACCGTCAACTCCCTGCTGCGCGGCACCATCGAACTCAAGCGCGCCGAACTCATCCTCCGCGCCCTCAACACCGCCGTCCGCAACATCCGCCGCCTCAAGTTCGGCGTCCACAAGTCCGACATGCTCACAGAGATACCCGAACTACCCCACCCCGCCCCTCGAACCAGTCGACGAACAATACGCCGAACTCCGCCGCCAAGAAGAACGCGCCGAATCCACCCGCGCCCGCGAAGAGGCCCTCGCCGAATACGCCGCCGCCATCCAGAACAAAACAACCGCAGCCAGCGCAGCAACGCCAGAAACAGCCACAGTCCATGTGGGGACAGCCGCCCCGGCTGTCCAGGCGGCCCAGAACTACCGGGCCGCAGCGCAGCGCCCCAGAAGCCTGTCCAAGCCGAAGTAGCCGAAGCCGCAACCCGCAAGCCCCCAGCAAGTGTGAAAGCGATTCCCGCAACCACAAAGACAGCAGCCGCGACACCCAGGTCCCAAGCTCCGGAGGAGCGCAAGAATGCAGCCCACGGCGCAAGCCGTGGGTGAGGGTAACAACTAAGGAGAGCAAGCCCCGAAGGGGCGAAAGAAGAGGGAGAGAACTCTGACGCGGCCGGGCGCGGTTGAAGATTGCAGGGGATCCGTCGCTGCGCACGTCGGCTCGCTGCCCTCACCGACGTACTCCGCTCAGGATGACAAGTATCTAATTGCTATAACTAATAGCTAATATCGAACTGAGTGCCGAGTACCGAGTACTGACTACTGCTTGCCAGGCACCGACTCCGGCGCCAGGCCAGCCTTCACCGTCGGCACGGGCAGTTCATCCCCGCGGAAGAACTTAGCTTTGTCTTTCGATCCTTCCTTGGCGTCGGCGGCTTTCATCTCCGGCATGGCCTCGTAGGGCTTGGAGTAGTCGTTGGCGGCGTTCCAGAACAGGAAGCCGATGCCGCCCTTCTCTTTGGCTGTCTCGACCTGCACCTTTATGTATTCGGGCGAGTAGGTCTTGGTGCGCCAGTGGAAGGCTTGCAGCCAGGGGCGGATGACCACGCCAGAGCCTTTGGTGATGAGTTCGAAGCGGTCCATGGACTCGCCGATGAAGTGCGCGGGTTCGTCGCCGGGGTGGGCGATGTTGTCCATGCCGAAGAAGTGCGAGGGGTAGATCATGGGGCTGAGGATGTCGCAGTAGTGGGCCATGCCGACGATGTCCTGCCCGGTATGGGCGAGGTCGACGGGACGCTGCCAGGCCATCACGCCGAAGACGTCGAGCGAGAACAGGGCGCCGGTGGGATGGATCTCGGCGTAGGCCTTCTTGAGGAAGGCGGTGATGACGTCGGTGCGTTGCGGACCTCGGGGGGCGTGGCAGGCTTCGGTTGTGGCGTCCCTCCGGGACTTGTTCGCATTCTTGGCGACTGACCCACGGCTCGCGCCGTGGGCTGCATTCTTTTGCCCCTTCGGGGCTGCGGCGGATTGGGCGTCGGTGGCTTCGGGTGTCGTGCCCGGGCCGCTCGGCTTCGCCCCTTCGACTGCGCTCAGGGCAGGCTTCGCGGGACGGGCGAGGCGGCCGTCGCCACATGTTCCGGTGTCGCCGGTTGCGACTTCTCCGGCGGGTTCTGGCTGCTGGCCGTTCTGGTAGACGAACTGGGCGTCTTTCTGGTCGCCTTCGGCGGGGAAGCGGACGTAGTCGAACTGGATTTCGTCGGCGCCTAATTGGGCTACGTATTTCGCCAGAGCAATGTTATAGTCCTGCACCTTGGGCTGCGAGGGATCGGTCCAGACGAGTTTGCCGTTCTCGCGCCAGGCTTGCTTGTTCATGCGGGACTGGACGGCGAGTTCGGGATGCGCGACCACCAGGCGCTCGTCGCGGAAGATGGCGATGCGGGCGATGGCGTGCATGTTCTGCTGGTGGAGGAAGCGGACAAGCTTGGGTACGTCGTGGATGTAGATCTTGTGCTCTCCGAGCAGCGGGTGCTCGAAAGGGATGGTGACGCTGCCGTCGGAGTCCTTGATATCGAAGACGACGGCGTTGCCGCCGACTTCACGCCAGTGCTTGATGATGCGGAGTCCGTGATCGCTGCCGGCCATGATGCCGGTGAGGTAGATGGCGCGGACTTCGAAATCCTTGGGAACCGCGACGGTCTTCTCGGTGACGGGTGCGGTGAGGATTCCGGGGATGACGATGTTCTCGTTTGCCTTGAGGATGTTGCCGGTGTCGGACTTGTGGTTCACGGCGCGGATGGCGCTGGCCAGTTCGGAAGACGTCAGGTAGCTGGTCTTGCCGAGGTAATGGCGGGCGATGGTGGGGATGGCTTCTCCGCGCTTGGCGGTGTAGATTTCGGTGCCGGGAGCGGCGATGGGCTTGAGCTCGGGGAGCGGCTTGGCGGTGTTCACCGAGGCGCTGACATTGTGAAGCTGTGAGGCTTGCGCGGGCTTGGACGTTTGGGCTTCCGCGGTGAAGTTGGATGAGTGCGAGCCGACATGCCATGCGGCGGCGGCGAAAATGACACAGGAAACTCCAGTGATGAGGCGAACAGACGAAAGGCGCAAGCGTTCCTCCGCGAAAAACCTGCCTGGATTCGATAGTAGAGGCGGGTGGTGGAGGTCGCTAGTTACGAGGGGAGTAACACGGGTGTGCGCAGTCCTCGGTACTCGGTGCTCAGTTGCTCGGTGCTTTGTTGCTTAACAGGAAGACTGTGCTCGGGGGCGCTTGGCTTCGCCTTCGCTTAGACGGCCGAGGCGGCCGTCGCCACATGAGTCGGGCACATGAGTCGGCTTGGGGTACCGCGATTACGGGTAAAGGTTCCTTCCTTGATGGTGCAAAGTATTTCCCATTGGGAATTTGCGGGTCGTGGATATGGGGTGCGGAACTGGGATTAGGAGGCTCTAAGCCTCGGTGGATGTGGGGGTTGGCGATTGTGGGGAGAAGAGGTGATCCGTGGCCAGCGGGTTGCTTATTTCCCAGGCAACCGGATGCGGCATGATTCGGGAAGCTTGGCAAGCGAGTAGGGCGCTTCCAGGATGTAGGCAAGGGACCCGGAGTTAAGCCTACAAAGTCCGGAAATAAATAGAGAAAGGCCGAAGAAAACGGCCTCGCGAAAGGGAAAATGTCCGGGAGTCCGGGCAACGACTTATGAGAACGAACCTCGCAACCGTGCTGGATCCGAACCGTCGCAGCAACGATGCTGGAGAGTTTGATGCCGCCCTGCGCCGCCGCATTGTAGGTCAGGACGCTGCTGTCGAGAAGGTCGTTGAAATCTATCAGATGTTTCTGGCCGGGCTGAACGCGCCGGGACGTCCGGTGGGGAACCTGCTGTTCCTGGGACCCACGGGATCGGGCAAGACGCGCGTGGTCGAGGCCATGGCGGAGTCTCTGTTTGGGGATTCGCGAGCTTGCATCAAGATTGATTGCGCGGAGTTCCAGCACTCGCACGAGATTGCGAAGCTGATTGGATCGCCTCCGGGATACTTGGGACACCGGGAGACACATCCGCTGCTGACGCAGGAAGCGTTGAACCAGTGGTTCACGGAGAAGCTGAAGCTCTCGATTCTCCTCTTCGACGAGATCGAGAAGGCGTCGGATTCGCTTTGGCAGTTGCTGCTGGGGATTCTGGACAAGGCGACGTTGACCCTGGGCGACAACCGGCGCGTGGATCTGTCGCAGTGCATCATCATTATGACTTCGAACCTGGGCGCGTCGGAGATGACGAGCCTGGTAGATGGTGGGTTTGGGTTCGCGCCGAAAGCGGTCGAAGTGGACGAGTCGTTCGACGACAAGATCCAGCGGACGGCGGTGGAAGCAGCGCGTCGCAAGTTCACGCCGGAGTTCATGAACCGGATCGACAAGACGGTGGTGTTCAAGACGCTGCGCGACGGACATCTGTCGCAGATTCTGGACATCGAACTCGGAATGGTGCAGCAGCGCGTCCTGATGGCTGCGGGCACGAACCAGTTCGTGTTTAACTGCACGGCGGCGGTGAAAGAGTTCTTGCTGAAGGAAGGGACGGATCCGCGGTACGGGGCGCGGCACTTGAAGCGCGCGATCGAACGCAACCTCGTTTTCCCGCTGGCGAATCTGGTCGCGACGGGACAGGTGAAGCTGGGCGATTTTGTCCGCGTGGACATGGCTTCGGAGAACAAGATGATCTTCGTGAAAGAAGCCGAGAACACGATGGCGCCAGTGCTGCTGGAACGTTACGGAGCCGCGGCCGCGAATCAGCCGACGGCGCGGGCAGCACGGACGGCGGTGAACAATCGCCGCGGGGATTTCGGGGCGAGTCCGTCGGTGGCGGAAAGCAAGTAGAGCTTCGAGTTTTTAGTTTTTGGTTTTTGGTAGGGACCTCGCTTGACCGCATCTCGCGAGTTGTTCTCAGATGGCGCCGGGATCTTCCGGCGCCTTTTTTATTTCTGGGAGTAGCAAGAGAAAGGCGTGAAAAAGCAAGTTTCAAAGTTTCGAAGGTTTCAGAGTTTCCGGTGATGGCCCCCGAAAACGTTGAAACATGTAAAGGGCATCCTTCGCTTCGCTCAGGACAAACTCGGTTCGTCCGCCGGCGCTTGGTTATTCGTGGAGGACAACGGTGAGGAGGGAGCTGTGGACTTTGAGGCCGCCGTTGTAGTGGATGAATCCGAGTTTGCGGAATTTGTTCATGAAGAAATTGACGCGGGAGCGGGTGGTGCCGACCATTTCCGCCAGCGTTTCCTGACTGACGTTAGGGACGATGGTCTCGGGGGAATCTTCTTTTCCGAAGCGGGCCAGAATTAACAGGGCGCGAGCCAGACGTTTTTCGCTGGAGTTGAACAGCTGATCGACTAAGTCGGCCTGGGTGCGGTTGTGCCGTCCGACTACGTAGGCGACGAAAAGATCGGAAAGTTCGTGTTGCTCGTGGAGTGCCTTGAGCATGCGTTTCTTTTCGATGCGCAGGATGGAGGAGTCGGCAATGGCGGTCGCGCTGGTCAGGCGAATGGGTTGATCGGCGGCGAGACATCCCTCGCCGAGGAAATCGCCAGGGCCGAGAAGCGCCAGGGTTGCTTCTTTGCCTTGTTTGGAAAGCACGCTGAGTTGCACGGTGCCGGTTTGAATGTAGAAGACGGTGTCGGCGTGCTCACCCTGGGAAAAGACGGCCTGTTTCGGCTTGTATTGAAAGACAGCTTTGCCGACGCCGGCGTTCGTCAAGAAGGCTTGCGGATCAAAATCTCTAACCGGCTGCCGGTTGCGAGGCCGTGGCGGCGATTTGCGACGGGGTGACATAAGAAAATCCGGAAATCGAGGGGCCGACGGTTGTGCATCTCCTATTCTGCCATTGTACGGTAGCGTACTCCTAATTGTATTCTCGGGACCAAAAGTTTAGCTGCGGGGCGCCTGGGATTCCCCGACGTGTGACGGACCGCATGTCCACTATTGAACAGACAAGGCAATGGTTCTGCGCTTCACTAGCGAGAGTGTGGGTCATTGAGTTGGGGATCCCGCTGGGAATCGAAAGGTAGTTCTTACTTATTGAGCCCCGATCGTACCCATAGGCGGGCGATCTACCGATCAGGAGTCTTTGATGAGTCGAATGTATCGCGGGCCACAGAAGATGCTGCTGTGCGTGGACGACAGCCCGATGATTCTGGAATTCGAGAGACGGCTATTCGAAGAGTCGGGATATATCGTGGTTACGGTTGACTCGGCGCGGCGGGGCCTGAGACTGGCGACGTCATTCAGCTTTGACGCGGTGCTTCTCGATTACCACATGCCCGAAATGAATGGCCACGATGTGGCTTCTGAAATCAGGCGTTTGAGGCCGGAAACACGGGTGGTCATGGTTTCAGGCGGCGTGGTTCCAGAGGAGACGACTCGACTGGTGGACGCAGTGGTCCCGAAAGGCGACGCAAGCCGGGAATTGTTGCCCACAGTGGACCGGCTCTGTGGGTTGTCGCCGACTTAGCGAAGAGAGAAAAAGGGAAATCCGTGGGTCTTTCCCCCCATGGCAGAGCGGCCTTGCCGAGTAAGGTGGTTGGCGAGGCCGCTCTTTATTCTTAACTCTTCACTCTTTACTCCCTAACTTTTCAGGTGGTCGCCGGAATGCGCTCCTTTCACTTGGCGCGATAGACCGTCTTTCCTGCCACCATCGTCCACAAGCACTTTTGTGTCGCGCATCTGCTCGGGAGAGACCGTGAGCACGTCGCGGTCGAGCAGAATCAGATCGGCGCGCTTGCCGGGGGCGATGGATCCGATGGAATCGAGATTCATGGCGCGGGCGGAATTGCGGGTATAGGCGTAGAACATGGCTTCGCGGGGCATGTCCTGCGAGGGATCGAGAACGCCTTCGGGGCCTTTGCGGGTTTCGGCCTGATAGGTGGCGCGAAAGACGTTGGCGGTGGAAACGGGCCAGTCGCTGGCGCCGGAGATGATGCCGCCATTGTCGAGAATGGAGCGGGCGGGATATTGCCACTTGTAAACCTCGGGATCGAGGTAGGGCTTGACGATCTCGATGGTGTCGTTACTGGCCTCAGCCCAGAAGAGTTGCAGGGCGCTGATCACGCCGAGTTCGCGGAAGCGGGGAAAATCCTCGGGTTGGACGAACTGCTCGTGGGTGAGAGTGTGGGGCAGGCCGGAATTGCCATTGGCATGGCGCGCGGCAGCAATGCCATCGAGAGCAGCCTTGACGGCGCCATCGCCGAGGGCGTGCACGTGGATGATGAGTCCCTGCTTGTCGGCCGCGATGCACAGTTCGGCAAATTTTGCGGGATCAAAAAGAAGATCGCCGTTGCGGCCCGTGTTTTTGTAAGGCCTGGTGAGATTGGCGGTTTGTGAGGGGAATTCGACCACGCCGTCAGCGAAGACTTTGATTCCGGTGATGTGGAGCGTGGGGATGCTCTTGTAGAGTTCGCGTCGTTTCTGGACGCCGGCAAGTTCGGCTGCGGGATCTTTGGCGAAGACCTGAGGGAAAGCGCTCACTTCGGATGTGAGTTCGCCGTGGTCGGCGAGCAGTTTGTAGGCCTGCAAGACATCGTCACTGGCGCGCGGATCGAGCCAAGCCGTGATGCCGAGGCTGTAGTTGTATTGCAGAGCAGCGCGAGCGCCGGCGAGCAACTCGGCCGGCGTGGACGGAGGGACCAGGGGGTCGATTTTGTCCGTGCCGGCGTCGACCAGGAACCCGTTGGGCTGGCCGTCTTTATCTATGCCGTAGTAACTGCGCTCGGCGGGGGAAAGCTTCTTGACGAAGTCCGCGGTGATGCCGGCGCGCTGCAGCAGGGCGCGATTGGCCCAGACGGTGTGGCCGTCCATGCCGCGGAGAAGAACGTCCTGATGCGCGTAGGCGCCGGAACTGAAGTCGGCGTTAAGGACATCGGGGTGCGACCAGAATTCGAGGGGGAGGCCGAGGATTTCGAGGATGTCGCCGCGCATGCCCCTGCCGGATTTTTTCGCGGCTGCAACGAAGGGAGGGAGGTCGTCGAGGGTGACAACTTTTTCACTAGCATCCGCGGCGATCAGGCCGAGGCCGCCGTCGATGGCGTGAGTGTGTGAATCGATGAATCCGGGGAAGAGAGTCTTGCCATCGAGATCGATGCGCTCGGCGTTGGGCGAGACGGACTTCGCAACTTCTGGAAGATTTCCGACGGCGATGATCTTGTCTCCGCGAATGGCGACTGCTTCCGCGTAAGGGTTCTCAGGGTCGGCGGTAAAGATTTTGGCGTGAAACAGGATGCGGTCGGAGGAGTTCTCCTGGGCTGCCAGGGGAGAAGTATGAAGAAGGAAGAGAAGTGCTGCCGCGAGAAGAATTGCATACTGCCCCAAGGTTCGTCCCAATCGATTCACCTTTCTGAAAAGCCGGTGTTGCGGAAGATTCGTTCAAAACGAAACACTTACTATACACAAACGTTGGCAACGCCCCGGCTTGAATGTCCGGTCTATCGCGCTGGCATTTCTGCCAGTCGCGCGGGCTTCCACTAAGGCCTACAAAGTAATTTCGGGAACATCCTCAGCACCATGCGACACATTCTTTCAGTCACGGCTGCGGCGTTGGGCTTCATGCTGTTGGCGTCTGCCCAGGACGACATTCCAACATACAAGACGGAAGCGACCAATGCTTTTGTGTGGGGAGAGGACGGTCGGGCGGGAGCGGTGTCGTCGAGCGTTGACGACCCCATCACCGGGAATCCGATCCATAAGGTGAAGCACGATGGAGTCGAGGTGAGTTCGCGTGCGGGATTCGAGAGAGTCGGTACCAGCGAGGTCCTGAGTTTCACGACCACCATCGTGAATACGACGAAGTCGAAGATCACGGTACGGCAAGGTGGAGTGACGGTGGATGGGCATGCTGCTCTGCCGGTTGCGGTGGTGGGGACGAAAAAAGGTCTCAGCAGGAAAGCGCGCGCACAGGTTTTAGATGCTGGAAGCATGCGATGTTTCGCCAATCGTTTTCTTGAGAGCGACGAATTTTTCTCTCCCGTGAAGTCGCCGACGGGATTCGCAGTCAGTCCCAATCACGCGTTGACGGTCTCGTATGTCACCAGGGATCCGCGCAATTCGTCCGTTTTATGTTCGGCGGAGGGTTGCCATCCGAAGGGGAGCATGAGGTTCTCGGTGGTCGTGAATGCGACGGTGTTTGTATTCCTGTGGCCTGGTGGGGCGGTGGTCGCATGTGGCAGTTAAGATTCCGTGCTCTGGTCTGAGGTGCGGCTGACGAAAGTTCCTCCCGACAGAACGGTTTCCACCGCGAGCACGAGGTCATTGGCGACGCGGGTTTTCGCGACATAGCCAGAGGCGCCCAGGGAAAGAGCCTCTTGCACGAATTCAGGAGAAGATTCCTGGGTCACGAAGAGGATTTTGGAATCGGGGGAGAGTTCGCGGACCTGACGGGCGACGTCGAGTCCATTGAGCGAGGGGAGCCCGATGTCGAGGAGAATGAGCGCGGGCTTGAGTTCTGCGGCCTGGCGGACGGCTTCCTGGCCGTCGGCGACTTCGGCGATGATCTGCCAGTGAGGTTTGCCTTCGATAAGGATGCGAATCAAGTTCCGAAAAGGTTCGAAGTCCTCGACTAGAAGGATGCGGACGGGGAAGCTTTCCATGGAGTAGGGGGCCTATTGCGTAATTATTTATACAGCGTTATGTATACGATGTAAACGTAATACGCAAGGTTGCCTGGCGACGGCGGCGCGAGGGACGGATGACTCAAGTGTGGGGACCGCGACGCCGCGTCAGGCGCGTCAGGCGCGGATCGAGATCAGAACCATTCTGTAGAAGAGTAGCGAGAACACCGGGGGCGCGTCGTTGCTGCAGCGCAACTTCTCGAACTGAAGCCTCCGTGAGGGAGGCGACGTCGGGGAAAGCCACCCAGCCGAATTCGAGGTGATCGAGAAGCTCCATCTCGCGGCGGAGCCTGCCGGGACGGATCCAAAAGAGTTTGCTGGTGTCGGCAGAGTGCATGGATCTTTCTCTGCGCTCAGGCTGACAAAAATGCTTAAGGCCGCGGGTGCAAGCCTATGCATCGGATGGAATAAAATCACAAACGATGCGGACCGATACGCTGATGGCGGGCTTGTTGCTCACGGCTGTGCTGACGGTCGGAGTGTCTGCGCAGACCAGGAGTGCGAACCTAGAGAAAGGGAGTGAGGCGTGCGCGGGATGCCACGCGGAAATCTACAAGTCGTACAGCAAGACGGTGATGGCGAACGCCAGCGGAGTGGCCAAGGACGGGTTGATCATGGGAGAGTTCACTCATAAAACGTCCGGCGTGCATTACCGAGTGTACGCGCAGGACGGGCGTGCCTGGATGAGCTACGAGCGCCCCAAGGAGGCCGGTTTTCGGGGCCAGCGCGAGCTGCTGTATTACATCGGGTCAGGAGTGAAAGGGCGGACGTATTTGTTTTCAGTCGACGGATTTTTGTTTGAGGCTCCCATCAACTGGTACTCGCAGGAAGGGCGATGGAATATGGCGCCTGCGTTTACAGGCGCGCGGCAGGTTCCCCTGAATCTTCCGGCCGTGGTGGATTGCGTGAATTGCCACAGCAGCGGGCTGCAGGAGCCGGTGGCGGGCACGGACAGCAAGTACAACGGGCGACCGTTTGTGTATGGCGGGATTACGTGCGAACGGTGTCACGGAGGTGGCGATGGACATTTGAATCCGGCGAAGCTGTCACCGGAGCGGCGCGACGCGATTTGCATGGAGTGTCATTTCGAGGGAACAGTGGCGGAGCGACAGCCGGGGAAGAAGGTTGAGCAGTTTCAGCCAGGGGAGCGGCTGTCAGATTATCTGCATTATTTCTTGCTTTCGGGAAATGATCCGCAGAAGCCGGAGGCGCTGAGCCAGTTCGAAGCGCTGTCGCTGAGCGCGTGCAAGCGGAAGTCTGGGGACAAGATGTGGTGCGGGAGTTGCCACGATCCGCACGCGGAGCCGGCGCCGGCGGAGAAGGTGGCGTATTACCGCGGCAAATGCGTGGCATGCCATGGAGAGACGTTTGCGGCGAAGCATCATGCGGACAAGCCGGGCTGCACGGGGTGCCACATGCCGTCATTGCCCAGCAAGGATGTGGCGCATACGGAGGGAACGGACCACCGCATCGGGCAGTATCCCAACGCGGAACCTCTGCCGCAACTGGAAGTGCGGGGGACGCCGGGGGCTCCGCTGGTGTCGTTTCCGGAGAGGGATGCGGCGGTGGCAACGACGCGGGACTTTGGGCTGGCATGGGAGGCGCTGGTGCTGCGCGGGGTGGAAGGGGCTCCGCAGAGAGCGGAGAAATATCTTCAGCAGGCGGTGAAGGAACGGCCGGAGGATCCGGCGGTGCTGGCGGCTTGGGGCTTCCTGGAGCAGGGACGCGGGCATGATCAAGAGGCGCGGGAGTTTTATGAGCGCGCGTTGAAGATCGATCCGCTGCTGAATGACGCGGCCACGAATTTGGGGATTCTGGAGGCGAAGGAGGGCAATCTTCGGCGCGCGGTGGAGTTGTGGCAGGGAGCGTTCGCGAGGGTTCCGGAGCGTAGCGCGATTGGGGTGAATCTGGGCATGGCGTTCTGTGTAGCAGGGCAGACGGAAGAGGCGCGGAAGTATGTGGAGCGGGTGCTGGAGTTTAATCCGGACTATGGGAAGGCGAAATCGCTGATGGTGCATTTGAAGGGGGATCCGGTGGAGTGCAAGCCGTGAGGGGCTTTGCAAATGGAAGACTAAATCCTTAACCACGAAGGACACGAAGGATCACTAAGGGTTTCGTGGTGAAAGTCGGGTCAGGCTGAGACGTTCTGCTTGGATTGATTGCGTTTTGACTTTGCTACCAGGTAAGCGACACACTAGCGTGGCGAGGCAGGCCAGGCCGCTCCAGAGATTCACGATTGGGTAGAGCCAGGTTTGGATGAGGGCGAGGGTGACAGCGATCAGGCCGAGGACCGATCCCCATTTTCCGAGGGGGGAGCGGAGCGGGAGTGCGGCTAATTCTTCCGGCTTGCGGCGGGTGCGGAAGCTGATGTGGGCGGCCAGGGAGACTAGCCAGGAGAGGATCATTCCGGTGAAGGCGGCGCCGATCAGATAGCGGAAGGCGTTTTCGGGCGCGAAGAGCGCGAGGGCCAGGGCGAAGAGGATTCCGAACGAAGAGATCAGGACTGCGAATTGAGGTGAGCCTTCGGGATTGAGGCGGCCTAGGCGGGATGGCGCCCATCCGGTGCGGGCGAGCGAGAAGAGCATGCGCGAGGCGACGTAAAGAGTGGCGTTAGCGCCGGAGAGGGCGGCGGTGAGGACGACGAAGTTCATCACACCGGAGGCGTGGGGAATCTTCACGGTGCGGAACGTGGTGACGAAGGGGCTCTCGGTGACGCCGGCGTGATTCCAGGGCATGACGCCTAACAAGATGACGATCGCTCCCACGTAAACAAAGGTGAGTGTGAGGAAGGTGAGCCAGACGGCGCGGGGAGTTTCTTTGTTGGAGCGCGATTCGCCGGAGGTGACGGCGACCATTTCGACTCCGCCGAAGCTGTAGACGGCGAAAGTCAGGGCGATGAATGGGGACCAGAGGCCTTTGGGAAAGAATCCGCCTTGCGCGTTGTATTGCGGAGTGACGCGGCCGCTGGTGAGAAGCGAGGCGCCGATCACGATGAAGACGATGATGGTGGCGAGTTTGATCATGGAGAGCCAGAACTCGACGCGTCCGTAGGAGCCGACGCTGCGCAGGTTGATGGCGAGCAGCAGGGCGGCGAAGACCACAATCCAAAGATAGGGGCGCACGCCAGGGAACCAGTTCGCCATGTAAGTGGCGGCGGCGATCATTTCTGCCCCGATGGCGAGGGCGAGGCCGAGCCAGTATCCGGCGCGGGCGATGTATCCGGCGAAGGGGTTAAGGTAGAGGTCGCCGTAGACGCCGAAGCTTCCGGCGGCGGGATGGGCGCAGGCGAGTTCGCCCAGGGCCATGGCGACGGTCCAGTTAATGAAGGCGGCGGCGATGAAGCTAAGGATGGCGGCGGGGCCGGCAACTTCCATGGCGGCGCCGGAGCCGAGGAGGAGGCCGGTGCCGATGGAGCCTCCGACAGCGACCATGGCCATTTGTCCGGCGGAGAGCTGGTGGCGAAGGCCTTCTTCGTGGATAGGTGCGGACGCCGACGGCATGCTGCACGTTAACAGAGTTTTGGAGGAACGCCCAAATTGGAGGGTGTCGAGGATCCCCACCCTAAGCCTCGAAGAGCGCGGCTTAGGATGGGCCACCCGTTCTTTACCACGAGGACACTAAGGTTCACGAAGGAAAAATTAACAGTAATCGACGAGCTGCTCGGTCGTGCGGGGTTGATCTGTGTCAACCAGGAATTCGATTCCGTAGAGGTAGAAAGCGCGGTGGCGAACTGTCCCGGCAATTCGAATCCGTTCGGTGCATTGCCGGGGAAGAAATTCAACCTCGATTTGAGCGCCCACGGGCAGATTCGCGATGGCAAAGAGGCACATTCCGGCGTCACTGAGATTGATGCCGAGGGCATCGAGGTGACGAGATTCGATGAATACGCGCACGGAGGTATTCAGCAACTGGCGTGGGCGACGGCGACGATCTGGCTTGGAGTTGAGTCTGAGGGGCATCGGCTACACGAGTGAGAACAAAGTAACGCGGTGATCGGAAGGGGCGAAGGTTACGGAGGTGTAGTGACGGCGAAGGGCTGGGAACGACGGAGACTTTCAGAGAGTGAACAACGAAGAGGGCAGTGACCTTCGTAATCGGGGGCGGGCGTTACCGCATTGCTGGTGGGGAGGGGCGCTCCTAGAATCGGAGCAGGGTTTACTCCGCCTACTACCGCATGCCTGAGATCACAAAACGACTGGACCGAGCCGAGCTGGGGAAGCGCGTGGAGCGCGCGGAGAAGCTTTTGCAAAAAGGCAAGACCGCGGACGCCCTGGAAGAGTATCTGCTGGTTTTAAAAGACGATACGGAAAATGATGTCGTGCGCCAGCTGGCGGCGGATCTGTGTCTTTCGCTGAACCGCAACGCGGAAGCGGTCAAGTTGCTGGGCGATTTGTTTGAGCGGCAGGTGGGGGTGGGGGACGCGACGCGCGCGAGCCTGACGTATAAGAAGCTGGCGCGGCATGGCAGTCCGACGTGGCAGCAGAAATTCCGCTTTGGGCAACTTCTGGAAGGATCCAACAAGAAGCTGGCGGTCGGCACGTACGAAGCGGCGCTATTGGACCTGGGAAAACTGGGGAAGAAAAAGGAGACGGCAGAGCTTTTGGATCGCGTGGTGGCGCTGGAGCCGACGCAGGCGAACCTGCAAAGGGTGGCGGAACTGGCGTCAGAACTGGGAAATCGCAGGACAGCTGCGTCTTCGTTTCAGAAGATCGCGCAGTTGGTGGCGGGTGAGGGTGGCGACGCGGCGAAGTGGTATGAGCGAGCATACCAAGAGGACGCTTCGGATCCGAGCATTGCGCTCGCGTACGGGAAGAGTCTGCTGGCGCAGGGGCAAGTTGGGGCGGCGATCTTCATTCTCGAACCACAAATGAATTCTGGGGAAGTAGCGCCAGCGTTGCGCGAGACCTATGCCGACGCGCTGGTGGGAGCGGGCCGCTATGCCGAGGCGGAGCCGCTGGTGTGGGCGCTGTTTGAGCAGAATCCGGGGCGAGTGCAGCAGGTGATCGCGCTCATTGGGAATTTGCTGGACGGCGAACATGAAGAGGCGGCGGTGGCGCTGGCGCGGAAGCTGGAACAATTCCAGCGGCGGCGCGGGGAGCGCCGGCAGTTTATCGCCATCATGGAAGACATCACAGCGACGCGAAAAGCGTCGTCGCAGATGCTAGAGTTCCTGAGCGAACTCTATAACGCTTCGAATCGCGAGAATGATTACTGCCAGACCTTGCTGAAGTTGTTTGATCTTTATTGCAGCACGGGAGAGTATGCCAAAGCCGCCGAGTGTTTGGATCGGGCTGCGGAAGTGGATCCGTATGAGTCGGGGCATCTGAAGCGGCTGGATATGCTCAAGGGCAAGGTGGATGATGCGCGCTTCCGGGTGATCGCTGCGCGGTTTTCTTCGGCCAGCAAAGCTCCGGAAACGCCAGCAGTTGAAGACAGCCGGACGCTGGGGGCTTCGACGCTGCAGGATCTGATGTTGCAGGCGGAAATCTTGGTGCAGTACGGAATGCGCAACAAGGCAGTAGAGCGGCTGCAGAGAATTCAAGAGCTGTTTCCCCGCGAAGAGGAGCGAAACGAGGACTTGCAGCGGTTGTATCTGTCGGCGGGAGTGACGCCGCGATATGCGGGGGCAGCGCCGTTACCTCCGGCCGCGGCTCCGGCTGCGGTTGCGCCTGTGGTGGCGGCGGTTCCTGCGGTGCCTGTGCCGGATCCGGCGACGGACGTGCGGGCGTTCACGCGAGTCGCAGAAATTTCGCGGAAGTTGTATCACCAGGGCACGGCTCCGGCGGTGTTGAACACGGCGGTGCGGGAGATTGCCACGCACTGGGAAGCGTCGCGCTGTATTGCGGCGATGGGCAAGGCGGGATCGTCGCCGACGGCGGTAGAAGAGTTTTGTGCCGAGGGATTGAAGAAAGCAGGCACCGGAGCGATTGCGGAGTTGGTGGCCTGCCTGCACAAGGCAGTGGATGGGCATGATCCGCTGGCGATTGAGGATGCGGCGAAAGCGGTCGCATTGCAGGCTGCACGGAAGGCGACGGTGGAGATGGCGGCGTCGTCGGTGTTGGCGATTCCCCTGAGCGATGGAGAAGAAATAGTCGGCATGCTGGTCCTGGTGCACAACCGTCCCCGGGCCTGGGCACAGGCGGATATGGTGGTTCTGAAAACGCTGGCCGAGCAGATGGTGATCGCGCTGAATAATGCAGGGCTCCGGCGGCTGGTGAAGAATCTTTCGGTGACGGACGAGAAATCGGGGCTGCTGAAGCGGGCATCGTATATCGATCTGCTGCTGGCGGAGAGCAAACGGGCGATTCAGAACGCGTCGGCGCTGTCAGTGTTGCTGCTGCAGTTTGGCAAGAGTGCGGCGATGATCAAGGAATACGGCGAGGCGGAAGTGCAGGCGGTGATGGAGAAGGCCGGGCAGTTGATTGCCGCGAACATCCGCACGAACGATCTTGCGTTCCGCTACGATACGACGACGATTGCGATTTTGCTGGGGGAGACGGCGGAGAAGGAAGCCCTGCTGGCGGTCGAGAAGTTGCGCAAGATTGTGTCGGAGGTGCGGTTCCCGGCGAAGGAAGAAGGCGGCACGGGGCCGACCGCGCAGTTCTCCGCAGGGCTGGCGGAGGCGGTGATCCGCACGGAGTATGATCCGGTCGATGTGGTCACGGAAGTGATCAACCGCGTCGAGCATGCGCTGGCACAGGGCATGGCGCAGGGGCCGGGGAAGATCGTTGCCCAGGCTGCGGTGCTGGCCGCGGCGGCCGTGGCGTAGGGCGGTTTCCGCTTTCGGCTTCGCTCAAACGCTGGTTGTAGTGCAGATCAAGGAAGGTTTCGTATCAGGGCATGTCTTCAGGCATGCCACACGCCCGCAGCGGCTAAAGCGGCCAAACACTCAAGGTTTTAACGGCATCGCTAAAGAGGTTGCGGAAAAACGTGTCTATCAACGAACAAGCGACCACAGGGGCGAAAGCCCACGCTGATTCCACGCGCCTTACGCGGCCCTAGAAGGGCCGCTCTTCCACGGTGCGCAAGCATGTGTTTTTTTCCCGCAACCTCTAAAGCGATGCCCTGATACGAATCGATCTGTTCTAACAACGGCCTCGCTAAAGCGATGCCTGATACGAATCGATTTCCTCTAACTGCACCACGACTTGAACACTCTTTTAAGCAAACCCCTTGGCCCTGCTGTTTGAACTCATCTCAACCGAGCTTCAGAAGCCCATCGTATCGTCGGCGGAGGGGCCGTAGGTGGCGGGCACCGGTTTTTCGTTCAAGCGCAGATATACGCCGAGTTGTGCGCGGTGGTGAACCAGGTGATTCAGGAACATCTCGCGGTAGGCCAGAAATCGCGGGCCTTCAAAAATCGTCTTGCCTTGAAAGCTGAGTTTCCAGGGTTCGGTCCAGGCGCCCTCTGGAGTCTTTTGCAGAGTGGTGCGAACTTGGGCCGCGCCCTCGTCGAATGCTTTCGCAAGCTGAGCGGACGACTCGAACGGCAATGGTTTGATACTGCCCTTGGAAAAGTCGAGCTCGGGAGTCGTGAGAATGGTGAGTCCGAATCCGGCGAGTTGGGCGACGTGCGGGGCCAGTTTGCCCAAGGGCATCGACTTCGGGTGAGGCGCAAAGTCTTTTTTGTCGGCGGGAACGCGTTCGAGGGTGGTCCGAGTTTTCTTGGCTTCTTCATCCCATTCGAGCAATAGCAATTCGCTGGTAGACATGATTTTCTATTTTCTCCGTGCCATGAGTATAAATGCGATTGTTCAGGAGTTGGGGGCTCGGGGTGATCGGGGTGATCCAGAGGCCAAAAAGCGTCACCACCAAGGACACGAAGGTTCACGAAGGGATTCGTTTTTCCAGCGGGATGGGTTGAATGCGTCAAACTCTTCGGAGGGGCTAATGAGGCTGATCTGATAGACAGCATTTTGAGCTTGGAGCAGTTGGTGGGATTATTGTGCGCGATTCGCGGTTGTGCGGTGTCCAGAGACGAAACGAAAACAGCTCGAGTGGCTTGCGGATTTCATCGTAATGTTCCCGGTTTTCCTTGCTGGCACATCTGTGACGAAACTTCATGCTGCAGGGCAACCGGTGTTTTGGGTTGTGCTTGAGGCATTCATCGTGGCGACCTTGATCAGCTTTTTCAATTACATTCGGAAACACGGAGACGACTGACTTCCGTTCACATATTCCAATAACCAATTTCTGGCTTCAGTGGAGAATCTCCTCGTGCGCTGCTAAACTAACGAGTTTGGCTAATCGATTCTGATCGGTTCTGGCCGAAGTTCTGCCGGGAAAATCATGTTGAAACCAGGTGACATCGCCATCGTCAGTGGGGCGCGGACGCCCTTTGGCCGCTATTGCGGAAAGTTGAAGGATTTTACCGCCCAGGAGTTGGGTGCTGATCGCGGCGAAGGGCGCGATCGAGCGGGCGGGGATCGATGCCAAGGAATTCGATCACGTGGTGTTCGGCAACGCGCAGCAGACTTCGGGCGACGCGCTCTATGGGGCGCGCCATGTGGGGTTGCGGGCGGGGATTCCGATGGAGACTCCGGCGCTGACGGTGAACCGGCTGTGCGGGTCGGGGATGCAGTCGATTGTGTCAGCGGCGCAGATGATCCAGACCGACGAGGCGAAGATTGTGCTGGCGGGTGGGATGGAGGCGATGTCACAGGCTCCGTTTGTGATCCGCGGGCGGGATGGATTTACGCTGGCGCCGGGCGGGAAGCTGGAAGATTCGCTCATGGTGGCGCTGCTCGATACTTACTGCGGGTCTTATATGGCGAACACGGCGGAGTTGTATGGTTCGGAGCAGGGCATCACACGGCAGATGCAAGATGAGTTTGCGCTGCGGTCGCAGCAGCGGGCGGATGCGGCCTATAAAGAAGGACGCATTCAGGAAGAGTTGGTGCCGGTGGCGTTGCGGAATCATAAGGGCGAGCCGACTGGGGAGTCGCTGACTGAGGATGATCACCGGCGTCCGCAGACCACGATGGAGGGGCTGACGAAGCTTCGCCCTGCATTCGGTAAGAGCGGAACTGTGACCGCGGGGAATGCCAGCGGGATCGTGGACGGCGGCGCGGCTGTGGTGGTGATGTCGCTGGAGCAGGCGCTGAAGCGTGGGTTGAAAGCGCTGGGGCGGATTTGTGGTTGGGGGATCGCGGGCGTTGAGCCTAAGCTGATGGGGCGCGGTCCGGTGCCGGCGTCGAAGATTGCGCTGCAGAAAGCGGGGCTGTCGCTGGATTACATCGATCTGATTGAGGTGAATGAGGCGTTTGCGGCGCAGTATCTGGCGGTGGAGAAGGAACTCGGGCTCGATCGCGAGAAGGTGAATGTGAATGGCGGGGCGATTGCGCTGGGGCATCCGCTGGGCGCGACCGGGACGCGGCTGGTGATTACGCTGTTGTATGAGTTGCGGCGGCGGAAGAAGAAATATGGATTGGCTACGGCTTGTATTGGCGGGGGGCAGGGGATTGCGATGGTGGTGGAGAGCTTGAGTTAAGTCTCTGCGGGAGGAAGTCTCTCTGTGAGTGGCTTTTTTGCGAGGATCTGGCCTCCGACCAAGAATTGGAGGCTATCGGTTCTGTGGTCGCTCGGCTGCGGGTTGATCTTGCAGATCGCTGTGCCGTCGCTTCTTCAGATTCTCGGGGCCCAGCGAGCGGCGTCGTATGCGATGCTACCCGGCCTGTGGCCGATCTTGTGGGCCACGGGCGGTTGGTTTGCGGGCATCTCTCCTGTGGGATATTTGGTGTTGTTTTCAATCAACACCTTCGTTTACGCGCTTTTGTTGTTTTCGGGATTCAGAACCTGTGCTTGCCTGAGGCGGCACTACGCTTGAGTGGTGCATGCAAAATGCATAGGTTCTTCCCCTTCCATCAACTCAGGGTCAGAATGACAAGGCTTTTGAGAGGGATGCAATTATGGAAATCAAGAAAGTTGGTGTTCTCGGTTGCGGGTTGATGGGGTCTGGGATTGCGCAGGTTTGCGCGATGGCTGGATTTGACGTCACCGTGCTGGAGGTTGAGCAGAGGTTTCTCGACAAGGGGTTTGCGGGGATTGAGAAATCTTTGGCGAAATTTGCCGAGCGGCCGGTCGAGAAGGGCGGGATCACGGCTGCGCAGAAGGAAGGGACGCTGTCGCGGCTGAAGGGGACGACTTCCAAGCCCGACCTTAGCGATTGCGACATTGTGATTGAGGCCATTATCGAGAACGTGGAAGAGAAGAAGAAGATGTATGCGTCGCTCGATGGCATCGTGAAGAAGGACGCGATCTTTGCTTCGAATACTTCTTCGATTTCGGTGACGGAGCTTTTGACTTCGGTGAAGCGGCCGGAGCGGTTCATTGGGCTGCATTTTTTTAATCCGGTGCCGCTGATGAAGTTGGTCGAAGTTGTGCGGACGATCGCTACTGCCGACGACGTTTACGAATCGGCTTACGGGTTTGCCAAGAAGCTGGGCAAGGTTCCGGTGCGGACGTCGGACAAGACGGGATTCATCGTGAACCGGTTGCTGGTGCCTTATTTGCTCGATGCGATTCGTGCGTACGAAGAGGGCGTGGGGTCGATTGAGGATATCGATAACGCGATGAAGCTGGGATGCGGGTATCCGATGGGGCCGTTTACGCTGCTGGATTTTGTGGGGCTCGATACGACTTATTACATTACGCATGTGATGTATGACGAGTTCAAGGAGCGGCGGTTTGCGTCGCCTCCGCTACTGAAGCGGCTGGTGATGGCGGGGTGGTATGGGCGGAAGTCCGGGAAGGGGTTTTATGATTATGCGGACCCGGAGAAGCCGAAGGCGCAAAAGCTGTGAATTCTTTTCGGCGGATTCACGCGAATGACCGCGGATTAAGCGAGGGATTTCACCACGGAGTCGCAGAGGCACGGAGAAGATGTGAAACGGTCCATCTGGGTTACGGGCAGCCTCGTGTTGCAAGGATTCTGGGCGCTCGCCCTGCTCGGGCTAGCCGCATACTCATCGATTTTGTCCGTGAGGCGCCCGGAGGCTCGCGACATTAGAGCGCTCGCGCTGTTTTCTGCATTTTTCGGCTTGCTCGGCGGAATCGCCTGGTATGGTTTGTGGAGGCGGAAGCGGTGGGGTTGGTGGCTGGCATGTATTTGTAGTTGGGGATTGGCCGCTAGGTTTGTTTATAACTTCGTTGATATCGTGAGTGTGAATGGCTCGTCGGTTGTCGATTGGGGTTTCGCGGTCAGCACAGCATATTCGCCGATTTTACCGATCTGGCTCGTGATGCCGGGACCGAGAAAATTCTACTGGAACAAAACAAGCCTCCCGGAGGTGTAGTTCTCCGTGGGAAACCGCGCTGAATCCTCAGCAAGCAGGAATTTTATGAACTACGAAAACATACTGCTCGAAAAGAAAAACGCGATTGCTTACGTCACCGTCAACCGGCCGAAGGTGCTCAATGCGCTCAACATGGCGACCATGGAGGAGTTGCGGGGGGCGTTTCACGATATCAAGAACGACAAGGCGATTCGCGTCGTTATTTTTACTGGCTCGGGTGAGAAGGCGTTTATTGCCGGGGCGGACATTGGAGAGCTTTCGAAGCACGACGCTGTTAGCGGGAAGGAATACACACATCGGGGGCAGTCCGTGCTCAATCTGATTGAGAATCTGGGGAAGCCGGTGATTGCATGCCTCAACGGATTCGCGCTCGGCGGGGGATGCGAAATTGCGATGGCTTGCACCATGCGGCTGGCTAGCGAGAATGCGAAGCTGGGACAGCCGGAGGTGAAGCTGGGGATTATCCCGGGATATGGCGGATCGCAGCGACTGCCGCGGTTGGTGGGCAAGGGACTGGCGATGCAGATGGTGCTGGCGGGGGAGATGATCACGGCGCAGGAGGCGCATCGCATAGGGCTGGTAAATGAAGTGACGGCGCCGGCGGATTTGATTCCGCGGGCGGAGGCGATTGCGGCGAAGATTATTGCGAATGCTCCGCTGGCCGTGCAATATGCGATGGAGGCCGTCAACAAAGGGATGGAGATGACTTTGGCGGAGGGGCTCTTTCTCGAGGCGACGTTGTTTGGCGTGTGCTGCGCGACTGAGGATAAGACTGAGGGGACGAAGGCGTTTTTGGAGAAGAGGGCAGCGGTGTTTAAGGGGAAGTGAAGGGCAGGTTTCGAGGTTTCAAAGTTTCATGTTTCAAGGACTTGACACTTTGACGCGTAGAACTTTGAAACGTTGGTGCTTGCGGCGGAGTGCATAGATCCTTCGCGGCAAAGTGCGCCGCTCAGGATGACAAGGGTTGGGTCGAAGAAATTCAACTCGAAACTAATTCACCACAGAGGACACGGAGATCACAGAGGAAATCAGATTCAAGGTGGAGTCGGTGCCGGAGGCGGACTTTCCTGCTTTGGAAGGGAAGCTTGACGCTGCGGGGCGGCGGTTTGCCATTGTGGTGGCGCGGTTTAATGCGTTTATTACGGAGCGGCTGTTGCTGAGCGCTTGCGACGGGCTGATTCGGACTGGCGCTGCGAAGAAAGACATCGATATTGCGCGGGTGCCGGGGGCGTTTGAGATCCCGTTGGCGGCGCGGAGTTTGGCTTTGACTGGGAACTATGACGCCATTATTTGCATCGGATGTTTGTTGCGCGGGGATACGGCGCATTATGACGTGATCGTGAACGAGGTGACGCGCGGGATTGGGCAGTCGGCGCAGGAGACTGGAGTGCCGCATGCCTTCGGCGTTTTGACTTGCGAGACTTTGGAGCAGGCGATTGATCGGGCCGGGCTCAAGATGGGGAATAAGGGATTTGAGGCGGCGCTGGCGGCGGTGGAGATGGCGTCGTTGAAGGACGCGATCCGGCGTCCGGCTTCCGGCGCCCGGAAGGCTGACGGAGGGCGTCGGACCCCGGACGTCGGACAGAAGCGGACTGGTCGTTCTCGGTCCGCGACTGAGAAGAAGCGGCGCGGGCGCTAGGTTTGCCAACCGGGCAATGTGGCTTGCGCGGGGCTCGCGAATCGAGGTAGGGATACTTCGACTGCGAAAGGGCTGCGCTGGGGCGCGGCCCTTTCTTCGCTCAGCATGACAGGAGGTTTGTAAGCAGCAAATCCTCCGACTGGTACAGTACACTGGCTACTGACAACGATTATGGGGACTCGCCGCAAATCTCGGGAACTGGCGCTGCAGATGCTGTTTCAGTCGGACATGGGGAAGCAGGATGCCGAGCAGGTGCGTCGTACGTTCTGGGCGGAGCATGGAACCGCCAGCGCGGAAGTGCGGGGATTTGCCGACGATCTGTTTCGCGTGGCGATCGATCGCAACGCCGAGATCGACGGCCTGATTGAGAAGCATGCCGAGCACTGGCGCATGGAGCGGATGGCGGCGGTGGATCGGAATCTGCTGCGGGCCGCGGTTGCCGAACTGCTGGCGTATCCGGAGACGCCGCGGGCGGTGGTGATTAATGAGGCGCTGGAGATTGCGCGGAAGTTCTCGAGTCCGGAATCGGTGCACTTCGTGAATGGTGTGCTCGATAGCGTGGGGAAAGAACTCGAGCCGAAGGGCAGCGTGCAGTAAGACAGTTCTCAGTTCTCAGTTCTCAGTTCTCAGTTCTAATCCCTCTTCTGGGGCCTTTTTTCCTCGAACTGCCTCAATAGATTCTTCCTCCGCAGTTCCCCATTGAGAGCGCCAAACCACCTGACAATGAACTGGTTTTACGGTCTGGCCACGACCAGGTTCAAGGAGCACGGCCCTGACGCTGGGTTATAGGTGCAGAACGGGTTCAAGTAATTGGGAAGGTTGGGGAAGGGCAATTGCACGAGGTCGGCGCCGCCGAGGGCGGTGGAGATTTCGTGCAGCATGCCGTCACTGCCTGCGATCACGATGGTGCCGCCATCGGGAGACATATCGGCGCTGAGTGGCGTCGCGCTACTGATGAGTTCGATGCCGGTTACAGCGCCGGTGCCGAAATCATAGACCAGGATGCTGGCGTTGCTTCCGGAAGCGACGTAGAGCTGGGAGCCGTCGGCGGATGCGAAGAAATTGAGCGGGGCCTGGAGTGTACCCTGGTTCAATTCGACGCGTTGCACCGCGTGCAGTGGATCGTTGCTGATGAACTTCAACGACTGGGGACAGAGATTTGTGGGTGCGGGCGCCGAGATGGTGGAAGTGATGATGTCGAAGCCGGTCGCGTCGAGAATCACGACGTGAATGCCATCGGGAATTAAATAGCCGTAGGAATCCCTGCCGTCGATATGCTCCTGCGGCAACACTCTCACCACAATGGGATCGGCGGGCAAGGGCAAGACAGCGGGAATGGTTTGAGTCGAGTCAGTAGCGAGTTGATTGTTGCAGGTGGCATAAGCTGCAAGGCTCGCGGAAGCGGCGCCGGAGGCCGCCGTCGCGACGAATCCGAAGCCACCATTGGGCGAGAAGCCGCCGCCCTTACCCGGCCCCAGGAGCGTGATCGGTCCCTGCAAGGCCTGCACGGTGGAATAGACATAGAGCGAGCTGGAGGTATTGCCGCCGAGGATGAAGGTCTTCAATCCGTCGGGAGAGAACGCCGCAGCCACGGCGGAGGAAATATTCAGGGCGGTGGCTGTTGGTGAATTGATGTTGGCCACATTGACGACATAGGCCTGATTGGGAGTGTGAATGGTATCGGAGAAAACTGCGACGGTTCCGTTGTTGGATGCAGCCAGCACGTTTCCGGTCACGGTGCCGAGAGCGGTGTAAGGGCTATTGCTGGTCCCGAAATTTCCCGGGTTGATGACCTGAGCGCCGAAGTCGCTTCCCATAAAAGCCTTGTCGCCGGCAAGATCGAAGAGCATCGAGTTTGGCGAAGTGGGCAAGGGGGTCTCGGAGCCCGTCACGGCCTTGGCGGTCGTGAGGCTGTAGATGGAGGAACTGCAGGCTGTGGGGGAGATGTGGGCACATCCCGTGCTGGTTGCGAGCACGCCAACAGGGCCGGTCGCGCCGGTGACGACGCCGGTGATGGCGACGTCGGCGTAGACGGGGACGGGGATGAGTTTCTGGCAACTGACGAGATTAGGGTACTGGGAGGAAAAATACTGCGTGCAAGCGTTGATGGCGGCTGTGGAGGAAAGGGACGTCGGAATCAGTGGGAAGCCGGCGTTGCAAGATGGCGGGGTGCAGGAGGCGCTCGCGGCTCCGGATCCGGGCGAGGAAATCGTGAGAGAGCAAGATTGAACGCATCCCGTGCTGTCGCCGACTACTGCGGGCTGAGAGGAGGTCCAAGTGAGAGGGACTTTGGTGAGGACGACGCCGCCGTTCGTGTTGGGCAAAGAGCTATTGCCCATGACGTCGGTGAGCGTGGCGAATACCGTCTGACTGGCGGCTCCCTTGGCGGAGACGAAGGTGGTCTGACCCGATCCGATGTGGCCCAGTTCCAGGGAGATCTCCTGGATGGGGCAAGTCTCAAAGAAATCGAGAGCTGGAGAGGTATTTCCCTGGGAATTCTGGTACTGGGGCTGCAGGAAGGATGAACTGGTTATTCCGCTGGCCGAGGCGTAAATCTGGGTCATGCCGGGGGTAAGAGCCACGGCCGTGGCCCGGTTAGTGGGGAATTCGTAGAAAGAATCCACAAGTGGGATGAGGTTGACTACGCCTGCGTTATTCGCGGACCAGGTAAAAGGGCCAACGGCTGCGGTGATGTCGGCTCCTTGGCTGAAAGCGTGAGCTTCGACCGTCATGGACTGAGTCTGGGAAAGGCAGGGTTCCTGGACGGGGACGCCGTTGAGCAGAACTCCGGTGACAGTAATGTTATCGATCGGCGGATGAACGAAAACCCAGGTAGGAACGCTGCTGGCGCCGAGCGCGCTGGCAGTTACTTGGACAGGGCCGCTG
Source organism: uncultured Acidobacteriaceae bacterium (assembly GCA_963832015.1). Taxonomy (GTDB): domain Bacteria; phylum Acidobacteriota; class Terriglobia; order Terriglobales; family Acidobacteriaceae; genus Sulfotelmatobacter. The sequence continues at coordinate 141,367 of CAWHSR010000029.1, forward strand.
TTGCCGGGAGTGCAAACGGTGTAATTGACGTCCCAATGACCAGCGCAAGCTACGCCGTTGGGGGCAAGAGTCAAAATTGAAGTGTCGGTCGATGAAAAGGTGAAAGCAGTCGAGATGTTCGTGCCGGAAGCGGTTTGAGCCGATGCCAGAAAGCTAAGGACCCCGCCCACCACGAGGGATGTATTGCCGGAAGGGGTAAGATTGACTCTGCCGGGAAGGATCGGGGGACCGGGCTTGCTGCCGCCGCCACAACCGCCAAAGCTCCATAGAGAAAGGATGGCAACGGCCAGCCCCAAAACCTTCGAACGCAACCTACCCATGCACCCCTCTTTACGGCTTGTCCCAGCCGCGCGCGCGAGTCTACGCGAGGAGGGCCATCGAATGAATTGGAAAACTTGTAGTGTAGAGGCTGGAAGCGGAATCGGCAAGCGGCGCGAGCGAAGCAACTTGGCAACTGGCTCCCAGTTTTTTTTCGTCAGTCGAGAGTGGGATGCAAAAACACGGGTTGACGATGTTTGCAGCGACTTGCTATAGTAGTTTGGTTCCGCGAGTACATCCAGGCTTGCTGTGTGCTGTGAGTTTTGCTGCGGTGTGGGCAGAGCTTGCGGTTGAGCTATAGAGAAATGCGTTTCCGGATGGAGTTCTGGTTCGGAAACTTTCCTCGCTGAAACGTTCCTGCGGTGCCTTCCGCCCTATTGTGGAAGGATATGCAGGGCAAGGCTGACGAAACGGAGTGCCCCCGGAGTTTGGCCGGGCGCCACCGTCGGCAGCGAAAGTCTAAGGGAATCCAGAATCTCTCCGGCATTTTGCGGTGAGAAGTAATGGTTGGCGAAAAGCCGGCCATGCCCACGGATGCGCGTCTAAACAGGATTGCAGCAGGATTTGAGCTGTGCCGCCTGCGCGACAAGGCAGGATGTTGTGCGATTGGCGTTGCGCGGCTAAGGAGTCTGAAGAGTGCCTACGTTTAACCAGTTGGTAGCTCAGGGCCGGAAGCGGCCCCGTTACAAGACGGCGAGCCCTGCGTTGCAGGGATGTCCGCAAAAGCGCGGGGTTTGCACCCGCGTGTATACGCAGACGCCCAAGAAGCCGAACTCGGCGTTGCGCAAAGTTGCGCGTGTTCGTCTGACGAATGGGATTGAAGTGACGACCTACATTCCCGGCGTCGGCCACAACCTGCAGGAGCACTCGATCGTGCTGATCCGCGGGGGCCGTGTGAAGGATCTGCCGGGTGTGCGGTATCACGTGATTCGCGGAACGCTGGATGCGGTGGGCGTTGCCGGTCGCATGCAGGGACGTTCGAAGTATGGCGCCAAGCGGCCGAAGAAGGGTTAGAGGCAAGTTTCAAGGTTTCAACGTTTCAAGGTTTCAAGGTGACCTCGAAGCGACATGTCCTTGAAACATTGAAACCTTGAAACTTTGAAACCTGTGCAGAGAGCACGGAGTGAATTGAATGCCTAGAAAAGGACATATCGCCAAGCGGACCGTCCCGGCCGATGCGGTTTATCAATCGGATCTGGTGACGAAGTTTATTAACTCGATGATGTGGCAGGGCAAGCGCTCGACCGCCGAGGGCATTTTCTATGAGGCTCTGGCGAAGGTGCAGGAGAAGGGCGGCGACGAAGCGTTGAAGCTCTTCAAGAAAGCCGTCGAGAACGCGAAGCCGCTGCTTGAGGTTAAGACCCGCCGCGTGGGTGGCGCCAACTACCAGGTGCCGGTGGAAGTGAATGCCGATCGCCGGACGTCGCTTGCGATTCGCTGGCTGATCAGCTATGCGCGTGGCCGTGGCGAAAAAGGAATGGTCGAGAAGTTGACCAACGAATTGCTGGACGCCGCTACGGGTAAGGGCGCCGCGATCAAGAAGAAAGAAGATGTGCACCGGATGGCGGAAGCCAATAAGGCGTTCGCGCATTACCGGTGGTAGGAAGTGCATAGATCCTTCGCGGCAAAGAGCGCCGCTCAGGATGACAAGAGACAGCTAATT
>CAWHSR010000030.1:0-273193 GCA_963832015.1 uncultured Acidobacteriaceae bacterium
TCGCCGCCTCGCGGGCGGATCATTACGTGGAGAGCGATCGAGACCGCGGAGCGCGTCGTTGCGATGAGTCCAATACTGGGCGTAATGCCGCCTTCTATCAGGCTGCCGCATAGTTCCGCGCGTCCGGCGCCTCCGCGTTCGGCCGCGATCGCCGAGGCCCCAGAATCGACACAGATCTCAACCAGAATCTGGGAATGGTTGGTCATGCGCCTATTCGATGCCCAGTTGCTTCTGGATCTGCTCCAGGGGCACGCCCTTAGTCTCAGGGACCATGGTTCTTACCCAAAGCAACTGAAGCACCATCATGCCAGCGAAAAACGAGAAAACGTAACCGGGCGGGAAGGACACAACCATCCGCGGGAAGAAAGTTGTGAGCAGAGCGGCAAAGATCCAATGCGTGAAACTGCCCAGCGTCTGACCTTCCGCACGGTGACGGTTGGGAAATATCTCAGAGATAAAGACCCAAATCACCGCACCCTGGCCGACGGCGTGAGCGGCGATGAAAGCGAAGATGCAAACCGGCACGATGGACAAATGATTCGTGAAGAAGGCCCAGGCGACCAGGCCGAGCGAAATGATGTAGCCGAACGAGCCGATGTAGAGAAGCGTGCGCCGTCCCAGCCGGTCGATCAGCCAAAGGCCGACGAACGTGAAAACGAGATTGGTGACGCCGATGCCGATCGATTGCAGCAGCGCGGCTTTCGCCGCGAGCCCGGTCAATTCAAAGATGCGAGGCGCGAAATACAGAATCGCATTGATGCCGGAAAGCTGGTTAAAGAACGCAATCAGTATGGCGAGAACGATCGGCTTCTGCAGACGCCGAGTCCAGAAATGCCCCGACGAGACTTGCGCGGAAGACGCGGCGATGATCTCGTCCGCTTGGGCTACGATTTCGCCTTTCGAAACTTCGGGTTCGATTCTTTGCAGGACTTCGAGAGCGGCCGCACGATCACCCTTCCGGCTCAACAGCCAGCGCGGACTCTCGGGCAGTCCGAAGCAGAACACAGCGTAGAGCAAAGACGGAAACGCCGCCACGCCGAGCATCCAGCGCCAGGCGTTTTCACCGATGCCCGCCAGCATCGCGTTCGAAACATACGCGATGAGGATGCCAAAAACAATGTTGAACTGAAACATGCCGGCCAGCCGTCCGCGATGCTTGGGCGGCGCGATCTCGGAGATGTACATGGGGGCGACCACGGTGGAAATGCCGATGCCCAGTCCGCCGATCATGCGCGCGACGATGAACATGGTGACATTGGTCGCCAGACCGGAGCCCACCGCGCCGACCAGGTAGAGGATGCCGATCCAAAGCAGCGTTGCCTTGCGTCCAAATCGATCAGCGAGCCAGCCACCAACAAGGGAGCCGACGACTGTGCCGTAAAGGGCCGAAGCGATCGCTCTGCCGTGCAGTTCGGGGCTCAGTCCCCACAGTGCCTGGATTGTTTTTTCGGCGCCCGAAATAACAACGGTATCAAAGCCGAAGAGAAATCCGGCAAGAGCCGACGTGAGCGACCAGAAGAAGATGCGACCATTCATAAGTGGGTAGCGCGGTGCTTCAAAACGAGTCGGTCCGACATTGAGTAACGGAGAGCATCTCTTACCCTTTGGTTAGCGGATATCCCTTCTCGCGCCAGTCGCGAATGCCGCCATCCATCGAAATGACGTTGGTGTAACCCATCTTCTGCAGGTTGTCGGCAGCCAGAGCAGAGCGGAAACCGCCGCCGCAGTAGAGGATCATTTCCGTGTTGAGTTCCGGTACGCGCGCTTCAATGTCGCGCTCGATGATGCCCTTGCCAAGGTGAATGGCGCCGGGCAGATGATCTTTTGCATATTCACTTTCTTCGCGCACGTCCACGAGAACAAGCTTGTCGCCGCGATCCATTCTGGTTTTCACCGCATCGACGTTGGTCTCGCGCACGCGGGTTTTGGCGTCGTCCACAATTTTTAAAAAGCGCGGAGGATGTTGGTGGACCATGAGAACTCCTTTAAAGAGATTGGCGCTGATCCTTGGCGATGCGCGCAACATGCTTGCGCCAACATGGTACCAAGTGTCGAGCGATTGCGCATGAACGAGGGCGCCCGCTTCGATTAGCATGATCGCGTGCCGATGAAGCCAACGTCCCGCAACATTGGTCTGGCGCGTGCGCTCTCGAAGCTGGGATATTGCTCACGCTCGCAAGCTGGGGAGTTGATTCGCGCTGGCCGGGTACGGTTGAACGGGAGCGTGCGCCGCGATCCCGAGACGCCGACCCGCCTGGAGCAGGACCGCATCGCGGTGGATGGCCATGCCCTCGACACGCAAGCGAAGATCTATCTCATGATGAACAAACCGCGCGGTTCAGTGACCACGGCCTCCGATGAAAAAGGTCGCGAGACCGTGTATGGAGTCATGCAGCGGGCCGGAAAATCGCTGCCCTGGGTTGCACCCGTTGGGCGGTTGGATAAAGCGAGCGAGGGACTGCTCCTGCTGACCAACGATTCTGAGTGGGGCGCAAGAATCGCAGTGCCTGAAACGCATCTGGAGAAAACGTATCACGTGCAAATCGGGAAAGTCGTCGACGAGAATTTCACGCAGGCGATGGTGAACGGCATCAAGAGCGCCGAGGGCGATTTTCTACGCGCGGCGCAGGCTCGACTGCTGCGTGCAGGCCAGAAGAACTGTTGGCTTGAGATTGTCCTTGATGAAGGCAAGAACCGGCAGATCCGCCGTATGCTGGAGGCGCTTGGGATCGAAGTGCTGAGGCTGATGCGGGTGGCCATCGGGCCACTGCAACTTGGAAAGTTGGCGAAGGGAGATTTTCGCCCACTGAGTGCCGAAGAGAAGCAGGCATTGGATCGGGCGATGACCGGCAGGTAACCCCCCTTTCGGTTCCTTCGTGGCCTTCGTGGTTGAGGGTTTGACGGCGTGCTAGACTCGGCCTTTCTGATCCGAATTTAGAACGAAAAACGAAAATGGATGATCTCACCTTTCTTCCCGCCGTTGTCATGGCCCAGCAAATCCGGGAGAAGAAGATCTCTCCGATCGAACTCGCCGATGCTCATCTGGCGAAGATCGAGCGACTGAATCCCAAGTTGAACGCATTCGTACACTTGGACTCGGAGCGGGTGCGCCGTGAGGCCCGTGTCGCCGAGGCTGACGTGAAGAACGGCAAAGCTCTCGGACCGTTACACGGCGTTCCGATCAGCATCAAGAGTTCGCTTGACGTCGCAGGGATGCGTTGCGAAGCGGGCACGCGGTTGCGTGCTGAATACGTCGCAGCGCAGGATGCTCCGTTGGTCGCGCGCCTGCGCAAAGCGGGCGCGATTGTGCTCGGCGTAACCAACACGCCGGAGCTGCTCATGGCATGGGAGACCGACAATCTTCTGTACGGACGCACCAACAGTCCGTGGGATCTGGAGCGGACTCCGGGTGGTTCCAGTGGCGGCGAGGCAGCAGCAATTGCGACAGGCATGTCGGCGGGCGGCGTAGGCAGCGACGGTGGTGGATCCATTCGAGTGCCGGCACATTTCAGCGGCGTTTGCGGACTCAAACCAACTCCGGGGCGAATTCCCGCGACTGGACACTTTCCCGTGTCCGGCGGGCCGTTTGCGCTGATCGGAGTAGTCGGTCCGATGGCGCGCACCGTTGCCGACTTAAAGGCATTGTTTGAGGTGATGCAGGGTCCGGATGACGGTGACACGTGCGCCGCGCCGGTGCCCGTTCGCTGGCCAACCGAACGCGAAGCGAAGAAGCTGCGCGTGGGCTATTTCGAAGATGACGGCCGCACACCTGTGACTCACGAAACTCGCGCAGCCGTGGTGGCCGCCGCAGAAGCCCTGCGGCGCGCAGGCTTTCGAGTTGAGCGGTTTCGTCCCGAAGGTCTGGAGGAAGCGCGCGTCCTCTGGAAAAAATTCTTCGTCACTGCCGGCGGAATGCTAATTCGTCCCATGTTCCGTGGACGCGAGCACGACCTGAGCCCTGCGTTGAAGCAGTTTCTGGAGTGGTCGGCAGCCGAGCCTCCTCTCACCGGCGAGAGCCTGCTCGAAGCGTGGATCGGCCGTGACGCTCTGCGGGCGAAGTTTTTGGCGCAGATGCGGGAGTATCCCATCCTGCTGTGCCCGGCGGCCGCGATTCCAGCCTTCCGTCACGGCGAGCGGAGTTGGACGGTTGAAGGCAAGACCGTGAATTATCTGGACGCGTGGAGCTATACCGAGTGGTTCAACTTGCTGGGAAATCCCGGGGCTGTGGTTCCCGTGAGCCATTCTGGCGAAGGTTTGCCAATCGGCGTGCAGATTGTCGGGCGGCCGTGGGAAGAGGAGCAGGTGCTGGCCATTGCAACAGCGCTCGAGAAGGAATGTAACGCGTGGAGAATCCCGCCGATCAGCTGAAACGCGGGCTGATTTCCCCGATAGTATGTTTGTATTATTCCGCCTGCCGTCAGGCCTGTATAACTTTATCTGCGCGGGATCTTTAGCCACTGTGGGACTGATTTCTCCGTCACGCGGTTGCACGTCTGCCCATGCGGGAAATGCCTAAATCTGGGGGATTTGTCGGTCGGGCTCTGTCTTGGCTCGTGCTTTTTCTCTTCGTTTCGGCGGCATACCTTTACACGTTTCCGCAGCCTAATATTCCTTATGCGGCCGTAGTGCTGCTGCACGCGCTCGGAGGCGCGCTGGTTGCGATCCTGCTGATCCCGACCTTTGTTCGCCTGATGAGCACGGGAAGTCTTTCTACTCGTGTGGGCTGGTTACTGATTGCCGCAGGAGCGATCCTGGGACTGGTTCTCATTAAGACAGGAACCCCGCGCACCGAATGGAACAAACTCTATTTCCACATCGTGATTTCTCTTGCCGGCGTGGCGCTGTTGATTGCAGGATGGCTGGGCAGCCGGGAATCATCGGACCCGGCCCCGCTTGGATCGAGGATCGTTGCCGGCGCGGTGCGGGCTGCGATCTGCCTGGCGTTGCTTGCCGGCGTCGGCTACAGTGCACGCTACATCCGCGAAAGCTGGCAGACGAGCAACCGCATACAGAATCCGACGATGCCTCCCGACAACATGAACGGGGAAGGCGACGGCCCCGAGGGCGCGTTCTTCCCGAGTTCGGCGCAGGTTTACGGGAAGCAGAAAATCCCCAGCAAGTTCTTCATGGAGTCGGACTCCTGCAAGCGCTGCCACGAAGACATCTACAACCAGTGGTTCAGCTCGGCGCACCATTTTTCGTCGTTCAACAACCAGTGGTATCGGAAGTCGATCGAGTACATGCAGGACACGATCGGCACCAAGCCTTCGAAATGGTGCGGCGGATGCCACGATCCCGCGGTGCTCTACGCGGGCCTGATGGATACACCGATCAAGCAGATCGTGCACCGGCCCGAAGCTCAAGCTGGGCTGGGCTGCATGATGTGCCACTCCATCGCCGACGTGAAGAGCACGATGGGGCAAGGCGACTTTTATCTGGAGTATCCGAAGTTGCATGAACTGGCGGCCACGCAGAATCCGGTGGCGCGTTCGCTGCACGATTTCCTGATCCGGTTGAATCCCGAGCCGCACCGGCGCGTCTTCCTCAAGCCCTTCATGCGCGACCAGACCGCTGAGTTCTGCTCCTCGTGTCACAAGGTTCATCTTGATATTCCGGTCAACAGCTACCGTTGGTTCCGTGGCTTCAACGAGTACGATAACTGGCAGGCCAGCGGAATCTCGGGGCAGGGTGCGCGGTCGTTCTACTATCCACCGAAACCGCAGCAGTGCGCCGATTGTCACATGCCGGCGGAGTCTTCGAAAGACGCGGGCAACGTTAACGGCTTCGTGCACTCGCACCGCTTTCCCGGGGCGAATACGGCTGTGCCCACAGCGAACGAAGATGCTCCGCAGCTCAAGCTTACCGAAGATTTTCTGAGGAGCGGGGCGCTTACGGTTGATATCTTCGCGCTGTCTCCGGCGCAGGCTCCGTTGAAGCCGGGCGCGACGACGCAATCGGAACTGTCGACGACATTCGCAGTGGGAGAAGAGGCCGAGAGCAAGATGACCGCCGAAACCGGTGGGGAAGTTGCTCCCGTGACTGCTCCGTTGAATCTGGTGCAGCCGGCCGTGCGGCGCGGTGACACTGTCCGCGTGGACGTGGTAGTACGCACGAAAAAAGTCGGACACTTCTTTCCCGGCGGTACTGTCGACGCCTATGACACTTGGCTCGAACTGAAAGGCACCGACAACAAGGGGCAGACTATCTTCTGGAGCGGCATGGTCGAGGAGAATGGCCGTGGCCCGGTGGAAAAGGGCGCGCACTTCTACCGGTCCTTGCAGATCGATGCCCACGGGAATCCTATTAACAAGCGCAATGCGTGGGCGACGCGGGCGGTGGTGTACGTGCGGCTCATTCCGCCGGGTGCGGCTGATACTGTTCACTACCGCATGCTCATTCCGCAGAATGTGGGCAATAAGATTACGCTGCACGCGCGGCTGTGCTACCGGAAGTTTTCGTGGTATGGAACGCAGGAAGCCTTCGCAGGGCTGCCTGATCCGACGAAACCGAACGCGGTCGCTCCCGACTACGATGACCGGCCGACAATATTCACCGCGTCCCTGACTGGAGTTTCCGCGAAGGAGGAGAAGATTCCCGACCTGCCGGTCGTCGCTCTCGCCGAGAACGAAGTCACGCTGCCTGTGATTGCGCACAACGCTCCCGAGCCGGAGCCGAAAACGATTGTGCGTAAAGAAGAGTGGCAGCGCTGGAACGATTACGGAATCGGGCTGTTCCTGCAGGGAGATTTGAAGGGCGCGGCGGCGGCGTTTCAGAAGGTGACCGAAGCGGATCCGAATAATCCCGATGGCTGGGTAAACATCGGCCGGTGCGCTGTTCAGGAGGGCGACATGGCGCGTGCCCGCACGGTGCTGGAGAAAGCTCTGGCGTTGTTTCCGAGCTTAGCCCGAGCGAACTTCTTCTATGCCAAGGTCCTGCGGGCCGACGGGAACTATGACGGTGCCGCACAGCGATTGCGAACTGTGCTGGCTCAATATCCTCGCGACCGCGTGGCCATCAATGACCTGGGCCGCATCCTGTTCCTGCAGCGCAAGTATGACGAAGCGGTCAAAACTCTGCAGTCAGTGCTGGTCATTGATCCCGAAGACCTACAGGCGCACTACAACCTGATGCTCTGCTACAACGGCCTCGGCCAGGAAAAATTAGCCAAGGAGCACGAAGCCCGCTACATGCGATTCAAGGCAGACGAGTCGTCGCAGGCGATTACTGGGCCTTACCGCCAGATTCATCCAGAAGATAACAACGAGAGGCAGGCCGTGCACGAGCATGTTTCCGTTGCGTTGCCGGCGATCAATGCAAAACATCTGGTGACAGCCGCCGGAGCTTCCAGATAATGCGCTCTCCTTCTTATCAATTCACCGCGGAGGCACAGAGTCACGGAGAAAAGCAAAATGTCTTTTTTTTTCGTTTCCTCCGAGCCTCCGTGTCTCCGGGGTTGATGGTTTTGGCGCTGTCACTTATCAGTCAGGCGCAGGTTCACTTCCGCGATATCACCGCCCAGGCGGGGATCCACTTCACGCACAACAACGGCGCATTCGGAAAAAAATGGCTGCCCGAGACCATGGGACCGGGCTGCGCCTTCATCGATTACGACAACGACGGCTATCCCGACATCATTCTCATCAACGGAGATGATTTTCCGGGCCACCCGCACAGCGGCGCGACCACGCTCAAGCTTTACCACAACAATGGCAATGGCACCTTCACCGACGTCACGCGCAAAGCCGGGCTGGCAGTTCCCATGTTTGGATTTGGCGTAGCTGTGGGTGACTACGACAACGACGGCCTTGACGATATCTTCGTCAGCGCGCTGGGCCAGAGCCATCTGTTTCACAACAACGGCAACGGCACCTTCACCGACGTCACCAAGTCCGCGGGCATGTGGGGGCCGAGCGAGTTCTCAACCAGCGCTGCCTGGGTAGATTACGACCGCGACGGCAAACTCGATTTGGTTGTGGCCAATTATGTCCAATGGAGCGAGCAGGGTGATCTCTACTGCACACTCGATGGCGCGCACAAGTCGTACTGCACACCGGAGTCGTACAAAGGCACATCGCTGCGCTTGTGGCATAACCTGGGCGGCGGCCGATTTGAAGACGCCACGCAGAAGGCGGGAATGGGCGATCCCACTTCGAAGAGTTTGGGGATCACGATTCTCGATTACAACGGCGATGGCTGGCCCGACATCGTCATTGCGAACGACACGCAACCCAATAAGCTCTACCTCAACAAGCAAAACGGAACGTTTGAGGAGCGTGGCGTCGCGGCGGGCATCGGATTCAGTGAAGACGGCATTGCGCGCGCCGGTATGGGCGCCGACGCCGCCGACTACGATCGCACGGGCCACGCCAGCATCCTCATTAGCAACTTCGCCAATCAGATGGTCTCGCTCTATCACAATGAGGGCAACGGGCTGTTCGTCGACGAGGCGCCGCAGTCCGAGGTCGGTCGGGCGAGTCTGGTAACGCTGGGTTTTGCCTGTTTCTTTTTCGATTACGACAATGACGGATGGCAGGATATTTTCGTCGCCGACGGACACATTGAAGATCAGATCGAGCGCGTGCAGAAGCGCGTGAGTTATGCCGAGCCCCCGCACCTGTTCCGCAACCTTGGCGGCGGAAAATTCGCCGAAGTCACAGCGCAGATGGGCAGCGTTTTCGTTGCCCCGAAAGTGGCGCGGGCCGCGGCTTACGGCGATATCGACAACGACGGCTTCCTCGACCTTTTGCTGACCACGAATGCCGGGCCGGCGTACCTGTTTCACAACGAAGGCGGGACGAATCACAGCCTGCGTATCAAGCTCGTGGGCTCGCAGTCGAATCGCGACGGCATCGGATCTGTTGTCCGTGTGACAGCAGGGGGCGACAAACAGTGGAAGATGCTGCGTTCCGGATCGAGTTACCTGGCTCAGAGCGAACTCGTGCTAACGTTCGGGCTCGGGACGCTCACGAAGGCCGATAGCGTCGAAATTCAGTGGCCTAGCGGGCAGGTGGATAAGCTCGCGAACATCGACGCGGGCCAAACCGTCACTGTGCAGGAAGGGAAGGGTGTGGTCGCGAAGCGGGCGTACGGACCCAAGAAAGTTGAAACCACAAAGGGCACGAAGGTTCACGAAGGAAAGGCGGACCTTACGCGAAATCGGTTTCCTTTGTGAACCTTCGTGTCCTTTGTGGTTAAATTCCTGTGATGACTTCTCGAGTCTCTGCTGCTTTCATTGCCACCCTGCTCGCCGCCTTCGGTCTGCTGTCCTCCGAGTCGAAACCCAGCCCGATAGAGGCCGCGCGTCTGAATAACCTCGGCGTGGCCTACATGAACCAGCAGCTTTTCGAGAGGGGACTAAAGGAGTTCCAGCAGTCCGCAGACGCCGATCCGAAATTGGCGATTGCGCGGCTGAACGTCGGCATTGCATATCTGAACCTGCAGAAGATTGACGAAGCCAAGGCTTCTTTGGAAGCCGCGCTGAAGCAGGATCCGAAGAGCCCGAATGCCTGGTACAGCCTCGGGATGCTGGCCAAGAACACCGGCGATGCGCCTGCGGCGATCGATGCATTCAAGCGCGTCATCGAAATCGACGCGAACGACGCTGACACCTGGTATTTTCTCGGCACCGCCTACGTGCAGGCCAGGCAGTTTTCCCAGGCCATTGAAGCGTTTCAGCACGCGCTGCAACTCAATCCGATTCATGCCTCGGCGGAATTCGGATTGTCGCGGGCCTACCAGCAATCCTCCGACACCGATCACGCCCGCGAGCATCTGAAGAAATTTCAGTACCTCACGCAGAACAAAATCAGCACGCCCATGAGCTTGGCTTATGGCGAACAGGGCCAGTACTCGCGCGCGGTGGAATCGCCGTCGGCGGTGCTGAAAGCTCCGGCGCCGATCAAGGTGCGGTTTGTAGATGTGACCCAGGAGGCTGGGCTCAAGCCTAATGCGACCTCACTCCTTACCGATGGACCCCTTTCGGACTATGAGGGTCCCGGCGCTTGTTTCCTGGACTACGATTCTGATGGCCGAATGGACCTCTTCCTCTCCAGCAATGGCGCTCAGGGGGGCATGTCTCTTTACCACAACCTTGGCAACGGTAGGTTCGAAAACGTTACGAGGAAAGCCGGGCTTGACCCTAATCTCCATGCGAGCAGTTGCTCGGCAGGTGACTACGACAACGATGGCGCGACCGATCTAGTGATCGGCTTCAGCGGCCGGATTGCGTTGCTGCACAACGAAAAAAATGGAACGTTTAAGGACGTAACCGAAAGCGCGGGAATAAAAAGTGAGCTTCAGCACGCAGGACTCACGTTCATTGATTACGATCACGACGGCGACATCGATCTGTTGGTTACCGGCAATGCCGACAAGCCAGGCACGGTCTCCAGAAAATGGACCGGGGCAAATGCGATGTGGCGGAACAACGGCAACGGCACGTTTACTGACGTCACGGAGTCCGTCGGTCTGCAAGGCGCGACACCCAACCTTTCCGCCGTCGGTACCGATTACAACAATGATCGCGCTGTGGACATTGTCGTTACCGGCTTGGCTAACGGCTCACTGGCCGCCAAAGAGAACGGCTACATGGGAACGCTGGTTTACGAGAACCCTCGAGAAGGCAAATTCATCAGACATGAACTGTGGTCGCCTCCAATGCCCTCGGAAACCACTGGCGTCGCCGTCCTCGATTTCGATCATGACGGATGGATGGATCTGGCGTTTACCCATGGGGCTGCTCCCGGCCTCACACTCTGGCGCAACAACCACGGTAAGAGCTTCGATCGAGTCCCCCTGCCTGAGACCGGTTGGGCCCGCGCCTACGGCGTGGCCGCCTTCGATTACGACAACGACGGCTGGGTTGACCTCGTGGCTGTCGGCGAGACCAAAGATGGCAAGGGCGAAGTCCGCCTGTTCCGCAACCTAGGCCCCGACGGCTTCAAAGATGTCACCACCGACGTGGGCCTCGACAAGATTCAACTGAAAGAACCGCGCGCCATCATCACTGGCGACTACGATGGCGATGGTGCCACCGATCTGCTCATCACGCAGAATCACGGGCCGGCCGTGCTGCTTCGCAATGAAGGCGGCAATCAGAATCACTGGCTGCGGCTCTCGCTCAAGGGGTTGGCCGACAACAAATCCGCCATCGGCACCAAGGTCGAAGTTTTCTCGGGCGGCAACCGGCAGAAGTTTGAGATTGCAGGGTCGAACGGCTACTTGGGACAGAATTCCACCGACATCGTCGTCGGCCTCGGCGACTCCAAGGAAGCCGACATCGTGCGCATGCTGTGGCCGACGGGCGTGCTGGAGGACGAAATTCAGATCGCGGGGAACAAGCAGCACGACTTCCTCGAGATCGACCGCCGCGGAAGTTCGTGTCCCACGCTGTTCGTTTGGAACGGCGAGCGGTACGAGCTTGTTGCCGACATGCTGGGCGCCGGCGTGGTCGGGCATTGGGTAGGTCCGAACCAGCGCGACGTTCCGCGGCCGGTCGAGTACATCAAGATTGATCGCAACGCGATTCGGGAGAAGGAAAACTCCCAAACAACGGGGACTTGTCATCCTGAGCGAAGCGAAGGATCTATATACTCTTCCGCCAGTTGCACGGATCCTTCGCCGCTAAAGGCTGCGGCTCAGGATGACAATAGGATGCGACGCACAGAGAAGACTCTCAGCTTCCGCTTCATGGAGCCTCTCGAAGAGGCCGTTTACCTCGACCAGGTGCGGCTGCTGGCGATCGATCATCCCGCGGAAACCGACGTATATCCCAACGAATATTTCGCTTCGAACCCGCCCTATCCTCCGTTCAAGGTGGTGGTGAGTCGCGACGCGCGTCCGCCGGCCGGAGCGTGGGACGACCACGGGAATAACGTTCTGCCCGATTTGCTGGCGCATCGTTATTTCGGCGATTTCGCGCTGACCCAGTTTCAGGGCTTCGCCAAGCCGCACAGTCTGACACTCGATCTGGGCGAGAGTTACCGTGGCGGACCGCTGTGGCTGCTGATGCACGGCGAGGTCGAGTACTTCTCGGCGAACAGCATGTACGCGGCGTCCCAGGCGGGAGTGGAAGCAATCTCGCCGTACGTGGAAGCGCTCGGCGCCAACGGTCAGTGGAAACGCGTGATCGATGACATGGGATTCCCGGCGGGCGGTCCGCGCACCATGACCGCCGATCTGACCGGCAAGCTACCGCTAGGTACGCGGAAGATTCGCATCACCACGAATCTTCAAGTCTATTGGGACAGCATTCTCGTGGACCGCACGGAGCAGGCGTCCCGCGATCAAGCCCGAAGCCCGCACGTGACGTCCGTGCCCCTCGTGCGTGCAGACCTGGAATTCCACGGATATCCGTTCAAGGTCGAAGGCACGCCCGCCGGCAACGTGCAATACATCTACGAACAAGTGAGTGCGACGGGCCCGTACACGCGTCCCGCAGGCTCCTACACGCGTTATGGCGACGTACTGCCGCTGCTGACCGCGACGGATGACAAACTCGCCGTGTTTGGCTCGGGAGATGAGGTGCGCCTCGACTTCGATCCCTCGCATCTGCCCGTACTCCCCAAAGGTTGGGCGCGCGATTATTTCTTTGCCGCCAACGGCTACGAGAAGGACATGGACTTCTACGCCGCGGAAGGGAATTACGTGGCCCCGCTGCCGTTCCTAAGGATGGGAGAGTATCCGTACGCGCCGAAGAAGTCGTTCCCGCTCGACGATGCGCATCTGAAGTACTTGCTCGAATACAACACGCGCAGCATGTCGGGCAACGAGCAGCGCGGATACTGGTTCGACTACGGCGAGAACAAATGAGAATAGGTACGGAAACGTTTTAATATTGACAATTTTGCCTCTGCCATAATCCAATAGCCGGACCCATGGAAAATACTGTCGCGACGTCCTCCGCCCCGCCCCGGCTTCGCCGCACGCTCACGCTCTGGGACCTGATTTTCTACGGCATCGTCCTCATTCAACCCATCGCGCCTGTTCCCTTGTACGGCGTCGCTCAGAAGCTTTCTGACGGACACTTCGTCACCATCATTCTGATCGCGCTGTTCGCCATGCTGATTACCGCGGTCAGCTATGGACGCATGGGCGCGCTGTATCCGACCGCAGGTTCGGCCTATACGTATGTGGGCAAGGGGCTCAACCCGCATCTGGGGTTCCTGGCAGGCTGGGCGATGATTCTGGATTATCTGCTGCAGCCACTGATCAATACCGTGTGGATGTCGACCGCATTGCACGAGCGCTATTTGCCGCAGATCCCCTACATCGTGTGGGCCGCGCTGATTGCCGGGATCATGACTGTGCTGAATCTAGCCGGAGTGAAGTCGTCGGCACGAGCCAATAAAGTTCTGCTCGCCGTCATGTCGGTGGTAGTGGTGTTCTTTGTATGGCTCGCGATTCGCTACCTGTGGCGCGGACAAGGATGGGCTGGCTTGCTGTCGACCGAGCCCTTCTACAATCCGAAGACTTTCAATTCTCACAAGATTTTGACCGCGACTTCGTTTGCGGCGCTGACCTATATTGGCTTCGATGGCGTGACTACGCTCGCGGAAGACGTGGAGAATCCCAAGCGCAACGTTCTGCTGGCCGTTGTGCTGACCTGTATTTTTGCCGGCGTGTGCAGCGGGTTTGAGGCCTATCTCGGAGCGCGCGTGTGGCCGGACTGGCACACCTTCCCGAATCTCGAAACCGCGTTCATGGACATATGCAGTCGGGTCGGCGGCGTGGTCCTCTTCAATGCCATGGGTGCGATCCTGATCGTCGCGGCTTTCGGGAGTGGATTGACTGGTACGCTGGGAGCGGCACGATTGCTCTTTGGGATGGGCCGAGACAACGTGCTGCCCAAGAAATTCTTCGGCTATTTGAAGCCGGGGACCAGCACTCCGACCTACAACATTCTTCTCATCGGAGGGCTCGCGTTCATCGGAGCGGTCGCCCTCAACTACATTGGGAGCGCATACGAGCATGCGGGGGAGTTGCTAAACTTTGGCGCGTTTCTAGCGTTCATGGGAGTGAATTTCGCCTGTTTCTGGCAGTTCTCGGTGATTGCAAAAAAGGCGGGCGCTGAACGCCGGCTGGTGCGCGATGCGATCCTTCCGATTATCGGCTTCCTTTTCTGCCTGGTGATCTGGTTGAATCTGAACATCATCGCCAAGACCGTGGGCGGAATCTGGTTTGCGGTGGGATTGCTTTACGTTGGCTACAAGACGAACTGGTTCCGCTCCGCGCCGGTGATGATTGATTTCAGCGACAACTGAGGAGATTTCTCAGCCGCGAAATTCAGAGGGGGACTGGAGCTTGAGATCACAAATTGTGATCTCAAGCTTCTTCCTTGGATCGCGCCCCCGATTTCACAATCACTCAATTGCTCTATTCCACGTTCCAGCCGCTGACTTCGACCGCGGGTTTCGCCGCCCCCAATTCGCTGGCGCGGTAGGTCGCAGTGACTTCGCGCTTCTCACCGGGCAGCAGGGAGATGTAGTTGTCTTCCCACACGACCGGCAAAATCTCTTCTCCCTTGATGCCTTTGTTGACCTTCAGGCGGATAAAGAATGCGAGACTCTTATTCGGGTTCTCGAGCGTTACGTGCGTGACTTGTTCTTCGCCCTTGCGCTCGCTGCGGTCGGTGACTTTCAGTTTCACCTTCGGCAACTGCGCCAGCGCGGTGAAGTCTGCGTAAGAAGCGGTTGGTGTCATCCACCAAGTGGTTTTCGCCCAGTCCAGAGTTTCGGGCTTGGTCGAGAGCCAGTAGAAGTTCGAACCGACAAGTTTGCCGGCAGAATCTTCCAAGCGCAGCAAGAGGAAGTAGGTGGGGCTCAGTCCGCTGACATCCGGCAGTGTGAAAATCTTCGCCGTGCTATCCGCGCCGGCATCGACCGTGTTCGATTGCGTGAACTTTTCGGTCATGTCGAGGTTGTAGATTTTGGTCGTGAGCTTCAGTCCCTTTGCATCTTCATACTGGCTGCTGACCAGCCAGATGGAATGATCGTCATAGCCGTACACGGGATGTAGGGCCTCCATGGCGCGCTTGGCGCCGAAGTATCCGCCGCCAGGACGCAGGTAGTAGTCATAGAGGTGCCAGATCATCGACGGCCAGGCGTTGTTGAGCATCCATTGAATGACGCCGGTGGCCTGATATTTGTTGCGGCTGTAGGCCTCGTACATGGCGCGTACGCCTTCATAGGTCTGCATCTGCGACTTTGTGGCGAAGTCGTCCACGTTGTCGGACTTGCCGTAGCGGTTCGCCAGCGCCTCGCTGAACACGCCGATGGTTTTGAATTCGCCGCCGCCCGCGTGATAGTTCCAGACGTCGTCGATGGGCCACATGTGAGCCTTGCCCACCATGGCGCGAATACTCTCAACCGGCGGAACCGCCGGTCCCATGCTGGTTTCCATGTTAAAGCCGTAAGCGCCGCCGCAGCCTCCGGGATTGCACTGCTTGCGGCCGGGCTGGCCTTCCGGTGTGTCGACCTCCCAGTAGCTGGGCGCGACGTATTCGTACGGGCCGGTCATCTTGACGCCGCTGTCGCCAGTGACGCTGGTCTTCTTTCCGGTGGCCGACGAAACGACAGGGTTGGGCCAGAACAAATCTTTCTCCACGTCGAGGTACATCTGCTCCACATCCGGCGGCGGAGCGTTGTCGCTGCCGTTCAGCCACATCACAATGCTGGGATGGCTGCGCAGTCGATAGATCTGATCGCGCAGGGACTGCTTGGCGATTTCAAAATCCGCCGGTTTCCAGCGCGGCCAGCGCTCCCAGAAGTCGCAGCAGCACCATCCCGCCATGACGAGAATTCCCTGGCGATCGGCGAGGTCGAAGAATTCCTGGGTCTCGAGTTTGCCTTCGAGACGGACGGTGTTCAGGCCCATATCGCGGACGTAGCGAAGTTCGTCCTGCAGGCGCTGCGAGTTCTCGCGCAGCATCAGGTCGGGGGTCCATCCGCCACCGCGAATCAGAATGTTCTTGCCGTTGATATGGAACTGGCGCCCGCCAATTGAGTTGAAGTCAGACGTAATCTCGCGAATGCCGAATTCGGTGGCAGAGTGGTCGCTGACGGCGCCACCGACTTCAAACTCCATGCGCAGCGGATAGAGATTCGGTTTGCCCATCTGCGTGGGCCACCACAGGCGCGGGTTCGAGAAGACGAGTTGCGAGTACTTGTCGGGAGTGAACGTAACGTCTTTCGTCTCGTTGGCTGCTAGTTCTACGTCCTGCTCGAAGTTGATGCTTTCAATCTGGCCCTTTAACTTGCCCTTGACCGGCTGATTGGTGCCGTTTTTGACCTGCGCGGTTACGGTGAGTTGTGCGCTGTCGTTGGCGGGAGGATTCGGTTTCGAAACGACCGTGGGATATCGCAAAGCTACCGGTCCGCTGTAGGTGAGGTAAACCTCGCGCCACAGTCCCATGTTCTTGTCGGGCGGCGCGGGATTCCAGTCCACAAAAGTGATGGCTAGATCGTGGTCGGTGGGCGAAAAGACCTGCACCGCCAGAACATTTTCCGCGCCGGGCTTGGCGCTCTCGGTCACATTAAACTCGTAAGTCCGCCAGGCGCCAGCAACGGCGTCCGAGTTCGCGATCGGCTTCCCGTTCAGCCAGATATTGGCGCGGTAGTTGATGCCGTTGAATTTCAGCCAGGCCGTTTTTCCCTTGTAAGACGCCGGCACAGCGAACTGCTTCCGATACCACCACGAAATGGCGTAGGGGCTGTCGGGAGCCATCGGGATGTTCGAAAAGTTCGCGCCGATGGGATAGTTCACACCAGCAAAGTCGCGTAGATTCATGCCAAAGAGCGGATCGGGAAAGGTCTTGTCTTTCACCAGTGCGGCCACCACCGTGGTGGGTACTGTCGCTTCGTGCCATCCCTTGGGAACGAACTGTGCCGTGGAGATGACTTCTCCCTTGGCTTCGACCTTGGCCGATGTTTGCAGGGACCAGCCAGCACCGAGCATTAGCTTGGCTTCGGCGGCGTGCTTCATTTGGGCAGCGTCTTGCGCGAAAAGAAATGAAGCCAGAAGAAATTGGGACAGAACGGAGAGGGAGATTGCCAGCCGCTTGCTTGAGTTCATGACGCTCCTATCAATGGCGGTTCGCGCGTATGGTCGATCAGGGGGCAAGTTCGTAAAATGTCCCCGAGAATGGATAACATTTATATTAATACGTTTCAATAGCGGAGTTTCGCCGAAGTTGGCGGCTCAGTGTGGAAGACGCGCGAGCGCAAAAATCAGTCTTTGCTGCAGGCGGGCCGTAGCGCTGCGCAATCAGGATAACGCCCCGGCGCAGGCGACCCGGCTAGTTTATAATTAAAAATTCGCCTCTCTACTCTGGAGTGATAAGAAAATGATTCGTTTCCTGCAAAAGTCCGGGCAGACCACGAAGTATGTTCTGGGTGGGTTGCTCCTGATCATCTGCGCGTCGATGGTGATAACGCTGATCCCCGGCGGTCTGGGTGGGGACGTCTTCTCCGGCACTCCCGGCAGAGGTATCGTTGCCAAGGTGGATGGCAGTGATATCACTGCAGACGAGATTCGCACGACCGCGCGCCAGATGGCGCAGCAGGATGCGCAGCGCTATGGCGAAATGGCGTCGAAGCTGATGCCCTTTCTCGTCCAGCAGGAGACCATGCGGGCCGTCGACCAGATGATCAACCGCCAGGCCCTGCTGAGCGAGGCGGCACGCATGGGGCTGAAGGTCACGCCCGCGGAAATCAAGGACGAACTGCAGCACGGGCGCTACGCGGCGACCTTTTTCCCTGGCGGCAACTTCATTGGCCAGACCGAATATGAAGACATGCTGCAGCGCGCGAATCTGACGCCCACTAAGTTTGAAGAGGCCGTGGGCAACGACATTCTGCTCACCAAACTGCAGGCGCTCATTTCTGGCAGTGCCGACGTGAGTGAAGCAGGGATTCATGAGCAGTTCATCAAGCAAAATTCCAAGGTCAAGTTCGATTACGCGGTCCTGAAGCAGGACGACCTGCGCAAAGGGCTGCATCCCACCGACGAAGAACTGAGAGCGTTTTACGAGAGCCACAAGCAGAGCTACGCGAACTCTGTGCCGGAGAAGCGCAAGGTGAAGTACGTTGTGGTTGAAACGGCAAAGGCGGAGGCCGGCGTGCAGATCACTCAGGATGACCTGCGCTCCTACTACGATCAGCATCGTGCTCAGTACCAGGTGCCGGAACAAGTAAAAGTCAGCCATATCTTGATCAAGACTCCGCTGCCGGGGCCTGATGGAAAAGTGGACGAGAAGGGCGTGGCTGAGGCGCAGCATCGTGCCGAGGACTTGCTGAAGCAACTGAAGAGTGGCGCCAAGATGGAAGACTTGGCCAAGAAGTATTCTGAGGATCCGGGCAGCGCCAAGCAGGGCGGATCGCTCGGCTGGATCGGCAAAGGGCAGACCGTCCCCGAGTTTGAGAAGACCGCATTCTCGCTTCCCAAGGGTCAGATCAGCGATCTGGTGAAGAGCAGTTACGGATTCCATATCATTCGCGTGGACGATAAGCAGGAAGCGCACACGAAAACATTGGACGAAATGAAGTCCGAGATCGAGCCCCTCCTGAAGCATCAGAAAGCGCAGCAGATCGCCCAGAAGCAGGCGGAGGCGCTGCTGAAGCAGGCTCGCGAGCAGAAGAGTCTGGACGCGGCGGCTGCAGCACAGAAGATCCCGGTGATTAATTCGGATTTTTTTGCCCGCAAAGACATGTTGCCCGGACTGGGGCCGTCGACGCAGTTCATGGATGCGGTGTTCAGCGAAGCCGAAAACGCTCCGCCCGATGTGGCTCCGGCATCGCAGGGAATCGTCGTGTTTCAGTTGTTGGCGGTGAAACCGGCCGCAACGCCAACGTTTGAAGAGATTCGCAGCAGGGTTGAGGAAGAGTTCAAGAACGAACGCTCCTCGCAGCTGCTGAATCAGAAAATCCAGGAACTGTCGGACCGCGCCAAGGCCGAGCACGATCTGAAGCGCGCGGCGAAGGAACTCGGTGCCACGGTCAAGACCAGCGACTTCGTTCTTCCTGATGGACAGGTGCCCGATGTCGGCTCGATGGGCGGACAAGCCTCGGTGGCCTTCAATATGAAGCCCGGCGAAATCAGCGGTGCGATCAACAACGGCGCCAACGCCGTGGTGCTCGAGGTGCTTGAGAACCAGCAGCCTACGGAAGCCGACTATGCCGCGAAGCGCGATCAGATTCGCGATCAGCTGCTGCAGCAGAAACAGCAGGAGCGCTTTGGCCTTTTCGTTGCCAGCCTGGTCGACGAGATGACGCGGTCGGGAAAGATCAAACGCAACGAAGAAGAGATCAAGCTATTGGGCCGCAACGGCAGCGAGCCGGGAATGTAACGGCGGTGGCATGCCTTTTCCGCGCGCCGCAGGCATTCTGTTGCATCCCACGTCGTTGCCTTCGCGCGGCGGGGTTGGTGATTTTGGGCCGTCCGCTTATCAATTTGTAGACTTTCTCGCTGCCGCCCGCCAAGGCCTGTGGCAGGTTTTGCCACTTGGGCCGCTCGGGTACGGCAACTCGCCCTACTCTTCTACTTCTGCCTTCGCAGGCAATCCGCTGCTGATCAGTCTGGAACGGCTCGCCGAGCGGGGCTGGATCGATTCGGCGAAACTCGCGGATCTGGCCGCCGGTTCCGGTGCCGTCGAATACGAACAGGTTTTCGCCCTGAAAATGCCGCTGCTGTTTGAAGCAGCGCGGAACTTCCTGCGCTCGACCTCGGGCGATGCGATGCGTCGGTTCGAAAGTTTCCGCACGGAGCATGCCTGGTGGCTAGAGGATTTTGTCCTCTTCGATGCACTGCGTGCCCGGCAGAAGTTGGATAGCTGGAATCACTGGCCGCGGGGCTTGGCCAACCGAGAGCCGGCTGCGTTGGAGAAGGCGCGTCAGGAATTGGCGGGTGACATCCAGATCCGCAGCGCGTTGCAGTTCGCCTTCTACGAGCAATGGCGGGCTCTGCGGCGGTATTGCTCCGAGCGAGCGATCCGTGTTGTGGGCGATGTCGCCATCTTCATGAACTATGACAGCGCCGACGTTTGGACGCACCGCGAACTGTTTCGGCTGAATGGGGATCTCGAGCCGGAAGTCGTGGCCGGCGTGCCTCCCGATTTTTTCAGCAAGACCGGACAACGTTGGGGCAATCCACTCTACCGCTGGGATGTGATGAAAGAGCGCGGCTATGAGTGGTGGATTCAGCGCCTCCGCTGGGCCACCCAGAACTGCGACTACATTCGCCTCGACCACTTCCGCGGCTTCGACCAGTTCTGGGAGATCCCGGCGTCTGATCTCACAGCAGTGAATGGGCGCTGGGTGGATGGGCCGCGCGATGACCTGTTTCTGAAGCTTCGCGAGGCGCTGGGCGGCCTGCCGTTCTTCGCCGAGGATCTGGGCTACATCACGCCGGCGGTGCACGCTCTGCGGGACCGGCTGCAAATTCCGGGGATGGCCGTGCTGCAATTCGGATTCGGCGACGAGGGCGCGCACATGTACCTGCCGCACCGCGCGGAAGGCAAGGTCATCTACACCGGAACACATGACAATGACACGGTCGCCGGCTGGTGGAATTCCGGCGCGGCCGAACACGAGCGCCGCAATGCCGAGGCCTATGTGGGACGATGTGAAGATGGCATCCACTGGGCGTTTCTCCGCGCCGCGCAATGTTCCACGGCCAGTATGAGTATTATTCCTCTGCAGGATGTTCTTGGGTTAGGCAGCGAGGCGCGCATGAACACTCCCAGCCTGCATGGGGGAAATTGGCGTTGGCGCTTTGATCAAGGCCGCCTTACGAGCGAGTTGGCCGGGAAACTCGCGCTCTTAGCCGAATTGAGCGATCGCCTTCCTAAACCGTTCGCCGCGATCCCGAATGAAAACTTCGCGGCCTGAGTGGCGCCGGTAGCGCCGGCATCCTGCCGGCTGTCGCGGGGGCGTCTCGCCCACGCAGCGTCGAGCTGCGATGCTCTCGATTATGAATAGACTGTTAACGCGAGCGCGCTTTGCGCTTCTGCGCAGTTCGTGTATAGAGAGAACGGGAGTATTGGTGTGAGCGACGCGATCATCCAAGCCGTAGGAATTGAGAAGTCCTATCCGCAGGCGGATGGCACGCGGATTCAGGTCGTCGGTGTGACCAACCTCGAGGTCGAGCCGGGCAAGATCGTTGCCTTGCTCGGGCCCTCCGGCTGCGGCAAGTCCACGCTGCTGCGCATGCTGACCGGGCTGGCGCAACCTTCATCGGGCACGCTCTTGTGGCACGGCAAGCCGCTCGACGGCCAAATGCCTAATGTCGCCATCGTCTTCCAAAGTTTTGCGCTGTTCCCCTGGCTCACCGTCCTCGAAAACGTGGAGGCGCCTCTCGAAGCGAAGGGAGTGGCGGCCGTCGAACGCCGTAAGCGTGCTCTGCGCACCCTCGACACCGTGGGCCTAGATGGCTTTGAGACTGCCTATCCGAAGGAACTCTCTGGAGGCATGAAGCAGCGTGTCGGATTCGCTCGCGCTCTCGTGGTCGAGCCCGAAGTGTTGTTCATGGACGAGCCCTTCTCGGCGCTCGACGTTCTTACGGCAGAAAACCTGCGCGGTGAGCTGCTGGAACTCTGGCTGACCAAAAAAATGCCAGCCAGCGCGATCTTTATCGTGACGCACAATATTGAAGAAGCCGTCATGCTCGCCGACCGCGTCATGGTGCTGGGAAGAAATCCGGCGCGGATCCGCTCCGATTTCAATATTCGCCTGAAGCATCCGCGGGACCGCAAGTCCGCGCGCTTTGTGGAGTTGGTGGATTACATCTACAAGGTGATGACGGAACCGGAACTCGAACACGACCTGCCCGACGCCGAGACCACCGCGGAGATCATTCTTCCCACCGGTGGGCTGTCGAAAGACGCCTTGAAGAAGCAAGAGGCCCCCGTCCGCACGGCGCGCTACCAACTGTTGCCCCACGCGCGTGTCGGCGGAATCGCCGGATTAACTGAATTGCTGCACGACCGCGGGGGGCGTGAGGACTTGTTCCGTCTGGCGGAGGAACTCGTGATGAACGTCGAAGATCTGCTCCCGATTCTTGAAGCCTGCGTGCTGCTGGGCTTTGCGCTGCTGAAAGAGGGCGACGTGCAGATTACTCCGCAGGGCGTGGCCTTTGCCGAAGCCGACATTCAGCAGCGTAAGATCCTGTTCCGCCAGGCTGCGCTGGAGCACGTCACGATCCTGAAACAGATCGACAGTATCTTAAAGCGCAAGTCGGATCACTCGATGGCAGATGAGTTCTTTCACGACATCCTCGACGAACATTTTTCCGAGGATGAAGTGCAACGCCAGTTCGAGACGGCGATGAACTGGGGCCGCTATGCCGAGCTGTTTGACTATGACCGCGAAAAGGGCCGGCTGCTGCAGACAGAACCTCCAACTCCGTCGGAACCCCCGGCAACGCCAGCGGTTGAGACGCCGGCTCCGAAGCCCTGAAGCACAATGATCCAACCTGACGCATGAAGAAATCGATCACCCTGCGAGGATTCTCGGCCTATCGAATCTGGGCGCAATTGCCCGGCATCGAGATCTCGTACCTGCCGGATGTTCTCATGTTTGGTGCGGCCATCGCCTTGTTCTATGGCGTGCTTGTCGTCGGGCGAACATGGCTGGGCCCGTTCACACCCGAGGTAGAGATCTCGCGCAGCCCGCTGGCGCTGGCGGCCTACGCAGGATATTCGCTGCTGCGCATCACGATTGCATACGTGCTGAGCCTCGCCTTCACGCTAGTGTACGGATACGTAGCAGCTTACAACCCGCGCGCCGAGCGTTTCATGATTCCGCTTCTCGACGTGCTCCAGTCGATCCCGGTCCTCAGCTTCCTTCCCGGAGTCATGTTGGCGATGGTAGCGCTCTTTCCAGGCAGGCAACTGGGCGTGGAAGCAGGTGCAATCCTGCTCATCTTCACCGGCCAGGTCTGGAACATGGCGTTCAGCTTTTACGCTTCGCTGAAAAGCATTCCGAAAGAAATGCGCGAGGCAGCCAAGGTTTACCAGTTTAGTTCGTGGCAGCGCTTCATTGAGATGGAGTTGCCCTTCGCGGCGATCGGTCTGGTCTGGAACTCGATGATGTCGGTGGCGGGCGGCTGGTTCTTTCTCATGGCTTGCGAAATGTTCGTGCTCGGCTCGCGTGACTTCCGGTTGCCAGGCTTGGGATCGTATCTGCAGACCGCGGCCAGCGCCGGCGATACCCGGTCGATTCTCTGGGGCGTCGGCACGATGATCGCGGTGATTGTTCTGTTGGACCAGTTCATCTGGCGCCCGGTGATTGCGTGGGCGGAGAAGTTCAAAGTGGAGCAGGTCGAGAGCAGCGACGCGCCGCGCTCGTGGGTGCTCGATCTGATTCGGCACTCACGCAGCTTGGCGCAGATCCGCAAAAAGACGGTCCGCCCGCTGAGCGAGCGCGTGCTGCTGTACTTCTCCCGTCCGGGTTCAAGCGACGAACCCGAGCGGCACAGCGCTTGGAAGGCTTGGCTGATACGCCTGCTGGCCGTCATTCTGCTGGCAGGGATCAGCTATGGCGTCGTCCGAGTCGTGATGATTCTCACGGGCCTGCAGAAGGCTGAGGTGCAGGAGGCGGGCATCGGTCTAGTCGCGACGTTTGTGCGTGTCAATCTGACGTTGCTGCTCGGCGCGTTGTGGACGATCCCGGCGGGTGTGGCCATTGGCTTCAACCCGCGCCTGGCGCGGATCGCGCAGCCCCTGGCACAGATCGCCGCTTCGGTTCCTGCAACTGCGCTGTTTCCCGTCGTGCTGCTGTTGCTGATCCGCGTGGGCGGCGGACTCGGGGTAGGGTCGATCGTGCTCCTCCTCTTGGGCACGCAGTGGTACATCCTGTTCAACGTGATCGCGGGTGCGATCGCGATTCCGACAGATCTGAAAGAGTGTTGCTCGGTCTTCCGAATGAAGGGGATCGAACGCTGGAAAAAGCTGATCCTGCCGGGAATTTTCCCTTACCTCGTCACCGGCATGGTTACCGCTTCTGGTGGAGCATGGAATGCCAGCATCGTCGCCGAATACTTTCATTTCAAAGGCCGCATCTACACCACAGTCGGGCTTGGTGCCACGATTTCTCAAGCCACCGACGCTGGCAACTTCGACCTGTTACTCGCTGCGACTATGATGATGGCCGCCACCGTGGTCACGATCAATCGCCTGGTGTGGCGCAAACTCTACGCTCTCGCCGAAACCCGTTACCGGCTTGAGACCTGATCGTACTGCGCGGCTCGAGTATCATCCCTCGTTACTTTCGTGCTTCCTCAAACCCTCGTTTCATCAGCTTTTAACTTGCACTTCATGCTGGCGCAACGCGAATGCGTTATTGGTATGAAATGCCATCAAACCATTTACACACGGACCCGCTGCAACCCGGAGTGTCGGCGCGTGTCGCTGAATTTCCAGGTTTGGCTGGAAAGTTTGCTCCCGTCGGCAAGGTGAGGGATCTCTACCGGCGCGTGCAGCAATCGCCCGAGAGCTTCCGCCTGGAAAATTTACTCGCCGAGATGCGGGTCAGGGCGCAGGTCGGTGAGGCGGATCAAGCGCGGATTCCCGCGACCGGTCCCGTGGTAGTGGTTGCGAATCATCCCTACGGCATGTTGGATGGCGCAATCCTCACCGTGTTGCTGACACGCGCGCGGCCGGACGTGAAGGTGCTCAGCAACTTTCTGTTGGCCGACGTGCCGGAGTTGCAGAAACATTGCATCTTCGTAGATCCCTTCCAAACCGACCGATCGGCGGAGTCCAATCGTCGAGCGCTGCGGCAGGCCCTTGCCTGGCTGCAGCAAGGCGGCATGCTTGCGATGTTTCCATCAGGCGAAGTGTCGTACTGGCAAATGCCAGCGGCGCAAATCGTCGATCCCGCATGGAATGACGCTGCGGTACGGTTGCTTCGCAGGACGGGAGCGACGGCGCTCCCGATCTATTTCTGTGGCCACAACGGCGTACGATTCCAGCTGATGGGCATGCTCCATCCCAAGCTGCGCACCTCACTTCTGGCGCAGGAATTCTTGCAGCAGGAAGGCAAGACCGTGGAAGTCCGCGTAGGCAGCGCCATTACGGCGGATGCGGTGGAGGCGATCCGCGATGATCGCGAAGCCACCGAATATTTGCGCTGGCGCACTTATTTGCTCGCACGCCGAAGCAAGCCGGAAGCCGTGTGGCACACGGCATTGCGGTCGCGGCTTGCGTTCAAGGTTCAGGAACCGGTGGCGGCTCCGGTGCCTGCGGACCTGCTGGCAGACGAGGTGGCGCGATTGCCGGAAGATCAGTGTCTCGCGGAGAACGGCGATCTTTCCGTCTACCTTGGAACGGCGAGAGAGGTTCCTCAACTCTTGCGCGAAGTAGGACGCCTACGCGAGATTACCTTTCGCGGCGCGGGCGAAGGGACGGGCCGGAGTCGCGATCTCGACCTCTTCGACGATTATTACTCACACATTTTGTTGTGGCACAAAACGAAGCGGGAATTGGTAGGGGCTTACCGCGCGGGGAACACGGCCGAGATTCTCGCGAAGCGCGACATCGGCGGGCTTTACACCAGCACTCTCTTCCGCTATGACGAGCGAATCTTTCAGAAACTAGGCCCCGCTCTGGAACTGGGGCGCTCGTTTGTGAGGCCAGAATATCAGCGGCAATACGCTCCGCTGCTGCTGCTGTGGAAGGGCATTGCCCGCATGGTGGCGAGGCAGCCAGAGATTCCGGTATTGTTTGGCGCGGTCAGCATCAGCAACGACTACAACGAAGCGTCGCGCGAAATGATTTACCGCTTCTTTGAGGCCCGCATGAAAGACGATGAGTTGGCAGGCTTCATCGAGCCAAGGCGCCCTTTTCGGCCTGCACCCTTGCGCAAGTGGGATTGCCGAGGCATGTCCCGGGCACTGCGCGACCTTGATGAGCTCTCTCAGCCCATCAACGATGTGGAGACTGATGGCAAGGGGTTGCCGATTCTGCTGCGGCAGTATGCCAAGATCGGCGGCAAACTGCTGGGTTTTAACTTAGACCGTAAGTTTTCCAACGTGCTGGACGGACTGGTGGTAGTGGATCTGCGACAGACCGAGCCGGCGGTGCTGGAGCGCTACATGGGGCGGGAAGGCGCGATGCGCTTCCGGCAGCTGCACGCGGCGAAGGGTTGCTGAGCGGTTCTCGCGTCCGCAGTCAGTTTGCGTCCGCGGGCAGCGCACAGGCTTGCGCCGCGTCTTTGAGGGCTTCGTCCAATTTCTGTCCCAGAAGTGTGAGCTCTTCCGGAGACATCAATTCCTGCACGCGCTCAAAAAGTTGCCGTTCTTCTTTGCGGATGTGAGCCGACATGCGCCGACCGAATGCAGACACTTCGGCGGCAGACATCTTGGCCGATTTGGCTTTCGCAAAACTGTCTCGCAACGCAGCGTGGTCGGTCAGCAGTTCGTTCAGCAGAGCAACCAGCTCAGGCAACTGTCGTGCCGCCGGAAACAAGACTTGTTCCTCCGCCGCAAAATGAATCCTGATTTCATTCTGAAAGTGCTGCGCGATTTCTGCCTGCCAGGCCGCGAGGTCGGCGTCAACAACCGGTGACGAGCGAGCAATGCGAACGCACAAGGCTAAGGCGTGCTGGTGTTGTCGCGAGAGTGGAATTAGATTCTTATCGCGCAGCATGACAGTTCCGTCGACTCAGGAATTCGCGCTCGATACCCGGATCAGGGTTGGCTCTACCTCTACCTGCTCGGGCTCGGCCGCCCGGCGTACGGTCAGCCAGTCGGTTCGTACGCGTTGCCACTCCTGGATCAACATTCCGTTGGCCTCGAAGAAGCTGCGAATGCGGTAGCGTTCCCAGCCTGCCACCTCTTCGAGAATCGGCGCGAGCACGGCCATTGCGCTGGTACTTAACACAGTGCGCTTCGCAATCTGCGAAACATCGGCCGACTCTGACACGGCAATCGTAAGTCCATCGCGCGAGTTGATATGCAGCATCACGTGGATGTCAGAACTGCCATCGCCTGTATAAATCACATGATCGGGTCCCGCGACCTGCTGCTCGAGCAACCGGTTGAGAACCGCAACTTTGCCATAACCCGCCGTAGCCCGCACAATTGTATCGATCTCGCCCGAAGGCTTGTAGCGGAACTCCGTGCCATAAATGTGATCGGCGGGAACAATATCTTCCAGCGCAGAGACGACGATCTCCACCGGAGCTGCTGACAGCACGTAAAAGTCGAACTGGTGGTCGTCAATGCCCGCGTCCAGCAACTGATAAAGCAGCTTGATATCGCTCTTGAGCCGAATCCGCTTTCCCACCTCGCGCAGATGTTCCTTTCGGACTTTGGCCTTGAACTCCGGATCGTGCAGCAACAAGTAGGCCAGTTCCGCTCCCTGCTGCACCAGGTTGATCTTGGCCATTCCCTTTGCCTTGCGCTCGAAATCCTCGGTAGGAATGCCGACCAATTCGGCGAGAACGTAGCCGGAATCGTTGAAGGTAAGCGTCTTGTCGAAGTCGCTCGCGAAAATGTAGCGTTTCAGAAGTTTATCTGCCATGTCCATTCGATTCGCGCCGGGCCCACGCGCCCCATAAAAAGAATTGATTGCGATTATATGCCCGCCGGGTTAAGTCTTTGTGAACAAAGGCATGGCTCTTTTGCAGTCTTGAGATTTTTGCGCGTAGTGCGCCTTGAAAGCCGTGAAAAGCGTGCTCCTTTACTAAATTCGCAAGCGCGTCCAGAATAGAAGGTCCGGCAGATTGCGACAGACAATAGAAAGAGGAGTTCTCATGGCAGTTGTGACAGGCGAACTGATCCGAGCGATGAACTATGTGGAAGACATCACCGCGACCCTGCGGCGCATTTGTATTTATATTCCCGGCATGAGCGCCGACGAGCGCAAGCGGCTGGCGGAGAGCCTGCGCGGCACCGTCACGGCGGTCAATGCAGCTATCGCCGACCTGGAAAAGGCGGAGAAATAGGTGAGCGGCGTCCAGACGATTGCAGTCATCGGCGCCGGCATCATGGGGCGGGGCATCGCGCACGCCGCGGCGCTCGGCGGTTATCGCACTATCCTCGAAGATTTGCTGCCCGGGGCTCTGCGCAAGGCAGAAACCGAAATTCGCGCCAATCTGGACAAGGCTGTCGAACTGGGCAAGGTCACTGCGCCTGACGCGGACTCGGCCTTCAAGCGGCTCGAGTACGCGGGTTCGGTCGAAGACGCAGCGCGCGAGGCCGACCTCGTGATCGAAGCCGTTCCCGAGGAGATGGAGTCGAAGATCGAAATCTTCACTCTGCTCGACAAAATCTGCCGCCCTACGACAATGCTCGCTTCGAATACGTCGTCACTCAGTGTAACCGAAATTGCTAGCGTGACCTACCGCGCCAAAAAGTGCGTGGGGATGCACTTCTTCAATCCTGTGCACAAAATGAAGTTGCTCGAAGTCGTGCGCGCGCTCGAAACCGATGACGACACGCTGGCCACCGCCGTCGAAGTGGGCAAGCGCATGCGTAAGGAAGTTGTGGTGATCAAGGAGTCGCCCGGCTTCATCACCAGCCGCATCAATGCCATGATCGGCAACGAAGCGTTCTACATGCTGCAGGAGGGTATCGCCACCCCAGCCGACATCGACAAGGCCCTGAAACTCGGCCTGAACCATCCCATGGGGCCGTTCGAGTTGGTGGACCTAGTTGGGCTCGACACCCGGCTGAACATCCTGGAGTACCTGCATAAATCGCTTGGCGACAAATACCGGCCGGCACCTCTGCTGGTGCAGTACGTGAAGGCCGGACGATTGGGACGCAAATCAGGACGCGGTGTGTACGAATATCCGGAAGCCGCGTCAGCAACCGCGAAGAACAACCCTTAGTTCTCCTCCTGAGCGAAGTGGCTGGTGCGCGAAGCGGACCAGCCACGTAGTCGAAGGATCCCTACCTGGACGGAGCCACGACAAATCTAGGTTCTTTTGCTGATGATGCGCCGTCCGAAACCCAGGCCCGCCAATGTCGAGACCTTTTCCCGATCTACTCCCTTGCTCGCCACCAGCACATGAAAGCTCTCGCCCATCCCGGCGGGGGTGACCAAGTGTTTCAGTTGGAGCGTGACCTTGGCGCGCTCCTGCGGCAGGCGGCACTCTTCGAAGGCATCGGCAAAGTCATTCGTCTCGCCGATCCCCATCAGGAATTGCGACTGGGTGACGAGCTTCTGCGCCCTCATACTCTGCTGCTCCGCAACCGCTGCCAGAGCCGTGAAGTTTACGTCGGCCGTGATGTCCTGCTCGCCGGGGGCCTCGTAAGGATTTGCGCTCACCGAGTGCTGGCGAATGGCCTTCAGCGTCCCGCGATGGCGTCCGGCGAACTGCTCTTCGCGAGTGTATCCGTAGTCGACGATCACCACGAATCCGTGTTCTATATCAGCTGCGGCGCGTATGTGCGTCTCAGACTGCAGTGGTACTTCCACTCGTTCACCCGGCTGGGGATGGACCGAGTATCGATCAAGGAACTCAAGTTCTTCCGGTGAAGCCGCCACCCAGGTCTCGACCAATCGCCCATCGCGGAAGTCGATGCGCAGTGACCCTTGGGAACTGAGCACCTCAACTGGCAACGCATCGAAAAATTCATTGGCGAATACGATGTTGGCCGCACCGCCATCAGGCTCGGACACCAATACCGCCTTCCCGGTTTCCAGATGCTCGCTCAGCGTGGTCCCGATGCGTTGGCGCAACGCAGGCGACCGTTCATCCAAAACATAGCGAACAGCGCGAAAGAAATCTGGAAACTTCTTCTCCGACCAGTCCAGTACATCCTGCGCGAAAAGCCCGCGCCCGGGGCCAAGTTCCTTCACAGTGATGTGTTTTGGAGATCCCAGAGCCCGCCACATCTCATCGAACTGGCGCGCCAGCAGGCGTCCGAAGACCGCATGGACATCGCTCGAAGTGTAGAAGTCTCCTGCCTTGCCGAACTGGGCAGCGTTACGCGAGTAGTAACCAAGCTCGGGATCGTAAAGACACAACTCCATATAACGTGAGAAGGGAATTGGCCCACGTTCGCGGATCTCCTGCTCGATCCTCGCTCGCAGCGCGTTCACAGGCCCTTCCGTTGGCGGTCCGCCCGGTCCTGCGGGGTACGGATGAACATCTCCACGAAATAGTCGTGCAAAGCATCGAAGAGCTGTCTTTGGAAGCTCCACTCGAACTGCGGGTCGTCCAGATCGCGCGGATGCAGGTCGAAGTAGTAGGTGTGAACGGGAATGGTCTCATCCTTGAACTTGATGATGACCTCTACGCCATCATTCTTCGACCGTGCAGAGAAATTCAGCAGGGGATGCTCGTACAACCGAAGTTGTGCGAGCACACGCTCCAGGCGAATCTGTGGTTGCTCTGGCATGAGGGCTTGGTAAGTATAGCGAATCGCGTACGATCACCATCCCTACGGGATTCTCCGGTTCAACGCCGCGCGGAAGATTCGGCTTTGGGAAAAACGCAAAGCAAGCTACAATTGCCCCACTTGAGCCTCTGCTGCGTGCGTTGTGTGGAGGCCTTCCGCCGGGGAGCGAGGAATCTCCTCAAGCTTGGGGAAATCAATGGCCACTGCCGTCGCGCCCATCCGGCGCTCGCGTTCACAATCCAAACTCGTTTTCTTCGTAATCTTCGGTCTGCTGACCGTATTTGTCACCTACATGAAGAACGCTCGCATCTTCGATTCCACTTCGGAGATCGCCCAGCACTTCGCCCCCATCCGATGGTATCTCGTGCCGCATGCCTTCTTTGCTGCTCTTGCTATGCTTCTGGGTGCGTTCCAGTTCTCTAACCGCTTGCGGGCGCGTTATCTCAAGACGCACCGGATCCTGGGCTATGTCTACGTGGTAAGTGTGTTTATTGCTGCGCCGATTGGCATTCCGATGACGATGCGCTTAGGTCCGTCTCTGGTGGCGGCCTCGAGCGTGCAATCGCTCGGCTGGATGTTGACGACCGGAATTGCTCTCTATTGCGTGCGCCAGGGCAACATCGCCCAACATCGGCGCTGGATGATCCGGGGCTACCCCTTTGCCATGGTCTTCACCGTGGCGCGGATGATCATTCCTCTGCCGCCCGTCTTCCGGCTCGGAGTGGTTGGAATTGAAACCGTCGTGTGGACCGTGATTGCCCTCGCCGCCATCCTGCCGAATATTCTGTTGGAATGGCAGGCCATTGCGGCACGGCCGGTTCCCAAGGCAGTCGCTGCGGACTGATCCGCGCGTCATGAACGGTTCGTAATATAAAAATCACAGAGGACACGACGGAAACAGAGTCTTGAAGTTACCCTGTGTCCTCAGTGTCCTCTGTGGTTCCTCTACTCGTAGCGCAGCGCTTCGATGGGATTGAGCCGCGCCGCTTTGATCGCGGGCAGCATGCCGCTGAGAATGCCGACGAAGCTCAGAATAACCGTCGACCAGATCAGGGTGGCGGAGTCGATGTACAGGTGAATGTCACCCTCGCTGGCATTCTCTTCAAATGCGCTCCACAGGGTGAGCGATCCCACCGACCATGACACCAGGTAGGCCAAGACCACGCCCAACAAACCGCCGAGAGCGGTGATCACGAACGCCTCTGCTAGGAACTGGAACAGAATGTGCCATCGATGTGCGCCCAAGGCCTTTTCCACCCCGATTTCGCGCGTGCGCTGTGTGACCGACACCAGCATGATGTTCATCAGCCCGACGCCTCCAATGCCCAGCGTGAGCAGTCCGATAAACCCAAGCAGAATCTTGATTCCCGTCGAGATCACCTGCAGATCCATTAGATCCGCGAAGACGTCAAAAACAAAGATGGCGCGGTGGTCCTTCGGATCGAAGCTGTGGTGGAACGCCATGGAATCGCGTACCGCCTTCACGACCTTGGCATGGTCGCCTTCGTACTCCATCACGACCGAACTCAGGTAGTAAGTGTTGGTCAGGTCGCTCATCGCGCTGAACGGAACGTAGACGTGCTCGTTGATGTTGTCATCACCGTTCTGCACCTGATGCTTCAGCACGCCGACGATCTGGTAGGAAATGCCGTCGAGGCGGAGGTTTTCTCCAAGCGCGTTCTGGCCGGAGAACAATTTCTTCTTAGCGTCGGAGCCGATCACCGCGACGCGAGTGTGGGTGTAATCGTCGGCCTCGCTGAAGAAGGTTCCTTCCGCAACATCCATTTTGCGCATGCGCCCATACGAGGCGTACACGCCGCTTACTCCATAGTTCGAGCTGCGCGTGCCAAACGCGACCACGCAATTCTTGAAAGCCTCCGGAGAAACGCGCTTCAGCAATGGAACTTCCGCGCGAATCGAGTCGAGATCGTTCACCGTGAGACGAACCTGCGTTCCAGCCTTCGTGCCTCCCGCCTGCAACTCGGTGCGGCCGGGAAAAATGAAGACCAGGTTCGTGCCGAAAGACCGAAAGGCGGACCACAGCCCGCGTTCGAAACCGGTGCCGTACGCGAGCAGCAATACCACCGTCGCGATGCCCCAGGCCATGCCAAGCATGGTGAGGACGCTGCGCCGCCGGTTGTGGCGGAGCGCGTTGTAAGCTTGGGTTGCGAGATCGACGATCATGAAGAAACAGCTCCTCGCCTAGCTCTTAGCTTTTTTCTACTCTTGCCGCAACGCTTCTACCGGGGGCAGCAATGCTGCTTTGCGTGCGGGATACAAACCTGCCGCGATGCCCGCAATCGCCAGCGATCCAATGGCTGCAACCGCCGACGCCGGAATAATGCGTGGCGTGTCAAATCCTTCCGGCGATGGCAACATCGCTAGCAGTGCCACGAAACCAGTCGCGATGGCCAATCCAATGCCCCCGCTGAACGCGGTCAGGAACGCTCCCTCGATGAAGAACTGCGTCAAGATCGCGCGGTAAGTGGCGCCCAAAGCTTTTCGCAAGCCGATCTCTTTCGTCCGCTCCGTCACCGAGACGAGCATGATGTTGATGATCCCGATTGCGCCTAGCCCCAGCGTGACCACTCCCACCACGCCCAGGAACCAGTCCATCGCGTCGAAAATCTTTCCCACCCGCTTCATGTTCTCGATCGTGTCCCAATCTTCGAATGCATCCTGCAGCTTGGGGTTGAATCCATGGCGCCGCGCAATGATCTGGTGAATCTCGTTCTTCGCGTCGGTATGCTGATCTTTTGTGATCGGCCGATAGTTGAGGAACGAAATCGCATCCTCGGAATTCGCCTTCGTCAAGGGAAACAGGTCGCGCATGGTTTCAATCGGGATGAAGATGCGCGAATTCGTGCCGTTATTGCCATCGCGGCCAACCTTCGCAACTACGCCGACGACGTCGAAAGTAATGCCGTTCAGCAGAATCGTCGATCCCACCGCCGGACGTCCCGGAAACATATTCTTCAGCAATTCCCATCCCACCACAGCCACACGGCGGCGCTCAGTATTATCCTGGCTATTGAACCAGCGACCGGGTTCCACGGGCACGTTACGAATCTGGTTGTAGTCGGAAGCCACGCCGAATACCTGCCCGTTTGTGGATCCGTAGTCGCTGACCGCGCGAATATCCTCGCGATTCAGCACAGGCGAAAGAGCGCCTACGAACTGCGCCTCATTGCGAATCGCCAAGTAATCTTTGTAAGTGAAGTAATAAAGCCGCCCCGACTGCGTGCTCCCTTCAACCGCCGGAATGCGCCCGGGAAACATAAACATAATGTTTTGTCCGAGAGTGGCGAGTTGCTTCTCCTGGCCGCTGCGGAAGCCCTCTCCCAGGCCCACCAGCAGCAGCAACGAGCCCACGCCCCAGGCGATCCCGAACATGGTCAGGAACGAGCGCAGCTTGTGTGCCCAGAGCGTCGACAGCGACTGCCGCACAATGTCCAGAAGCATTCTCATAGGGATATCGCAGAATCATGCCCCCACGCCTCCGGGGAGGAGCGTGGGGGCGCCCGGGTAACGTTCAGGCGAGGGGTCTCAATCCCGCCTAACCATCTGATCAGATATACGCAGCCGGGTCCGGTAAAGTTCCCTGCTGGCATGTACATACTTAGACCCCGTAAGGGCGAAAAAGGTTAGCCGGTGAGTCCGTTTCACGCAGGCGCCGCGGGATAAAGCTTATGGTCGCGTTGCCGATACCTAGAGGAGAGTCAAAACTCGATTCTGCGGAGGTGGGCAGTGAATCATGAGGATCTTGGCTACGGGGGAGCCTCTGGGAGTCCGCGCGGTGAGCAGTTCCTTAGACGGGGTGTCGAGTGTGTCGTGGACCCCGAAAGAAGATTGGTTTCCATAAGGTTCGGCAAGACGGTGACCTTTGCGGATATCGAACGATACGCGAAGCGGTCGCGGTTGAATCCCTCGTTCCAGCCGGAGTATTCGGAAATCGTGGACCTGACGGAAGTTGAAGAACTTAACCTTCAGGCAGATGAATTCCGGAAACTCGCGGACAAGATCGATCCATTTTCGCCTCTGGCCAAGCGTGCGTTTGTCGTGCGAACCTTGGTCCAGAGTCACGCTGCCCGCATGCACAAATCCCTGCGCACGCAGAGGAACTTTGAGATTTTCCGTTCCATCGAGGAGGCAGAGCGTTGGGTGGCCCTGTAACCTGCCGACGGATACAGATTGCAGGGCAGGTTCGCTCCTCAGGTTAAGTCTTTTGGCCTACTGCTTTTCCTTGGGTCGCTCGTACGCCTTCTGAAGATATTTTCGAGCCTCTTCCAGTGCACCGAAGGTGTTGTCGTTGGTTTGTGTAGCCTGGCGGTACTGTCCGATCGCGCGTTCGCGCTGGCCGGTGATATCGAAAATCTTGCCCAACTGGATATGGCTCCAGACTTCGGTCCAGCGCGGCTCGCCATCGCCGTCAATGGCCGCCCGGTAGGCATTGGCCGAGGATTGGTAGTTCCGCTGATAGAAAAAGACCTCAGCTATCCGATAGTGGGCCAGAGAACTGTTCTTGTTGAGGTCCAGGGCCTTATTGAACTCGACCAGCGCGCCCGAGAGATCTCCCTGCTGCTGCAGCGCCTGTCCGCGCAGGATCGATGCGCGCAACTTCACATCGGTGGAATTGGTCAGCACATGGTGGTCGGGATCGATCGCGATCCGTCGTGGACGGCCAAACGTCTCGATCGAAAACGGCGAAGTTGTGCCCACAACCTCAATGCGTTTGTTCTCCGTTTTCCCGTCGGTATCGATGCGTAGGTCGACTGGCATGCGGAACAGATCCAGATCCTGCGTGATCTCACCGGTCACCCGGAATCCCGGCGACCGTTCCTGCTGGGCCGGCGATTCCTTGGAATAGTTTCCGCCGAGACGGTAGGTCGTGTACTTCAATTTAAATTCCGGAGCGCCGGTGGAATCAAGCCACTGCGAAAAGAACCAGGTCAGCTGGTCGCCATAATTCTTCTCCGCAATCGCCTTGAAATCATCCATGCTCGCAGACTTCCCGGCAAATTCCGTGGCGAACTCCCGCATGGTCTTGTTGTACTTGTCCTCGCCCAGCACCCAGCGCAGCATGTGCAGAATCATGGCGCCCTTATCGGTGGCCAGGGACTGAAACTCCGTGGAGAAAATGTCGAGTTTGCTGGCGCTGGAGAGCGGGACGGTGTCATACGCCAACGCACCCACCGACATGTCTTTTACCGCTTCTTCCAGTCCGGCCGCCCCGGCGGCGTTCTCTACGTACATGGCTTCCGAATAGCGTGAGAAGCCATCACTCAACCACCAGTCATCCTTCGTCGCCGGACTCACCGAAACTCCCCACCACTGATGCGCGATCGCGTTCGCCAGCAGGCGGTAGTTCGTCTTCTCGGTGATCGAAGGACCAGCCATCCCGGCCATCTCCGGCGCCCACATATAAGGAAGCGTGTCGCCGGGCAATTCCACTAGATTTAGCTTCTGCGATGGCGGCAGCCCGTAGAGCGTGATGAAGTAAGTGAACTCCTGCACTGCAGTCGTGGTGTATGCCGGAGCCTGGCTCTGGTGGGTGGGCTTGAAGAAGACGTGCAGGTCCAGACCAGCCTCATCGCTCTTGTACTCCTGAAAAATTCCAGCCACGATGGTGCCGGGAAAACTAGGCTTGGTCGAGACAAATCGAAATGTCTTGGTAGGCAGCACGCTGGCGGTCGGCTTCTTCGGAGCCGCAGCTTCTCCTGCGGTCGCCTTGCCGCTGCCGATGACCAGCATATGCGCCGGCACGGTCACACTGATCGTGGATGTGAAACGGTCCAGCCCGTAGCCGATGACGGGAAACCATCGTCCTGCATAGAGAAGAAAGCTCGTATCGTCGCCGATGTGGGCTAGCTTCAGACCCGGTACCGGACTGTTATCGGCATTCTCCAGCTGTCCTTCGTACTCGAAAGTCAGGGTCGTTGAGGCGTCCTTGGACAATCCCGCGGGCAGCGGAACACGAATCGTGAAATCCTGAGTTACCCGCTCCGCGGCTAGCGGCTGGTTCTTTTCGTCGAGAACCTTGGTGACGCGGAGGTCATTGTTCAGTTCGAAGACGGCGACGGCCACATCCTGCAGGGCCGTGATCTTGACCTTGGCGCGAGCCGTGATCTGGTGGAGATGCGGATTGAGTTCAGCCTCGATCTGGTAGTCGTCCACCCGCAGGCGCGCCTTTTCGGCCGCCCACGAAGAACTCGCGAGCAGGACTACCAGCGACAGAGTAAGGGAACTCGTAAGGACGCTCAGAGCGCGCCGCGGAGAAATCAACATTCAGGAGAGTCTCCAGGAAATGATAACCCATTTCCTATGATGAAGATTCTGACGTAAAAGATGGTCGGAGCACAAGGTTTAGCCGCCATATGTCAGGATTTTGTCACTTCGGGCGCCGCAAGCAAGCCGGCATGCCCTATCGACCTAAGCGTTTGTTCACCAGCGCAAGAATGATGTCGGCGGCCCGGTCTGCCGGATGCTGCGCCGCCGCGGAATCGGGCTGTGGGGCTCGAAGCCGCTCTTTTACCCGCGCCAGGCCCTCCAGCATGCGGTCGCGGGCAGGCCCGTCGGACAGAATTTCTTTCACCTTGCCGACCAGCTTTTCCGCCGTGAAATCTTGTTGCACGAGTTCGGGCACAACCTCCTCCTCAGCAATCAGATTGACCATGGCAAATCTTGGGACCTTCACCCGCGGCTTGCCCAGCAGGTAAGTGATCGGCGAGACGCGGTAGACCATCACGAAAGGCGTGTTCATCATCGCAGCCTCGACCGTGGCCGTGCCGCTGGCCACGATCCCCGCGCGCGAGTGCCAGAGCGCCGGCAGGGCATCGGGAACGAGCGTGATTCTCGCTGGTCCGATCAGGCTAAGCAGAAAGCTGCGGTCCAGCGTGGGCGCAACTGGTAGCAGGAACTGATAATTCGCGCCCAGTTGATTCGCTGCCTCCAGCATCGTCGGCAGGTTCATGCGGGCTTCTTTGACGCGGCTGCCGGGCATGAGAGTGATCCACGGCATCGCCGGATCCAGTTGATACTTCGCAGCATAGTCATCGCGCTTGATCGTAGGGTGCGGCAGTTCCGCTAGCGGATGGCCCACGAACGTCGCGTCGACGCCCCGCTCGCGGTAAAACTGCTCTTCGAAAGGAAAGATCACCAGTGCCTCGTCGATGTAATCGCGCAGCAGACGCACCCGCCCCTGCCGCCACGCCCAAAACTGCGGCGCAACGTAATACACCGTCGGAATGCCGCGCTTCTTCATCTGCCGTGCGACTCGCCAGTTGAATGCCGGAGAGTCGATGACGATGGCGAGATCCGGCTTGCGCTTGTCGGCCTCTGCAATCAAATGTCGGTAAAACCCAAGAATCTGCGGCAGGCGGCTGAGAATCTCCGTGATGCCAACGACAGCTAGATCTTTCGTGTCGATAACGGTGTCGCACCCGGCAGCCCGCATCCGGTCCCCGCCGACACCAAAGAATTCAAGGGAGTGCTCGTGTGGGGACGGGCGCCCCGCCCGTCCAGGCCGACCTGCAAGGTCGGCAGCCCTCTGCAGAGCTGCAATGAGCTCCGCCCCATACATTTCCCCTGAAGCTTCGCCCGCTGAGATCAGTATGCGCAAGAAAGCATTGTAAGGGAGCGAGAGTTGTGTGGCGCGCCGCTCCCGCGCAAGCCCTACCCGAACAAGTCGCGGCCTGCCATGAGCTTAGTCGTCCGCGCTGGCAGTCACTTCTGGCTGCTGCAACCCCGACCCATTCGCAGGCGTGGCCACCCGCGCGACATTCAGCTCCTGATCCTTGTATTGCAGCTGATAAAGCTTGAAGTAAACTCCGCGATGCGCCAGCAACTCCTGGTGCGTCCCCATCTCGCGGACCTGACCTTTGTGCATCACGATGATTTTGTCGGCGCGCTGCACCGTCGACAGGCGATGCGCGATGATCAGCGACGTTCGTCCCTCCACCATGCGGCCGAGCGCGTCGCGCACCTTGAACTCCGTTTCGGTATCGACGCTTGACGTCGCCTCATCCAAAATCAGAATCCTCGGCTCATGCGCCAGGGCGCGAGCGAATGAGATCAGCTGCTTCTGCCCAGTCGAAAGTGTCGATCCGCGCTCGCGAACTTGCTCGTTGAAGCCGTTAGGCAGAGCGCGGACGAAATCCCCAAGATTCACGTCTTCTGCAGCCTTCGCGATGTGCTCGTCCAGAATCCGCTCGGTGCCCAGGCGAATGTTCCCACCGATCGTTCCAGTAAACAGGAAGGGATCCTGCAGCACGACCCCGAAGCGACTCCGCAGGTCCGCGAGGTCCATCTCTTTCACATCGACGCCGTCGATGCGTACCGCGCCCTTCTGCACGTCGTAGAAGCGCAGCAGCAGGGAAATCAGCGTGGTCTTGCCGGCTCCCGTATGACCCACCACCGCAACCGTTTCTCCGGGCTCGATGGTGAACGTCACGTCGCGGAGCACCGAGTCGGGCGTGGCAGGAATGCTCATGTGGGGACGACCGCCTTCGGCCGTCCGATCGAGCGAAACTCGGCTGCCACCGCCGGATTCAGCGCTCTCCTCTGGCACATCCCGGTACGCGAACCATACATGGTCAAACTCGATGCGCCCAGG
Source organism: uncultured Acidobacteriaceae bacterium (assembly GCA_963832015.1). Taxonomy (GTDB): domain Bacteria; phylum Acidobacteriota; class Terriglobia; order Terriglobales; family Acidobacteriaceae; genus Sulfotelmatobacter. Next base: position 38,954 of record CAWHSR010000030.1, read on the forward strand.
GCCTTCGGGCTTCTTCGTCATTGCGGGCGACACGATGTCGACCGGGGTATCCACCAACTTGAAGATGCGCTCGCTAGCCGCCATGGCCGACTGCAGAATGTTGTACTTCTCGCTGAAATCCATGATGGGCCGGAAGAATCGCTGCGCATACGCCGTAAAAGCGATCACCACGCCAAGCGAAGCCGGCACCGCAACCGTGTGAAAGGCCACGTGCGCCGGCCAATGGTACTCGAGCGAGAGACTGGTGGCGCTTACTTTTCGCAGCACATCCTGGCCGCCGAACCAGATCACGCACGCAATGGCGATTGCGGAAAAGAAATCGACGACAGGGTAATACACCGAGTACGCCATGATCGCGTCTTTAAACGCGTCCATGTGGCTGCGGTTAATTTCCGAGAACCGGTGGTAGGCCTTGCGCTCGCGGTTGAACAATTGCAGCACTACCATTCCGCTGACGTGCTCTTGCAAATACGAGTTGATGCGAGCAATCGCGGTGCGAATCCGCCGGTACGAATCGCGCACCTTGTCCCGAAAAAACTTGGTCGCCACCACGATGAACGGCAGCACGGCAAACGTAATCAGTGCCAGCTTCCAGTTCATCCACAGCATGATCCCGAGAATCCCCATCAACACGAACAGGTCTTCAAAAATGGACACGACGCCCGACGTGAACATTTCGTTCAAAGCGTCGACATCCGTCGTGACCCGCGTGACCAGCCGCCCGACCGGATTCTTGTCGTAGAAGGCGACATGCATACGCTGCAGGTGCCGGAAAATCTGGCTGCGCAGGTCGAACATCACCTTCTGACCGGTCCACTGCATGAAGTAAGTCTGCAAGAATTCGAAGACGAAGGTGAGGCCCAGCAGAATGAAATAAATGACCGAGATCTGCGCGATCCCGTGGAGCGGACGCGGGCTGAGCCAATTCCAAAGAGCCGAAGTTGCACCCTTTAAGGGCGCCAGATAACGGTCGACCGCCACCTTTACCAGATAAGGCCCCAGCACGTCGCAGAACGACTTGACGATGATCGAAACAATGGCAATCGTTACCTGCCAGCGATAAGGACGCAGGTAGGTGAGCAGCCGCCGCATCAGCCGGCTGTCATACGCTTTGCCTAATACCTCTTCTTCCTGAGCCATCGTTTCCTGGTCAAATCACTTCAGAAAAGGGTGAGCGGCGTTGAGCGCGCCACTCAACAGGGTACCTTAAATAGATGGCCGAGGCAGGCGCGAGGATGGAAAAGGTTGAATGTGGCGCGGGCGCCCCCGCCCGCGGGTGGGATAATCAAACGGTGGCCTTGGGAATCTACATCTCGGTGCCGTTCTGCAAAACGAAGTGCAGCTACTGCAACTTCGCCTCCGACGTATTCTCGCGCGTCGTGTTTGAGCGCTACGTAGATCGCGTTTGCGTCGACGTGGCCAATGCGCTACTCGCAGAGGAAATTGGCGGGTACATCGAACATGAAGTTGACTCCATCTATCTCGGCGGCGGAACGCCGACGGTGCTCGAAGCCGGACAACTCCTGCGAATCTTTGACGCAGTCCGGGACCAGTTCTCGGTGCGACCCGATGCCGAAGTCACAGTTGAGTGTGCGCCCGGGACGCTCGGCCCTGAGGTGCTGCAGGGATTGTTGCGCTGTGGTGTGAATCGCGTCAGCCTAGGCGTGCAGTCATTCGTCGACGCCGAAGCAGCCGCCGTCGGACGCCTACACAAACGCGCGACGGTGCTCGACGACATTGCCCGCCTTCGCGCAGCCGGCATTGCGAACATCAACATCGATCTGATCGCCGGTCTTCCGCACCAGACCGCAGAGTCCTGGCAGGAATCGCTGGCCGAGACTCTGGCGACGGGAGCTTCCCACGCGAGCGTCTACATACTCGAAGTGGACGAGGACTCGCGGCTGGGCCGCGAGGTGATCGCCGGCGGTACGCGCTATCACGCTCACTTCGTCCCGGACGAAGAAGCGACCGCCGATTTTTACGAGAGCGCCTGTCAGCGCTTCGAGGCTAACGGCGTCGCGCAATATGAGATTTCCAATTTCGCACGGCCCGGTTCGGAGTCGCGCCACAATCTCAAATACTGGACTCGCCAGCCCTATCTCGGCTTCGGCGTCGATGCTCATTCGATGCTGAAATCGGCAACACCCGAGGCTGAGGCGGTGCGCTTCGCCGCCGCAGACGTGCTGGAAAAATACGTTGCTGGATCTCTCGCGCAAAAAACAGCGGTATCGACTGTGAACGCGCTGGAAGAACGCTTCTTCCTCGGACTGAGACTGAACTGTGGCGTGGACCTCAGCGAAGTCGCTGCAGATTTCGGCCGCCGGGCCGTCGACAACCTGTCAACCGCAATTTCCGATTTGATCAGCGACGGCCTCTTGCGACGCAACGGTAACCGCATCAGCCTCACCCCCCGCGGCCGCCTGCTCTCCAACGAGGTCTTCCAGTGTTTCCTGACAGCACCCGGTGTCGCCGTCCAACCTTGAGCGTATAATCGCCTTGGATCTTCAGCGCTGGCGTCAGACGAGCATTCACACGCGAATATCCAAACCATCCGGTCGGTTGGGTGGCCCGGCGAAACCTGCAGAATCGCCAGTGTTCATGCGGTTCGCACCATCCTTTCCCTTTCCCTTCCGGCGGTAACTTCGTACTGTTCCAGCGCTATGTTCTAATCACAATTCGGGGTGTTGCAAGCGCCCCTTTGGCGGGACCGCGCAAGCGGCAGTGCCCGAGCGTCGTGGAGGACCCTTGGATTTTCTACTGAACGAAGAGCAGTTGCACCTGAAAAAAAGTGTCCGCGAGTTTGCCGAGCGCGAGATCCGCCCGAACGTCATGAAGTGGGACGAGGCGGGCGAGTTCCCGCTGGCCACAATCAAGGAGCTGGGCAAGCTTGGGATGCTGGGGATGGTTTTCCCGCCCGAGTACGGCGGCGCAGGCATGGGCTACGTCGAATACGTCACCGCGATTGAGGAACTTTCGCGCGTGGACGGGTCCGTCGGCATCATCGTGGCCGCGCACACCTCTCTATGCTCGAATCATATTTTCCTCGCTGGCAACGAATCGCAGAAAAAGAAATATGTCAGCAAACTGGCGACGGGTGAATTTATCGGCGCGTGGGGCTTGACCGAGCCGTCATCTGGTTCCGACGCCGGCAGCGCCCGCATGACCGCTGTCCGAAGAGGCAATAGCTGGGTGCTGAACGGCACCAAAACCTTCTGCACCAATGGACACTATGCCGACGTGATCGTCGTGCTCGCGGTTACCGATCGCGCTGCTCACACGCACGGAATCTCCGCGTTCGTCGTCGAAAAAGACACCAAGGGATTCCGGCCCGGCAAAAAGGAGAATAAACTCGGACTGCGTGCCAGCGACACCGCCGAATTGATCTTCGAAGACTGCGTGATTCCCGCGGAGAACCTGCTCGGCGGCGAAGGCCAGGGATTCCCCGACGCTATGCGCGTACTCGACGGCGGCCGCATCTCCATCGCTGCGTTGTCGCTGGGTATGGCCGAAGGCGCCTACGAAGCGGCCCTGAAATATTCCAAGCAGCGCCAGCAGTTCGGTAAGGCCATCAGCGATTTCCAGGCCATCCAGTGGAAGCTGGCCGACATGGCCACCGAAATCGATGCCGCCATGCTGCTCACCATGCGCGCCGCGTCCATGAAGGACTCTGGCATGAAGACCACGCAGGAATCGTCCATGGCAAAGCTCTATGCCAGCGAGGTTGCCGTGCGCTGCGCCAACGAAGGTGTGCAGATTCACGGCGGCTACGGTTTCATCAAGGACTATCCGGCGGAAAAGTTTTACCGCGACGTAAAGTTATGCACCATCGGCGAGGGAACCAGCGAGATTCAGCGGTTGGTGATTGCCCGGCAGCTGCTCAAAGACTAGAACTGATTTGATAGATGTGTCCCGGAAGGGCCCGGCTTCAGCTGTGCCGCCAGCGCCCATCATGATTCGCGGGGCATTAGCCCCTGAGGTCCGCTGGTTCTGTCCCACGCGAATACTTATGAGACGAGCTGTCAGTTCTCGCCCCTTAGCCCCACCTGCCACACGAACAATCCCCAGTAGCTGCCGGCGAGCGCCACGAACAAACACGTCAGCAGAGTGTGGCCGATGACGAACTCTCGACCCTGCGGCCAGTCCTCGTGGGAAAAATAGAACGCATCGACCAGGATGCGTGCCGTCCAATAACTACCAATGAAGCACGCCAGTCCCATCGCCGCCCGGTCTCCGCGAAGCATCTCCGCGTGCAAAGCCAGTGTAAGTATGCCAAACGCGATGATGGTCAGCACCGTAAATCCGCCTTGGACCCAGAGCAACTTGCGGTTGAAGGGCATGAGTTGCGCCAGATCCTGCTTCCAGCGCAACCGCGACGGCACCTGAGCGCTGGCAAACAGAATGACGAAGTGTCCGGCGCCGGCAAGCCAGAGAATCAGATCGAAGCATCGTTCCGCCAGAGTTGGAGTCATAACGCGTGCACCGCACGCATGAAGGGAAGTATGACACGCAACACGAACGGCGGATGAAAAAGCCAGAATGCCGGAACTGCAGTCACAAGCACCATGAATATCCACGCGGCCGGACCAGTCTGTAATCCGAGCCGCCTGCCGAATCTGGACCGCTCCAATATCACACCCAGACCTTGCAAGATGAAGTATCCGGTGGGCAAACCGTACCCGCCCCGCGCGGGCAGCGAAATCACCAGATCATGAATCAGACCGGAAGCGACAAACACCAGCAACCCCGCTGTGGCCACGCCAACCCGCTTGTGGAGCGGACGGAAGATCAGGTCGTGAGCCAGTTGGCGAAATCCAAGATTCCAGCGCTTGCCCCAGAACTCGCTCAGTGTCTTCGACAGAATGGGCTTCGACATGATCGGCTGCGCGTCGACGCCTACCGCTTGCCAGAACAATGCGATCAGATGGAAGCAGCCGAAATGTAACAAAAAGATTAGACCGAAAAGGCCGACCCACCCCCGCAGCAGAGCTTTCTGATCAGGGGTGTGGCGCGCAACCACCCACAGCAGCGCGACTCCCAGAGCCGTCTTCAGAGTCGCCCAAAGCCACTCCGGAGCGTTGGGTTTGGCCGGATGCTTGTTGGAGTCTAGAAAAGCTTCCGCGTCCATCCCGGGCCACGCCACCAGATAAGCGATCGAACGCCCCGCGCTGTGTGCGACTCTGGCACGCGCCCTCCACCAGGTCATCCATTTCAACCCAGCAAAAATGGCAAACGACAGCGCCCACATGAATACCCACGCGGGCACTCGGGTTTGCGAGATGATCACTAACCCAGGCAAGACAAGAATCGGCAGCGTCTGAATCCAGACGCTACCCCGTCCCGCGGTACTCGTTGGCGTAGAGACAGGGATCACGGTTCTTCCCGGCGCGACGCCAATTTATCACCCGCCGCTAAGGGAGTGGGGTAATATACAGCAGCCTCTGGCGAAGCCACCATGTTGATCGTCTATGGCTCCTACCATTTCTGGCCGAAGAAGGTTGGCTTTCGCGACGACTATTGCCTCGGCTGCCAGGCGCCCCGCCGATCCGTCGCGATCCGCACTCTCGATGTCGGGCACTTCTTTTGGATTCCGATTCTGCCAGTCGGCTTCTGGAAGCACTGGAAGTGCAGCATGTGCCATCGCGATCCCCACGCCAATACCAGGACGCGCCGTTCCTTCAAGTGGATCGGCCTGGTCTGCCTGATCTTGATTGCGTTCGGCTTTTGGACCATCCCTGTCGATCCGGACGCGTCAGCCTTTTACTGGGGTTTCCGACTTGTTCCGCTTGCGGGCACGGTTGCGCTCCTGATTCACTTGATGGTCACCGAGAAAGAGCCATCCCTGCGTCAGAGGCTTGCGGCGATTCCTCCCGCTGCGGATGTAACCTGTCCATTCTGCTCGACGCCGCTGGTCGCTGGTACCGGCCCCAGATGGTCCTGCCCAGGTTGCAGCGTGGAAAGGTACTAGTCTCTGGGAATGCTCATGTGGGGACAGCCGCCTTCGGCTGTCCGTCGAGCGAAGGTCGAAACGGTGGTCCACGCGAAACCTAGAAGACCAGCCTTTCTTTTCCAGACCCCGCTCCTGCTTTACACTGTTTCCTTGGACAACGCCCGCTTGGACACTGCAGCCTCGAATCACGAAATCCAGGCATCGATCGACTCGCTGCGCTCCGGTGATGTGCGCACTCTGGCGCGAGCCATTTCCACGGTCGAGAATCGCCGTCCCGGATGGTCCGATCTTCTGAAAACATTGTTCCCGCACAGCGGCCGCGCTCGCATCATCGGTCTGACAGGCGCACCCGGAGCCGGCAAGAGCACCCTCGTCGACCATTTGGCGCGCCTCTATCGCAAGCAGAACCAGACCGTGGGCATTGTCGCCGTCGACCCCACAAGCCCCTACACCGGGGGCGCGATTCTCGGCGACCGCATCCGCATGCAGGAGCATTTTGCCGACCCCGGCATTTACATCCGAAGCATGGCGACGCGCGGATCGCTCGGTGGACTAGCGCGCACCACCGCCGATGTCACGACCGTGCTCGACGCGTCCGGCCGCGACGTCATCCTGATCGAGACTGTCGGCGTCGGCCAGGACGAAGTCGACATCGTGCGCCTCGCCGACATTACCGTCGTGATTCTCGTTCCCGGCATGGGCGACGATGTGCAGACCATCAAGGCAGGCATCATGGAGATCGCCGACATCTTCGTGATCAACAAAAGCGACCGCGAAGGCGCTGAGCGTGTGGAGCGTGAGATTCGCGCCCTGCAGTCGCTCGCTTTGCGCCAAGACGGATGGACTCCGCCCATCGTGAAAACCGTTGCCAGTGACGGAACAGGAGTAGACGACCTCGCGGCTGCCATCACGGACTACGTCACGTATCTGCAGAAAGAGAATTTGGCGCTGAAAAAGAGCGTGCAAAACTGGCAGGAGCGCCTCGTAGAAATGCTGCGTGATGTCTTGCTGGAGAAAGCGCGAGCCCAGTTCCGCGACGGCAATATGGCAAAGTTGGCTGCCGAAGTTGCCGAGCACAAGCGCGATCCCTATACCTTGGTCGAAGAAATCGCGGCGAAAGTAGGAAAGACTTGAAATTTCAAATCGATCATCTCGGCATCGCGGTAAAGTCGCTAGCCTCGGCCAAGGCGATTTACGAAAAGCTGGGCCTCCAAGTCTCGCCCGAAGAAACCGTCGAGCAGGAACAGGTCCGCCTTGTTATGGTGCCGGTAGGCGAGAGCCGCCTGGAACTGCTTGAAGCAACGTCAGAGAGTTCGACGATCGCCAAGTTCATTGCCAAGCGCGGCGAAGGACTGCACCACGTGTGCCTCAAAGTGCCAGATCTGTCGGCTGCCGTCGCGCGACTGAAGAAGGACGGCGTGCGTCTTGTGTCAGAAGAAATCAAGGTCGGAGCAGGTGGACATAAGTACGTGTTCGTTCATCCCGCAAGCACGGGGGGCGTGCTGCTTGAGTTAGTGCAGGGATGAGAACCTAAAACAGAGATGCTTCTTCTCATCACCGACACTTCCGGCAGGAACGGCACAGTTGCCCTCGCGCGCACCGAAAGCGACGATGTGCATATCCTAGAAGTCGTGCCGCTCGCAGGAGGGATGTTCTCTGCGCAGCTTGTCCCGCAAATCGCAGCCCTCCTACAGAACCACACACTTACAAAGTCCCACATCGGCGCCTTCATCGTAGTATCCGGGCCCGGATCGTTCACTGGACTCCGTGTGGGCCTCGCAGCCATCAAAGCCCTGGCGGAGATTTTGCACAAGCCCATCGTGCCGGTATCGTTGCTCGAACTGGTGGCGGCTGACAGCCGCGCCCAGGGCAAAGTCGCCGTGGCGCTTGACGGCGGCCGCCGTGAAGTTTTCTTCGGAGCGTACAAAGTTGCGGGCGAGTCGATCCAGGTTTTGCGTGAGGAACTGCTCTCGCAAGCGGACTTCGTAGCTGCTGCACGAGACTCGACTGTCTTTACGCCAGAGGCAGCTCTGGCCACCATCGCTCGAAACGCCGGCCTCACAGTAGCTACGGCACAGCCTCCAAATTCTGAAATGATCGCGCGCTTTGGATGGAAAAAGCTGCAGGCCGGCGCAACGGTCTCGCCCGAGCAGTTGGAAGCGAATTACATGCGGCGCTCCGATGCCGAGATGTTTGTGAAACAAGGCACGTAGCTGCTAGCTTCTAGCTGTCGCCACCGCGGCACCAGAGAATTCGTGCAGATCCGTCCCGCAACCCTCGCCGACATTCCCTCGATCTTGCAGTTGGATCGGCAGTCCGACACCGCTGCCCATTGGACTGAAGAGCAATATCGCCGCGCGTTTCAACGCTACGGCGCCACCAGGCTTGTACTCGTCGGCGCGGAAGATTCGGAAACTTCTCCGGCAGGCTTCCTCATAGCTCAGCATGTCGGCCCCGAATGGGAACTGGAAAACATCGTCGTAGCCCCCAGCGCCCGCCGAAAGGGCCTCGGGAGGCGCCTTCTCAGCGAACTGGTGGCTGCCGCCAAAAAAACTAACAGCACTGCGGTGTTTCTCGAAGTCCGCGAATCCAACGCCCCCGCCCGAAATCTTTACGAAAAAACAGGTTTCGAGCAGTCCGGCCGCCGCAAGACCTACTACACAAATCCCGGCGAGGACGCCATCCTCTACCGCCTCAGCCTCCGCTAAACGCTATTTCTCACACTGAGACTGCACCACTTTTTGGCATTGAACCGGGTTTTACCCTGTGCTAGCCTCAGCTCATATATCCCGGTTGGAGGTCTGCTGGATGCTGACTTCGAGAGATGAACTCCTCACCACCCACGAGGAATTCCGCAAACTAGCTCAAGAGCACACGCAGTATTCGAAACGCCTCGATACACTCACCCAAAAACGTTATCTCAGCGAAGACGAGAAGTTGGAAGAAGTGCGTCTGAAAAAGCTGAAACTCCGACTCAAAGATCAGATGGAGTCCATTGAGCGCGAGTATCGGTTACAGTACGGCGTCAACGTAGCGTAAGAACTTTGGCCAAACTCCCCGCGGCCTCGCCGTTGAGGGAGTTTTGCATCTACCACCGGGCGCAATGAAGCGCCTTTTTTTATTGAGACTTACAGGCGCTTCCGCCTCAGGCGTCCGGTCTCCTAAGCTCCGGACGCTACCTCGAATCCCAGTCGTTGGTCCCGATCCTCTCGCCGCTCTTCAGCGTCCGATCAAAGAACTCAGCAGTCGCGCTATAGGCCCGCACCCAGTCCTTCCACCTCAGAAACGCGTGGATCTCATCCGGCATGATTAGTTGCTCGAAAGGAACGTGTTGTGCTCGCAACCGCTGCACCAAATCGACGGTTTGGCTGAATGGGACGTTGCGATCATCATCGCCATGAATCAGCAGCACGGGAGACTTCCACGTGCCCACGTAGGTGTCGGGCGAAGACTCCCACGCCAGCTTTACCGCAGCATCGGCATCCGGCGGCCGAAGTGCCACGTTCCCGAAGTAAGGACGCTCCGTAAGAAAGACACTCCAGTCATGCACACCGTGGAAATCCACCCCTGCCTTGAACAGATCTGAATTGCGCGCTAGGCCCATAGCGGTCAGAAAGCCGCCATAGGAGCCCCCCCACAGGCCGATCTTGTCTTTATCTACCTCTGCCAGCGATTGCAAATACTGTCCTCCGGCGACAACGTCCTGGTATTCGGCGGCTCCGCGCCAGATGCCGTTAGTTGCCTCGCGAAAAGCCCGCCCATACATAACGCCCAGCCTGTAATTTACCGATAACACGGCGTATCCGCGACTGGCCAAGTACTGATTCATCGCGTAGGCGTTGTGGTAATAACCCATGGAATGAAAGCCCAGCATCATCTGTCTCCGCGGCCCACCGTGCGTGAAGATGATTCCGGGAACCTTGCCCTTCGAGTCGCGCGGTAGAAAAAGCTGGCCGTGCAGCATGAGTCCGTCTTCACTCTTGAAAATGACCTGCTTGGGTGTAACCAGCGACGCCGAGGGAAAGTCGCTCGGCAGAGCCTGCTTCGCGATCATCTCGCGGCCCTTATCGTTGACCTCATACGGCATTGCCGGCGACGTGGCTGTCGAACCGAGGCAAACCACGCTCTTTCCGTTGCCGGTTTGGACTGGGGACCACTCCATGGTGTCGCCGCTCGTCAGCGCCTGCGGCGTTCCGCCAGACACGGGCACGCGCCATAAATGCCGCCGATCCACGTCCCCTTGATTCGAGGAGTAGATCACCCACGCTTTGTCCGCGCTGAGGGCGACGTCTTCCACGTCAAAGTCGCCCGGTGTGAGCAGAGTGGCTTGCCCGGCACTCGCGGCGATGGAATATAAGTGATTGCGCCCATCCTGTTCTGACGAAAACACCACTCGTCCGTCGGCGGCAACGTTGAGCGAACCTTCTTCGCTCAAAGATGGCAGAGAATCCTCAAGCTTCTCCCCGCTGCGCCACAACACTCGCCCGGTGCCGCTGGCAGCATCGGCAATCCACAGTGACCATGGCTCCGCACGTACGGGAATCAGCGGTAGCTTCGCCTCATCTCCAGCGACGCGCACAAAGACCACCCATTTGCCGTCCATCGACCAGCGCGGAGTCGAATCCTTATCAATGCTCGGCTCCATGTACCGGATCGAGCTCCCCTCGAAATCATAGATGGCGATCAAGCTATGCCCTCCGCGCCGGCTCACGAATGCAATGTGTTTGCCGTCGGGCGACCACTTGGGATCCTCTGCTGCGCCCCGCACCGATGCCAGCTCTTTGGCCTGCTGTTTCCCGTCCACACCAGCAAGCCACAATTTCTTCTTCGCAGACCACACGACCCGAGTGCCGTCAGGCGAAATCTGAATATCTTCACAGTCTTCCTCGGGACAGCCCATATCGCCCAAGAGTCGCGGGGCCGCGGCTTTGTCTTTTCCATCCACGTCAAGCGCGAAGACCTGCTGTTTGGCTCCCTTCGTCGAGCTTTCAGGATTGGCGCTCTCCTGCGCATCGTTTAACTCCGAGCCCAGAGCGTAGAGCACAGTCTTGCCATCGGGCGTGAGCCGCAAGCTGGCAATAGGCTGGCCGTCATCCGCGCCGTAATGCGTCACTTGACGGGCACTGCGGACGAAGTCGGGGCCGTCCGCCACCCAGACGTTGCGGACACCTTTCGCATCGAACACCCACGCCACACGGCTGCCCTGCGCAGCCGCGACTAGTTCGGCCGGAAACGGCGAACTCATTACCTGCTCAAGGGTGAAAGGAGATTGCGCCCAGCCGGTTGCGGCGCAGGCCATCAACAGGGTAACAGCGAATTGCAGGCGAAGTGCTGTGAATGACATAGGCCGCTAGGGTATGTCAAAGACGGGTCATCTGCCAACCGAAGTTGTCGCCGCCCTCTCACCTCGGCCCCGTCAAATCGGCCTGACCGCGCCAGCCTGCTCTATAATTGAAAGCTCTCATGGTTCGTGACGGATATCTATACGCTCTGCCACTCATCGCCGCCGCTGTTTTGCTCGGCTGGCTGACCCAGCCTGGGTGGGCGATCATCCCCTGCCTGCTGGCGTTTTTCTTTCTGTGGTTCTTTCGCGATCCTGAGCGCTCTATCCCACAAGAGCGGGGCGCTGTAGTTTCTCCCGGCGACGGCAAGGTCACAGACGTTTCCCCCGTGACGGTGGAAAGCGAGAAGTTGACCCGCGTGAGCATCTTCCTCAACGTATTCAATGTGCATGTCAACCGCTCACCCATCACGGGTGTGATTCGCGACGTGCGCTACCAGCGAGGCCAGTATCTCAACGCCATGAATAAGGCCTCCGCCGAACTCAACGAGCAGAATATCGTTACCGTCGAAGGCGACGGGCAGAAGGTTATCTTCAAGCAAATCGCCGGCCTGCTGGCGCGGCGCATCGTCTTCTATCCCAAGGCCGGCGACCGCTTGGAGCGCGGCCAGCGCGTGGGTCTCATCAAGTTCGGATCGCGCGTCGACGTCTTGCTCGATGCCTCCGCTCGGATCGATGTAAAAATCGGCGACCACGTCCAAGGCGGCGCCACCGTCCTCGCCCACCTTCCGTCGCAGGGCGCGCTGGCATCCGCAGGTCACGCTTCCGCCACAGAAAGGGCGCATTAATGGATGAATCTCCCCCCAAAGCGCGACGCCGCCTTAGCAAAGGGATGTACATCCTTCCTTCGCTGTTTACCACGGCCAATATGGCGTTGGGCTACTACGCCATTCTCGAATTGATGCACGCCACACTTGCGGAGTATTGGCACCTCGACAACGCGGCCAAAGCGATTGGGTTCGCGGTTTTGTTTGACGGCATCGATGGTCGCATTGCGCGCATGACCGGTACTAGCAGCGATTTTGGCAGGGAACTGGATTCTCTTGCGGATGCGATTACGTTCGGCGTGGCCCCAGCCATGCTGGCTTGGACCTGGGGATTTTATCTGATGCCGCCCGTCATGTTGACCGACTGGCACAATAATTGGCACGTCAAGCTGACGCAGTTGGGAGCGATCGCCAGCTTCCTTTTCCTGGTCGCCGGAACCAGTCGCCTGGCCCGATTTAATATCACCCACAATCCGCAGCCCTCGAATCCAGGTCGTCCGGGGAAGAAATATTTTGTCGGCATGCCTATTCCAGCCGGCGCCGGCGTGATCGCCGCCGTGGTGCACTTCACCGCCGGAGATCCTCTCGAGTCGTGGTATACCGCGCTGGTCTGGCTGGCCATGGTGGCGACGGTCGGCTATCTCATGGTGAGCACCTGGCGCTTCTACAGTTTCAAGGACATCGACTTTCGCTCCCGCCATCCCTTCCGACTCATTCTGTTTCTGGGCGCCTTGTTTGCCTCCATCTGGTTCTTTTCGCGACAGATGCTCTTTTTCATCGCGCTGCTCTATATGGTTTCCGGTGTGTTCTGGCGCGTGCAATGGATGTTTCGTCGCAAGCATGACCCTCCACCGCCGCCTTACAAGGAGGCGTCGCAGACCTCATGAGCGATCCTGTCAAATCGCCGTCTGCATCGCATCCCGTCGCCTCCCGCGGAAGCCTGTACCGCGCCGCCATCGTGGGCGCCGCTTCGCTCAAAGGCAAGGAAGTGGCCGAGATGCTCAACGAGCGCAATTTTCCCGCTGCTGATATCCGCCTGCTCGACGATGACGAATCCCTCGGCCAACTCGAGGCCATGGGCGACGAAATCAGTTTTATCCAGCGCGTGCGGGCCGAACAGTTTGAGCACGTGGACTTCACTTTTTTCGCCTCGGATGAAGAGTCCACCCGTAAGAACTGGAAAGATGCTCGGGACGCCGGCAGCGCCATCATCGATCTTTCTGCCGCTTTAGAAAATGAACCCGGGGCCAGTGTGCGGTCCTTGTGGGTCGAGCGCGAGCGCGGACAGGTTCTTGCCCCCGACTTGCAGCCCGGTCCTTGCGTTGTCGCCCATCCTGTTGCGGTGACGCTCGCCCTGCTACTGTTGCGAGCCACCAAGTCCGGTGTGGTTCGACGCGCCGTGGCCACCGTCTTCGAACCGGCCTCCGAGCATGGCCAGCGCGGCATGGACGAGTTACACCAGCAGACCGTCAACCTGCTTTCGTTTCAGCCTCTGCCCAAAGACGTCTACGATGCGCAGGTCGCCTTTAATATGATCGCGCGCTACGGACAGAAGTCGCAGCCCGCGCTTGACTCCGCCGAGACTCGCATTGCCCGCCACTATCAGAAGATTGCCAGCGCCGCCGGTCCGCGGCCTTCTCTCATGCTCTTGCAAGCTCCCATCTTTCACGGCCATGCACTGGCGCTCTTTCTCGAAATGGAAGGTGCGGTCGATGTGCAGAATCTGTTGCAAGCCCTGACCGGGGATCATGTCGCAATTCCGGCTGCGGATGAAGACTCTCCGAGCAACGTGAGTTCCGCGGGCCAAGCGGATATCCAGCTAGCGATCAAACCTGATCCCACGCAGCCCAACGGTGTTTGGCTGTGGGCCGCCGCCGACAATCTCCGCATCGCAGCCCTGACTGCAGTGGAATGTGCCGAGAGCATGACGGCCACCCGCCCCACGGGAAAAATCCAATGAAGATGCGTGCGGCTTGCCCGCTCGCGCTGCTGCTGGCCTTCCTGTTTTCGGGATGCGGCTACCACACCGCAGGCCATGTGGTGCAGCTTCCCGAGAATGTCAAGACAATTGCTATTCCCACCTTCAAGAACGAGACTCTCACCTACCGCATCGACCAAATGCTGACCGCCTCTGTCGTACACGAGTTTACGACGCGTACTCATTACCACATTCTCAACAATCCTGGCGAAGCCGCTGACGCTACTCTGCGCGGCACCGTGCTCTCCACCACGGCTTCTCCGCTCACCTATGACTCAGCGACCGGTCGCGCCGCCAGTGTGGCGATCGTGGTCAGCGTCAAAGTCTCGCTCACTGACCGCAATGGCAAAGTGCTATATCAGAATCCTGCGTACCTGTTCCGCGAGCAATATGAACTCTCGCAAGATCTGTCCAGTTTTTTCGAAGAAGATTCGCCCGCGTTCCGGCGCCTCTCGCAGGATTTCGCTCGTACGTTGGTCTCAAATATCCTGGAGGGATTCTAGGCAGTGAGGCGATTCTTTCTTTTGTGGCTGCTGTTAGCGACGCTACTCACCTCGGGTTGCGTCTCTGGTTCGCGGCCGACCCGCATTGGCACTGCGGCTCGCGAATTTACTGTGCAGGACTCCGAGCGCACCGTGAGCCTGAACCAATTCCGCGGGCAGGTCGTGATCCTGAATTTCTGGGCGACCTGGTGTCCCCCTTGCGTCGAAGAACTCCCGTCGATGATCGCCATGCAAGACCGTGTACGCGGCAAGGGCATCGTGGTCCTGGGCGTCAGCATCGATGTCGATGACGACGCCTATCACCGCTTTCTTAAACTGCGCAACGTCAATTTTCTGACAGTGCGCGATCCGGAACAGAAAGTTGCCGGCCTGTACGGCACCACCGGCTGGCCCGAAACCTACATCATCGATCGTCAGGGTGTCCTGCGCCGGAAATTCGTCGGCGCCGTCGACTGGAATTCCCCCGAAGTCATCGACTTCCTGAACAAGCTGTAGCCGTCGATGTTGGTACATCCTCTAGCCGCGATAGCGGCGAAAGCATGCAGCCCACGGCGTAAGCCGTGGGTAACCGCGGTGGGAAAATCAGCAAGCCCCAGCGGGGCGCAAGAAAACCAGACAATGCTCTCACGTTACCGTCACACCACTAGTCGAATCGAATGCCCAATGTTACATTCGAAAACAGTGCCCCGGACGGTATCAATCGGATGAAGGCCTTCGCCCAGGCTGAACGCTTTGTCAGCGAACTCGAATCGCGCAAACTCCGCGCCGCCTATGTCTTCGTGGGCGACGAAGCCTTCTTCCGCAAGCGCTTTCGCGATGCCATCCTCGAGCACCTCGTCCCATCCGATCTCCGCGACTTCAGCTTTTTCGAATTCGATCTCGCCGAAAATGATCTAGCAGAAGTGCTCGACCGTGCCCGCACTCCCTCGCTGATGGCTCCGTTTCAGGTCTTCTTCGTGCGCGGCGTGAAGAATCTTTTCGGCCGCGGCTCGAACGACGAAAAGCTGGCCGCAATCGAGGAGTACTGCAAGAATCCCAATCCCGACGCTCTGCTGGTATTTGTCGCCGACCACATCAGCATCCCGGCCGACGTCCGCCGCATGGAAATGCAGGACAAAGAACGCTACCAGCGCATCCGCGAGACCATGGGCCAGTATTGCGGCATCGTCGAACTAGCGCGCGTGGAGGGGGGCGAGGCCGTCCGCTGGATTTCCGAGTACTGCGCCAGCCGCGGTGATGGAGTGAAAATCGATCCCGACGGCGCCCGCGAATTAGTCGACGCCCTCGGCGGCGACATGATGATGATTTCCAACGAACTTGAGAAGCTGATTCTCTATGTTGGCGAAAAGAAGCGCATCACTCTGGGCGACGTCGAGACAATGGTGCTGGCCGCCAAGCAGCGCTCGCTCTACGAACTGACGGACGCCATCTCCGCCAAAGAACGCGTCCGTGCCCTCGAAGTTCTCGACGCCATTTTGCTCTCCGGCGAAGGCGAAGAGGCCGCCATCGGACACATCTACATGCTCGCCAAAACTTTCCGCCAGATGCTGGTAATTCTCGAGCGCAACGTCCGCGACCAGCGCATGCTATGGGCCGCGCTCTGGCAGGGCTTCCGCGTACCCCCATTTGCCGCCGATGACATCATCAAGCAAGCCCGCCGCTACAAGAATCGCCGCGAACTCACGCGCGCCATCCGCCTGGTGGCGAAAGCCGACCTCGCCCTGCGCTCGAATCCCGTCAGCAAACGCATGGTGCTCGAGCGCCTGGTAATGGACCTGACCAACGAACCCAAACTCGAAACCCCCGGCTGGATGCAGGAACAGTTGCCTGTTTGAAAACAGTTTCCCAATTCCCCTAGGCCGCTCCCTCTGATCGAAACAGCTCCGCAATCTCTGGATTGCCAGACTGCTGAGCCAGCAGCTTGAACGATCTTCCCCGAGTGTCACTCGCTCCCCGCAGAGCCGGAAACCGCTTCAGGAATCGCGCCACCCACTCGACGTCCCCCCGCTGGATTGCATAACCAAAATCGTCCAGTTCAATCCCCAGGAATCCACCCATTTCCCGCAGATATTCAATCGCCCACCCTGCAGGCGTCGCACCAAATTCACTGTCTGCCGCATTGATCTCTGCGCCGTGTTCCACAAGGACCCGAACGACCCCGCGATGTCCACCAAATGCCGCATGGTGAAGCGCGGTAGCGCCGAGCTTGTCCCTTTGGTTGATAAGCTCGGCATGCCGCTGGGCAATGGCTCGAACGTCCGCCAGGTTGCCACTCTTCGCGGCCTCGATGAGTCTCTCGAAGTCACTCATGGCACACCTCCACATTCGGGTGTGTAACCCGTCACCGTTGTATGGGGAAAAGAATATCGCACAATCCGGCAGCAGGCATGCCATAGATTTGTTCTCGCTATGGGACCGTAGAGCGAATGTGCTACCGGCTGGTCGCGCTCGATTCCTTAGGGCTGCGGTACCCCTTACGGCTGCGGATGCGCAGCCCTTTCTGATTCTGCGCCTGAACTTCGATCGTGCGGTAATGCCCATCCCGCTTGAACTCAGCTGGTTTGTACGACACCGCGTACTGGCTTCGCAGCTCTTCTTGAATAGCGGCGAAGGCGTTGCCTACCTCGCTGATCTGCGAAGGGACGAACGATCTCCCGCCGGTTGCTTCAGCAATGCGCTCCAGGTTCTTGTTGCCGCGTCCTTTGGGATTGGTGCTGATGGTATACACCACGACCTCGGCCTGCTGCGCAATCTCGATGGCCTTTTCACGGGTCACGGAGCTTGCATTGTCATTGCCGTCGCTCAACAGGATGATGGCTCGCCGGACGGGTCCAGCCTGGGGTTGCTTCAGGAGTTTATCTTGGCAGGCATAGACAAGAGCATCGTACATTGCCGTCAGGGTACCCGGCCGGAGAGCGAGAATACCCGCCGAAAGCTTCTCACTGTCGCTAGTAAAATCCTGCGTGACCTTGGGAGTCAGGTCAAAGCCAATGACAAAGGCCTGGTCGTACTTTGGTCGGATCGTCTGTTTCAGAAACTGGATAGCCGCATCCTGCTCGAACTTGAATCGACTGGTCACCGATTCGCTGGCGTCGATCAACAGGCCGACTTGCAGCGGCAGATCCGTCTCGCTAGCGAAGCTGAGGATTTCTTCCGGAGGCTTCTTGTCGTCGAGAATTTTGAAATCACTTTTCTTCAGATCCTTGATGTAGTGGCCCTGCTTGTCGGTCACAGTGAAAATCAGGTGGATTTCGTTCGCCGAGGTACGCAGGGTGTACACCGATTCATCAGGTTTTGCAGGCGCGTTCTGTGATTGCCCGCATCGAGCCAAAGGCACACTGTTCGCTGCACTCAGGGCAGACGGGTGCGTCCAGACCGCGGGCATCATCAGAGCAAGACCGGCAAGCGAGGAAGCGATGGGAAGGAACTTCATGGATTTTCGCGCCTATGCTCGCGGGAATGTCAAGATCGAGTCCGAGTCCGCCATGCTGGCCATACCCGGCTATGCCCGAATTATCGCTGGGCCCAAGGGCCCCACAACTGTCAATTGCAACAGGTGGGGCAGGAGTTAAGAGGAATGTAGGTCTGCGTTTGTCCGCCCGTTCTCGCCAATTTCCACAGTTTTCCACAGCACAAAATCCAAATCCTGTGACGGACGACCTGACCGAGCAGATGGAAAGTGCAAACTGGGAACATGCAAAGCCGCTTACTAACCGACCACCAGCGACCAAGGTCCGTTGCGCTCCCTCCGAGCCGGCAAGTCCCAGCGGCTCAAGATTTTAGTCGCGTCCCGCGCATGTTCGAATCGCAACTCATTGAAAATAAACAACCTGAAGATCGTGGATCAAGAATACTTTGCGCTAACTCCTTATTTCGCAATATTTTACCAGCAAGTCCTTGCGGCTCAATATCTTGCAAGGGCAATGTCTCAATCTTGCAAGGGCAATGTCTCAGACGCAACTCCATGAAAATAAGGATTTTAGAAATCAGCAAGAAAAAAATGTCTGCAGAGAGGGAAGCTACCAAAACAAAAGGCAGACCCAAAAGGTCTGCCCAATTCTTACCGTACCGGAAGCCGAAAGGCTGAAGCCGGAAGCCTACTTCAGCGCCGCAACCCGCTTGCCTAGCCGGGACTTGTAGCGCGAGGCCGTGTTCTCGTGCAGCGTGCCCTTCTGAATGGCTTTGTCGAGGGCCGATACAGTCTTGCGATACGACTGCTCGGCTGCCGCCTTGTCGCCCTTTTCAATGGTCTCGCGCAGATCGCGCAGCTGAGTGCGCAGGGAAGAGGTGTTAGCGCGGTTGCGCACGGTGCGACGTTCGGTTTGGCGCGCACGTTTCAGCGCCGATGCATGATTTGCCATAACTAGTTGTTACCTTTGTAAGTGCAGAGAGATATTCGGGGTAGGTCCGAATTCCTTATTATAGGGAAGCATTCCCACCCGGTCAAACTTTGAAGAGGTATGTAGGGACAGTCGCCATCGGCTGTCTGTCGAGCGAAGCTCGACGAGATTCAGTGGGAGTGCGCGGTCCCGAAGATGACAGACGGCCTCGATCGCCTCAAAGTACTCATCAACTCCTCGACCCCCATCATCCTGATGGAGACGTCGGAGGAGACCCACGCCGTCACCATGGTCCGCGCCGCCTGCAGCCAGCTCAACATGGCGACCTTCGAGTGGAGCATCGCCGACGGCCTGTTGCGCTCCGGCGCGAGTACTCCCGTCGAGGCACAGAAGACGACTCTGCAAGACCGCATCGACCAGTCAACATTGCGGGCCCATACAGGACGCGCCTATTCGCAAATGCGAACCGCGCTCAGCCCTAGCAGTTCGGAAGCCGATAGACTTACCCTCGCGATGTCCTCATCCTTGGGCACCGGCTCTTCTGGCGCTGCCGCGGCGGGCGCAGCCATCTACAACACGCGCGAACCCGTGCAGGCCCTCGCCAATATGGAGGCGACGACGCTCGAAGCCGTCTTCATCCTGAAAGACTTTCACCGCCACATGGACGACCCCGTCGTCGTCCGCCGCTTGCGCGATGTCGGCCAGAAGTTCGCCACTAATCGCCGAACAGTTATCATCACTGCACCCGAAATCACCGTGCCCGCGGAACTCACGACGCTCGTCGAGTACTTCGATCTTCCGCTGCCCGATCGCGAACGGTTGCACGAGATCATCAAAGAAACCTTCACTCGACTCTCGAAGACGTACACGCTGAAGCTGCAGCTCGATGCTGCCGGCGTCGACGCCATGTCCGCCAACCTGCGCGGCCTCACCGAAGAAGAAGCGGAGCGCGCTATCTCGCAGGCTTTAGTTACGCGTTACGCGCTGTGTCCCGAGTCCGTCACCGACGTGCTCGAGGCCAAGAAGCAGCTGCTGCGCCATTCGGGCATGCTCGAATTCATCGAAGCCTCCGACAACATGGCCTCCGTTGGCGGCTTGGAGAGCCTGAAGCGCTGGCTCGGCCAGCGTCGCGGAGCCTGGGAAGACTCCGCCCGCGACTTCGGCCTCGAGCCGCCGCGCGGCATGATCATCCTCGGTGTGCAGGGATGCGGCAAGTCGCTCTGTGCACGTGCCGTCGCCGGAGAGTGGAAGCTGCCGTTGGTCAAGTTCGACACCTCTGCCGTCTACGACAAGTTCATCGGCGAGACCGAGAAGCGCATCCGCAAAGTCTTCCAGGTAGCCGAAGGCCTCGCCCCGTGCGTCCTCTGGATCGACGAACTCGAGAAGGTCTTCGCCGGAAGCGGCCCGGATTCCGCCTCGGCTGACGCTGGCGTTTCGTCGCGCTTGCTCGCGTCCTTCCTCTCTTGGATGCAGGACCGCAAGGCCGCAGTGTTCGTCGCCGCTACCTGCAACAACGTAACCGTGCTGCCGCCGGAGTTGATCCGCAAGGGCCGCTTCGACGAACTGTTCTTCGTCGACCTTCCTAACCAGGCCGAACGCAAGCAGATCTTCTCGATCCAACTCGCGAAGCGCAAACGCAATCCAGCCGACTTCGATCTTGACAAGGTTGCCACCGCCGCAAAGGGATACTCCGGGGCCGAAATCGATGCCGCTGTCCAGGGCGGCCTCTATGCAGCATATTCGGAGAAGAAGCAACTCTCCACGCAGTCGTTGCTCGATGCTCTGGCGCAGACCGTCCCGCTATCCACCACTAGGGCCGAAGAGATCCAGAGCCTGCGCGATTGGGCCCGCACCAGAGCTGTGCCCGCCTCAGTTCCCGATGACGGGGCGGTCACTCGCTGATCTTGCCGGAGCCTTCGGGCGCATGAACCTTGAAGTGCTGATCAAACGCCCGCTGCAGTTGCTGACTGCATTCTTCCCGGTTTGGCCGATGGCTCGACGGCGTGGCACGGAACCTCCACTCCGGGCAAGCCGTGCACTCGATCTCTACAGGAATATCCCCAAGCCATTTGGTGACACGCAGCCTCGGCTTTTTCATCCTGCAAGTTTCCCACAGGCGGCCTACATTTTGCTCCCATTGACTCCCTCTTCGCCCCGCGTTACGCTTTAACTTAATGGTAGTGACTTGCCTTCTGGGCATGCGCATTCTGGTTGGTCCCGTCTCCAAGCGAAACCCTGCTTTGTCTGTGAGCAGGCACAGGTGTACCTCGCTGTCAGTTGCTGCCGGGTTTTGCCCGGCCCGTCCGGATCAAAGATCCGGACCCACACAAGCATGAACCCAAAGGCACGAACCAAAGCATGAAGAAAAGCATCGGCGTCAGCCCCAATATCGAGACCTTCTTCGGCACACGGGATGAGAATGTGCGCCTGCTGGAAGATGGCCTCAACATCACCATCAATCTGCGGTCGAACGCCATCGAACTGGAGGGCGCGGCCAAAGACGTGGCTCGCGTCGAGCAGGTCTTTGCCGACTACGAGACCCTGCTCCGTGCCGGCCACATGTTCAACAATGGCGATCTCAACAGCATGCTGCGCGTGCTGATCTCCGATCCCAACTCGACCCTCCGCGGATTGGCCGACGCCGGGCGCCAGCGTTCGTTCGGACGCCGTACCGTCCAGCCCAAGAGCAGCAACCAGCGCCGCTATCTCGAAGCCATCGAGGCGCATGACATGGTATTCGGCATTGGGCCCGCCGGAACAGGGAAGACTTACCTCGCTGTCGCAATGGCGATCTCCGCGCTGCTGGCCAAGCGTGTGAACCGCATCATCCTGGCGCGTCCCGCGGTGGAAGCGGGCGAGCGGCTAGGCTTTCTGCCGGGTACGCTGCAGGACAAGATCGATCCTTACCTGCGCCCGCTGTACGACGCCTTGTACGACATGCTCGATCCCGAAAAGGTCGATCGCTACCTGGAGAAGAACGTCATCGAGATCGCTCCCATTGCTTTTATGCGCGGCCGGACGCTGAACGATTCGTTCGTCATTCTCGACGAAGCACAGAACACGACGTCAGAGCAGATGAAGATGTTCGTCACCCGGCTCGGCTTCAACTCGAAGGCGGTCATTACTGGCGACGCTACGCAGATCGACTTGCCGAATGCGCGCCGCAGCGGTCTGCTCGAGGCGATGGATGTTCTGAAGAGCGTAGAAGGGCTGGCCTTCGTCCACTTCGACGAAACGGACGTGGTGCGCCATCACCTGGTGCAGCGCATTGTTCGCGCCTACGACGAGCACAAAACGCGCGTGGCCGAGCAGCAGCTGCTGCTGCTGGCGGAACCGAGGCATGCGGACGCGGCGAGCGCCGAAAAGCAGGCCGCAGCCGCTGCTGCCGAAGCGAAGTCGGCATCGGCCGAAGCCAAGGGATAGCGCAAGACCGACGGGAGGGCTGCAACGCGGCCCTCCTGTTTGCTTTTACGCTCACTAGAAATCCAATGCGAGGCATTAGAAGACTTGGTGATCTTGCAAAAGAAAGTCGCGGGACTGAGCGAGGGCACGTTGGAGCGTTTTGTATTGCGGGCGCGCAAAGCCGTCGGCCTTCGCGCCCCGATCAATTTGCTGGTCACCGGCAGTTCTGCGGTGCGCACGCTGAACCGCCAGTTTCGCAGCCAGAACAAGGCCACCGACGTTCTGTCGTTCCCCACGCACGCCCTGAGTCCGAGATCTCGCGATCGCCGCACCCCGGCCGGCGAAGTGGCTATCTCCGCTGATATCGCCCTGCAAAATTCCATCCGCCTCGGCCATCCGGTTGCCCAGGAAATCAAGATCCTCGCATTGCATGGAATCCTGCATCTGGCGGGCTTCGACCATGAGCGCGATAATGGGCAAATGGCGCGCAAAGAAGCGAGCTTGCGCCGGGCGCTCAGACTGCCGGCGGCGTTGATCGAGCGAGTCCAAGTCGCGAACCATCGTGGCCCACGCCGCACGACAGGAGCGCGGAGGATGGCATGAGTTACGCAGTCGCCATCGCGCTGCTTCTCCTTGTTGGATTGCTGACGCTGGTCTCTTACGTGGACCGCGTCTACCAGGAAGTCGGCAAGTTTCTTTCCCGCGAATTCCAGGACAACATCGACGTCTTCGAGCAGAGGGTCGAGCCCGAACTGGGAGTGGCACGCACCCGCGCGTCGCTCTC
Organism: uncultured Acidobacteriaceae bacterium; assembly: GCA_963832015.1. GTDB lineage: Bacteria > Acidobacteriota > Terriglobia > Terriglobales > Acidobacteriaceae > Sulfotelmatobacter. The sequence continues at coordinate 62,016 of CAWHSR010000030.1, forward strand.
CATGGCGGTATTGACGCAGCTCACCATGGCGGCGATTGCTCTTCTCATCGGCTTTATCGTCTTCACCGATCAGACCTGGAACATCCACGAGATCCTGCAAACCACGATCAGCCTCATCCTGATTGTCATTGTGTTCAACCGCTTTCTGCCGTTCGTTTTTTTTTCGCGGACCAAGGGAGAGTGGCTGGTTCACTGCACTCTGGTTCTCAAGATATTGATTTACGCGGTCATGCCGGTGACGATCGTGTTGGGCTTCCTGCAGTCTGTAGCGGCGCTGACCAAGCAGAATACAGGCGAGCAGCCGGAGACTTCCGCCGAGGCGGTGGACGCGTTGATTGAAGCTGGACAGGAAGAAGGCATCATTCAAGAGGGCGACCGCGACCTGATTCAGTCGGTCGTCGAATTCAGCGGCAAAACGGTTCGCGAGGCGATGAAGCCGCGACCCCAGATGTTTGCCGTGCCCTCCGATACGACGGTCGAGCGCTTCATCGAGATGTTGCGCGTAAAACATTACTCGCGCGTGCCAGTGTATGAAGGCAGCATCCACAACATCAAGGGAATCGTCTACACCCAGGACGTGCTGCAAGTTCCCGATACCGAAGCGCATGTGCGCTTGCTCGAAACCATCATGCGTCGCGATGTCTACTTCGTCCCCGAGAGCAAGTTGGGAAGCGATCTGCTGCGCGAAATGCAGAAGCAGAGTATCCGCATGGCCATCGTGGTCGACGAATACGGCGGTGTCGCCGGGCTGGTCACGATCGAAGATCTGGTGGAAGAGATTGTCGGTGAGATTCGCGACGACCACGATAAGCCAGAAATCGTGCGCGAAGGTGAGCGCTCGTTCATCGTTGCCGGTGGAATGGATGTGGACCGTCTCGATGAACTCTTCGGCACCAAGCCCGAAGGCAAGGAGTCGGCCACGATTGCCGGCCTGGTCAGCGAACTCGCGGGCCGCATTCCACGCAAGGGCGAGGTAGTAGAAGAGGACGGCTTGCGCTTCGAGGTCCTGGAATCCACTGACCGCAAAGTGGAACGCGTACGAGTCAGTGCCGTGCAGCCACGGCAGTTGAAGTTGATTTAATCAGCTGCGAGCCTCTAGTTTCGACCAAATTGCTTCGCGCAAAAATCCGTCGAAGGTAGTGGCTCGGAACTCGGAGTTCGCAGCTCGACGCTCGAATCTAAGGACAAATGGAACAGCGCCTCAGCATCGTCACGCTCGGCGTCGCGGATCCGAAGCGCAGCAAGGAATTCTATGAGCGCCTGGGGTGGCGGCCATCTACTGCAAAGGCGGAGGGCATCGTGTTCTTCCAGGCTGGAGGAATCGCGCTGGCCCTGTATCCGCGAGGCGAACTTGCCAAGGATGCGAATGTTGCAGCTGCGGGCGACGGCTTCAGGGCGATCTCGCTTGCGTACAACGCCCGCAATCGCGCGGAAGTTGATGCGGTGCTCAAGGAAGCGGAGGCCGCAGGCGCTAAGCTCATGAAGCCTGCGCAGGAGGCCTTCTGGGGCGGATATTCGGGCTACTTCTCGGATCCCGATGGGTTTCTCTGGGAGGTTGCGTGGAATCCTTTTTTCCCGATCGCGGAGGACGGAAGCATTCGCATTCCCGAGTAAGACCGCTTCCGGCTTCTAGTAAGTCTCTCCTCGATTCAGGTTCGTCAGCACTTAATCACGAATAACCCGTAAGATAAAGGAGGCTCGATCTCGTCGCTCCAAGCTAGTTCCTATGCCATTCCGCTCCGGTTTCGTTTGCATTCTCGGCCGTCCCAATGCGGGCAAGTCCACCTTGCTCAACGCACTCGTTGGCGAAAAACTCGCGATCATCTCGCCCAAACCACAGACCACGCGGAACCGCATTCAGGGCGTCGTTCACGTTCCCAAGCGCAAAGGCAAGGGCGGCGGTCAGATCGTGCTCGTCGATACTCCAGGCGTCCACAAGCCTGACAGTTCGCTCGGACGCAAGATGATGGTCGAGGTGCGCGAGGCACTGGAAGGTTGCGACCTCGTGCTCGTGATCATGGATGTCACGCGCAAGTTCGATCCTCGCGACCAGTTTGCGCTCGACTTGCTGCGGCGGCCCAAAACGAAAGCGTTCTTGATCCTCAACAAGGTCGACCTGATCCGCGAGAAGTCGAAACTTCTGCCGCTGATCGAGCAATACCGCAAGCTCTACGATTTTGCCGAAGTAGTGCCGATTTCGGCACTCAAGCGCAAGGGTCTCGACACGCTGCTCGAGATGGTGATCGCGTCTCTGCCTGCCGGTCCGGCTTACTTTCCCGAAGACCAAATCACCGACCAGCCTGCGCGGTTCATGGCGGCGGAGATCATCCGCGAGCAAGTTCTGGTGAATACCAGCGAAGAGATTCCCTATGCGACCACGGTGATTGTCGATAACTTCGAGGAAGGCGCGCGGCTCGCTCGGATCTCGGCGACGATTTATTGCGAACGCGAAGGGCAGAAGGGAATTCTGGTGGGCAAAGGCGGCTCGATGCTGAAGAAGATCGGCACCTCGGCCCGCTTGCAGATCGAGCGAATGCTGGGCACCAAAGTCTTCCTGGAGTTATATGTAAAAGCAGAACCCGGGTGGCGCGATTCGCGCCGGTTCGTGGAAGAACTCGACTGGCGCAGGCAACTCGAGCACCGGATGATGGAACACGGGACGCCGCAAGAAAGGACCGAAGATTCAAGCGCGCAGACGGTTGTGGGCGACGACCGTAACCAGACAGAAGACTGAGGTTATGGTATTGTAGCGAGCGCTTCAAGTAACGCGGCCATTGCCCGTTTTGCGCGTTGCCACTAGAATCGCAATAGACCGCGCGCAGTTTCTTGGGAAGCGAGCGAACAGGGGACGAACGAGCCAACCATGGAATCTGGGGCTTCTTCCGAGGAACAACTCCCGGAGCACGACTTCGATCCAGCAAAATTGAGCCTGCGCGTGCGAGTCACGCTTGCGGCAAACCGCAAGGCCGTGGACCCGGTCGTGGAGCAGGTCATGGAATCCGTCCGCCAGCTGAAATGCGTCGACGGAAAAGAAGACGCGATCGAACTGGCGCTGCAAGAGGCGCTCGCCAATGCAGTAGTGCACGGCGCCAAGGAAGATCCCAGCAAAGTTGTGGAGTGCCTTGTGGCGTGCGATGAGCAACGCGGAATCCTGATCATCGTGCGCGATCCGGGCCCCGGTTTCGATCCGCAGGCGATTCCCAGTTGCACCGTCGGTGAGAATCTCTACTCCAACCACGGACGCGGCATCTTCCTCATCAATCAGCTTATGGATGAAGTGCAGTTCCACAAGAACGGCACCGAAATCCACATGGTGAAGCGGTAGTTCGGTTCTTCTCTTGCTTGCGATAACTAATTACACATCTGAACGGCTCACGCCGAATGATAATCTGGCGATATGCCTGACGATCCTGCTGTTTCTCCGTCTGCTAAATCGGCTCGATCCCGCGCGGTAGTTGTGGCACTCATCCTTGGAGTTTTTCTCGGGGTGATCGTTTTGGGCTCGGTGGGATGGGTGATACTTTCGCGCAGCTCAGGACAAGCCTTGAGCCATCTGTGGTCGGCGGCGACGGGAAGAACGCTGACCATCGACGTAAGCCAGCCCACGGTGGTCGATCGCATCCAGCGGTTGCAGCGACTGGAAACGGTGATCTACACGATGGACAAGATTGTGAGCGGCGCGAAGGAGAATCCGGTCTTGCCGAATTTCCTGGCGGGAGATCGGCTCCTGATGTTGGTCCACGGTGAAGTGGTCGCGGGAATTGATTTCGCAAATTTAAAGCCGGGCGACGTCACGGTGGATGGCAAGCAAGTGCGTTTGCGACTTCCTCCGCCGCAGATTTTCAGCACACGGATCGATAGCGCGAAGACCCGAGTGTATTCGAGGCAGACGGGACTGCTGGTGCCCACCGATCCGGATCTGGAGACGCAGGTTCGCCAGGAGGCGGAGCGCCAGTTGCAAGAGGCCGCCATGGCCGATGGCATTCTGCGAAACGCCCAGCAGAATGCGGCTTCTACGATCGAGAGCCTGTTGCAGGGTTTGGGATTCGAGAAGATTGATTTCGAATGATTCTAAACATGGCCGTGGGGCATTGTCCGCGTACGTCAATCGAACTGAAGCATGACGATCTCCGGATTCGATCCCAGCCGCAGCGGCGGTCCCCAGGTGCCGGCTCCGCTCGAGGTGAAGATCTGCATCTTCCCGATCCGCTTTAAGCCATACACGACATCGCGGTACATCCGCCGGGCCATCCAACTCCACGGGATGAACTGACCGAGGTGCGTGTGCCCGGATAGCTGCAATGAAACACCCGCGGCTTCCGCGGTGGCTGGATGGTCGGGTGCGTGTATCAAGAGAATGCTGGCGCGGTCGCGGTCCACCCGCACATTGCGCAGGGCGGACGCAAGGTGCTCCTCGCGAGTGGCATGATTGTAGGGCACGCCAATAATCTGCAAGCCGTCCACCTCCACCTTCTCGTTGCTGAGAACGCGAACTCCGGCGGCCGCAACTGCGTGCAGATATTTGCTGTCGTCTCCAAATTGTTCGTGATTGCCTGCGACAAAGTACACGCCGTGGGGCGCTTTTAAATCGCTTAACGGCTGCGCCGCGCGTTTTGCGTCGATGGCAGTGCCGTCATAGAGGTCACCGGCAATAAAGATGGCGTCTGGCTTTTCGCGTAGAACCTTGCCCACCAGGCGGCGCAGAAAGTTGCCGTTTCGCACGTGCCCCAGGTGAACGTCGCTGATGAGCGCCGCTGTTCGTCCGCGCCATGCGGGAGGCAGGTTCGCGAGTCGGACCGTGGTCCGTGTGATTCGTGTCCAACTGGCGTTGAAAACGCCGCAGAGTCCGGCTACTACAGCAGCCCCGAAGAGCCACTCCACCATCCTGTGAAAATCGACGCTCAGTCCAGCGATCGTCGCCACTCCGAAAACGATCCATGCAGACAGAGCTGCGAAGAAGAGGAAGCTGACCAGGCCGGTCCAGATCGCAGCTACTCTGTAGAAGGCTCGAACGGCGGAATTGGTATAGCGAAAGGCAAGCAGTGAAGCGCCCACAAAGCTCACCGACATTAGGCCCAGAGCCAGCTTGATCGACAGTCGTCCCGGCGATCCGCCGGGTGAGGACGAAAAAGTCCAAGTCTCATACAGAAGAAGATGAGTCAGAAAAAGAATGGACTGAATGACGGCAATGAAACCGATCATGCCTCGACGTAGGCGCATGTTTCATTGGATGATGCCCAGCGGTATTTCGATTGAAAATAGTGGGACATAGAGCGAAACCGACAGAGCGAACGGTGAGCTACTCTTTCGCAGCGATCCCCAAGGCTTTCATCTTTCGATAAAGGTGGCTGCGCTCCAGTCCCAGCATTTCAGCGGTGCGGCTCACGTTGCCGTGGTTCTGGTCAAGCGTCTTAAGGATATAGTCGCGCTCGTAGGCGTCGCGGGCCTGATGCAGCGTGGAGAATTCACTCTTGGGCGCGCGCCGGCTGCCTTCGCGGTAGACCAGCGGCGGTAGATGTTTGTTGTCGAAGCGCGTGGTCGTGGGGTTCATGATTACGATCCGCTCGATCACGTTGCGCAATTCGCGCACGTTGCCCGGCCATGAGTAACGCATCAAGATTTCAATCGCGTCGTCGGTGATTTCCCGCGGCCGGCGTCCATAGGTAGCTGCCAGTTCCTTCAGAAAGTGTCGCGTGAACAGCGGGATATCTTCTTTGCGTTCGCGCAACGGTGGGACGAAGAAGGGAATCACATTCAACCGGTAAAAGAGGTCCTCTCGGAAGTTGCCGCGCGAGATCTCTTCTTCCAGATCTTTGTTCGTCGAGGCGATCACGCGTACGTCAACGGTGATCGTCTCGTCGCTGCCCACGGGAGTGAAGCGCTGTTCCTCGAGCGTGCGTAGCACTTTCGACTGCGTCTTCAGGCTCATGTCGCCCACTTCATCGAGGAAGAGCGTTCCTCCGTGGGCCCTCTGAAACTTGCCTTCCTTGTCAGCGGCCGCGCCGGGAAACGATCCTTTGTAGTGCCCAAACAGCTCGCTTTCGATCAAGTCTTCGGGAATCGCCGCGCAATTGACCTCGACGAACGTCTCATCCTTGCGCAGGCTCTGGGCATGGATGGCGTGGGCTACAAGTTCTTTTCCCGTTCCTGATTCACCATAGATCAGAACTCTGCCGTTGGTGGGAGCCATCAACCCAATCTGCTGGCGCAGAGCTTTCATCGGAATGCTGTCGCCCACGATGGTGCTCTTCACCTGAAGCTGCTTCTTCAGGTCCACGTTCTCCCGATGCAGCTTTTTGGATTCGATGGCGTTCTTGACCAGGATCAGGGTCTTTTCGATCGAAAGTGGCTTTTCCAGGAAATCGAATGCGCCCAACTTCGTCGCACGCACGGCGGTCTCGATGGTGCCATGGCCGGAGATCATGATGGCTTCGGGAGGGCTGTCAAGCTCGCGAATTCTCTCCAGGGTTTCGAGGCCATCGACACCGGGTAGCCAGATATCGAGTAGCACCACGTCAAATGCGGTCTTGCGGAGCAGGTCGAGGCAAGCCTCGCCACTTTCCACGGAGGAGGTGGAGTACCCTTCGTCTGCCAGAATGCCGGCTAGAGTATCGCGAATCCCGGCTTCGTCGTCCACGATGAGGATGTTATGCATGGTGGATAGCGGCCGCAGCTGGTACCGATTCGAAGACCACCGGAAGCTCAACGATAAAACGCGTGCCCACAGGACGATTCTCCTCTACCCGAATGGAGCCATGGTGATCTTCCACAATGCGGCTCACGATGGCCAGACCCAGCCCGGTGCCGCGTTTCTTAGTGGAGAAATACGGCAGAAAGAGTTTTTCTTTGAGTTCGCGGGTCACGCCGTGGCCCGTGTCGGCAACAATAATCTCGACGGCATCGCGGCTCGCCACTAATGCGGTTGAGATTTCAATCTCCTTCACGATGGAATCCTGCGAGGCCTCGGCAGCATTGTCCACGAGATTAGCAACGGCGCGTTTGATGGCCTCGCTGTCAGCCATCACCTTGGGAAGATCGGAGGCCAGGGTCGTATGCACGCCGATTCCATTGAGCCTTCCGTTGAACATGGAGAGGGCATTCTCAATGACCTCGTTAATGTCGGCGGGCTGGGGCTTAGCCACGGGGAAGCGCGCGAGCGTAGAGAACTCGTCCACCAGGCGGCGAACTGTTTCCGCGGCGCCGGCAATCGTTTCCGCGCAGGAGCGCAGCACGCCGAGTGATGCGGGATCATCCGGCGTGGCCCGGTCCAGATGCCGTTGGATGCGCTCCGCCGAAAGTGCAATGGGCGTGAGCGGATTCTTGATCTCGTGCGCGACCCGCCGCGCCACTTCCCGCCACGCAGCCTGTTTTTGCGCTTTCAGCAAGTCGGAGAGATCTTCGAACACGACGACGTACCCAGAGCGCTCGTCCTGATGTTTCAACGGAGCCACAGTGACGGCCACGTTCAACGAGACCCGGGGCAACTGCATTTCCATCTGGCTGGTGGTCATGCCCATGCGGTCGGCGCGCCGGAGCAGCGGCTCGAAATCCTCCAGCACCTCGGCGGGGAAGACATCGGTCAGAGAAGCGCCACGAAGAATCTGAGTCGCGCTCTCGTGTCCGGCGTCAGGATGAAACATGCGGAGCAATGCCTGGTTGACGTGCGTAACGTGCCGGTCAGCATCGAGGGAGAGCACGCCCGTGGGAATACTTTCGAGGATGGTTTCCATCTGGCGCCGGCGCTGGTCGAGTTCCGCGTTAGCTGCACTCAGTTCGCGGCTGGAAGCATCAATCTGCCGGCGGCTGCTTTCTAAATCTTCCGCCATGCGGTTGAAGGAGCGCACGAGGTCGCCAATTTCGTCGGCGAAGCTGACGGGCACGCGATAGTCGAGACGTCCGCGCGCAATTTCCTGCGTGGCTTCGGCCAAAGCCGACAGGGGACGCGTCACGATCTTCGAAAGGAACAACGCCAGCCAAGTGGTCACGAAGAGCACAATCATCGTGAGCAGCAGCAGGAGTCCCATGTAGGTTCGGCGGACGAGTTTCCGCTCGCGGGCCAGATCGTAGTAGCGCTGCTGGCTCGCCTCAACCTGGTGAACCGTTTGTCCAAACTCGCGGGGAAGGGGAATCGCCACCAGAATGAGGCCTCCGCCAGCCACGGGAGCGCTGCCCAAGGTATAGTCCGTTTGCAGCCAAGTGAATTGAGCGGGATGTGCCAGGGCTGCCTCGGCTAGCGGAAGCTTCGGCTTTAGGACTCCCCAAGGCGCAGGCGCATTGAAGCTGGCTTCTTCATTGTCATCCAAGACCGCGAGGGCAAATCCGCCCTGCAGCGTCGGTTCGTGACGCTGAAACTCGCTCACCACCCCCGAGAAGCCGTGGTTCGAGAAGCCATGCTCGAGTTCCGGAGATGTCGCAATCGCAGACGCTTCGGCCCGAGCATTCTGCATGGCATAACTGGCAAGCAGCGTGGCCATGGCGTGCGTGTCGGCCCTCACTTCTTCGACCGGCGTTGAGAACCACTTGTCGATCGAGCGGTTCATCAACCCGTATGCAAACCAGTACATGACCATCACCGGCAGCGACGACAGCAGAAGCGCGCCAGCGACCATGCGTGTTCGAAACTTCGAGCCCAGCACTCCGAGACGGCGCTCGGCAAAGAGTTTGAGCAGATTACGCAGCAGAACGAAGGTCAGAGCGACGAACAGCAGGAAGATCAGTGCCGAGAGAGCGGCGAAGACTACGATGTCCTGATTGTTTCCGGGACGCAGGAAAGTCAGATCAAACGCCGTTTGCGAAACCAGAATAGCCAGCAATACAAAGACAGAAATCGCCAGCAGGATGATTACCTGCTTGCGGTGCGAAGTCTTCTGCGGCGGGATTGAGGCCGGTTGCGCCACGCGTATTTCGTATCCTGGCTCGGTGTTGCCAGGATCTGCAAGTCATTATAGATGCACATGCTGAAAGGTACGGTGCATGGATGTGGGGGTGGGACCGGGTCTCCGACCGGGATTAATGCTGGAAGGAATCGATCTGGCAGTCGCAAAGCTGGCGGCCCTTCGGGCCACGACCGGGTCGAAGACCCGGTCCCACACGATCAGCGATCAGGGCTTACGAGAAATCTCCTCCAGGATGGCGTCGTAGGCAGGTTTAGGCTTGTAGGTGCGGTCGAAGGGCAGCGCGGCACCGCGCGTGCCGTGAGAGTGGGAGCCGATCCAGGAGTATTTGTCAGTGAATCCCCAGGTTTGGATGGCAGTGCAGCCCGGATTCTGCAGGCATGTCCGCACGATGCCGCGATAGATCTCGGCTTGGCGAAGAAGGTCGCCTGCTTGCGGCTGGCTACTCGAGTCCAGTGGCAGAGATACATCGAGTTCCGTGATGTGAACCTGCAGACCTAAAGCCGTGAGCCGTGCGATATTGGCGGCGATGACTGAGGTGTCGAGGTTAGGCTGCGAAACGTGCATCTGCAGGCCAACTCCGTCGATGGGGACGCCGCGATGTTTGAAATCCTTCACCATCGCATAGATCGCGTCGGACTTGCGATTCATCCCTTCGCCCTCCACCTCGTTGTAGAAGAGCAGCGCCTGCGGATCCGCCTCATGCGCCCAACGGAAAGCCTGCTCGATATAAGCGGTGCCCTTGTCGGACATTCCAATGCCGGGCTGGTTGTACCAAGGAGGATTCTTCACGTGCCCGTTCTCATCCAAGGCCTCGTTCACCACATCCCATGGCAAAAACCTGGCTGGCGTAGTGCTTCATGACTGTCGCGATGGGCTCTTGCAGCAGTTGGGATAGCTGAGCTGGAGTGAAATGTCCCTGCGCCAACCAGTCCGGATTGTTGTGATCCCAGACCAGGCAGTGTCCGCGAACTTTCATGCGGTGGGCCAACGCGAACTGTACGACTTGATCGCCTTCACGAAAGTCGAACGCGCCAGCCGTGTGCCTCACGGTCCACCACTTCATCACATCTTCGGCCTGCACCATGTTGAATTCACGCCCCAGCGTTGCCGAGTATGCGGCTTCGGAAAACAGAGAGGGACGAACTGCGGTGCCCACGAGGATGTTTCGGGTAAGCGCCGCTTCGCGAAGCGTCTGCGGATTCGCGATCCACAAAACCGCCATGGCCAGCAGACATTGAACAAGGCGAATGTGGAGGAAGGGGATCATCGCCGATTCAAGCCTTGGCTACCACAGCCTGCGTTGCGGTGGGCCGCGATAGGCGAGTGCTGAACTCAGCGGTCAGATCTTTCCCACCCTGGAAATTCGTAACCAGCGATTGGATGGTGAAAATCGGTCCCCACGGAATTCCCCACCAGCCCGCAACCAAGCTAAGTAGGATCCAGGGCAGGCCTTTTGAAACCCTACTTTCCCCTGCACGAACAAAATAAGCGTCTGAGGACCGGCGGAAGCTCATCACCAAAATCGAGATGCAGTATTGGTAGCACACCAATTTTGCGCCCCGCTGAATCTCAAATTGCACCTGATCAGGCGACATTCCCTCGATGCCGAGAATCTTCATGATTTCTCTCCTTGGGGGATGCGCAATTGTAGGCTTCCCAAGGATCCCGATAAAGCAGTCGAAAGTGTACGTCCTATCGACCGGCCCTCGACCGCATCGTGTTCTTTTACGGTGTCGGTAGGTATGGCCGCAGCGGACATTCTTCGCAAGCAGCTTTTGTTTTTCTGCAATGGTTCTTTCCCACTCCCACGATGAGCCCGTGCATCTCGTTATAGACCTGAGTTAGCGGTGTACGAGCCGCCATGCTCATGGCTGAGGGCGGATGTGCAGCGCCGAGAATGGCCGACTCAAGCTGCGCCGCGACGTTCGCGGGGTGCTTATCAGCCACTGGCGCCAGAGCCTGCTCGAACAGTCCCCGAATTTCCTCGTAATCCGTCTTTGCGGGCAGAATCCGGTGCCGATCCAGGATGCGCCGTGTGTAGGCATCCACAACGAAGACCGGATGATTGCCCGCGTAGAGAAGAATCGAGTCTGCAGTCTCGGGACCCACGCCCTTTAGTCCAAGCAGTTCCTCCCGAAGCTGATTGGTCGGTCGGGCAAACAATTGATCCAGCGAGCCGCCGTATGTCTTATCGAGGAACGCAACAAACGTTTTGAGGCGGTTCGCTTTCTGGCGGAAGTAGCCGGAAGGGCGAATCAGGCGCTCAAGTTCCGCCAGCGATACTCCGCGAATGCCTTCGACGCTCAATACATTCGCTGTGCGTAGGTTCGCGAGCGCAAGTTCCACGTTAGTCCATGCGGTGTTCTGCGTCAGGTAGGCGCCGACAATTACCTCGAAGCGTGTTTCGGCCGGCCACCAGTGCTGCGCCCCCCAGGCAAGATATAGGGCGCGATAGTACTGACGCACGTCCTTCTTTTTGTTTCTTAGTCCGGACGACAAATTGGGAGTTCCTTAGCCTCGAGTTTACTTGAGCTTGGCTTTCCGGTGGTTCTGCAGCCAGCGAAGGCGGCGCAAAGGCTTACTGAAGTGCATGTACCTGAGCTGACAAATTTTCCGCCATGCGCGAAGAAAAGTGCATTTGGCGCGGAGTTCAGCGCAAATCTCGTCACTCCACTGAATTTCTCCGTGGTGGTTCAAGTACCAAAGTAAGTGGTGCGGTAATCCGCTTGGGTTGACAATTTGTGTCAACGCGAATGAGCTGCGTCTCTCCCAATGATGGGCGGCCTTTTGCGCTATGCCCGCACGAGTGCGTGGCGTCGTTCCACCTACGTGGATAGGAGATCTGCTTATGTCTCAACGGCTGGGTGACCTTCTCGTCAAAGAGAAGATCATTACCCCAGAGCAGTTGGAACAAGCGAATAAGACGCAGAAGGAACAGAGCTGTCGCCTGGGCTCTGCGCTGGTGAAGCTCGGCTTCCTCACCGATGAGGACGTCACCAATTTCCTTTCGCGCCAGTACGGCGTTCCCGCCATCAATCTTTCGTATTTTGAAATTGATCCCGCGGTCGTCAAGCTGATTCCGTTCGAGACCGCCAAGCGTTACCAGATTCTTCCGCTGAGCCGCGTGGGTGCGTCGCTTACCATTGCTATGGTCGATCCCACGAACGTGTTCGCGATGGACGACATCAAGTTCATGACCGGCTTCAACATCGAGCCGGTCGTTGCTTCAGAGAGCTCCATTCTCGCGGGGATCGAAAAGGCCTACGGTTCCACCAATCAAGAAGATCTCAAAACGGTCATGGAGTCGATGTCGGAAATGGGCGACAGCGACGTCGAACTCCAATCGGAAGAGCAGCAGATGGAGCTGGCCGAGCTGGAAAAAGCGGCCGATGAAGCTCCTGTCGTCAAACTGGTCAACGTTGTCCTGGGTGACGCAGTGAAGCGCGGAGCCAGCGACATTCACATTGAGCCTTACGAAAAGGAATTCCGCGTCCGCTTCCGTATTGACGGCGTGTTGCAGTCGATCATGTCTCCGCCGCTGAAGCTGAAGGACGCGATCACGTCCCGCCTGAAGATCATGTCGAAGCTCGACATCAGCGAAAAGCGTTTGCCGCAGGACGGCCGCATCATGCTGAAGATGAACGTCGGCGGCCGCAAGAAGCAGCTCGATTTCCGTGTCAGCACGCTACCTACCCTGTGGGGCGAGAAGATTGTGCTCCGGTTGCTCGACAAAGAAAACCTGCGTCTCGACATGACCAAGCTCGGCTTCGAGGCCGAGTCGCTGGTGAAATTCGAGAAAGCTATTTTGAAGCCGTACGGCATGGTGCTGGTGACGGGGCCGACGGGATCGGGCAAGACCAATACGCTGTACTCCGCAATTTCGCGTCTGAACCAGCCGGACACCAACATTATGACGGCCGAAGATCCGGTCGAATTCCAGTTGGGCGGCGTCAATCAGGTACAGATGAAAGAGCAGATCGGATTGAACTTTGCCGCTGCTCTGCGCTCCTTCTTGCGACAAGATCCCAACATCATTCTCGTCGGCGAAATCCGAGACTTTGAAACGGCGGAAATCGCTATTAAGGCCGCTCTGACGGGCCACCTTGTTCTTTCCACGCTGCACACCAACGGCGCTCCGGAAACGATTACCCGCTTGATGAACATGGGTATTGAACCGTTCCTAGTGGCGACGTCAGTCCACCTCATCTGCGCACAGCGCCTCGTCCGGCGTATTTGCAAGGACTGTATCGAGCCCATCGAAGTTCCGCCACAGACCTTGGTGGAAGCAGGGTTCACTCCCGAGGAATCGAAGACGGTGAAAATTCAAAAGGGCAAGGGTTGCGGAGTCTGCAACAACACCGGATACAAAGGCCGCTGCGGTCTGTACGAAGTCATGGAGGTCGACGACGAGATCCGCGAACTGGTTCTTGTCGGCGCCTCGGCACTGGAACTCAAGAAGAAAGCCATCGAGCGCGGCATGATCACTCTGCGGCGTAGCGGACTGATCAAGGTGATGGCGGGTATGACCACGCTCGAGGAAGTGGCGCGCGAAACGATTCATTGATTCGGATTTAGCAAGCGAAAGGGAAGGAATTTCCTATGGGTTTGTCGTTAAGCGATCTGCTCAAGAGAATGCTGGAGATGAACGGCAGCGACTTGCACATCACCACCAACTCGCCGCCCCAGATTCGTGTGCACGGCCACCTGGTCCCGCTCGATCTGCCGCAGATGACGCCTGCCGAGACCAAACAGCTGGCCTACAGCGTGATGACCGATTCCCAGAAGCACCGCTTTGAAGAAAGCCTCGAACTGGACTTTTCATTCGGTTTAAAGGGATTGGCTCGCTTCCGCGCGAACGTCTTCAACCAGCGCGGCGCCACTGCCGCAGTCTTCCGTTTGATTCCTTTCGAGATCAAATCTTTCAACCAGCTCGGTCTGGCGCCCGTCGTCAGCAAGATGTGCGACAAGCCGCGCGGACTTGTGCTGGTTACGGGTCCGACCGGATCGGGGAAATCCACCACGCTTGCCGCCATGATCGACAAGATCAACAGCGAGCGTCACGATCACATTCTGACGATCGAAGATCCGATCGAGTTCGTGCACATGAACAAGAACTGCCTGGTCAATCAGCGCGAACTGCACGCCGACACCAAGAGCTTCACCGACGCCTTGCGCGCCGCCCTTCGTGAAGATCCCGACGTCGTGCTGATCGGCGAAATGCGCGATCTGGAGACCATCGAGTCGGCGCTGCGTATCGCAGAAACCGGCCACTTGACCTTTGGTACGCTGCACACTAACTCGGCGACTTCGACCATCAACCGTATCATCGACGTCTTCCCGGCCCACCAGCAGCCGCAGATTCGCGCACAGCTGTCGCTGGTTCTGGAAGGCATCATGTGCCAAAGCCTGCTGCCCCGCATCGACGGCAAGGGCCGCGCCATGATCATGGAGATTCTGGTGCCCAACGCCGCCGTGCGCAACCTGATTCGCGAAGACAAGATTCACCAGATTTACTCGTCCATGCAGTCCGGCCAGGAAAAATTCGGAATGCAGACATTTAACCAGTCGCTGGCCACGGCCTATTTCCAGAAACAGATCACCATTGAGACGGCTATGGCGCGTTCCAGCAACGTGGACGAATTGCAGGAAATGATCAACCGCGGCGCCAGCTTGACGAACCGTCCGACCACGGCGGGAACCACTTTGGCGCGAGGAGCAGCTCCGTCCAAGCACTAGCTCGGAGCGCAAACATTTTGAAACGAAACCGTAATACGCAACCGGTATCCCAGTGAGGAGAAGCTAAAACATGCCAGTCTTTACATTTTCAGGCAAGGACGCATCCGGACAGAAGATCTCCGGTGAGCGAATGGCGGCCAACAAGGCGTCGTTGGCGCAGGCGCTGCGCCGCGAGCGCATCACACCCGGCGCGATTCGCGAAAAAGGCAAAGAATTCTCCATGCCCACGTTCGGCTCGGGCAAGGTCAAGACCAAGGACATCGCGATCTTCTTTCGCCAGTTTTCGGTCATGATCGATGCCGGTTTGCCGCTGGTGCAGTGTCTGGAAATCCTGGCGGCCAACCAGGAAAACCAGGCCTTCCAGAAAGTCCTCACCGGCGTCCGGACCACGGTCGAAGGCGGCGCCACGCTGGCGAACGCCATGCGCCAGTATCCGGTGGTTTTCGATGACCTCACGACCAATATGATCGAAGCCGGTGAAACTGGCGGTATTCTCGACATCATTCTGCAACGCCTTGCGACCTACGTCGAAAAGGCTGTGCGTTTGAAGTCCGCGGTGAAGTCGGCGTTGATTTACCCGGTCGCCGTCGTCGGCATGGCGGGTTTGATCGTCGGTGCACTACTCAAGTGGGTCGTGCCGATTTTTGCCAACCTGTTCGCCGGACTGGGCGTTTCCCTGCCCCTTCCCACGCGCATCGTCATGGGACTGAGCGCGTTCATCAACACTTTCTGGTGGATGTTCCTGGCGGGCGTCTTCGGCCTCTTTTACGGGGTCAAGCAGATTCGCAAGCATCCCCGCGGCCGCTACTACTTCGACAAAGGGTTGCTCTTCCTGCCCGTCATTGGAACACTCTTGCGCAAGATTGCAGTCGGCCGTTTCACGCGTACGTTGGGCACGCTGATTACTTCAGGTGTTCCGATTCTGGAAGGCTTGGGCATTACGGCCAGGACCTCAGGCAACGCCGTGCTGGAAGAGGCGCTGATGAAGGTGCGGAAGGCCATCGAAGAAGGGCGCACCATCGTCGATCCCTTGCGTGAGTGCGGCGTATTTCCCAACATGGTGACGCAGATGATCGGCGTTGGCGAAGCCACCGGCGCCATGGACTCCATGCTGCAGAAAATTGCCGACTTCTACGAAGAAGAAGTCGACGCGGCCACCAAGGACATGCTGGCCATGTTGGAACCAGTCATTATTGCCATCCTGGGCGTAAGCGTCGGCGGCATCGTCATTTCGCTCTACATGCCGCTGTTCGCCATGATCGCCAAGTTGGCTGGCTAGAAGCAGGTTTCAAGGTGAAAGGGTTTCAAGGTTCCAAGGTGTGACGTGTGACACTTTGAAACCTTGAGACCCTGAAACCTTGAGGCTTTGAAACCTTCGGTCTTCATAATGCAATCGACGTTTGATGAGCGCAATTGGCTAATATGGCTGGTCCGGGTCCGCATTTTCATTCTGACCCTCCTGCTGGCCATTGAACTGGCGGTCGCCCAGTTCAGCCCGGGCCCGGTGCCCATGCGGCTCTTCATCACGACCATTCTGTTGTGGTACAGCCTCTCGTTGTTCTACGTCCTGCTGCTCTCGTTCTGGGAGGAGCACCGTCTGCAGGCCTCGCTGCAGGTCCTGACCGATCTGATCATGGTCAGCCTCGTAGTCCACGAAACCGGCGGGTGGGACAGTTCCCTGAACTTCCTCTATCCCCTGGTGATCATCGTGGCCAGCGTGCTGTTGCCGCGTGTGTGGGCGCAGCTGGTCGCTGCTCTGGCCTTCATTCTGTACGGAACCGTGCTGGAATTGAACTACTATGCCGTGGTTCCTTCCTACTGCACCACGCATCCGGGCACGAAGGCGCTGCAGGCCATCATCTTCGTCAATCTCTTTGCCTTCCTGGCGGTCGCGTATCTGGCCGGACTGCTCACCTCGAAGCTGCGGCAAGTGGGCGTGCAACTGAAGGACACCAGCGGCGCGCTGGAAAGCCTGCAAGCGCTGCACGAGAACATCATCCATTCCATCAGCAGCGGCCTGATCACCACCGGACTCGACGGGCGCATCACGCTGGTCAACGCCGCGGCTCAAAGGCTCCTGGAGCGTAGTCCGGCAGAACTGCTGGGAGCGCCGGTCCATCAGCTGTTTCTGGATCCCTTACCCACGGTGGAATCGCCGCAGGCGCACGGAGAAGTCCGCTTTGAGCCACCCACGAAATTCCGCAAGACGCTTCGAGTGCGAGTGGCGGCCCTGACCGTGCCGGAGCGCGGAGATCTGGGTTACGTCTACGTTCTCGACGACCTCACGGAGATTCGCCGCCTGGAACGCGAAGTCCGGATGCAAGACAAGCTGGCCGCTGTCGGCCGTCTGGCTGCGGCCATCGCACATGAAATCCGCAACCCGCTGACCTCGATTGCCGGCTCGGTCAGTATGCTGTCCGGTGTACCCGAGATGAACGAGGATCACCGTCGCCTCCTCGACATCGTGACCCGCGAGTCGCAGCGGCTGAACAGCATCATCACCGACTTCCTGGCCTACTCGCGCACCAAGCAATATCACTTCGATCGCGTCGACCTGATTCAGTCCGTGGAAGACACGTTGACGCTCATGGATCACCGCATGACGGCGGAAAAAACCGGGATCAAGATTGAACGCCGATTCACGGTGCATCAGGCCTGGGCCATTGCCGACGGCGACAAGCTCAAGCAGGTGTTCTGGAACCTCTGTGAGAATGCGGTTCGCGCCATGAAAAATGGCGGAACGCTTACCGCCGCGGTCGAGTCTTTGGGCGACGACTGGCAAGTCTCATTCATTGACACGGGCACGGGCATGACGCCGCAGCAGATCGAAAAAATCTTCGAGCCGTTCCAGTCTAATTTCGAGGGCGGCACCGGGCTCGGGCTGGCTATCGTTTACCAGATTGTGCAGGCGCACGAAGGCAAGGTGTGGGCGCGATCCAAGCCGGGGCAAGGAACCACGTTGGTTCTGCGATTGCGCCGTCTCGATGCCGAGCGTGCAGCCTCCAGTGGAGAGAATGCTGCTCGCCAGGCGGAGCAATCCCGGGCGCTGGGCGCGGCACGGCCAGCCGCGGCTGCTGCCGGAGGAGGTTTGCGTGGCTAATATTCTGGTCTGCGACGACGAACGCTCCATCTGCGAAATGCTCGATATCTCGCTGCGCCGTGAGGGACACCGCGTCGAGACCGTGCAGGCGGGCCAACTGGCGAAAAACAAGATCGACGGCGCGCTCTACGACGTCATCATCACCGACATCAAGATGCCGAATATCGATGGCATCGAAGTACTGCGCCATGCACACCGGGTTTCGCCTGACTCGGCCGTCATTCTAATTACAGCAGTTGACGACTACGAAGCAGCTGTGCAGGCGGTGAAAGCGGGAGGCGCCACCGATTACATTCGCAAAAGCCCCGGGCTGGTTGACGAAATCAAGCTCGCGATCAACCGCGCGGTCGAGAAACTCAACCTGAGCAAGCAGAACTTCGCGCTGCGCCGCGATGCCGCCACCCGCAACTCGCTCGACAACATCATCGGTTCCAGCGGAGCCATGGAGAAGCTGAAACAAACGGTGCGCACCGTCGCCTCCACGGCCAGCACGGTTCTGATCCACGGGGAGAGTGGCACCGGTAAGGAACTCGTGGCCCGCGCCGTGCACGTCTGCTCGCCGCGTGCCACCGACGCCTTTGTCTCGGTCAATTGCGGAGCGTTTCCCGAGACCCTGCTCGAGAGCGAACTCTTCGGCTACCTCAAAGGTGCCTTCACGGGTGCGAACCAGAACAAGCGCGGATTATTCGAAGTTGCTGACGGAGGCACGATCTTCCTCGACGAAATCAGCGAGATGACGCTGGCCATGCAGGTGAAGTTACTGCGGGTTCTGCAGGAGCGCACCGTCCGTCCCGTGGGCAGCGCCACGGAGATTTCCATCGACGTGCGCGTCATCGCCGCCACCAACCGCGACCTCGACAAAGCCGTCGCCGAAAATGTATTTCGCGAAGATCTTTACTACCGGCTCAACGTCATCCCGATCCGCGTACCACCCCTGCGCGAGCGTCGCGAGGACATCCCGCTTCTGGCCAATCATTTTCTGAAGAAGTATGCCAGCGCCGCTGGACGCAGCATCCTGCGCGTGAATACGCCGTCGCTCGATTCCCTCTGCGGCTACGAATGGCCGGGCAACGTCCGCCAGTTGGAGAATACTGTCGAGCGTGCTGTGGCCCTGGAAACCACCGAAGAATTGCACGTCGAGCTTCCGGCCGAGCGCCCGAAAGCGCGCGCCGCCGCGGCTTCGGGCGATGGCGGAACTCTTCCGGATGTTGGTTCAGCCGTGACTCTTCCCGAAGGCATTGGCATGGAAAGCTATGTGGCGGGCATCGAGCGCTCGCTGCTGCAGACCGCGCTCAACCAGAGTGGTGGCGTGCAGACCAAAGCCGCCGATGTGCTCGGCATTTCATATCGCTCATTCCGGCATTTGATGAAGAAGTACGGATTGTAGCTCTGAACTCCGAGCCAATCTTGCACCAACCCGATCATTTGCTCGTAACTCGCAGATCACGCCTCGAAGCTAGCTTTTCTTCAATTGCTGCTTCCACCCCAGCACTCGCGCCTTGGCGCCTTCCGCCTCGGCCTCGGGAATCATCCCTTTCTTCTGATACAGAACCGACAGGCTAGTATGGGCCAGCACGTCGTCGGGATCGATTTCTGCGAGTCGCTGCGCGACGGCGATGGCATCGTCGTAACGCTGCAAATCCTGCAGGACGCGCGCCAGGCCGTGCATGGCTTCGGTAAACGTCGGATCGGCAGTGAGCGACTCCTGATAGGCAGCGACGGCCTGTTCCAGATGCCCGTCGGCCATCAGATCGAGCGCGGCGTAGTAGTGATCTTCGGCCTTCTGGCGGGCGTTGGCGTCAGGCATGCGGAAAAAATTCCAGGCAGATTCTGGATTCTAACACGCTGCTGCGATCGCACTTCTCGGCTCAAGATCTTTACCACGAGGGGCCGATCACGATGGGAACCCATGCAATGAAAACCTTTGGTACTCCTTCGTGCCCTTCATGGTTCATGGTTTTCTCTCCCTCCGTGTCCATTTTGATCTTGCAGGTATGATGGCTGCATGCGCTACAAAGTCCGTTTTCTATGGAATGCTACCAAGGGCCATCGCCTGGCGCCGTGGCGAAGTCCTTATCTGCTGTGGCGCATCGAGACCTATACCGGCGTAAAAATGACGCAGATCGGCTTCCTGGAATTCTGGGAATTCATGTGGCGCGAGCGCCGAGACCTGTGGCGATTTCTCAAGTGGACGGGCGAGATGGAGCGCTGGGCTCACCCCAAGCCGAAGAGTTCGTAATTCAGCCAGCCATTGATTTCAACCACCCGCACGCTCGCAACCCTCGATGTTTGAGACCATCGATCACAAACCCGGAGCGACTCTCCAAGTGCTAGTGGGATTTGTCCTCGGTCTCCTAATCGCCTTTGGATCTCTCCTCTTATCAATTTGGTTGGGACTTGCGTTTCGGGTGAACCATGCATGGCTGTTTCCGGCATTTAACGCTGCGGGCCTGGTGGGGTCGGGGATTATCGCCCTGCGACGTGTGCGGAGATCGAGCTATGCTCAGGGTGTCGTGATCGCGCTGGCGCTGGCCGTCATGCTGGATGCGGCATGTGGAGTGGCCTTCTTTCGTTAAGCTCGATCGAGAAAGCTCAAGCGCCTTTGCCTGCTGCAGCCGCTTCGCCAAAAAAGATGCTGACTTCACTGCCCTTGCCAGCGCCCGTGATCTGTGCGGCGGCTGCGCGGTTGGCCACAATCTCGAGATAGCCCATGCTTCCAATGATGCCGAAGACCTCTCCCGGCGCTCCCTCCGCGTACGCCTTGCGGATGTCCGTGATCTCACGGCTTCCCACCACGACTTTGAATGTCGCGGAAGGTGCGAACAGTGCGGGAGCATCTTGTGTCGACACATTGGTAATCAGGTTGCCGAAGCGGTCGACTTTCAGCACCACGGCGCGCATGCGGCCCTCGCCCGTGGCTTTGGGCCGAGGGGCGGCGAAGCGCACGTAATCTTCGATCTCGTCTCCGAACTTGTGCGAATCGACTTGCTTGGCCAGATAGGCCGCCACCGGGGCAAAGACGTCGCGCGCGTGAAACGTATTGCTCACGGGCATGCGGAAGTAGTGGTCAGAGCTGATGTGCCGCACGTGGATGCGCTCTTCCTTCGCATAGACCATCGAAAGCACGCCGTTATCAGGTGCGACGAAGTGGTAACCGTCGCTCGAAGCCAGAATCGGACGCCGCGTGGTACCCACGCCCGGGTCCACGACCACCACGTGAACCGTCCCGTTGGGAAAGTAGGAATACGACTGCGAGATCGCCAGCGCGCCATCGAGCACATCGAAAGCCTGCACGGCATGAGAAATATCGACGATGGCGGCTTCTGGCACGATGTCGAGAATGACCCCCTTCATCGCGCCCACAAAATGATCGTTAGTTCCAAAATCGGTGGTTAGTGTGATGATCGGACGATGTGCCAACATTCCCTCGCTGGAAGACAAAATTCTAGGTACAGCGAGGGTAATTGGACGGGAATTTGCGCGTCAAGGCACGGAGGTAATGGGAAGCATTGCCCGTGCAATGGCCGAACATGGGTAACGTGTGTATTCATGCGCAGACGTCTATGCTGTTGTTGTCATGGTCCGCTTGCCACACCAGAATTTCGTCCGCATCGTTATGCAGGTGCGCACGATAGGTTTGACCCTCTGTCTCGGCCTGATTCAAGCTGTTGCCCAAGCTCCTGATGCACATCCAAAATCCACTGAGGTGGTGATCAGGCGATACGAAAAACTCATTGCCAACGGCGCGCTTCTGACGCCCGAGGGATGGAAACAGGCTGCGCGACTCTTCGACCGATCGGATCCATATCCTCGAAATGGTGCGATTCAGATCGTATCCACCGGGGGCTCGGTCGGAGAGGACTGGATGCGCGGAGATGAGGCACAAGTCGAGACCAAGTGGAACGACTTCTACGGCACCCTGGACGCTGCTATGCGCTATAAGCCTGCCCCATACGACGGGAGCATCATGATGGGCCAGATATTTCCCATGGTTCGCACTCATCCGGAATTGGGAGCCGCCGAGCGCGGCAAAACCACAGGCATTACTCAACCAGGAGAATGGAAGATCAAGGCAACTCAGAGCGTGCGCTTCGCCACGATTCCGGTGGCGATCAAGTATGTGGAAGAACTTCGTGACCAATCAAAGGATCCGGCGATCCGAGAGAATGCCAGCAAGACGATTGCCGCTTTGAAGCAACTGCGCCACGGCTGCGGTTCTGCGAGCGCCTGCTAGCGGGCTCCTGAATCGCAATCCAATCTAGCGCGATAATTCCGATTCGTTGGGCCCGAAGGTCGCCTGCGTCCATTTACTTGTACCGCAGTGCTTCAATTTACTCGTACCGCAGCGCTTCAATCGGATTCAGCCGGGAAGCCTTTAGGGCAGGGAAGAAGCCGGAGACGATTCCCACCAGCGACAGAATCGTGAACGAGATGATCATTACGCCCATCGACGCGTGCAGAAAGATCGCGCCTTCGTGGTCGGCGGTCTTGTAGAACTCGTCGTAGAGAGGCATAGGCGGAATCGCCCAGGTCAGAAACTCGGCGACCGCCATGCCGATGACTCCGCCTACGAACGTGAGCACCAGCGCTTCGAGCAAAAACTGTACCAGAATATGCCGCGGGCGCGCGCCGATCGCTTTGCGCAGGCCGATCTCGCGTGTGCGCTCTGTGACCGAGACCAGCATGATGTTCATCACGCCGATGCCCCCCACCGCCAGTGTGCAGGCGCCGATCAATCCCAACACGGCTTGCAGTCCGAGCGAGAAGCCGTTGATCATGGCGCGGTCTTCGATCGTGTCCCACTCGGGAGTAGCCTTGTCGTCCTTCGGATCGAAGTGGTGCCGCCGTGCGATCACTTCCCGCACGGCCATCAGCGCTTTCTTGTTGAGTTCGGGTGCGGTGGGCTGGATGATGATCTCGTCGGGATCGCGAACGTTTTTCAGATCCCGCATCAGGGCAAAGGGAATGAATCCGTTTTCGTTGTCTGGACCCTGATACATCGAGTCCTGAATTTTGTTGCGCATGGTGCCGATCACTTCGAAATCGAGACCACCGATTTCGACGTGTTGTCCGATCCCGGGCGCGCCCTGGAACACTTTCTTGGCAGCGTTATAGCCCAGAATCACGACGCGGCGGTGGTCAGCGAAGTCGGTCTCGTTAAAGTAGCGCCCGTCTGCGAGTTCCAGTTTGCGCATCTGCCCGTAAGGCATGTCCACGCCGCGGACCTGGATTGAGACCACGCGGGTGCCGATCTTGAATCCGAAGTCGCGGTCGATCTCTCCGCTCACAGCCCGCACAATGGGAACTTCATCGCGAATCGCTTCCACGTCCTCCAGTTCGTACTTGACCGCCTTGCCCGCCCGCTGGCCGCCAGCCTGCATGCTGGTCTGGCCCGGCCAAATGACGATGACGTTGTTTCCCATGTTCAGAAAGGCATGCAGAACGCATCCGCCCAGGCCCTGCCCGTAGGCCAGCAGCAGCACGACGGAGACCAGGCCCCATCCAATGCCCAGCATGGTCAGCGCCGAACGCGTGCGATCGCGCATCAGCGACTGCCAGCCTTGCGAAATGAGTTCTTTCATGTACATGGGCTTCGAATTTAACGCTCTTTGTTTTCACCACGGAGGAACAGAGTCACAGAGAAGAACAAAGCATCCAAAGATTACTTCGTGCCTCGGTGCCTCCGTGGTGGCAGGCCGTCCTACTGAACGTGGATGTCGCCTGACCCGGTGCGCACGCGCAGCAGCGGACCTCCGCCGTGCACCTTGCCGCGAATCTGCTTGTGCGTATCCCCCACGCGTCCCTGCACGGTCATTTCGATGGGTTCGCCCACGTCGACTGTGCCTGAGCTTGTAGAAATGTCCGCATCAAAAGCGGCATTGCCGGGCAGGCGCACATGCACGTTGCCTGAGCCGGTATGGATCTCCCACGAGCCGGTCTGCGTCCCTTCGGCGGTCACATCGCCACTGCCCGTCTCGCCGCGGAATTCACCTTGCACACCACGCGCCGTGATGTTCCCCGACCCGGTGTGCAAGTCAATGTTGCCTGAGGCGACTTCTTCAATCTCGACATCCCCGCTGCCGGTGCCACCCTTCACAGCTCCGGAAATTTGGCGTGCGCGAATGTTGCCCGAGCCGGTCTGCAGTTGAAGTTCGCCCTTCAGGTTCGCGAGCTTCACATCCCCCGACCCCGTTTGTGTGTCGACGTTGCCACGCGTGCCTTCAATCGTCTGATCGCCCGAGCCGCTGCGAGTGCGAACCGTGGTATCCGCGGGCACGCTGATTTCGTAGTCCACGGAAATGTTGCGCATGTTCACGTACTCGATGTGAATGTTGTTGCCTTCCTGACGAATCGGAGGATTCTGCTCGATCTGGTGGACGTCGGCATCGCGGCCTCCCATCAGCCAGTGGTCGCCCACGTGGATCTTGCCGCGAATGAAGACGGATCCGCCCGAACCGGCGCGTACGGTGACGTCGCCGGAGCGGGTGAGGACCTCAAGATTGACCGGCCCGCTGACCTGCAACGTTCTCTCGAATTGACCCTGGACACTGGAAGCAAAAATAGCGGTAGAGGCAAACAGCACGACCAGCGCGATCGCAAACGTCGTGAACAGCGATCGGCCGGACACAGAGGAAGGAGCGAGAATGCGATGTTTATTCATAGCGTAGTGACTCCACAGGTGTCATATCCGCGGCGCGCTGGGCCGGATACATGCCCGCGGTCACGGTAATCAACGAAAGTGTCAGAATCGAAGCGACGATCGAAATCCATGAAACGATGGGGTGCGGGACAAAGTCGGGCAAGGGAAGCGCTTCCAGCGCAGCGCAAATACCGATTCCGACGGAGAGCCCCAGAATGCCGCTGGCCACCGTCAACATGGCGGACTCAGCGAAGAATTGCCGCAAAATGTCGCGCTTGGTGGCGCCTATCGCCTTGCGCGTGCCAATTTCGCGGGTGCGCTCGGTGACCGAGACCAGCATGATGTTCATCACGCCGATCCCGCCCAAACACAACGTGACAATCGCGACGCAGCCGAAGAACAGGGTTACGACACCGAAGATCTTGTCCAACATCTTGGCGCCATCCATGGTGTCCCAGACAAACAGCGCGTCTTTGTCGACGGCGTCGAAGTGGTGGACGCGTGCCAGCGCGCTCCGCACCTGCAAGACCGCTGCCTCATGCTCTTCCGGATCGCCCACTTCGAAGACGATGTCATCCAGATATCCGCGCGTGATCCCTGCGCCGGGCTTGGTCGGCGGCGGAAAGTCGCGCGAAATCGCGGAGTATGGCGCGAACAAGTAGTCGTTATCGGGCCCGCTGTAATTCGAGTTTTGCTTTTTCTCCTGCAGGACTCCAATCACCAGATAGGGAATGCTCTGCACCAGCATGGTTGCACCGATGGCGGGCTGGCCGGGAAACAGCTGCCGGTAGGCCTTGGAACCCAGAACCAGCACGCGGCGGCCTTCGCGCTCGTCATCGTCAGAAATCAGCCGACCTTCGGAGATCTGCAGCGAACGAAAATCTTGATACGACGGCCACATGCCAACCACGCCGCGGTTCGCCAGATTGTACTGGCTGACTTCCGGAATGGTGCGCCGCAGTTCTGGGCTGACGTTCTTCACCATGTAGCATTCGTCGCGAATCAAGTCGGCATCATCGACGCTGAGATGAATCTCTCTGCCGGCCGCACGCCCACCCACTTGCGAGCTCGTCCGTCCCCCCCACATGATGACCAGATCCTTGCCCAAGGTCTGCATGTGCTTCTTCTGGTCGACGCTGAAGCCCCGTCCCAGACCCACCAGGATGATCACCGACGCGATCCCCCACACGATTCCAAACATCGTGAGGAAGGTCCGCATCTTGTGAGCCCGGAATGTGGCGAACGCCTGGCGCAGGATTTCGGAGAGAGTCATAACAGTCCCTAAAACGGCATCCGGCTTTCGGCTCTCGGCTTCCGTGTACGGATAAGCACTTTGAACCGGAAGCCGGATGCCTGAAGCTGGACGTCTGTCTTACTGCAGTACGACCTGATCGCCTTCCTTCAGCCCGCTGAGGACCTCGGTCTTGGCGCCGTTGGAGATTCCGATGTTGACGGCAACTTTGTCCTTGCCGTCTTTACCCTTCGGGTTGGGAACTTCGACCGAGGCCTTTTTATCCTTGTCGTACAGGATCGCGCCTTCGGGAATCTGCAGCACGTTCTTGTGTTCTTCCAGGATGATTTCCGCGTTGGCGGTCATCTCGGCCTTGAGTTCACCGCCCGGATTCTGAATCGATACGCGCACTTCAAACGTGGTGACGTTATCTTTCTCCACGCCCATCGGAGATATCTTCGTCACCTTGCCGTCGAAGGTCTTGTCCTTGAACGACTCGACTTTGATTCGGGCACGCTGTCCGAGATACACCTTGCCAATGTCGCTCTCGTCAACTTTGCCCTTCACATAGACTTCGCTGGTATCGCCTAGCGTCATCACGAGCGTGGCCGACGAACCCAATACCAGGATCGAACTCACAGCGTCGCCCATCTGCACATCGCGCGAGAGCACGATGCCGTCGATCGGCGAAATGATGTCGGTATAACTGAGCTGCTCTTCGAGCTGTTTCAGATTCGCCTGGTCCTGCGCTACTTGCGCCTGGGACTGTGCGATTTTGGCCTTGAGAACGGTGACCTGAGCCTTCGAAACGTTCTGCTTGTTCAGGGCCATCTCATAATTCTTCTGCGCATCGTCGAGGGCGGAAGCGGATACCACGCCATCCTTTGCCATACCAACCGCCCGGTCATAAGCGCGCTTCAACAGCGGAACATCCGGACCTTCCGCGTCGACCTTGGCGCGTTCGAAGTCGGCCTGCGAACTCTTCAAGTTCGCCTGGGCCGCATCCAACGCCGCGCGCGATTGCTCGACCTGCGCCTCGATCTCGATCTTGTCGAGTTGGGCCAGGAGTTGGCCCTTTTTGACGCGATCGCCGTAATCAACCATGAGCTTCTTCACAATGCCGCTGGCCTTGGACTTCACTTCTACCTTCGTGATGGGCGTGACCTTGCCGGTCGCGACCACGCTCTTGGCCAGGTCGCCCTTTTCCACTTTGGCGAGTTTCGATGGATCAATCTTGGTTCCGCCGCGCGTCGCCGCGAACACTCCACCCGCGATCAGTAGCACGATAACTGCTACCACGCTGCCCCAGATAATCAGTTTGCGACGCTTCTTCTTATTATTTCCGTTACCGTTCACAACGCCTCCTGTAGATACCGCCAAGTGGAGATTGGGACCCATTCTGCTGCCCTCACTCCCTAGTACGCGGCCCAACTTACTTTTGTTCCTGCAAAACTATGATTTCCTAACTGAATTCAAAAAGAGACCGCCGTCACCGCTAACCCATCTGCCGCCTGCCAGTTAGACCCGTGACCCACTAAAAGGATAGCGGATAACGCAGTGGAATTTTGTGACCCTGCGCACGAGAAGGACGTGCGGGGCGCGAATGTGGGGACACCCTCGGCTTGCCCGTCGAGCGCAGCTCGAGTGGTTTTAAAGCCTGTGTGGCAACGACTGAGAACCCTCGGGCCTCCGGCCAAGGACAGCCGAAGCCGGCTGTCCCCGCATTGGGCTCCCGCTCGTCGCGCCTGCACCAAGTACTGCGAGCCACCACGCTACAACTGGTTTCAAATGTTAGAATTACGTTTCAATGATCGCCTTTGTGCTGCTCCGGGTCTTTTTGATCCTTCTCCTGGTGGCGGCCAATGCCTTCTTCGCGGCAGCCGAATTCTCCCTGGTGAGCGTGCGGGATACCCGCATCCAGCAGCTCATTTCAGCGGGCCGCATCGGTGCGCGTATTGTGCAGCGCCTCCACGGTCACCTCGACGAAGTCGTGAATGGCGTTCAGTTGGGCATCACTATCGTCAGCCTTACCCTTGGCTGGATCGGCGAGCCCATGGTCGCCCGCCTGGTGGAGGGCATGCGGTTCGTTCACGAAGTTCCTCACGCGGCCGTCTACGCCCACACCATTGCAATTGCCATCGCGTTCAGCCTGATCACTTACATGCACGTGATCCTCGGCGAACTGGTGCCGAAGACTCTGGCTCTGCAACGCGCTGAACAAGTCGCGCTAGCCGTTGCCGCGCCCATGGAAGCGTTCCTCACCCTCACGCGCCCCGTCCTGTTCTTCATGCGCCGCTCCGGCGGCTTGGTTCTGAGGATGTTCGGTGCGCAGCCCACCCGCCGCGGCGGAGCCGTTCACTCGCCCGACGAACTCAAACTCATCGTCACCGCCAGCCGCCAGTTCGGTCAGATTCCCGAGTTTCAGGAAGAGATGATCCACAGCGCCATTGAACTCGACAGCATCACGGTTCGGGAAGTGATGGTGGCGCGGCCCGATATTTTTTCGCTGCCTTCTGACCTCCAGCTCGACGAAGCTCTGGCGCGTGTCGTCGAAGGCCAGCACTCGCGCATCCCGATCTACGATCCGCAACGCGGCCCCGAGCACATTGTCGGCGTGCTCTACTACAAGGATCTGATGCGCTGGATGCGGCTGCGCCTGAGCAATCTGGGCCAATCGACCTCCACTCGCATCTCGCGCATGCAGATTGGCCAGATCATGCACGACGTGCTGGTGGTTCCCGAAACCAAGGTTCTCGCGGAGTTGTTGGCCGAGTTCAAGGATCGCCGCCGCCATCTCGCGGTAGTCGTCGACGAATTCGGATCGACCGCGGGCGTCATCACTGTCGAGGACATTCTCGAGCAACTGGTGGGCAACATCGAAGACGAATTCGACGTTTCTCCGAGCGAGCCGGCGCTCGAAGATGAATCGGTTCTGGTGCTCGAAGGCTCGGTGAACATCCGGGACTTGGAAGCTGAATATGGGCTGACGCTGCCGCGCGACGCCGGTTTTGAGACCTTGGCGGGATTTATTCTGGCGAGGTTGCAGAGGATTCCGACCCTGCGCGACTCCTTCGAATACGAAGGGCGGCGCTACACGGTCGAACAGTTGGAAGGACACCGCATCGCCAGAGTCAGAATCGAAAAGACCGCGAAGGTAGAGGGAGAAGCCGAGGCGGCGAAGCAGGGTGGGGACTGAAGAGGCGTAACCTATGCTTGTCGTCCTGAGCGAAGCACGACAGAGAGCGCAGCGAGCCGTCGCGCGCAGTCGAAGGATCCCTACTCGACTATTGCCCTTGCGTGCGCCTCGAGGCGTCTCTCAGTGCTCTTGACGTCAGAGCATGAAGAGAATCCCCAAATACGCTGGAATTGACGATTGAGTGCAGGGATCCTTCGGCTGCGCGAGCTCATTCGAGCTCGCCGCGCTCAGGATGACAGGGACCAAGGAGTTGTTCTAGAGAGCTGAGAACTCAAAACCGACCAACGCGCCGCATGCTCTTCCGCCTCTTCCAACGCGTCCTCTACACCCTGCCGGTCATCTGGCTGGTGGTCAGTCTAGTTTTTCTTCTGATTCACCTCGTCCCCGGAGACCCCATCGCGCAGATGCTCGGCGAAGGCGCGCCGGCCTCCGACATCGCCGCCACCCGCCATGCGTATGGGCTCGACGCCCCACTTGGCGAGCAATACATCCGCTACTGGAAAGGCGTGCTGCACGGGGACTTGGGCCGCTCCATCCGGTACAACAAGAACGTAACGGCCAGCCTCGCCCAAGCCTATCCCTACACGTTGCGGCTCACGCTTGCTTCGCTGCTTGTGGCCATCGTCCTTTCGATCCCGGCCGGAGTGCGCTCCGCCCGCCGCCGCAACCAGTGGGATGACCGCTTGCTCTCTGTCGTCAGCCTGTTCGGCTTATCGTTCCCGAATTTTGCCTTGGGACCCATCTTCATATTGTTGTTTTCGATCAAGCTCGGATGGCTCCCCGTCTCTGGTGCCGGCTCGTTCGCCAATCTCGTGCTGCCGGCCCTTACCATGGGCAGTGCCCTCGCCGCCATCCTCACGCGCATGGTGCGCACCTCCATGCTCGAAGAACTCAGCCAGGATTACATCCGGACCGCCCGCGCCAAAGGATTGCCTGAGCGTACCGTCATTTATCGGCACGCCTTGCGCAACGCCATGATCCCCGTGCTTACGGTACTCGGCCTGCAGTTCGGTGCGTTACTCGCAGGCGCCATCGTCACCGAAAAGATTTTCTCCTGGCCCGGCATCGGACGCCTCACCGTCGACGCCATCTCTGCCCGCGATTATTTCCTCGTGCAGGGCTGCATCCTCGCCATCGGCTTAACCTACGTTGCCGTGAATTTCCTGACGGATGTGCTGTATTCGGTGGCGAACCCGAGGATTCGGCAGTGAGGGACGAATCCTGCAATCAGGTCCATCCCTTGCAATCCCAAAACGGTCGTCCTAACGCCAGAAACTGTGCGCGATCGTAAATCGAGTGCCAAAAATCTGTCATCCCGAGCGCAGTCGAGGGACCTGCTGTCGCGTTCGCTATGAAAGATAACTGCTATAGCGTCCACATGATCGCCAGCAAATCGCGCATGATTTATATCGGCATGACCAACGACCTCAGTCGCCGCGTATTTGGACCGAAGAACAAGCTAGTGGAGGGATTCGCAAGACACTACCGCTGCCATCGCCTTGTCCATTACGAGTCCTTCGACGACGTAAGGCAATCGACCGCGAGAAGCAGCTCAAGCGCTGGAGTCGAGTGAAGAAGGTCTGGCTCATTGAGCGGCGAAATCCCACGTGGGAGGACTTATCAGCCGACTGGTTCACGAGGCATGTCTACCAGCCGGAAAAGCAGGTCCCTCCACTCGGGATGACAGGTCGTTTGGATGTGAGTCATCTTGAGCGGAGGTGGGACACAATCGCCCCACCCCCTGTCTGCAATCAAACTACGCGGCCTGCGTTAGTTTTTTTGCCCGTTCTTCCAGTTCCTTGGGCGCCACATCTTCCATATGCGTGGCCACACCCCAAAGATGTCCGAACGGGTCTTGCAGGAAGCCCGAGCGATCGCCGTAGAACTGGTCCTCGACGGGCTTTAGGATTTTCGCTCCTTCGGCAGCCGCACGCTCGACCACGCGGTCCACGTCGGGAAGGTAAACATAGAGGCTCACGGGACTCGCGCCGATCGTGGCCGCACTGGTGTGTCCCTGCCCCATACTGGGATTCTCGTCGGCCAGCATGATGCGCGAGTTGCCGATCTTCAATTCGGCGTGTCCCACTTTGCCGTCCGGACCGTCCATGCGGAATAGCTCTGTCGCACCGAATACCTTTTTGTAATAGTCGATGGCCCGCGCGGCGCCTCGGATGATGAGGTATGGGGTAATGGTGTTGTAGTCTTTGGGAATATACGAGACTTTATTCATGATTTTCTCCTTAGGAGTTTGGCTAAGGGTGGAGGTTACGGCGCGCACGGGACCGGGCGTGCGGGTCCTGGCTATTTCCTCTATGAAAACACATCCTCCCGGCCAGCTCAAGACCTCGGACACATGATTCTCAATAATCCTTGCCGGGAAAACTCTTACTGCGGAGTTGCGGGCACTACTTGAATCGTCTGCAGCCACGTCTCCACCAGCTTCGGCCAGGCTGTGACTGGAAGCTCCGTGCGCCTCAATCCATAGCCGTGTCCACCGTTGGCGTAGAGGTGCATCTCGGCGGGAACCTTGGCGTTCTTCAGCGCGAGGAAGTAGACGGTTGAATTTTCGACGTGCACGGGATCGTCCTCAGCCTGAACAATAAAAGATGGCGGAGTTTTTTCGGTGACGCGAATCTCGGCGTTGGGTGCAAAGTTCTGCTCAGAGAGAGCCAGATAGCCGGGATAAACGATTACGGCGAAATCAGGGCGGCAGCTGGACCTTGTCCGCGTCATCGATGGGATCGTAGAGCCGCTGCTCGAAGTGCGTGCTAAGCGCCGCAGAAAGATGAGCTCCGGCGGAGGATCCGAGTACTCCGATTCGCGCCGGGTCAATGTGCCACTCTGCGGCGCGCGATCGGGCAATTCCGAGTGCTCGCTGAGCATCCTGCAACGCAGCTGAGGATTTGGGATAAGGCCCCGAGTCTGGCACTCGGTATTTGACCAGAACGCAGGTGATGCCGGCCAAGTTCAGCCAGTCGCACACCTCGGTGCCCTCGAGATCGATGGCCAGAATGTGATACGAACCGCCGGGGAAGACAACAATTGCGGCACCCGTATTCTTCTGTTTCGGCGAGTAAACCGTCAGAGTCGGCGTCGAAACATTCCCCAGGCGGATGACGGGCTTGCCGGCGACGAAGCGATCTTTGGCAGTTGTGGTGTCAACCTCCGCGGCGGAACTTGCTGTGGTTCCAGGCGCACCGTGAGGCCACAGGTCCAGAGTCAGATGACCGGGAGCGGGTTGCCATGCGGGCTTTTGCGCGAAAAGGGTAAGGGAGAGAACGCTAACTGCGGCGAGAGCATAGAGACACATTCGCATTATGAGAGCCCTTGGATTTAAAGGGTTGATAAAAACGGAACGATGATCGCAGCCCATCGGCATTTGGTGCAAGCACTCGTTATAAGATTGTCCCGAACAGATTCATGTCCACCGCCGCCATCTCGTTCCGCCGCAAGCTTGCCGGAAACGCGCGCCACAATCCGCTGGCTGCGATCGGCGTGGTCCTGGTGGCGTTGTTCGTAATCTTTGCCCTGTTCGCGCCCTGGATTGCGCCGCAGGATCCGGCCTCGATCCATCTTCCTGCGCGCCTGGATCCGCCATCGTCCGCCCACTGGTTCGGGACCGACGAACTGGGCCGCGACATTCTCTCGCGAGTTATCCACGGCGCGCGCATTTCCATGCTGGTCGGCACTTGCGTTGTTCTTACCTCGCTCGCCCTCGGACTCATCATCGGCTCCATTGCCGGATACTACGGTGGTGGCATCGACCGCTTCGTCAACGTCGTCTTGATGAATGCGTTTCTGTCATTTCCCGGAATCCTGCTGGCGATCGCTTTCATCGCTTTTCGCGGTCCGGGCATCTTCAACTTGGTTCTCGCGCTGTCTCTGGGCGGATGGGTTGGGTACGCGCGCCTTGTTCGCGGACAAGTTCTCGCCGCACGCGAACGAGAATTCGTCGAAGCTGCGCGTGCTCTCGGCGCCAGCGACCTGCGCATCATCGTTCGCCACATCCTGCCCAACATTATTCAGCCCGTGGTCGTTCAGGCTGCCATCGGAATGGCGGGGGCCATCCTCGCCGAAGCCACCATGAGTTTCCTCGGACTCGGCGTTCCTCCGCCAACCTCCAGCTGGGGAGCCATGCTCAACGACGGCCGCGCCCACCTGTTCGACGCGCCGCATCTGGTGCTGTTTCCCGCGCTCGCCGTGATGCTGGCTGTACTGAGCTTCAACTTTATTGGTGACGCGCTACGCGACTATCTCGATCCCCGCTCCCGCATCGAAGCCGGACTGTGATCCTCGCTCTGCTCAGGATTTCGGCTGCGAGCTCCCGCTCCACCCGCAAAACGCATCAAGTTCGCTCGAAAGCCCCTCCAGTCAAGCCATTTGACCTGTAAATGCTTCATATCAAAAAACATAAAAAACCTGCAACATTTCTTGACACTCTGGGTTTCTTCTCCCGTGGCCACAAGGTTCTAAAAGAGATTTCCAAATCAGACCGATGGGAGAATTTCAATGAAGAGCACGATCAAGATTGCGTTTCTGAGCACAGCGCTCGCAATCCTTGCGCTGCCAGTTGTGGCCCAAACCACCAACCCCGCGCCCGTCACGGGCGAAAGCATTCAAGACCGAAAAGAGAACCAGCAGGACCGCATCGCCAACGGCGTAAAAAGCGGCCAGTTGACGGCAGGCGAGACAGCGAACATCGAAAAGAAAGAGTCCAACCTCAACCACGAAGAGAAGGACATGCGCTCGCTCGATAACGGAAAACTGACCGCGGCTGACAAGACCACGCTGAACCAGCAGCAGAACAAGCTCTCGAATCAGATCTATCAGGACAAGCACAACACGGCGGTGCAGAACACGGCCCCGAAGAGCGAAGTCGGCCAGCGCCAGGAGAATCAGCAGGACCGCATCGCGCAGGGCGTTAAGAGCGGACAGTTGACTGCCGGCGAAACCGCTCACCTGGAAAAGAACGAGGCGAAGATCAACAAGGAGGTGCGCAACGACCGCGCCGCCAACGGCGGCAAGTTGACCGCTCAGGAAAAACAGCAGGTCAATCATCAGCAGAATAAGATGTCGCGCCAGATCTATCGTGACAAACACAACGGTCGTAAGCAATAGGCCGGTTTCGACTGCCTAAAGAAACTGCGCGGCGAAGAAAGAGACAAAGCAGAACGCCTCCGGCTAGCCGGAGGCGTTCTGCTTTTTTATCGCAGTTCGGTCGGACCGCCTCGTAAGCCTCTGAAAACGCGGCATATCCCATTCTTGACATACATCGCATATTGCAATATAACTATTGCGTATTGAGATACGACCAGAGGCGTGAACGGTGAAGCTGGGCGAGAAAATTCGGTACCTGCGCGAAGTAGAAGGATCGTTGCGCGGTCTGGGGCGTCCCATGACGCAGCTTGAACTGGTGCGCGCCATCCGTGAGGAACTGGGCAAAGGCAATTCGATCAGCCAGTCGTATCTATCGCAGATCGAAAACGGAGCGCGCCCCCACATGACGCAGTCGTCGCGCGCGCTCCTGGCGAAGTTTTTCAAGGTGCATCCTGGCTTTCTCGTGGATGACCCAGATGGCTACCACGCCGAATTGACCTCCGATCTGCGTACGACGGAAGGGCAACTCGATGTGTGGTTGCTGCAAGGTTCGGAGAAATTCGCCAGCGATCCGGAAGTTAGCCGCGTGCTGATTAAGGCCGCGCGCGAAAAAGACACGCGCCGCAGTTTTCTGCTGTTGGGCGCGATTCTCGATACACCTGGGCTGGCCGACCGCCTGCTGGAGGCACTCCGGCCCGAGGTTGCGGCGGGCAATGGCAATCATCGCAAAGCCGTGAATGGGGAAGGGAGGCGAATCCGATGACGTCGACAGGTTTTGACTGGTCCGATTTCTATCTGATCTGTTTTGCGGTCGGCTTCTGCTTCAGCTTTTTTTCGTTTGTATTTGGAGGAGCTCGTTTCGGACGTTTGCATCTCCCGCATTTTCATGGACACGGCGTCCCACACCTGCCGGCAGGGCACGCGCCCTTGGGACATGCTCCCGTCGCTGGTGGGCACGCCCCGGCAGCAGCACACGGCGCGGCGGCACCGCACGCTCCGGGCGGGCATCAGGCGTCGCGCGGCAGCGGTGTTTCGCCGTTTAATCCGCCGTCGCTAGCCGCGTTTCTGGCCTGGTTTGGCGGTACCGGATATTTGCTCACACGCTTTTCTTCGGTGTGGGTGGGTTTGGGGCTGCTGTTGTCGGTGGGCAGCGGACTGGTTGGAGGCGGAATCATTTTTCTGTTCCTGAGCCGAGTGCTGATTTCGGATGAGGAGAACATGGACCCGGCTGACTACGAGATGGTTGGCGTGCTCGGCCGACTGGCGGTCTCCATCCGCGAAGGCGGTACGGGCGAAATCATTTACTCGCAGGTCGGAACACGACGGGTCTGTGGCGCCCGCAGCGAAGACGGAAGCGCAATCGCCAAGGGAACTGAGGTGGTGGTCACGCGCTATGAAAAGGGAATTGCCTATGTTCGCTTGTGGAGTGAGATGTCGGGTGAAGACGAAACTACCGCCGGCAATTCGATGGAGCGCTGACCGGATCGCTGAACAATCCTGGTGCCTGGAGACGGTATGAACGGACGTTGGCACAAGACGCTGGTGGCGCTGATGTGGCTGGCATTGCCGATCACGGCGGTGGACTACTCGAGAAACTGGGATCGTCTGCCGACGCGAATGGCGGTGCACTTCGACGCCAACTGGCAGCCCAACGGCTATACGTCGCGCGAAGGCGCCCTGGAACTGGGGCTCGGCGTCATGGTGTTCATGCTGGTCGTGTCGACGGTCGGATTATTGATCGCGCACGCCCTTAGGCCGGCCGCAGCCTGGCCGCTGCTCGTGGTTTTTTACGTGACGATCGGATTTGTGTGGTTTGGAAACCGCTCGATTATTAAGTGGAATCTGAACCCGCCGCCAGCCCATTCCGAGTTGATGGGCCCAGATCCCCAGCGGTACGTGACTCAAGCGCACCGAAGTTTCTAACACTGCTTTCGTAACAGGAGGCTCTATGTTCAACGGAATTTCGAACGTGGTGGAGATTTGGATCTTCGTCGGGCTGGGAGTGATGGTCATTCTCTTCCTGATGAGCGGAATGGCCAGGCTCTATCGCAAAGCGGGGCCGCACGAGGCACTCATCGTGTACGGTCTGGGCGGAACGCGCGTGGTGCAGGGCCACGGCACGTTAGTACTGCCCATGGTGCAGATTTGCCGCGACCTGTCCCTGGAGCTAATGTCGTTCGACGTGGCGCCACAGCAGGATTTGTACACGAAGCAAGGCGTCGCGGTGACGGTGGAAGCAGTAGCGCAGATCAAGGTGAAGTCTGATCGCGAATCCGTGCTGACGGCGGCCGAACAGTTCCTCACCAAGTCCGATCAGGAGCGCGAAGGCCTGATCCGGCTAGTGATGGAAGGCCACTTGCGCGGCATTATCGGCCAGCTCACGGTGGAAGAGATCGTGAAGCAGCCGGAAATGGTTTCCGACCGCATGCGCGGCACCTGTGCCGAAGACATGAACAAGATGGGGTTGGAGGTCATCTCGTTCACCATTAAAGAAGTTCGCGACAAGAACGAATACATCACCAACATGGGCAAGCCCGATGTGGCGCGCATCAAGCGCGATGCCGACGTTGCCACGGCGGAAGCTGATCGCGATACGGCCATCAAGCGCGCGCTGGCGCAACGGGAATCGGCTGTCGCTAAGGCACAGGCTGATCAGGAACGCGTGCTCGCGGAGACTCTGTCTCTCGCCAAGCAAGCCGAATCGCAGCGCGATCTGGAAATCAAGAAGGCGCAATACCTGGAAGTGACCAAGCGCCAGCAGGCGCAAGCCGACAAGGCTTATGACATCCAGACCAACATCATGCAACAGCAAGTCGTTGCTGAGCAGGTGAAGGTGCAGCAGATCGAGAAAGAGCAGCAGGTCAAGGTGCAGGAAGCAGAAATCAACCGTCGCGAGAAGGAACTGATCGCAACCGTGTTGAAGGGCGCGGAGATCGAGCGTCAGCGCATTGAGACTCTCGCCGCGGCCGAGAAGCAGCGCCTGATCGCGGAAGCCGAAGGCCAGGCGTCATCGATTCGCGCGCAAGGCGAAGCCGAGGCCGAAATCATTTTCAAGAAAGGCGACGCTGAAGCCCGGGCGATGAACGTGAAGGCCGAGGCGTTCCAGGAGTACAACCAGGCGGCGGTCATCGACCGGCTGTTCGCCAGCATGCCGGAGATCGTGAAGGCCCTGGCCGCTCCGTTGGCCAATGTCGACAAGATCACCATCGTCTCCACCGGCAACGGCGATGGCGCGGGCATGAGCAAAGTCACGGGCGACATCACCAAGATGGCGGCACAGGTACCGGCGCTGTTCGAGACGCTCTCGGGCATGCCGCTGTCGGAGTTGATGGGCAAGATCCGGCTGATCGGCGACAGAGCCCCGAAACCGGGCGATGCGCCAAAGGCCTAGCGAGGGTGCGGGAACGAGCCGGGGCTCGTTCCCGCTGGTGTAGCGACGGGCGCATTCGCCCGTCCCGCCAGAGCGAAGCTCGGCAGCTTCAGGAGCACTGTTATGACGAACAAATCCAAATACGCTGCAGTGGGAATTGCGCTGGGAGCGGCGCTGGGCGCGGTGTTCGGAGTGCTGGCGGGAAATATGGGGCTCTGGCTCGTCATCGGCGTCGCAATCGGAGTGCTGATCGGCGCTTCGTTTCGCGGCAAGCCAACGCACTGTCCGCAGTGTGCGCAGATCCACCGCACGCATGAATTAAGAAGGCAGGTATGACGGCCTACAGAATGCTTGGCAGCAAACAAAAACTGATCGACCCAACTCGCAAGGGTTGGCTAAAAGCTAGGAGCTAGCAGCTAGAAACTAAGAAGGGGGTTCGATATGGCACTACTGGAGCGCGTTTCGACACTAGTCCGGGCCAACCTCAACGACTTGATCGACAAGGCCGAGGAGCCGGAAAAAATGATTAAGCAGGTCATCCTCGACATGCAGAACCAGCTTCTGCAGGTCAAAACACAGGTAGCGATTGCCATCGCCGACCAGCACCTGCTTGAGAGCAAGCAGAAAGAAAACGAGGGCAAAGTGGCCGAGTGGATGCGCAAGGCGGAACTCGCCGTCGACAAGAAAGAAGACGACCTGGCGCGCGCCTCGCTCTTGCGCGTGGAGAGTTATCGCGAGCTGAGCGAAAACTTTACGCAACAGGTTTCGGACCAGAAGGCGCAGGTAGAAAACCTGAAGTCCGCGCTGCGCCAGCTGGAGCAGAAGCTCACGGAGGCGCAGGCGAAGTCCGACGTGCTGATTGCGCAGCATCGCCGCGCCCGTGCCGTGGGCAAAGCTAGCGACGCGCGCATGGCTTCCGGCGATGGCTCGAAAGCCGCAGCCTTCGACCGCATGAAGCGGAAAGTGGCGCACTCGGAGGCTGTCAGCCAGGCAAAGTCGGAAATCGCCGGCGACAACCTCGACGACCGCCTGGCAGCTCTCGAAAAAGAAGACCGCATCGAGCAGTTGCTGGCCGATTTGAAAGCGAAGCGCGGG
Source organism: uncultured Acidobacteriaceae bacterium (assembly GCA_963832015.1). Taxonomy (GTDB): domain Bacteria; phylum Acidobacteriota; class Terriglobia; order Terriglobales; family Acidobacteriaceae; genus Sulfotelmatobacter. The sequence goes on from CAWHSR010000030.1 coordinate 100,378, forward strand.
GCGTGAGGGGCGACCTCCTCGCCCCTCCCATGTTGGAGTGACTCCTTGGAGGGAGTATGACTCGCAGCAGCAGTAGTTTGTCTACCGCAGCGGGGATATTTGCGTTGTCCCTGGGGCTTCTCGTGAGGCTCTGGACGAATGGCAACATCGCTCATTTCGCCAGCGGCTTTCTGTTGGGCGTTTCCATTGCACTGCTGATCCTGGGTCTGGCGGGGGCGTCGCGTCGCCCCTCGAGGTGAAGATCCAGCGTGTCAGGCGGAATCTTCTCCGGCGCCTTCGGAAGCCTGACTCCGCGGGCAACGCAGAGAAAACCACGATTGCTCTATCACTTACAGCTCAGCTGCAACCTTTGCACCGCGCTCGGGCTTTTTCCTAATGGAAGGGGCCAGCCGTATGCTGGCATCCCTGGCGGGCGTTCACGGCCTCCTCTCACCCATGCCGCTTCGGGGTCCTGGAAAAAGGAGCTGTTACTCATGAGTAAACTCGTTACCGTAGTGTTGTTGGGCATCCCGCTGATCTTATCCGGCTGTGGGTCGAATTCGAGTTCGAATGCCAATATTAATGGCACGTGGTCCGCAGCCCTGTCGAACTCATCATCGGTCAACACATTCGCCTTTATGACGCATTTGACGGTGAATGCTGACGGGTCTTTGGGGACGACCAGCTTTACCCTTACCTTGGAGAATTCGCCGTGCTCGTTCCCCAGTTCGACCGAGAGCGGGTCATTCACGCTCATGGGGAATTTCAACGGCCAGGTATCAGGGAAATTTCACTATGTCGTGATGTCCACAGGCGTAGAAGTGAATACCCTTACGCTGGACGGCACCGTGAGCGGCGGGACCATCACCGGCACGTGGACGGCTAGCGGAGCGACCGCGAACTGCGCCGGCAACGGGACGTTTACCATGAGCCCGGTATTAACGCCAATGGCGCGATAGTCGGTGGCGAAGTTTGTCCTGTAACGCTCTTCGCGCGGCCGCCCCTGGAAACTTCCTCCGCGGGCGGCATTCCTTACATCCATTGACGCACCTGCCCGCATCTCTCTATTCTCATAGGGGACCTCAATTTTCAAGGACGGTACATGAAGAAGCTTGCATTTCTGACGCTGCTGGCGCTGGCGTTCGCTGTTAGCAGCTGCGGCACGAGCCCCAACACAAACCCTACCACCAGCACCTCTGCGACCGGATTTTGGGAGGCCCAACTGGTCGGAGGCACGGGCGAGGCCAGCAAACTGGGTTTCGTGACCGGTTTCAACGTCATCAATATTGGGCCGCTGAATATTACGAGCTTCAGCTTCTTCAACGCGAGTGCCTGCTTCGCCAATGGCGTCGATGGCAGCACCGAAGCCGGCACAGCCGCATTCACCACGAATATATCAACGGGGCAAGTTACGGGTTCCCTAACCTATACGGTGACGTCCTCCATACCGGCTGGCAACATCCTCACCCTAACCACCCCGGCCGGCGGCCTCACCGGTACGTCCAACGGCACGACGACGACCACGGGAAGTCTGAGCAACGGCATGGCTGTTGGGACGTGGGAGTTAAAAGGAGCTCAAGGCGACCCCAGTTGTGTGGGTCAGGGTACTTTCATCATGTGCCAGGGCAAAAATACCTGCACGGCTCCGTAGAATCATGATCGGTGGGGACTGAAGGCAAACCCTTCAGCTGCTTGCTTTCTCGCGCGCCGCTCTTCCGTCCTCTGACCTCGCTGCTATACAGTGAAAGCCATGAAGCGCTCTCTGCAACAGATCGCTGACGCAGTCGGAGCCCGCCTGCTTGGCGACGCCCACGCCGAAGTGGGTGCCGTGGCCAGCATGGAATCGGCCACGCAGCAGGATTTAATTTTCGTCGACGATGAGAAACATCTCTCTGCGGCGCTGCAGTCTCGGGCGGGCGCGATCATCGCGGGAGAGTTTGCAACTTCGGCGGCGTCTGCAAGGCCCCTTCTCATCAGCGATCATCCCAAGCTTGCATTTGCCCGGGCCGCCCGGCTGTTCCGGGACGGAGCGGCGCACAATGCTACCCCTCGCGTTAGCGTGCACTCGACAGCGGTTGTCCATCCTTCTGCGGTGCTGGCGGGCGATGTTTCCGTGGAAGAACGGGCCGTGGTGTCCGAGGGCGTCATGGTTGAGTCGAACACTAGAATTGGCGCGGGCTCCTCCGTGGGTGCTGGCGTAACAATTGGGCGCGACTGTGAAATCTATCCCAACGTTACGATTTATCCGGGCACCGTCGTGGGCGACCGAGTGATCGTGCATGCGGGCGCCGTCCTCGGCAGCGACGGCTTCGGATATGTGCGCGACCGCAAGACCGGGCACTACGAAAAGTTCCCGCAGGTCGGACGCCTGGTCATCGAAGATGACGTCGAGATCGGAGCCAATACGACCATCGATCGTGGCGCGCTCGATGAAACGCGCATCCGCCGGGGAGCGAAGATCGACAACCTGGTCCACATTGGCCACAATTGCGAGATCGGCGAAGACGTCGTGATCGCCGCGCAGACCGGCCTGTCGGGAAGCATCGTCATTGAGAACGGAGTCGTGCTCGGCGGGCAGGTCGGGATCGGGGAGCACGCGCGCATTGGAGAGGGCGTGATGCTTGGCGGACAGGGTGGAGTTCTGCCCAACAAAGTTCTGCGCGGCAAGGGTGTGGCGTTCTGGGGAACTCCCGCGCAGCCGCTGCGCCAATATCTGAAGCAACTGGCGACGCTGGCGCGGCTGTCGAAAAAATAAACGCTGGCGACCGACTTCCGGAAGCCGGATAGCGGAAGCCGGAAGCCTTTTCTTATGGCCATCGTCATCATCGGCGGACATTCGCGTAGCGTCGGCAAGACCAGCGTGGTCGCTGGGCTGATCTCTGCGCTGCGTGACTTCGAGTGGACCGCCGTCAAGATCACGCAATACGGGCACGGCATTTGTTCGGCGAACGGTGAGGCCTGCGATTGCGCGACCGACGACCATTCCTGGGCGATCTCTGAAGAACGTGACCGAGAGGGCGATTCGGACACGTCAAGATTTCTCGTGGCGGGTGCGGTTCAGGCGTTGTGGGCGCGCACGGAGCAGGGTCGCCTCGCAGAAGCGATGCCCACCTTGCGGCGTCGCCTGGAGGGTGCACGGAACGTGATCATCGAGTCGAACAGCGTCTTGAAGTTCCTGCGTCCAGACCTCTACCTGACGGTGCTCGATCCGTCGACCGAAGATTTCAAGAATTCAGCCCGGGAATTTCTGGACCGCGCCACCGCCGTAATCTTGCACGAAGCGCCAGATGGCCCCGCGTGGCAGGCGGTTTCCCTGAAGCCAGTGGCAGAGCGCCCGATTTTCCGCATTACCCCGCCGCCGTACATCACTCCGGAAATCGCAGAATTCGTCCGGTCGAGCCTGGTGGCACGAATCTCGCAGGAACAGAAACTGAAGAGAAGCTAGAAGCTAGAAGCTAGAAGCTAGAAGCTAAGACCTCAGAGCTGAGCGCTGCTTTTGTTATCCTTGCCCGTGCGCCAAATCCATCTCAGCGCCTGGCTCCTGGTCGTGCTCTCGGCCATTCTGCAGGTCATCATCTTTCCTCTTCCCGGCATATATGTTCTTTCCTGGTTCGCGCTCGCTCCGCTGATTGTGGCTCTGCTGCGCGCGCGTCCAGCGGGCGAGCTTGAAGTTGACGGTTCGGTCAGGCTGCGCCCTGCCACGCCCTGGCAGGGATTTATTCTCGGCTACGCGTGCGGAATCCTGTGGTACGCCGGCACCTGCTACTGGATATACGACACGATGCGCCAGTACGGCGGCCTCAGCGGCCCCGAGGCGCTGCTCGCGCTTTTTCTTTTCTGCTGCTATCTCGGTCTCTATCACGGCTTGTTCGGCCTGCTGGTCGGCTTGCTGGCGGGCGCAGGGCGCGACTTCCGCCGCCCGCTGGTGATGGCTCCGTTTCTGTGGGTCGCCGTGGAACTGGCGCGCACGCGCATCACAGGCTTCCCTTGGCTCCTGCTCGGAATCTCCCAGGTGGACAACGTCGCCCTCAGCCGCATCGCATCATCGACGGGTGTTTACGGCATTTCATTCGAGATCTTGCTGGTGAATGTCGCGGTCGCCGCGGCATTTCTGGTCCCGCGCGAGAAGCGCGGAACGCTGTTGGCCGCGGCACTCGCGGCAGCAGCAGTCCTTCAGGCCGGAAGACTCGTTGAAGCTCCACCTGCGAAGGCAGATCGCGCGGCGCTCCTCCTTCAGCAGAATATTCCGGTCTCTGCCGAATTCACGCCGGCATCATTGCAACAGACTTTGAATGAATTGACGGAACTCACCGTGAAGTCTGCGGTTAGTAGCTCAGTAGCGAAAGTCGATTTGGTTGTCTGGCCGGAGTCGCCCGCGCCGTTCTTAACCAACAACCAACGATTTCGCGACGCGCTCAGCGAAATGGCCCGCACCACCAGAACTTGGACGGTAGCCGGGGCAATTGGAACGGCATCGTCAACCGCCGGGCAGACCGGACCGGTATTCAACTCCGCGGCCTGGGTCAGTCCCACCGGCGAGTGGACCGCGCGCTACGACAAGATTCATCTCGTGCCCTTCGGCGAGTTTCTCCCATTCCCGTCCCTGTTTTCGTTCGCGGGAGGCTTGACCAGGGAAGTCGGTGAGTTTCAGCGGGGCACATCGCGCAAGCCACTGGAAGTCGCAGACCAGCACCCGGGCGTCTTCATCTGCTACGAATCCATATTCCCAGATGAGGTCCGCCAGTTTGCCGATCAGGGCGCGCAGGTGTTCGTCAACATTTCCAACGACGGATGGTACGGTGACAGCGGAGCCTACGCGCAGCACCTGAACCAGACGCGCATGCGCGCCATCGAAAACAATCGCTGGCTGCTGAGCGCGACCGACACGGGTGTCACGGCTTCCATCGATCCGTTGGGACGAGTGGTCGCGAGAATTCCCCGCAAGGAGCGCGCTGCTCTGGTTGCGCCCTACGCGCTTACTTCCGATACCACTTTCTACACCCGCCACGGCGACTGGTTCGCGTACTCGTGTGCGATAATTTCAATCGGAGCGCTTCTCGCGCGCTTCACATTCTGGAAAAACCGCAAAAAGGCTGACGCGTCCTCATGAATCAAGAGCTGGTCCTCGAATACGAAAAACTCAGCAAGAAGGTCCACGAACTTCGGGAGTATCTTTGACGCGGAGAAGGTCCGTCCGCAGCTAGCCGAAATTGAAAAGCAGTCCGCCGACCCGAACCTGTGGTCGAACCCGCAGCGATCGCAGCAGGTAATGCGCGAAAAGAAGCGGTTGGAGCATGTGCTCGAGACCGATGCCGACCTCGCGCGCCGCAGTGACGATATCGCCGCCTACTTCGACCTCGCCAAAGAAGGCGAGAATGTCGACGCCGACTTGCAGCGCGAGATCGGCGTGCTCCGTGACCTGCTCGACCGGCTTGAAACTGAGACTCTGCTCTCGGGCGAGAACGACGGACGCAACGCCATCGTGACGATTCATCCCGGCGCAGGCGGCACCGAATCCCAGGACTGGGCCGATATGCTGTTGCGCATGTACCTGAGATGGGCCGAGCGGCGAGGGTTTGAGACCGTGCTCTACGACTACCAGCCGGGCGAAGAGGCTGGACTCAAGTCCGCGACGTTCGCGGTGAACGGGGAATACGCCTTCGGACTTCTGCAGGGTGAAATCGGCGTGCACCGTCTGGTGCGCATCTCGCCCTTCGATCAGGCCAAGCGACGGCATACGTCGTTTGCCAGCGTTTACGTCTCCCCGGAGATCGACGAGAGCATTGAAATTGTCATCAAGCCGGAAGATATCCGCATCGATACTTACCGCTCGAGCGGCAAGGGCGGACAGCACGTGAACACCACCGATTCAGCCGTCCGCATCACGCACATTGCCACGGGTCTGGTCGCCAACTGCCAGAATGAGCGCTCGCAGCACAAGAACAAAGAACGCGCCATGAGCATGCTGCGTTCCAAGCTCTATGAGTTCGAAATGGAGAAGAAGCGCGCGGCCACCAAGAAGATTGAAGACTCGAAGCTCGACATCGAATTCGGATCGCAGATTCGTTCGTACGTTCTGCAGCCGTACCGCATGATCAAAGATCACCGCACCAAGACCGAGGTCGGCGACGTCGATCGCGTGCTCGACGGCGATCTGCAGCCGTTCATCCGGGCGTATCTGCTGGCAAGGCGGGGAGAGAAGCAGTGAGAACTGTTGCCGAAAAGAATCAAACACAGAGGACACGGAGGACACAGAGGAAGATAAAACTCGGCCCACGCTTCCTGCGAGCGTTCGAGTTTGCAGCGGAGAAGCATAAGGGCCAAACACGGAAAGCTTCTACCATCCCCTATATTGCTCACTTGATGGGCGTGGCGTCTCTAGTGCTCGAAGCCGGAGGCGATGAGGATCTCGCCATCGCCGCCCTTCTGCACGATGTGGTCGAGGATTGCGGTGGTGCGCCGATGCTGGAGGAAGTCTGCCGCCGCTTCGGCGCGCGAGTGGCTAAGGTGGTCGAAGGCTGCACTGATGCCGACACTTATCCCAAGCCCCCGTGGCAAGCGCGCAAGGAAAGATACATCCGGCACCTGAAGGCAGCGGACGCCGACACCAAGCTCGTTGCCGCGGCCGACAAGCTGAACAACGTCCGCTCCATCCTCAGCGACTACCGCGCCATCGGCGAATCTGTTTGGTCACGGTTCAACGGTGGACGCGAGGGTACTCTTTGGTACTATCGGACCTTGCGGGATGTATTTCTTCGGCACAAGCGGAATCGCATCACCCGGGATTTGGAACTGGCTGTGAAAGAGCTTGACGCCCTTGCCGCGGGAGGCGCGATTTCCGATGGCCGATAATCATCACGTGCCATCGAGGCATGACGCAATGCCGCGCATGATTGATCAGATTCGCGCCTCCAAGCTGCCCTCCAACATGATGCAGTTTGCTGCGCGTGGCGCCTTGCAGGTTCCCCCGGCTGAGAATATCGAGATCCTCGTCCATCTCGCCCGGCATAACCACGTGTTCGGCGATCTGGCACGAATGACGTTGGCCGGATGGGATGAAAAAGCATCCCTTGCGGTCGCAGGCGATCCCGAGTCGCCGCGTGAGGTGCTCGACTACCTCATTTCTCCTGACAATCTTCGGCCAAAGCTGCTGCCCGCGCTCCTAGAAAATCCTGCGATTTCCGAAGGCCAAGTGATGAAGATCGCGATCGGCGCCCAGCGGGACACGATCCAGTTGATGCTCAAAAGTCCGCGCGTGCGGTTGCTGAGTGGCGTCCTTGCGGGTCTCCGAACCAATCCTTACTTGGACAAGGAGCAGTCAGACGAACTGCGGACATTGATGTCCAGTGCTCACCAGAGGTCGACCACCGCCGCTGCAGAGAACTCTGCACCGGATGTTGAACATGCTGAGGTTTCCGCGGAAACGACTGCAGCCATGCCGCCCCCCGCAACCGGCGACGAATGGGCAGACGACGAGGCCCTCACTACCTATCTCAAGGAACACGAGCAAGACATTGCAGCCGAGGGCGACAAACCCTTTCAGGCCATCGGCGGGATCATGGATTTTCGAGGCGAGGACCATCTTTCCGGCACTGATGTTGCGGAAACTCCTGTGCCGGTCGCGGCTGCAGCACCGACTCCCGCCGCCGCGCCAAAACGGCCTCCGATTGCACCCAAGAAGCCCGACGTCGCCCCCAAACGCGAGAACGCGCTGCAGAAGATCAGCCACCTCGACGTCAAAGGCCGTATCCAGCTAGCGTTGAAGGGCAACAAAGAGGAGCGCTCCCTGCTGATTCGCGACGGCACCAAGGTTGTGGCGCTGGCCGTGCTCGAAGCTCCCAAGCTGTCGGATGGTGAAGTGGAAAAGTTTGCCAGCCAGAAAAACGTGCTGGAAGCCGTGCTGCGCCAGATTCCGCTGAAGCGCCGCTTCATGAAGAACTACAAGGTCGTCCGCAACCTGGTGGCCAACCCGCGCACTCCCCTGGATCTGGGCCTGGGCTTGATGAAAAATCTGTTGATTCAGGATCTGAAAAACATTTCGGGCAACAAGGAAGTTTCCGAAACCATCCGCAAACTGGCGCTGAAAATGTACAAACAGAAAGAAGAGCAAGCCAACAAGAAGTAAGGCGGGTCGACCGCTTCTTCATGTCTCAGCCGGATCCGATCGCCGAAGTTCTGCAGCGCGCCAAGACCATCGCCGTGGTCGGCCTCTCTGCGAACCCCTTGCGTCCCAGCCATGGTGTAACGGCTTACATGCAGAGCCACGGATATCGCATCATTCCGGTCAACCCGAACATCGATGAGTGTCTGGGCGAAAAGGCCTACGCGTCATTGCGTGACGTGCCTGAGAAGATTGATATCGTGAATATCTTCCGGCGTCCGGAGTTTGTGCCCGAGATTGTCGATGAAGCCATCCGCGTGAAAGTCCCGGCCATCTGGATGCAGGAAGACGTGATCCACGAGAAGGCGGCCGAAAAGGCGCGCCAGGCTGGGATCTTCGTGGTGATGGACCGGTGCATCCTGAAAGAACACCACGCGCGATTCCGCTGAACCGCCGGCGACTTAGAGTAGACTCTTGCTGCATCAGGAGGCTCCCTTGGATCACGACGCAACCTTGCCACCTGCCGAACCGGTTCCTATCGTCGAACCAGGCCCAAGCGCGCAGCCGTCCATCCTCCGCAAGATCTTCATGGGCAAAGACGGCCTCCGAGCGGGCTGGGGCATGCTCATCTTCATCGCGATCTTCGCTGTCCTTGCTTTCTGCGCAAACCGCATCAGCCACAGATTCTTCCCGTCTTCCGAAGGCCCGAAGCCAGCCTCGGACTTTTCTCCACTTTCTGTGTGCATCGGTGAGGGGATTCCATTCCTCATCATCGTCTTCGTCACGTGGATCATGTCGAAGATCGAGCGCCGGCCCAACTCTGTCTACGGTCTGGGCGGCAGCCGCAAGCTGCCACACTTCCTCGCTGGACTGGTCTGGGGGGTAGTTTGCCTCTCGCTTCTGATCTTGACCCTGGTAAAGACTGGGTTCCTCGTCATCGACAGCCGCTTGCTCTTTGGCAGTGAGGCGCTTCGCTACGGAGCCATCTGGCTGCTCGGCTTTCTCTTGGTTGGACTGGTCGAGGAGTACCTCGTCCGCGGCTACCTTCAGTACACGCTCACGCGAGGCCTCGGCGGAATCTATGAGTGGGCCTTCAAAACCCGCCACGGCCCGGTCCTGGGCTTCTGGACCGCAGCTCTCATGTTTTCGATCCTCTTCGGACTCGGCCATAGCAACAACGAGGGCGAGTCTCCCATTGGGCTGCTCTCCGCCGGCCTGGCCGGCTTGCTCTTCTGCTTCAGTCTCTGGCGGACGGGGTCGCTATGGTGGGCCATCGGCTTCCACACTTCATGGGATTGGGGGCAATCCTTCCTCTACGGCGTTGCCGACAGCGGGATGATGGCGCAGCACCATCTCCTGGCCACGCACCCTGTGGGCAAGCCCATCCTCAGCGGAGGAGCTACAGGTCCTGAGGGCAGCATCTTCATCGTCGCCGTCCTGGCTATAGGGGCCCTCATCATTGTCTTCACGTTGCCCCGTACTCAATATGGCAACACGCTGGAGCGCGCCACCTAATCGAGTCATCTATGAGGGGAGTCCTGCGCAGGAAGTGCTGGCGTGTCGGGATCCGGTGAGAACGAATTAGTGCCCGACACCTACAAATACCACGCTAGCATCGTCACGCAGACTGGAACCGTTGACGAACGATCGGACGTGATCCACGATGCTCACGGCCGACGCTCCCGGCTTCACCGCGTGTTCCGCCAGACGGCAGAGCCCGTATTCTTCCGCGTTGGCATTCTCCGCTTCGGTGATGCCGTCGCTGTAAAAGACGAGCTTCGAGCCCTCGGACAACGTGACCTGGGTTTCAGAATAGTCTCCGCAACCGAGGCCCAAGGGCAATCCGCGCTCGGTGTCGAGGAAGTGCTCGCCATCTTTGTCGATGAATAGGGGGCGCAGATGGCCGGCGTTCGCGAAGACTACGGTGCGTGTAGCAGGATCGAGCACGGCGTACACCATGGTCACGAATTTTCCAGCAGGGAAGTCATCCACCAGCAACTGGTTCAGCTTCGTCAGTACTTCTCCCGGTGTGCAGCAGGCCTCGGCCAGTGAGCGCAACACGCCGCGCGTAGCCGACATCAGCAAAGCGGCGGCGGTTCCTTTCCCTGACACATCGGCCAGAACGATACCCCAACGTCCGTCCGGGAAGGGAATGAAGTCATACCAGTCGCCACCTACCGCACGCGCTGGCACACTGAGCCCTGAAACCACAAACCCGGGAATGTAAGGAGAACTCTTGGGCAACAGCGCCTGCTGAATGGTCCGCGCTTCGTCGGCCTCCCGGTCCATGACAGCACGCTCCGCGCGTTCCGATTGAAAGCGCCGTGCGTTGTGAACGGCAACCGCAACGTAGTCGCAGAGTGCCTGCAAAATCCTCAACTGTTGGCGGGGAAAACCGTCCACTTCGGGATGTGAAGCCGTGAACACGCCCACCAGTCGCTCGCCCACGCGGAGTGGAATAGCCACCTCCGAGAGCGTTCCCGGTTCGCACGCGATGTAGTACTGGTCTTCGCGCACGTCGGGGGCGTAGCGCATCTGCCCGGTCGAGGCAACGTAGCCGACCATGCCTTCGCGGCCGATCTTCAGCCGATGGCCTTTATGGTGCAATCTGCATCCCCGCACGCCGGCCAGCACCATCTCGCGGTGATCCTCGTCGTGCAGGTAGACACTGGCTTCCAGACATCCAAAGGACTCCGCCACTTCGTTGACGACGCTGTCAATCAGTTGATCGAGATCGAGAATCGACGTGATTCTCTGCGCGGCCTTTTGCACGCGCTGCAGGTCGTCGACAAGATCGGAGGGCAGAGGACGGACGTGGAGAATCTCGTTGCCGGCGGCACTCGGAAGCGTTGCCATAGAACAATCCCTCTCGCTGAAAGTGGCCGAAACACACTCGTCAATAGGAAATAGGATGTCGCGTGGGGTGGCTACGATTCTTTCTTTGGCGGTCGGAGTCACGCCCTCATTGGCCCGCGAACGCTGCCGTTTGACCTCTTCCATGCGCTCGCGAATGCGCTTTTCAATGCCCTCATTCGTTGGCCGGTAATAGACGCGGCCGCTCAGATTGTCGGGCAGGCACTGCATGTCGGCCACTTTGCCTTCGAGGTCATGCGCGTACTGGTATCCCTGGCCGTAGCCAAGTCCCTTCATAAGTTTGGTCGGCGCATTGCGTAGGTGCAGCGGCACGGAATCGGCCGCAGTCTGCTCGACATCTTGCTGCACTTCACCGTAAGCGGTGTATAACGCATTCGACTTGGGAGCGACCGAGAGATACACAACCGCCTGGGCCAGTGCCAGATTGCCCTCGGGCATGCCGATGAAGTCGACCGCATCGCGGGCCGCCATGCACAGTGAGAGCGCGTTCGGGTCGGCGAGGCCAATATCCTCCACCGCCATGCGCACCACGCGCCGCGCGACATAGAGTGGATCCTCTCCGGCCTCGAGCATGCGTCCCAGCCAGTACAGGGCCGCATCGGGATCGCTGTTGCGCACCGACTTGTGCAGCGCGGAAATCAGGTTGTAGTGTTCTTCGCCGGTCTTGTCGTAGAGCAGAATGCGTTTCTGCAAAGCGTCGCGAACGATGTCGTCAGTGATTTCCAGTTCGCCCTTGGCATTCTTCTGCGCGAGGCCAGCGGCTACTTCCAGCACGTTGTACGCGCTGCGCGCATCGCCGCTGGTGTAGCTGGCAATCTTTTTCAGCACATCGTCTGACGCTGTCAGGTTTTTATCGCCCAGCCCACGCTGGTGATCGGTGAGAGCTCGCCGCAGCAGAAGCACAATCTGATGTTCGGTGAGCGGCTTCAGCACGTAAACGCGGCAGCGCGACAGCAGCGCCGAGTTGATCTCGAACGAAGGATTCTCAGTCGTCGCGCCGATCAGTCGGATGTTGCCTTTTTCCACGTGCGGCAGGAACGCATCCTGCTGCGCCTTGTTGAAGCGGTGAATCTCGTCGATGAAGACAATCGTGCGCGTTCCGTACTGCCGGGCGCGCTCCGCATCGGCCATCACCTGCTTGATCTCTTTGATCCCCGCCAGCACGGCAGAAAACTCGATGAACTCCGCCTTGGTCATGTTCGCGATGATCTTTGCCAGCGTGGTCTTCCCGGTGCCCGGCGGCCCCCAAAAGATCAGCGATCCGGAGTCATCGCGCTCGATCTGCACGCGAAGCGGCTTGCCAGGCCCAATCAGGTGTTCCTGGCCGGCGTACTCGTCGAGCGTTCGCGGACGCATGCGATCCGCCAGCGGCCGAGTCGGATCCGCCGCGCTGCCTGCATTCGGAACTGGCTGAAAGAGGCTCATGGGAAGGTCTTCGCGCCAAACGTGCAGATTTCAGCTTAACTCAAGGTTTGCCCTCGTGGCTGTGGTGATCCCAACGTCCAAGCGCACGCAACTTCCCCGAGACTATAATGACCCGCACCGATGGCATTGACTCCCGGTGCCAAACTCGGACCTTATGAAATCATCGCGCCCTTAGGGGCCGGTGGCATGGGCGAAGTCTACCGCGCGCGCGACCCGCAGTTGGGACGCGAGGTCGCGATCAAGATTCTTCCTTCGTTTTTGTCTCGCGATCCTGACCGCTTGCGCCGTTTCGAGCAGGAAGCTCGCGCCGCGGCGGCATTGAACCATCCCAACATTCTCGCCGTCTATCAGATGGGAGCTCACGACGGAGCGCCCTATCTCGTCTCTGAGTTGCTCGAGGGCTGCACCCTGCGCGACCACCTCTTACGCGGCGCGGTGCCCGTTCGGAAGGCGGTCGATTACGCCATCCAAACCGCGCGCGGCCTGGCGGCGGCGCATGAGAAAGGCATTGTCCATCGCGACCTCAAGCCCGAGAACCTGTTCCTGACCAAAGATGGACGAATCAAAATTCTCGACTTCGGCCTGGCAAAGCTCATCCAGCAGCCGCATGCTTCCGATCCTGGATCGCCCACGATGACCGAGGGCACCGAACCGGGAGTTGTCCTCGGCACCGTCGGATATATGGCGCCGGAACAAGTCCGGGGCCAGACGGCCGATGACCGTGCCGATCTGTTCGCACTCGGAGCGATTCTCTACGAGCTACTGACAGGCAAGCGAGCGTTCCACAAGCCCACTTCGGCCGAGACGATGACCGCCATTCTCAACGAAGAGCCGCCCTCGGCCTCCCAGATCGCGTCGGGGATTCCTCCCGCACTGCAAAGGGTGGTGCAGCGCTGTCTGGAAAAAAATCCCGAACAGCGTTTTCATTCTGCATCGGACCTGGCATTCGCGTTGGAAGCACTGTCAGAGTCGGGCAGCGCTCCCACGGGAACCGTCGCCGCTGCCGCGTCTCGAGGAAGAGGGCTTTGGGCGATCGCCGCGGGACTTGTTGTTGCGATCGTCGCAGGTGTTGCCTTGTGGCTAAACCGTTCGCCTGCGAATCCGGTGGTCGAATCCGTCGTCCAACTTACCAATGACGGGCAATCCAAGAGCGGTTCGATGGAGACCGACGGTGCGCGGATTTACTTCAACGAGGGGCCAGCAGGAAGCCACCGGATTGCCCAGGTTTCGGTCCATGGGGGACAGACGGGTGAACTTCCGTCGAACCTTCTCAACCCGGAAATTGTCGGGCTCACTCACGATGGTTCCAATCTCCTGGTCTTGACCGGATCACTTGTTGCGACGCGGCGGACGATGTGGTTGGTTCCTCTGCCAGTGGGCGAAGCCCGGCAATTGGGCGACACCGATTTCGGCGGCGCGACGCTATTTCCGGACGGTCGTCTTCTTTACAGGCTGGACTCAGGAACATTCGTTGCGGGGAAAGACGGGTCGAGCCCCCGCAAGTTGGAAGGGCTTCCCCAAAGGTTCTCGTTCCCCCGAATCTCGCCAGACGGGACGAAACTCGTGTTTCTCGTCTATGACGAGAACGGGAATTCCTGGACGATCAATGAGGCGGTCAGCGATGGAACTAGAATTCACCCGGTGTTGAAGTGGAAACCAGAACTGCCGGCCGATATCTGCTGTCTCAGGTGGACTGAGGATGGGAAGTATCTGCTCTTCTTGGGCACAGCCAACGGGCGATCCGACCTTTGGGCATTCTCTGAGGAGGAGCACTTCCTGCGCCCAGCCGAGACCCCCGTCCGGCTGACCAACGGACCGATCTCTTACAGTTCGTTTGCCGCCAGCCCCGACGAAAAACAGCTCTTTGCGGTGGGCGCCCAGCGCCGCGGCGAACTGGTTCGCTACGACTCCAAGACCCGAGAGTTTCTGCCCTACCTGGGTGGCATCTCCGCAGCCGATCCGACTTTTTCGCGCGACGGAAAATGGATGGCTTATATGTCCTACCCAGAGCACACGCTGTGGCGGAGTCGTTCGGATGGCAGCGAACGCCTGCAGCTCACCTATTCCCCCATGATGGTTATTTTTCCGCGCATTTCGCCCGACGGCACCAAAGTCGCCTTCAGCGATTCGAACGGAGTCCCCTACCTTATCAGCATGAATGGAGGAACACCCCAGAAGCTGACTGACTATGGAGTCGCTCCCGACTGGTCACCCGACGACAATTTTCTGGCGACTACCGTTTACATGGACGGAGCGTATCGCTCACGGGTGATCGATGTGCACAATGGAAACGTGACGATGGTCCCGGATTCCAAAGACACGCTCGGGCCCTGGTATGCCACACAAGACACGTTAATCGCAACCGCGAATGATCAATCCAAGCTCGTGCGCTACAACTTCAAGACTCAGAAATGGTCCGATATCTTGAGTAGCCCTGACAAGTTTGTGAACTGGATGACCTCTCCCGACGGTAAGTACTTTTATTATTCAACCGGAGGCAGCGATCCCACTGTTTTTCGGCTCAGGTTGTCCGATGATGCCGTGGAGGAGGTGCTGAAGCTCAAGAACGTACGCTTGGTCAGCGATTTCGATATTGGCCCCAAGCTCGACGTCACCCCGGACAACTCCGTCCTTGTGCTTCGGGATATTGGCACCGAAGAAGTTTACGCGCTTTCGGTAAACTGGCACTGAGGCGGGACGGCCTCATTTTGCGAGGGCGTTCGCCATCTCTACAAAACGCAGATCCTGCGCCGCGGGCAAAGCCCCAATCTCTGCCGCGTACTGATAAAACAGCTGCAAGCCCTCCAGGCACCCCGGGTCCAGTTGGTAGTGAATATTCTGGGTCAGATAGCTCCGCACTTCGGCCTCACCGATATCCAGTCTCGGCGCCCATTCCCGTGCGATCTGGTTCAGATTGGCAGGCTCCAGTCCATGATCGCGCGATTGCTGAAACACCGCAGGTAAATCCATAGATGGAGATGCTTCCTTCAATGCCTCGCTTCGAACAGCCCAGAACGCGAAGACGAAAGGCTTGCCAGTGAGACGGATCCATTCTTCTGCCAAGTCGATTGTCTCGTAGCGTGCGCGATCGACTTTCAGCGCTGGGTCGCCGATAACGAGCCCTGCATCATGCCCAGCCAGCATTGCTTCGATATTCGGCTTCATGGCTGTGTATGTCCTGCCCCCGCCCAGCCACCTCTCGAACAGAACCTTCGTCAGCGCCACCGAGGTCATCGACGAAGTATCGAGCGCAACGGTCCGAACTTTCTCGATCGGGACTTTGCTGACCAGCAGAATCGACCGCACTGCCCGGCGCGAAGCGATCGCGACTTCCGGCAATAGCTGCAATCCTGGAATTTCCGCATACGCAGCGGCCGGAATGATGCCGATGTCAGCCGCTCCCTCGGCCAAGGCGCGAGCGCAAGCCGAAGGCAGCGTGTACGAAATATCGAAACCGCGCCCGGCATCTCCATGCTCGAAATCCCACATTAGGGGGGCGGTATTCAGGTAAGAAATGGCGGAAATACGTAAACGTCGCATTTTCCACAATTTTAACAAACCCATTGTGACATGTGACCGTGACCTTGACGCCCGGTCTGGCCGCTGAGTCTAATTGGAGTCCGCTCGGAGTGTAACTTGTCGAACGCTGCAGTATCCCCGGCCGCCACCCATCTCGTGGAGTGGCTGGCCATTTCGCTGACCCCCGGCCTCGGGCCGACGAAGTCGCGCAAACTGGTCGAGCATTTTGGTACACCGGAGGCGGTCTTCCGCGCCTCATTAACCGAGCTTGAGGCCACTGGCATTCAAGCCGTGTCCGCTCAGTCGCTGGCCACGGGCAAGTCGGCCGAGCTAGCCAGGGAAGAGATCGCCCAGGCCGCTGCGGCCGATATCACCCTGCTCTCGATGGACGATCCCTCGTACCCGCCGCGCCTGAAAGAGATTTACGATCCGCCGCTGATTCTCCGCGTGTGGGGCGATTCCGATGTGCTGACCAGACCCGGCATCGCCATGGTCGGAACGCGCCATCCTACACCCTATGGTTCCGGCGTGGCCGAGCGCTTGGCCTGCGATCTGGCCGCGCAGGGACTGGTCATTATTAGTGGTATGGCGCGCGGGGTCGATACGGCCAGCCATCGCGGCGCGATCTCCGCCAAAGGCAAGACCGTCGCGGTGTTTGGCACGGGCGTCGACGTCATCTATCCCAAGGAAAACTCGCGGCTGTCGGAACAGATTCTCGCGTTCGGTGGCGCTCTCATCTCTGAATTTCCCTTGGGAACTTTTGCCGCGCCACAGAACTTTCCCATCCGCAACCGGATCATCAGTGGAATGTCGCTCGGTGTCCTTGTCGTCGAAGCCGCCGAATATTCCGGCACGCGCATCACTGCGCGCTGCGCCCTCGAACAGAATCGTGACGTTTTTGCGGTGCCCGGCAACGTCACCAACAAGAATTCCTGGGGGCCAAACACGCTCATCAAACAGGGCGCCAAGCTGGTTGCGACCTGGGAAGACGTGTGGGAAGATCTCCCGGCAGAAGTACGACTTGCATTGACTCCGCCCGCCTCGCCTGAATCCTCAGGCTCCTCGTCCGCATCTCTATTCCCGGACGAAGGGCTCCCTCCTCACGAAAAGCGAATCCTGAGCCTGCTGAAAGCCGACGAAGCCACGCACATCGACGAAATTTGTCGAAAAGCTGGAGAACGAATTGTCGTCTTCCGAAATTTTCGCCGCCCTGTTCGAACTGGAACTGGCCGGCAAAGTCAGGCAAATGCCGGGAAAGAATTTTGTTAAGAGCTTCTAGCTCTAGCTCCTAGCTTCTAGCTAGGCCGAGAGGATGGATTGAGGATGGAAGATTTCAAGAACCTAAAAGTCTGGGGTGAGGTCCATTTGTTGACGCTGGCTATCAAGAAATCGCTCGGAAATTTCCAAGGGAGGAAGTTTTCGGTCTAACCAGCCAGGTACGCCGCGCGTCTGCTTCTATCGGAGCAAACATCGCTGAAGGATGCGGCCGGCGATCGGATCCGGAGATGAAGCGATTCGTTCAGATCGCACGCGGCTCCGCAAATGAATTGGAATATCACCTGCTTCTGGCGAGAGACCTTCAGCTTCTGCCGGTCGAGGAGTTCAAAGATTTGGAAGCGAAAACCCTCGAAATCCAACGCATGCTGGCCGCGCTCACTCAGCGATTGGGACGACCGATTTTAGCTAGAACCTAGCAGCTAGAAGCTAGCAGCGTTTCACCCGTAACTTGTTGCCAGCTTGACATTCGTGCTAGCTTCGAAACGGACTACAGAAAAATTGAGGATCCATTGTCAAAAGGTTTAGTCATTGTCGAATCGCCGGCCAAGGCGAAGACCATCCAGAAATATCTGGGCAAGGGCTTCACCGTCGAAGCCTCGCTCGGCCACGTGAAAGATCTGCCCAAGAGCACTTTGGGCGTCGATATCACCAACGGCTTCGAGACAGATTACGTCGTCATCCCCGGTAAAGAAAAGGTTGTCGCCAAGCTGAAAAAGCTGGCGGCCTCGGCCGACTCCATCTATCTGGCGCCTGACCCGGACCGCGAAGGCGAGGCTATCGCCGCTCATCTGGCGTTCGAACTCGGCGACAACGGCAAGGGGAAGAAGAAAGCCAAGAAGCTGAAAAAAGGCGAGGAGGCGCCTCCTCCGCGCATTCAGCGCGTTACGTTCAATGAAATCACCAAGCGCGCCGTGCAGGCAGCGTTTGAACATCCACGCGCCATCGATCAGAACCTGGTCGACGCGCAGCAGGCCCGCAGGGTGCTCGACCGGCTCGTGGGATACCAGGTTTCTCCTCTGCTTTGGGACAAAGTTCGCCGAGGTCTCTCGGCCGGCCGCGTACAAACTGTTGCGCTGCGCCTGATCGTCGAACGCGAACGCGAGATCAAGGCGTTCCAAAAAGTCGAGTATTGGACCATCGACGCTCACCTCGCCGCCAGCAAGCCGCCTGCCTTCGACGCCCGCTTTGTGGGCAAGGGCGAAGAGAAGGTCGAAGTCAACAACGGCGAAGACGCGGAAAAGATTCGTGCTGCCCTGGAAACAGCCGACTGGATCGTCCGATCGGTCGACAAGAAAGAGCGCCGCCGCAATGCCGCGCCACCGTTCACCACCAGCAAACTGCAACAGGACTCGTCCCGCAAGCTGCGATTCAGCGTGAAACGCACGATGATGATCGCGCAGCGCTTGTATGAAGGCGTGGAACTCGGCGAAGAAGGCCTCGTCGGTCTGATCACCTACATGCGTACCGATTCGACCCGCGTTGCGCCCGAGGCGATACAGGAAGTGCGGGAATACGTCGGCAAGGAATACGGTCCGACCTACCTGCCCGAGACGCCCAACACTTTTAAAGAGAAGAAGGATTCGCAGGGGGCGCACGAGGCGATCCGTCCAACTTCGGCGATGCGCCATCCCGACCAGCTCAAGCAGTACCTAAAAGAAGATGAATTCAAGGTTTACAAGCTGATCTGGCAGCGCTTCGTCGCTTCGCAGATCAACCCGGCGGTCTTCGACCAGACCACGGTGGACATCGACGCCAAAAACGGCAACGAGGTTTTCTGGTTCCGCGTGACCGGATCGGTGCTCAAGTTCGACGGCTTCCTCCGCGTCTACGAAGAATCAAAGGAAGGCAAGGACGAGGAAGACGAGGAGCTGAAACATAAACTCCCGGCGCTTGAAGCCGGACAGAAGCTCACGCTGAAGGAACTGAAGCCAGAGCAGCATTTCACCGAACCGCCTCCGCGCTACAACGAAGCATCGCTGGTGAAGGAACTCGAAGAGCGCGGCATTGGACGCCCATCAACCTACGCCGCGATTCTCACGACCATCCAAGAACGGCAGTACGTGCAGAAAGTGGGCGGAAAGTTCTCCCCGACCGAGATTGGCCTGGTCGTCACCGATCTGCTGGTGGAAAATTTCCGCGACATTTTCGACGTGCAATACACCGCGCACCTGGAAGAAGAACTCGACCAGATCGAAGAAGGCAAAGAGACGTGGCAGGACACTCTCGGCGATTTCTACAAGAAGTTCCTGAAAGATCTCAAATATGCCGAAAAGCATATGGAGAACATCAAGCGGATGGAGAAGCCCACAGACGAGAAGTGCGAGCGCTGTGGGGCGCCGCTGGTGATCAAATGGGGCAAGCACGGCTCGTTCTACGCGTGCAGCACCTACGATAAAGAAGATAAGAACACCTGCACCTTCACCAAAGAAAACCCCATCAACCTGCCCGACCTCGATTCGGCCGATGTGCAGGAGACCACGCAAGAGGAATACTGCGAGAACTGCGGCCGCGTGATGGTGCTGAAGCGTGGACGGTTCGGCCAGTTCATGGCCTGCACGGGATATCCCGACTGCAAGACCACGCGGCGTTTGGACCAGGGCAAGAAGGTTCCCGACATTCCGCTCGACGAGCTTTGCCCGAAGTGTGGACGCAACATGATGATCCGCCACGGGCGTTACGGCGAGTTCACGACCTGCAGCGGATATCCCGAGTGCAAGTACGTGAAGCAGAACTTCATCGGCGTAAAGTGTCCGGACTGCAAAGACGGCGACCTGGTCGAGAAGCGGGCGCGCAAGGGGAACACGTTCTACGGTTGCGGAAACTATCCCAACTGCAAGTTCACTTCGGCGCACAAGCCGATCGCGGAGAAGTGTCCTGCGTGCGGCAGCGAATATCTGGTCGAGAAGAATCTGAAGGCCGGCCCGGTGATCGCGTGTCCCAACAAGGAATGCGACTTCGAGCGGCCGGCACCGCAGCCGGATGCGGCGGCAACCTCGGCGTAGAGAATCAGCGAAAATGTTTTGCTTCTCGGGCGCGCACTCGATCGTCTAATTTTTCCAACAGCATCCATCGAAACGGAGACAAGCATGGCTAAGAAACCCACCCTATCCGATGCCCACCTGATACTGGAACTCTACGAGTTGCGCCGCGAGGCCGAAATGCGCAAAGCCCGCAACTGGTGGGGCGGCGAATTTTTCCCCCAGAGCGCGGACGACGTGATGAATGTCGCCTTTGCCATGGGAGCGCAGGAAAATAACTGGTTCCGGCAGGTAGCCGGCTATTGGAACATGGCCGCGTCGTTCGTCCTGCTGGGCGCCTTGAATGAGGAGCTGTTCCTGCAACCGTCGGTGAGTGGGGAGATGTTCCTGATCTTCGCGAAGGTCCAGCCATACCTCAAAGAACTGCGCGAAAAAATCGGCGATCCTCATTTCTTTCTCAACATCGAGAAGGTCATCACCCACACCAAGTGGGGCCGGGACCGCCTGCAATTTATGCTCAAGCGCGTGGAGATCATGCGCCAGAAGCGCGCCGAGCGCAAGGCGAGCTAGGCTTCCCATCCCTCGATTGCCGGGGCGTCGCGAGACTCATTTCCTGTGAGCACAATCACTTCCCGCGACGCCGCATCTGTTATCCTAACTTGCTGTGCGGATGATCTGGTGGTTTCTGATACTGGGCGTGAGCACGCTGGTTGTCGTGTGCGTGGCCATCGCCCTGTATGTCCGCTTGCGTCGGCATCTGCAGAAAGAGCACGCGTCGCACGACGCTCCGCTAAGTGACGTGGAGCGCCCGCGCCAGCCCGAACAGCATTGAACATGGAAGTTGGTGCGATTGGAGGTTCTGTTATGGCAAAGACTGCAATTCAAATTCTAAGCACTCCGCAGGAGCGGGCCCTTGAAGCCTCGCGCCAGGTTGCGCTCGTCGTGGGCGCGAGCTTGGTCGTGGCGTTATGCGCTCGTATCACGATCCCTTTGATGCCCCTTACGCCTGTTCCGCTCACGGTGCAGAACATGGGTGTGCTGCTGGTCGGATTGATGCTGGGCAGCCGTCGCGGCTTCGCGGCGCTTGCCCTCTATTTGGCTGAAGGCGTGGCTGGACTGCCAGTCTTCAATCCCACAGGTCCGGGCGGGATCGCCCAATTACTTGGCCCGACCGGCGGATTCCTGATGGTGTACCCGTTCGTCGCTTTCTTGGCTGGCTACATCTTCGAGCGCGGGACGAAGAGCTTCCTGCGTGCAGCCACTGCCGGACTCCTGGGTGAGATCCTGCTCTTCGCCGGAGGCCTGACTTGGCTTTACCTCTACACGCATTCATTGACGAAGGCAGCCTATCTCGGCCTGTACTGGTTCCTGGCGGCTGAAGTGATCAAAGTGATGTTGGCCGCTGGCATTGCCGTTCGCTGGAGCCGCACCGCAGTCAAGCAGTAGATTCCTGGAGACACGATGACAGTAGTATCCGAAACAACTAAAGCGCCGGGCAGCAGTTCCGCCGGTCAGGTGCGCGAAATTACCATAGCCCATAGCCCGGATTCCGACGACGCCTTCATGTTTTACGGCCTGGCCACGAACAAGGTCCGCACTCCGGGCCTGCGTTTCACGCACACTCTTTGCGACATCGAGACGCTGAACCAGAAGGCGCGCGAGGGCGTTTATGATGTCAGCGCGATCTCGTTTCACGCATACCCGTATGTGCAGGATAAATACGCGCTGATGACCTGCGGCGGGAGTGTGGGCGAGGGCTATGGGCCGATGATCGTGTCGCCGCGCCCGTTCAGCGCAGCCGAAATCAAGACCAAACGCATCGCTGTTCCGGGCACGCTTACCACGGCATACCTGGCTCTGCAATTGTTTGCTCCCGGCATCGAAACCGAAGTTGTGCCGTTCGACCAGATCATTCCGCAGGTGCTCGAAGGCAAGTACGAAGCTGGCCTCATCATTCACGAAGGCCAATTGACCTACGACAAGTCGGGACTGCACCGCATTGTGGATCTCGGAAAGTGGTGGGGGAAGGTGACCGGTCTTCCGCTGCCCCTGGGAGGAAACGCGATTCGCCGAGCACTCGGCGCGGAATTGATGCCAGTAGTCACGGCTGCCCTGCGCGAGAGCATCCAGTACGGACTCGATCACCGCGAAGAGGCTCTGTCCTATGCCATGCAGTTCGCCCGCGATCTCGACACATCGTCCGCAGACAAATTCATTGGGATGTACGTGAACGAACGTACCCTCGACTACGGCCCCGACGGCCGCGAAGCCGTCCGCCGGTTGCTCGACATGGGACACAAGGCAGGCATCATCGGGCCGGAAGCGAAAGTGGATTGGGTATAGCTGCGAGCTTCGAGTCTCGAGCTATGAGCCTTCGATATTCATTAAGCCACTGCGGTCGGTTTGTGGACTACGCGTTAGGGACCACCGCGAGTTACTGCTCCCCTTTTGCTCGCAGCTCGTAGCTCAAAACTCGAGCTTGTAAAACGAATTGTCGCCATGCCCGGTACCGTTGCTCCCCAAACCCTCCTCATCGACGCTGACGACACGCTCTGGGAGAACAACATCTACTTCGAGCGCGCGATCGCGCAGTTCATCTCGTTCCTGAATCATCACGAGTTCTCTCCCGAGCAAGTGCGGGAAGTGCTCAACGACGTGGAGCGCGAATGCATCGTGAAGCACGGATACGGATTGCACAGTTTCGCGCACGCGCTGGTTGATACTTTTGAACGCCTGAGCGCGTTTGGTCCGGTCACGCCTGAGGCCCACGCCCAGATTCACAGCTTCGCGCACACCATCTCTGCTCATCCCGTCGAGCTTTTGCCCGAGGTGCCTGAGACCCTGCAGTATTTGTCGCAGCGCCATGACCTGATCCTGATGACCAAGGGCGCGATCGCCGAACAGTCGGGAAAAGTTGAGCGTTCCGGTCTGCGGGAATATTTCACCTCTGTCGAAATCGTGGCCGAGAAAGATCCGGTAGCCTATGCGCGCGTGGTCGAGAAGCACGACCTCGAGCCCGATACGACGTGGATGGTCGGCAACAGCCCGAAGTCCGACATTAATCCGGCGATGGCCGCGGGCCTGCATGCCGTCTTCGTTCCGCATGGCAACACCTGGATCCTCGAGCACGAAGAAGTCAATCCGGCGCCTCCCAAGCAGAGGCTTCTCATCGTCGGCCGCTTCGCCGAACTCCGCGAGCACTTCTAAATTTCAACCACAGGGGACACGGAGAACACCGAGAAACAAAGGAGCGTCTGTGTCCTCCGTGTCCTCTGTGGTCAAAGCCTTTACGCTGTAAAAGCAACGCCGGTGCGCTCGCCATGGCCCGCTGGTGGCGGAATCAGCCTCGTCACGATGTTTTCATCTTCGTCAATACCGCATCAAACTAACCAACAAGCGCTCTCGCGCTGAGCATTTCCCGCGTGGTACCCTCGTCTTGCTCTGCGATCTGGCTCCCACTTCGTCAGTGGCGATTCAGACACACAATTTACGGCGGCTGTTGCACACGGTTGAGGCGCTATCCGAGCTCGGTCCCGCGCTAACGGCGGAGCGCGAGTTTTCGGAAACGTCGCGGCTGATGCTGTCGGCCATCATGGAAGCGGCGGGCGCGCGCGAAGGTGTGCTCCTTCTCTTCAATGACAAGCCCGCCATGCTGACCTCGGCCTCGGCACAGGGATTCGCCCTGATGCCCGATCCCGCCTTCATTCCTCTCCTTCCTAAACATGTGCACGCTCTCACTGCGGCGCGCGGCCCGATTGTTCTGAATTCGTCCACCTACTCGGTATTTCTGAGTTCCAATGGGAACGTTGCTCCGGAACTGTTCAAGTGTCTCGCTCCGCTGAAAGCCGGAGGGCGTTTGGCCGGAGTGGTCGCTCTCGGTCGCCGACCGGGCGATGGGCTCTACGAAGACAGCGAACTCGACGCGCTCGAACTCCTCTGCAGCTACATCGCGCTGGCTGTGCAGAATCATGCACTCACCCAAACCATCGCGCAGCGTGTTTCTGAAAATCTGCGGCTCATGGCGTCGCTGCACGGTTTTTACGACAATGCGCTCGAAGCCTTCGCCACTGCCATTGACGTCAAGCACGTCAACATTCACGGACACTCTCTGCGTGTAGGCCGCTATGCCGCCGCGATCGGTGAGGCGCTGGGCATGGAATCCAGCGACGTGGCCGCGTTGCGCAGCGCCGGCTATCTGCACGACATTGGAAAGGTCGCCGTCGATCGCCGCCTGTTCGGCAAACCTGGTGCGCTCAATCCGGAAGAGATCCGCGAGATGGCGGACCACACCACCGTTGGCCACCAGATCGTAAGTACCGTGCAATTTCCCTGGCCCAAGATTCCCGAAACCGTTCGTTGGCATCACGAACGCAGCGACGGTTCCGGCTACCCTGACAAGCTCGGTCAAGACGACTTGCCGATGGCTGTCCGGATCGTGGGCGTCGCCGATTCCTTCGATGCCATGACCAGCGCGCGTCCCTACCGTGCTCCGTTGTCAGTGGGCAGCGCCCTCAGCGATCTGGTCCGCTTGGCCCCGGACAAGTTTGATCCAAACGTCGTGCAGGGATTGCTGATTCAGGTGCGCCGCGACGCTGTGGGCAGCAGCCGAAGCCCGCTACTTGACTCAATGCAGGTGAACATTGCGGCAGCCGACATCGATCAACTGGCCGCCACTCTGCAGCACAAGGTTTCACGCGGCAGAATGTATCTGACCAAAGAAAGCGGCTCCTAGCCCTCTCTGCATCAGCCGGTTGCGACTCCGAAACCCTTGTCCTGCAATCACTTTCAAGCCATCCCAGAATCACATCGAATCGCAACTTTTTCGCCCGCGAGGGTTCATAATCAAAGGACCTACCGCGTTGGGGGAGTCTTCATGAGATCCAGTCTGGGGCGCTCCGGCCTTGGGAAACTTGCGCTTTTATGGGTGTGTCTAAGCCTCGCATGCGCGGCTCCGCAGTTGCTCGCCAAGAAGAAAGACAAAACAGCCGATCCCGGATCCAACGAACAGAAGCGCGCGGTGCAGGCGCTCAATCGCCTGACGTTCGGCCCACGGCCGGGCGATGTTCAGCAGGTCATGGCGATGGGTGTCGATCGCTGGATCGATCTGCAACTGCATCCAGAAAAAATTCCAGATAACGCCATGGAAGCCCGCCTGGCGCCGTTTCGCACCCTGCGCATGAGTTCGAAGGAAATCGTCGAGGAATTCCCGGACAACCAGATGATCAAGCAGTACAAGGACGGCAAGAAGTCCATGCCCTCCGATCCTGCAAAGCGCGCTGTCATTGAGGTGCAGATCGCGCGCCTTGAAGAAAAGCAGCAGAAGAAGACTGATAAGAGTGAGAACGGGCGGAACCAGAACGCCGGAAGAGATGAAGCCGCCGCGTCTGCCTCCGCTCCCGCCGGACCCGCGGCAAACGATACTGCCAAAACCGCCGAAGAACTCGCCGCAGCTGCTGCCGCCAGCCCGGACGCCACGCCCGCCGATAACAATACGATGAACGGGATGAGTCCCGCGAACGCCGACGAAAAATCAACGGCGCCGACGAACATGAAGACAACGCCCGCGGACGATGCCGAAGCTCGCCGCCGCGAAGATCGTCTCTATGCCGACTTGCAGATTCAGGGGCTCATCGATCTCCCGCCCGAGCAGCGCTACAAGAAAGTGATGGCGATGTCGACCGCCGATCAAGTCGTTTTTGCCGACTCTCTGCGCGGCGGCAAGGGCCAGGAATTTCTCGATGGCATGGAGCCCAAACAGAAAGAAACGCTAATGGCGATGAACAATCCTCAAGCCGCCGTGCTTTCGGAACTGGTTCAGGCCAAGGTGCTGCGGGCCATCTACAGCGACCGGCAGCTCGAACAGGTGATGACCGACTTCTGGTTCAACCACTTCAACGTGTTCGTTGGCAAGGGTCCCGAGCGCGTGATGATCACGAACTACGAACAGAACGTGATCCGCCCGCACGCGCTGGGTAAGTTTGAAGACCTGCTGGTCGCGACAGCGAAGAGTCCAGCGATGATGTTCTACCTCGACAACTGGATGAGCGTGGGCCCGAACTCGCCGCAGGCGCTCGGAATGCCCACGCGGCCGCCGCGTCCCTACGGCCCGCGCCGCTTCCCGCCGCCCAATCAGAACGCCAAACGCAAGCAGGCCAGCGGCTTGAACGAGAACTACGGCCGCGAGTTGCTGGAACTGCACACGCTCAGCGTGAATGGCGGATACTCGCAGCGCGATGTCACCGAAGTCGCCAAGGTCTTCACCGGTTGGACGATCGAGAAGCCGTACGAAGGCCTGGGCTTCAAGTACGAACCGCGCATGCACGAGCCGGGCCCGAAGTTTGTCCTTGGACACCGCATCAAGCCCAAGGGCGAGGACGAGGGCAGGGAAGTGCTGCACATGTTGGCGACCAGCCCACAGGCTGCGCACTTCATTTCGTTGAAACTCGCGCAACGTTTCGTGTCCGATGATCCGCCGCCCGCGCTGGTCGACCGCATGGCGAAGACGTTCCAGAAAACGAAGGGCGACATTCGCGACGTTCTGACAACGCTGTTCCATTCGCCGGAGTTCTGGGCCGATGGCACGTACCGCGCCAAGGTGAAAACTCCGCTCGAGTTTGTGGCGTCTGCGGTGCGCGCGACCGGCGCCGACGTCGACGATGCCTTCCCGCTTACCCGCCAGATCGCCAACCTGGGCATGCCGCTCTACTCGGCGCAGCCGCCTACGGGCTATTCGATGAAGGCCGATGTCTGGGTGAGTTCGTCCGCGCTGCTGGGACGCATGAATTTTGCGCTAGGCATGACGTCGGGCAAGATCCGCGGTGTGAAAGTGGATGCCATGCAATTAGCCGGAGGCCCGCCTCCGCCTGCGGATGCGACCATGGCGCTGTCCGCGCTTGAGGCAAAGTTGCTGGCGGGGGACGTATCGAAGCAGACTCACGACTCGATCATCGCGCAGATTGAAGCCCCGGCGAAAAATGCCGCGCCCCAGGGACAAGAAAAAAAGGGTCCACCAAGCAAGCCGGCCGGACCGCCAGACACGAGCACGATCGCGGGCCTGCTGCTGGGCTCACCGGAATTTCAGAAGAGGTAGCTGCTAGCCAACCAGCAGAAGCCGAAGAGGTAGCAGCTAGGAGCTGTTCTCATGTCTATCACGCGTCGCATCTTTCTTCGCAACAGCGCGCTGGCCGTCGTTGGGACGGCGGCAGTGCCGAGTTTCCTCGCGCGCGCCGCTTTCGGCGCCGTCGAGACTCCGGGCCGTAACAAGCGGCTGGTCGTGATTTTCCAGCGCGGCGCCGCCGATGGACTGAACATCGTTGTGCCGTATGCCGAGCCGCAGTATTACGCGATGCGGCCCAGCATCAACATTCCGCGCAAGTCGGTCATCGATCTCAATGGATTCTTCGGGCTGCATCCCTCGATGCCGGCATTTCACCCGCTCTGGCAACAGGGACATCTCGCCATCGTTCACGCTGCGGGATCGCCGGACACGACGCGCTCTCACTTCGACGCGCAGGACTTCATGGAAACGGGCACGCCCGGCGTGAAGATCACCGAAGACGGATGGCTCAACCGCTCGCTTCACAGCATGCCCCCGACGCCGAAGAACTCGCCGTTTCGGGCGATTGCATTGGGGCCGTCGGTGCCTCGCATCTTGAGCGGCTCTGAGCCTGCGGTCGCGATGAACAACATCAGCGATTTTTCGGTGGGTGGAAAAAATCCGAAAGCGTCGCCCGCCGCCAGCGCGTTTGAAGCGATGTACGACCACTCCTCCGACAGCGTGCTGCACGGCACCGGCGAAGAAACCTTCGACGCGGTCAAGATGCTGAAGACTGCGGATCCTGGAAAATACGCGGCCGCTCCCGGCGCGGACTATCCCAAGGGACGATTCGGCGACAGCCTGCGGCAACTCGCACAGCTGATCAAAGCGAACCTCGGAGTGCAGGTCGCGTTTGCCGACATCAGTGGATGGGACCACCACGTGAACGAAGGCTCGACCGAAGGCCAACTTGCTAACGTGCTGACCGAGTTCTCGCAATCTCTCGCGGCATTCTGGGTCGACCTCGGCGATCTGATGGAAGACACAGTGGTCGTCACTATGTCGGAGTTCGGGCGCACGGCGCGCGAAAATGGCAATCGTGGCACCGATCACGGCCACGCCAACGTGATGTTCGTCATGGGCGGTCCGGTGAAGGGCGGCAAGGTCTACGGCCGCTGGCCCGGTCTCGACCAGTCGCAACTCTACGAAGGCCGCGACCTGGCCCTGACCACGGACTTCCGCCAGGTGATCGGGGAGGCCGTCGCGCGCCACATGGGGAATAAGAATTTGGCCAACGTGTTCCCGGGATATGACAATCAGCCCGCGAAGTTCTTGCACTATCTCGGTTGACCGGCGAACCGATCGCACAACACTAGGCGGCTAGCGATGCCGAGTCTATGGCGCCTGCACGATCCGCTGGATGTTGCCGCGTGTAGTCCACCCACGCCTCAGCGGCGAGAAACGTAATCGTGAATCCCAGCCAGAACGCGATCCCAAAGAACTCGTGCGGCGTCATCCGGCGAAATGCGAAGAACATCCCAACGATCGGCCGTGTTGTGGCTACGCCCAGCCCCACGCCGTACATGCGGATCATCCACTCGCGATGACGTGCCACTTCTTTTCGCCGGATATGCAGGTATGCCCTGCTCAAGCAAAACAGAAACACAATCGCGTACAGGGTGGTTGCAGCGGTCTCATTGGGTCCGCCAATGTTCATCTTGAAACTCATGACCAGGGCTGATATCCCGACAATCAATCCGCAGACGACCAGGACTCTTCCCATCCAGCGGTGATACTGCAGGTGCTTCCGCCGCACACTAGGCATGAATTGCAGGGGCGCGAGGACAAGAAACAATCCGGCGGGAAGAATGTGGACCAGGGTCAAAGCCATGTGCCGTGCGAATCCTGCGTCCAGGACCGCGGCCGGATTCGACGTTCCCCCTGACAGGCTCGGCCAGAACAGAACCAGCGTGCGGCGCGTCACCGCGGCCACGCCAATCACCACCAGAAATATCACGGCGGTCCAAACTATCCGGCTTGCTGGTCTTGAAACAGACATCGCGTATACCTTCCCACGAAGCGCACGAGTGGCTACAGATGTAGACGGATTTCGGAGCTTTTTATTGTGGGGTGCGGTTGTTTTTTAGCGCGCTACACTTCGACCAGCACGTCCCCGTTTTCAATCTTGAGAGGGTATACCGCGAGCTTTGCGTTGGGGTTGTGCGCGGCCTCGCCGGTTTTTGGGTCCCACGCCCAGCCGTGCCAGGGGCAGACCACCTTGCCGTTCTCGATCATTCCTTCGCCCAGCGGCCCGCCGCGGTGCAGGCAGACGTTGTCCATGGCGCTGTAGGTCCCGTTCACGCTGGCGACGCAGATCATCTTGTCGCCACAGGGGAATTCCTTGGCGGTGTCGGCTGCGGGGAGTTCGGATTGGGTGGTCAGTTTCGTGAAATTCGGCATGATGGATTCAATGTCACACAGTCAAGACGCCGGATACAACTATTGCGTCACCGCCATCATAGTACCGACCACGGTGATCGCGACCGACAGCAGGACGACGCATGACCACACGAGGGCCGGGATCTTTAAAGCTCCTTTGCCTAAGAAAGCTAGAACGATGCCCGCGGTTCCCAACAAGAGTCCTGCCACTACTGCAACTACGAACAGCGTCGCAGCCAATGGGTTGTCGCCGCGAAAGTGCATTACGACAGTGAGGCCCAGGTCGCACACTACAGAGATCGTCGCGCACGCAAAGCCCGAGAGCGCCGACTTCTCCCGCCATCCCGGCCAGACGCGCTTGGCCCGAAGAACCCACGCCCACGTGCCCGTCAGCAGCACGCCTTCCAAGATGGCGACGATGTCACCGCTCTCAATCATCTGGCTCGCGACATCTCGCAACAGTAAGGGCTGCCGAGCTGCGCTCGGCGCACGGCCGAAGGCGGCTGTCCCCACATGAATCTGATTTTCTGACAGCTGACGGCTGAGAGCTGACAGCTTATTTGGGCTGCAGCGTTTGCGCGATCATCACCTGGCGCTTGAAGTTCTCGACCATGTTGGGGTCGAGGCGGACTTCGGTCGGCTTCTTCGCCAGCGTCATGGTGTCGATCTTGTCCTGCAGTTTGAGCAGTGCGTAGAAAAGATTCTCGGGACGCGGCGGGCATCCGGTTACGTACACGTCGACCGGAACGATCTTGTCCACGCCCTGCAGCACGGCGTAGGTATTGAACGGGCCGCCCACTGACGAGCAGGCGCCCATCGAGATCACCCACTTCGGGTCGGGCATCTGGTCGTAGATGCGCTTCACGACGGGTGCCATTTTCAGCGTGACCGTTCCCGCGACGATCATCAGGTCGCTCTGGCGCGGGCTGGGACGGAAGACTTCCGAGCCAAAGCGCGCGATATCGAAGCGCGACGTGGAAGAGGCGATCATCTCGATCGCGCAGCAGGCCAGGCCAAACGTCATCGGCCACACCGCCGACTTGCGCGCCCAGTTGAAGACGTAATCAACTGTGCTGATCATGAAATTCTTCTCGAACTTGTTTTGCAGCCAGCCCATGAATGGTCCTCGCGAAGCTCTACACAGGCAGTCTAGGTAAGCCAGTGGAAGGTGTCAAACCGCATTTTGGTGCTTCCGACACAAGGTTGATCCTGCCCCTTCGGCGTCCATCTTGTAGTGACGCGCAACTTCCGAGGCGTACCGCTTACCGACGCGCTCGTGATTGTCGGCCAGCCACTGGCTTAAGCGGGTGGGGCCCGAGGAAGGCCCTTCGGGGTCGAGCAGATTGCTAATCAATCCCTGATATTCCTCCCATGTGAGAATGGTGTCTCCAACAAACCACCCACTCACCAGTGTCGAAAGGTATGCCAACGTCATTGGCAGGTGAACGAGACGGACCGAACTCCCCACTTGTCGCGCGATAAGCCTTACCAACTTCTCGAAGGTGAAGGTTTCGGGGCCCGTAGCATTGAGCACAGAGTTTTCCGATTGATCCACGGAGTCGACGACAAGTCGTGCCATGTCCTCGACGTAGATCGGACGAACGCCATATCGGCCTTTACCGGGAATGCCGAAAATAGGAAAGCGGCGAACGAACCAGGCGATGTTATTGATCAAAATGTCTTCCATTCCGAAGATTACCGTTGGTCGCAAGATTGCGTACGAAAGGCCGGAGTCGATGACGCTCTGTTCCACTTCGGCTTTGCCGCGGTAGTAGCCAAGAGGAGATTCGGCCGAAGGGTTCGCGATGCTAACGTGCACGATGCGTTTGACGCCCGCGTTTTGTGCGGCCGTGATCAGCGTGCGAGTGTTTTGAACGGCACTCTCGAAAGTGGACTCTCCTCGCGGGAACCGAACCCAGTACGTATTAATGAGAGTGGATGCACCGCGAAGAGTTTGGGTAAGCCTGTCGGGATCCTCGAAGCAGTAGGGAAAGACATCGACTCGATCCCCAAAAGGATTCTCCCGGTCGGGATGGTACGTCAGAGTGCGCACTCGATATCCGCGGTCGAGCAAGAGTTGCGTCGCGTACTTACCTGTGTAGCTGAAGGCTCCGGTTATCGTGACTGTACCGATCGAATCCCCATCTTTCAACACGGTGCTTCTCCTTTCGACTTAGACTCCCTCGTTTTCCACCAGTTCCAGGACCGCCTTCCGTAGGGGCTTCATCAGCGGCAAGGTGGAGAGGCGCAGGAGGTTTACGAGCAGGCCGAGGCTCTTGTCCATCAGGCGGCGGGTTTTGTCCTGGTGCGGGGAGCGGTCGTAGAGCCAGAACATAATCAGCGCCATCTGATACAGCCAGAGCAGGTAGGGCAGTCGTGGTTGCAGGTCTGGAGGCACTTTGGCGTCGCTGCCTTCCACGGCGATGCGCATGTGCTCGATCGCGCCTTCGCGGATGGCGCGTGTCTCGTCGCTGAAAGGGGAGAGCGGGTCGGCACTATCGGGCGCGTGACGGAAAAGCGCGGCGCAGAACTTGCGGTTCGGCTCGAGCAACTCGAGTCGCTTTTCGAGGATGCAGCGAATCCGATCTTTGAGCTTCTTGTGGCCTGCGAGAGCCTGGAGGACAGGCTCGTTGCTGCTCGCCTGCATCTCGCTGTAGAAGGCGAGCACGATGGCGTCTTTGGAGGAGAAGTAATAATAGGCGCCGCCGAGGGCCACGCCGGCCTTGGCCGCGATGTCGCGCATGGTGGTCGGTTCGAATCCCTTTTCGCGGAACAGTTCCATCGCGGCTTCGTAGATCTTGCGGCGCGTGTCTTCCGCGCGTGCCGTGGTCCTCGGCTTTAGCGTTGTGGTCGTCATTGCAAATACTCTCGAACGTTCGAGACCGGTCCATTGCCCGTGGGCAAGGCGCAAGGCTCGAGTTCGACCTGGCGAAGTTCGCCGGCAATCTCTTCGGGATCTTCCGTACTCAACCAACTCGATAGACGGTGGCGGTTCTTGGACAACGCCGTAAATGCCTGACGGGCCAGCGGCGCCAAGATCGGATGGGTGAGGCGCGCCGCCCAGTCGCGGTACTCGACCATGGCGTAGAGCACCATAATCCAGGCGTGGTTGTTGAGGTAGACCTCGCCCTCGTCGCTGATGACGGCCAGATCGTCCTTGGTGGCAATCTGTTCCAGCTCCGGAAACAGGCGCCGCGCCTTCTCTGAACCGGCCTCGAGCACCTCGATGCCGATCCACGAGCGCTGCACCAAGATCCAGTTTTTCAAGCGGCGGCAGATCTTGCACTGCGGATCGTAGAGCACGTAGAGCTTCTGCATATGCGTACCTCCTCTCCTTCAATACCTTCGAGCCCCTCTGCTAAACGCTCAGCGAGGAATCGCAAGCCTTCAGCACTGCGTCGGGCGCGACCGGCGGGGGCGGCACGAGCGGGCCACGAGCGGTACGAGCGCTGCGGCGGATGCTCGAGAAGACATACAGGTTGAAGAAGTGCATGACGCCAAGGATCAGGAGGACCATCCCCACCTTGTCGCTGAGAAGTTCGATGGCGGCGCGTGAAGTGTTGATAATGTCGGCCGTCTTCAGCGCGAGGGAAACGAAGCCGATGTTGATGAGATAAAAGCCCACCACGAGAAGATGGTTCACGGAGTCGGCCAGTTCGGCGTTGCCGTGAAAGGCGTCGACCAGGAAGATGGCGCCCCGCTTGTACAGGGTGCGGGCGACCCAGATAGTCAACGAGACGCTAATCAGGACATAAACCAGGTAAGTGGCGACGATGATGTTGTTGGCGGTATTCATGGGGTGCTCCTCCCTCTTCGGGATCTTGAACGTGTTCAAAACTAATATAGCGTTGAGCCGCAGGCGCGTCAACCCAAAAATTGAACACGTTCAGACTGTGGCGAATGAAGGAGTTAGGAGCGCCCTTTTTGTGACTATCGTCCGCGAGGCGCTTACGCCGGACCGCCATTCGACGAGTCGACTACTGACGCTTCTCCCAGTCTGCCTCGGTCTCCCTCAGGCGCACATCGCCGTCTTCAGTGGGGGAAGGCCGACACGCCGCAACAGGTCTTGGAAACGAGGATTGTCCCGCAAAGCGTCCATGCTCGGATCCATATGCAGGTAGATGAGCCAATGAGAGTGCTCTTCGTAGCATTTTTCCAGGCATTCCAGTGCGCGGTCGTTTTCTCGCAGGCCGAGGTAGATTCCAGCGAGGAAGTAAGGTGCAACATATTTTTGCTCTGCCAGTGCGATCAGATCGTCGAGCATCTCACGTGCTTCCATTGTCCTGCCAGCCGTGCCGGAAGAGCATGCGCAGTGCGGCTCGCATCAAAGGACTGCCGTCCGGAAAGCTTCACTGCCTTATCGCCGTCAGCAATGGCCAGTTCGTAAGCAGACGTCTTCCGAAGCAACAGGCCGAGAATCCAGTAGGTGACGGGATAATTTGGATCCAACTCGACAGTTCGCCGGAGTTGTTCGACGGCTTCGTCATATCTGCGGCCATGATAGAGCGCCCATCCGACCGCCACGTTGATGATCAGGGACAGCGGATCGAGTTGCTGTCCGTTCTTCATCCTGGCGATAGCTTCTTCGTGCCGTCCCATGGTCATGACAAACTCGGCGTACCAGTGATTGGCCGTTGGGTAGGTGGGGCGGAGTTCGAGGCTGCGCTTGAATTCTGTCTCCGCCTCTGCCCACTGCCAGTCGTGAAGCCACAGCAGGGCTGCAAGAGATGTGTGGGCTTCGGCGAGATCTGGGTCGAGCCGCAGGGCGGTCATCGCGGCCTCTTTGCCTTTCGGGAAGGCTTCCTTCGGAGGAAGATAGCTGTTCCATCCCAGCAGAACGTAGGAATCCGCCAAGCCTGTGTAGGCGAGGGCGTAGCTGGGGTCTTTCTCGACTGCCCGCTGAAAGTATTCGATCGCTTTGTAGAAGCCTTCCTCGGTCCACCGGTTCCAGTGATGACGACCTTTCAGGTAAAACCGATAGGCCTCGGCATCCTCCGTGTGGTGCCTAGTGAGACGCTTCTTTTCAGCGCGGGTCAACTGCAACCGTAATCTTCCCGATATCTCGTTAGAAATCTCGTCTTGCACCACAAAAATGTCGCCCGATTTGCGATCGTATTGCGCCCCCCATAACTGAGAACCAGTGGCGACATCGACTAATTCGGTCCCAATGCGCAAAGAACCAGAGCTGTGCATCATTCTTCCCGTGAGGACGGCGCGAACATTCAGCTCACGACCGATGGCTTGAGGGTCGATTTTCTGGCCCTTATAGCGAAATACGGTGCTCTGCGCCATCACCCGCAGTTTCGGCAACGTCGCCAATATGTTGATGAGGCTCCCGGTGATCCCGTCGCTGAGGTATTCGTGCTCGGGGTCGCCACCAGCGTTTTCGAAGGGCAAGACGGCAAGGGAGTCAATGATTTTAGAGGCTCGTGGTGGGCGGAGGGCCGATGTTTGCGCCGACGAAGTCCGAGTTTTCCGCTTGCCGCTCGAAGATGAGGATAGATGACTGGTGGTGGGCATCGGAACCGATTTTGTTTCTTCCTTCGCAGCGATCACGGTCGATTCGATGTCTCGTTTCAGTCGTTGCAGCTCGGCCCGCATGTCGGCCGAGTGCAGATAACGCAGGTTGCTATCCTTCTCCAAGGCTCTGTGGATCACAGCTTGGAGGGCAGGGAGGATGGCGGGATTGAGTCGCAGGGGAGGCACCGGATCGCGGTTGAGGATGGCTTCGAGGATGAGCCCCGCACTGCCGCCTTGAAAGGGTAACCTTCCCGTCGCCATCTCGTAGAGGACGATGCCGAAAGAGAATAGATCGGTGCGACCGTCCAACGCCTTGCCCCGTACTTGCTCGGGAGACATGTAGGCCACGGTTCCCAAAGCCGTCCCGGGGCTGGTGAGATGTTCTTCCGTGACATACGCGAGAGACTGCGTCGGCTGCGCCGCGATCTGGCTTGCGACGCTTTCCTGAACGATGCTTTTCGCCAGGCCGAAGTCGAGAATCTTAGTACGCCCGCGCTTGGTGATGAAAATGTTGGCGGGTTTGATGTCACGATGAATGATGCCTTCGGAGTGAGCTGCATCGAGGGCATCGGCGATCTCGATCGCAATCGCGACAATACGCTCCGTATCCAGGGTACCGGCGGAGATCAGGTATTTCAGCGTTACGCCGTCCAGGTACTCCATGGCGATAAAGGCATGGCTTTCGTGGATTCCAATTTCGTAGATGGTGCAGATATTGGGGTGATTGAGGGCAGATGTACCCCGTGCTTCACGGCGAAAACGTTCAAGGATATGCGGATCCCGGGCGGCGCCCTCGGGCAGGAACTTTAAAGCGACAAACCGGCCGAGCTCATTGTCCTGGGCCTTGTAGACAACACCCATGCCACCGCGCCCGAGTTCCTCGAGGACACGGTAGTGCGAGATGGTTTGCCCGGTAACAGATTGGGCTTGAGTCACACCCTATGTTAGGACGGAAGGTTTTCAGGGCATACTGGCAATAGTGCCAGTTTCGTCCGAAAGTCCATGGATGACTCGTGGTTGCCCGGATAGTGGCGACCGGCATCTCAGTCCTCGCCGAACGAGTTGTATTTCGTCAGAACTAAGGATTTTCGAGCATAAGCAGATTGAAGGTCGAAGGATCTATTTGGATGTAGGACCGATCAGGGTAAGGCGATGATCATGAGGATAGCTACGCCCGAGGTGCCCGCGTTCGCCTGCATCGCGGAACGCCATGATGGAAGATGATGCGCTGTAAGATTCGCGGTTTGAAGGGATCGCGTTTACTCCGCTAAGATAAGAAGTTCTGTGGATCTCTTATGTCCTTAACCAAGCAGCAAGCGCGGGAGATGTTCGAGTCCGATGACCTGATCGGCATTGGGATGGAGGCCGATGCGGTGCGGCGAAAACTGCATCCCGAAGGCGTTGTTACCTACATCATCGACCGCAACATCAACTACACCAACTTCTGCACCGAGTACTGCACCTTCTGCGCGTTTTACCGGCCGTTGAAGGGGCCGGCAGCGAAGGAAGGGTACATTCTCGACTTCGACACGATCTACAAGAAAATCCGAGAGACCGTCGAACTCGGCGGAACGGGTGTGCTGATGCAGGGCGGACTGCATCCGGACTTGAAGATTGACTGGCACGAGAGGATGCTGCGCGGGATCAAGGAGCGCTTTCCGAAGATTCACCTGCACTGCTATTCAGCGTCGGAAATTATCGCGATTGCCGAGTACAGCTCGCTCTCGATTCGCGACACGATTTTGCGGCTGCGCGATGCAGGGCTCGATTCGATTCCGGGCGGCGGCGCGGAAGTGCTCGATGATGAAGTCCGCTACAAGATTGCGCGACTGAAGTGTCTGACCGACGACTGGCTCAACGTGCACCGCACGGCGCACCAGATCGGAATGCGGACGACCGCGACCATGATGTTCGGCGTGGGCGAGAACTACGAAAATCTGGTCAACCACTTCCAGCGTCTCTATGAGTTGCAGGAAGAGACCGGCGGATTCACGGCGTTTATCCCATGGAGCTTTCAACCGCAGAACACAGCGCTGGGCGGGCGGCACTGGGACGAGGCGACCGCGGTCGATTATCTGAAAGTATTGGCGATCTCGCGTCTGTATCTTTCGAACTTCCTGAATGTGCAGTCGAGTTGGGTGACGCAGGGGCTAAAGGTCTGCCAGATGGGGCTGCGCTTTGGCGGGAACGATGTGGGATCGGTGATGCTCGAGGAGAATGTGGTGCGAGCCGCGGGCGTGACCAACTGCACGACGGAGGAAGAGTTGCGGCGGATTATTCGGGATGCGGGATTTCGCCCGGTGCAACGCGATACCCTTTATCGGCAGTACTTCTTGAACTAGACAATCCGATATCTGAGAGAATCAAAGTCCTCACCCTGTCTCTCCAAAGAACGGAGAGACAAGGGTGGGGCACCCTCTTTCTATGACTTCTTCTTCGATTGGAAAACACGCGGGGCCGGGGCCGAGTGATCAGCCAGCGGTTGCGGAGCCTTCGTTTGCCGAGCGGGTCAGAACGCTCGTGTATCTCGGGCGGCTCGGAAGTTTGTCGACGCTTTCACGCAAGCAGCCCGGCTTTCCTTTTGGGTCGGTGATGCCTTACGGATTGGACGAGCAGGGGCGTCCGATCTTTCTGATCAGCACGATGGCGATGCATACGCAGAATTTGAAGGCGGACCCGCGCGCTAGTTTGCTGGTGACGCAGGAGGGCGGTGACGGGGATCCGCTAGGAGCGTCGCGAGTCACATTAGTGGGGAATGTTGCGCTCGTGCCGGAGGCGGATGTGGCCGCTGCTCGCGAGGCCTACCTGGCTCGCCATGCCAACAGCAAGTATTGGGTGGACTTTGAAGACTTTTCTTTTTACCGGCTGGAGGTGGTGGACATTTATTTCGTTGGTGGATTCGGGGTTATGGGATGGGTCACCGCCGCGGAATATGTCAGCAGCGAGCCTGATCCGCTAGCTGACGCGATGGGCGAGATTATTCAGCACATGAATGCCGATCACAAGGACGCTCTGGTCCTGCTGGCGCGGAGATTTGCTCACATCGAGGCGGTGGAAGCAACGATGACGGCGGTGGATCGGCTGGGGTTTCATGTGCGATTGAAGACGCAAGAAGGTATGAAGGGCGCCCGCATCGCGTTCCTGCGAGAGGTGAAGAATTCAGCGGAGACGCGCAACGTACTGGTCGAGATGGTGCGACAGGCACGGTGAGTGCATTCGTGCGCTCTTTATGGTCCCGGCGCCTGCGGTTTCTCATCTTCCGTGATGTGATACAGCAAGATCGCCCACCGGTCGAACCAATCCACGATGTATTCCAGACGTTCGATGCGATGCCAGGGCTCGCCCGAGCGCGAGAGCTCACTAGAGCGCTACACGCGGTTTCTTCAATGACGCGAATCGCTTTTCCCGATCATCAATTCTCCGTCTGATACGCTATTCTGGAAGGGGAAACCAGCGCGGCCATCATGATTACAGACACGAATGCGTCCGATCGCGGTGGTGCAGAAACCCTCCGCCGGTACGAACTCGATGGCGCTTACGACGAGATGTTCAGCGCCGTGGACCATCCCCGAAAACAATATCGTCCGCTGCACAACCTGCTTCTGAACCTGGGGCCGGACGAGTTATTGCGCAGCAAACACGAGGCTGACCAATCCTTTTTCAACCAGGGAATCACTTTCACTGTGTATGGGGGTGACAAAGGGACGGAGCGGATTTTTCCTCACGATCTGCTGCCCAGGATAATCACGGCGACGGAATGGGAAAAGATTGAGCGCGGACTGACGCAGCGGATCACAGCGCTGAATCTCTTCCTCAAAGATGTCTACCATGAGGGCAAAATCATTGAAGACGGCGTGGTGCCCGGGAGCATCGTCTACACCTGCAAACATTACCGCCGCGAAATGCGCAATGTCAAAGTTCCCCGCGACGTATACATCACGGTGGTCGGCACCGACTTGATACGAAACCCGGAGGGGAACTTTGTGGTCCTGGAGGATAATCTGCGCGTCCCCAGTGGGGTCTCTTACATGCTCACGAGCCGCCGGGTGATGAAGCAGATATTTCCCGGACTGTTTCAAAAATGTCGTGTGCGGCCAATTGAGCAGTACAGCCAGGTACTTCTGTCGACGCTGCGGTCTCTCGCTCCCGAGGGCCGTTCCGAGCCGACCGTGGTTTTACTGACACCCGGCTCCTACAACTCCGCTTACTTTGAACATACTTATCTGGCTCGGCAGATGGGTATTGAACTGGTCGAGGGCCAAGACTTAGTTGTGCACGACAATGTCGTCTACATGCGAACGACCTTCGGCCTGCAGCGTGTGGATGTGATCTATCGTCGAATCGACGACGATTATCTCGATCCCCTGGTTTTCGCAAATGGTTCGACACTGGGTGCTGTGGGGCTTGTTAATGCCTATCGCGCCGGAAACGTAGCCTTCGCAAATGCGCTGGGGACGGGAGTCGCCGACGACAAGGCTATCTACGCCTTTGTGCCCAAAATCATCCGCTACTATCTCGATCAGGATCCGATTCTGGAAGGCGTTGAAACTTTGTTGATGTCGGATCCGGGGCAACGTGACCACGTCTGCCAGAGGTTGGATGAGTACGTCGTGAAAGCGGTGGGCGAGTCCGGTGGGTACGGAATGCTGATTGGCCCGCATAGCACGGAACAAGAACGCTCCGAATTTCGACAATTGATTTACGCCCAACCGCGAAACTACATTGCGCAACCTACAATCAATCTTTCGACCGCGCCGTGCTTCGTAGACGGAATAATCGAGCCCCGTCACGTCGACCTCCGTCCCTATGTTCTCTGCGGCGAAAAAATCACCATTGTCCCCGGTGGCCTGACCCGAGTGGCGTTGCGAAAGGGCTCGCTGGTCGTGAATTCCTCTCAAGGTGGAGGCTCGAAAGACACGTGGGTCTTGCAGAATTGAGATTTAGAAGAATTGGGTGACAAAACGTCATGCTTTCCCGCGTCGCCGACAGTCTTTACTGGATGAGCCGCTATTTCGAGCGCGCAGACAATGCCGCGCGTGTGCTAAAGGCGACCTACGGTCTAATTTTGAATCCCGCAAAGTTTTCGACCGAAGAGCGCTGGTTTCGCGCTGTTTCCTCGCTAGCCCCCGGTTCGGCTTCCAACAACGTCGACCCCCAGCGGGCCCTGTTTTCGTTGGTAGCGGATCCGGAAGGGGCTTTTTCGATTCTCAAATGCATCAGCGGAGCTCGCGAAAATGCCCGGCAAGTCCGCGAGGAAATCAGCTCAGAGATGTGGGAGCACCTGAATAGCCTTTTCCATGACGTGACTGGCTCTGAGCTGAAACCCGATGATGATGCCGGGGCTATGCGAGTGGTAAACCTGGTGCGCGAAGGCTCCTACAGGTTTAATGGAATTACCGCCGCCACTATGAATCACGACGAAGCCTGGCATTTTATTCAGCAAGGCAAGTATATCGAGAGGGCCTGCAATCTCTGCGTCATGCTCGACGCGTATTTTGTCGTCGGCAAGCATGCGGATGATCTAGATTGGGTGGGCCTGTTAAGCAGTTGTGCTGCCTTTGAAGCTTATTGCAAGGCATGCACCGCCGAACTCAAACCGGAACGAATAGCGAATTTCCTCCTGCTGAAGCCCGAGTTTCCTTATTCGGTCCGTTATTCAATGGACCGAATGCACGAGGCCTTGACTGCGATCAGCAATCTATCCTTGAGCCGCCGGACCGAAAATGTCGAAAGATTAATCGGCCGTTTGCGATCCATGGTCACCTACGTACAGATCGGCGAAATCATTGCCGGATTGCACAAATATCTTGCGTCAATTATTGAGCAATGTCGCGAACTGCATGCGGCTGTTCACGAGCTCTATATCGAATATCCGATTGAAGTTGCTTTTCAAAACTAAATGTTCTATGCCATTCGCCATTTTACGCGCTATCGCTACAGCCATTTCGTCTGGCAGAGCATGATGGAGGTTCGCATGCACCCCAGAAGCGAGGGCAACCAGCGCTGTTTTGTTTTTCAGCTATCAGTAAATCCGCGGGCCCGGATTTTTGGCTATATCGATTCCTACGGCAATCTTGTCCACCACTTCGACCTGCCTTCCCGTCATGGCCAGCTCACTATCATTGCGGACGCATTGGTAAATATTGACGCCCAGCCGCCTATACCAGAAATCATGGATTACGAAGGGTGGCATGAACTGGAAGAGCTCATCGAAAAGAAAGATTACTGGGACATGTTAATGCCGAGCCGTTTTGCGCGTTCATCACCGGAACTTGAACAGCTGGCAGTGGAGATCGGAGCGACCGAAAGGAAGGGACGAAGCCCCCTGGCCTTCCTCCGGGATATTGCGTCTGGGGTGCATCGCAGTTTCAGCCACGTAAAGAAGAGCACTGCAGTCAATTCACCAATCGAGGATGCGCTTCGCTCGAGACAGGGCGTGTGTCAGGATTTCGCTCACATCATGATCGCCCTCGTGAGAAACGCCAGGATTCCCTGTCGCTATGTCAGCGGATACCTTTACCACAGCAGTGAGAATACGCATCCTTCGGCGGAAGGCGCAACGCATGCATGGGTGGAGGCTTTGCTTCCAGGGGTTGGCTGGGTGGGTTTCGATCCCACCATCGATCGACTCGCAAGTGAGAAGCACATTCGCACCGCAATCGGACGCGATTATGCTGACGTTCCCCCTACCATGGGCATGATGAAGGGAAAAGCGAACACCCAGCTGCAGGTTCGAGTTCGAGTGACGCCGTCGCAAGCAGTGCTTCCCCCCGACGAGGAGTTTGCGGCAGACGAAGAGTGGTCCCAATTTCTTGACGAGACCCAGCAATTGCACTTGGTCGATGCTCAGCAACAGCAGTAGTGAAGTGAGAACGAACCAGAAACTCCAGGCGTGGGCCGCATGAGGGTGGATGAGCATACAGGTTGCTCTCAATCACTGGACACGGTACCGTTACGAGAAGGCGGTCTCAGTCGGTCCACAGGTTATACGGTTGCGTCCCGCCCCGCATTGTCGAACGCCGATCCTCAGCTACTCGCTTAGCGTCACTCCAGACGGGCACCTTCTCAAATGGCAGTTCGATCTCCACAACAACCATCTGGCGCGCGTTCTTTTCCCGGAGAAGACTAACGAGTTTGTGGTTGAGGTGGACCTGGTCGCGGAGCTATCCCCGTTCAATCCGTTCGATTTCTTTCTGG
The DNA here is from genome assembly GCA_963832015.1 of uncultured Acidobacteriaceae bacterium. Classification (GTDB taxonomy): domain Bacteria; phylum Acidobacteriota; class Terriglobia; order Terriglobales; family Acidobacteriaceae; genus Sulfotelmatobacter. The sequence goes on from CAWHSR010000030.1 coordinate 142,724, forward strand.
AACCAGGAGTCGAAGACTACCCTTTCGAGTACGCTCCGGAGCTGGCTAAGGATCTCGAACCCTATCGTTCGGTCGAGCCGGCCGGGCCTCTACTCCAGACTTTTCTTGGGAAGCCGCGCCACGAGACGCGAGCAACGATCGGCTTTTTGGTTGACTTGAATCGGAGGGTGCGAAACGAAATTGAATATGTGACGCGGCTCGATCCGGGCGTTCAGACATGTGAGCAGACCCTTGAAAAGCGCACGGGCTCCTGCCGTGACTCTGCCTGGCTGCTGATACAGATTCTCCGACATTTGGGAATCGCGGCACGTTTCGTCTCCGGGTATTTGATTCAGTTGGCGGCGGGCGAGAGCGCGACGGAAGGTCCGAGCGGTCCGCAGACCGACTCGGCGGATTTCCATGCCTGGGCAGAAGCGTTCTTGCCGGGTGCGGGCTGGATTGGGATGGATCCGACCTCGGGCCTGTTCGCCGGCGAGGGTCACATCCCGCTCGTCTGCACCCCGAATGCTTCCAAGGCCGCGCCCATCGAGGGCACGGTCGAGCGGGCCAACGTGGACTTCGGCTACTCCATGTCTATTCGCCGATTGAATGACGCACCACGACCGTCCAAGCCCTTCACCGAAGAGGCTTGGCTCCAGGTCGAACAGGTGGCGCATCGCGTCGACGCGGACCTGGAAGCACAGGATGTGCGCTTGACCATGGGCGGCGAGCCGACGTTCGTCGGCATCGACGAGCCAGAGAGCCCGCAATGGAACATCGAGGCTCTGGGACCAATGAAGCGAACCCGCGGCTTGGCTCTCATCCAATGCCTCCGCGAGAAAGTGGCGCCCGGCGCACTGCTACACTACGGACAAGGCAAATGGTATCCAGGCGAGCCGCTGCCGCGTTGGGCGCTGAACTGCTCTTGGCGCGTCGACGGCGTCCCGGTTTGGGAGAATATCGATCTCATCGCTCGCGAAATCGCTGGCGTAGATCAGGGCTACAGCTTCGGCGCGGCCGATGCTTTCAAGTTCATGGAAGCGCTCACGCGTCGCCTTCAGGTGAGCTTCGAAGACATGCTGCCGGCCTACAACGGCGAAGCTGAGTCGACGGAGCCGGCCGGGTACATTTTGCCTATTCGCCGCCGTCAGCCGGCGGGCCGGTTGTGCTGGTCGAGCCAGTTGTGGTTCCCTCGCCCGAAACGTCTGTTGCTGTCGCCAGGCGATTCCCCCATCGGCTACCGCATACCGACCGCGTCGATGCCATGGGTGGTGCCTGATGAGCTCGAATACGAGTGCGAAGCGGCGCCGTTCGCAGATCGGGTCAAGCTCCCCTCGCGCCCGAACCGGCGGATGGATCTCTTCCAGAAAAATCCTTTGGCTGATCCGCTGCCCGCTCTCTCGAGCACAGCTGAAACTGCGCCGCAGCTGATCCGTCCATCGCTGTGCGTGCAGGCTCGAGAAGGCCGCCTGCACGTGTTCTTGCCGTATGCGTCCAAGCTCGCGGACTATCTCGACTTGGTCTCCGCCGTCGAGGATACGTGCCAGCATCTGCACATGCCGGTGTGGCTGGAGGGTTACCCTCCTCCTTCCGATCCGCGATTGCGATCATTCAGCATCACTCCCGATCCCGGCGTTCTGGAAGTGAACCTGCCGCCCGCGAACAATTGGGACGAACTCGAACAGATCAACACACTGCTCTTCGAGGAAGCGCGCCGTAATCGGTTAACCGCTGAAAAATTCGTGTATAACGGCGGCCATCTCGCTACCGGCGGCGGCAGCCATATCGTGATCGGCGGAGCGACCGTGCTGGACAGCCCTTTCCTGCGCCGTCCGGATCTGCTGCGCAGCATGCTGGCATTCTGGCAGAACCATCCGTCGCTCTCGTATCTGTTTTCCGGCATGTATGTTGGCCCGACGAGCCAGTCTCCGCGCGTAGACGAGGCGCGCATGGAGGCCTTGTATGAGCTGGAGGTCGCCTTTAGTAATTTAGCTGCGAGCGACTGCCCACCCAACATTGTGGATGGATTGTTCCGCAACCTGCTCGTCGATGTCACTGGAAACGCGCATCGCGCCGAGTTTTGTGTCGACAAGCTTTATCCGCCCGAGGGTCTCGGGTTGCGCCTTGGCTTGCTCGAATTGCGTGCCTTTGAAATGGCTCCTCATGTCAGAATGGGTCTTATGGAGATGCTGCTCATCCGCGCCTTGATATGCATGTTTTGGAAACGGCCATTCGGCGGCGGCCTGGTCCGTTGGGGCACAGCGCTCCATGACCGTTTTATGCTGCCGCATTTTGTCAGGCGCGACTTTTCCGATGTGCTCAGCTATTTGCGCGGGTCTGACTATAAGTTCGAGGAGAAGTGGTTTGCTTCGCACTTTGAGTTTCGCTTCCCGAAGATCGGATCGATCGCTGCGGAGGGAGTAGAACTCGAGCTGCGTCAGGCCCTCGAGCCTTGGAACGTGCTCGCGGAAGAGACTACTTCCGGCCGTACCGCTCGCACAGTGGACTCATCGTTCGAGCGGATTCAGGTGAACCTGGCCGGGTTCAGCGCGGAGTCCCGCTACGTAGTTGCATGCAACGGGCGCAGCGTGCCACTCCACGATACGGGTTTGTGTGGAAGCGGGGCGGAGCCCTGTCACCACACGGTCGCCGGGATACGTTATCGCGCCCGCCAGTTGTCGGAAATGTTACATCCAACAATTCCCGTGCATGCGCCTCTGATCTTTGACATCATTGATTGCTGGAAAGAGCGTTCGATAGGCCGATGCGTCTACCATGTGGGATCGCCCGACGGTCGCGCCTACACAGCCCGTCCAGTAAACGCAGCGGAGGCCGCGGACCGCCGTCGGCAGCGCTTCCAAAAATCCGACCCTACGCCCGGGCTAATGGCGGCGCCGGAGGAAGAGACCAACCCGATCTTTCCCATGACTCTGGACCTGAGGTTGCCTCCGCCCGGGAAACAGACCCACAGCAAGAAGTCGGGGCTTGTTTCATGACTGTGGATCTATATCAACCGCCGCTCCGCTACGGAGATGCCTATGACGAGTCATCGGCCGATGGCGTAACTCCCCGCCCGCACTGGGTACACCTGATCGAGTCGTTGCAGGCGATCGGCCCCGAGGAACTGGGACGACGCTGGGCCCGTGCCGAGCGCCGCATTCGCGAGAACGGGATCACGTACAACATTTATGGCGATCCGCTCGGGGCAAGTCGGGCTTGGCGAATCGATATCGTTCCGCTACTGATTCCGGCGGACGAGTGGCGATTCATCGAAGCGGGAATCATTCAGCGGGCCCAGTTGCTCAATCTGCTCCTCGAGGATCTCTACGGGGCGCAGGTCTTGGTGGCGCGCGGCCGCTTTCCTGCCGCACTTCTCTACGCCAACCCCGCATTTCTCCGGCCGCTCGTGGGCGTGCGTGTTCCCGCGCACAGCTATCTGCACATGCTGGCCGTCGATCTTGCCCGTTCGCCCGACGGCCAGTGGTGGGTGCTCGCCGATCGCACGCAAGCGCCTTCGGGCAGCGGCTATGCGCTGGAGAACCGCACCATCGTCTCCGATGTTCTACCCGATCTCTTCCGTACCTCGAACGTATTGCGCCTCGCCCCATTTTTCCGTGCGCAACGCGAAGCGCTTACCAAACTCGCCCAGCGCGACAATCCGCGAATCGTATTGCTTACCCCCGGACCGCTCAACGAGACTTACTTTGAACACTCCTATATCGCGCGCTATCTGGGGTTCACTCTAGTTCAGGGAGCGGACCTGACCGTGCGCAAACGCCGCGTGTATCTCAAGACCGTCGACGGTCTGGAGAAGGTGGATGTGATTTTGCGTCGTGTGGACGATAGCTTTTGCGATCCTCTCGAATTGCGGGGGGATTCGCTGCTGGGCGTGCCCGGCCTCGTCGACGCCATCGTCGCTGGCAATGTGAAGGTGGCAAATGCACTGGGAAGCGGTCTGATTGAGACGGCCGCGATCATGCCCTTTCTACCCGGCCTCTGCACCCAATTGCTGGGCGAGAAGCTCAAACTTCCGTCCGTCGCCACCTGGTGGTGCGGGCAGACGTACGCGCTCGATTGGGTGCTCGACCATCTCGACTCGGTGGTGGTGAAACCGGCGTTTCCCTCACGCAATATGGAACCGGTGTTCGGGGCCGAAATCCCGCAAGCCGAGAAGGGCAAGTTTGCCGAGCAATTGCGATCTCGCCCGCACGAGTATGTCGCGCAGGAACAGGTCGCTTTGTCCACGGCGCCGGTGTGGGATAACGGATGTCTCAACTCGCGCAGCGTAGTGCTGCGCACTTACGTGCTCAATACCGGCAGCGGGTGGATTGCGATTCCGGGAGGGCTGGTTCGTGTTGCCGAAGCGGAAGGGTCGGTCGTCTCCATGCAGCGGGGCGGCCACAGCAAGGACGCATGGGTCCTCTGGGACGGCCCCGTCGATACGTTCAGCATGTTGCGTCCGCGGAATGAGCCCGTGGAGTTGCGCCGTGTCTCGCGGGTTGTGCCGAGCAGTGTTGCAGACAATTGCTTCTGGCTGGGCCGTTATGTCGAGCGCGCCGAAAACATCGCCCGGATCTTACGCGCTATGATCCCGCGCGTACGGCGCGCCGAGGAAACAGAGCTTGGCTGCCTCCTCCGCATGCACCGCTGCCTGGAATCGCGATACAGCAAGTTGCCCAAGCCCAAACACAGACGGCCGACCTCGGTTGAACTTGAACAGGAAATGACCTCGCTGTTAACCGATGCCAAGCGGCCCGACAGTCTGTCTTGTGCTCTGACCGAGATATTCCGGATTGGCGGCAATATCCGCGAGCGATTGTCGGGCGATATGATGTTTCTTATCGGCCAGCTGCGGGATTCGATTTCGAACGGCCGTGGCACACCATTTCTCGAGTATCCGGCGATGCTGACCGATTGTCTGGAACTGCTTTCCGCATTTTCCGGAATGGAGCGGGAAAACATCAACCGTGGATTGGGCTGGTTGTTCATGACCACGGGCCGGCGTCTGGAGCGCGCCATCTATCTGACCCGGCAACTGCGCGAGATCACTACGCCCCTGACTGCGCAGGACTGGTCACTTTTGGAATGTTTGCTCGAAATTGCGGATAGCTCCATGACCTACCGCGCTCGCTACTACACCACCCTACAACCCTTAGCTGTGTTGGATGTGCTCATGTCGGATGAGACGAATCCCCGCTCATTGGACTTTCAACTCAGCCACCTCGCGGATCTCTATCAAAAGCTTCCGCGTCACCTTCCGGTCGACTTACAGGCGATGCAGGCCGCGCTGGTATCGCTACGCAGTTTCGATTTGCGAAAGCTAAAGTACCCATTGCCGGGCGCCGTGGCGGCGAATGGTTCCGATGGGCTCTCGCGGCTTGCGAGTTTCCTGCGGGAGCTGGAAGGATTGCTGCCTTCGTGGTCGAATAACTTATCGAGCAGATATTTCAGCCACGTACGCACCTTGCCGATCACGATAGGCCAATGATCTTCTTAGGACAATGATCTATAAAATCGTTCACCGGACCACGTACAAATACAAATATCCCGTCTCGGTCGGAACCCACGTGGCGTGCCTAAAGCCGCGCGCTTTGCCGCACCACCAGTTGGCGCACAGCGAGCTGCGCATCCAGCCGCGCCCGGCGACGCGCACCGAGCGTGTGGATTTTTTTGGGAACCTTCTCTGCTTTTTCACCATTCAGGAGCCGCACAGGGAATTGGTGGTAGAGGCGCGGAGTGAAGTGATCATGGAGGGGAAGGCGACGCCTTGGCCGCAACTGCCGCTGCCTTGGGAAGAGGCAGCTCGATCGGTTCCCAACGATCACAGCCCGGCGGGGCTCGAAGCCTACCAGTTTGGATTTGAGTCGCCGCGCATCCGGGTACGGCCGGAGTTTGCCTCCTATGCGCTCCAGTCGTTTACGCCCGGGCTGCCAATGCCGGAGGCGCTTCTGGACCTGACCGCACGCATCCACAGGGACTTTCACTTCGATTCGAAAGCAACCAGCGTTCGGACGCCTATCGAAGAGGTCTTCAAGAAACGGCGGGGCGTGTGCCAGGATTTCGCCCACTTGCAAATCGCCTGCCTCCGCTCCCTGAATCTCGCGGCGCGCTATGTAAGCGGATACCTTCGAACCTATCCACCTCCCGGGCAGCCGAGGCTGGTGGGCGCCGATGCATCCCACGCCTGGGTGTCTGCCTATTGTCCGGGAATCGGCTGGCTTGACGTGGACCCCACGAACAACCTTGTCCCCTCGAACGGCCACGTGACGCTCGCCTGGGGCCGGGACTACGGTGATGTAAGCCCTCTGCGCGGCTTAATCCTAGGCGGCGGAGCTCATAAGCTCCACGTCGGCGTTGACATGGAGCCGCTCGATTCCTAGAACAGATCTCGATGTGCTGTGTTGGGAAGGCAGGAACGGAAGGGCACGGCTTCAGCCGTGCCGCCGAGGGCCCCAACGCTCCGGCTTTAGCCGCTGAGGGCTCACGCGCTGTACACCATCACCAGAAACGCCCTAGCCGAGCTGTTGCAAATTTTCCGCGATTTCATCCGTCCAGACTTTAAAGCTCTCCAGAGTATTTTGGCCGAACGTGGTCGCGATGGCCACATCGGCCGCGTCACGGCCTCGAGCGATAAGCACTCGTCCAATCCGGGGCACGTTGTTCCGTGGATCGAACGTGTGCCAGGCGCCACCGAGATAGACTTCAATCCACGCTGCAAAATCCATCAGACCGTAAGGCGGCAGCGTCCCCATGTCGCCCAAGTAGCCGGTGCAGTAACGCGCCGGAATATTCATGCAGCGGCAGAGAGCAATAGCCAGGTGCGCGAAGTCGCGACAGACGCCCACACCCTCGTTGAAGGCCTCCCAAGCTGTCCGCGTGGGGCGCGCTTGCTGATAATCGAACGCGATATGGTTGTGGACAAAATCGCAGATCGCCTGAACGCGCGACCATCCCGGCGTGGTCTGACCGAATCGCGACCACGCCTCCCATGACAGTAGATCGGTCTCGCAATAACGACTGCCCAACAGAAAGACCAGCGTATCTTCTGGCAAATCTTGTAAAGAGTGCTGTTGAGCGGAGGTCGTCACCACGTCGGTTTCTCCCGAGTCTCGAACGACCCCGGTGCTTTTCAGGCGAATCCTCCCGACGGGCGCCACAATCCGGGTACACCAGTTTCCGAAGCCATCCCGATACGCCGTGATTGGCGTTTCCGGATCGGTGGTCAGGCAATCGGGAACGACGATATCCGAGGCGCGGGAGTAATGGACGTTGACCATGAGGATCATCGGCGTCGTTTCTAGACAGTTAAAGACTAATTCGTAGCCGACCCGAATCAACATGCAGGTTTCCTTCCTCCAACGATCTCAGGACTCTCAGTTGTCGAAGACCGAATGGCGCACTAGCCCAAGTTTCAACCGAACGGCCTCGTCCAAACAAGCAGGTACGGTGGCCACTCCGACCATTGCCACAATCAGCTTCGTTGCTGCAACTTCCAGCCACGACCCCAACCCTATTCTACAGAGATCAGATCCCGACTCCGACAAAACTCGGTCCGCGGGTACTGGTGCTTGCAAACTCCGCCACCAAGAGCTGACCTTCGGCGCGCGTACGTCGCTCGGGTGCAGAAACCTTCTGTTCCTCGCTCATCCGGCCACTTCAACATAGTCACTCGTCCTCGAACAGGTGTGTTGGTCAGACGCTTACGGGGTGTAGTGCCCCGAGTCGGAGAGAACCGCGTTGCCTACATCGTGATAGGTGATCTCTTGATCGGGTAGAGACAGCTTGGGATAGCGCTCTCCCGCGAGGTAGAGCGGCAGGCCAATGGCAATGCGGGCCAGCGGTGGGTGAACGGGATCCAGTTTATAGGTATGCCGGGCCAGAAGTTCGATGGCTGCCGCTATATGACAAGGCTCATCGAAGGTTAGCGAAGTCAGAGGATACCTGGAAATGATCCGCACAATCGCGACCAGAGCGAGCATACACCTACAGGCCACCGTGCGTTAGGGGTCTCTCCGGAAAATGACTTGCTGATGGAATTTGATTGATAGGTGAGTATACAACACGGTCGGAAACGCTCTGTCGGGCGCCTTGGAGAAGCGCAGGAATTTTTGTGCTCGGATTGTTATCATAGAAGCGAGATGGCATTTCCCATCAAAGTGTGCGCCGTGTGCTCGGAGGAGTTTGAGTTGAAGCCGGGTAAACCCGGTTTTGCCAACCGCTGTCCAGCCTGCAGCGAACCTGAATCAGCGGGCCCTGTCACGAAGAACGGGATGGACGCTGATGAGCGCAAGTCCCTGGCGGAAGCGAACGAGGCCCGGAGGCGAGCGATGCGGGATCTGCTGTACCGCAAGGATAGTTAGCGCCCCTTAGGGTTCTAACGGCATTCTCGGAATGCAAAAGTCATGGAAATTACGAACTTGTCAGCCGAGCCTCTCGGGAAGCTCCACTCTTGGCTTCCTCGTGACTCCCCACAAAGATCATCCTGCGGTGGTTGTTCTTACATCAACTCCTACTGCTTCAGAATCCAGGTTGCCATTTTGTCTAGAGCTACCGGAGACATTGTTTCTTCGATCGTTGAGTACTCGACTGGCGAGCCGGTTTTGGCGGTCTGGAACAAATGGTTCAGGCCGGGCATCTCGTCGATTTCGACGTGCTGGTTGCCAGCGTCTGCCAGAGCTTTACGAATCGGGGGCAAATTCTGGCTGGGCAGTACCTGCTTGTCGAGCGATCCGTTGATGGCCAGGACCGGGCAGGTGACTTTGCGCAGCGCGGTTGCGGGATCGTAAGTAAGGAAATAGCGGAACCACACCGAAGTGATCTGGCTGATCTGCAGGCCGATTTGCGCTTCCGGAACCTCGCCTGCCATTTTTTCTTTCAACTCTTTCTGCAGGACGGCGTCATCTTTTTCCGTCTCAACCAACCTGAGCATCTCCTTTTCATTGGCCTCGTTCTTAGCCGCCTCTTCCGGACTCTTGCCCATTGCGATCTCGATAGCCTCACGCTGTGCTGGGAGTATTTGATCGCCCCGGACGCCGGTGCCCGCCATCATGACGATGAATGCGACGTCTTTATTGCGCGCCGCGACCATGGGCGCGATGACGCCGCCTTCACTGTGACCAACCAGGCCGATTCTGTGGGAATCGATTTCAGGGCGTGTCTTCAGATAGGCGACTCCGGCTTCGGCATCGGTGGCGAAATCGGCGGTCGTGCCTTTCGCGAAGATGCCTGTTGATTTGCCAACGCCACGGTCGTCGGCGCGCAGTACGGCGATCCCATGGCGCGTTAGATAGTCCGAGAGAACCAGAAACGGCTTGTGCCCAAGCAAAGTTTCGTCGCGATCCTGCGGGCCCGAGCCGGTGATGAGCACTACTCCCGGAAATGGTCCCTTTCCCTGTGGAATAGTGAGGCTTGCGGCCAGGGTGACGTTCTGCGCCTTGTTCTCGTAGGAAACATCTTCGTCACGGTACGGATACGGCTTCACCGGATTCTGCGGCCGTTTCGGTTCCAGTTCTGCCGTATCCTTCACCGGCTTCAGGACCAGTGGCAGTGTGCCTCCGCCCTGCGACCAGTTGCCGTCGATGGAGGCGAGGTTCGGGGCGATTTTGCCCTCGAAGAGTCCGCCAAGTTTTTGGACCTCGATTTTCAGCGAGTAGCCGTCGCGAGTGACGGAGCTTGTCGATATGCGCATCAATCCCTGGTCAGGACTGTCGAGGGTGGAGGTCAGGCCGTTTTCCGTGTTGGCGAAGTGGAAGACAATGCGCAGCTTGACGGCGCCGGTGTCGAGCGTTCCCATCCAGGCGCCGTCGATGTCGGAGGGCGAGACGGCCTTATGTTCAGTCTTGACTGGTGCGGCGGCGCGTTTGAATTCCAGCGGCAATGCCACGCCCTGCGTCCACGTTCCGGTGATCGTATTACCGTCAGGCGAGACTTTGCCTTCGTAGGTTCCGTGGACCATTTCGACGCCCAGATCCAGCTTGGAATCTTTGAGGGAAATGGAACTGACGGGAATGCCGTTAGCGTCCCTCTGGTCGATGCTGTCGAGAGTGGCTTTGAGGCTGTTGTCGGACGCTTTGGTGATGTGCAGGACGAGTCGCAGATCCTGACCGCCCGCGCTAATCGTGCCTTGCCAGTCGCCCGCAATGTCTTGTGCGCGCGAAACGGCCGCCGCAAAGATTATGAGGGCCGCCATAATCATGAATCTCTTCATCGCTTCCTCCTTCTTGGTTCCGGGCTTGGTGTGCACCGGTGTTCTAGTGCGTGGCCGTACCGGGCTCTTCCTTGGCACGCTCGAGTTGCAAAGGGATACCTGAGCCACCCTGGTTCCAGTCGCCAGACATGCCGTCCATATTCTTGCCGATCTTGCCCTGAACTTTCCTCTAGCTCAACTCTCCGCGGTGCTCTAATTGTTTGTAGAACATGAGTGAATAAATCGCGGGCACGAATGCTGCGACAAGGATTGCGATTACTGGCACCCAGAAGGGCGCTCGCAGAACGACTGCGAGCAGGCCCAGCAGGCCGCACACAAAGAACGTCTTGGCGCCCAGGCGATGGGTGCGGTTCCAGACGGCATCACTCGCTAGCGTCCACGGAGTGCGGATCCCGACGTAGAAGTTGCGCCGGACTTTTCCGAGGACGTTTCCCAGCAAAGTGATCAGGAGGCAAACGCCACCTTCGACAGCGCGGCCGACATCGAGCGCCATTCCCAAACTGGAGAGGAGGATCAGGATCTGGATATAGGCCAGAGTGGCAACGATCACGATCATGATGTAGAGGTAGGTGCCGCGGAAGGAATCGACCTCGAATTTTTTCGGAGAGAGCCAGGGAAGCGCGGCGGTGACCAGCACCACCAAGGCCATCATGCCCGGACCATAGAGCAAAAGAGACCACTTCGGCCCCCAGCCGTTAACCTGTCCATGCGCGTCCCAGTGGATAGGGACGATGTTGGGGAGATACGGGTAAGCCACCATGGTTCCGGCGAGGGCGGCGAGAATGACCACGATCGCGCCGAGGTAATACCTCCGGTTGAGCGTCATCTGATTGATCGTCATTTTAGATCTTCTCCCGGCGATGTCTTTGTTCCGGGCGTGACCTGTTTCGAGTCAGCATCCCTGCGCATTAAATCCATGGCCCAGGCCATCAGGTCCTGCACTACAGTTGTGTTCAAGCCGTACCAGATCTGCTGGCCGTCGCGGCGGCTGGTGAGCAGGTCGGCCTCTTTCAAGACGGCGAAGTGGTGCGACATGGTGGGCTTGGTCATGTCGAAGCGTTCGGCGAGGTCACCAGCCGTCATCTCTCCACGTCGCAGCAGGCGCAGAATCTCGCGGCGAGTCGGGTCGGCGATCGCCTTGAACGCTTCGTTGGAGGATTGGGCCATAGTTAGACCGTCGTGTAATTAGACGATGATCTAAATATAGCGGCCGAACTATGGGGTGTCAAGGCTCTTAAATCGCTGGCCCAGTCGAGAGATCCTTCACTTCGCCTAAGAACGATTCCGTTCAAGATGACAGATTGCGAAGAAGCGCGGCGGATGAATGACCGCAGACAGTGCTTGGGCGAGGGTCGGTTACGGGGTAGAATGGCAGGGAATCATTGGCCGACCCTCACGGCTGTTAGGGAATCTGCTCCCGGGCCTTTCCAGTTTGAATCCATGAATCCAATATCCATGAAACCAGGTTCGATCAGGCCATGTTCGATTAAGCCAGCGTCTTTGTGTCTGCTGATCTCGCTGCTCGGTGCGGGCGCTCTCGCCCAAGTCGGCGGCAATGCTGTGGCGCGACCTGCGGCACGCTCCGTCATCGAGGGCGTGGTCACTAAGGAGCCGGGTAGCGAGCCGGTGAAGAAGGCGTTGATCGAACTCATCGCCGAGAACCAGGCGGAGGCCGGAGATTACACCGCGGTCAGCGGTCCCGATGGCGGGTTTCGCATCGAAGGCATCGTTCCCGGACGCTACCATCTGTTCGCCGAGCGCACGGGCATGCTGGAAGTGGATAAGCACCGAGCGCGCGCCGACGGGCGTGTGCTGACTCTGGGTGCGGGGCAAGAACTGAAGGACCTGCGAATTCGGTTGCAGGCGGCGGCAGTAGTGCGGGGACGCGTGACCGACGAAGATGGAGATCCGTTGCCCAACGCGCAGGTGACGGTCCTGCGCCAAACGTACGTTTCGGGGCGAAGTCGCTGGGAGCAGGCTGGCGCGGAGCGGACGAACGATTTGGGCGAATATCGCGTGGCGGGGATGTCGGCGGGGAGTTACTACGTGTCGGTGAGTCCGCCGCCGGATTTCAAGAGTCTGATCGAGGCGGCCGGCGTGGCCGCGGCGGATGCGCGCAACACGGGCTCACCGGAGAAGCCTGCTACGTCTTACCAGACGACGTACTATCCGGGGACTGCGGATCGCGGCCAGGCGTCGCCTGTCGAGTTGCATGCGGGCGATGAGTTTCCGCTGAACTTCTCTCTGACGCCGAGTCCGAGTCTGAGTATTCGCGGGTCAGTGGTGAATCTGCCGCCGCGGTCATCGGCGGTGATCATGCTGCAGTCGCGCGATTTCAGCCTGGTGCTGAATGGCGCGGAGATCCATCAGGATGGAAGCTTTGTGATTCGCGATGTGGCGCCGGGAGCATATACGATTCTGGCGACGGTGGAGAATGCCGCGGCACCGATGATGGCGAGGCAGGCGCTGCAGATCGTATCCAACAGCGTCGACGATCTGCGACTGGCACCGCAACCGGGAGGATGGATTCACGGGCGGCTGCGCATCGAAAGCAAGAGTGGCGGGCGATTCGACGCGAGCCAGATTTTTCTGCAGTTGCGTTCGGCCGACGGCGACGATGAAACGTTGAGCGGGTTCAGCATGGGAGACGGCTTTTCGCACCTGGCTCACGTGGCGGCGGACGGCAGCTTTGAGTGGAAGAGCGTTCCACCGGGAAATTATTATGTGCAGCTCGCGGGCGAGGGCGGAGCGAATGCCGACGTGTTCCTGAAATCAGCCGCGGCAGGGAATCGCGATGCGGGCGACGCTGGGATCATCGTCAGCGGGGGCGCGGTCGTTCTCGATCTGGTGGCGAGCGCAAATGGGGGATTGGTCGAGGGAGTTGCGGTCGACTCGAAAGGCGAGCCCGTGGCGAATGCGGTGATTGTTGCAGTTCCAGAGTCGCGGCTGCGTGGCCACGTGGAGCGCTATCGGAAGACGGTTAGCGATCAAAGTGGACGGTTTGCGTTGCACGGTATTGTGCCGGGTGACTACACGGTTTTGGCCTGGGAGAGTGTCGACGGGGAAGCTTACTACAATCCCGAGTTCCTCAAGAATTATGAGGCGCCGGGCAGCGTGCTGCGGGTGGGTGAAGGGGATCGGAAGAGTCTGCGTCTGGAAGTGATTCCGGACAATGAAGGGCAGCCTTAATGGGGCGGTCGTTCAGAGTGTGAACCCAAAACCCGGGATTCAAAATCCAAGAGTCAAAATTCAAAAAGTCAAGATCCCCACCCTGCTCTTCCTTGCTCGCCTTGTCTCGCTCTCTTACCAGTGATGAGTTTCCACTACCGGCGAACTGCTGTCGGCGGCCTTGGTTTCGTCGCCATGGATTTTGCCATCGTTCTCAGCGTAGAAAGAGCGGTGCTGGGCGTCGAGGTTCTTTGGCGTCATGGTGAGCACGAAGTTGTCTTTCTTCGATTTGAAGCCGACCGTGTAGTCGCCGCGTTCGGTGCTGACCAGGCGCTGCGTGAACGTCCCGGTATGAACTAGCTGGGACAGAGAGGTTGCGTAGTGGCCGTACTGCTTATTGAAAAGCATTTGAGCGCGCATGACGACGCGCATGTAGGCAAGAGCAGCGGCTTCCGAGTCGGAGTGGGCGGGATCACCGTGGAACTTGGGTTTGTACGCGGAGGCGTTCTGCTCCGCGGGAACGGGCGCTGGTGGCGCGTCCTGCGCCCACAGCGTACAAGCTGCAAGCAAAAAAGCGATAACGACGGCGGATGATTTTGTGGATGTTTTCTTGCGATCGATCATCAAGCAGTTTCTCCCGTGATGAGGTTACCTGCGGTTACGTGTTTGAAAAGCCGCCAATCCGCGCGGAGCCTGACTGCCAAAGCTGAGTTCAGCCTTATTTTTCCATGTTACTCCCGTAATTTCCCTTCGGTCACCTTCTCTTTGCATCGCGATGAATTATCACTATGCTGGATACAAGAAATCAAACCCTACAGGGAAAACTATGAAAGCAGCAGTCGCTAGAAAACCAGTAATCAAAATCGCGGTGGTGGAAAGCGATCCATTGCGCTTTGTTGGGTTCCGCGCATTGTTCGACTCTGAGCCTGAGTTCGAACTCGTCTCCGCGGCACTGCCCGAGATCAGCACGCTGCAAGGTATTGATCTCATCCTGCTCGGCAACCGTTCCGGACAAAACCTGTTTGACGTAATGGCGAGTCTGAAGGCCACGCGGCCGGATTTGCGGATCATCGTGACCGGGTCTGGAATCGACGAAGAAACTATTTTGAAAGCGATCGCGTCAGGGGCCAAGGGATACGTTGATGAGGCGGCTTCGCCAGCGGAGTTTGCGCAGGCGATTCGCATCGTCAACCAAGGATCGGTCTGGGCTCCGCGCAAAGTGCTCTCGATGTTCATTGAGCGAGTGTCCTCGGCGCCGGGACGGATTTTTCCGGCGGGCCGGGTGACGTTTACCGACCGCGAGAAGGAAGTGCTCGAGATGCTGGTGGCCGGCCGCTCCAACAAAGAGATTGGCGGTCAGCTAGGGATCGAGGAGCGCACCGTAAAGGCGCACGTCGCGAAGCTGATGCGCAAGGTGGGCGTGCAGAACCGGATTGCATTGTCGGTGCATGCTATCACGCATTCGCTGGTGACCACGAAGTAGGGAGCCTCGAGCTGTGAGCTTGGAGCTGCGAGCAACCAGCCAACATGACTCGAAGCTCAAAGCTCGTAGCTCCATCGTAACTTTGGGCCACTTACCTTCGTAATCTTGTTGAAAATTCAGACGCGACGCATACTCGCCTCACCTACCACAGAACCTGGGAGACGGGGTTGAGAGTGGCGATTAGGGTCACTGCTTTCAGCCCCGCATTTTTTTTGTCCGCCCGGCACCCAGGAACCCATCCAGTTAGCCCCAATTGCCAAAAATCTACGGGGTGACTTCCTGGCATCTGGTTCGTAGGAAGCAAGAATGCAACTCTCTGCGCTTGATTTACAATCCAATTACAGATTCCCAGTCAATTCCAATGTAGTGAGGAACGATGAAGAGACTTGTTTTGCTGACCCTAATTGTGTGCCTTGGCAGCCTTGCGTGGGCCGCGGATGACGAGGCGAAGGCATCGAAGGCGTCCGACCGCGTGGAGGCGGCCGCAGACGTGCTGAATCAAATCCAGTCGGCCCCCGACTCGGGCATTCCCCAGGAAATTTTGAGTAAAGCAGAGTGCGTTGCCGTGGTTCCGTCGATGTTGAAGGGCGGATTTATTGTGGGCGGGAAGTACGGTCGCGGGTTGGCCAGTTGCCGCAATCCCAAGGGCTGGAGCGCTCCAGCATTTTTCACCGTTGCTGGAGGCAGCTTCGGCTTCCAGATCGGCGGGCAGGCGGTCGACCTGGTCATGCTGATCATGAACAACGACGGCATGCAGCGGCTGCTGTCGAGCAAAGTCTCGCTGGGCGCGGACGCATCAGTGGCCGCGGGCCCCGTGGGACGTCACGCCGAAGGCAATACCGATTGGAAGATGCGTGCTCAAGTCCTGACCTATTCGCGAGCTCGCGGGGTGTTTGCCGGCGTGAGCCTGAACGGGGCG
Source organism: uncultured Acidobacteriaceae bacterium (assembly GCA_963832015.1). GTDB lineage: Bacteria > Acidobacteriota > Terriglobia > Terriglobales > Acidobacteriaceae > Sulfotelmatobacter. The sequence continues at coordinate 158,480 of CAWHSR010000030.1, forward strand.
GTGATGAACCAGGACAAGGACAGCACGCGCGAGTTCTACAGCCACATGGTGACTTTCAAAGCTTTGCTGACGGGCGAAGTGGAACCACCTCCGGCGGCGAATTCCTTTTTGACGACGCTGGCGAAATGGGCGCAGGAAGCGGCGAAGTAGCCAGAGCGCAACTGGTAATGGAGTTTGAGCATGAGTCCTCCGATCATAGCGCCACCGCTTGCGGGAAATGTAATCGGGTCGGTGGCCGCGAATTTTGTGGTCGCCGAGTGGAAGGATGCGGGCGGGCCGCCTGGGCCGCCGCGCTGGATCGCTCCTCTTCATCTTCATCGCAATGATGATGAAGCCTGGTATGTGATCGAAGGGACTCTGTGTGTTCGCGTGGGGAAGGATGTTGTCGAGGCGAAGGCAGGATCTGCCGTTTTTGTGCCGCGGGGCACGCCTCATACCTACTGGAATCCGGGGGCTGGGCTGGTCCGGTACTTGCTCGTTATGACGGCGAATATCTATTCGCTGATTCAGGATATTCACGCCATGGCGGACCGGTCTCCGGCGGCGCTGCGGGCAGTGTTTGAGAATCATGATTCGGAGCGGATTGAGGAGTAGAGGCGGTCGAGCTGCGCTCCACCCTTCGGCTTCGCTCAGGGCAAGCTAGCCGAGGGCGGGTGTCCCCACATAACCTCTCCCCACACATAACCTCTCCCGACGTCCAGAGGTTTGACAGTCAGATTTGGCGGGTGATACGGTCACGCTTCCCCTGATGCGGCGGAAACTCGAATACGCGGCGGCCTGGCCGTTCATCAAAATCCTCGGTACTCTGCCACGCCCCCTTTCGCGCGCCTTCGCCATCGGTCTCGCTCAGGTCGTCTATCGGCTGCATTTCCGATTGCGCGAGGTGGGGATGCGCAATCTCGCGATGGTGTTTCCGGAGAAGGCTGAGGCGGAACGGAAGCGCATTCTGCGCGGCGTGTTTACGTCGCTGGGCCGGCAGCTTGCCGAGTTGTGCCAGTTTCCCCGATATACGCCGGAGAATATCGACGAGGTTGTGGTGTATGACGGGCTGGAAAATTACGAGCGGGCTTACGCCCGCGGCAAGGGCGTTCTGTTCTTGACGGGACACTTCGGCGGCTGGGAGCTTTCCGCTTTTACGCATTCCCTGCATGGTCACTGGCTGCACGTGGTGATGCGTCCCATGGACAATCCGTATCTCGATCGGCTCCTGCAGCGATATCGCACGATGTACGGCAACAAGACTGTGGCGAAGGACGACTTCGTGCGCGGACTGCTGGCGGCGATGAAGGCGGGAGAGACCGTAGGAATACTGATGGATACGAACATGACGCCGCCGCAGGGAATTTTTGTGGACTTCTTCGCCATTCCTGCGTGCACGGCGAGTGGACTGGCGCGCATTGCCCTGCGCACGGACGCAGCAGTGGTGCCGGGTTTTACGATTTGGGACGAGGGGTTGCAGAAGTACCGGCTGCGATTTGATCCGGCGCTTGATCTGGTTCGCACCGGCGATCTGGAGGCCGATATCGCCGCCAATACGCAGATGTTTACGAAAGTGATTGAGGATTACGTGAGGAAGTATCCCGATCAGTGGTTGTGGGTGCACCGGCGGTGGAAGACGCGGCCCGAGGGGCAACCGGGACTTTACTGAAGCTGGAACCCAGAATCTACCGTGTCCGCTCGTGGACATGATAGGGCAAAACCGGACAGAACAAACTTTCCGGCACAAACTGTTTCTCCCCAAAAATAAGCCACTTCCCCGCCTCCGCCATTGGTGACTGACGTGCGACGTGCTCGTCCATCCGTCGGAGGGACACGTCCATGCAGACCTTGCTTCAGGACTTCCGATTCAGCCTTCGCCAACTGTTCAAGAGTCCCGGATTCTCTCTGACGGCAGTGCTCTCGCTGGCGTTGGGGATTGGTGCGACAACCGCGGTTTTCAGCGTGGTCTACGCGATTCTGATGAATCCCTATCCGTACGCGGCTTCGGACCGCATGATCCACATGCGGTTGCTTGACGATTCGCAGCAGCCGCGAGGCTTCGGACTGACGGGAGCGCAGTGGCAGCAAATTCGGAAGTCGCCGGTGGTCGAGGACGCGTTCATGGAAGATGACTGGAGCCTCACCGTCACCGGGAAAGATTTGCCAGAAGATGTGCAAGGCGTGTACTTCAGCTCCAATGGTTTCACTTTCATGGGTGTTCCACCTGCCCTCGGTCGAGGATTGATACCTTCCGATGCGATCGATGGTCAGGAGCCGCAGCCGGTGGTCGTGCTGAGCTACAAATTCTGGCAACGTCATTTCAACGGAGATCCCTCTGTTCTGGGCCAGAACGTGCAATTGGTGCGCAAGAATTACACCATCGTGGGGGTCGCCGGCCCGCGTTTTACCTGGGGGGATGGCGACGTCTACCTGCCGCAGAAAGTTACGCAGGACCCCGTTAAGGCGTATTATGTCGGCGTTCGGTTGAAGCCGGGCGTGACCCACGAGGCTGCAAATGCGGCCTTGCAACCGTTGATCCAGCAGTTCGCCAAGGAAACGCCCAAACATTTTCCCTCGGATCATTTCCGGTTGAATGTGGTTGGGTTGAATGAACAGTTCGTTCACGATTTGGGTGGGACGCTGTATCTGTTGTTCAGCGCGGTGGCGTTGCTGCTGGCTATCGGCTGCGGAAACGTGTCGATCCTTCTGTTGGCGCGAGGTACGGCGCGTCAGCATGAATTCGCGGTGCGTACGGCGATCGGCGCAAGCCGGGGGCGCATCATCCGCCAACTACTGACGGAGTCGTTGCTGCTTTCGCTGACCGGGGCTGCGTTGGGCGTGCTGCTGGCGTACCGAGCGCTCGCCCTCATCGTGGAGTTGCTGCCGAAATATTCCTTCCCGCATGAGGCATCGATCCAGATCAATTTGCCAGTGCTGGCTTTTAGTGTGGTGGTCGCACTGTTCACCGGCATTCTGTTTGGCCTGTGGCCGGCGCTGCAACTTTCACGGCCCGAAGTCAGCCAGGTCATGCAGTCCAATACACGCAAGATCGCGGGCGCGGTGCGCGGGCGCACGACGCACGGCGTTCTGACGGCCGTCCAGGTCTCGCTGACGCTGGTGATGCTGGCCGGAGCGGGCGCGGCGATGGAGGGGTTCCTGCGACTCATCCACACTCCCTTGGGTTACGACCCGCACAATGTGATGTCGGTGGGCATTCCGGTGCATGATGGCGCGTACCCGACATGGGAGGCGCGCAAGGCGTACTTCGAGCAGTTGCGGAATAAGGCAGCCACGGTTGCCGGCGTGACCATGGCGGCGATCTCGAGCAACGCCACACCTCCGTCCAATGGATGGCAGACTGGCGTCGAGATCCTGGGTAAACCGCAACGCGATGGGCAGAAGATTCGAGTCAACTTTGTAAGTCCAGGATATTTCCCGATATTGCGAATTCCCCTGGCGACTGGAAGGATTTGGGATGAAGCGGAAAACCACAATGCCGCGCATGTGGCCGTCATCAACCAGACGATGGCGAAGCTCTACTTCCCGAATGGAGATGCGCTAGAGCACTCGCTGAGAGTCCCGGAGATAAAGGACGAGCCTCCGTACGTCACGACTGCGTCCGGCGGGGACACCTGGCTGCAGATTGTGGGCATCGTTGCCGACAAGCGCGATGACGGGTTGAGAAATCCGATTCTACCTGAGGCCTTTGTGCCGTACACACTGTCGATGCGGGTATGGACGCAGATCCTGGTGCGATCGGAAGTGCCGCCGTTGTCGCTGCTGCATGCCGTGGGTTTGCAAGTAAACTCGGTCGATCCGGAGCAGCAGATTAACGGCCAGGTCCAGGATCTGGACCACTGGATCACGGGCCAGCAGGAATACGAGCAAGAACAACTGGTGGCGTGGCTGTTCGGTGCGTTTGCGCTGCTGGCGCTGGCTCTGGCGGCGGTGGGACTCTACAGCGTCGTCTCCTATTCGGTCGCACAGCGGACGAACGAATTCGGCATTCGTATGGCGCTGGGCGCGCAACGGACGCACGTGTTGCGAATTGTCTTTGCGTCCACGGTGGCGAGTGTGGGGAGCGGCATCGTGCTGGGCGTCGTTCTCACTCTGGCGCTGAACAAAGTCTTGGCGCGGTGGGCGGAGGGAAGCTCCCGCGATCCGCTGGTGCTGCTGGCGATGACTGTTCTGTTGAGCCTGGTTGCGGCGATTGCTTGCTCCGGGCCGGCGCGCCGGGCGGTCAAAGTGGATCCGATGACCGCGCTGCGCTACGAGTAAACGCGATTGATGATGCGCAGGGTTCGCTCAGGAATTCATCTGGATCAGCCAGCCTGTCATCACCAAGGCAATGTCGGCGATGATTCCGAGCAAAAGCCCTAGGACGAAGCGCATCCCAGGTTGCTGGCCGGTTGATGGCACGCGGGCTCGCTTACAAACGATGGTGTCTGCCCACCCGTCGCCGAGACGTTTTTGCTTCGGGTCTTCGCGCATGGCAAAGTAGCCGATCACCCCAAAGAACATGGCGTCCACAAAGTAGGCGAGTTCCCGGAATATCGCCGACTTCGGTCGGCAGGGGGAACCGTCGTCCTGTATCACTTGCATCGAAAGGAGCATTTTGCCGAGCGTGCTTCCATGAACGCTCGTGCAAATTACCTGGTAGGCGAATAGTCCGAGGATTGCCGCAGCAAAGCCAGCGAAGCGGGTTTGCGAGAGCCGGTGCAGAACCCACGCCGGAGGCCGGCCTCCGGTAGCAGCGGCTAAAAGTAAGACAAAAAGAAATCCTGCCACGAATGTGCTGAGGTAATGAACCAGGAAGTCGATGACGCGAGCGAGGACCCGAGGCCAGAAGGGAACACCTTGAAGACCGCTGAGTGGCACAGCATATCCGCTAAAAGACAGGATGTCACGGCTGGAGAGCGGCGAATTCCTGCCCATACCGGTGGTTGAGATGGACCCTATGGGCGCGCCAAGTTCGTCGAACTTCACGCGATAGTAGTTTGCGTCGGGGACACCCCCCTTGCCTCTCCCCCAGGAGGGGCGAAGACGATAAAACACTTCGACCTGCTCTTTCCAATCCGTCCAATCCGAGAGACTGATAACCGTAACGGGCGCCAGCGGAGAAAAGCCGAGTACATTGTCGAGCGCAGAGCCGAGTTCGGGCTGCTCGGAGTCTTTCGCGAATCCGACGACCAAGCCTCCGCGTTCCGAAGCTACACGTGCCGCAACTTCCCAGAATTCATCTGCCGTGGGCATATCGTCGAGTTTCGCGTTCCTTGGGGATGGTTCCATGCCCAGATGCCAGACCGTTCGGCTGGCAGCGCAAGCAGTACCGTCCGGCGGCACCCGCGGTGGGCAAACATCCTAAGCGCGTACCTCTCGCCAGTCAATCAGGATGGACAAAGTGCCCACGCACGGCGACGAACGTTAGCGCGATGACGATTCTGATTGGCGAAATTAAACTCGGGCGACCGTGTATGAGCGTCCTCGAAAGGGCGTCCGAGGTAGGTGCACTCACTAGCCCAGGTCAAAGAATACAAATCGATTGGGCGCAAAGGAACCCGCTGCAACCGCGCCTTCCGGTAAAATCGAGTTCTTATGGATACCTTCGAGCAAATCGCGCAACGTGAGCGGCAATATTTGCTGCAGACTTATAACCGCTATCCGATCGTGCTCACCCGCGGCAAGGGAGTGTTTCTCTATGACATCGAGGAGAAACGCTACCTGGACTTTGTTTCCGGACTGGGAGTGAATGCGCTGGGGCATGCGCATCCGCGGATTGTGAAGGCAATTCGCGAGCAGGCGGTGAAACTGATCCATGTTTCCAACCTCTACTACCACGAGTACCAGGGGCCGCTGGCAGAGAAGTTGTGCGCACTCTCGGGTTTGAACCGCGCGTTTTTCTCCAACAGCGGGACCGAGGCGATCGAGGGATCGATCAAACTGGCGCGTCTGGCGGGACATCGCGCGGGCGGCGAGGCGAAGAGCCGACTGGTGGCGCTGGAGGGGTCGTATCACGGGCGCACGTTCGGCGCGCTGTCGCTCACCGGGCAGGATAAGCATCGCAGGGGATTTGAGCCGCTGCTCGAAGACGTAACGTTTGTGAAGCAGAACGATCTGGAAGGGCTGCGGACGGCGGTCAACGACAATACCTGCGCGATTGTGCTGGAGCCGATTTTCGGCGAAGGTGGAATCTACGAGTGCTCTGTGGAGTTCCTGCAAGAGTGCCGTACGCTGGCCGATCGTCACAAGGTGGCGCTGATCTTTGACGAGATTCAGTGCGGGCTGGGGCGCACGGGCACGATTTTTGCGTTTCAGAGTTTCGGGGTCACGCCGGACATTGTGGCGATTGCTAAGCCGATTGCGGCGGGATTGCCCTTGGGAGCGTTCATCGCGAAGGAAGAGTTTGCGACGGCGATTTCTCCGGGGCAGCATGGCACGACATTCGGTGGTGGCCCGCTGGCCTGTCGCATCGCGCTCGAGTTTCTGGCGATTGTGGAAGAAGAGAAACTGCTGGATAACGTCAACAAGGTCGGGGCGTACTTGCAGCAGGAGTTGAAGGGATTGGTGGAGAAAAAAGCAGCCGCGATCGGTGTGCGCGGGAGGGGATTCATCCAGGGGATTCAGCTGGAGATCCCGGCGCGTCCGATCGTCGATGCCGCGCTGCCCGAGGGAGTGCTGTTCAACAGCACGCAGGACACAGTGGTGCGATTCCTGCCTCCGTTCTTGATGGAGGAGAAACACATCGACAAGGGAATTCGGGTGTTGAAGAAGCTGCTGGGGAAGAAGAGGAAGGCGTCGGCGTAAGGCGGCTTCCGGCAATGCCAGGTCGTGGCTGCGGGTTGTTACATCTTATGCGAGATCAAATGTGTATCACTGCAGCAGCGGAAGCCGAGAGCCGGAAGCCGAACAAAAAACGGGGAGCCGAAGCTCCCCAAGTGAAGCGACAGAGGCGTTCTCTTAACTAGAGTCGTAAGCGCAGGAAACGGTTGTCCGAGTCAGAAGATTCTTGTGACGAATGAAATTCAGGAGATCGCAGCAGCCGGCACCCCAACGTTGAGCGAGGGCGTGGAAGAGTGCTGGATGGATCTTGAGGGCGCCCGCATGCGTTATCTACGCGCGGGGTCGGGGCCACCGCTAATACTGCTGCATGGTTTGCTCGGATATTCGTTTTCCTGGCGATATGCACTGCCCGCCCTGGCCCCGTATGCAACGGTATACGCGCCCGACATGTTGGGGGCAGGCTTTTCGGACCGTCCTCGGGGGATTGATCACTCCATGCGGGGGACGGCTCGGCGCGTGCTGGCGTTTATAGAAAAGCTGGCACTCCCATCCTTTGACCTGTTGGGCACATCGCGTGGCGGAGCTATCGCGATGGCTACAGCCGGGGAATGTGTCAAAGCGGGTGCTTCGAGGCGGGGGCTGCGGCGGTTGGTGCTGGTGTGCCCGGTCAATCCGTACTCTTTGCATGGGTCTTGGCTGGCGCCGTTCTTTGGCACCAATGTGGGTGCTGCTTTGTTTCGCCTGGGTAGCGAACACATGCCGTTTCTGTTTCCCTACTGGCACGGGCGGTTGTATGGCGACCGCCGCAAGATTCCGCCTGGAAGCCTCGAAGGCTACAAGGCGCCGCTCGCGATTCCTGGGTTGTTCGAGCATGCACTGAGCATCGTCCGCACGTGGACGTCCGATTTGCAGGAACTGGAGGCGCTGCTGCCTTCGCTGGCGCCGATTCCTACCCTGCTGATGTGGGGCAGCAAAGATCCGGCGGTGTACGCTTCATCGATGGAACCGCTGGCGCGGCATTTTTCGAATGTGCAGACTGTGGTGTTTCCTGGTATCGGACATTTGCCGTATGAGGAGTGTCCGGAGGATTTCAACCGGGTGCTCATCAAATTCCTGACCTCTGCAGAGAGGACGTCCCCACTTCTCGCAAAGAACGCGAGAAATGGGACACCCGCAGTCTGAGCCGATTCCTCTGAAATCATGACCCACTCCATTCTCGATGTCCTGCGGAATGCGGTGGTGCATTACGGATACTGGGCCGTGGGCGCGGCTCTGTTGATAGAAAATGCGGGTATTCCTGTGCCGGGAGAAACGATTCTGCTGCTGGCGAGTTTCCTGGCGTATTCGCAACACGAACTGCAGCTTCCGTGGATCATTGTGGTGGGGGCCATTGCCGCCACGCTGGGCGACAACATCGGGTTCGCGCTCGGTTACTACGGCGGACGTCCGGTTCTAGAACGCTATCGAAATGCGTTCAGGATTCAAGACGCGGCGCTGGCGCGTGGAGAAGAATTGTTTGCCCGTTACGGCGCAGTCACCATCTTTTTTGCTCGTTTTGTATTCGGCATGCGTATCATCGCCGGGCCACTGGCAGGAGTGCTGCGCATGCCGTGGCGGAAATTCACGATCTTCAACTTTCTTGGGGCGGGAGTCTGGGTCACCATTATATCCGGCGCGGGCTATTTATTTGGGCAGCATCTAGGCCGGCTCGAGCGGGATATAAGACGCTTCGACGTAGTGGCTGCGATTCTTGTCCTCATGGGATTGGGGCTTCTGTGGTGGCGTAGCCGTCGCAAGCGTTAAAAGCGAGCATCTGCAGAGTAACCTTTGCGGCGCGGTTTATTCCAGGTGAACGGCTATACTGTGCGAAAGTCACGGACTTTTCGGGGCGGCCTGGGCGATGTCCGTGACAGAACCAACCACACCGGTTGCGTCCGAGCCGAAATTCGGACGAGGAGGAACTCGTGAAAAAGATCGGTTTCTTGACGCTGCTCACCATGGCAACTCTTGTGTTTACGCTCGCCTTTCCGGCGGCGGCAGCCGGGCCCAAAGCACCGGCGACTCCCACGCCCGTGGTGGCACCCGCTGCTCCGGCCGCGGTTGCTCCCGTGCCCGAAAAGCACCCGCACATTGACGAAGCCTTGGAGTCGATGCGGGCAGCCAAACATCAACTGGAGATTGCGGAGCACGATTTCGACGGCCACCGTGCCAAGTCGATCGAACATCTCAACGCCGCTATCCACGAAGCCGAGATTTGCATGGGAATGAAATAAATCAGGCTGGCATTCAAAGACCAAGGCAGCGTCCGGCGACGCTGCCTTTTTTCTCTTCAAAATGATGTTTGCTTTCCCTCGATGCCGATCTTAGTCGGTGTGGAACGTGTAGCCGACAGATACGCCGAGGCGAAGAACGCTATTGGAGTGGAAGTCGCTGGTGTTATTGATGATGTAGTAGTAATCGGCTTCGGGCCGGACAAAGAGATTTCGCCACGCCCGGTAGTTGAATCCGCCGCTCACATGAAGCAGAAAATGATTGCTGTTCAGATGGGTCGTGCAGCCGTTCCCATAGACGCAGTTGCCGTACGGGTTGTAGTAAAGCACAGTTTGGCCGCCCGCGCCGGCCGTGAAGATAGTGCTGGTCCGCTTCGAGATGCGGGCTGGGAACGGATTGAAGTGGGGAGCTAGTACGGCGTTGAAGTCGTACAGAATGGGGCGGTATTTCTGAAAGCCGTTGTAGAGCGCCTGCTTATATCGAAAGGTGACCTCTCCACTGTAGCCGAATCCGTTCTTAAAGATGCGGTCGAAACCGGCGCTGGGGTAAAGGCCGCCTCTTTCCGGAGGGGGCAGGTAGGCCAGAGAAGCGGTATCGTTGCTGGTGGAAAACAGAGTGTTGCCACCAGCGAAAAGGTCTACCTGCTGAGCAGAAGCGAGAGTGGCAAACAGAAGAAGCGCACACACGGACGTGATTCGCGCGAACTTTCTCAAATACAGCCCCCTTATTGTGTTTCGCCCCGTTCTTGAAGTGTATACGCTGGATGGATCGAGCGCCCGGCGGAAGCATCCACGAGTGGATGAGCAAGCACAAGAAAGTGGCGGCCGGAGTCGAAGCTCGCGACCGCCGCTCAATCAATGCCTAGTCTGGGCCAATGGTGTAGCCGATGGACCCTCCGACGTGAACAAGGTTGCCGGAGGTGTAGTAGTCCGTGTTATTGATCACGTTGTAGTAGCGCACTTCTGGCCGGATGAAAACATGTCCCCACACGTAGTACCGGATCCCGGCTCCCACATTGATCTGGAAGTGGTTAGAACTGACGTAGTTATTGCAAGTGAAACCGTTGGTGCAGTAGGGAAGATAGAAGCGAGTGGTCTGCCAGCCAATGCCGCCCATCAGATCCAGTCCAGCCTTCTTGCTCAAGCGCGGCTGGTACATGCCATCGAAGGAGAAAAGAATGGGGCGGTAGGGCTGACCAATGCCTCCAAAGTTGCCCTGACTGGTCCTCCAGTCCGCATCAAACGCGAAGCCGATGCGCCTGTGAAAAATCACGTCGCCGCCGATGTTGGTGTACAGGCCACCTTTCTCGGGACAAACCACAAAGAGACCATTGGACGAGGACAGCCTGCACGGAGCCGCACCCGGTGACATGAGGGTTCCGAAGCCGAAATTGGCGTCGCCCTGCTGGGCCGAAGCGAGATTGGCCAGGGTAAAAACAGCGATGACCGTCGCGAGGAAGGCAAGCTTTCTCAAGAGAAACCTCCTATAAGGATCGTTGTCGGCGGTAAGATGCAACCGCCAAACCATTTGGATGCAAGCGTCTGCACGATGCATTCATCTTAGTTTCAACAGCGCCGGAATTCAATGGCCGGTGCTCACTGGCATAGCGAGGCCAATATCCAGCGCGATGGCAGCAGCCGAAGAATCCAACCCAATGAACCGCAATAAGTTGCGCTTGCGTTTCAGCTACGCGGCTCAACTCGATCCATTAACGGTGGGATGCACCGCTTCCACCCCCGCGGAGCACGTGGTCGAATGCGATGGGACCCGCACCAAAGAAGATCAGCGCGAAGGCCAGGCTGGCGGCGGCCAGGGGAAACTCGTACCCCGGACGATCAGGAGATCCCATAAGCCCGTTGTGCAGATGAACTTTCCACAGCGCCACGATCAGGTCGACGCAGACGGCCAAGGCGGCAATGCGGGTAAAGAACCCGGCGAGAAGTAACAGTCCGCCCACGAGTTCCGTGAGCGACGAGACATAACCGAGCCAGCGCGGCACTCCGAGGCTGGCGATCCACTGCGCGTGGTGCTGCAAACCTCCGAACACACTGTGATAGCCATGCACAACCATGATGGCGCCGACGGCCAGACGCATGACGAGAAGGGCAAGGGGTTGCAAGCGATCGAGGTAGCGCAAAATGTTCCTCCGAAGCGACGACATAGATTACAGCAGTGAACCGTTCTGAGGAAGGCGGTCAGTCGCGGGCTGCGCAATAACCAGCGCGGCTAGTCCCGGCCGAACCCCAGACAATCGGGAAGGGACAAACTTCTGACCAAGTGCAGTCTGCGCTCGGCAGGGCTGACAAGTTGTGAATCTGGATTCTAAGCAGATCTACGGGTACAAGGATCTCAAGGTGACGTTTGTGAACGGCAAAGTGTGGGACGTTCAGTAGGCATTCGTCTTGTGTGAATGCTTCGGAGCAGAGGAACAACGAGCAGTCAACTCAAACTGTGCTGCTTAGTAACTTTACCTGTACTCGATTAAGGCCCTGCGAATACAGCACTTTGAGCGAGCGATATAGTACCTCCGTACCGTGCCTAGTACTTCAGTTACCGGTTCGCGAGTAACTGGGTAGCCTCTGCACAGCGGATACTTCTAATAGTATCCTTAAATCAATAAACCCCAACCGGTAGTTTTGCCTCCCGGCACGCTTTTCTTAAATTCCAGAAAACAAGCCAAAAACCCAACGAAACGCGGAGATTCGCTTCGAGCCGGGGTTTTTCAGGGTTGAGATATGCTCGGAACACCGAAAGCCCTCGGAGCCGATATTGAGGGCAAGGCATTGTTCGGCAGCAAAGCCCGCGGGCCGAGGAGCCGAAGCGGGATGGACGTAGCGGAAAAGGCAAAGGGACCATGGCTGACTCGCGAGAAGTGATGAACATCCGGCAAGCGTCGCAGTACCTGGGCGTGAGTCCGGACACGCTTTACAAGTACGTAGGCGAGCAAAAGATTCCCGCGTTCAAGTTAGGCAACCGTTGGCGCTTCAAGAAATCCCGTTTGGACCAGTGGATGGAAGAGAAGTCGAGCGAGATGGAACCGCAGGCGAAACGTAAGGCGAAGGCAGTGGGAAAAGCAGCCGGACAGGTTTAGGGAAGCGAGTTAGACAAAAACGTCGCGGGCAACGATGCCCGCGCCACACAAAAGGTGGGCACATGTTTGGATTGGGATCGAAGTCCATTGTTGGCCTGGATGTAGGCTCTTCAAGCATCAAGGCCGTCGAGCTAAAGAAAAAGGGTGGGCAGATTGAAGTGGCGCACCTCGGACTGGAGCCGCTGTCTTCCGACATCGTGGTTGATTCGATGATCGTCGACTCGGGCACCGTTTCGAGCGCGATTTCGAAGCTGTTCCTCGACAACGAGATCAAGACCAAGGCCGTGGCCACCGCGGTGAGCGGGCACTCGGTGATTGTGAAGAAGATCTCGCTGCCTTCGATGAGCGACCAGGAACTGGCCGAGACCATCGAGAAGGAAGCGGCGCAGCACATTCCCTTCGATCTGGCCGACGTGAGCCTCGACTACCAGATTCTCTCCGACGAAGTAGGCAGTCCGCAGATGGACGTCCTTCTCGTCGCGGTCAAGAAGGACAAGATTCTGAACTACACCAACGTACTCTCGATGTCAGGGCGCACCCCGGCTATCGTCGACATTGACGCGCTGGCGTTGCAGAACTGCTACGAGTACAACTACCAGCCGGCGCCCGGCCAGGTGGTGGCGCTTTTGAACCTGGGCGCGAGCGTGATGAACATCAACATCGTGAAGGGTACGACGCCTCTGTTCCCGCGTGACGTCAGCGTGGGCGGGCATCAGTACACCGATTCGTTGCAGAAGGAATTGGATCTGAGCTTTGAAGACGCCGAGTCGCTCAAGCTGGGCAACAAGGTGGGCACGGTGAGCGAGGACGCGAAGCAGCCGATCCTGCAGCAGGTCACCGAGATCATCGTGCTGGAAATTCAGAAGACGTTCGATTTCTTCCGGGCCAGCGCGGCCGGGGAGCATATCGAAAAGATCTATCTGGCGGGCGGTTCGTCGAAGGTGCCCGGTCTGGTGGAAGCGTTGCGGCAGGAGTTCTCGATGCCGGTGGAACTGTTGAATCCGTTCCAGAGGGTCACGCCTCCGGTCGAAGGACACGGAGCGGAGCTGGTGGAACAGAACCCCGGCCAGATGGCAGTGGCAGTGGGCTTGGCCCTGAGGAGCTTTGAATCTCTATGATCAAAATCAACCTGCTCGAAAATTCCAAGGGGAAGAGCAAGCGCGGTGGCGGCGGACCGTCGATGCCCACGATGGAAATGGGCGACATGGGCTCGCCCAAACTGAAAGTCCTGGCGGTGTTGGTGGTGGCCGGGTTGTTCAACCTGGGCTACTGGTACCGGCTGGACCATCAGGCGAAGGCGATCGAAGCGCACATGAAGGTCGCCGAGCAGAAAAACCGTGAACTGGCCGATGTGAAGGCGCGCTTTCTGGAGCGCCAGACCCAAGCCAACAACTACAAGCGGCGCGTCGATGTGATAGACGGGCTGCGGGCCAGCCAGAATGGTGGTCCCGTCAACCTGATGGCCATGCTGGGCGAGACGGTCAACAACACCGAAGCGGTGTGGCTCAGCAAGATGGACGATTCAGGGCCGAGTGTGAACCTGGAAGGAACGGCGCTGAGCACGGATGCAGTGGCCAATCTGATCGCGAACCTGCAGAAGACCGGCTTCTTCAGGACCGTCGAGATCAAGGAAACCTATCAGGACGACTCGATCAAGGACATGCAGGCATTCCAGTTCACGCTGACTTGCGAGAAGGGAAAGTCGTAAAGGCGGACCTATGGCGAATTTTAGCGAAATGTCGGGCATCAAGCAGTGGGCAACCGTACTGGTTGGAGGAGTTGTGGTGACGGCAGCGCTGTATTTCACGCTGTTCAAGACCCAAAACGACCACAACGTGGCCGCGCAACATGCCCTCGAAGACAAGATTCGGGAAAACAACGAACTCGAGTCCTACCGGCCGAAGCTGAAGCAGATTGAGCAGCAGTTGGCCGAACTCAAACAGCAGCTGGAAATCGAGCAGCGCATCGTTCCCGATGAGAAGCAGGTCGATGGTTTCATCACCATGCTCGACGCGGAGGCCCAGAAGGCGGGCGTCGAACTGCGGCGCTACATGGCGAAGGATACAAGGGCGCAACAGTACTACACCGAAGTGCCCTTCGACCTCGAACTGGACGGTCCGTACTATTCGGCGCTGAATTTCTTTGACCGGGTGAGCAAGCTGGAGCGGATTGTCAACATCAGCGGATTGCTGGTGGCGACGACGAAGAATCCGAGCGGGGCGAAAGCCAAGCATACGTACCAGTACGCGCCCAACGAAAGCATCGTCGCGACGTTCACGGCGACCACATACTTCAGTCACGATCTACAACCTTCAGCGGCTGGCGCCGGGTCGAAACCGGGAACGCCGGCGGCGAAGTAGGGATGGCTATGAAGCTGACGACAGGCATTTTGGCAATGGCAATGATGGCGGGCGCAGCATGGGCTCAGAGCCCGGACGCCATCGACAACGCGCGCAGCACGGCAAAATCGCTGCAGCAGACGCAGGCCAACCCGGCTCCCAAAGCCGCCGTAGTTCCGGCGACAGCCAAGCCGGCACCGGGTGCTCCGGCTCCCGCGGTGAAACCCGCGGTCGTCGCGGCGAAACCGGCATCCTCGTCGCACAACCAGCTGCAGCGGGTCAATGTGGTTCCCGCGGCGGATGGTGTCCAGATCGAAATCAGTTCCACCCAGGCGATAACGCCCCAGGTGACCAAACTGACTTCGCCGGACCGACTCCTCGTGGAACTGCCGGAGACGGTGGTGGCCACCGCGCAGAACAAGATTCCCGTGGGCAGTGGCGGGGTGAAGGGCGTACGCATCGGCATGGACGGCAAGACTCCTCCAACGACTAGCGTCGTAGTGGATCTCACGCAGCCCTTGGCCTATGAGCTGACTCCCGGACCTGGCGGCAAAGTGATTCTGAGTCTGCACTCGCAGGGCGGAGCGCCAGTCGTCGCGAAGAATACTCCGG
The DNA here is from genome assembly GCA_963832015.1 of uncultured Acidobacteriaceae bacterium. Taxonomy (GTDB): domain Bacteria; phylum Acidobacteriota; class Terriglobia; order Terriglobales; family Acidobacteriaceae; genus Sulfotelmatobacter. Next base: position 173,552 of record CAWHSR010000030.1, read on the forward strand.
CGCCCGCAGTTAAGACTGCTTCTGTGAAGGCTGCTCCAGCGAAGGCATCCGCTCCGGCGATGCAGTCGCAGGCTGCAGCGAAGCCGGCTCCCGCCGCGACGAAAGTTGCAGCGGCAAAGACTCCCGCCACCAAGCCAGAACCGAAACAGCCAGCCAAGGCGGCTGCACCGGTGACGGCAAAAGTTGCGGCTCCGGCCGCAAGCGCGTCCGCAGCGGTTGCGACCAAGACCGATTCCAAGCCCAAGCCGGAAGAGAAGAAGTGGGCGATGAACGGGAAACGCGATCCGTTCTTCAGTCCTGTTGTGCAGACGAACGGCTCGGGTTGTTCAACCGGAAAGAAGTGCCTGGAGATTGGCACGATCAATCTGCGGGGCGTGGTGAAGTCCGACACGGGCTTCATCGCGGTGGTCACCAACAACCTGAACAAGGCTTATTTTCTGCGGGAGAACGATCCCGTGTTTAACGGTTACGTGGTGAAGATCACGGGTGATTCGGTGGTGTTCCAGGAGACGATTCAAGACAAACTGGGCAAGCCGTTCACACGCGAAGTGGTGAAGAGAATCTTTACTCCGGCGGTTTAGTGCAGGACGGCGCACCCGGAAACCGGGAACGCCGAAATCAAGTTGCAGAAGGACACGCGGGCCAGGCCCGCGGGTGGGGAGAGGCGAAATGCGAAAGCAACAATTGACAATGTTCGTATCGGTGCTGGCATTGGCGGTGGCTGCGGTGGCGCAGACTCCGAACCAGCTCGATCGAGTCAACGTAGTCCGGAGCACGGACGACATCCGGGTCGAGATGAGCTCCCACGGCACACTGACGCCGAAGCTCAGCACTCTGGACTCACCCGCTCGCGTGGTGGTGGATCTGCCGGAGACCGTCATGGCGACCGGACAGACCCGCATCGCGGTAGGCGCGGCTGGGGTCAAGGGCGTGCGCATTGGCATGGACGGCCAGGCACACCCGACCACACGCATCGTTGTCGACCTCGACAAGGCTTGTGCCTACGAGCTGACGCCGGGCCCGGCAGGGAAGCTGGTCTTGACCCTGCACGCCAACGCGGTGGCCAAGGCCGCTCCTGAGGCGCAGATAAAGACGGTTGCTGCCAGCTCGCCGGTTTCGGCCAGCCCCGCAGCCGTGGCTGAGGCTCCGAAGGCTACGGCCACGGATTCCAAGCCCACGGACTTTGTCTTTGTAGAGCCTTCGTACCAGGCCAAGAACCAGGCTTCAAGCGACGTAAAGAAGGACGACGCCGAGCCCACGGTTCGAGCCCAGGAAGCGGCGGCGCGGTTCTCCGACAAAACTGCCGCGGAACTGCTTCCCGTCAACGCCCACGCAGCCCAGCAGAGCCAAACGACGATCACTCCTGCCGTGAACCTGGCGGCGGAGCAAAAGTCTCAGGCCGGGCAGCAACCCGCCTCGACCGGTCCGAAGTACACCGGCGAGCCGATCTCGGTCAACCTGAAAGACGTCGACCTGAAAGACTTCTTCCGCCTCATCCACGAAATCAGCGGTCTGAACGTCGTGCTCGATCCTAATGTGCACGGTACGCTGACCGTGGTACTCGATGACGTGCCGTGGGATCAGGCGCTCGACATCGTGCTCAAGAACAACGACCTGGCGCGTGAACTGGAAGGCAACGTCCTGCGCATCGCCACGGTGGAAACTCTGAAGCATGAAGCGGACGCCCGCCGGGCACAGATCGAATCCGAATCGCTGGCCGTCGAAAAAGTTTCGGTCACGCGCTTCCTGAGCTATGCCAAGGCGAAAGACGTCATTGTCACGGTAAAGAAATTCCTCTCGCAGCGCGGTGATGTGGTGGCGGATGATCGCACCAACGCCGTCATCATCAACGACATTCCGAAGACGATTCCGACCATCGACCGCCTGCTGACGCAGCTGGACCGCAAAACGCAGGAAGTTGAAATCGAGGCCCGCGTAGTGGCCGCGACGCGGCAGTTTGCCCGCGACATCGGCACGCAGCTTGGCTTTGGCTGGGGCAACGGTGCCAGCGCCATCGGCGGAGCTTCGGCAGTGGGTTCGTCGCCCACCACGGTCAACGGCCTGACTCCGGGCTACATTACTGTGCCGGGAACCGGCAGCGGCACCACCGGATCTTCAATTCCGCTGTTCTCGAACCTGGGCGTTACGTCGCCTTCGAGCGGCTTGACCTTCATCAATGCCAGCAACACCGTGCGGATTGACGCTGTCCTGTCGATGGCCGAGTCGCGCGGCTTGCTGAAAGTGCTCTCTCGTCCGCGAGTCGTAACCCAGAACAACATCCAAGCGCTGGTGAAGCAGGGTGTGCGCGTGCCGATCGTGACGCAGGCGCAGTTGGGTGGTCCTCCGACCGTCACCTACGTCGACGCGTTCCTGCGGTTGACGGTGACTCCGCAGATCACTTCGGAAAACACCATCTTCCTGAACGTGGACGTGGAAAACACCACTCCGAACTTCGGTCAGGAAGTACAGGGCAACCCGGAACTGATCACGCAGCAGGCCACCACGCAGGTGCTGGTGACCGATGGCGGCACGGTGGTGATCGGCGGCGTCATTCAGACGCAGAACTCGATCAACATCTCGCAAGTTCCGCTGCTCGGCAACCTGCCCTACCTGGGCAACCTGTTCAAGCACACGCAGGTCAACACCTCGAACCAGGAGCTGATTTTCTTCATCACGCCGCGAATCATTCAGACATAGCAGCGTAGTTCGAAGATTGAAGCCGCCGGTTTTCGCGACGAACCTGTCCCGGAACCGGCGGTTTGCTTTTGGGGGAGAACTCAGAACTTCCTCCCGTTGCTGATAAACTTTCCGCAATGAACTATCCCGCGCGCCAGGCCAAGCTTCGCGAGCATCTTGCCACAACCCGGTTCGATGCCCTCCTCATCAGCCATCTTCCCAACATCCGATATCTCTGCGGTTTTACCGGGAGCGCTGGGCTGCTGCTTGTCGAAGAAGCCGGCAGCGTGTTCTTTACCGACGTCCGCTACGACACGCAGGCGCACGAAGAAGTAAAGGGCGCGAAGGTGGTGATTGCGCGGAAAGCGGTGTTGACGGCCTTGGGCGATTTTCTTGGGGCGCGGCGCAAGCGGGCCCGAGGATGGACCATCGGCCTCGAGGCTGAGCACTTTACGATTGCAGAAAAGAAGCGCTTGACCCAGGTGAAGCCGACGGGTGTTCGGTTGAAAGACGCGCCTGCTCTGATTGAACGCGCGCGCATGATTAAGGATGCCGACGAGTTGCAGCGAATTCGTGCTGCGGTGGCTTTGGGAGCCAAGCTGTTTGACCGGGCGGTCGGAGTGATTCGTCCCGGAGTCAAGGAAACCGAGGTCGCTGCGGAGATGGAGTTGGCTGCTCGCCGGGGCGGGGCTGACGAGATGTCGTTCCCTACGATCATTGCTTCGGGAGCGAGGTCGGCGCTGCCCCACGGGCGGGCTTCCGATCAGGCGATCACTGCCGGAGGGTTCGTGGTCTGCGACTTCGGTGTTATACTTTCAGGTTATTGTTCCGATCAAACCCGCACTGTGTGGGTGGGGCCTGTCTCGAAGGACGCCCGCCAGGCTTACGAGGCAGTGCGAGAAGCGCAGAAGGCAGCGATCGATGCCGTGCGTCCGGGAATCGCGGTCGGCCAGGTCGATGCGGCAGCCCGTAAAGTATTGCGTAAGGCCGGGTTAGGACGCTATTTTACCCACTCGACCGGACATGGCGTCGGGCTCGAGATTCACGAAATGCCGCGAGTCGCGAACGGGCAGCGGGAGATTCTGCAGCCCAGTATGGTCATCACAATCGAGCCGGGAGTATACTTCCCGGGCAAATGGGGAGTGAGGATCGAGGACATGGTGGCCGTCACCGCGACCGGTTGTGAAGTGATGACTCCGACGAGTAAGGATTTTCTGGCAGTTTAGCCGTCTTGAACTTTCAGCCGGGCAGGATTGAGGCCCGGCTTCTTCGCGTGAGCCATGAATCGGTAGCGGGTTTGGCTCGCGGGAGGTTGGCGAAGGGTCCCACCCTACACGAATGAATCAAAAAGAGCTGAAAGAACTAATCGAGTTTCTAATCGAAAAGGACATTGCCGAGTTCGAATTGGAGCGTGGCGATGTCAAGGTCCGGATCAAGCGCGCGGGGGAGCATACGTTCGTCCACTCTCAGGCGGAGCCGCGCTTTTATGCGGTGCCCGCGGCCAATGCGGCGGCGCCCGAATTGGGTGCCGTGCCCGTGGTAGCCGCCGCACCTGCACCAGCGCCGGCCGCCCCTGCTCCCGAAGAAGGGCTTCACATGGTGAAGTCTCCGATCGTGGGGACGTTCTACGAAGCTCCCTCACCGGGCGCTCCTCCGTTCGTGAAACCGGGAGACATGGTGGAAGTGGGGCAAGTGCTCTGCATCGTCGAAGCGATGAAGCTGCTGAACGAGATTGAGTCGGATTTTGCCGGGGAGATCGTCAAGAAGCTGGCGGTCAACGGCCAGCCGATCGAATACGGCCAGGAATTGTTCGTGATCCGGCCGAAGAAGTGAATCTGGGATCAATCTGGGCGCGCTCTGGGCGCGCCTTTTTGTGTCCGTTAACTACGAGCCGCGAGCTGTGAGCCTTGATCTCGTAGCTCAAAGCTCATAGCTCGTGGCTTTTTCCTCATGTTCAAGAAGATCCTGATTGCCAACCGCGGAGAGATTGCACTGCGCGTGATTTGCGCGTGCAAGGAGCTGGGCATCCGCACGGTCGCCATCTACAGCGAGGCCGACCGCAACTCGTTGCACGTCCGCTTTGCCGACGAGGCCATCTGCATTGGGCCGCCCCAACTCGCGCTCAGCTACCTGAACATTCCAGCGGTCATCAGCGCGGCCGAGATCGCCAACGTCGAGGCGGTGCACCCCGGCTACGGCCTGCTCGCGGAAAACGCCAATTTCGCCGAGGTGTGCGAGACCAGCGGGATCAAGTTCATCGGACCGCGGCCCGAAGTCACGCGGCTGATGGGCGAGAAGGAAAAAGCGCGCGCTGCGATGAAGCGGGCAGGCGTGCCGATTCTGCCGGGGTCGGATGGAATCATTGCTTCCGACGGCGAGGCCGTGGAGTGGGCGCGGCAGGTCGGCTTCCCGGTGATCGTGAAAGCGTCTGCGGGAGGCGGAGGACGCGGCATGCGCATCGTCCGCAACGAAGAGGAATTGCCCGGGCTGTTCCGGGCGGCCCAGGCGGAAGCGGCAGGTGCGTTCGGCAACGGCGATCTCTACATGGAGAAGTACGTCGAGCATCCACGACACATAGAATTTCAGGTGCTGGCCGACGAGCACGGCAACGTAGTCAGCCTGGGCGAGCGCGAATGTTCCATCCAGCGCCGCCACCAGAAGTTGCTGGAGGAATCGCCCTCCACGCAGGTTACGCCCCAACTGCGCGATGAGATCGGCGCGGTCCTGTGCAAGTCACTGGCGGAGATCGGGTACAGCAACGCCGGCACCATTGAATTCCTGATGGACCAGGACCGGCGGCTCCATTTCATCGAGATGAACACCCGAATCCAGGTCGAACACCCGGTGACGGAAATGGTGACGGATGTCGACCTGGTGAAGAGCCAGATCATGATCGCGGCCGGAGCGCACATGCGGGATGTTCTGCAGGGGCCGATCGTCCATCGCGGGCACGCGATCGAGTGCCGCATCAACGCCGAGCATCCGGAGAAATTCACGCCTTCGGCAGGGAAGATCACGGCGTTCCATCCTCCGGGGGGAACGGGAGTTCGCGTCGACACGGCAGCTTACGCCGAGGGCGTGATTCCGCCGTATTACGACTCTTTGATCGCGAAGCTGATCGTGCGCGGCAAAGACCGCAGCGAGGCGGTTTCGCGCATGGCGCGGGCGCTCGAAATGTTCATCGTTGAAGGCGTCTATACCACCATTCCGCTGCATCGAAAGATTCTCGCGGATGAAGACTTCCGGGCAGGGAAGATCGATACTGGATTCATTGAGCGGTTTCTGAAGAAAAACGGCCACACGTAGACGCGGACGCATTCGTCCGCTCCCCGGAAGCGAAGCGGCGCGTTCACCGAGTTGAATAAGCCTTCGTGGTCAGCATCTTTTGGATTGGTCCCGGACGAATGCGTCCGGAGCTACGTGATTCGTGGGTACGGCCAGCTTTGCGTGCAATGATCTCCCTTCCTCGCCTCTACGCCATTGTGGATTCATCCGCTCACGTGTCGACTCAGGACCTGGTCGCTTACGCCAAAGAACTTGCCGCAGGCGGGTGCACGCTGCTGCAGTACCGCAACAAGAGCGGGAATGCTCGTGTGATGCTTGAGCAGGCGCGGGCGCTGAAGAAGCATCTTGGTCCGTCCATGCAGTTGGTCATGAACGACCGAGCGGACTTATGCCTGGCTGCCGACTTCAGCGGAGTGCATGTCGGGCAGGAGGACTTGTCTCCAGATTTCGTGCGCGCGATCGTTGGTCCGAACCGCTGGCTGGGCGTCTCGACCCACAATCCAGAGCAACTGACTGAGGCGGATCGGACTTCCGCCGATTATCTCGCTATCGGACCCGTGTTCGCCACCTCCAGCAAAGACAGGCCCGATCCCGTGGTGGGCCTCGAAGGTGTGCGCCGGGTGCGGGCTTTGACGCGCAAGCCACTGGTCGCAATTGGAGGGATCACCCGCCAGAATGCGCCTTCCGTGATTGAAGCTGGGGCCGATTCGGTCGCCGTAATATCCGATCTGTTACGGGATCCCCGCAAATCAGCAGAGGAATTTTTCCGCATATTAAGGTAAAGTTCTCAAGCATCGCGAATGCGTTAGTTTTCGATCACCGTTTCCAAGTGTCATCCTGAGCGAAGCGAAGGACCCATGCACTTTGCCGGCGCCGGGAAACTGCATAGATCCTTCGTCGGGCAAAAACCGCCCTCCTCAGGATGACAAAGCGAATAGCTGACGACCGAAAACCAACGACCGACTACCGAACCCGGAGGCACTCCTGAGTACAACTTCGACGCAGCCGTCTACAGGCAGCGACTGGGAAATCCACAGTCATCAGGATAAGGAACTGGTCCAGGGTCTCGGCCTCACCAGCGCCACTATGCTGGTCATGGGGTCGATGATCGGCTCCGGCATCTTCATCGTGTCAGCGGAAATCGGCCGCGAAGTGGGCTCGCCGGCGTTGCTGATTGGAGCCTGGGCCGTCGCAGGATTCATGACGATCGTTGGCGCGCTTAGCTATGGCGAGTTGGCCGCCATGATGCCGCGAGCCGGCGGGCAATACGTTTACCTGCGCGAATCGCTCGGGCCGTTGTGGGGATTTCTCTATGGCTGGACGCTATTTCTGGTGATTCAGACCGGGACCATCGCCGCCGTGGGCGTGGCCTTTGGCAAGTTCCTGGGAGTGTTTGTTCCCTCGATTTCCTCGACCAATTGGATTCTGCATATCTGGAAGGTTCCGTCCTTTCACATAGGCCCGATGGTGCTCGGCAACATGGATGTCGGAATCAATACTCAGAACCTGATGGGGATTCTGCTGGTGATGTTCCTGTCAGTGGTAAACATCTTCGGATTGAAAACCGGCGCAGCGATTCAGAATGTGTTCACTGTCGCCAAAGTTTCGGCATTGCTGGGATTGGTGCTGTTCGGTTTGGCTCTGGGGCGCAACGCGCAGGCTCTAGCCGCGAATTTCGGCGCGAACTTCTGGCACAACGCGGGACTCGGCGCACAGCACGCAGTTCAGGTCGGCGCGAGCGGGCCCATCGTGATGGTGGGCGCCCTGACCATTCTTGCCGTGGCCCAGGTTGGATCGCTATTTTCCGCCGACGCCTGGAATAACGTCACATTCACCGCCGGGGAGGTCAAGAATCCCAGCCGCAACCTGCCCTTGTCGCTGGCTCTGGGCACGGGCGTGGTCATTGCGCTCTATATTGCCTGCAACTTCATTTATTTGAGCACTCTGCCCCTCGATGGAGCGGCCGGCGCAGCCACAATTTTGGGGCGGGGCATTAAGTACGCCTCGGAAGATCGGGTGGGCACGGCGGTCATGACGCAGATGTTCGGCGGGATCGGCGGCAAGCTGATGGCGGCGGCCATCATGATTTCCGGCTTCGGCTGCGTCAACGGGCTGATTCTTTCCGGCGCGCGCGTCTATTATGCGATGGCGAAAGACCGACTGTTCTTCCGCAGCGTGGCCAAGCTGAATCCAACGTACAAGACGCCGGCGGTTTCGCTGATGGTGCAGATGGTGTGGGCCTGCGTGCTCTGCATCTCGGGAACCTACAACGACCTGCTGAACTACGTTATTTTCGCGGTGCTCGTGTTTTACGTCCTGACAATTGTGGGATTGTTCGTTCTGCGGAAGACGCGTCCCGATGCGAACCGGCCGTACCGGGCAGTGGGGTATCCGGTGTTGCCGATCATTTATATTGTGATGGCTTTATTCATCGATGTTGTACTCTTGCGCTACAAGCCAGAGTTCACGTGGCCGGGCCTCATTGTGGTGCTGCTGGGAATTCCGGTTTACTACGCATGGTCGAGGGGGTCGCGACGTGGCAACACAAGTGAGTCCGCCTAAGAGCCAAGGAGAACCCAACCGGATGGCAAATCTGCTGGCAACCAAGCCGCTGAATCTGCTAATGGAAGAAGCCCGCGAAACGGGCGAGCACAGCCTGAAACGCACATTGGGCGTCTTTCAGCTCACCGCGCTGGGCGTGGGCGCGATTATCGGCGCCGGCATTTTTGTCATGGTGGGACTGGGCGCGCAATATGCCGGCCCCGGTCTCTCGCTATCGTTCGTTCTGTCGGGCTTGGGGTGCGCGTTTGCGGGTCTCTGCTACGCCGAGTTCGCCGCCATGATTCCGTTGGCAGGCAGCGCCTATACCTACGCCTATGCCACGCTGGGCGAACTGCTCGCGTGGATCATCGGATGGGACTTGACGCTCGAATATGCCATGGGCGCCAGCACTGTGTCGTCGGGGTGGTCGAACCACTTCATCGAACTGCTGAATATCTTCCACATCAAGATGCCGCTCTGGCTGGCCTACGATCACTGGACCGCTCTGAAGACTGCCGAAACGATGGTTGCACGGCAGATGGCGGTAGCTTCGGATTCATCGCTGGTTCCGGGTACACAGGCCTTTTTAGACAAGGTGAGTGCGCTTACGACCGCAGCCTCTCCCGAATTGTTGCAGCGGGCGCATGCATTGCTCGGCGCACCGCATTTGTTTGGGATGGAAATTGGTTTTAATCTTCCCGCCTTCCTGATCGCTCTTGTGATCACGGCGATTCTGGTGGTTGGCATCAAAGAGAGCGCGAGGTTCAACGCTACGATCGTCGTGATTAAGGTGTCGGTTGTGCTTTTTGTGATCGCGCTGGGCTCTCACTACATCACTCGCGCAAACTGGGGCATGGACTGGCACTCGTACGCACCCCACGGCATGGGAGGAATCTGGCAAGGCGCCGCCTACATATTCTTTGCCTACATTGGATTCGATGCGGTATCCACCACTGCCCAGGAAGCCAAGAATCCGCAGCGTGACCTCCCAATCGGAATGATCGCGTCACTGGCGATCTGTACGGTGTTGTATATCGCCGTAGCTGGTGTGCTGACTGGGATGGTGCACTGGCAGCAGATCAACATTGAGGCGCCGGTCGCCGTCGCATTTCTGGACAAGGGTCTTACTACGGCCGCGAACATTATTACGTTGGGCGCTCTGGCCGGACTCACCAGTGTGATGCTGGTGATGTTGCTCGGTCAGACCCGGGTACTCTATTCGATGGCGAATGACGGTCTCTTGCCCAGGAAGTTCTTTGCGGATATCCATCCAAAGTTCCGCACTCCCTGGAAGAATACAATTCTCGTGGGCTTACTCGCGGCGATTGTCGGAAGCCTGACGCCGATCGACGACATCGGAAAAATGGTGAACATCGGCACGCTTCTCGCTTTTGTAATCGTATCGATTGCTGTGATGGTCTTGCGTCGGACCAACCCCGGCCAGCCGCGGCCCTTCCGAACGCCGTGGGTGCCACTGATCCCCATTCTGGGTGTAATTTCGAACGGCTACATGATGTACAACCTGGGCTGGGTGAACTGGGCGCGGCTGTTCATCTGGCTGGCGATTGGACTGGTCGTGTACTTCGGCTACGGACAGAAGCATAGCCGGGTGCAGGCGCTGGCTGCGGGACGGACGCCAGAACCTAGGTGATTCGGAATAGTGAAAGGGATTCAATGGCCCTCTGCACAGCGCGGAGGGCCGTTTTGTTTTATAGTCGTGGGTCGGCAGTTGCATGAAAGCCTTCCGCAATCTTCGAACTATCGGCGCGCTTCTCCTGCTCGTCATGGCGATTGGCACGGCCGGATATCACTACATCGAGGGCTGGCCGTGGTTCGATGGCTTCTACATGGTGGTGACCACGCTGACCACCATCGGATACCAAGAGGTGCATCCGCTGTCGCACGCGGGGCGCGTCTTCAATGTGTTTGTGATTCTGTCGGGCGTGTCGCTCTTGCTGTTAGGGGTCGGAGCGCTCAGTCAAGCTTTGCTAGAATTCGAGCTGCAAAGCTTCTTCGGAAGGCGGCGCATGGAGCGCGAAATCGGCCGGCTCGACGGGCACTACATCATCTGCGGGTTGGGGCGCGTAGGACGCAGCGTGGCCCGTGAATTGGGGCGCAAGCCAGTGCCGTTTGTCATTTTGGAAAACAACGAAGCCAAGCGCCAGCGCTTCGCCTCCGAAAACTGGCTGGTGTTGGCCGGAGATGCGACCCAGGAGCAAACCCTGCGCCAGGCACAGATCGAGCGCGCCCGCGGGCTGATCGCCGCCACCACCACCGATGCGACCAATCTCTACATCGTCCTCACTGCGCGGGGATTGAATCCGCACTTGAAGATCATTGCGCGGGCCAGCGAAGATGCCGCAGAAAAACATCTCCTCACCGCTGGCGCCGATGCTGTGGTTTCGCCGTATTCATTTGCCGGGCAGCGTATCGCGCAGTCACTGCTCCGTCCGCATGTGGTTAGCTTTCTCGATACCGCGACCACGCACCTCGGGATGGATCTGGAGATCGGCGAGATCCACATCACGTCAACGTCGACGTTTGCCGGCAAAACGATTGAAAGCTCCCGCATCCGGCAGGAGCGCGGAGTGATTGTGCTGGCCATCAAGCGGCACGAAGGCATGCGCTTCAATCCCGCGCCCGATGAGCGCATCGAAGCGGATGATTTCCTGATTGCTATGGGTGAACCTGCGCAGCTGCGGCAGCTGGAACTGACCGCTTCCTCTTCCTCATGAGGATCAGAATCAAATGAAGATCGTGACTGCAGCGGAAATGCGCGCCATCGACCGCGCGACCAGCGAGCGCTTCGGTGTGCCGTCTCTGACGCTGATGGAAAACGCCGGAACCGCCGTAGCCGACCACGTTCTGGCGCAGCACGGCGACGCGCTGAAGATTCTGGTGATCTGCGGTAAAGGCAACAATGGCGGCGATGGATTCGTGGCTGCCCGCAAGCTGCATGAGGCCGGGAAGGCAGTTCAGGTCATCCTGCTGGCCGATCGGGAGGATCTGCATGGCGACGCTGCCGCCATGTTCGTGAAGTTGCCGGAGCCCCCCTTCGTAGTCCGCTCCACCGAAGATCTGAAAGACGAGCGCGTGCAGCGGGCGCTGGCTGCGGATTTGTATCTCGATGCGATTCTCGGGACCGGGTTCAAGCCGCCGGTGACTGGTTTGTACGCCGGTGCGATCGCTCTGCTGAATACAGGGAAGGCGCCGGTCATCGCCGTCGACATCCCTTCCGGCGCGGATGCGGATGCGATGAGCCCGCAGAATGGCAACATTGCGCGAGCGGACTCGATCGTGACCTTTACCGCGGCGCGTCCGGCACATGTTTTCGGCGTGCTGACTACGGGCCCGACCTATGTCGCGGACATCGGCTCGCCGCCAGAGGCGATCGTTTCCTCGCTGCAACTCAATGTGATCACGGCTCGCGATTTTGCCCAGCTGATCGGGCCGCGTCCAGCAGAGTCGAACAAGGGTAACTACGGGCACGTGCTTGTCGTCGGAGGTTCCCTCGGCAAGGCTGGTTCGGTTGCGATGGCCGGTATGGCTGCGCTGCGCGCTGGAGCGGGACTCGCCACAGTCGCGACGCCGAAGTCTATGCTGCCCACGGTGGCAGGGTTTCATCCAGAGCTGATGACAGAGCCTTTACGAGAAACACGTGAAGGCACGATTTCGGAAGGTGCAGCGGCGCAACTCGAGGCTTTGGCGAAAGGGAAGAGCGTGCTAGCAATCGGGCCAGGGATTTCGCGCAACGCAGAGACGGCTGACTTCGTGCGAACTCTGGTTGCTGGCGCCGAGATTCCCATTGTCCTCGATGCCGATGGTTTGAATGCCTTCGAGGGTGCGACCGACAACTTGAACGGTAAGGGACGAGTGCTGGTGATCACTCCTCATCCCGGCGAAATGGCGCGCCTTGCCGGATGTTCGACCGCCGACGTGCAGAAAGACCGGCTCGGCGTGGCGCGGAAGTTTTCCCGCGAGCATGAGTTGATTGTCGTGCTCAAGGGGAACCGGACTCTGGTCGTTCAGCCAGATGGCGAGGCCGGGGTCAACACGACGGGGAATCCGGGAATGTCCACCGGGGGGACGGGCGATATTCTGACCGGCATGGTCGCGGCAATGATCGCGCAGCATCCGAAAGATGTGGCGATGGCCGTCTGTGCCGCGGTGTATCTACACGGGCTCGCGGGCGACGTGATGCGCCAGATCGTGGGAGAACATTCGATGGTTGCGACTGATCTGTTGCGCGGATTGCCGGATGCATTTGATCGTGCGCAGAGAGCGGCCGTCGCGAAGTTCGTGGGTTGGATCGGCTGAGTGGAATCTGCGATGGCGTGGAACAGCGGCCCTTTCAAGGCCGCGTGTCGCCGGTTAGAGTTCACCGTGGCTAAAGCCCGATCGATCAAATTTGCCTCTAGCGGTCCCTAAAGGGCCGCTCTTCCAGGAAGCCTTACCTCTTCGCTGGAAGCACGACTGTTTTTCCCTCTGACGCCGAATGCCGCGCTGCATTTAAGATTTCCGTCACTGTCACATTGGTTTCCAGCGATGAAAGCGCGTCGGGCTTGGCTCCTTCCAGGATTACCGCGCGCAGATAGGACAGCTCATTGTCGTACGGCGCCGGCAGCGGTTTGGCCGCTGACTGTTCGTCGCGTGTGTTGTCTCCGCCGCGGCGCACGCGAATGTCGTTGCCCTGAACGGTGATCGCGTATCCTGTCTGTCCGTAGATTTCCATATCTTTCCGGCCGAAAGGCCAGTTCCATGAAGCCTGCACAATAGCTTGCGCCTTCGGATACGTCAGGATGATCGTGGCCTCGTCATCTACTTTCGAATATATTTCCGGCTTGATTTGCTGCGTGACGGCTGTGACGGTGAGCGGGCGCTGGCCGTCCATCAGCCAGGTCATCAGGTCGGCGCCGTAGCATCCGAAATCGAACAGGGCGCCCCCGCCGTTGAGTTTGGGATCAGTCAGCCAGACGAGGAACTCCGGTTCGACGTTAATTTCCTTCGGGCCGTTGTGGCCGTCGTGAATCACCACCTTGCGGATTTCGCCCAAGTCTCCTTCATGCACGAGGTTGTAGGCGGCGTGATTGCTGCGATACCAGGAAGTCTCGTAATTGACGAGCACTTGGATCTTACCGACGTGCGCCGCCTTCTCGATGGCCAGCGCGTCCTCAAGGCTGACTGCAAGCGGCTTCTCCATCATCACGTGCACCCCGTGACGGGCGCAGACCTCGACCACACGCCGGTGATCATAAGTGTTGGTGTAAACCAGCACCGCCTGCGGATGCGCCTTGGCCAGCATTTCATCGAGATCGGTGAACAGCATTGAACGCTCAAAGCCGTATCGAGTCGCGGCCTGGGAGAGGAGATTCGGATCGGGCTCCGCGATTCCTACAATTTCGATCTCGGGGCTGTGCAGGGATGCGCCCAGGAATCCATGCACGTGTCCGTGAACCAGGCCAACAATGCCAACGCGGAGTGGCGCATGCGCAGCCGAGCCCTGACCGAACGACACGGTGGCGAAAAACAATGAGAGCAATGCGAGACGCGAAATTCGGACCATGAGGTTCCTTTCTGGGTCAGGCAGAGATAGTAAATCGGCCAGTCCTCGCAGGGCTGAAAATCCGCTATGGTAGAGTCCTTAGACTGTACTGTAGGACATGTATCAACTGGTAAACATCCGCTAACTGCTTCATACCGCAGGGTTAAGAAGCCCGCACTCGCGGCTACCAGAGCGGAATCTGGACGAGGGGCTTCAGTAATCTATGACGCAATAGAGGCTAGTGCGATAGTGCAAACAGCCTATGACTCACTTCCCCCAACCGCACCCATCGCGGCGCGCAGCCCGAGTCCAGCTAGGAGATTCAGTCCTGGCTGCGATCCGCTTAGAAGACGGCCGCCGCACCAAAGCTAAACTCCAAAGCATTTCCATTACCGGCGGCCTGCTGCAATTAGCCCAATCGCTGGCGCAGGGCGACTTTGTCGAAGTGGCCTTCCAGACGCAAGCCGGCCCGGTGCACGGAATGGCCGAAGTTCTCAGCCCCACGCAGAAGATGTCTGACGGTGTGTTGCAACCGTTCCGCTTCGTGGCGCTTGAGGACGACGATCATCGCCGCCTGCGTACCTCGCTCGATCATGTCGTGGACCGGAAGCTGCTCGGGATGAAGGTCAACGCGTTCTCCACATATTGAAGCAAACATGTGGCCTCAGCTGTCCAGCGGGCGCAGCGAGCCCTCAGGGTTAAAGCTCGGCATTGTTGTGCGTGAACGCGGCCCTGAAGGGCCACTCTTCCACAGGGCATTCTTCCACATATACTGATCGGGTGACGAACCTGGCCAGAACCAGCGGAGTGCTGCGGGAAATCACCACGCAATCGGCTGAAGAAACGATCGCCTTCGGGCGAACGCTGGCCGAGTTGCTGACACCGCCCAAACTCGTGCTGCTGCGCGGTGATCTCGGAGCAGGCAAGACCACGCTAGTCAAGGGAATCGCGGCAGCCTTTGAGGCTGCTGCGGAGGAAGACGTCACCAGTCCCACCTTTACTCTGGTGCATGAGTATCGCGGTCCTCGCGCCAACCTCTACCACATCGATCTCTACCGCATCGACACACCGCGCGAACTGGAAACGCTTGGTTTGGATGATCTACGCGCCGAGAACAGCATCCTGCTGATCGAGTGGGGAGAGAAGTTTCCGAGGCTCGATCGGGAGCGGGATGTTGAGATCGCCTTGGAGCGGGAGGGTGAGAATAAGCGGCGGATCAGAATCAGCAGCTAGCGTTTGTTTTGAACGGGGTCAGACGAAACCAGAATCGACCTTACGC
This sequence comes from uncultured Acidobacteriaceae bacterium, assembly GCA_963832015.1. Lineage (GTDB taxonomy): Bacteria > Acidobacteriota > Terriglobia > Terriglobales > Acidobacteriaceae > Sulfotelmatobacter. The sequence continues at coordinate 188,875 of CAWHSR010000030.1, forward strand.
AGAACACCGGAGCGCTCCATTCCCGCACCATGGAGAACAGGATCGCGGCCGCGAAGAGAGCGAAGGTCACACGCCGGTTTCGCATACCTTCAATTATCCCATGGAGTGCTGGCGAGGGAACTGGTCGAGCTTCGCTCGAACCGAACAGACGAGGAGGCTGTTCCCAACTGATTCAGGAAAGTCCTGTCAAAATCCCATAATGTTGAATCCGCAATCGACGTAGATGACTTCGCCCGTGATTCCTGAACTTGCATCTGAGGCAAGGAAGACTCCGGTGCTTCCGACTTCTTCGACTTCCACGCGGCGGCCGAGTGGGGCGCGCTCTTCGTGACCCTTGAGCATGTCGCCAAAGCCAGCGATGCCGCGCGCGGCAAGCGTCTTGATCGGACCGGCCGAGATGGCGTTCACTCGAATTCTTTCTTTCCCCAGCTCAAATGCGAGATAGCGAACAGAGCATTCAAGTCCAGCTTTGGCCACGGCCATCACGTTGTAGTGAGGGACCACCTTCTCCGAAGCGTAATAGGTCATCGTGATGATGGATCCGCCATCGGTCATGAGCGGGACTGCGGCGCGGGCTACGGCGATCAGCGAGTACACGCTCACATCCATGGCGATGCGAAAGCCTTCCCGTGTGGTGTTGACGAAATCGCCCTTCAATTCGTCGGCGGGAGCGTAAGCGACCGAGTGCACGAGCGTGTGCAGCTTACCGTGACGCTCTTTCAGCGTGGCGAAGAGGCGGTCGATTTCCTCGTTCTTGGAGACATCGCACATGTAGGCTTCGGCGCCGGGTAGCGAAAGGATGAGGTCCTTAGCTTCCTGCTCGAGGCGCTCGTTCTGGTAGGTGATGGCCAGCTTCATACCGGCGGCGTGCAGTCCCAGGGCGATTGACCACGCGATCGAACGCTTGTTGGCGACTCCGAACACCACGGCATTGCGGCCTTGCAAGTCAGCAGACATGAGTGCTCCTTACGAAGGGGATAGATTAACAGCCGGAGGCAGTGGTTGACCACGGAGACTGCGCGCCCTACAGCAGGTTCGCTTTCATGCAGAGTCAAAGTCCCCACTCTCTTTTCGCAAGGAACGCGAAAGGAAGGGTGGGGCACCCTTCGATCTAGGACTACTTTGCTGCGACTTCTTCGGCGACTGGGACTTCCACCGGCCAACTGGCTGCCACGAACGACATCCCGTACACACACGCAAGGATCGCGAACGCGGCTACCAGGCTGACTTTATGCGCGACCACCCCTACACCGACAGCCAATACGAGTTGCAGGAACGTTCCCGCGAAGTAGAACGCGTTCTGCACCCGGCCCATCAGGTGCTTCGGCACCATCTCCATCAAGCTGGTATTCATGGCCACGCCGCCTAAGCCGCGAGCCGAGCCCATCAGGAAATAAATCGAGATAGCAATGAAGAGAAACGGCGCGATCGGAGCGCAAACCACACACACCGAGAGCAACGCCATGGAGTACGCAATGGCACGGCGGCCACCCAGCCACGCGATGGCTTGCGGGGCGTACAGCGCGCTCACGAAGGCTCCGGTGCCCCATCCGGCGTTGAGCCAGCCGTAGCCCTTGGCTCCGGCATGAAAAATGCGATCGCTCAGCGACGGCGTGACCACGACGCCTGTGATCATGGCGCCCAGAAACAAGGCCCAGCTAACGCCGAGCATGACGACCGCGCGATGATTGCGGAGAAAGTGCAGACCTTCGCGCATCTCACGCCAGAAGCGCTCAAATTGGCTTTCCGCGGCCAGAATATCAGCCCTCAGCTCCTGCGGACTCAGGACCACATGGCGTCCCTTGCGCACCGCGAGGTAGCAAAGAAACGAGACGACATAGGTCGACACGTCGATAGTCAGCACACCGCCAAGACCGATGTGGTCGTACATGAAACCGACGACGGCACCGGCGATCAACCATCCGCCCTGCACACCCGCCAGAAGAAATGTATTGGACTGCACGAACTGGCCCTCGGGGGTCAGCTCCTGGATCAGCGCCGTGATGGTCGGCCAGAACATCCAAAATCCGGCGGCAACCAGAGTATTCATCAGATAGAGTTGCCAGACGTGCACGCGGTGCTGGAAGGCAAGCACGGCGACGACGGCAATCACGACGCCGCGCACGGCGTCGAGCCACATGACCAGGCGCCGGCGATCCTCACGGTCAATAATGACGCCCGTGAAGGGAAGCATCAGCATGGCCGGGACGGTCTGCAGCACAGCGAAGGTCCCAAGCGCCATTTCGGAGTGCGTGGCCTGCAAGATGTACCAGGCGACGGCGGCCGAGTTCATCCCGCTGCCCAACATGGAAATCACGTTGGCGGCAAAGACGAATCGCAACGGACGCTGACCGAGGATGGCACGCATCTTTCTACTTTAGCGAGGGAAGGTGCGGATGCGCAAAACCTGCGAACCACTGAGGACACGAAGGATCACGAAGGAACTCAAAACCCGTTGAGGTTTCCTTCGTAGACCTTAGCGTCCTTAATGGTTGAGGCCTTTGTTCTTCAGAGCCCGAAGTGATCTCGAAGTGATCTCGGCCCTTGCGCACGGCCGCGTTCGGCGCTAGGATTCGCCTGCTGCTCGAAGTTTGCAGTCCTAATTCTTGCGAACACCGGAGGCGGGCTATGAGACGCTGCAGCAGTTCGATAATGCTGGTTGTTCTTTTCCTTTCACTCTCGGTTCTTGTTCCTCAATCCAGCGCCCAGGCTGACCACATCACGATTGGGGCCGGCACGGATGAAGATCACGCGCTCCAAGCCATCACCAGTGAGCAAGACCCGCAAAAGAAGATTGCGATGTTCGAAGAGTTCGTGCAGAAGTTCTCGGCGAACCCCGCGGCCGTCGCCTATGGCGACTGGCAACTCGCGCAGGCCTACCAGGCGGCGGGCGACCTGCAAAAAGCGCTCGATTCTGGTGACAAGGCGCTCGCGGCGTCTCCTCATAACCTCGATATTCTGGTGACCAATGCTGGCATCGCACAGCAGGCCAAGAACAACGTTAAGTTGATGGACTACGCGGCAAGAGGCGGCGAGGTCTGCGCCTCCGTTGCCAAGCAGACGAAGCCCGAAGGCATGAGTGACGAGGACTTTGCCAACAAGGTGAAAGAAGAGAAGGAGTCGCTGCAGAACAGCTGCGATTTCCTAGAGAGTTCCGGGTTGAGCGCGATTGCTAATGAAACGGATCCGAAGAATCGCATGGCGGAAATCGAAAAGTTTTCGGTGGCATTTCCTGAGTCGAAGCACGGGGACCAAGTGTCGAACTATGCCATGTACACCCTCGGCCCCGATCAGTTGAACGATAAAGCGCGCCTGGTTTCGTTCGGGGAAAAGACGCTGGCGTCGAATCCCAACTCGCTGGCGGCGCTGCTGCTGCTGGCGAATTATTATGGAGACGATACCAAGCCCGGCAGCGCAGCGAAAGCGATCAGCTATTCGCAAAAGGCCATTGAGGTCGCCAAACCCGATGCTCCCGACGCCGACAAATCGCGAAAAATTGCGGCGGGAGTGGCCCACAACACGATCGGATGGGCTTACCTGAAGCAGGAAAAAACCACTGCCGCCATGCCCGAACTCAAGACGGCTTCGACGCTTCTCAAAGGGCAGGATGAGCAGCAATATGCGCGCGCTCTTTACGGTCTGGGGTTTGCTTACGCGAAGTTGAACAAGCTGACCGAAGCTCGAGAAGTGCTGACTGAGGTCGCGAAGATGCAGGGACCTTTCCAGGTGATGTCACAGGACCTGCTGACGAAGGTAAACACCGCCCGAGCCAAAGGGAAATAGGTAAGCGATCGCGATATTACTTGCAAGCACTTCTAAGCCACAGAGGAAAGAAAGGGGATCCTCTGTGTCCTCCGTGGTTGAACCTACTTACTTTCCGGTTTAACCAATTCCTCGGACAGCACCTCGGCCTTCCAAGCCAGAGTACGAGCGCGTTCGAGGTCGCCGGCGTCGATGGCGGCCTTTGACTGGCCCATGAACTGGCGGACTTGATTCACCATATCCTGCTGGCCTGTGCTGAGTGGGTGCCCTGCGATTTTCTTGAGGTTCGCGTTGGCCGATCCCAGAATCTGGTTGGCAACGTCTCGCTGCTGCGCCGTCTGGTTCGCAGCGCCTCCCGCTAATTCAATACTGGGTTCTGAAGTCCCTCCCTGTCGCACAACCACCTTGGGGGGAGGGCAGGGGCTCGGCGGCGTTTTGGATGTTTGAGTGGTTCCGGGAGCAACCGAATCTGCCGGTGCTGGGGTCGATCCGGCCGGAGGCTGGCCCGCCGCGGGAGCGTCGCAGGGCGGAAGCACTCTCTTCTTATGGTGTGACTGCGTCGTGGTGGTATGAGTTTGCCCGGAGCGCGTTTTCGCCGTCGCGGGCGGTGTCTGGGACGGAGCCGGCGGGTTCTGCACTGCCGGTGTCGCTCCTTGATCTGGCGTCGCCGCCTCGGCTGGTTTGGTCGCGGGGGCTGACTGGGGCGCGTCCTGGCGACTCGCCGCAGGCGGCGCCGAAGGCGCGCACACCATTCCCACGAGAAGGATTGTGGCCAGAGTCATTCCCAGATCCTTAGCGGTCCAATGCGACACAAGTTGATTTTACGCCTTACCAGAACCGGCGCGAGGAGACGCTCCTCAATAGCTTCTCTTCCGGAAGCCGAGACGGCATCAATCTCCTCGGTGAGCCGTCGCGGCGTCTTCCGCGTACCGAGGACCAGATTCCACTCCCGCTCCACTCGCCGGAATGTGGAAGCGGAAAACAGTCCCTTGCCCGTCGACCGATTCAAAGTCCACCGATCCATAATGCCATTGCAAAACCTGGTAGGTCTGAGCAAGGCCGATGCCGCTGCCATCTTTCTTGGTCGTGAAATAAAGTTCAAAGACTTTGTCGTGCATCTCTTTCGGAATTCCGCCACCCTGGTCTTGCACCTCGGCGAGCACGGCATTATTTTCGCGCTTGGCCGAGATGGTGAGCAGCCCTCCCTGGGGCATCGCTTGCACTCCGTTGATTACAACGTTCAGAAAGGCCTGTTTCACCAGATCCACGTCGATCTTGATAGGCAGGGGCTGCTCCGGCATGTGACGTTCGATGGTGACGCCGTGCTGCTCAGCGTCTGGAGCGGCGAGTTGGGCCACCTCTTCCATCAGGCGGCGCAAGTCGACTTCCTCCAGATGCAGGTCGCGGGGCCGGGTGAAATCCACCAGCGTCTGCACGACGCGATCGAGGCGGCGGATTTCGCTGTCAATAATATCCATATGGCGGCGCGTATCGGGTTCCTGCTCTGCCAGCTTGTTGCGCAGCAGTTGCAAGTGCAGCACGATCGCGTTGATGGGATTCTTTACCTCGTGGGCCACGCCGCGAGTGAGGCGTCCGCTGGCGGAAAGACGCCGGGACATTTCGATCTCATCTCCGATGCGGCGCACCGATTCAGGGTCGCGCATGATCAGAAGTGCGCCGATCTGCGAATTCTTCTCCTGCACGAAGTCGAGTGAAACCTGCACGCGCTTTCCGCCCGCTGCGTCGAATTCCCTTTGCGACAAAGGACGGCGGCGCTCGAAAGCATCGAGCAGGGCCGCGCCGAGAAGGGAATCGCGGTCAAATACTTCGTGAACGGTGTGCCCGAGAAGTTCCCCGCGGGGACGGCCGAGGAACCCTTCCACAGGCGCGCTGACCAGCACCACGCGCGAATCACGCGCAAACAGCATCAGCCCGTCCTGCAACTTGGACATCAGTTGGTCCACGTTGTCCTTCAGCGCTGAGAAGATTTCCCGGCTGTCGCGAATCTGGCGGCCCAGGTTGGCGATCTTCAGACTCACGAGACCGTACTCGTCGTGATTGGACTCATCGCCGGAAAGCGCGTCGGCGTCGCCTGCGCTCACGCTATCGAGATTGAGGCTCAGTTGTTTCAGAGGTCCCAATGCTACGTTGGAGATTCCCGCGGCCAGAAATAAAGATGCAAAGATCAGTGCGATCGAAATATAGCCCGCCCTCATTAGCCGGGTCTGCACTTCCTTCCTCAGAAATGCGGTTTGCACGCCGATGCGGATCGAACCAAACGGCGCGCCATTCAATTCCAGGGGGTATGTCACGTCATAGACGGTAGCTGGACTAAAGACCAGTCGAAGCTGTTCAAGGAATCGGGCTCGCACAATCTTCTGGAAATCGGGGCGCGGAGCGATCATCTTGCCTACCATGCTGGCGTTGGTATGCAGCAAGGCCTTCCCGTTGATGTCAACTATCGTTACGTCTTGGACGAGTTTCCAATCGCCAGAAACGGACTGCAGCAAGTTCGCTAGCACGACGTCGGTTTGCAGGTAATCCGCTAACGCGCGCCGCACGGCGACTGGGTCGCTGGTGTCGATCGAGGTGCTATTGAAGTCGGGTACGGCGTTCGTCAGCGCGTAGGCCAATTGGTGAGTCAGGTTGCTGGCAGTGTCGTTGGCATTGTCAATGCGTAAGCGAAGGATCTGAGAAATATAGAGGTACGAAAAGGCGGTCACCATCGCCGTCACCATAAGAGCGATGACCAGCACGATGATGGTCTTTCGTCGTAGCATGATGGGAAATAGGAAGAGGTTCGAGTCACCCCGCACGAGGAGGTCTTAGCTACTGGGAACTTCCTCCTTCCCGGGGGTGGCCTCCGCGCCGGTATTGCCGTATTCCTTGAGTTTGTTGTGTAACGTCTTCAAACTGATGCCGAGGATTTCCGCGGCTCGCGTCTTGTTATTGCTGGTCGCCTCCAGCGTCTTCAGAATCAACATTTTCTCGGCTTCTTCCACGGTCGTGCCGACGCCCAGGCGAACTGCGTCGGGATCGTTGGCCGCGGTCCGCAGCGGAGCCTGTCCAAACCCTGGTGGCAAGTGCTTGGTTTCGACCACGCCGGCGTCGCAGACGATGATGGCCCGCTCGATAGTATTGCGCAACTCGCGCACGTTGCCCGGCCAGGAATAGTTGTTGAACTGGTTCAGCACGGCTTCGCTGACGGCGGCCACTTTCCGTCCGTGTTTGGTGCTCATCTCGGCCAGCAAAAGCTGTACCAAGCTCGGAATGTCCTCTTTGTGCTCGCGCAAGGGAGGCATGTGGATGTTGAATACGTTCAACCGGTAGTAAAGATCGCTGCGTAACTCACCCCGCGCTACGGCCTCGTCCGGAGTCTTGTTGGTAGCCGCAAGCACGCGCACATCCACGGAAGTTTCGACCTTGCTGCCCAAGCGCCGCAGTTTCCGATCTTCCAGAACACGTAACAGCTTGGCCTGGGTTCCCACTGGCATCTCTCCGATTTCATCCAGGAGCAGCGTTCCCCCTTCGGCGAGCTCGAAACAGCCAGTGCGGCGTTCCAGCGCGCCGGTGAATGCGCCTTTCTCGTGGCCAAAAATCTCACTTTCCATCAGCGTCTCAGGGATGGCGGCGCAGTTGATGGCGACGAAAGGCCGGTCCTTGCGCGGGCTGAGTTCGTGGATGGTGCGAGCCACCAACTCCTTGCCTGTCCCACTAGCGCCCGTGATAAGCACAGAGGCCGTGCTCGGCGCCACCATCTCGATGAGCCGGAAGATTTCCTGCATTTTGCGCGAGGCTCCGTTGAGCCGCCCCAGCGAGCCCGTGTCGCGCAGCCGCCGCCGGGTCGCTTCCAGTTCCGCGCGCGTGCCCAGCAGAGCCGAGGCGTTCCCCAGCATCGTTCGCAGTCGGTTCGTATCGATCGGCTTGGTGACGTAGTCATACGCGCCCATACGCATGGCCTGCACGGCGCTGTCGATTGTTCCCTGGGCGGTGACCAGAATCACAGCAATCGTCGTTGCCTGTTCCGCAAGATGTCCCAGCAGTTCGATCCCGCCCATTCGTGGCATTTTGAGATCGGTGATGACGATCGATGGCGACCACTGCGTTGCCTTGTCTAAACCCTCTGCGCCGTCGCGGGCCGTTTCGACTCGAAACCCCCAAGAAGACACCAGTTCGGCCAGCCCCGATCGTTCGTTCTCTTCGTCTTCAACGATCAGAATCTTTTCGTGGCTCATCGCATTGCTCTTGCTACAAGTATTTGCCTCGTCACTCTTCCGTCCAGTCCCCGGATCGAACCGCCAATCCGATCGAATCCCCACGATACGCGGCCACCTTCCCGCACCGCAAGGTCGGTTTGGCCACATCCTCGGCAGCCACTCGGTTGTCCGTTCGGAATTTCACTTTGAGACGAAACCGTCCTGAGGGGTTGCTTCTTGAGAGGCAATACTCCGAGTCTACGCTTTCGCTTTAAGTTGGGGTACGGTAGAATTGCCAGTTCCCAGGCAGCCCGGCCTCGTCGTATACCCATATTTGCTATATCTTTTTCCCCGTAGAGGTCTGGTTGTACAGGCACCCGGGAACCAGTACATCCTTGGAGGATTCGATGAAATTTAACAACACCCCACGAGCTTGCCGCCCCTTTCTTGCCGGCCTGTCAGTCGTGCTTACAGTCGTTTTGATCTCTTCATTCGCGCTCGCTCAGAGCGATGCCCCGAACCCGAAATGGGACGTATTTGCAGGGTATCAATATCTGTATCCAGGGGGCACGGTGCCAGCGCCCGGCAGCGATCCCAACAGCCCAACGGCGTTCAAGCTTCCAGGAATGGCGAAGGGAATCGGCGGTGCCTTGACATTCAACTTCGATCGGCATTTCGGCTTAGAGGGTGACTTTGGATATAACCGGGGTACGAGTTCGGGTGATGCCGCTTCCGAATGGACAGCCGGCGGCGGACCAAGGTTTATCGTCCGCACTGACAGCATGGCGGTTTTCATTCACGCCCTGGCCACATTTAATCGAGTGACCTACAACAACGGATTCATCACCAGCAATGGAATTGGTATGGTTCTTGGCGGCGGCCTCGATGTTCCCTTTACCAAGATGTTTTCCTGGCGGGTGTTCGGAGCCGACTACGTCTGGGCTCTCCACAACTTCGCGAATTATGCCGCTCCAGAATTCCCGCAGGTGCGGCGTCCTCAGTTTCAGGGCGCGAGACTGCGAACCGGTGTGGTGATGAATTGGGGTGGCGCACCGGAACTCGTTCCTGCTGCCTCCTGCTCGGTGCAGCCGACCGAAGTCTTGGTAGGCGAACCAATCACCGCTAGCGTTACGGCGAGCAATTTCAATCCCAAACACACTGTCGCGTACAGCTGGAGCGGCAACGGTGGCACGGTGACCGGAAAAGATACCGCCGCCAGCATCGACACCAACGGCGCGGCGCCGGGCGGCTACACTGTTACTGCGCACGTCACTGACGCGAAAGCCAAGAAGAACAACGAAGCGAGCTGCTCGGCAACTTACACAATCAAGCCGCTGCCGCCCAAGAATCCTCCGACCATGAGTTGTTCGGCGAGTCCGTCCTCCGTCGTGATCGGCGGCTCTGCCAGCATAACCTGCACTTGCACCAGTCCAGATGGTGTTCCGGTTTCGGTTGCGAACTGGACCGCCACCGGCGGCTCAGTGTCCGGAAGCGGCAATACGGCAACCCTGAGCACGGCGGGAGCTTCGGCGGGTTCAGCAACTGTCGGTGCGACCTGTACCGACTCGCGGGGTTTGACGGGACAGGCGTCGACGCAAGTCGCGCTCGAAAACCCCCCAGTCGACAAGCTGGAAACGCGGCTCGCGTTGCACAGCATCTACTTTATCGTCAACCAGCCCAAGCCGAAGGATCCCACGGGCGGCCTGCTGGCCAGTCAACAGCAGACGTTGGTAGCACTGGCTGCCGACTTCAAGAAGTACATCGAAAACAAACCTGACGCGCACCTGATTCTGGGAGGCCACGCCGATCACCGCGGTACTCCGGAATACAATATGGCGCTCTCGCAGCGTCGTGTTGACAGCGTCAAGAACTTCCTGGTCGCACAGGGAGTTCCTGCGGCCAACATCGACGTCAAAGCGTTTGGCGAGGATGAAAACCTGACCACTGAGCAAGTGAAGGAATCAGTGGCGGGCAATCCTGATCTGAGCACGGAAGAGCGGGCTCGGATTATCAAGAACATCAATGTGATCAGGATGGCGAGCAATCGCCGCGTTGACATCACTTTGAGCACGACTGGCCAATCCTCGGCTAAGGTGTTCCCCTTCAACTCCACCGATGCCCTGACTCTAATCGGCGGTCGCGAAGGTGCCAAGAAAGCTGCCCCGGCCAAGAGGCCGGTGAAAAAGCAGTAATTGCGGCGGTCTTAGCGAAGACTGACGGAGGGCGGGTTCACCGCCCTCCTTTTTTTGCCCGACTGATGGACCCGCCTTGATGGGACCGAGCACCTCCTCTTGGCGAGAGCGGGCGCAACCAACATCTCGTTCTGCTCATCCAAAAGCAAAAACATGCCTCTCACTAAACTCGATGCCAACCCTGCCTTGGTCGTGATCGACCTGCAAAAGGGAATCATCGGTTCACCCACCGTGCACCCCGCCGGTGAGATTGTCAGCCGCGCTGCTGAACTCGCGCGGGCTTTCCGTTCGCAAAAACTGCCCGTCGTTCTTGTCCACGTGACTGGTGCGGCACCAGGCCGAACTGACGCCGGAGTTCCAAATGTCACCCGGCCTGCCGATTGGGTGGAGTTGGCTGATGAATTGGAGCAGCACCCCGACGACCACATCATCGCTAAGCAACGATGGGGCGCGTTTCTGGGCACAGATTTGGATCAATACCTACGCCACCGAGGAGTGACACAGATCTTCATGGCAGGCATTTCGACGAGTGCCGGCGTGGAATCAACGGCGCGGAGCGCCTACGATCTGGGATACAACGTCGTGCTGGTCGCCGATGCCATTACCGACCGGGACGCCGACGCTCACCGCCTCACCATCGAGAAGATTTTCCCCCGTCTGGGTCAGACCGATAACACCGCCAAGGTGTTGCAACTGTTGAGCAGCCGCTGAACTAATTCGTGCCGGGAATTCCTCTCCCCGGTTCTGCCGAAAAGATGGCAACAAACGCTCCGACCGGAAGAATCTACACGACCTACCCTAAAGTGCCATCGCCAAGTCATTGATTTAGTGAGACTGTGTCTGGTATTCGGGTTGCCACTTCCTTGTCCAAGAAACGCAGGCGAGGAGTCCAAGAAACGCAGGCGAGGTTATTGTGATGAGTCGGTTCCGCAGACCCCATGGTCTGACCATTTGGCTAAGGTCGCTTACTTTGTTGGCCCTGACGGGGACGATCAGTTGTGCCCGTCCAGCCGGCCTGCAAAGTGATGACACTGCCGCTCACGCGGATCCCCCCGCCGTTCCCTTTCACGAAGCGGCAACCTCCGCCCGTTCGGGTGTAACTCCGGCGACTCCCGACAATCCGGTCAACCCCCAAACGAGCCTTCCTTTTCAGGATTCCAACAATCTGCCAGCCGGTACCCTGTTAACTGTGCGACTAAAGGACCCGATATTCGCTGAGAACCCAGACGCCAACTTGGCTTTCGAGGCTGTCGTGGACGAACCCGTGGCGATCGAAGGCAATCAGGTGGTGGCGCGCGGCGTGACGGTGTCTGGTCGCGTGGAATCCACTCGGGCATCCAATCTAAAGCGCAATCGCGGGTCGGTCCGCCTGACTCTCGATTCGATTCATCTGGCTGGGGCAAGTCTCCCGATTCAAACCTCCAGCCTTTTCGTACGGGGGAACGCCGGCAATGCCGAAATACGGCCCGCCGCTAGTCCGCAAACCGATGATTCTACGGGTGTAATTCGTCTAGAGAAAGGTCGGCGCCTTACCTTCCGTCTGAGCGAATCGGTTTACGTGGCGGCCGGCCAGCGGACCCGGGCCGACCGCTAATCCCCTCCGGCCGAGTTTTCCACAGAAAGATTTCCCGTTTTAGTGACATCTGCCCTTTCGCACCTACCTACCCCATTCTCTATAGCGGGGTTTGAAACAGGATTCATCGCGACGAGAAAGAATCCCACGTTTCCATTTCGGGAAAACTAAGGTCTCCGGCGCGGGAGTAACTGGTTCCTTCCGGGAATCAATCCGCGCAAAGTAGCGGTATGAGCACTGCTGCTGAAATTACGTGGACTCCGCAGGATTCGAAATTGGTACTAAATCCTCTCCTTAAAAACGCTCCCTTTGCACTTGCGCAATGTCAGCGCGCGGGCAACATCATCGCCCTGAATTCCACGCTGGAGCACAGGTTGGGCGACTGCCAAGGGGATCGCCCACACTGCCCGCCTCGGGGACCTCATTCATCCCGAACATCGCCCTGAGGCGGAACATCTGCTGACGGAATTGTGCGCGCTTCAACGCGACAGTTTTCAGATCGATTCCCAGACCGCCACCGTCGACAGCCGGCCAGTGCACTGGATAGTGTGGCGAGTGGCTGGAGGTGTACTGAGTTTGGTTCGCTCTCAACTGGAGGGTCATGGCTGCGAGTCCAGCGCGGTGACGTTGCCGCCGCCGAACGCAAACTAGGATGTCGAAGCCGCGGCACCAAGACGGCACGCGCATCTCGGTTTCCGTTGCGAACGCAGTTGCAAGTTGGGAGCAGCCATCTCCACCTTCCGCACAAATCTCTGCTTGATCGCTGCGTAGTATTTTTGCGCTATTGTTTGCATCTGTAGCCTCCGCTAACGTTTTCGCTGCTCGTTCGTTCTGTGGATTGGGGTCCAAGAAAAATTTAAGCGATGAGGCTGCGTCTTCGCAGAAGTGTGCCCTGACGCAGCGGGACTTTCCCTGCCCGGAATTAACGAATAGCAACTACGAACCGCCTGGAACCTGAACACACTTATGACCACTCTCAGAAACATGATCTTCGCTCTGCTGGCAATGGGCTTGGCCCTGAACGCCGCCGCCCAACAAATCTCAGGCAGCATTCGCGGAACTGTTGTGGATCCCACTGGAGCGGCGGTGCTGGGTGCGGCCGTCAGCGCCACGCAAACCGAGACGGGTTTGAACCGCACAGCGAACACTGATCGTTCCGGAGGGTATGTGCTCCTCGAACTTCCGGTCGGTCATTACCGGCTGAAGGTGGAGGCCAAAGGTTTCCAGGCTTACATCCAGCAGGGCATCACTCTGGACGTCAACGAAACGGCGACGGTTCCAGTTCGTCTCGCAGTCGGAGCGGAGACGCAGCATGTCGACGTGCAAGCCGATGCTCAACTCATACAGAGCACCGTGACCAGTCTGGGCAAGACGGTTTCGGAGCGCGAAGTTCTTGACCTGCCGCTGAACGGCCGCAACTTTACGCAGCTTGGCCTGCTGCAGCCCGGAGTTGTGCCTCTGACCCCGGGTCTGGCAGAGGCGGGCGGATCGCTGCGCGACGGTCAAGCTTACGCAGTGAATGGCCAGCGCCCGGAGTCCAACAATTTTCTCATCGATGGAGCCAACAATTTTAACGGCGTGGACGGCGGCTTCGTTCTCAAACCCCCCGTGGACGCGATCACCGAGTTCAAGATTCTCACCCACAACGCAACGGCTGAGTTCGGCAACACCTTGGGCTCGACGACCAACATCATTACGCGCTCGGGCACGAATAGTTACCACGGGGCTCTGTGGGAATTTCTACGGAATGATGTTTTGGATGCCACCAACTACTTTGGCACTACTACCGAGCCTCTGAAGCAAAATCAATTTGGCGGGACCTTCGGCGGCCCCATCCGCAAAGACAAGAGTTTCTTCTTCGGATATTTCGAAGGTTTTCGCAATCGTCAGGGGGAAACCGATTCATCCACCGTGCCTTCGAAGGCTGAGCGGCAGGGGAATTTTGCGGAAATCTGTCCGGAGGGTTTCACCGGCGGCTTTTGCAACAATCCCAACAACCAACTCTTCAACGTCTTTCTGAATCAGCCTTATCCCAACAATCAGTTCGACATGTCTTCGATCAGTACCCTTACGCAGAATCTTCTGAACTATTTTCCGGCGCCCAACAATGGAACCAACGTTTACACGGCGACGCAAATCGTGCATCAGGATAGCAATCAGTTCGGGTTGCGACTCGATCAGTACTTAGGCAACTCCGACGTCCTGAACTTCCGCTACGCTTACAGTGATGGTACGGAACTGCACCCAATCGCGACCTCCGGAGCGAGCGTGCCGGGTTTTCCCGTTGGGCAAGATCAGCGGGCCCAGAACTTTGTCGCTCAGGAGACCCATACGTTCTCCCCGACCACGATCGGAGTGTTCCGGTTCTCTTATCTCCGGAATAAATTCCTTTACGGCGAGAGCGAAAACAATACGACCCCAGCCAGCCTCGGTTTTGGTTACCAGCCGAGTCTGGAGGCAGCCATCGGGCCTCCGTTCATCCAGGTGAATGGCTACACCACTATCGGCGATCCCATTACCGGACCACGCGATACCTACGAGAACGCGTTCGACTACTCCGGTTCGTTCAGTTGGGTGCATGGCCGGCACGATTTCAAGTTCGGCGGGGGTTACCAGCATTTGCAGGTCAACGTGCTGCAGGGCATTGCCAGCAACGGTTTCTTTGTGTTCGCACCCTTTCCCGTGGTGCCGGACGCATTTGCCAGCTTCCTGTTTGGCCAGCCCGTGTTCTTCCTGCAAGGCCGGGGCGATTTTTCACGTGGCATTCGCGGCAACGCGCTCAACGCCTACGCACAGGATACGTATAAAGCTACGTCGCGTCTGACTTTGAATGTCGGCTTACGCTACGAGCTCCCGTTCCCCTACACCGAGATCCACAACCGGCAGACGCTTTGGATTCCCGGCCGCCAGTCCAAAGTCATGCCCAACGCGCCCGAGGATCTGCTTTATCCCGGGGATCCAGGCGTTCCCGCCGGTCTGATTCCAACCTTCAAAAAGGGATTTGCGCCGCGAGTCGGAGTCGCGTGGGACCCCACCGGGAACTCAAAGTGGCTGGTGACGTCGGCCTATGGAATTTTTTACGAACCGTACTATACCGGCCAAGGCGGACCACTGCAGGCGCCGATCAGCGCTCCTCCGTACCTGCAGACGCAGCAGATCAGCCTGACTTCCACCACGTTCCTCAATTTTCCCGATCCCTACTTCGGCAACCCTCCGCCCAACGGCACCTTCGCCACGCCGCTGACCAACTTGACGCTAGCTCCGAACCTGCCTCTGCCCTATACGCAGGACTGGGATCTGAACATTCAACGATCGCTCGGATCAGACCTTCTGCTCGAGATCGGCTACGTAGGAACGAAGGGAACGAAGCTGCCGCGTTTCGTGGAAGGGAATCCGGCGATCTACATCCCGGGATTCGATTCCAGCGGAAACCCGATCTCTACCTCCAGCAACGCGGACTTCCGGCGCATTCATTCCGGATGCACGCTCGATCCGGCGTCGCCGCCATGCACGTACTCGTCGACGGGGCTGATCGAAGGTATCGCCAATTCTTCGTACAACGCGCTGGAGGCCAGCCTGACCAAGCGTTTCAGTCACGGGCTTGCGTTTCTGGCCTCGTACACCTACTCGAAAACCATGGATGACGCTTCGTCATTCAACATGACCGGTTCAGCGGCCAAGCCCGTGGCAGGAGAGAATGATCTCGCGCAAGATCCCTTCGATCTTGGTGCCGAGCGCGGTCGCTCCCTGTTCGATTCCCGTAACCGCTTGGTGTTCAGCTATCAGTGGAGTCTTCCTTTCTGGAGACAGCCTCATGGCTGGTATCAGCATGCGTTCGGCGACTGGCAGGTCAACGGAATTGTCACTCTGATGAGCGGTACGCCGTTCACGGTCTTCGATTCCACCGATTTTTCGGTGCAGGGCTCGGCGCCGGAAATCACCGGATTCTTCTCCAACCGTCCGAACCTGGTGCCCGGGAAGAATCCGAACTCGGGCCCGCACACGGCCGGCGCCTGGCTGAATGCGAGTGCTTTTCAGCGCATCACTCAGGACCCGAATTCTCCCGTGCAGCAATTCGGCACGGCAGGCCGCAATATCGCGCAGGGGCCCGGCTATGCCGACTGGGATTTCTCGGCCTTCAAGAACATTCGCGTGGCCGAGGGCAAGGAATTCCAGTTCCGGGCCGAGCTATTCAATTTCCTGAACCACCCAAATTTCCATCTGCCCGACAGCGACATCGGCTCGCCAACCTTCAATCAGGTTCTCGAAGCTCAGGCCCCCCGCCAGATCCAGTTTGCCCTGAAGTTTCTGTTCTAAGGAGAAGAGGAAAACAGTAGAAGAGGAACCGACAGAAGAACCATGTGGGGACGGCCGCCCTCGGCCGTCCGCCAGGGCGCAGCCCGGCGAGCGGGAATCGCCTGTCGCCATGCAAATTCTTGCACAGCAGCGCGCAAAAGCCCTTTCCGTCCATCCCGATTCAAACTAGAATGGACGCGCCTGCTACGCGGAATCCCCAGCCCCTCAAGGCATTTTCCGCAAGTTTGCTCCGGAGGTTCCATGCACGTTCTCGTCACCGCCGACTCGCTCTCGGGATCGTGGACTTACACCCGCGAGCTTGTGACCGGCTTGGTCACACGCGGCGTACGCGTCACGCTCGTAAGCTTTGGCGAAATTCCTCTTCCCGAGCAGACCTCGTGGATGGATCATCTGCACGGCCTCGACTACCGCCCTACCGCATTTCACCTCGAGTGGATGCAGGAGGCGGAGGAGGATCTTTCCGAGTCGTCCGAGTTTCTCGCCGCGCTGGTGCGCGAGCTCCGGCCCGACGTTCTCCATCTTAACCAGTTTTGCTACGGAAACCTGTCGGTCGATGTGCCGCGCGTCGTGACGGCGCATGGCGATTTGATCACCTGGACACAAGCGGTTCACAATCATATTCCCCGGTTTGAGCGACCTCTGACCTGGTATCGCAACACCGTACTCGCCGGCCTTGCGGGCGCGGACGCAGTCATCGCCCCTTCGGCCTGGATGCTCGATCGCATTTCCGCATGCTACGGGCGCCTTCTCCGCGGAGAAGTCATCTACCCTGGACGCAATCCCATTTTCTTCAATCCCTACGTGAGCAAAGACGACTGCGTTTTGGCGGTCGGCCGCATGGTGGATGCTGGCAAGCAGGTGTATCTCCTCACGCAGCAACCGTATTCTGTGCCAGTCTGCATCGTCGGCGCTGAACATACGGTGCCAGTGCCCCGCATTCCCATTCGTGCCGATGTGAAGGTTGCAACCGATCAGACCTCGGTTGCGATCCGCGGCCCACAGACCGAGGCGCAGTTGCGCGCTCTCTACAGCCGGGCTTCCATCTACGCCGCTACGGCGCGCTACGAACCACTTGGGATGGCAGCTCTCGAAGCCGCGTTCTCGCGATGCGCCATCGTGGCCAATGATATTCCAAGCTTTCGCGAGATCTGGGGAGACGCCGCTCTTTATTTCCGCACCAACGATGCCGCCAGCCTCGCCGAAAATATTCAGATGCTCAACGCGGACCGTCCCATGCGCCGCGCCTACGCCGAGTTAGCCTATTCTCGCGCCCGCGAACGCTTCACCACCAAGCGCATGATCGACGAGTACCTGCAGCTTTACCGAAGCCTGAGTTCGGTGCGCGTCGAAGCGGCCTGAATTCGCGGTCGCTGGGTATTGCGGGCCTCTGCCCTTCTGGCTTCGGTTGCCTCCAAGACAATAACCATCCATTGATGATATCTTTTTAGCCTTACTAGAAACCCGTAAGGTTGGAGGATGCATTTATGGCACAGGTAAAAATCACCGTCAGACCGAATGGCCCATTCCGGGTCGAGGCTCCCGAAGGCTCCATCGAATTGGTCGACGTAAACGGCACCCCCTACGACCTCACTGGCAAGACCGCGTTCTCGCTTTGCCGCTGCGGCGGTTCGGTCAACAAACCATTCTGCGACGGCACGCATAGCCGCATCGGCTTCCAGGCCGCGGAATTAGCCGTCAAGAAAGCGGACAGCGGTTCACAGCCGTAGCTGACAGGTCAGTGCTTTTGGGTGGCGCAGCGCTTCAGCGCTGCGATAAGCGCCTCTCTCCTGACCCTGCGCTTTAGCGCCTGAGGACATTTACAGAACTCTGCGGAGGCGATCGTGCACGATTCACGGGACCGGGAACTGGGGATGCACCGCAAGATCACGCGTCGTGATTTTCTCAACGGCGTGGCGGTCACGGCGGGCGCGGCCATGATGCCGTGGGACCTTGCCGCCGCCGGGTTTGGCGAAGGCCAGGCCGCCGTTGGTCCCGAGACCTCTCCCAACTATTACCCGCCCGCACTCACCGGTATGCGAGGCAGCCATCCCGGATCATTCGACGCCGCTCACGCCTTGCGCGATGGCACGTTCTGGGACTCAGCGGGCAAGCCCGAAGACACAGGCGAGACTTACGATCTGATCATCGTCGGCGGCGGTATCAGCGGCCTCGCTGCCGCGTACTTCTATCGCAAGGCAACCGGCGGCAAGGCGCGCATCCTTATCCTTGAGAACCACGATGACTTCGGCGGACACGCCAAGCGCAATGAGTTTCGCGTAGGCAATACGTTCCGCCTGGGTTTCGGCGGCACATTTTCCATCGAAAGCCCGGCTCCCTACAGCGCGGTGGCCAAGGGCGTGATCGAAGAACTCGGCATCGACGTGCCCTCGTATTCCAAGTACTTCAACAATACTCTCTATCCCTCTGCAGGCATGCGCTCCAGAATTTTCTTTGACAAAGAAACCTTCGGTGTCGACAAACTGGTAGTCAATCCGAATCCGCGCGGCGGTACAGAAAGTGAGGACTCGGCTGGCCCGTCGCCGGAACTGATCAAGCAGTTTCTTGCCGACGCGCCGTTGTCCGATCCTGCCAAGCGCGACCTGCAGCGCCTGTTTCAGGAATCAAAGGACTATTTCCCAGAACTGACCTCCGACCAGAAGAAAGCGAAGCTGGCGCGCATGAGTTATGCCAGTTTCCTGAAAGACGTGGCTGGCGTTCATGAAGACATCATCAAGATGTATCAGGCGCTGCCGCACCCTCTGTTCGGCGTCGGGATCGACGCGGTTTCGGCGCAGGACGCCTGGGGATTCGACCTCCCGGGTCTCGACGGCATGAAGTTGGATCCGACCCCTGGGAAGGGCATGAACCGCGACGCCATTCCTAATGAAGAAGCGGAGAAATACTTCTTCCACTTTCCCGACGGCAACGCGACCATCGCGCGCCTCCTGGTTCGCAAACTGATTCCGGATGCGATCCCTGGAAACTCATCGTCGGATGTCATTCTTTCCAGAGCGAATTATGCGAAGCTCGATGACTCTGGTTCGCCGGTTCGCATCCGCCTGAACAGCACGGCCGTGCGCGTGAAGCACTTAGGAGACGTCCCCAGCGCCAAGGAAGTGGAGGTCGCCTACGCCCGAGGCGGCAAGGTCTATACCGCCAAGGCAAAGAATTCGATTCTGGCCTGCTGGCATGTCGTGATCCCCTACATCTGCGGGGAACTGCCCGACAAGCAAAAAGAGGCCCTGGCTTCAGCACAGAAAGTTCCGCTGCTGTATACGAATGTCGCGGTGCGGAACTGGACTTCGTTTCAGAAACTCGGAGTGAATTCCGTCTACGCGCCGGGCATGTACCACACCGGAGTGAATCTCGATTTGCCCGTAAGCATTGGCGGATACGAGTGCGCGCGCAAGCCCGAGGAGCCGATCGTGGTCCATATGATGAAGGCGGCGTGCCACCCGGGACTCCCGGCGCGCCAGCAGCATATGTACGGCCGCATGGAACTCTACACTACGACTTTCGAAACCATGGAGCGCAAGATTCGCGATCAGTTGGCCCGCACGCTGGGTCCCGGCGGCTTCGACCCCGCCCGCGATATCGCGGCCATCACCGTCAATCGCTGGCCCCACGGCTACGCCTACGAATACAACTCGCTCTTCGATCCGTTCTGGCTGGAGGGCGGCGAAACTCCCTGCGAAGTCGCCCGCAAACCGTTCGGGCGGATATCCATTGCCAACTCCGACGCCGGCGCATACGCCTACACAGACGAAGCCATCAACCAGGCCTGGCGAGCGGTAGGCGAAATCACGAAGGCCTAGTGGCTCTTATAGTTAGGAGCTTGGTTCATGTGGGGACAGCCGCCGTCGGCTGTCCGCCGAGCGCAGTGCGGCTGTTATTTGGTGGACATCAATCAGTGTTCTGGCCGTTGAGTTGCGCCGCCTTATTCCGCGCATCCTGCGCTTGCTGCTGCATGCCCTTGGCCTGATACGCATCGGCCAGCGCGTTTTCCAACTCTGCATCGTCGCCTGAGCGCTCCCGCTCCTTCAGGTAGGAAGCGATGGCATCGTCATACTTCTTTAACTCGACCTGCGAAATCCCCATCCGGTAGTAGGCGTCCCGAGCCTGCGGATCGAGACGCAGCGCAGTCTGATACTCGTTGACCGCCGCCTCATGATTGCTCTGGTCCGCAAGCGCCATTCCCAACCCGATATGCGCATTCGGGTTCTTCGGATCCTGTGCCACCAACTTGTCAAACTCGTCCTGAGCCTCTTTCGGTTGACCTTGCGTCAGGTAGGCCGCGCCGAGGTCCATGAGGGCTCGTGCGTTCTGGGGTTGTAGTTCCAGCACGCGCTTCAACTCGTTCTCGCCTTCGGGGAATTGTCCTTTGCCAAAATATGCGCGCGCGAGGGCGTAATGTGCTGAAGGGTCCTGCGGATTCTGCTGCACCTTCTTTTGAAACTCGCCAATCATGCGATCGATGTTCCGTTGCGCGTCCATGGCACCGAAATGCATCCCAGCGCCGCGCCAGCGATATACGCCCACGGCACTACCGGCCAACAGGACAACTACGAAGAGCAGAATACCGATGCGCGCTATGGGCTTGTCGCGCTCCGGAGCAGCGATCGCGATCAGCGCCCCGAGAATCAATCCACTGACCAGTCCACCGACATGGCAGGCATTGTCGATCCCTGGGACAACCTTCCCAAGAAAGAGACTAAAGCCCGCGAAGAATAGAAGGCTGCTCAGCGTTCCCTTGATAGAGATGCCCGACAACGAAAATTCGCCCAGATAGAACGAAGCGATCAGCGCTCCTGTCAGCCCAAAGATCGCTCCCGATGCGCCAACGCTGAGCACGCCAGGGTTCCACCCAACGCTCGCCAGCCCTCCGGCGACTCCCGTGATGAGGTAAATAGCGGCATAGGTGAATCGTCCGTAGAGAGACTCGCAAAGCGTTCCCAGATTCCACAGGCACCACATGTTCATGGCGATGTGGAAGAAGCCCCCATGCAGAAACATGTAGGTGAGCAGACGCCACCATTGGCCCGACAAGGTATAAGGGCCGAAGTTGGCGCCGAAGTGCACCATCAATTGCCCAGTGAAGTCCAGAGAGGGACCGCCCTGAAGGACCATCGTGATCGCCATCGCGATGAACACCATCACGTTGGCGCCGAGAATGACTTGCGTGAGAGAGATGCTGGCTTCGCGGCTGACCCAGGGCGCAGCCATGACCGGCTGAACCGTATCATCGCCCTCTTCGCCGCGCTGCGCGGCCTCGTGCCGCACACACCACTGGCAGATCTTCTTCCCAAATGTCAGCGCCGGCAGTTGCCGCCCGCATCGAATACAGTTCGCCATGTCTTACAAAAGAGTATCAGCACTTGAGAATATTTTGGGAAGGCAGGCTTCCCCGGACCGGAGAAAAGCGGATCATCAGCAGCGTTCCGCAGACCCTTTGAAGACTGGCCCGTGGGCGGGGTCGGCGAACGGTGGAACAGCGCCACGTGGGGGGTGCGGCGAATGATGGAAGGCCGCCAGTGCAGGGATCGCCGAATGGTGGAAGAGCGGCGCTTCAGCGCCGGGTAAAAAGCAACTCCAGGTGGGCTTTAGCCCCTGGGGGCGGCGAATCAATGAATGGTCTTGGTCTTCCGCGACATGTAATCCATCAGCAGATACTGTCCCAAGGTATACGGCGTCGTGAAGTAGGCCTTCCCGCGGCACATCTCCGTCACTTTCTGCACAAACTGCACCAACCCGTAATCCGACGCCAGCATGAACGTATTGATCAGCACACCCGCCCGCTTGCACTTCGACACTTCTTCCAGCGTCTGGCTCACGACCAGCGGATCCAGCCCGAACGCATTCTTATAGATGCGCCCGTCCTCGAGCGTCAGCGCCGAAGGCTTACCGTCGGTGATCATCACGATCTGCTTCATGTCTTTGCGTTGTCGCTGCAGGATCCTCTGCGCCAGCCGCAGCCCCTCTCGCGTGTTGGTGTAGTACGGCCCGACTTTCACCCGCGCCAGTTGCGACAACGGAATTTCCTCCGCCGAATCGTGAAACAGCACCAGCGAAAGCGAGTCTCCCGGATACTGCGTGCGGATCAGATGCGACAGCGCCATCGCCACTTTCTTCGCCGGAGTGAATCGGTCTTCGCCATAGAGAATCATCGAATGTGAACAGTCGAGCATCAGCACCGTCGCACACGATGACTGGTACTCGCACTGATGCACCTGCAGGTCCGAGTATTCGATATTGAGCGGCAGCGTCAAGCCCTCGCGCTGGATTGCGCTCGACAGCGTAGCCGTGATGTCAAGATTGAGCGTGTCGCCAAACTCGTAGGTCTTCGCTGACCCGCTGGTTTCGATGCCGGTCGCGAGATCGCGCGTGTCGTGCCGTCCAAAGCTCGACTTGCCGAGCGATCCGAGCAAATTCCGCAGCGACTTGAAGCCGAGAAAGTCGAGGCTCTTGTCGGTGATCTCAAACTTGGCCTGCTGCGCCTCGCCGGTCTGTCCGCCGATGCTGGACTGCCGCGCCGGATCGTGCGGCTCGTCGATCGAAATGTAGTCTTCCTGCTGCATCCGCTCGATCAGCTTCTCGATCAATTCGTCGAGTTGCCCGTCCGCAACCATCTGCTCGATCTGCTCCCGCAGGTTCTCGTCGAACATCTCCCCATTCATCAGCGCCTGCTCGATGGCTCGCTTGAGTTCGTCCAGCGTTTGCTCGCCCTCGGGCAACTCGTACCACATGGACTCCTGAAACCCGCTCTGCAGCAGGTAATCCGAGAGCGCGCTGAGCAAATCCTCCATGCTCATCTCGCCCGCCGGATCGGGCACGTATTTGGAGTAGCGGATGCGTTTCATGAAAAGCTGCTAGCCCAGCTCTAGCTTCTAGCAAATCGCGTCTAGCTAGAAGCTAGCGGCTTTCTAGTTAAACTGTCTTCTCTGCCGGTACGGCTTGTCTTCCGGCTCGAACCCTTTCTCTCGCACAGGCTCGGGCTTCTTCTCTCCGCCCTTGAATACGCGCTCCTCGCTACGCCCGATGCGCTTGTGCGCGTGCAGTCCTTCGAGGATGAACTCCGCCGCCGACACCTGCTGCTCTGGGCTGTCCTTCGGGGTCACGCTCAGCGGCCCGAGTTTGTCGACCAGGCCCTGGATCCCCTTCAGCTTCTCCAGCGCCTCCTCGGCTGCGACCGCATCCGACAGTTGAATCTCGCCCCCTAGGTCGAACCACTGCACGATCTGCTGCACATTCGCTCCGGTGTAATACTCGTCGTACGTCTTCGCGATCGCGGCGCGGATCAACTCGCGCCCCACGTGGTCGGCACCTTTCATCTCGCCTTCGTATTCCAGTTCCAGCTTGCCGGTAATGGCGGGCAGCGCCGCGTACACATCGCTGATGCGCGGCACAACGACTTTCTCGTCGTTGCGGATCGCCCGCCGCTCGGCGTTCGAGACCACATTTTCCATCGCCGAGATTGGAAGCCGCTGGCTCACGCCCGAGCGCTTGTCGATCTTCTTATCCTCTCGCGCGGCAAACGCGACGCGCTCGATTACCTCCTGTACGTAGTTCGGCAGGTGCATCGGATGACCATTGCGCCGAGTCCAAGCTTCTTGTGCGGTAATGGCGATTCCTTCTTCCACGGTCGCCGGATAGTGCGTGCGAATCTCCGAGCCGATGCGGTCTTTCAGCGGCGTGATGATCTTGCCTCGCGCCGTGTAGTCTTCCGGATTCGCGCTGAATACCAGCGCCACATCGAGCGACAGGCGAATGGGATATCCCTTAATTTGCACGTCGCCTTCCTGCATGATGTTGAACAATCCCACCTGAATCTTTCCCGCGAGATCCGGCAACTCGTTGATGGCGAAGATGCCGCGGTTAGCGCGGGGCAGCAAGCCGTAGTGCACCGTCAATTCGCTCGACAGTTCGTGCCCACCGCGAGCCGCTTTGATGGGATCGATGTCGCCGATCAGATCGGCAATCGTAACGTCAGGGGTAGCAAGTTTCTCCACGTAGCGTTCATCGGGCGAAAGATAGGCTATCGGCGAGTCATCCCCAAGCCGCGCGATTTCCTCGCGGCAGCGTCGGCAGATCGGAGCGTAAGGATTATCGTGCACTTCGCATCCCGCGAGATACGGCATGTGGGGATCGAGCAGAGTCGTCAAGGCGCGCAGGATACGGCTTTTCGCCTGACCGCGCAGTCCGAGCAGAATGAAATTATGCCGCGAAAGAATCGCATTGACGATCTGCGGCACGACCGTGTCTTCATAGCCCACGATGCCGGCAAACACCGGGGCATCGCCATTCTTGCGCAGGCGAGCGGTCAAGTTCTCCCGCAGTTCATCTTTAACGTGACGCGTGCGCAAACGCTCTTCGGAGAAAATACTGTGGCGCAATTCACCCAGCGTGCGCGGAAGACTACTCATGAAAGGACCCCCCACAACCAACTTTCCCCGATTATACGCGTCGTAACCCAAGAGCGTTTCAGCCGCACTCCGCAGCCGGCGCCGCGTCCCGAACACCTGGCACCTAACTTTTGGACTCCAGAGTCGAGAACTACCGCGCATGCCCGTTGCCGCCAGCCTTCTGCCGTGCCCGCGACGCGCGCCGCAGATTCGGAAGAATGCCTTCCAGATACGCCGCGACCGCTTGGAGGCGTTCGCTCTCCGACCGCATCCCCAGCAGTTTCTGCTTAAAGTCGAGATCCAGCGGCAGCGACCCTGCAAGATAAAACGAAAGCGCGTTCTGGTCGGCCGCGGAAAGGTCCTGCACGGCTCCCGCCAGCGAGAGAATCTCCAAGTGCACCTGAATGGCCCGGGCCTTATCTGCCTCGGAGGACGTGACCGGTTCGTCCGGCACCAGCAACACTTCTGCCCGCAGAAAGGACCGATCCTGGTTCAGTTCGACTACCTCAAAACGCTTGCGCCCTTCCGCGATCAGGTCCATGCGCCCATCTGGATATTCCTTCGTGACGGTAACAATTTCCGCGGTGCATCCAATTTCCGCAACCCCTTCTTCCAGCGCCCTCACCACTCCGAAAGGCGTATTGTTGGCCAAACACTCGCCAATCATCTCTTTGTAACGGGGCTCAAAAATGTGCAAGGGCAGAGGAGTGCCGGGGAGCAGCACAACATCCAGCGGAAACAAGGGAAGAAGTGCCACGAGTCCCCGATCGCAAACGCGCGAAAATGCGCGAGCCTCGATTGTACGACATCACAAACTTGGAGTTTCCTTCGTG
Organism: uncultured Acidobacteriaceae bacterium; assembly: GCA_963832015.1. Classification (GTDB taxonomy): domain Bacteria; phylum Acidobacteriota; class Terriglobia; order Terriglobales; family Acidobacteriaceae; genus Sulfotelmatobacter. The sequence continues at coordinate 214,147 of CAWHSR010000030.1, forward strand.
GACATTCGTTGCCTTAGTGGTAAAGGTTCTCAAGATCGAACCACCACGGAGGCGGAGGTTATCTTGACTTGCCGCCCCGTGGAGAATACAACCCGAGCATGGAACTTGTCGGGAAAGTGGTCGTCGTCACCGGCGCCTCGATGGGCATCGGCGAAGCAATCTCCAAGCTATTTGCGGAGGAAGGAGCCAGCGTCGTGCTGCTCTCGCGCGACTCTGCCCGCGCTGAAGCCGCTCGCGCCCGCATCGGTTTTCCTGACCGGACCGCCGCGTTGTCCTGCGACGTCCGCCACTCTGAGGAGATCGACCGCGTCCTCGCGTTAACCCTGCATCATTTCAAGCGGATCGACGTCTGGATCAACAATGCCGGGCACGGCCTCCTGGATTCCGTCGCGCAAACCGACATGCAGGCCTGCCACGAGATGTTCGAAACCAATTTCTTCGGTGCCATGTCGGCCATGCAGGCCGTGATCCCGGTGATGCGGCAGCAGGGCGGAGGATCAATCATCAACATCTCCAGCGTCGCCGGCCACATCCCCGTTCCGTTTCACGCCTCCTATAGCGCCACTAAGTTCGCGCTCAACGCCATCGGCAAGGCTGCCGGTGTCGAACTGAAGAAGGACACAATCCACGTGCTCACGGTTTGTCCAGGTTATGTGCGCACTGCGTTCAGCGAGAACGCAATTCGGGGAAACGAACTGAAGAAAGTTCGTCCCGTCTCGGAGCGCGGCATCACCGCCGAACGAGTCGCCCGCGCCACCCTCAACGGATACCTCAAGCACAAGCGGGAAGTGATTGTTCCCTGGACGATGCACATACCCGTAAAGCTCTATCAACTCTTTCCGGCGTTGGTGGAGAGAGCGATGGGCCGAATGGCGAAATGAAGGGGTTTCAAAGTTTCAACGTTTCAATGCAGGAGCCTCGAAACTGAAACCTGAAACCCTGAAAACCTGAAACCCTGAAACCTTGCTCTATCCCAGCTCCGCCAGCATGGCTTCCATCTCCGACTGCGCATGTAGGTTGCCGGTGCGCCGCGCCGAGGCGATGCCGTCCTGTAGCATCTTCTTCGCGTCGTCGACTCTCTCGGCCTTCACCAGAGTCTGCGCCGCCATGAAATACCCGGCAGTGTAATCAGGAAAGCCCTCCATCAGAATCGAAAACTCTGCCAACGCCCGGTCGAGATCGCCCTGCTTCGAATACTCCATAGCAAGCCCATAACGCGCAAACGCGTCTTGGGGATTTTCCGTCAGAATTTCGTTGAGCGCGGCGATGCGGTCCATAGTGTGGTGGGAACAATCGCAGTCCCCGCCCACGAGATTACTACAACCACGGCACCCCCGGCGCAGGTAGCTCCGCGGAGAGCTGGCCAGACCTCCGGCAACTGACTACAATTGCCAGTCCCGACCATTCTACGTCTGAGAAGAATGAATTGGCCTGCCCATACTTCATGCCAGTAGCAAGACTGGAAAACGGCACGTGGCCGCACCCAGCCCGTCTGCCGCTCGGCGGAGGATGGTGCGGTCATTGCACGGCTCCCGGACACGAAGGCGAAACCCCTCCGCAGGATGTCCTGGAAGCATTCTGCAATCTTGGTTACGCCAGCAGTTGCAGCTGGTCGCCGCAGGAACGAGTTTGGGATGCGGTGCGCTTCGCGGTCAACGCTCCGCTCGACTCGGTAACGCGCTCCGCGCGGGCAGATTCACTCGCCGTTCCCGCACGCGTCCTTCTTCTTCGATATGTTTGCGAAAGAAACAATCGGCCCGCTGAGTCCGGTGATCTCGAATTTGATCTCTCGCGGGCTACCTGGCTGCGTCGCCACGATGACGCCCGCATCCAGAAGATGGCCGAATGTTTCCTTGAGTCGTACCTGAAGAAGAAAGCTTGAGAAAGCCCGCCCCATCCCCGAAAGGAAGACAAGCATGACCCATGACCCTCTGGCGCCCCGCCCGGTCCGGGATTCGCAATCCGAGATGGCCGAAATCGTCCTCCCCAACGACGCCAACCCTCTGGCCGCCTTGCTCGGCGGACGCCTTATGCATTGGATCGATCTGGCCGGCGCCATGGCCGCGCACCGCCACTCCCGCAATTACGTCGTCACCGCCTCCGTCGATCACATCGACTTCCTCGTCCCGGTGCGCGTGGGAGATCTGGTCATTCTGCGCTCTTCGGTCAACCGTGTCTTCCACACGTCAATGGAAGTCGGCGTGAAAGTCTTCGTCGAGAACTACATTGCCGATACCGCCCAGCACGTGGGCTCTGCCTACCTTACCTTTGTGGCGATCGACCCGGCGGGAAAGCACCTGAAAGTCGCCCCGGTAATTCCCGAGACCGACGAACAGCAGCGCCGTTACAACGACGCCGGAAGGCGCCGCGAAATAAGGCGTTCCGAATTGGAACGAAGGCGCAAAGTCCTCTAATTTCCACAGATTGTTGTGATTTGCATCACATAAACTGCTTCGGCAAACGGTTTAGCCTATCGGGGCGTCGAGGTTTTTCATGGATAGTGCCCTCTTAGTTCATCGCCTTCACTTCGCCTTCACCATCACCTTCCACTATCTGTTCCCGCAACTCACCATGGGGCTAGCCCCGCTCATCGTCGTACTCAAGACGTTGGGCCTGCGCCGGAACGATGAGACTTATCACCAGGCCGCCCGCTTCTGGGCTCGCATCTTCGGCATCAACTTCGTGATGGGCGTGGTCACCGGCATCCCCATGGAATTTCAGTTCGGCACGAACTGGTCCCACTTCTCCCGCTTTGCCGGAGGCGTGATCGGCCAGACCCTGGGAATGGAAGGCATGTTCGCCTTCTTTCTGGAGTCTGCCTTCCTGGGCTTGTTCCTGTACGGGGAGAAGCGCCTCAGCCCGCGGGCACACTGGTGGTCCGCAGTCGCCGTATTCCTGGGATCGTGGCTCTCGGGATTCTTTATCGTCGCCACCGACGCCTGGATGCAGCATCCCGTGGGCTATGCGAAAGCCGCCGACGGATCGGTTCAGCTCGCCAGCTTCTGGGCACTAGTACTGAATCCGTGGGCGTGGTGGCAATACGCCCACAATATGTCTGGCGCAGTGATTACCGGTGCGTTCGTCATGACCTCGGTGGGCGCGTTCTACCTGCTGTGGGGCAAGTTCGAATCACACGGCCGGATCTTTGTGCGCGTGGGAGTGGTCGCAGGTCTGATCTTCAGCGTCCTACAGTTGTTTCCTACCGGAGATGGCCAAGGCCGCATGATTGCCGAGAATCAACCAGTCACGCTCGCCGCGATGGAAGCCCTGTTCGAGACGCAGCCGGGCGCTCCGCTCGTGCTGATCGGCCAGCCTAACGTCGATCAGCACAAGATCGACAATCCACTGGTGATTCCCAACGCCCTCAGCTTCCTGACATATCGCGCGTGGACAGCCCAGGTTAAGGGACTGAATGCCTTCCCCGAAGACCAGTGGCCGTCGAACATCTCGCTGCTCTACTTCAGCTACCACATCATGGTCGGGCTCGGTACGATTTTCATTGCGATCGCTGTGGTGGCAGCGTTCCTACTATGGCGCGGCAAGCTGTTCTCCAGCCACTGGATGCTCTGGATCCTGCTGCTGTCCCTGCCGTTCCCCTACATCGCGAACACCGCCGGATGGATCACGGCAGAAATCGGACGCCAGCCCTGGCTGGTTTACTCCCTGATGCGCACTGCGGACGGCTATTCGAAAACGGTTTCGGCAGGCAATGGCATGTTCACCCTGCTGGGATTCATGGGCATGTACACAGTACTCGGCATCCTGTTCCTGTTCCTGGTCCGCCGCGAAATCGAACAAGGCCCCGAAGCCGAAACCGGATCGGCGCACTAGAGGTAGAGCCGCCGTGCACGCATCACCGAATCCGTTCGTCATGGGCGCTTGACCGACGCGTGCATAACCGAGATTGTGACTGACGCGCATGACCGAAGCGCGCATCACAGACGCGTGCATCACCGTGGAAGAGCGGCCCTTCAGGGCCGCGTGAGGATTGGCAGGATCTGGGGCTATTAGCCCCTGAGGGACGAGGATTACGATGGCAACCCTTTGGTTCATGATCGTCGCAGTAATGGTGGCAGCGTATGTGGTGCTCGATGGCTTCGACCTGGGCGCTGGCGTCATCTACCTCGGCGCCGCCCGCACGCCCAACGAGCGCCGCACCATCATGCGCGCCATCGGCCCCGTCTGGGACGGCAACGAAGTCTGGCTGCTCGCCGCCGGAGGCACGCTCTACTTCGCCTTCCCGCTGCTCTACGCCTCGAGCTTCAGCGGTTTCTACCTACCGCTCATGATCGTGCTCTGGCTGCTGATGCTGCGCGGCATCGGCATCGAACTCCGCGCGCACATGAAAAATCCGGTCTGGCTAGGATTCTTCGACGCCATCTTCTGCGGCTCCAGCCTGCTGCTGACGATCTTTTTCGGCGCAGCCCTGGGCAATGTCGTCCGCGGCGTCCCTCTTGGCCCCGACGAGTATTTCTTCGAGCCGCTCTGGACCAACTTCCGCGTGAACCAGGGCGTCGCCGGCACGAACAACGGCATCCTCGACTGGTACACGGTTCTCACCGGGGTGATGGCGCTGGTCTCGCTAACCGCGCACGGATCGTTGTACATCACCGTGAAGACCGAAGGCCACGTAAACCGACGAGCCCGGACGGTGGCCCTATGGGCATGGCCAGTGCAACTACTTCTGACCGTCGTTGGACTAGTTGCAACGGTATCTATCCGTCCTGGCGTGCTGGATAACTACAAGCACCATGCAGTCGGATTCCTTATCCCGGTGCTTGTTTTCGGAAGCCTCGCCGTCATGATGCACGGCATTCTCAAGCACGCAGAGAAAATGGCCTTCGTCGCCTCGGCCTTGTACCTCGTGGGAATGCTCGTCGGCGCGGCCTTCGGGCTCTATCCCGTGGTACTGCCGGCCAGCACCGATCCCGCTCTGAACCTCACCATCTACAACACCGCCGCCGGAGAGCACGGCCTGGCGGTCGGCTTTACCTGGTGGATCCTCGGAATGATTCTCGCCCTCGGCTACTTCACCCTCTTGTTCCGCATGTTCAAGGGCAAAGTAAAGCTGGAAGGCGAAGGATACTGAGGTCCCTGATGCTTGCACCGCCTTGGCAGAGCGGTCCTTCCAGGTGCCAATCGACGGACGGATTCGCCGATCGAACCGCCGCTTGTATAATGAATCTCTAGAGTTCTTCCTCATCTTCGCGATTCCTATCTGGAGTGTGATCCTTTGAACGCACATATGCCGCATCAGCATGGACAAGGTCAGGCGCCGCAGGGCCCGCAACCGCTGCCGGGCGTCGACGCTATCATCGCCGTCGGTTCGGGAAAAGGCGGCGTGGGCAAGACCACGCTGTCGGTGAACTTGGCCGTTGCTCTTGTCAAGATGGGCCACAAAGTCGGCCTGCTCGATGCGGACGTCTACGGCCCCAACGTCCCGCTAATGCTGGGCGTCAACTCCCAGCCGCGCATGGTCGGCGAGAACCGCATTGAGCCGATCCAAGCCTTTGGCCTGAAAGTGATTTCCGTCGGATTCCTCAATCCCGGAGATAAGCCCATCATCTGGCGCGGCCCCATGCTGCACCAGATCGTGCGCCAGTTTCTGGGCCTGGTTGAGTGGGGACAACTCGACTACCTCATCGTCGATCTGCCTCCCGGCACGGGCGACATCGCGCTCTCGCTGGTGCAGACCGTCCCGCTGACGGGCGCGGTGGTGGTCTCGACCCCATCCGACGTTTCGCTGCAGGACGCACGCAAGGCCATCGAGATGTTCCGCCAGATGAAAGTGGACGTCGTCGGCGTGGTCGAGAACATGAGCTACTTCACCTGCCCGCACTGCCAGCACGAAGTGGACATCTTCTCGCGCGGCGGCGCCGAAAAAATGGCAGCGCAGTTCGGCGTTCCGTTCCTGGGGAACATCGCGTTGGACCCGGAAGTGCGCAAGTCCGGCGACGGTGGAACACCGGTCGTGCTGGAAGGCGAGAACTCGCCGCACGCCAAGTCGATCTACGCCTTCGCGCAGAACGTGGTAACCCGTGCAGCGGAGATCAAAGCCAACGCCCCGGCGAGCGTGATTCAAATCCAGTAGGTCCGTCACCGCGCCCAACAATCTTGTCATCCTGAGCGGCGCCTTTTGCCGCGAAGGACCTATGCAACTTGCGTGGAGTGCATAAGATCCTTCGCAGCCAAAGCGCTGCTCAGGATGACAAAGGTGAGCGTTTGAAGCGCGCCAGACGCCACGTTGCGTCCGCCTCGCGGTCCTTTAAAATCAACTCCGCCACCATCTCTCCGACCGCGGGCCCGTGCTTGAACCCGTGCCCGGAGCCTCCCCCTACGATCCACGCGTTCGCCGCTATCGGATGCCGGTCAATGATGAAGTGACTGTCCGGAGTCTGTTCGTACTGGCACACGCGAGTCTCAACCAGCGGCGCATCTTTCAGGGCAGGAAAGCGAAAGGCGACATATTCGCGAATATCTCTTAGCGTTTCCGGACTGACCACGCGCTCGCCATCGGTAGGATCGAACGCTGGCCCGCGCGTGTCGTCGGCGATCTTAAACCCGCGGCGGTCGCTGCCCGGGATTCCGTAACGAAAGCGTCCCCGGTGATCGCCCCAGACCGGCAGATGCGCGTCGCTGAACCTATCATCCCCCGCAGGTGTGCCAAAGAAAAAGATATCCTGCTTGGTAGTCTGCACCAGATCGCCGACGGCTTGCGGAAAAAGCTTCCCAAGCCACGGCCCGCAGGCGAATACGTAGAAGTCGGCCTTGAGCAGGGAGCCGTCGGACAGCGAAAGACTGCTGAGAGGCCGATTTTCCAGGGCGTCGGCCCGGACCGCTGCCAGTCGGTACCTGCCTCCTTCCGCAACGAATGCCTCGACAACCGCCTGGCAACTCGCTCGCGCATCCAGATATCCGCACTCCGGCTCGAAAATTCCCCACTCGATCCCTTCAAAGTTGATCTGCGGCCACCGCTTCTTCATCTGCGCGGATGACAGTTCCTGAAACCTGATCTCCGCCTCACCCAGCGCCCTGACCGACCCACGCTCGAACGCGTCGTCCTGCCCGGAAGCCATCCACAGCACGCCGGTGCGGTGCAGAAACTGCCGCTTCCACCGCCTCTCGTACTTCGCCCAAAGCTTGAGCGCACCGGCCGCCATTTCCGTGTAAGGCTGATCTGGCCCGTACGTGCCGCGCATCACCCGCGTCTCCCCGCCCGAAGACGCCCGAGAATTCCCCGGCCCCCACGCGTCAAGCAGCGTAACCCGCGCCCCATCCTCCAGAAGATGGAGGGCGGTCCACCCGCCAAACGCCCCGGCGCCGATCACCGCGATGTGAGGTTTGGATTTCATAAGAAGAGATAGAGCATACCAGGAGGGTAAGTCCCCGGTTTCAAAGTTCCAGAATCTCGAGGTTTCAAAGTGCTCGAACACCGCGGGAGGCCGGAGAAACTCAACCTCGATCTTAAGCTTGAACCCTTGCACTCCTTAAATCCTTGAAACCTTGAAACCTTGAAACCTCGCCCCAAGCTCCTTCCCAGAATCCGGACAAGATCCCCCAACTTTGGTCCAAAACCCAACCTTCTGCATCTAAAATAGTTAGGTAGAATGAATCGGAAGCAATTTCTTCCCCCCGGCTGTCGCCGTTAGGACTGAGACAACGGACAAGACTGTCTAGACCTGCTTACTATGCCTGCTGACCCCAATATCGGGAATCGCGAACGCGAAATCCTGACCGCCATCGTGGAGACATTCATCTCCACCGGTGAGCCCGTCGGATCGCGCACGCTCGCGCGCTCAAACCGCGAAGGGCTGAGCCCCGCGTCCATCCGCAACGTGATGGCCGACCTATCCGATGCTGGATTCCTCGAGCAGCCGCACGCCTCCGCTGGCCGCGTGCCCACCACCGAGGCATATCGCTACTACGTCGAGCAGATCTCTGGCACGGCCCGCCTGGCCCCGCAGGAAGAGACCATGATCTCCGATTCGCTGGCTGGCATTACCGACGTGCAGGAATTTATGGAGCGCACTTCGCACGTGCTCTCACTAATCTCGCGCAACGTCGGTGTGACCGTGGCCACCAGCGGTCCGAAGAACGCGCTCGAACATGTCTACTTCTCGCGCCTCGGTGATCAAAAAGTACTGGCCGTACTCGTGACCCGGTCCGGACTGGTGCGCGATCGCGTGCTGCGTCTTGATCTTTCGCAATCGGAGCTGGACCTGGCCGCCCGCTACATCAACGAAAATTTCCGCGGATGGACCATGGAATCGATGCGCGCCGAACTTGCGCGCCGTCTGGAGCAGGAGCGCGGCGAATACGATCGCCTGATGAACTCCATCGAGCAACTCTACAAGCAAGGCGCGCTCGCGGCCGAGCAAGGCTCGCAAGTCGTCTTCGTCGATGGCACCTCGAACCTGGTCACCGGCGATCAGGACCGGGAACGGCTGCAGGAGATGCTTAAGACGCTCGAGGAGAAAGAAAAAGTTGTTCAGCTCCTGGGTGCCTATCTCGACGTGAAGCAGGAAGCCGTCCGTGTTGTCATCGGACTCGACCAGGCGCTGCCGTCGATGCAAAATTTCGTATTGATCGGGGCCCCCGCACACGCCGGCAACGAAGTTATGGGATCGCTGGCTGTGATCGGCCCTACGCGCATGGACTACCAGCACACCATCACCGCGGTCTCGTACATCGCGCGCCTGTTCGACAAGATCTTGAATGAATCGGAGTAATGCAAACGCTGTTATGAAGAAAGCAAACGGAAAATCGGAACGAGAAATGGCAGGACTGGATCTGGAACATGAACTTCCTCCCGCGGACGGCGACGAGAACTCCTCGGAAACCGCTGCCGGCGGAGCCGCAGTTAGCGAGGCTTCGGGTCCGGGAGCAGAATTGCAGAAGCTGAAAGCCGAGCGCGATTCACTTCTCGATCGCCTGGCTCGCGCGCAGGCTGAATTTGAAAATGCGCGTCGCCGCGCCTCCAAAGAGCAGCAGGACTTCCGCGACTATGCCGCGGCCGATGCCATCAAGCCGCTCCTGCCTGTTCTCGACAGCTTCGAGCGCGCGTTGCAAGTTAAGTCGGAGCCCGCCGATTTCCGCAGTGGCGTCGAACTCATCTACAAGCAACTGCAGGATGCCCTCGCGAAAGTTGGAGTAAAGGCCATTCCCGCCAAGGGCGAGCAGTTCGATCCGCACGTGCACGAAGCGATCGAGATGGTGGAAACCTCGGACGCGGCCGACCACGAGGTGATCGAGGAGTTGCAGCGCGGCTACAAAATCAAAGACCGCCTGCTGCGCCCCGCGATGGTCAAGGTCGCAAAGAATCCCTGAAATCAGCCGTTGCAGGTTCTGTTTTTGGGTGGCGCAGCGCTTCCAGCGCTGCCATTGCCGGCGCGTAGAACATAGATGAATTACAGTTTGCTGAAAACTTGCTTTTGGGTGGCGCAGCGCTTTGAGCACTGCGATAGAGTCTTTCTTTTTCTGTTAGGGCTTTAGCCCTAGGCGCGGAGTGTTTCAGCGGCCTGTTTAGCCGCGAGGTATGTGGATTTTTCTTCGAAGAAAGGTTTTATTCTGACGACGAACGCAAAACGCGACTACTACGAAGTGCTGGGCGTGACCCGCACCGTCACCGAGGTCGAACTCAAGAGCGCCTATCGCAAGCTCGCTCTGCAGTACCATCCCGACCGCAATCCCAACAATCCAGACGCGGAAGAGAAGTTCAAAGAAGTCAGCGAAGCCTACGCCGTGCTCGCCGACACCGACAAGCGCGCCGTCTACGACCGCTACGGCCACGCCGGACTCGGCGGTGGCTCCGGGGCGGGCGGCTTCGATCCTACGGTCTTCCAGGATTTCAGCGACATCTTTGGGGAATTCTTCGGCTTCGGCGACATGTTCGGTGGTGGTGGCAGTGGACGCCGTCGCAGCCGCGTGCAGCGCGGCGCCGATCTCCGTGAAGACCTCACCTTAGAGTTTGAGGAGGCATTCTTCGGTACTGAATCGCGCGTCACGGTTCGCCGTCACGAAGCTTGCGAAGACTGTCATGGTTCCGGCGCAGCCCCCGGAAAAGGACCGACCAGTTGCCGCTCCTGTAACGGCCGCGGCCAGGTTCGCTACCAGCAGGGATTCTTCAGCATCGCGCGAACCTGTCCCACGTGCCAGGGCTCAGGCAGCGTCATCACCGATCCTTGCCCGAAGTGCAAAGGCGAGGGCCGCATGCTGCGCCAGCGCACCGTCGACGCTAAAGTCCCCGCAGGAGTGGAAGACGGAACGCGCATCCGATTTTCCGGTGCGGGTGAAGTCGGCCAGTTCGGTGGCCCGGCTGGCGATCTATATGTCGTGCTGCACGTGAAAGAGCATCCCTTCTTCGCGCGGGAAGGCAACGACCTGCACTGCGTGGTCCCGATCTCGGTGGCGCAAGCCTCGATGGGCGCGGAGGTCAAAGTACCCACCATGGAAGGCGAGCACAACCTCAAGATTCCTGATGGCACGCAGCCCGGCGCCACGTTCCGCATCCGCAACAAAGGCGTGCCGGTGCTGAATGGGCACGGCAAGGGCGATTTGTATGTCCAGGTTCTAGTTCAGATTCCGACCAAGCTCAACAAGCGCCAGAAAGAACTGCTGCAGGAACTCGACGCGCTTTCGAAGGTCGACAACCAGCCCATGCTGCGCTCGCTGCTCGGCAAAATGAAAGACATTTTCGGATAACGCAGACACAACACCTTCGTAATCGGTGCAGACACGATCCGACCAATTGCAGAAGAGCTTCGACCGTTGCCGGAACGCACTGAGCTGTTGCAGGTTTTGTTCTTGGGTAGCGCAGCGCTTTAGCGCTGCGGTAACCGGCCTTTGATCACCTTGGGTTTTAGCCCCAGAGGTGCGTGATACGAACTCCTCTCGAACGGAGTGACGCACCCCAGAGGCTGAAGCCGTTACCTCAGGGAAAGAATTTACCGCAGCGCTGGAAGCGCTGCGCCAGCCAAAAGCAGCTTTTCAGCGAATCGCTTCAACTGGTGAGCCCCTACCACCGTCATGACCCGACGCCGATGGATCGCCGATGAAGTCTCAGGCAACCGCGCCGCTCTCACCGGCGAACACGCCGATCATCTCGTCCGCGTCCTGCGCGCCCGCGTGGGCCAGGAATTCGATATCGCCACCGGCGCCGTCGTCCGCCTCGGACGGGTGGTGACGATCCAGGAAGGCCGAGTCGAGTTCGAACTAGGCGAGGAAGTCTCCGCAGCACACATCTCCAATTTCACGCTCCTGCTGGCCATCTTCAAATTCGATCGCATGGAGTGGGCCATCGAGAAATGCACCGAGTTGGGAGTCTCTCGCATCGTGCCCGTCATCGCCCGCCGCACCGACGCACACCTCGCCTCAGCCGCTGTAAAGCGCGCCGAGCGCTGGCGCAGAATCTCAATCCAGGCCGCCGAGCAATCCCGCCGGGCCAACCCTTCTGAAATCGCGGCACCACTGAAGCTGAAAGATGCGGTGATCGATGGCGCAGCGCGCTTGCGGATTGTTCTCGCCGAGTCAGAGCAGGAAACCCTGCTGCGCGACGTCCTCGCCTCCTCCCCTGCGCGCGAGATCGCTTTAGCTGTCGGCCCCGAGGGCGGCTGGGCCGACGACGAACTGCAACTCTTCCAGAAATCCGGATGGAGCTCGGCGTCTCTCGGCCCGACGATTTTGCGCGCCGAGACCGCCGCCATTGCCGCCACCGCGATCACGATTTCCGAACTCGCCTGATTGCCATCTGGGCCCTCCCCGCGAGAAAATCTGCCTATGAACAAAGGACACGTTTACTTCGAAATCCAGGCCGACGACACCCAGCGCGCGATCAACTTCTATTCCCAAATCTTTGGCTGGAAATTTTCTGAGGTCAAGGGCGCCCCCATTCCATACTGGACGATTGAAACCGGAGGCTCCCGCGGCGGCTTGCTGCACCGCCCCGCCAAAACGCCTCCGCCTCAATCAGGGACGAATGCCTTTGTCTGCTCGCTCGAAGTCGAAGATTTCGACGCAACCGCCGCGACAATTCTGAAGCAGGGCGGCCTGGTCGCACTGCCCAAGTTCGCAGTCCCCAAGACATGCTGGCAAGGCTACTTCGTGGACCCCGAGGGCAACACTTTCGGCATTTTTGAAGTCGACGCTAACGCCGGCAACTAAAGTTCGATCGCTGACCCGGAAGGGGGCGTACTGCTCCCCCGCCACGTGTCTCGCTCTGCTCTTTGCACATCTCCCGCAGGTGGTATCCTGACCCCAGATGCCGCCGTCGAAGTCTAACTCCCGCCCAGTTCCGTTCACTCCAGATGACCGCCAGCACGAAGCCATCGCACACGTCCATGGACCCATGTTGGTGGTCGCCGGCGCAGGCACCGGCAAGACTTCGGTCCTGACTCACCGCATCGAACGCCTGGTCCGCGAGGGCCACGCCCGGCCGCACGAGATCCTCGCTCTCACCTACACCGTCAATGCCGCCAAGGAGATGCGCGACCGGGTGGGCAAGTTGATTGGCAGCGGGGAAGTGAACGCCGCCACGTTTCACGACTATTGTCTCGACATGCTCAAGCGCGTTCACAAGGATTTCGGCGTCCTCGACGACAAGGATCTCTGGATTTTCCTTCGACGCCGCATTCGCGAACTGCATCTCGAGTACTACATCCGCGCCGCGAATGTTCCCCAGTTCCTGAACGACCTGCTGGAGTTTGTCAGCCGTTGCCACGACGAATTGGTCACGCCCGAGAAATACGCCGAGTACGTGCAGCGCCTCGAGCGCAGAGAGGTCCCGATCCCACGCGTCGTGAAATCCAAAGTCGCTCTCGAAGACGAAGAGGTTCTGGGCCGCTGCCGCGAGATCGCCCGTGTCTTCACGACCATGGAGCGATGGCTGCAAGACGAGAATCTCGGAACCTTCAGCCACATGATCACGCGCGCGCACGCATTGCTGCACGGTGACGATAGCGTCCTAGCCGAGGCACGCTCCCGGGCACGCTTCATCCTGGCCGACGAATTTCAGGACGCCAACTTCGCCCAGATTCAGATTCTCGCGCGCCTCGCCGGACCTGGCGGAAACCTCTTCGCCGTCGGCGATCCCGACCAGGCGATCTACCGCTTCCGCGGCGCTTCCAGCGCGGCCTTCCATCTTTTCCACCATCATTTCCCCAACGAAAAGCGGGTTGTCCTGCAACAGAATCGTCGTTCCACCACGCCGATCCTGCGCAGCGCTTTTGCGCTGATCGACAAGAATCCGCCAGTATTCGCCCAGCATGCCGATGCGAAACTTGCTTACCGCCGAGTCCCCCTTCAGTCCGCCCGTGAAGAAGAAGCTCTGAAGGCAGGCACGCAGTTTCCGAGTCCTCAGGTCGCAGTTGTGGTTCTCACAACGAAAGACGCCGAGGGCCCTGACTTGGTCGCTGTCCTCCGCGAGCAGCAAAAGAAGTCGAAATGCAAGTGGTCCGACTTCGGCATCCTCTACCGCTCTCACTATCAGCGCGATGACGTCGTGCAGGAACTGGCCAAGGCCGGAATTCCCTTCGTCATCGAGAGCATGGACATCTCTGACACTCCCGAGGCTCGCGACCTCTTCGCTTGCCTGAACGCGGTCGTGTCCGCCGGAGATGACGTCAGCCTGTTTCGCGTGGCCGCTCTCCCCTGCTTTCACGTCGATCCCGAACAGCTTCGGAATGTGATGCGCTCCATTGCCCGCGACCGTCGGGATGGCCAGGTCGTTCCGCTCTCATCCGCTCTCGACCGGGTTGCCGGTGGCGCCGACGTCCTCGCGGCGGTGCAGCGTGCGCGCGAAGATATCCGCCGCAGGCAAGCGAAGGCTCGCATCGCGCTCGACATCATCGTCAAGCAGTTCGCACTCGACGCCTCCTCGCCCATTCTTCAGGCGGCCTTAAAGTTTGTAGAGACTTGGGAAACGAAGAAGGTCAACAAAACCACTGAACTCGAGGAACTGGTCGACTACCTCGGACTCTTCCGCGAGGCCGGCGGCGTGATTCCGATGGAGGCCCGAGAGACTGAGAACGCGGTCCGTCTCATGACCGCGCACGGCGTCAAGGGACTCGAATTCCCCCACGTCTTCATTCTTCGTGCCAATCCGCCGGCCTTCCCCGCTTCATACAAAGAGACTCTGGTCGCCTTCCCCCGAGAGCTGCGCGATCCCGATTCCATCACCCAGGCCGACGACAAGACTCTCCACGAACAAGAAGAACGCCGCTTGTTCTACGTTGCCATGACGCGTGCCCGCGACACTCTGCATATCTATGCGAAGCAGGGGACGGGCAAGAGCAACAAGAATCCCGCCGGGTACATGCGGGATTTGATCGAAGACAAGACTCTCACCCCCTGGCTGACCGCGATTCCAGCCCGCGGTACGCAGCAGACGCTCGATATCTTTGGCGAAGCCTCGGTCGCCTATCCGGCCGAGTCGCAGACGAATGTGTGGTTTGAACTGCCCGTCCTCCCTGGTTTGCATACCCGGCTCAGTGCGTCAGCCGTCGACACCTACGAGCGTTGCGGCTTGCAGTTCAAACTCGACCGCGACTGGCGCTTATCTGATCGGCCCGCGGCTGCAATGCAGTACGGTGCCTCGATCCACCGCGTCCTGAAGACTTACTTCGATTCTGTGAACCTCGGACGCCCCAAAACCGACGAGGAACTCATCGACCTTTTCCGCTTCGATCTGGCCGAGACCAAGATTCAGGAGGCGTACCAGCACGAGCTTTACGAAAAGCAGGGAATCGAACAACTGCGCGATTTCCTTGCCAAGGTGCGCACTCTTCCATCGCCGGAGGTTCTTCACACCGAGCAATCCTTTGAGATTCGCGTGGGTGAGATCGCGGTGGTAGGACGCATCGATCGCATCGACCGCCGGCCTGATGGCAGCGCGGCCATCGTCGATTATAAGACCGGCAAGGCCCGCGATCAGGAAGATGCCGACGAGAGCCTGCAGCTGTCCCTCTACGCCATCGCCGCGCATGAAAAATGGGGGTTCACCGTTGGCGCGTTGATTTTTTACAACCTGGAAGAAAACGTCCCGGTCATCACCATGCGGACCGAAGCCCAACTCATCGCCGCGCGCTGCCGTGTGCAGGCTGCTGCCCAGGGAATCGCAGATGGCATCTTCGAAGCGAAGGCCGGGATTCACTGCAATTTCTGTGCGTATCGCAGTCTGTGTCCTGAGAAAGAGAAGCGGATTCCGCATCCCGTGGCGAGCACCGCCAAGCGCCCGAACTAGCTAGCCGACGCGGAACGGTTTCTGCACACAAAAACTTAGGGGACGCTCTTGAGCGTCCCCTTTTTACTCGTACTGAACTTTCTTAATGCTTCTTTTTCTTCTTTGCCTTTTTCTTGGTTGCCATTGTTCCTATTCTCCCTTCCATTTTTCATGGAAAATGTCGCAGTGGTCTTTTACTGCAACTAGTTGATGTATAGAGTTAATGAAAAATGAAGTCAAGAAAAAAATGATGATCGATCGGCGCAAGTTGTGACACCAAAGTCACGCCGAGAGAACTTCCGAAGCAAAAGTCAACCAAAATTTTGAAGAGCGCGTCGAGTTGCGAGTGGTTTTCATCCCGCGTGTGCGTCACGATCTGCGTTCTATGCGGCAAGGGTTCGCACAAATCGCACTCCCTCATCCCGATGCACGCAAGCGGTTGCGTTGCCTCCGCATGCGACGCATTCGCGCGCTTCTGCATCTATAATGAAGTCGCGAAATCTTCGCGGGAGCTTGATTCATGGCCTCTTTTGACGATGTTGTCATCATCTCCGGCTGCCGCACTGCCGTCGGGAAATTTCAAGGCAGTCTCTCCGACCTCTCCGCTCCGCAACTGGGCGCTATCGCGGTTCGCGAAGCTGTCAAACGCGCGGGCGTCGATCCGGCACAGGTCGACGAATGCATCATGGGCAACGTCGTCTCCGCCGGACTCGGTCAGAATCCCGCGCGGCAGGCCGCAATCTTCGGCGGACTGTCTCCCGCGACAGGTGCCATGACAATCAACAAGGTTTGCGGCTCCGGATTGAAATCTGTCGCTCTCGCGGCGCAAGCGGTGCAGACTGGAAACAGTTCCATCGTCGTTGCCGGCGGCATGGAATCGATGACCAACACTCCCTATCTTCTGCCGCAAGCGCGCAAGGGATATCGCCTCGGCAACGCGCAGATCGTCGACTCCATGGTGCACGACGGGTTGTGGGACATTTACAACGACTACCACATGGGCATCACTGGTGAGAACGTCGCCGAGAAATACGGCATCACGCGCGAAGAACAGGATCAGTTCGCATTGAACTCGCACCGGAAGGCGCTCGCGGCGATGAAAGAATGCCGATTCAAGTCGCAGATCGTTCCCGTCGAGATTCCCGCGAAGAAGAAAGGCGCACCGCCCACGATCTTCGACAAAGACGAGAGCCCGCGCGAAGACACGACCATCGAAGTGCTACGCGCCCTGAAGCCCGCTTTCAAGAAAGATGGCACCGTCACCGCCGGCAACGCTCCGGGCGTCAACGACGGCGCCGCCGCCCTGGTCGTCACCAGCGCCAAGCGCGCGGCAGAACTCGGCGCCAAGCCCATGGTCCGCGTCGTCGCGCAGGCCACCAGCGGCGTCGAACCCAAATGGGTCATGATGGCCCCCGTGGGTGCCGTCCGCACGATCTGGGAAAAGACTGGGTGGAAGAACGAAGACGTCGATCTCTACGAACTCAACGAAGCCTTCTCCGTCCAGGCGCTGGGTGTAATGCGAGAATTGGGCCTGAATCCCGACAAGGTCAACGTGAATGGCGGCGCTGTCGCGATCGGCCACCCCATCGGCGCCAGCGGCGCGCGCGTGCTCGTTACACTCATCTACGAAATGATCCGCCGCGACGTGAAGCGCGGCATCGCCGCCCTCTGTCTCGGCGGAGGCAACGCCGTAGCCATGGCGGTCGAGCGCTAGGAATATCCAGGTGAGACAAGCTCAGGTACAAGCAAGCTAAGGTGGAGACAAGCTTATGGGGTGACGGCCGCCTCGGCCGTCAGGTTTTTCGCGGAGATCGGTGGACGCATCGAATCGTCTGTGATAAGACCTACGGAGCTTTCCATGCGGAATCCTCTTGCACTCGCATTGCTGTTCTTGCTGACCAGTTCTACTCTGCAAGCCCAAAGCCGCTTCAACGGCGCTTGGCAGATGAAGATGGAAACACTTCAGTTCTCCGGCCCGCCCGAAGAATATCTGCTCGTCAACGGCACCTACCACTGCGAGACCTGCGTGCCGAAGGTCGACGTGGAAACTGACGGGACCGATCACAAGGTGACCGGACATCCATACGACACACTCGCGGTGCGCATCCTGGACAACCGTTCGGTCAGGTTCACCATGAAGAAGGACGCCAAGACTACGTTCGAGTGCGTCGAAACGGTTTCCCCGGACGATCGTTCCATGACCGAGGAATTTACCAACACGGCGGAAGCAGAAACCGTTACCGGGAAGGCGAACTTCACTAGACTCGCCCAAGGGCCTCCAGGTTCGCATGCGCTCTCCGGAAAGTGGAGCATGCAAACCGTCAAGAACTCGACCACCGCCGGTACTCTGACCACCTATCAGAGCATCGCAGGCGGAATGAAGATCTCCGACGGCAGCGAGAGTTACGAGGTGAAGTTTGACGGCAAGGACTATCCCGCAGGAGGAGGCACCCACTCCACAGTCTCGCTCAAACTCATCGATGAGAACACCCTCGAGGAAACGGATAAGCAGGACGGAAAAGTGATGACGGTTGCCCGCATGACCGTGTCCAAAGACGGCAAGTCCATGAGAGTCGAGTCCTCAGATAAGCAACGCGGTAGCACGATGACGTACACCGCCGAGCGGCGCCCGTAGCTCCTTACATCGTCCCCGATGAAATCGGCAGCGTTACCGTGAACACCGCTCCCCCCTCGGGGGAGTTTGCCGCTTCCACGCTACCGTTGTGTTCCTTCATCACCGATTTGCAGATGCTTAGCCCCAGGCCTGTCCCGCGCCCCGGCCGCTTCGTCGTATAGAACGGATCGAAGATGCTAGCCAGGT
Source organism: uncultured Acidobacteriaceae bacterium (assembly GCA_963832015.1). Taxonomy (GTDB): domain Bacteria; phylum Acidobacteriota; class Terriglobia; order Terriglobales; family Acidobacteriaceae; genus Sulfotelmatobacter. The sequence goes on from CAWHSR010000030.1 coordinate 232,182, forward strand.
TTTCCTTCGGGATGCCGGGGCCATCATCGTGAAAGCTTACCCAAACCGAGTTGTCCCCTCTTCCCAAACGAATCCGTAATGTCCCTTTATCCCGTGCTTCGCGGATTGCCTGCTCTGCGTTCACAATCAGGTTCAGAAACACCTGCATCAACTGGTGCGGATCGCCCAGCGCATACGGCACTCCAGCCTCTTTTAGAAAGTCCACGGTAATGCCGTTCTTGCGCAACGAGTAGGCATGCAGGTTCAACGTGCGCTCCACAACCTCCACCAGGTTAATCCTGCTCTTGCCCGGAGCCGGAGGCCGCGAGAAGTACGTCAGGTTCTGCACGATCTCCGCCGCTTTGCGTGCCTGTTGCTGCAGCATTGCAAGCTGCTTGCGCGACCCTTCGTTGGTCTCGGTGTCCTGCAGCAGTTCGCTCACCCCCATGATGGTGGTCAAGGGATTGTTGAGTTCGTGAGCTACACCACCGATCATCGCTCCCATCGCCGCCAGGCGTTCGCTCTGCACCACCTGCTGCTCGAGCTTTCGTTCCAGGGTAATGTCGCGCACCGAAATGATGACGCCGCTGATCTTCGCATCTGCATCGACCAGTTGACTGCCCGCAGCGCGCATTGTCCGCCAGTTTCCATCCCGGTGCCGTGCTCCATATTCCGCCGCCGCGAAAACCTCTTTGCCGGAAACGACGTCGTGGTAAAGAGCGGCGAGCTCCGGCGAATGATCGTCCAGTTCCGAGATCTTCTTCCCCAGCATGTTTTGCGGCTCGTAACCCAGCAAGTCGCGCGATCGCGAACTCACGAATGTATACCGCTCCTCGAGATCCACCACCAGGATCAGATCCGGGAAGCTTTCCAGCAACCGCGCCCGGAACTCCTCCTGCTGTGCCAGTTGCCGCTCCATCTTCCGCCGCTCGGTGATGTCGACCAGCGTCCCTTGGTAGCGCACAATGTTCCCGGACGCGTCCCACACCGCTCGCGAAGAATCGAGAAACACGGCCGCGGTTCCATCCTTGTGCCGGAGTTTCACCTCGCGCGTGCGCACTCCTCCGCGGTCGTCCAGCGCCCGCCCCAGTACCGGTTGTCCGACTTCGAAATTCAAGGACTCCGGTTCCACCGCCAGAAGCTCTCCCTTCTCCTTGTAGCCCAGCATGTTCACCAATGCCGGATTTGCGTCCAGCAGATGTCCCTCGGGTGTGCTGAAGTACACGCCTTCCTGCAGGGTCTCGAACAATTCGGTGAAGCGCATTTCCTTCTCGCGCTGCTCGGTGACGTCGCGCCCCAGCATGCTCGCTCCCACCACCTCATCACCTTTAACAATTCCATTCAACACGCATTCAAAATAAAGCGGCCGGGTACTATTCTTCAGCCGGATCTTGACCGTGCCGGCCCACCGCTTCTTTTCCAGAAAGCGCCCCAGCCCGCGCTCGACCTCTTCCCGGGTCGGTTCCTCAATCAGGTCATAGATCTTGCACCCTACAAGTTCGGTGTAAGTTAGTCCGGTCAACTCCGTAATGCGCTTATTGACCGTCCGCAGCGTGCCGTCAAGCGAAACGGCGCACGCCGGATCATCAAAGGAATCGATCAACTCCTTAAAGTTGCGCTGCGAGCGCATGATGACCTGGCTGAGCTGGTCGAGTTGCTCCTCCGAAGGCGCTGCTCCCACGTGCTCCTGCAATCCGTGGAGCAACTGCTTCAGCTCCCCGACCTCGCGCCGCCGCCCTGCCGCGTACACCGCTAAGAGCACAGACAGTACCAGCACCCCCAGTGGAATAGCGCGCAGTTGATATGGGATCGTTTCCAGTCTCTCCCAGAGCAACGCGGTCAGCGCAACCGCAAGCAGCAGCATGAATCCCAGAATCCAGCGCCATAGCTGCGATTCTTCTCGTGCCAGGTTGTCGGGAGGGCGAGGGCTACGCGAGGTGTTAACCGGGTCCAGGCTCATGAGGGAAGACTGCCAATCCTACTAAAAACCATCTTAATTCTATACGCGTCGCCGGAGCCGCGATTTTCTGGGATGTTCCGGAAACCGAAACTCTACTCGTCCGGCTCCGGCGCCGCCCGGGATGGGTCCTCCAGCTTTGGCTGGACCGCGACGATCGCCTGCCAGTTGAGAATCGCGTTCCACAGAAGACGCTGGTCGCCCCGGTTCAAATCGCGGTGCACAGGATTGAAGTTGAAGCTCACCACGTGCCCTTTGCCCACCGGCATATCCAGGATCGCCGGCCGTCCAATCAGATTTTCCTCTCCCCACGCCTGGCCGCTCACCACAAACGGTTTTCCATCGCTATCGCCCCATTCCATCACGACACCGCTGCGGTCCTCAGGGCCATCCAGGCAGGTCGTACAGTACGCCATCCGCAACCAACGCCGTGGGATGCTGTACAAAGGGAAATTCTGACGGAAGACATAAGTATGCGACTGATACCCATACGCAATGGGATGATCGGTGCGGTCGAAGGTGACTCGCACGTGCGCGCCGGGAGTTCGCGTAGCCGCTTGCTGTGATGCAGCCGACGATGCCCCTCCGCCTCCCGCCGTGCTACGCGGCACGCCACCGGACGATCTCCGCACAAAGCGCACCAGCCCGCCTTCCAGCGCCAGCATGCTCCCGCTACCCAGCGTCACCATCAGACCGCCGCCGTCGATGAAGCGCTGAATCTGCGCGAGCCCTTCGTAGCCGACGCCTCCGGTAATGTCATCCGACTCGGCGGGCGTTCCGAAGCTCGGAGTCTGCGCCGTCTTCTTGAACGGCATGGGCGACCACGTCTTCGGCAGTCCTTCGATCTGCTCCGCCAGTTCCAGATCAACATGCCCATACAGCAGCACGTCGATGCGGGCGCTCAGGTTCCCGGCGCGAATATCCTCATCGCGGAGATATGTGTAAGGGACTTTGCGCTGATCCAGCGAAAACCGGATCCACCCGATCGAATCGGTATCTGCCCAAGGCACCCACAATCCAATACGCGGCGCCCGTGCTTTATGGCGGGGCACGTCCGGCATCGCTGCAACCTGCACGAAGTCGAGACCTAGCTCCGTCGCCGTTGACGCTATGGCGTCGTGCAGCCCATCTTGCGCGGCAACGATCCACGACCCAGCGGGAAACTTCGTGCCGCTCGTCTCGAACTCCCGTTCGGCAATCTGAATCTGGAAATTAGCCAGTCGGTAGCGCGCCGCTAGAAACGATTCCTGCCCCGTGTCCTTCAGCAAATAAATGGAGCCGCTGCCGGTGAGGCGTCCTGCGAGGTGGGGCACTTCGGTCAGAGGCGTGAGGGCAGCGCCCCGGATCGACGCGTCCGCGGTAGCGATCGCCTGCAAATGGTAGTGCGCAGGAAGCTCCCAAGAAACATCATCGTAAGGTGCTTCTCCGTCCTTGGGATAATGCTGCGGCGTGAGCAGATCGACCGCATAGTTTCGATAGGGCTGATCGAGGCGCACGACATAAGTGCCGGCAGGGAAGCTTCCTTCCTTCACCTGGATCGCCCCCTGCGCCCGCCCAACTTCGATGTGCTGCCCCATGAGTCGTCCAACCATCGACGCGACCCGCGCGGGATCTCCCTGATCCTCCGGAATCAGAAACGCATAGGGCGGCTGCGTCAGGCCCTTCTGCCACGAATCCCACGACTTCTTGTAGAAGTTGTGCAGCATTTCTTTGGATTCGCTTGCGGTCTGATCCAACGCCGCCAGCGCCCCGGTCTCTTGGTAGTTCAGATTATCGCGAGCCGACCATGTCACCTCTCGTCCCGCCGGAAGCGGCCGGTACCACTCCATGCTCGCCGCCGACGCCGAAACCGATCGCTTCTCCGTCTCCGCGCTGCCGTTCCCGAACGTCTCGTAGCCGCGTCCAATGCTGTTGTGATTCATCGCCACGGAATCCAGATACAGGTGCGCGAATGCTTCCCCAAAATTCCACGTCGAAACTCCCGGCATTCCCATCGCCGTCATCGCCTCGACTTCATGGAAACTAAGCGCCAGAAACTCGCTATAAGTAATCGGATCGATGTTCGGGTTGTACGGCCCCGTTCCGTTCCACGTCATCATCAGTGGCGAGCCTTCGTGCAGATCGTGCACCACCGTGGGATGCCACTCATGAAACATGCGGTGCACGGCCTTCGTGGTCTCGTGCGTCTGCTGGTGCGTATCGCGGTTGATGTCGACGAAGGTGTACTTCGACCAGTACGGCGGCGACTGCCGGGGAAGCGTGTTGCGGTCCGTTTTGCCCTTGAGATAACGGTAGAACCAATCCACCATCTTGTCGCGCCCGTCAGGATTGGAAATCGGATTGATCAGCACGACCAATTTTTCGCGAATTCGCTGGATTATCGGCTGCTCCGACACCGCCAGCCGGTATGCCAGTTCCAGCATCGCCTCCGTCGAGCCCGTCTCATCGGAGTGCAGCGCCGCATTGAAGTAATAGATCGGTCGCGACGTTGCAATTAAATCGTCAGCGGCAGCCTGGTCGGTGCGCCGCGGATCCGCCAGAGCCGCGGTCGCCGTCTTCAGCCGGTTCAGATCGCGAATGCCCGCCTCATCGGCGATCGCCAGCATGATGATGTCGCGTCCTTCTTCGCTCCGCCCAATCGTGAACACGCGAACTCGTGGACTCGCCGCCGCCAAAGCACGCACATAAGCGTAGGTCTTCTCAGTTCCCAGCAGTTCTCCCGGAGCACCCATGATCCGCCCCAGAAACTTCTCAGGAGATGGCACGGTGCGGGATTGCGGAACATACGAAACCCATGGCGAAACAAAATGCGGATCCGTCGTCGCCGCTGCAATCGCCTCGACCGACCCGGGCTCAGGGACGTCGGGGTTCTGCGCGCTCGCATCTACGGCTAACCAGGCAAACGACAAGAAACACACAAGCGCGACTCGAACCATGGGTCCCCCGGATGTAGTTTGACGCGAAAGTTTAGCACGCGCACTACTCCTGTCGCAGGGCACTCATGGGTTCCACTCGCGCTGCCCTTCGCGCCGGGACGTACGTCGCAAATAAGGCAACCAGGAGAATGGCAACCATCACGATGAAGTAAACCGCCGGCTCGCTCACGTGCAGGTCAAAGAATAGAGCGTCAAAGAGTCTCGGTAGGGGCAGCGCCAGCGCGAGGCCAACGATCCCTCCGATTGCAGTCATCTTCATGCCTTCGCGAAGTACCATCCGCAGGACGTCCTGGCTTCTTGCTCCCAGGGCCATCCGTATCCCGATTTCGTGCGTTCTCTGCCCGACCGAGTATGCGATGAGCCCGTAGATCCCGATCGCCGCCAGGATGAGCGCCAGAAGGGCGAAAGTGCCCAGCAAGCGCGCGAAAAGCGTGTTCCCTTTCTTCTGCGAATCGATCAAAGCAGGCATGCTCATCATGTGCGCCAGGGGAAGTTCGACGTCCATTTGCGCCACAGTCTCGCGCAAAGCGGATGCTAGGATGTTCGGATCGGTAGTTGAGCGTACCATAATCGAGAAAGAAGAGATGGGCCGTTGCAGAAACGGCTCGTAGACTGCCGGGTCGTCGCGAGTGGATTCCGAATACGTCTTCACGTTGCCGACCACTCCCACGATCTCGCTCCACTCGGGCATCACGCCCGTTACATCAAGTCGAATTCGTTTTCCGAGCGGGTCTTGGGCGGGCAGATACTGATCCACAAACTTCTGGTTGACCAACACGACCGGCGGAGCCGCGGAGGTATCCATTTCTGTGAAGCTTCGGCCTCGCAGTAGACCGATCCCTGCTGTCCGGAAGTAATCCGGTGTGACCACGGAATCGAGTGCGCTGAGCGCCTGACTGGTCGGCAGATCTGGTTGGCCTTGAATCCTCAGACTCACCGTGCCGGTGAAGGTCGCTGGCAAATCGGACGCCACAGCGGCGCTCTCGCCGCCCGGAACGTGTTGCAATCGCGAAATCAGATCCCGGACAAACTGCACCTGCCGTGAGGCGTCGCTGTATCGCGCCTTATCCAGCGTCACGCTTGCGGTAAGGAGGTGGTCTGCCTGGAATCCCAGATTCTGGTGCTCAATCACGAAAAGCGCGCGGATGAGCAACCCGGTTCCAACCAGAAGAACCAAAGCCAGCGCGATCTCGCCGGTGACCATGACCGTTCGCAGGCGACTATGCGAACGGCTCGGTGACGCCGCGCGGCCTTCGTCTTTCAGATTCGTGGTGATATCCGTTCGCGACGCGTTCAGCGCAGGCGCAAGAGCGCAGAGTACTGCGCAAACCAGCGACAAACCCGCAGAGAAGAGCAGAACGTTCCAGTCCAGACCCAATGGGACGGCGCTGACCTCTTCATTAAAAGTCATCCGCGCCCGAACCAGGTTGATGCCCCAATACGCCAGCAGAAGACCCAGGCCGCCTCCGAGAACGGCGATCGCCAAGCCTTCCGTCAGCAATTGCCGGATGACGCGCAGGCGGCCGGCTCCAAGCGCGCGGCGAATGGCCAGTTCCTTCCGACGTCTCGTCGCCCGAGCCAGTAGCAGGCCGGCCACATTGGCGCACGCAATCATAAGAACAAACCCAACCGTCGTCATCATGATCGCCAATGCGCTGCGAATGCCGAAACTGTAGACGAGGAAATCGGGCAGCGTCCGCACTGTGGCGCCCCACCCCTTTTCGCTCTCGGGGAAGCTCTCCTCGGAGCGGCGCGCCAATGCGCGGAATTCGGCCCGGGCCTGTTCCACGGTGACACCCGGTTTCATTCGCGCGAACAATCTGAGCCACCGGTCGTGGCGGGCTGCCACAGTCTGATCCGCAGCCCGCAGCACGAGCGGTGTCCACAATTGCGGCGTGTACCCGAGCAAGCGGAAGTTCGCGGGCATGATGCCGATCACGGTGAAGTTCTCCCGGTCAAGCCGGATCGTGCGCCCGATGACCGAAGGGTCGAAACCGAATCGCCGCTCCCAGAGTTCGTGGCTCAGAATGACGACGTGATCTTGTCCGGACTGGTCTTCTCCAGCAGCGAACGTCCGCCCGAGTTGCGGGGTCACGCCCAACAGGCTGAAATAATTCGGAGACACAGCTGACGAGCGCACCGCCTCGGATTGTTGCGGTAGCGTCAGACTGACCGTGCGATATTCATTCGCTGCCGCCATGTCTGCGAATACGTGGTTGGCTTCGCGCCACGCCAGATAGTTGGGCACGGATACAGGACTGGCATCGGCCTGAAAACCCTGCGCCGGATCGACGGTCGAAACCACCGCCACGCGCTCCGGCTCACGACCTGGCGGCCGCCGCAACAGGAACGCGCTCACCATGCTAAACATGGTCGCGTTTATCGCGATACCGAGTCCCAGCGTAAGCACCGCGATGCCGGTGAATCCAGGGTTCTTCCTCAACTGTCGCAGGGCATATCGCAAGTCTTGAACGATCGTTTCCATAGCCCGTTCCCTCCGGTTAAGCCAGCATCGGCTAGGACTTCGAGATACTCGCAGCGGTCACAGCAAGTCTTAAACCAGACTCTGCAGCGGTAGTACGTTGGCAACAAAGGAGGAACCCGGGTACCGAAGCAGACTAATGAAGTGCAATCTGTCCGAACATGGACCCAGGTGCCCGAGAACGGACACTGGCGTCCGCTTGGCCACGTTTGGTCGCATGTTTTCCACAGCCCTCTGGGGACATCCGTCACAGCCAACGCCACCCTCGAATCCGTAAGGTTGGTATCTGGCACATCAGGACTTCGTGTCTCCCGGGTGCCCCGTTTCTCGCGCTCTTCGCGAGAAGCGGGGATTTCAACCTCATGCTCTACAAAACTCTCAGCGCCGCGGCCTATGGCATCGATGCCAACATTATCCAGGTCGAGGTCGACTGCTCCGGCATCAAGTGCGATCAGGACCACTTCCACACCGTCGGCCTGCCCGACGCCGCCGTCCGAGAGAGCCGTGACCGCGTCCGCGCCGCGCTGAAAATTGCGGCTACGACATTCCTCCTAGGCACATCACCATCAGTCTTGCCCCGGCCGACATCAAGAAAGAAGGCTCCGGATTCGACCTCCCCATGGCGCTCGGGATCGTCGGAGCCTACGGTGGTCTCACCAAGAAGGAAATGTCCGACTGCCTGTTCGTCGGAGAGCTCTCGCCCGACGGCGGTGTCCGCAGCGTTCGTGGAGCCCTGCCCATCGCCATCGAGGCTCGCGGACGAAAAATTTCCCGCATGGTCGTCCCCGAAGCCAACGCCAAAGAAGCTGCCATGGTTGCCGGCGTCGACGTCTACCCCGTGCGCTCACTACTCGACGTGATCTACTTCGTGAACACGGGCAATGGCATTCTGCCTGTCAAAGCCGACGGCGACTCGCTCCTGCGCGAATCGCAGCAGTTCTACGTCGACTTCAAAGACGTCCGCGGACAACAGACCGCCAAGCGCGCCATCGAGATCGCCTGCGCCGGAGGCCACAACATCCTCATGATCGGCCCGTCCGGCTCCGGCAAGACCATGCTGGCCAAACGCATGCCCACGATCTTGCCGCCGTTCACGTTTGAAGAGGCGCTGGAGACGACGAAGATCCACAGCGTAGCCGGAGTCCTCGACCAAGGCACGGGCCTCGTTGGGACGCGCCCTTACCGCTCGCCGCATCCATCTCCGACGCTGGACTCATCGGCGGCGTCGTCATCCCCCGTCCTGGCGAGGTTTCGCTCGCCCACAACGGCCTGCTTTCTCTCGACGAGTTACCGGAGTTCCCCCGCAACGTCCTCGAAGTCCTCCGCCAGCCGCTCGAAGACGGCACGGTTAGCATCGCTCGCGCCTCGATGTCACTCACTTTCCCCGCGCGCTTCATGCTCGCGGCGCCCATGAATCCCTGTCCCTGCGGTTTCCACGACGACCGCACCCGCGACTGCCAGTGCACCACGCCAATGATCCAGCGCTACGTCTCGAAAATTTCCGGGCCGCTCATGGACCGCATCGACATCCACATCGACGTCCCGGCCGTGAACTACAAAGAAATGCGCTCCACAAACGAACGCGAGAACTCGGCGAAGATTCGTGAGCGCGTCATCCGCGCCCGCCAGTAGCAACTCGAACGCTTCGCTTCCTCCCGCCAGAAGCTCTACTGCAATGCGCAGATGTCCTCGCGCCACATCGGCGCCTTCTGCGAACTCTTCGCTGATTGCGAACGCCTGCTCGAGCGAGCCATGACCCAGCAGGGACTGAGCGCCCGCGCCCATGAGCGCATCCTCAAAGTCGCCCGCACGGTCGCCGACCTCGAAAACTCCGCCAACCTTGAGCCTAAACACATCGCCGAAGCGATCCAGCACCGCAGCCTCGACCGCACTACTGGGCGTGAGGATGCCGATTCCCTCGAACTGCGATCGCAACTGCGCTCCGATTGCCTGTTCGAAGTCAGCGTGCTAACGTATGCCCCCATGCGAACCACCCGGCTGATCATCGTCATTCTGCTGCTGACGACATTCGCGCGCGCGGTCGACAACGCCGCGATGAGTGCGCGTCGAAAGCGCGCCGCCAACACGTTTCATGACGGCATCCTGATGGTTCACGCACTGTCGCGGTTGGACCTGGCGGCCGATGGCTACCGGCAAGATCCCTACTTTTACTACCTCACTGGCCTCGAGAATACGGTGGGGGCCATATTTGTAGTGGACGGCAAGACAGCGGAGTCATGGCTCTTCTTGCCCGACCATCCTCCATATCAAAAGAGGGGACTCCAACCCGAAGCACTGCCCGGTCCGGAAACCGCTGGGCGTCTGGGGATCGATCACGTTGTGGACTGGTCCGAGCTCGACGCATTCCTGTCGCGGCAAGCTGCATCGGCGCCGCGCATTTTTTACGCCGATGACGTTACCGCCTATCCCGAACTACCCGCAAACCTGCTGAGCGCAAAAGTTGCCCAGGCTCCGCTCTGGATACAGACGATTCTGCAGAAATACCCCGCGATGGAGATCAAAGAAGCGAGCGACGATCTCAATGCGCTGATGTTCGTGCAGGACGCCGCAGAAATGGCTGCCCTTCGTTCCGCAGCGAAATCCACAGTGACGGCGCTGCTGGTGGGCTTGCGCACGATTCACTCGGGTGTCTCTCAGCGAGTCGTCGAATCGAGCATTGAGAACTCCTGCTGGAATACAGGCGCCCATGGGGCCGGATTCTGGCCGTGGGCATTTTCGGGCGAGAATACCGTATTTCCCCGGCCATTTTTTTCTGTAGCCGTTTACGACCATCTCAACTCCCAGATGCGAGCCGGAGACTTGGTTCGTCTCGACGTGGGCTGCGAGTGGCAACACTACCAGGGCGATCTGGGCCGCACTGTACCGGTTTCAGGGCACTACACCGACGATCAGCGCGAAACTTGGAACGTCTTTGTGGCCGCGTATCACGCCGGCGTTGCCGCGCTACGAGCGGGCATAACCGTCGACCAGGTCTTCGATGTGTGGCGCTCAGAACTGCTGAAGCATCGGGCTGCGGCCAAAAGCATACTCGCGCAGCATGCCATCGATTCGTGGTCCAAACGCGAGAATATGCCTTTCTGGCAAATTCATGCCACGAATCTGGTTGCTGCTCGGCCTCCTGCCACCCTACTCGTCGGAATGACAATCAACTTCGAGCCCATCGCATCCGTGGATGGCCAGGGCTTCTTTCTGGAGGATATGTTCCTGATCAAGCAGGACGGTGCCGAACTGCTGACGCCAGGAGTGCCCTACTCGGCCGAAGAGATTGAAGCTTTGATGCGATGACCTCCAATTCTGCTAAGCTTTTTGCCATAGTCATAGAAATATAGAGGACCAAAACCGTGGAAGTAGTAGCTGGAGTAGATCTAGGCGGAACCGCGATCAACTACACGTTAGTGAACGCGAAAGAGCAGTTTCTCATCGAGGAACTGTGCGAGCATCCGGCACTTTCCAAGCAGGGGCCGGAGATCTGCCTCCCACAGATTGCAGACGGTCTGAAGATCGCCGCCGATCTTGTCGGCGTTGCGCTTGACGACATCGTCGCCATTGGCCTCGATACTCCCGGGCCGTCCAGCGCCGCTGGCCGGCTCAGCGCGCGTGGCTCAACGAACTTTGTCCACCCCATGTGGGCTGGGTTCGATATCCGCGAGGGCCTGGCACACAAACTCGGGAAGCCCGTCTCCTACCTGAACGATGCCAATGCCGCGGCGCTCTGGGGGCACTACGCGATCTTCGGGGCCAATAGCCGCGAAACGTCGATCTCCGATGTCGTCGGCACGGGAAATGGCGGAGGCATCATCCTTGACGGCAACGTCGTGAAGGGCAAGAACGGGTTCGGCGGAGAACTCGGACACGTGTTAATTCCTTACCAGAGCATCACCGGAATCCCAGGCATTGAGCCCCATTGCAATTGCGGAAGAATCGGTGATCTGGAGTCGCTGTGCTCCCTCACCGCGATCGAGAGGACTCTGCTGCCCTATCATCTGCGGCGCTATCCCGACCATCCTTTAGCAAAGCAGGAACCACATCAGGCGGCTAAAAACGTGCGCGGCCTCGCGGATCAAGGGGATGCCATGTGCAAAGAGATTTTCCGGGTTCAGGCCCACGCGTTGGGACTTTTCTTCGATGAGATGGTGAATACTTTTGATCCCGACGCCCTGATCGTAGGTGGCGGCGTCCTCGAGACCAGTCAGGAATTTCAGAAGTGGTTTCTGGCTGAGATCCGCGTGGGCATGCCGACCCAACGCGTGGAGCAGGCAGACATTCCCATCCATGTTATGCCGAATGGAGACACCGCCGGCGCCCGCGGCGCTGCGCTGGAAGCATTAGCTCTTGCCCGACAAAGCGGCCTTGCATAACCGATTCTAGAACCCTTTCGCCATTACAACGACCCTGCGCGCGTGTGATCGTGATTTCCTGCTGCACGTGCTGCCGGGTCTTTGAGCTTGACTGCCGAGACGACTTCTAGAATCCCTTCGCCTTCAGCATCACGTCCAGATCCTCCGCATGAATCGCCCGCACCATGGCATCTTCCCGTGCTAGGTCGTTCTGAAACACCAACTGTGCCAGCGATTCCTCCAGCGTGAACGACCCTTGCTTGCGGGTAATCGTGATTTCCTGATGCAGATGCTGCAGCGCGTTCTTGCGGATATGCTGCCGCGCCCCGTATCCCACCATCAGCAATTCCGCCGCCGGCACACGTCCTCCATTCCGTCGGGGAATGAGCGTTTGCGTTAGCATGGCGGCCAGCGCCATCGCCATCTCCGCACGCACCGAATGCTGCCGCTCCTGCGGAAACGAATCCGCGATGCGCGACACGGTCGAAGCCGCATCGGTCGTGTGCAGGGTCGTGAACACGAGATGCCCGGTCTCCGCCGCCGAAAGCGCAATCCGAGCCGTCTCCGGATCCCGCATCTCGCCCACCACAATCACATCCGGCGCCTGCCGCAGCGCCGCCCGCAGCGCGGTAGGGAAGTCCGGCGCATCGATTCCAATCTCCACCTGTTCGATCACACTCAGATTGTGCCGATGCTCATACTCGATCGGATCTTCAATTGTCACAATATGCCGCGCTTCCCGCTGGTTGATTTCGTTCACCAATGCGGCCAGGGTCGTAGTCTTCCCCGACCCGGTCGCCCCGCCGATGATCACCAACCCGCGCCGCAGCTTGGCTAAGGCCGCAATCCCCGCTGGCAAACGGAGTTCATCGAGCGCCGGTATTTTCGACGGCAGCGCGCGCACTGTCGCCGCCGCACGTCCCCGCTCGTGATGCAGATTGATGCGGAATCGCCCCAACCCTTCCGCTCGATACGACGAATCCGCGATATGCGTTCGCTCATATTCTTCGCGCGCGTGCGCCGCCATGGCGGGCAGCACCGCTGCCTCAATGGCCTCGCCCGTCAGCGGACTATCTCCGATCACGTGCAGCGTCCCCTCCACGCGGATCGATGCCGTCGCCAGCGGCACCAGCAGCAGGTCACTGCCATTTCGCGAGACCAGTTCTTGCAGCCACGAATGGAGCGGCACAGACTCGTGCGTTGAGTGAATGACTTGAACGCGTGCGGGATTTCCTTCGGCTGTCATCGTCCTACCTTAGATGCAATCAGGGTGATGTGCGCTCCCACTCATGTGGACTCCTACTCAGAACGGCTCGCCACTTGGATCTTGCATGCATGCACCTTCTCCACTAAATCGCTCCACTAAATCGCTCCACTAAATCGCTTGACCGGGGCCCGATGCAAGAATACCCTCCCGAAGACACTGTGCCGTCAACCTAACCAGGAGGCTTCGCATGACTCCGCTCTCCGCTCTCTGGCTCCCGATCGTCCTCTCGGCGGTCATCGTCTTCGTCGCCAGCTCCATCATGCACATGCTGCTGCCCTACCATCGCAGCGACTACAAGGGACTCCCAGACGAAGATAAAATCCTCCCCACTCTCCGCGCCGCAGGCCTCAAGCGCGGACTCTACATCTTCCCCTTCACCACTCACAAAGATATGAAGTCCCCGGCTGTGATCGAAAAATACAACCAGGGCCCGGTCGGCATGCTCACTGTGTTTCCCATCGGTCCGCCCGTCATGCCAAAATTCCTCGGCCAGTGGTTCGCCTATTGCCTCATCATCGGATTCTTTGTCGCCTACCTCGCCGCGCACACGGTTGCGCCCGGCACATATTACCTCGCGGTCTTTCGCATCGTAGGGACGGCCGCATTCCTCGCCTACGGCCTGGGTAATATCAGCAACAGTATCTGGAAAGGGCAGACCTGGAGTATGACCATCAAAGAGATGATCGATGGCCTCGTCTACGCCCTACTGACCGCGGGCACCTTCGGCTGGCTCTGGCCGCGCTAGGACGAATCCGTTTTCGGGGCCAACATTTCGGAACTAGAATTTTCCGCCGCTAATTCTGTCGTAACGCCGGCATCGGAATGGGGATATTGAAGGCCGTCATCGCGCCTCCCATTCCGTTCTGACACGTGTCGGGCGGAAAAGTGCAACCCGTGCCGTTCCCCTGGCAACCAGCCGCCCAGAACATATAGCCCAGCATGCCCGTAGTCGAGCCTGCGCCCGCCGGGGCGAGATCCTCCACGAAACTTGCCGCTGTGTCCTGATCCGAGTTGCTGAAGTTATCGCAATTCGGTTGGCCGCCAATCAGCCACAGGCTTCCCGTCAACTTCGCCGGAGCCTGCGCTGGGACCGATCCGGACACTCCGTCCACATGCTGTTGCCAGCCGGTCTCCAGCGTAGCGACGCTCGTCTTTTGCGACGCCACCATCGCATTGGCATAATCGAGTACCGGCGCGCCCGTCTGCAGCCAATGGGTCACCGCATAGTTGGCCAGTTTCGTCAGATACAGGTCGTCATTCCCCAAATCGATGGTCAATCGCGCCGGATAATTCGCCCCGGTCGTGTCGTACGGAATCTGTGAGCGGTAGGCAGTCACGAAGCTTTGCAGTCCGCTCAAATTCGGACTGCTGCTGTTCTCGTAGTCGATCTCCATCCCCACATTAAATTGCTTGGCGGCATTCGCCGCGTTGATGCCCAGTTTCGTCGGATTGCTAGAAAGCGCCTTGTCCCAATTCTTCCGATAACTGGCTCCTCCAATCGAGAACATCACGCGCACGCCCCTGCTCTGGAAATAACTGATCACTGCCGTATTCATGCCAACAGGAATTCCATTGACGTTGCCCGAATCATTGGTCAGATTCATCAGCTTCACGGGATCGACAAAGCTCAGGATGACCAGGTTCACCGACGGCATATACGTCCCGTTCATGTCCCGATCAATCAGCCACCGATTATCGGTATCGAAGGTCGTCATATTGGGCACCGACGCCCAACTGCAACCGTCCGTATAGCAATGCCAGGCCCCATAAATCTGCAGTTGGGTTTGAGCATTCGCGCGTGGAACCATTCCGAACAGTCCCACCAGTAACAAAGTCGTCACGCCGGCATGCCGAAACAATATAAGCGTCCGCTCCATAAGGATCTCCTTTGATTTTTCACAGCGAGGCCGGGCCGCCAGTCATCGCTGGCGGGCCAGACAAAGGGGCAGAAAAGGAAGCGAGGTGCGATTCGCAATCGGCCGCGCTCCCTTCGAATCAAACTACGGAGTTCCCGACGGCGCTCCCGCGATCTCCCACGCGAATCCCAGGAACGACGACGCCGTGAGATCGATCGCCGGTTCCACCGTCGAATAAGACTGCACGTTGTCCTGAAACACCGCTCCGTTCCCATTGAAAGACGCGAACGAATCGACGCCGTTCGGCGGACACGCCACCATGCCGCTGAGTGTGCCCTTGGCCGCAAACGAATTCGGACCCTCCACTGCCGCGCCCAGAAGAAACGGAGGCCCATTCGGCGGCACATCCACGATGTTTGTGACTTGATGTTGCATGCAGAGAGGGAACGTTCCGCCATCACCCACAATCAACGACGTGCCCCACGCATTCGCTCCCAGCACATTCGACTGCCACCGATTTCCGTAGGCCGCATACGCAGTCGAGCTGGTCAGATAGTCGTACTCGTTCGCCATCACTACCAGTCCGCCGCCGTGCGACGTGGTGTCATACGTATTCCACGGGAATCCGAAGCCAAACGGATCCTTGCCCGCCTGCGTAACTCCCTTGTCGAGTTGCTTCTTCAAGTCGGCGAGCAGCGCCGCCCGCGTCGTAGCCAGGCCCGATGGATTTCCAGCCAGCGTCAGCGCGCGATACAACTCATAGTGTGCGAGTCCGCTGACGTCGTAGAGGTTTAGCGTATCGGCCGCGTCGTTCGGGCCCGTGATATAGGCATTCGCCCACGTCGCCGCCAGCGGCAGGTAGTACATCGGATCGGTGTGCGGCAATCCCGACGGCAGGCCGCTTGCGCCTTGCAGGGCGAGATACAACTCGGTCGCACCAAGTTCCAGATCGTCCCGCCACTCGATTTCCGGGTAGAAATCGTACGGCCCCGCAGTCAGCAGATTTCCCGTTGGCGCAGTATTCGCCAGATCGAAAACATGCTCGGCCGCCAGCAGGCACTGATTCGCATATGCGGCGTTGCTGCCGATGAATACCTTGTAGCAAAGCGCAAAATCGGCGGCCAGGCGTCCCGCAATGTTCGGACTGATCGGCGCTCCCGAGCCGCCCGCCGGATTCTGAAACACCGGCCGGTGGCAAATGTACTGATAGGGCGCAGCGCATCCCTGGTAATTGTCATCCGCTTGCGGCAGTCGCCAGATGTCGTGATCGCCCGCGTAGTTGTGTCCGCCCGACGCGACTGACACCTGGTAGAACAGCGTCTGCGTGCTGTCGGCCCACATCTTCTGCAGCCAGTCGAGACCAAACTTGGCCT
Organism: uncultured Acidobacteriaceae bacterium; assembly: GCA_963832015.1. Lineage (GTDB taxonomy): Bacteria > Acidobacteriota > Terriglobia > Terriglobales > Acidobacteriaceae > Sulfotelmatobacter. The sequence goes on from CAWHSR010000030.1 coordinate 248,390, forward strand.
CGTTGGTAAAGTTCGACGAACTCGATCCCGAGCCCATTTGCGCGGGAAAGTCGCGGACGCCCACCAGCATCATCGCCACCGTGTAAGTGTGCGTCTCGACGAACTTCATGTAGTCGCCCGCGTCCCACCATCCGCCCGACCCGTCGATGACCTCGCCCGTCGCCTTCAGTGCCCCAGCGCTGTCGTTCTTGGTGAAGCTCGGCGTGAAATAAACACTCGCGGTTTCGTCGTTCAAGTGTCCCGGCGCACTGCGCAGCGGGTTCGCGATATAGTTCGGACCGTCCCGCTCCGATTCGTAGAAGTAGAGCGAGTTTGCCAGCGGCGTGGAGTACACGTTCGCGGCCGCATCAATTTTGAAAGCGACCGATGTAGCCGCAATCGGAGAAGCCACGGAAATCGTGTACGTTCCGGCTGCCGTCACGGAATCGAAGTCCAGCGCGTAGACGCTGCCGAACGATCCCCAGGATCCCACGCTCGTTCCAACGGACGCCGAATAAACCGTGTTCCCGCCAGAATTCTTAACCGCAAATGTGGCGCCCGTTTCCGCTCCCGTCGCCATGAGGTATGCGCGCTTGGTGGAACCTTCCACATACCCAACCTGATTAACGCGGATATATGCGCTGCTTCCTCCTCGGGCCGGAGCAGCAGCGGCAAAGGTACTCAGCAACACAAGAAGGTAGAAGAGGTGGGACAGAGTGTGGGCGGACGACGCTCGCCCGAGAACGACTTCCATGGGGCGCCTCCTAGTGAACGGTTTTAATAAAACGCATGAATAGTGCTACTGGTCCGTTCTCCTGTCAATAGGGGAAACACCGCAGAGATCTTGGGCGCGCTGAGAGAACGGGCTTGAGTAGGTCACGGCGGAACCGTGCCGTTAGAGCTAGATCTATTGCCCGCGAGTAGTGTGTGGAAGGGCGCGGCCTCAGCCGTGCCGTCAGAGCCGAGAAATACATCAGGGCGCTTTAGCCCTGAGGTTCCTCCACCTAATTCTCCTCCCGCGGCAGCATACTCCCGCTTCGCAAATATCGGTTATGCCAGCTCAGCGATTCCGTCAGCAGATGCGGCGTATGTTTTCCATACGACAACTGCTCCGAGCGTGAGAGATAGTCGAGCAACAATGGCTTGTAGTCCGGACCGGCGCACTTCTCAATCACCAACTTCGCCCGCTCTTTCGGTGAAAGCCCGCGCAAGTCAGCCAGTCCGTTCTCGGTGACCAGCACCTGCACATCGTGCTCGGTATGATCCACATGCGAAACCATCGGCACGATCGTCGAAATAGTCCCCTTCTTCGCCGACGACGGCGCCATAAAGATCGACAGATACCCATTGCGCGCGAAGTCCCCCGACCCGCCGATCCCGTTCTGAATGCGCGATCCCATCACGTGCGTCGAGTTCACGTTGCCGTAAATGTCGGCCTCGATCATCCCGTTCATCGCAATCACACCCAGCCGCCGAATAATCCCCGGGTTGTTCGAAATCTCCTGCGGCCGCAACACAATTCGTTCGCGGTAGCTCGCCATATCGGCATTCACTTCGTCGAGCATCGCCGGACTGAGCGAAAATGCCGTCGCCGAGGCCGACGTCACCTTGCCCGACTTCAGCAACCGAATCATTCCATCCTGAATCACTTCCGTGTACGATGTCAGCCCCTCAAACGGCCCTTCCTCCAGCCCAAACAAAACGGCGTTCGCAATATTCCCCACGCCCGATTGCAGGGGCAGCAGGTTTTCCGGCATCCGGCCCTTCTTCACTTCCCAGCTCAGGAACTCCAGGATGTGCCCGGCGATGCGCTTCGAAGCCTCGTCCGGAGTCTTGAACGCGCTATTGCGGTCCGGCGAATCGGTCAGCACGATCCCGGCAATCTTCTCGGCGGGAATCTTGAGATAGGGTGTCCCGATCCGATCGCCCGGTCTCACCAACGGAATCGGCCTGCGATTCGGAGGCGGCTCCAGACCGTAGTAAATATCGTGCATTCCCTCGAGCGCCATCGGCTGCCACGAGTTCACCTCAAGAATGATCCGCTCCGCGCAGTCGATCCACGTCTTGTTATTGCCAATGGACGAACTCGGCACCACCCGTCCATCTTCGAGAATTGCCGCCACCTCGATCAGCGCCACATCCATCTTGCCCAGAAATCCATACTCCACAAACTGGGCCACATGGCTCAGGTGAATATCCATGTAATCCATCTCGCCCGCATTGATCCGCTTCCGCGTCTCCGGATCCGACTGGTAGGGAAGCCGCAGATGAATCCCTCCCGCCAGGGCGAGCGCTCCGTCAAGTTCCGGCCCCGTAGAAGCTCCGGTGAAGACGCTCACCTGAAACTTCTGACCGTGAAAGTGCGCGTCGGCAATGCGATGCGCCAGTTCAATCGGCACCGTCTTCGGATATCCCGACCCCGTAAATCCACTCATGCCAATCTGGTCGCCGGACCGAATCAACGCCGCCGCCTCTTCGGCGCTCATAATCTTGCTTTCAAGTTGGGAGTTCAAAACGCGCGTAGTGGTCGGGGAAGAAATACTCATCGAAAAAGTCCTCACAGTCTATGAAAACGATCCACCTTAACGGTATCGGCGCAGGTTTGACCGGTCTGTGATTCCAATCACGCCCGACGGTGGCGGATGAACTTGAACTGAACTGGAGCCTCTGGAAAACGTGCCTTTGGGTGGCGCAGCGCTTCCAGCGCTGCGATCAAGCGGCTCCTTTCTGGTAGGGCTTTAACAGAGTGCGTGAGAACCGGATTTCTGGGAGAACGGTGGAACAAACAGCACCAAAATCCAGCCGCGAAGCGGCGGCATGTGATCGCCCGGCACGTAAGTGCCGGGAAGGGTAGGAAAAGAGAGCGAGTCCCGAAGGGACGACACCAGTTCTCACGCACACTCTTTTAGCCCCTGCGGCACCTGAACCGGGCTCATTAGCCAGCTGCGCTGGAAGCTGCACGCAGACGCCAGAGCCCGCGCCAATACCAGAATTTCCTTCCGAATCTTCACCGATCCAGGATTATCATTTCCCGATGCCACGGTACCTGCTCGCGCTGCTCACAACTCTGACGCTGCTAGGTCACGCCCAGGAAAAGACCGCAGCCAAGGCCAGCGACCATACCGCTCTGGCAGCCGCGCTGGCCTTTGAAGCCGAGCCCGTCGGCGGCGTGCCCGGCGGCTGGAGCGGCGGTCCTCCCGGTACCCTCTTCGCCGACGATAAGTTTCTCCACGGCGGTCGATGGTCCGCGCGCCTGGAACGCCATCCCGACAGTCCCAGCACCTTCTCCAGCATCACCAAGTCCATTCCCATCGACTTCGCAGGTAACACGATTGAGTTCCGCGGCTTCTTGCGCACCGAAGACGTGAGCGATTTCGTAGGCCTGTGGATGCGCGAGGACGGAGAATCACCCGCCCTGGCCTTCGACAATATGCAGGCCCGGCAGCTCAAAGGAACGACCGACTGGAGAGAGTATTCCATCACGCTGCCCGTGCATCCCGAAGGCAGACAACTCTACTTCGGCGTCCTCGTGGCCGGCACAGGTAAAGCCTGGGCGGACGACCTTCAACTCCTCGTCGATGGCAAACCCGTCTGGGACGCACCCCGGGCCGATCGGCCAACCACCGTCCTCGATACTGATCACGAGTTCGACGCCGGCTCCGGCATCAGCATCAGCACGCTCACCAGAATTCAAATCGACAACCTGGTCACGCTCGGCAAAGTCTGGGGATTTCTCAAGTATTACCATCCCAAGGTGACGTCCGGCGATCGCCATTGGGACTACGATCTCTTCCGCGTGTTACCCAAAATTCTGGCCGCGCCAGATCGCGTCGCCGCAAACGCCGCCCTGCAACAGTGGATCGACAGTCTGGGCCCCGTCTCCCCGTGCCAGCCCTGCGCCAAGCTGGATGAGAAGGATCTCTACTTCAAACCAGATCTCGATTGGATCGCAAACAAAATATCGCTCAGCTCACTGAGCCTGACCCTGCAGTCGATTCGCGACAAGCACCTGCCAGACAAACAGTTCTACGTCTCGAAGCTCCCGGAGGTTGGCAATCCTAAGTTCGACCACGAGTTGGGCTACCCAACTCTGAAGTTCCCCGATCCCGGCTTTCAACTTCTCAGCCTGTATCGCTTCTGGAATATCGTCGAATACTGGTCCCCCAATCGCGACATCGTGGGCGAGGACTGGGACGTCGTTCTCGCCGAATTCATACCGCGATTCGCTTTGGCAAAGAGTTCTGAAGACTACCAGCGCGAGGTGATGGCGCTGTTGGCCAAGGCTAAAGACGGCCACGCCAACATCTGGAGTTCGCTGCAGGCCCGGCCTCCGGTCGGCAAATGCCAGATTCCGGTCAATGTGCGTTTCGTTGAAAACCAACCCGTCATCGGTGGCTTTTCAACATCCGAAGCGAACAGCGTTGGCGACTTGCAACTCGGCGATGTCATCAGTGAACTCGATGGCGTTCCGATCGCCAAACTGATTGCACAGTGGTCGCCCTACTACTCAGCCTCCAACGAAGCGGCACGCCTTCGCGATCTAGGCCGCTACTTGACGCGCGGAGATTGCGGCGATACCAAAATCGGCATTCACCGTGGCGCCGACGCTCTCACAATCACGACGAAGCGCGTGTCTCTCGCGATCAACGATTTCAGTCCCGGCTTCCACGACTTGCCCGGCCCCACTTTTCGCCTGCTCTCGAAGGACGTCGCCTATCTCAAGCTCTCCTCGGTGAAAGACGCCGACGCAGCCAGCTACATCCAGCAGGCCGCCGGTACCAAAGGACTCGTCATCGACGTCCGCAATTACCCCTCCTCCTTTATGGTATTTGCGCTGGGATCTCTTCTCGTCGACCATGAAACTCCATTCGTCAGGTTCACCGAAGCCGATCTAGCCAATCCCGGCACCTTCCACTGGGGAGCCACAGAATCGCTGCAGCCACAGAAGCCCCACTACAACGGCAAGGTAGTGATCCTGGTCGACGAGACCTCGATGAGCCAGGCCGAGTACACCGCCATGGCGTTCCGAGTCGCCCCCGGTGCCGTCGTCGTGGGCGGTACCACCTCCGGAGCCGACGGCAACGTCTCCCCCTTCGCATTGCCCGGAGGCCTTCACACCATGATCAGCGGCATAGGCGTGTTCTATCCCGACAAAGCTCCCACCCAGCAAATCGGCATCGTACCCAACGTGAAAGTCGCTCCGACCACCGCCGGAATCCGAGCAGGCAGAGACGAAGTACTGGAGGAAGCCTTACGTCAGGTTCTGGGCCCTCAAACACCTGCCGCAGAGATCGAAAAAATGAGCAAACCGTGATCCCCTTCATACACGGAATCGCCCCTACTAACTCGTTTTAATAGAATGTCTTATGAGACTTGTGGATCGCGATCCAACCATTGGTTCACCAGCCGATATGCATCACGAGGTCAACTTCCGGGCGTCTTTACCAGCTTTTACACATAGCCTTCAAATAATTACTTGACCTCTCCCCCTCTTGCAGCTACATTAACGAGTTCTAGGACATCCGGAAGCTTCTCGGCAGTTTTCAAGTCACTCTGCGCCCGCGAAGCCAGCCCAGAAAATCGAGCATCTTCGGGGTCCTGTCAAGCATCTATTCAAAAGGTGAGTTTTTACGCTAACTCCTTTACAACCTACTAGGAATCAGTGACTTAGGGCGCACTCTGGGGTTCCGGTCACCCTCCCTGGCAAAGGACGAATGCGGAAGGCCACAATCATAAAGTAAGGAGAATGAACGCTCATGCGCTCTGATCGTGTGTTTGATGCTTTACAGACTCTGCGAAACCGGTATATGCTTTGTCAGCTTGCCTCCAAGGCCACGCGGAAGTTCCACCGGCCCAGCACCAGAATCCAGGAAACAATGAACGGTGTGTTGGACCGTATCGCTGGCTCGGATCGGCAAGAAGTTTTGTCGGAACCAGAGAATTTTGCTGAGGCACAACGGCGGGCTGCTTAACCCAGCCCCGCCTTCCTGCCTGGTGGTATTTGCGTCTTCCCTGCGTCCCCTCCTTTTGAAAAATCTCCCGTTGACACTACCGAATACGCACTAGTGCACGGGTTTAGGTGAATCATGACCATCGCTGAACTGAAAGAAAAGAACATCACCGAGCTGACCAAGATTGCAAGGACCTTGGACCTGCCCGGTGCCAGCGGTATGCGCAAACAGGACCTGATCTTCAAGATCCTGCAGGCGCAAAGCGAAAAAGAAGGACACATTTTCGCTGAAGGCGTACTCGAAATCCTGCCCGATGGCTACGGTTTTCTCCGCTCTCCCGATTACAACTATCTCCCCGGCCCCGACGACATCTACGTCTCGCCTTCCCAGATCCGCAAATTCGATCTCAAGACCGGCGACACTATCAGCGGCCAGGTTCGTCCCCCGCACGAGGGCGAAAAATATTTCGCGCTCGTCAAGATTGAAGCCGTCAACTTCGAGTCGCCGGATGAAGCCCGCAACAAGATCCTGTTCGACAACCTGACGCCGCTGTATCCGCAGGAGCGCCTCAAACTCGAGACCACCCGCGAGAACGCCAGCGCCCGCGTCATGGATTTGCTCACGCCCCTGGGCAAGGGACAACGCGGCCTCATCGTCTCCCCGCCCCGCGCCGGCAAAACCATGCTGCTGCAAAACGTCGCCAACTCGATCACTACGAATCATCCCGAAGTTGTTTTGATGGTTCTGCTGATTGACGAGCGCCCGGAAGAAGTCACCGACATGCAGCGCTCGGTCAAAGGCGAAGTCATCTCTTCGACCTTCGACGAACCCGCTGCACGCCACGTCCAGGTCGCCGAAATGGTGATCGAAAAAGCCAAGCGCCTCGTCGAGCACAAGCGCGACGTCGTGATCCTGCTCGACTCAATCACTCGTCTCGCTCGCGCCTACAACACAATCGTTCCGCCCTCCGGCAAAGTGCTCTCTGGCGGCGTCGACTCCAACGCGTTGCAGCGCCCGAAGCGCTTTTTCGGCTCCGCCCGCAACATCGAAGAAGGGGGCTCGCTGACCATCATCGCTACCGCCCTGATCGACACCGGCTCCCGCATGGACGACGTCATCTTCGAAGAGTTCAAAGGTACGGGCAACAGCGAAATCATCCTCGAGCGCAAGCTCGTCGACAAGCGCGTCTTCCCGGCCATCGACATTCAGCGCTCCGGCACCCGCAAAGAAGAACTCCTCATCCCGAAAGAAGATCTCTCGCGCATCTGGGTTCTTCGAAAGGTCCTGAATCCGTTATCTCCTGTGGAAGCCATGGAACTGCTAATTGACAAGCTCAGCAAGACCCGCGGGAACAGCGAATTCCTCGCCAACATGAGCGCGCTGTAGTTGTCTTTTCAGATCGCAAAAGCCAGGGCTACGGCTCTGGCTTTTTGCTTTCCTTCGGTCTGAGTTCGTACCCTCAGTGAATTCCCGGCTCTCGACCGTACCTCTGTGTCCTCCGCGTCCTCAGTGGTGAATTCTTTTTTGTCGGACGTATAATTTCAAGGAGCAGCGCGCATCCACACTCTCTGCGAGGTTCTCGTGCGATCCAGACTCTACTTAGGGATAGCCTTCCTCTTCCTCCTCTCTCTCCCCGGCACTGCCCAGACTCGCCAGTCGAGCCCGCCCTCAGCCCATGACGTCAACCCGCCCATGGCGGATGGAGACGACGCCCGCGCCCGCATCGAAAGCGACATGGCCAAGAAGGCCGTCAAAGAACGCGTCGCCTCCCTCAAGCACGACACCGACAAGTTATTGAAGTTATCCGTCGAACTGAAAGATTTCGTGGACAAGTCCGACGAAAACGTGCTCTCCCTCGATGTGGTCAAAAAGGCCGAGGAGATCGAAAAACTGGCCCACAGCGTCAAAGAGAAAATGAAGGGTCCGAACTAAACAGGCCAGTCCTAGCGGTCATCCCAATCTTTCCGCAGCTTGCTTACCTCTGTGCGGCGCGATCATCGTAGTTGAAAAATCCTCCCCCTCAGAAACAATTGTCCGCCTCGCATAGCGTCCTGATCGTTGCGGACTGCTGGCTTACGAAAAATGCGAATCGCTTGCGACGTCAAACCTGGCGCCAGAAGGCTCACCAGTTGGCCGATGGCTTCGCCCGCGCCGGGGCAAGCGCCGATTCTTCCAGCGCTGTAAGTTGCGATCTCAACGGTCGGCAACAGACGCGGAAAATCTCGGCACCGATGTCCGCTCCCTGAAAAAGGTTGCCCTTTTGTCGAACGTTCGCGCCTCTTCCCATACCGAAACTCCTCCTCGCGTCACGTGTTTTATCCACTAGCCGCGAATTGCGGTCGGAGGACAACTTATGAAACGCGCGATTGCTGGGATTCTCTTGTTAGTCGGAATAGGTGTGGCCCCTGCGCTGGCCTGGGATGGTGACCGAGGCGTGCACCGCGACATCCGCCACGACCAGGCGAAGATCGACCACGATCGCCGCGAGTTGCGCAGCGATCTGTATCACGGAAACTATGCCGCCGCGCGCCATGAGCGCCGCGAACTGCGTCGTGAGTACCGCGACGTAAGTCGCGATCGCCGCGAACTGGACTGGGACCGCCGCTAACAGTGCCAGGTCCCGACTGCCAGCGGAGCCCAAACCTGCGAGCGCGACTCGCCCTTGAAGTCGAATAAGGGCAGTCGCGCTTCTGTACTTTATGGCACCCACCGTGATCCACGGGACTCACCCGCGAGAGAATCGGATTGTCTCTTCGCCCCCGCCGCGCCATAATGCCGGGTGAGTTCATCCCTCCGGCGCTTCGAATCGCGCCTCTGGGTTGTTGGCCGTTGGAGGCTCGTCATGCCGCAGTCAATCGCATTCACCCTGCTATTTCTCGCGCTGGTGGGTGCTCCTCGTATCGCTTCCGCGCAAGTGCCCCGCTATCCATCTTCCGTCTCGCAGGGCCCCGGCGGAAATGTGCCCCTTACCCCCGGCGACGACGTTCAGAAATCCCAAGCTCAAGCCGCTAACCTGCAGCGCCAGGCCGAGATCCGGCGCGACACCGAAAAGTTGTTTCAGCTCACCTCCGAACTGAAAGACTATCTCGAGAAGTCGGGCCAAGGCGTCATGTCGATGGACGCCATCAAGAAAGCTGAGCAGATCGAAAAACTTGCTCACGGCGTGAAATCAAAAATGAAGCAGTTGCTCTAACGAATCATGGAGGGACAGCCGCCTTCGCGTCCTGAGCTTACCGAAAGGGCTGTTCCCAAGGTTCTAGAAGCCCAAAATAAAAACGCCATCCCGATTTACTCGGGATGGCGTTTTTATTGGTCTTCTTTCTGTTTCCTACTCTCCGCCCTGCTTGATCCGCATCCCGTAAAACGACCGGTACACGAAGGTAAACGACACCGCGAAGAATGCCGCGGCCAGCACTCGCGTCAGCGTCGTGCCCGAATCGCTCGCCAACTTCACGGCTAGTTCCACGGCCAGCAGCCCGAACAGGGTCGTGAACTTGATGACCGGATTCAGCGCCACTGACGACGTGTCTTTGAACGGATCGCCCACCGTATCGCCAATCACCGTTGCGTCGTGCAGCGGGGTGCCCTTCTGCTTCATTTCGACTTCCACAATCTTCTTAGCGTTGTCCCAGGCCGCGCCCGCGTTGGCCATAAAGATCGCCTGGTAGAGACCGAAGATTGCAATCGAGATCAGGTAGCCCACGAAGAAGAACGGATCAACAAATGCGAACGCCAGCGTCCCGAAGAAGACCGCAATAAAGATGTTCAGCATGCCTTTCTGCGCATACTTCGTGCAGATTGCCACTACCTTCTTGCTGTCGGCAACCGAAGCTTTCTCCACGCCTTCGAGTTTGATGTTCGCTTTAATGAACTCGACTGCGCGGTAAGCTCCCGTCGTTACCGCCTGTGTCGAGGCACCGGTGAACCAGTAAATCATTGCACCGCCCGTAATCAGTCCCAGGAAAAACGGCGCGTACAGCAGTGACAACTTGTCCAGGTTTGAGGCCAGCCCGTTGGTCAACGCCATGATGATGGAGAAAATCATGGTCGTCGCGCCCACCACGGCCGTGCCGATGAGCACCGGCTTCGCCGTGGCCTTGAACGTATTTCCAGCTCCGTCGTTGGCCTCGAGCAAGTGCTTCGCGCGCTCGAAATCCACGCTCAGGTTGAAATCTTTCTTGATCTCCGCCTGCACATTCGGCACGGACTCAATCAAGGAAAGTTCGTACACCGACTGCGCATTGTCCGTAACCGGACCATAGGAGTCGACGGCAATCGTCACCGGCCCCATGCCCAGGAACCCAAACGCCACCAGCCCAAACGCGAACACCGCCGGAGCCAGCATTCCCGCCGCCACCGCAAGTCCCATCGTGCTCATGTAATAGGCAATCGCCATCAACATCATCATCGCCAGCCCGAGATAGTAGCCAGAGAAATTTCCCGCCACGAATCCCGACAGAATGCCCAGCGACGCGCCGCCTTCCTGCGCCGATACCACCACTTCTCTCACGTGCCGAGACTCAGTCGAGGTGAACACCTTCACCAGTTCCGGGATCAACGCTCCAGCCAGCGTGCCGCACGAAATAATCGTGGCCAGCTTCCACCACTGCGTCCCGTCCGCGCCGAGTTCCGGAATGACGAAGTACGAAATCAGATACGTGATGCCGATAGAGATAATCGAAGTCAGCCACACCAGCGAAGTCAGCGGTGCCTCGAAGTTCATCTCATTCGCCGAGCCATACTTCGCTTTGGCAATTGCGCCATTCAGGAAGTACGACAACGCGCTCGACACGAGCATCATCACGCGCATCACAAAAATCCACACCAGCAGCTGCACCTGCAAAGTCGGTTCTTTCACGCCCAGCAAGATGAACGTGATCAGCGCCACGCCCGTCACGCCATACGTTTCAAATCCGTCGGCCGAGGGCCCAACCGAGTCGCCCGCGTTGTCGCCCGTGCAATCGGCAATCACACCCGGATTGCGCGCGTCGTCTTCCTTAATCTTGAACACAATCTTCATCAAGTCCGACCCAATGTCGGCGATCTTCGTGAATATGCCGCCTGCAATACGCAGCGCCGCCGCGCCCAGCGACTCGCCAATCGCGAATCCAATGAAGCACGGTCCCGCATAGTCGCCCGGAATGAACAACAGAATGAACAGCATGATCAGCAGTTCCACGCTGATCAGCATCATCCCGATGCTCATCCCCGCCTCCAGCGGAATCTGGTACACCGGATACGGTTTGCCGGGCAGGGAAGCGAACGCCGTCCGCGAATTCGCGAACGTGTTCACCCGAATCCCGAACCAAGCCACACCATAACTGCCCGCGATGCCAACTAGGCTGAATCCAAGAATAATCGGCAGCGTCAGTCCCACCGACTTTCCCGGCACCGGCGACAGCCAGCCAAAGTAAGCCGCAATAATCACCGCAATGAACGCCCACAGCAGCAGGATGAATTTGCCCTGCGTTACCAGGTACGTCTTGCAAGTCTCGTAGATGAGTTCCGAGATCTCGCGCATCGACCGGTGCACTGGCAGGTTTCTCAACCGCATGAAGATCGTCATGCCAAAGCCCAGCCCGAACAGGCAGAACAGGATCCCAATCAGTAGCAGCTTGTGGCCATCGATCGCGCCATTGAAGAAGCTGACCTGCGAAAGGTCGGGCAGTTTCAGGGAGGCTTCGCCCCCTTCGCCAGCAGGTTGAGCGAAGGCGGAAGCGGCGCCGACGGTCAGCAGCGCTGCAACAGCCGAGAGTTTCGTGCCCATGCGGCGTGTAAAGCACGCAGCAGTGGCGAGCCATGTGCACATAAATAAATCCTCCGGAAGAGTACGGTTTTAAGGATGAATAACGTAAAAACTCCGCCGGGAAGCAGTCTCCCGCCTCGCGATCCACGGTTCCATCACACCACCGTGAGCACGCCCATTCGAGGCTTGGATATCTGTTCCGGAATTCCGAACACGCTTCCACCGCAAAACCTGAAGAGTGTTGGAGCTTGGCCGCGTCGGAGTTCGCGCTGGATTTTAGTTAAGAAAGCTATGCCACTAAATCTCGGACAGAGACACAAGTCTCCACCCCCGGCATACCAGAGCAAAACGGGCATTTATAGCACGTTGCATACCCCCGGTCAAACCTATTCAGCCGGGATGCTCCCCCGCCTTCCCATATTGGTTAAAGAATCGATTTTATAGCGTCCTTTTTATATCCTCCACTGCCGGGCGGTCCACACAAAGACTCGCCAGGCCTGCGAGCCTATCCGCCGGGTGTCCAGGGTAGTATCAAAGTCGAGGAGTCCACGTTCAGGACTCCGGTTCCACAAAGCGCGGGGCTAGGATTCTAGATGGACAGTCTCCCGTGTGCCTCGGAAGAACAGGATTCGCGACATCGATTTTCAGACCGTCCAATGTTCCGAGTGCGGCGAGCCGTTCATTCTCGTGAAGCGTGGGGAATCACGTCGATGACTGAAATGGCCTTGGAGAATTCTCTATCATCATCAGCGAGCAGCAGGATCGCCATGTTCAGGGCTTCGATCTCCCTTTGCACCTGCCTCAGTTCTTCCTGCTTTCGACGCAGTCCAGCGAAGAGAGTTTGTGGGCTGCATGAAACGTGCACGGATTTCCCTGATTCTAGCGAGCCACCCAGGACTGAACTGGAGAGGAACTTTGATCGATCAATTGCCTCATTGTCTGGAGGAAGTTGGGTGAGGAATTCCAGGCCCAGACAGTCGCCAGTACGATTACGAACCACCGCTTTGACGCGCGGCGAAGGCGTGGGCGTTGGAAATTGAAGGTGCATCAAATCGCCCGGGTTGAGAGCAACCGGGGAGTACAGCGCCATTCCCGCCCTGCTTATTTCGCTGCCACGAGCCGTGACCGGGGTGGTTAGAATCCCGTTTAGCGCGATAATGCGAACCGGCAAATCGACCTGATGACGCGGCCATCGTCGCGTGCTTTGGACGTGACGCGCTACTGCTGATATTTGTTCCATTTCGTCCCCAACTTCGTGTTTGCGAGAAACGTGTGCTTGACGTTCGGCTCCGGCCAGAGTGAATTGCCGTCCGCGCGGCTCCTTCCAGGCAGGAAGACACCGGTGATGGACTTCGAAGTGGTGGGCAAATCGATTCTGACTACAGGGCCAATTACTTTCAAATTACGAACGTGTACTAAGCCGTCAGTTACCACCCCGATTCCACAAGTAAAGAAGACAGCGGGCCAGTGACTGAGGATATTTGCGGGTCGGGTTTTGAACGCAATGGCGTGATTAGCAATTGATTCCAGCAATTGACAAGAAGCGAAGCCAAACAACTGCAGCTGAGGCCATTTCAATTCCGGTTTCTGGAACAAAACCACTTTCTTTTTCCGAACTGCCCCCGAGGGAGATATGCTGGAGGTTCGATAGGAGGTATATGTATGCCCCCCGCGAACCGACGCCTGGCCGACCGAATTGAAACCATTGTAACGAAGGCGCTAGGCACCCGTGATGCCGACCAGCTGGAACAAGTGATTCAGGAGCTTCGAGAAGCACTCCATGAACATGCCAAGCGATTACGGGAAGCCGACGCTGCTCGCTCGAAACGCGGCTCCGCTGCCTAATCCCATACGGCAGGCCCCTGAAGGTACTTGGGAGTCTGCGTTGGCAGCACCCAATGACCTCACCCCAGGTATTTCTGCAGAGGTTCCCAATAGTGCGTCCACCACCCCGGCGCGAGGTGCGCCGCCGCACCTTTCGGGAAACCTGTGTGATCAAAAACCAGCTTCGTCTCCGCTCCTTGGTCGTTGAGTTGGAATCTCACAATCGAGTAAAGACCTGAATCCCAATCCTTCTCGCGCCACGCCTGCACGATCCTCTCATCGAGAACCAGTTCGAGGTTTCGCCCTAAGATCATTCCTCCAAAAATGGAGAACGCCCCGCCCACTTCCGGGCTAATCTCCGCCGAGGCGCCCTTCATCACCAAATCGGTTACCTGGCGGAACTGCTTCTCCTGGGTCAGGGCGTCATAGACCCTCTTCCGCGGTACCTTGAAAGCAACCTCCTGATGGATGCATTCACACGCGTTCGAAATGCCATTCCGGTCCGTGTGCGCACCCAGGCTGAACGCGCTTTCCGCGATTCCGAAAAGGGGCAGGATGGCCGCTAGGCGCAGGGGAAAATCTCTTCGCGTGTACCGGGGACGATTCATTGGCTGCCCGCTCCCTGCCGCGTCAGACCTAGCGCGGCGAAGACCGCAAAACTTAGGAAAGGGAAGGGAACGGGACTTCATCAGGGTGCCTCCGGGTAGAGGTTCAGCGCCGGACAAGCCTTCGCAAAGCGAGGTCCGCTGCAAGTCCGAGGATTCTACCACGACAAGTTCGCGCCCCAGCTGGCATCGTTTTCTGGACGATGGGCGTTTCCCCCGCTACGCAACCAATGCTGCAAAAGAACGAGATCGACCTCGAGGGTTTGAAGCGAGCTCAATCGCGAGAGTAATCTAGATGTCCGGAGAATCCTGCTATGACCTCTCCCGCCATCCCTACCACCATCGCTCCCTGGCTTTCCGTTCGCAACGGCGCCCGTGCCCTGGAGTTCTACAAATCCGCCTTTGGCGCAACGGAGTTGTTTCTCATGGAGGACGGCGGCAGCGTGGTGGCTCGTCTTTCCGTGGGTGGAGCCGAGTTTTGGATGAGCGACGAGTCGCCCATCCATGGCAACTTCAGTCCTCAGACTCTCAACGGCAGTTCGGTTCGCATCATCTTAACGGTCGCTGATCCCGATGCCGTCTTCGCTCGTGCTATGGCCGCCGGCGCGTTCCAAGTCTATGCGGTCACCGAGGAACACGGCTGGCGCCTGGGCCGCGTCGTCGACCCCTTCGGACATCACTGGGAAATTGGACGCCCGCTCGCGTAGTCTTCGGTTGGCTTCGCGTTCGGCCAAGCGTACAGCGGCGACTTTGCCAGATGCATCTTCCGCTTCAGCATCTTCTCGTGATGCCGCATGCATGAAGCGCTCAACTCCGGATCGCAATGGGCATGAAACACGTGTGTGCCGACGGCGATCCCAAGGGCGGATCCAACCCACATATCCGATGCCCAATGATCGCGTGCCAGGAAGCGGGTCATGGTTACTGTGAACGCGGCCGTATAGTTCAACACCTGCACCCACGGCTTCGGATACTCCTGCGCCACCACCGTCGCCATCGCCCACGTGAACATCGCGTGTCCGCCTGGAAACGACGTGTTCAGCGCGCGATGCTTCCAGAAGTCTCCGTGCCCGTTGCCTTCACCCGGACGCTGTCGCCCCGCGATGTATTGCATTGGCGCATAGATTAGAAATGTGTTGACTAGCGTTTCCAACTCCAGGTTCCCCGTCTCTCTGGCATGAGGATGGTCGCCTTTGATCCCATAGATCCAAACCCCGGTCAGCGTCGCCGCCAGCCCTCCAATCGCAATGTCCGATGCATTTTGATAAAACGTGTAATGCCCGCCCGGCAGACTGTTCTCAATGTGCCGGTCGGTGACCAGGAAAACTGCCGTCGGTGCCAGCACCAGTGCGTCCCACCGCAGGTTCGACAGTTTGAATGGAGCTTTGTAGATTTCCTTCTGGTCGTCCAGTGTACGGCTGACAGACCTTCTCACGATTCCGTGCTGATGCTGAGTATCCAGTTCAATGCTGGGTGTCGACGCATCCGTATTAAACTCTCCCGCCTGAAATGTCGGCATCGCAACCATACTCGTTGACGGATCGTCCGGAGGTAGCGTGGGTCCGAAGCCGGATGCTTGGCAAACGGCAGTGGCGGAAAGCAGGGAAGCAACGAACATCCCCAACAGTGTTCTGCGAATATCGAGGAAACGGTAGTCCAAGCGAACGCTCCGAGCGCGCGTGGTTTACAGGAGTGCGCGTCGTTTGGATGCAATCCGCCCCAAAGGGTAAACGGATTTTTCGTGTGCTACACAACAGATGAATGAGCCGCCCACCGCCACGTCACGCTCGCGCTGCCAAAGAAGAATGGGGGAAAATAGTAGAGCCCTCAGGGAAACACAGTACTCTCGTATCCTACGCAACCGAACCTCACAAACCGCCAACCCACCGATTCCCGCGCCGCATCTGACCTGGCGACGATCTGGTTCTCCGCCCGCTGGTAGCCCGCTCCTCCAGCATCCCAATCGCATCGAGGCTGTGCTGTCTTATGTTCATCTGGTGGCTTCCATGCTCGTGTCCTCGTTCCACTCGCGACCTCTTTCAACTCAGCGCGGGCCGATCGTTCCCCATGCGCATTGATTCCCACCAACTCTGGCGACAGTTTCGCCGCAGGTACCTTCGCGCGAAGGTCCTCGCGATTCGACATTCCCAGGACTAAACCGTTCTACTCCAGGTCCGCGTCACCGTTTCTTAAGCGCCGAAGGCGGAGACCCCGCCGCCGTTCGCAACAGCATGCGATGGTCACTGCTGTGCGCATCGTGACAATCTATGCACTGCCCTTTCACCACCGGCACATGCTGCTGCAGTTGCGCGGATTTCTCGTGGCACGCAAAGCAGATCAGTTCCTTCGGCATGGCCAGGCTCAGCGTTGTCATGTCTCCTTGTGTTCTCGTCACATGACAGACCGTGCACTGCGTCGACATCGCCGAATGCACCGACTTCCCGGTGACCTTCTTCGCGTGGCATGAAGAACATTCGACGCCAACAGGAATCACGCCAGGGTGCTCCACGCCCCAAGCCGGCATCGCCAGCAAGAATAATAGAAGAAGGGAAGAGCCCCGCGCGTTGAGCATTGATCTCATGGGCGTCATCATTCTAGTAACGCGCCGTCAGCAGATCATTACTAGGAATCAATTAGCCCGGCATAAATGGACCCGAAGAGAAAGGTGTAAATCGTTTCAATCGAGCGACCAGCAAACCAAAGAGTGATCACAATCACGTTTGTGTGCAACCAGACGCACACAGGCAAGAACTATGTGGCGCGGGCGCCCCCGCCCGCGCTGCTGCCAGCAATTAAAAGGGAGCGTCATCCCGACCAGAGCCATTCTTCAGGCGAAGGGAGGGATCTGGCGTGTAGCGCTCATAAACGAAACGGCTTCAGTGCCCCGCCATTGCGGCGCGCAATCTCTTCTCCGCATCGGCGCTCCAGTACCCGCATTCCAGCCGGATAAACACCGACGTGTACGGAATCGTCATCCGAGTTTTCAGCACCAGAATGTGGAACGTCTTCCCCGCATCATCCAACTTGGAAATAATCTCCTCATGCGGCAGCGACTGTGCTTCGGTCTTTGCTAGAATCGTCGCCAGCGCTTCGCGATACGCAGTCATCCCTTTGGCGTCACTCTCAGGAACCAGCTTCAGCTCCGCGTCAGTGAAAACGACCGGCCGAACATGCTCGCTCTTGGCGATCTGCGCAAGCACCATCTTCACCACCTCGAGTTGATCGTCATTGGTCTCCACGGTCTCGATGCCGCCGCTGGTCTGCAGCGGATACGCCGAATCCACCACCGCAATCCAATTCCGATGTCCCATCAACTGCAGTTCCTGGTTCAGCCGCGCGCGCCAGTCGCTGTATTGCCCCGCCTCCGCCGATGCTGTGTTCTGAGCATGCCCGAAAACCGGCGCCAGCCCAACCGCAACAACAATAAAGATGAACACCCTTCCGAATCTCGCCATCACAATTCTTCTCCTGACGAAACCTGCAGAGTGCCCCATCCTACCTCACCGCATCCCGCCGAAGAGGTCGCCTGCCATCACCCCTGCGGAGATTGCGCCCGATCAGGTGGTGGCGGCGGCGGAGGCGTCGCCCGATCGGGGGGAGGCGGCGGTGTCGCACGTTCGGGCGGAGGAGGCGGTGCCGCGTGATCGCTTCCCGCCGGGTTCAGCATCGGATCTTCAACCCCCGCATTGCTCTTCACCAGGTCCGTCTTGACTTCCACTTTCTGGTTCGCCAGCGCGTTGATCTCTGTCTCAAACGTCTGATAACCGGGCAACGCGACTCTGATCTTGTGCGCGCCCGGCGCAACCAGCATTCCGCGCCCCGCGCCCTCAAACTCTCCCACGTGTCCCACAAATTGTCCGTCAACAAAGACGGCCGCCCGGTTCGGATTCACCTCAATCTTCACCGTCGCGGTGACCACAGGCATCGGCTGCGTCAGCGCTTTCTGCATCTGCACGTGCACCAGATATTTCTTCCCGGGCTGCACCTCGACTCGCTGCTCGAAATCCTGATACCCGTTCTGCTTCACCCGGATCTCATGTTCCCCCGGCAGCAGCAGAACCTTTTTCGATCCTTTGAGTTCCTTCAGATATCCCACGTATCCACCGTCGATCCACACGCCCGACGTTCTCTCGACCTTGGTTTTTCCCTCAAACTCAATCTCGCCCATCACGTCATTGCCGGCGTAAACCGTGGGACTCAGCAGCAATGCCGAAATCGCCATCACCGCCCACAACACCCAACTTCCACTTCGTAGCGCGCTCATCGTTAAGCCTCCTCTCAATACATGTAGAGAGGCAGCAAGAACCGCACCAAACCTCGCAAGCCACTGAAATGAAAGGAGACAGTAATGAGAAAACAAGCCCGTGCTATGCAGATTGTTCGCCCCCACGGGCAACAATTTCGGGGAAGATCGCGTGAAGCGCCTTGCCTGATTGACACAGGCCCGATTGACACAGGAAAGAATGGTGCGGGGAACGCCAAACTCGACAAGAAGGTTAAGCATGTCACGCTCGCATCTCATCGCACAGGCGTGATCCTGATCGAGTTCGCCCGGCAGTCGTGCACTCCTTGGCACGCCGTTGGCTCGAGTTGTTTCGAGAGACAGACAGAAACACCGGTAAGGTAATTGTTCCCGCAACTGATGGCCAAGTCGTCTGCCTTCAAGCGCGGGTTCGAGGCAACGAACTCTTCTTTGAGTTCCTGCGGAGTCATCGAAAACATCTGCGCGGGAGCGGCAAGACGTGCCGGAACCTTGACCGAGGTGAAGGCCCGGCGTACCAGTTTGAAATAGTCCTCGGCACCCAGGCCACTGCAGGTTCCATGCGTTGCCCATTCATGGGCGACGAGGGAAGGATCCGGCATGATATCCGTCATGCTCGAGGGATCCCCGAGCCCCGGCTGCGTCGAACAGTGTTCGGGATACCCGTCGACAAATTGCGGCCATAGTCCGTGAACCACTATGCCAAAATGCCCGGAGCACTGCGCATTCGTGGCATGACTGTGGCAGAACTCCGGCGACCAGGAAAGAGCCAGCAGATAGTAATCGAAGACGCCGGGCTCACTCGGACCGTGCTTGACGCGATGCTGGCTCGAGAATCCCGTCATCGCCAGCCCGGCGAGCGCGAGAACCAGCAGAACCAGAGTTGGTCGCGTGTGTGATGTCTTCAAGCCCGCACCAGCGCCTTGGCTTTTGTATGCGGTGACGCCCACATTGAGAGCTTCTCGAAATTGCTCCAGAATTCGAAGATTGAATCGAATGTCGTGGCGCGAGAGATCGGAGTGACTGAGCGAGATTGCGAGTTCTGGAAGGCAAAGGTGAGATACATAGAATCACATCCGGAACGCCGGTGACGCTGGGATGCTCGCCCTTGGGCTGAGAACACACGATGCGCGGCTGCCCCATCCTGTCGCACCCTTCGCGAAAGGGTGGGAGCCTCAGGGGCTGAAGCCCAGGCCTATTTCGGGCTCTTACGGCACGGCTAAAGCCGCGCCCTTCCACAAAAACTCCTACGGCTTCATCCCACGAAAATCTACGGCTTCACCCCCAACTGCCAAAACAAGAACGAATACACATCCGTAAATTCCTCAATCTGCTTTGTCACCGGCTTCCCCGCACCGTGCCCCGCCTTGCTCTCAATCCGCAACAGAATCGGACGCGTCTTACTCGCTCCGTTCTTCGCTTCCGCCTGCATCAGTGCGGCCATCTTTTTCGCGTGCATGGGATCGACTCGGGTGTCGGAATCCGCCGTCATGAATAAGATCGCGGGATACTCCGTGCCCGCTTTCACGTGGTGATACGGGGAGTAGGCGTAGAGCCACTTGAACTGCTCGGCGTTTTCCGACGTCCCGTATTCGGGGATCCACAATTTCGCGATCTGGAAATCCTGGTAGTGCAGCATGTCGAGCAGCGGCACCTGGCACACTACTGCGCGGAACAGGTCGGGACGCTGCGTCATCATCGCGCCCATCAGCAGCCCGCCGTTCGAGCCGCCCTGGATCGCAAGATGATTCTTGTCCGTATATTTTTCGGAGATCAGATGCTCGGCGGCGGCGATCATGTCGTCGAACACGTTCTGCTTTTTGTCGAGCATGCCGGCGCGGTGCCAATCTTCGCCGAACTCGGCCCCACCGCGCAGGTTGGCTACTGCATAGATGCCGCCGTGCTCCATCCATAAATAAGCAGTACGGCTGAAACTGGGCGTCAGGCTCACATTGAAGCCGCCATAGGCGGTGAGCAGTGTGGGATTCTTCCCGTTTTTCGCTACACCCTCCTTATGCACCACGAACATGGGGACGCGCGTGCCATCCTTCGACTTGAACCACTCCTGATTGACGTCGTAGCCCGAGGGATCGATTGAAGGCGCGTCGACTTTGGTCCAGAGAACAGGTTCGATCGTCGAAGAATGCATTCGATCAACGGGTTTGGGAAGGGCACGGCTTTCAGCCGTGCCGCCAGATTCCGCCACGGATGCGGGCTTTAGCCCCCGAGTGTCGCTGCTCGCAAGCGACTTCAGATCCACCCTGTAGATCGACGGCGCAAACGTGAACGATTGAAACCCAAAAAACATTTCATCGCGGTCCCAGCGCCCGCCGGATCCAAACACAGTGCCAATCGCCGGAAGAGTGATGTCGCTGATCCTCTTGCCGTCGAGGTCAAAGAGCTTCAGCTGTGACGAAGCATTCTGTTCATACTGCGCAAACAGCTTGCCACCGAAGACCGCGGCGCCTTGCAGAACGGCATCGCTCTGCGGGATCAGTTCCTTCCACGCCTCACGATCATAATTCCCGGCGTCGGCGACAAACACACGGTTGCGCGGGGCATCTTCATTGGTTGTGATGTAGAGTTTGCCGTCATAAACTTCGCCGCCGTACAGAGAATTCTTTCCCGTGGTGATGCGCGAAGGCGGCGTACCTCTCTTCATATCCATTAGAAACAGTTCAGACTTGGTCCATCCCTGCGAAACGCTGATCAGAAGCCAGTGCCCATCGTTCGAAAGATGAACGCTGGGCCAGTCTTCCGCATCTCGCCCTTCGCCAAAAATCAGCTTGTCGTCGTTGGCCGCATCATCCCCCAGCGCGTGATAGTAGACATGCCGGTTATACATCTCCTGCCCGGCAGGCACATCCCCTTTCTTGGGATAGCGCGTGTAATAAAACCCAGAGTTGTCGAGCTTCCATGCGATCGACGCAGCCCGCGTGCGCTCAATGGTGTCGGGCAGCACCGTGCCAGTCTTGGTCTCGATGATGTGCAGCGTGCTCATCTCCGACCCGCTCGGAGAAGTTCCGTAAGCCACATACTTCCCGTTCTCGCTGGGCTGAAACCAGTCGAGCGCAATCGTCCCATCCGCCGCGAGCGCGTTGGCATCGACGAGAATGCGGTCCTCGCCGTTGAGCCCCTCGCGCACATAAAGGATGGGTTGGTTCTGCATCCCCTCGCGCTTGGTATAGAAATAATGTCTACCTGCGATCATGGGAGGCGTCACGCTTCCGATCGACAGCAACTGCGTCAGCCGATGATGAATCGCCTCGCGCCCCGACAGAGGATCAAGCACAGCGCGGGTGTATGACATCTCCTCCTCCACCCACTTCCGCGTCGCGGGAGTGTTCCCATCCTCGAGCCAACGATAGTTGTCGAGCACTTTGACCCCATGAAACATGTCGATCGCGACCTTCACGTCGGTTTTGGGAAGCGAAGAGGTAGAAGAGTTGGAAGAAGGGGATTGAGGATTGCCGCGCGCCACGACCGCCGCCACCGCCAGGAATAAAGAAGAAAAAACAATCACGAAACGCACCCCTCCCGCCATAGTCACCTCGAAAGCCCTAGGTTACCAGAGCGCAGTGAAGTGTTTTCAGACCCCAACCCGGAATGCTATGATAAAGAAGTCAGATCGAGCCCCAAGCTCGACACCACACTCCTCAGTAGCTCAATGGCAGAGCATCCGGCTGTTAACCGGAGGGTTGTAGGTTCGAATCCTACCTGAGGAGCCATTCTTTTGCCTGCGTAAACACTGGCGATTTCCATATCAGCCAACCCCGATTGTCCTAGATTTGTACTAGGTCGTGCCGACCAGAATCGGGAGATTTCTCTGTTTCGCCGTATTAGGCGTTAGAGCCCAAAGGAGAACCGAATGGAAATCACGATGTACCGCCGTCATGCGGCCGATTGCAAGCAAAGCTGAACAACGAGCAGCTTCACCACGAAATGCTGGACGCCCGCAACGAGTTCTACCAGCATTACACCAAGGCGCACGCCTATGCAGTCGATGTTCTCATCCCCGCATGCGAGGCAATCATCACTCGCTACAAGATGCAGGGCGTTGCGGCAAAAGACCGCCCGAATGGAAAGCCCACGCTGGAAACGTATTTCAAGAGCATCGACCTGAACTACAACACCGTGCGGTCATGGATTCACCGCAAGCGGCTCCAGACCGAGATGTTCCAGACCAAGAAGCGCACGGGTGGCAAGAAAGGCGAGAACAGGATTCGACATCTCACCGAGCTTGAAGCCCGGCTCCTCGGCACGGCCTCCGCTGGTCACCACCTCGTGAAAGCCATCCAGAACGGCGGCAATCTGGACGCAGCAGTGAAAGAGTTCAAAGAGCAAGCACCAACTCCAGAGCGCATCGAGGAGTACATCGAGCGCCCGGTCAGCGAAGCCGCCGATAAACTCCGTGGCTTAGCCCCGAAGACGCTGGCGAAAGCCCTGTCGGCTGAGATTGCACGTCTTGTAGAGGAGTCTGGGAATGGAAAGCGTGTCCGCATCTGCGCCGAGGGCGATGAGCCAATCCGCTACGACCGAGAGAGCAACGGCTTCGTGTTCACGGTACTGGTGGAGAAGCAAGAGCCGACTGAGGTTCAGACTCCTGAGCTTACAAGCGGCGCAGGGGGTGCCCAATGATTACTTGCCCACACTGCGGTCAGGAAGTCAGCGAATTCTGCAAAGAGAAGGCTCCTGCGGCTTTCGGCAGCGACGATTCGGGCGAGCGAGTCCCTGCAAACGGCAATTCGGCTATGGCTTGGAGCCCCCACGTCCTCATGTAAAGACCAACGACGTGCGACTTGCCCTGCTTGCGTATCCGAGCTTAACGCACAAAAAGATTGGGGAGATATTTGGCATCTCCCGTCGTCGAACGAATGCATGCTGGTAATCGACGATGGCTACCTCGGTGAGAATTTAAAGCGGGACGACGAGGACAAAGAACGGTTCGGCACCGAAGGTACGCTGGCATACGAGGGCGTGATTCACCCCGATGCGATTGAGGAGATTTGGTTTTTCGAGCCGAGGAAGAATGCTGTCGGCTCTACCGAGTTCGTAATGATCGAGCAGGATTTTCGTGATCGGGAGATATGAATGATTGAACTAATTGATGGACCACTAAGCCGCCAACAGCTAGCCGAATTCAACGACCTGCTGCGGGATGCTGTGCGCCAGTGTGGATTTAGCGAAACGGCAATCAACGCCGTTCATTTCATCGAGCGAAACGGCGAATATGAGGTTGCTCTCATTGGTGTGCCGGAATCCGAGATGCCAACACTCATTTGCCTCATGCAGCACTACGGGCTAATGACTGAACGAGTCACCACTCAAGTCCACACGGACCATTGCGCATAGAGATCGAAACACCGAATGCGAGCCCGGCCTCAGCCGTGAAGCGGCTCCTGAGACCGAGAGGCACGCTGCCCACAGCACCGACTTTTCGGCCTTTTCGGTATTAGGAGACTGAAACAAATCTTCCGAATGGAGGAACTATATGACTGTCAGGGAACTGAAAGCGGCATTGAAAGGTTTACCGGGAGACATGCAGGTCGCCATGGTGGATGAAATGTCTGTGGTCTTCGCTAAAGTGATAGATGGGGTATTCATGGTGAGTGATCTAGGGCCGGGCTACGACGAACCGATCGAATATTGGCGAGTTGAAGACGAAGCCCAACGGCAACGCTATCAGGAATTGCGTGATGCGATCCGGGCTTGTCCATGTTTAAGCTCTGAAAAACCTCAGGCACTTGTCGCTGGCATTGATGGATGCGAGCAACTGGAAGAATATTCAGACTAACGGATCGGACAATTAAGTCCGGTGCTTCAATTGACCTGCCATGCGATAATTCCCCGATGTGCGGATGCTACCGTCTTTCCCGCAGAAAACAACTCCTTGAGGAATACTTCGACTGCCGCTGGGACGAACAGGACTGGGTTCTCCAAGGCTTCCCCGACCCACGATGCTGGGTGTTTTCGAACACGAAAAAGCGAATACGTTTTTCGATCCGGACGCATCCAACATACGCACGGGAGGAGATTTATGTCTCGTTTGCGAGTGTTGCAAGTGTGGATTGCGACGATGGTGTTGAGCACGGGATTGGCTGTCTTGCCGGGCATGGCTGAGGTGGCACCCGGACAGTCACCGGAAAAGTTAGTGATGCCATGTGCGGGGCTAAACACAGCAAGGCGGGAATCACCCCGGCAGACTGCGTTCGTACTTGCGTGCAGAAAGGTGCGAACTACGCTCTGGTCGTTGGCGATAAAGTCTATACCCTTAAAACATCGGATAAAGCCCGGTTGGTAAAAGAACTGAATCAGCTCGTTGGGACACGGGAAAAACGGTCAGGCGGTGGCTGCGTGTGACGTCAGCTGGCAGGGGAAGCGAGCCGAGAAAAAAAAAATGACCGCGCGGTCGCCGGGAGGCTGCACTCGTCCCTAAAT
>CAWHSR010000031.1:0-101736 GCA_963832015.1 uncultured Acidobacteriaceae bacterium
CCATAGCCGACAAATCCTTGGCAAGTGCGAGACCTGTAAACAATAGCTTTGAATGCATACCGACCATTTCTCGCGTCCGGGAATTCGGCAATCGGTTGAACATTAATGCCTGGGCATCGCCGGCGAGCAGCTAAACGAATCAGACCGCTGTGGGTTACATACCAGCCGCTTTCAAGGAGAAGCAAGTCTCCACCGACAACTGAGAATTGGTAGCCCTGCGTTAGCAGACGGAGGGCCTGAGCTTGGTGGTAGTTCATTTGCATCGGCCATTTGCGTTTGGCAGCTGATAAATTCTTCCGCGACAAATCGCTTTTCAATCTCATCGGATCCCCCTCTTGCGTCATCCAAATGGATGACAAAAGGATGACATACTTGTACCCATTGAGTCAATCGCTTTTGGCAGGATTTCGCAATTGCGGGGATGCTAATATGGCGCCAATAAAAAGACACTCGTCTGACTTTCAGGGTCAACTCAGACTTGAAGAGAGACGTTGAGTCAATCGCGGCTCGCGAAGGTCAAAGTGTCGCCCGGATTTGCGAAGCGTTCATCATGGCCGGATCCGACGCATACGGAAGCAAGGTACAAAGTCTCTGCGGCGGATGCTCGGGCGGTTGGGCACGAAGAACGACGGACTAATGGTCTGTTTCTCGCACTCTGCCTATGCCGGAGAACAGCCTCGGAAAAACCTCGCGTTTAAGATTCCTCCGATAGCCGAGTGATCGGACAGGCACGGGTAACGTCTCCGAGGTCTTGTCCTGCAGTAATCTGTTCCATCCTTTACAGCCAGGTTCAGGATTGGCCGGTGGCCCAAGGAGTGAGACATGGTTGTAAACAGACCTGACCATTGTTGTAAGGGGCTTGCCAAGAGCGGCAACCCCTGCCACGCCGCCGCAACTGCTGACGGCCTTTGCTTTTTTCACGCCAATCCCAACAAAGCATCTGAGCTCGGCCGCAAAGGGGGCGGGAGCGAGAATCAAGTCGTTACCGAAGGCCTGGATCCCCTGCCGGCGTTGGACAAGCGATGGCAGTACGGGACGCGCTGGCTCGTTTGATCACGGATGTACATGCGGGCAGAGTTACGCTTAGAATCGCGGCAGAGCTGGCGCGCCTTTTGAACCTGCAACTGCGCGCGCTTGAATCGATCGCAAAGTTAGAGGAGCGTCGTAAGGCCTCCGAGGATTCGGTGAGTATAAGCAAGAGTGGGGCTGAGGAGGGTTCGAAAGAGGATTGAGGCATTCCGGGCGAAGGAGCTCATCGAGCGTGCGAGCGCATTCGCTCGCGTTGGAGTTATCCGCGCCAACCGGCTGCGAACGGTCCAGATCGCGAGCGTTAGCGCTCAAACATCGCGGAACTCGATGCATGTCTGAAAACGGGCTTCGGTAGGGACATGGCGACTTCGAGAGTACGAGTGCTGGGTGGAACCGAGCCGCATTTCTCAAGGGTGGAGAACCGGCAGATTCCCACGGATGGCAGACCCATTAAGGCATATGCCTTCTTACATCGCCAATTCGTCCACCAAATCACCGCTTGACATGGCTTAAGCCATCATTCAGATCCAAGCTATATCAAGCGATGTTCGGGATCGATATCCGGTTGGGTAAAACTCGGAGAGGAACGTCGCCATACTAAATTTGAACTGATCTCCAGATCCCGGTTGTCCTGATTATTTTTGACAACAATGTGACCATTTTATGACAAGTTCGTCCGGTGCCGAAGCTAAGTTGTCCGACGAGGTTGATTTCAACGCATCCACAGACCCGAAAATGATCGATCTTCGATTGCGGACGAATTCGTCAGGGTCGCAGTTTGGAGAGTTCTCTCTGGATTCCCAGAGATGGGGCTCAGTCAGGCCGATCAGCATCTTATGCTGACCGCCTTCGTAGCTCGAAGAATCAGAGAAGCCATCTTCGTTCGCGCCGGAAAATCCGATTGATTCGCGGAAGCTCGCCAATCGCACAGCCGTCCTGGTTTTCCATTTCCGAAGAGCTCGAGTTCGCCAGATGGAAACAAGGGGGGCCTAGTGAATTGTTCGCAGAGCAGGTTTGTCTTTGCTGGGGCAGCCTTCGGAGATGCGGCCGTGAAGCGTGATTCTGGCCGACAACATCGTCGAATTCCTGAGTTTCTCAAGCCCTGGCGACGGCGTCCCTGCGCTCAAAAGAGTCAGCCATCGAGATTGGGAGAGAGTCCTTCTGTGGCTCGACGACACTGGCCTCGCCTTCTACTTCTTACAAAAACTCAAGGATACGAATTCGGCAGACTGTGATCCCCACCTCCACTCCTGTCTCGCCTGGAAACAAATTTCGCGGCGAACCAGGGTCGCGTTGAGGATATGGCCCGGCGATTCGATGCTCTTAACTGCAGAGTTTAACCAGGTGGGGAGTGGACTATGCAGTGCTGAAAGGGCTCTCGCTGGTTCCCCAGTTCTGTCCGTATGCGCCTTTGCGCCATCAGGGCGACTTTGACTATCTGGTAGATGCCCAGTCCCTCTCGGTGGCGCAACGCGTATTGCTCGAAGTTGGCTACATTCCGAAGGGTTCACCTCCAGCCAGGAATTTGTCTTTGTGATGCCTGAGTGCGGAGGCGCCATCGCGAACCGGCAGACAATACTCCGCGGACGCGCCCCATGCGGTTGAGTTGCACCTGGATGTCTGGCATGGCGACTTGCAGCCGACTGCCATCTCCCGAACTTATTCGCCGTGGAACGAGCCAAACCTCACGAGTGGAACGGATTTGCCTTCCCCGCACTGACGGACGAGGATGCGTTCTTGCTTCAGGTCGTGCATGCGTGTCAACACTTGTTCGGTCAGTGGATCCGAATGTCGTGTTTCTTCGAAATCGGATATTTTCTGAAACGACGCGGGCACGACACGGCACTTTGGAATCAAATCGAGCAGCGCGTCGGCGACAGCCTGATGGTGAGAGAGTTCGTAGTCTTGGTGTGCGAACTGGCGGCTAAGCTATTTGCATCTCCCCTGCCTCCGTCGTTCGCGCTTGGGGCGCGACGATTCGTCCTGGGCCCCGGGTATGGATTGAGAAGTATGCGCGTTCTTTCGCCTTTTGTGAGCTCGCCTGCATACCAGTTCGACTTATTCCCAAGGTCGAAACTTGTTCTATTCCTCAAAAACCAATATGCAGCCAATACAAGGCAAGGAAAGGCGGTCGACCTGAGAGGGGCACTGCTTCCGCTCTCACGCCTTTCACATATTGCTTCTTCCGTAAGACGCAAACCGTCGCTCGTTCTGGATGCGGGCTACTGGAAACACCAACTTGTAGTGCAGCGAAGTATTTTTCATGCTCATGGCTGGACTGCGATATTTGTGTGAGATTCCGCGTTGGTTGTGGCGAACTCGGGCGAGAGTGCGATCGGCATCTCTAGACGGGTGATTCGGTGGGTTTTTGGGCTGCTCATGTTCCAGTTCATCGCTGGCCAAAAGCCACAACATTACTTCATGAACTGATTGTCCTCGAGGGAGCAGGTCGAAATGGAGCGCGCAAATACTTCATATTCGCAGTTTTTGCCCGTTATCCGGAGCCTCTGGACGATTTTAAAATCCATTAAGCCCGTGGGGCCCTCTTTAATTGCGCATAGTGAGGCAACGCTGAAGTTTGGTCACGGCAGGTGCAGACTCATTCCGAAGAGTTCAATGTCTTATTTGCCCGATTCTTGTGTATGGCCGTGGATCCCATGAATGACACTGAGAACTAGAATGTAATCAAGTTCTCTTCGGCGTCGCGGCCGGAATGGCTGCGAAACTGCCTGTGATGGAATCTCCAAGGTTCGCCATCCTGCCGCACGATTGACAGCGCCAGCCATCACGACGCAGGACCTGCTGCCGTAAAGCTCTCGTACGCTTCGGATCTAGCCGCAAGCGGACGGGTTTCGACGGATCGAACTCATGAAGCCTTCTCGCTCAAGGCTTCCAGAAATTCCTGCTTGTGCTCTGCGGCAGGAGCGTGAAGAATCTGAAAGTCACCGCAGGAACATTTGCAGTGCGTGACTCGACGGAAAGCTCTTGCCCAGAGTTGGCAGAGCCCAGCAAAGGTAATTAGCGCAGTATCGAGTTTCCAGACAATGGCTCTTAGGCTCCTAGATCTGGCTCAAGATTCCTTCAGCTATGATTGCTGATAAAGCCATTGAATCCGCATGGTGGCGGTTCGTGAATAACGCGGCGGTGCGGAACAGTCCTGCCTGTTCCGCCCGCCAGCTTGGCAGTTCGATCCCCTTCGCCATCCCGCTTCGGCTCTCGACGAGCTCTTACTCACTGGTAACTGACATTCAACTCGTCAACGTAGACGGTGTAGGGCGTCTGCTTGTAATCGCCGTCCATCTGGTAGTTGACGGTGATTCCCCACCACCCGGGTGCGGAGAAGGGTGCATACTGCCAATTGAGAGTGTAGGTCTGTCCGTTCAGCGTAATCGACTGGTAAAGCTCTTGATTGTTCGAAGTTCGTTGCACCTTAAGGATCAGGTGATTCCAGGCATTTTGCTGAGGGTAACAGGGGATACCGGTAGGAAGCCACTTAGAAGTCACTGTGTCCCAGACATCCCATTCGTTTCCGTCCTCGACGCGGCATTCATGTCCCCAGGTGAAACCCATGCCGTTGAAGAATTGATTGATATCAAACTCGAGCGCCTCCGACGATCCAATATTGCTGCTGTAAAACCAAACATCATAGGTGAAGTTGTGGAGCGTGGGCACGAGCGAGTGGTTGGTATCGGGCAGGCCCTGGGAGGAAAGATCTCCGATCAGGTGGTTGTTCCATAGGACATCGGAGTAATCCATGTTCCCGCCAATATTGAATTGAGTCGAGTTGCCCGACATCGAAGGCGACTTGACGTGCTGATACATGGCCCAGGTGGTTCCGGGCCCACTAGGGGTGCAGCCAAGGCAATCGCTGTAGTTCGGCGGTTGCTGAGCATACCCGTTCCACCCGCCTGAAGCTTGGACATTCCAGAAAGTCTGCCCTGAGGAATTCACCGTGATCGTAATAGGCGTGGTCGCAGCGCCACCGCACTTATCCCACTCCTCCACCGTCGCATTGTAGGTTCCGGCACTCAGCGTCAGATTGGTATTGAGGCTGGCGCCATTCGCCACATACGCCAGTTGATTCGGCCCTGTGTAGATCCCCATGGAGGCCACCCCCAGCGAACAGGT
Organism: uncultured Acidobacteriaceae bacterium; assembly: GCA_963832015.1. GTDB lineage: Bacteria > Acidobacteriota > Terriglobia > Terriglobales > Acidobacteriaceae > Sulfotelmatobacter. The sequence continues at coordinate 5,158 of CAWHSR010000031.1, forward strand.
GGTCGTCGCGGTAGCAGCAAAGTTGGTCGGCGAACCGACCGTGCTGTGGTTCGCCGGTGCGCTGACGTACACGGCACTTTGCCCGGTCTTGACGGTGATGCTCACGGTCTTGGTTGTCGCCCCGCCACAGTAATCCCACTCCTCTACGACAACGTTGTAGGTTCCGGGATTGAAGTTGAGGCTGGTCTTCAAGTTTGCGCCGTTCACGGTATAGGCCAATTGGTATGGGGTCGGGTAGATTCCCATCGACGCAACCCCTTTCGAGCAGGAGGTGGAACTCGACGCCACGAAATTGACGGATGTGCCCACTGTGCTTCCATTCGTTGGACTCGACACGGTCACGCCGGCAAAGGCGGACGCAGCTGCTAACACGAACACACAAATAGGGATAGCAATAATGGCAGGCTTCTTCATTCGGGCTTTTCTCCGGTTGGAATGTGATCTGAGACTGCTAAACCATTCAAAACAGAGGGATCGCACCAACTATCAGGCGGGACACCCTGAATCGTTCTGGGCCGCTTGTGTCCCTTGTCTGAGCGTGGGATTCAGCGGAGATTACTGAGCGGAGTGAGTTCACTTTATACAGGATCTACCCGAGTGTCAAAAGGAAAAGGCTGGAAAACGCCCTCGAAACAAATCACTAGGGCTAATACCAAACTACTGAATTTGAAGGCGATATGGGTGGGAACTGGCGACGCGGAGTCGCTGCTGCAGGTTGTGGAAATGATCGGAGTTCGGACCCCGCACAACGAATCCCAACATCAGTTCGCGAAGAGATTCACTTCATCGAGCCAGACGTTGTAGGGTTGCTGCGCATAGTTGCCATCCATCTGAAATGCGATGTCGATTTCTTCCTGGTACCAATTCGGTTGAGCCGTGTAGTACGTGTCGACCGCGTAGGTCTGATCGGCGACGCTTACCGAAATGTAGTGCACCTGATCGCCGACTCGCTCGAGGCTCCATACCAGGTGGATCCATGTGTTCGAGGGGAAATGATTGCAGGCCACCGAAGTGGGCATCCACACGCCGTGGAGCGGATCCCAGATATCCCAGTGATGAGCTTGGTCAAAGTCGCACTGAGTTCCCCAGGTCCAGCGCGTGCCACCAAAGGCTTGATTGACGTCAAATTCCATCGACTGCGGCGCGTCGCCGTTATCGATGTAGAACCAGAGATCGTAGGAAAAATGACTTACGCTGTCGCCGCCGCCTAAGGGAGTCCAGTAAAGCTCGTTAGAGTAAGGCTGCTTCCCTGCCAAACTGAACTTCGCAGCCGATCCGTCGAGCGACGGTGTGGATTGATCAAGGGAGAGAGTGGATTGGGCCACGCCCAGACCGGCCGCGCAGGTTGATCCGGCGATCAATGCGGAACAGGATACCCAATTGGTTCGGTTTTGAATCGCGGTCGCCCCGGCGTCTTGCGCGACGACAGTCACCTGCACCGAAGTGGTCGCGATGTAGCCGGCTGTGTCCTCGGCGACGATTTCAACGGTGTGTTGTCCGTTGGGCATCCAGATCAATTGGTTGATGTTGGTCAGAGGCGAGTAGAGCACTGCGAAGCCATCTACGTACAGGCGAATGGTGTAGATTGGGTCCGGCGGCGTCGCGGTGGCGACAATGGGTACCGGCGAGTGAACGCTGGCGCCATTTGCCGGGCTTGAAATCGTTAACGGGAACCCGCACAGCGCCGCCTGCGGAGGCTCTGCGGCCGGCGGCACGATCGAAGTGTTCGACGGAGGAGTCGGGGTAACTCTGCAGTTCGCCACATTCGCAGGCAGGCCCACGCACCCAGCCAGTACGCCAAGCACAAGGGTCAACAGCATCGAACCAGTGATCAGGGCGCATCGCCGCAAGCGGCTGCGTTCCTCGCTTCGCATCTCGACCTCTCGCTAAGATTGAATCAAAGACCAGCATCCGCGAGCGGTCAGACATGCGGTCGCTGCAAAATCGCGAAACCCAGAGCGCTCCTCGAACTTTCAGTTTGCGGTCAGGTTTACCTTATCGAGCCATACGTTGTATGGCTGTTGCGCAAAATTTCCATCCATTTGAAACGCGACGTCGATTTCTTCCAGCGTCCAGTCGGGCTGATTCGGATAGTAGGTGTCGACGTTATAGGTCTGATCGCCAACGGTCAGGCTGATGTAATGCACTTGATTCCCGACCCGCTCCACGTTCCATACCAGGTGTATCCAGGTGTTTGCGGGAAAAGGTGTGCAGGGGAACTGGGTCGGCTGCCAACCTGTGAGGTCGTTCCAAATGTCCCACTTTCCCGAGCCGTTGAAGTTGCACTCCGAACCCCATACCCATCGATTGCCGCCGTAGGTCTGATTGATATCAAACTCCAACGCCTGCGACGCATCCGGATTGTCGATGTAGAAGTACAAGTCGTAGGTGAAGTGGCTGACGTTATTCCCGCCCGCGACGGGATTGAAGTACAACATATTGGAATACGGAGTCGGCCCTCCCATGGAGAACTTGGCTGATTTTCCATCCATCGCGGGGGACGATTGATTTTCTGTCATCGTCGATACTGCGGTTCCCAATCCGGCCGCGCAGATTTGTCCATCGCGTCCGGAACCCGCGGGGAACGTTGCGGAGCAGGACTGCCATCCCGGTAAGGTCTGAATATCGCTGATTGTGGTTTGCGATTGTGCGCTTACCGTAATGTTCAGGATAGTCGCCGACACGTATCCCTGGTTATCTTCCGCCATCACCTCCAACGTGTGAGTTCCGGGCGCTATGAAAATCTGAGTGTTGATGGAGTTTGTAAAAGTGAAATAGACGGCCAGCTGGTCGACATACACCCGCATAAAGAAGATCGGGTTCTTAGGACTGGCGGACGCGACCAGCGTTGCAGGCGAAGTCACCGTTCCTCCGTCGCTAGGGCTGGAAATTGTAAGCGGAAAATCGTTCGAACCGCTGGGCGGCGGAACCTGCGCCGGGGGAGCCGGCAATGGGCTCGTTTGCGGCGACCACGTAATCGGGACGGGAGGAACCGACGGATCACTTGGCTGGGGGGTGGGACTCTGAGTCTTCGCGGTGGTCGTGCCGCAGGCAGTCAGTATCGAGATTGCCGCGGCTACTAAGACAGCCAGCATCACTTCAAGACCCGGCATGATGCGGTCACACTGCCCCGCCCTTGTGACAGAGATGCTCATATTCGTAGACCTCGGCATAGTCAACAGGAGTAGAAGAACCGGGCGGCTGCGAGCGGAGGTGAAGAATGCGGTTACTACAACCGAATCGGGTTCGACTTTATGGGCCCAGTCTGGCCATTTCCAATTTATTTGGACTGCAAGCGGGCGAACAATACCGCACCTACCCTAAGAAGCGCGGGGCAATCCCTGATCGGCTTGTACGTTCTCTCGGGCGAACATTCATACAGCATCCGGGGTATTGCTTGCCATCGACAGGACCCATAGTTTTCGAAATATATCCAGTAAATGGCAGTCCGCCTCGCCGCTGGAACTCACCGACAGGAGGAACATAATGCAAAAGGAATCGTTGCGCCAGCTATACATCGATGAATTGAAGGATCTTTACAGTGCGGAAACTCAGATGGTAAAAGCGCTCCCCAAGATGGCGAAGGCTTCTTCGAATGCCGAGTTGCGGCAAGGATTCGAGGATCACCTGCGGCAAACATCGGAGCACGTCTCGCGGCTGGAGCAGATTTTCGAGATGCTGGAAGAAAAACCGACGGGCAAGAAATGCCTCGGGATGGAGGGACTCATCAAAGAGGGCTCCGAGACGATGCGGGAGAGCTATGCGGATGCCCTGATGGATGCTGCCCTGATTGGTGCCGCTCAGAGAGTGGAGCACTACGAGATTGCGGGCTACGGAACGGTGCGTGCTTTCGCCGATTTGCTGGGCCAGAGCGAGCATGTATCCCTGATCGAGCAGACTCTACAGGAAGAAAAACAAACGGATGACAAGCTGACGCAGTTGGCAGAGCGAATCAACTCTGAGGCCAGCCAGGCGGTCGAAGAAACGCAGAGCCGGCAGACGTCTAAGCAAAGCAAGGGAGCATCCAGGCGAGCGGCCTGATCCGAGCGGGTGGAGGGGCGCCAGAGGGCGTCCTTCCACAGCTTTTCCTTTCGGCTGTGCAAAATACAGAGTTCACCCGATACTTCGACATCCCTTCCCACCTTATGTTGCAACTTCGGTCCCACAACTCTGCGCGGACGCCAGCACGCGCTCAACTGGCCAATGCGGCTTCTCCGAGGATTCAGATGATCAACTCCTGTACTGACGGAAAAACGTCCGATTCTTGCGTGGCGTGGCATGTGCTTTATCATGCGGCGCTGTTTGAAACGGATCGAGATCAACTTCCACGGCGCATTGCTGAGGCGGAGAGCGCCATCCTTGCCCGGATCAGAGAATTGTTTGCGGTCGCGACTGACCACATTGAAGAAGATGTCGTTCTGGACGATGCTCTGTATGCATTGCGCGCGCTCAGGACCTGTGTCCTTCCGGAATCAAACGCCGCTCAGCGCATAACTACACTTGATATATCTAGAGAATATTTTGGCCGTTGCTAGGAAAAGCATGCCTGAGGTTGAGGGCAAAGCTGTATTGATGCGTGCGGGCATCGGTTTTACATTGCTGAAAACCGAGAACGAGAAAGTTGAGCTTCCCATGCCTAGCAAAAGCGCGGAACAACCTCTTCCACCTGCCAAGAATTTAAAACGTGCTTTCGAATGCGCCGTCCGTGACATCTACCAAGCAGGCGTCACTGGTCATATCTCGCGGTATCGTACCCCTATCGTGCAGCGCTCGGGGACGAGCGCTTCCGGGTCTCACGTCGACGCGGAGAAGCGCGCACTGTCGGACGCTGCCAAGGCGTTGGCGCAATTGTGGAAAGTCTCACCGAGTTCCAGCCGGTAGCATCGCGCCGCGATTAAGGTGGAGGGATGCAAGGGCGGCTCCTTCTGCGGGTCTGTTCTTTTGCGCCAACATACAAATGCGGCGCTCAGCAGGGTCAGAAAAACGACAGCGATGGCTATGGTTGCCATCGTTCGGCCTGCTCTTGGATTGCCCACGATCATAAGAGGAAACTGAGATGCTGAACTCGCGACTTTCGTTTCCATAATCCCGGCTTAAGCGCGCCTTTTTTGTGGGCAGAAACGAAAAGCATCCTCAATCATTGAGTCGATTCAAGGTGCATAACGGCAGAGATTGGCCTTCCCGTCCCAAGTTCCACACTTCGATTTCGCGCGAGGACCTCTAGACTGCCTTGCGCAGCGTGTCAACGCTCTCTGAGCCACGCTTTACCGCTGATTCGCCGCTGCAAGTATCGCAGTGTGCCACCGCTTCTTTGCGACGCTCGCGCAGCCGGCTCTGAAAAGTATCCCAGCGGCCACCTATTCCAACCGCGCTGTTGTTGATTACCACGGCGTCGGTTCCCGCCGGCACGGCTCGCCCGGTCACTGACGAGGCCGCCACAAGATCGGCTCTCTGTGCCCCGCTGCGCAGGGGAACTTCGGACCCAGGCGCGTACCCATGCTCCTCGGCCGCGGCCTGTTCGGACGAGATATTTCCGAGTGTCTGCTGGGTCGTAGGAGTAATGTTGCGGTCGGTTTCCGCACGGTGCATCACAGGATCGGCTACCCATTTCGAACGATAGCGCCCTTCATAGTCGGCCCATTTGCGTTCGGACTCGAGAACAGAGTCGTCGTAGGGCGGGAAGCTTTCGATCTGGTTCTTGATCAGGCTCACTTCGAAATCGTCGGTATGCTTCGCTGAGGCGCGCAGCCCGTCCGCGGGAACGATAAATTTTTTGGATGTAAGCCAGCCACCCGTATCCACAACGACGTAGCGGATAACTCCGGTGGAATGGTCGAAGATGACATCGTCGATCTCGCCTAATTTTTCATCATTCAGACCATAAAGATGAGAGCCGCGAATATCCGCACTCGCGTCTGCGAAGCGGGTTTCTTTCAGAGTGCCGTAATGTGACATTTCCACCTCCTATGGATTGGTTCATGTGATTTGGGATTGAGCATTGGCCAGAGCACCTACGAGATGATTCCCCGTTCCCCGTACAGGAACTGCGATGGATACGTCAAATCTGACCGGGATCCTCGGGGTCAGGTTCGCGCACAGGCATATCGGGGTTCTCCGGAGGGTCCGGAGGCTCTTGCACAGGAAAAGGTTCCGGCCCCGGCGGGATGCGCAAACTGTATTCGAGGAAATGATCTGTATTCGAGTGCATGACAGTCAGATGCCACGGCCAACCAAACGGAAGCCATCGAATGCGGCATCGTCAGGCAGCCCTGGCGGAATCCTTTCACTGATCTTCACCTTGCGGGGGACGCAGAGTCTGCATGTCAGCTCTGGTTCTGGGCAGGCTCTCAGGGTAGTGCTGCTGGAGTGCAGAGCGATTGCAGCGCCGCCCACAGACGGGAGAGATCTGCGCCATTGCTCCAAATCAGAGATCATTTTGTTTTGTTGCCCTGTGCGAACTTACGAAACAACAAAAACGGGCCCGACGGGCCCGCTTTGAGTTCTGTTAATACGTTCCGATTTACTCCACTCACGCATGCGGCGAAGTGCTGCTTCCGCTGGGTGATGCGACCGGAGGGCATGGAGTGCCCGGAGTAGGGCTCATCCCAGGACTGCTAGGCGACGTTCCATTATTGCCTTGGCCACTTGTGCTACCAGGTGTCGATGGATTCGAACTCGACGAGCCGGGGTTCGGCGTAGACCCCGGCGTCGAATTCGTAGCTCCCGGGAGAGTTCCGCATGGAGAGCCGCTGGGCGAACTGCCAGGGTTATTCGGAGTGTTTGGGTTGACGGTTGCCGGCTGCGTAGTACTTCCTGGGGTGGGGCTAGTCGGCGTCGTCGAACCCGGCACCGTTGTGTTCGGAGTTCCACTGGTTGAAGTCGATCCCGGACTAGTTTGCTGCGTGGTGCCGGCGGGCGGCGTAGCCGTTCCAGCCGGAGGCGTTGCAGTGCTGGCCGGTGGTGTCGCCGGACTAGCCGGCGGCGTTGCCGTTCCCGATGGCGGGGTGGCTGGAGAACCGGGCGTTGAGGTTTGTCCCGCACTTCGGGAGCCGCCCGCCGGAGGCGCTCCCCCTGCTGGAGCGGTCTGCGCCAGCGCCCAGCTTCCGCAGCACAGCACAATGAATAACAATGCAAATCTTGATTTCAACATAAAGTCTCCCGCCTTTTGTAGTGAATCAAGCTCAGATCTCTGGCACTCTGCGACACAAGTTAAGTTTGCGCGAACGTGCGCTCCCGGAGTATCCGGCGTATGCCGTAGATTGGACGCGTCAAATCACGGAGCTGGTTCAACTGGCCGGGCAGGAAAACTGCAGACGATAGCCGTCATCCGCAGATCTCCGATCTCTCGCTCAACCGCGTTCGAAAATTAGCGAGCCGCGGTCAGGGCTATATAGGTTAGCCCGGTCACGGAAATGGCGATGAATAGATAAGGCCATAGGTCGAAGGTGCGTCTGAGGACCGATCGGTCTGCAGTAATGGGAGGTGCAGGCATAGCGGAGAGATTGCGATTGGGAGTCAGCGTGGCGGCCATTTCGATTGCGCCCAACCTTCTTTTGAACGTGAATTCAAAGAATTCCGCGCCTATTAGGCCGGATTCCGGGTGAAAGCACAATACCGCGAAACCCGCATCGAAGTAGGTGTTTCCTTGTAGGGAGTCGGTAGCCTCTGGAAAGCTATTCGAATAAGACCTCATCCGCAATCGGGATGGGCCTGGACACCGACCAACGGCGCGCCGAGCCCGTCGGCAGCGGTGAGAATAGCTGTGTCATAATCCAGCCGAGGGCCAATCCCGCGAAGAGAAATGTGACCGCGGTAGGAAGATCGTAAGAAGGACGAATTGTATTTTTGATCGGCATGATCGCTTCCACTTTTGGCTGAACACAGAGCCGAGGATACCCGACCCTCCGCTTTCAGGACGAACGTCGCGCGGCTGGGCGGAAGTTAGGCATCACGTCAAGGGTTCGATTCCCGCGATGTGAATCGTGTTGCTGTCCATCTCAAGCTTTCCGGTGATCTTAACCTGCTTACCGGCATAAGGTTTCGCTTTCGCCTGGTCGTCTAGTTGGTAGCTCATCTTGGTCACCGGGTCCTTCAGTACGAGCTTGCCCTGTTCTTTCATTACGCGGCCTGTGAAGGCCAGCACTTCTTGGGTTTGAGAATCGCCAGAAGGAACCGCTGACGCATCGTGTTGCTGAGGCGATTGCGCTGAAGGGGATTGCGCCTGACGGGATGCAGCGGGCGCGCGATCCTCATCCGCCTGTTGTGCTTGAGCTGGTGACGAGAGGGCAAACGCCAGCAAAGTGACGGCGGTAGCCACCAACATCCGCAATAAGAAGTCTTTCATGAAAACCTCCCTTCCTCAGAAACGTCTCAAACTAACTCAAGCAACTCTGCGGGTTAAGTTGCGGCTACCGACGAGATGCTGATTGTTTTTCCGTGGAGCACCCCCACAACGTGGGCTCGCCGCCCGGCAAGCTTATTCAACACACTCAAGTCGCCATCAAGGAGGTAGGTCATATCGGCATCGACCAGAGCGAATTGCGCTCCTCCGTGCATACAGAGTCGGATACAGGTCGTGGCAGTTTGCCCGAGTGCGGCAGAATGCTTCGCGCCGCAGCGCGAACAAGTCACCATGCCTTCGTAGGCGTGATCCGTTGCTGCGGGCACTTGTTTAATTGCAGGCGCCTGTTGTCGAACGGATACTTCACCCGCGGCGACCCCAGCAGCCGCCCCTAGAGTTGCAAACAAGAGTGCAAGGGCGCAGGCAATCGCCGTAGCAAGCATCACGATCTCGATCCACACACGGTTCGTTTTCATGAGGAACCCAGCTTCCCTTCTAACGAGGCATCAAATGGATGCCCTACAACCTCGAAGAGTTGGCTATTGCAGGAAGTGCAACTGATGTGCCAGTCGCGTCGCCGACGGTGAGACGGTCTAAGTCCGTGATAGGAAGGGCGCAGGACTCTAAGTCCTGGATGCGCCGCGGTTAGCGAATAGGGAATAAATTACCGAACCGATGAGGAGACACGGTGGTTCTCGGAGCGTGGTTAGGCCGCCGCTTCTGCGGCTTTTGACAGGCCCAACCCGGCTGCCTCTCTTGCTCCCGCACGACGCAGCAATTCGATAGCGGAGTTGGCCTTGCTGTTCCCGGGGCAGGAGACGTAGACCATCGCTCCTACATCGCACAACTGATGGCCTAACCGCTTGGCCTCGTCCTCAGAGAAGCCAAGACCCACCAGAGTCCGCGATCCTCGAGACATCGCCGGAAAGTTCTGTTCAATCAACAAGGCGTGGAAAAATGCCTGCGAACGAATGAAGAGTCCCACTGTCGGAATCACAACAGCTCCGAACTCAGAAAACCAACCAATCATGCGAGCGCTCGTTGCGCTCTCTTCCGGCTTGGCATCAAGGATCTTGGCGTCGCGCACCACCGTGGCGACTGGGTGAGCGGGGGAAAGCACCATGCAAATATCTTCATTTTCAAATCCCGCCCGATTCAATGCGTAGACTACCTCCGGCAAAGCAACATTGCGAGGATACATCCCGTAGGCAGCGGTTCCATTAGCACTCATAAATGATCTCCGGGCCGGGATCGCGAGGAAGGGTCGGGGTCCTTCGACAACACGACTGCGAGGCGTGGGTACAACCTACAGATTTTTAACCGAAGAGGCACTAGGGTAAATCGTGTAGACCCGGACGAAGAGGCTCAGGGACCAATGACTTAGAACTGCTTGCGGCGCAGGAGTTTATGCCCAACGAAGGCCTTGCCCTACCGGATTTGGGTTATCGAGTCTTCACCCTAGAAGTCTTCACACATTCCGTTAGGACAAAACCTCGAGGAGTTGAGGAGTGATTGCATACCCGACGCGCCCCAGCACTTCAGGCAGATGCTGAAACTGACACTGTTAGCGGCCTCTCGCCCATTGGCAATCGGTTTGCACCCGTGTGTGATGTGGGATCGCAAAGACTTTGGCGACTCACACACTTTAGATTTTGGGAGGTACTAAAATCATGAAAAGACTTCTTTCCCTTATTGCATTGCTCGGACTGTCCGGGCTTGGAATCAATCTTTCGGCGCAACAGACGCCATCCACGCCGAGCCAGGCGGGCTCGACATCGCAGCAAGAGCAAACGGATGCCAGTAGCGCACAGCAGTCCGCTCGCAGCTTTGAAGGCAAGATCGCGAAGTCGGGCCACGAGCTCGTTCTCCAAGAGAGCTCCACGCAGACTGCGTACAAGCTCGACGATCAAGACAAGGCGAAGCAGTTCGAAGGCAAGAACGTGAAGGTGATGGCGACGGTGGACCCCAGCACGAACACCTTGCACGTGGTTGATATCACTCCCTCCGAGAGTCGATAGCGTCAAACCCGTTGCGTTCAAGGGCATCTCGACTTTTAGGCCCGCTGTGAGCATTACGGCGGGCTTTTTTGGGGCTCACATCTTCAGCCACCAACGATAAGGAACAAGAGGATCAATGTTCCGGGGTGGTCTGGGAATGGAGCAGCGTTCAACAGTTTAGCGATCGGATGAGAATACCCGCGTCACTCGCGTTCGCGGTACTCGATTTCGCGGGCCTCTCAGAAGTGGTGGCGGATCAAGAAAGCAATTCAATCTTGACCACGCGGATCATATTGCTTCCGCTGTCAAGGCTGCCGATGATCTTTACGTCCTGATTCTCGTACTGCTTCGCATCGCTCTGCGAATCCAGTTGATAGGTGCTGTTACTCGCAACTTTTAGGACATACCGTCCGCCATCCTTCACAATCTTGCCTGTGAATGACTGGGTCGGTGTTTGTTGGTTCTGGGGATCCGCCGGCCGTTTCGCTTGCTGGTCCTGATCCTGTCGATCCGGTTGCGGAATGGGTGTGTCCGGGGGTGGCAAAGGTTGTGGTGTCGGTTGTGGTTTCTGCAAGCGCGACCAGGCCACCAGCTGACGAACTACAAAGGCGTCCTCAGGAACCTGGGGAGCGAGTTGCTGCTCTTGTCCAAACGCCAAGGGAGTGATCGTCAGGAGGAAACCAGCCAAACAATTCGTCGTTCGATTCATAAGACACCTCGTCGAAAGGCGAAAGCGGCTGGTAAAGCGATGCGCAATTCAACTGCCAGAACAAGCGGCGGCCCCGCAGTACTTTCCCAATCTTGTGGCGCGTGGCAGGCGAAGCTTCTACACCGTGTGTAGCACTTTTACCTGCGATCATCGTGCTCAGTCCATCGAGTGTTCGCTGTAGAGATCATTCCGACCTAGAGCAGAGGCTGCCCTCGCATCCGGGTCGGACGAGGGCCTTTGGCAAAATGCGTTATAGCCAATTCGATGGCGAACAGACAGAAGGCTCCTGTCCCAAACAATTTGCCCATGTCCTCCAGATGAACCACTAGACTGAGAACCGCGAAAACTAGGACAAACAAGCCAAATGCCCGTAACATCATCGAACCTCCTCAGTACGCCAGAGTGAGGAAGAAATGCCACAGTCGCATCCTCTGGAAGTTATTTAAAGCCAATGCATGCGCGTTTGGAATACAGCGATGCACTCAGTCATGGCGTGACTTCTCCTTGGTTCTCGTTTGCCGTGTTTGTACTCTGAGATATGGGAATAGACCCTGAGCAAGGTTTCGCGGGTCAAAGCATCGGCTTGCGTGCAGAGTAGACCAAAGCAGGGTGACCGAGTCAAGAAGCTGTCGAGCCACCCTGCTCTTGTGTTTGCTTAACTTCCGGAACGCCTTTCTTCCTCTTCTCCGGCCAACTCTTCGGACTCAGCATCGTGGGAAACAGGCTCCGGCCGTTTCGACGACTTGGCATCATCGGTAGCCTTCTTCGCAGCATCTTTGGCCTGGCCCCACGCGTTCTGCACTTTGCCTTCTGCCTGTTTAGCCGCCCCCTTGACTTGGGCGTTCGTGTTCCCGGTCCACTCTCCCGCCTGCCGTTCCGCACGTCCTGCGAGGTCCTTCACCTTGCCTTCAACTCGATCCTTATTCATGCCTTTCTCCTTCCGGATGATTATTTTGCTTTCTACGAGCACGCAAATCTAAACTGCTCACACCGCTGCCATCGGCCCGCTTTTTCAGCGCAGCACGAGTCGGGGCCGTGCACGGCGCCCCATTGCTACGCCACCGGATTTCGCCCTTGGATGATGCGCACTAGCACCACGATCACTGCTATGACGAGCAAGATGTGGATGAGTCCACCCAAGGTATAGGAACTGACCATTCCCAGCAGCCACAGGATCAATAGCAGGGCTACGATAGTCCAAAGCATCGGACACCATCTCTTTCTAAGAAAAGCAGCTACGAGTGAATCGCTGTCTGGAGGCTACGCAGGATGCCAAGGATGGTGTATCCAGTAGAGTCCGTAATTAGCACGGTGATTCCCCTTTATGGCCACATGATGGAACGCCGGGGTTGAGAGGGGATCGACGGGGGTTGCCTTGAGAGGCACGGCAACCTCAGTCCTCAGAAGACCTGGACGATCCCATTGCGTACGGCATAACGAGTCAGGTCTGCTACGGAATGCAGGCCGAGCTTGCGCATCAGGTTGGTACGATGGGTTTCTGCTGTTTTGACGCTTAAGTTAAGGGTTACGGCCACTTCCTTGCTGGTCTTCCCTTCAGCGAGCAGTTGAATCACCTCGCGCTCCCGTCCAGTCAAAACGTCGCTGCCTTCGTCGTCGTTTGCATCGTTTTCCGGCCGCGGATCACGATCGAGGAATCCATCCAATACCATCTGACTGACTCTGGTCGTGAAAAATGTTCTTTGGAGTTGCAAAGCCTCGACGGCAGCAACCAGATCGCGGCCGGCGTCCGATTTGAGCAGGAATCCACGCGCGCCGGCACGAAGCACCTCGCGGACAACTTGATCGGAATCGTGCATCGTGAGAATCAGAATTGCGATGTCAGGGGATTCCGCCAGAACTTGGCGGGCAGCCTCAAGCCCGTTCAAATTCGGCATGCCAATATCGAGCAAAACGAGGTCAGGATTCGTTCTGCTGGCCAGTTCAACCGCCTCGCGTCCGTCTTTTGCTTCTCCACAAACTTCCCAACCCGGATGACTTTCGAGCAATGCGCGAATGCCGCGTCTTGCCACCTCATGATCATCTGCTATCAGGATTCGAAGCATTCCTTCCTCCAGGCCGTTGAAGTTGTTGTTGAAAGTTTTCGGGCGTGTAAGCGTCTTGGCCCCTCAGATCACTAGAGGCAGAGACCCTGTTCCATTGAGTTGTAAAGCACAACGCTTGCCAAACCCGTAATCCCTTGCATCTAAAATCTTTTCGTGAAGACGTCTTAGCCTGGTGCGTGTAAGTTTTTCCGGATGGTATAAGAGCCGGCGAATAGGGAGCGAAGATGAAGCCGATGATTTTGCTCCGACGCTACAGTCTTTCCCGTAGTCCCATCGAGTTTCTTGTCCGGCTGTTACGAAGCACCTGTGCGGTTTCGCTCGGAATGGCATCAAAAAGCTGCACGGAGGCTTGTCCAAATGCGTGGCACGACTTTTATTTTCCAAGCAGGAATTAGAGCTTTGGCGATCGCAGTAGCGCTTTGCACGATATGTTTGGCGCAGACCACACAGCCCGTCCAAAGCGGCTCATCGATGCCGCCGGCAGCTGCTGAGCAGAATCCCGACGCTGGACCACCAAGAACCGCAACACCCCCGGCCTCAGTTCAGCAACCATCTGTCCCGGACTCCACGGGCCAGCAACCGGCGGTTCAAGGTCAGCAGCCGTCAATCGCGCCGCAGGGTGGCGCAGACGATTCGGGTAGGTTCGTTTTCAAGAAGCAAGTGCAGGAAGTCGTATTGCATGCCACGGTAGTAGACGAGACCGGCCGCCTGGTCACTGGGCTCGACCGAAGCGCTTTCTCCGTCTACGTGAATGGCACCCCAGAGCCGATCACGTCCTTCCGCCGCGATGATGTTCCCGTGGCGATAGGCATTGTCATCGATAATTCGGGCTCGATGCGGGATAAACGACCGCAGCTAGAACAGGCGGTGCTTAATCTCATCCGCACTAGCAATCCGCAGGACGAGATTTTCGTGGTCAACTTCAGCCAGACCCCCTATCTAGACCAGGATTTCACTTCTGATGTGACGTTGCTTCAGGCCGCATTACATCAGGTTTCAACGCGTGGAAGCACCGCTCTCTATGACGCGGTGGTGGCGTCGACGGTTCACCTGCAAAATAATCCGCGCCTCAACAAGAAAGTCCTATTGGTGATCACGGATGGTGAAGACAATATGAGCCAGGAGACCCTTCAGGAAGCCATCCGAAAACTGCAACCGAACAAGGGCACAACGCTTTACGCCATCGGATTGATGGATGCGGGGATGACCCGCACGGGCAGGGATGCGCTTCAGAACATGGCGGCGAGTACGGGTGGAGTGGCGTTCTTTCCGCAGAGCTTGGGGGAAGTCGACGCAATCACGCGGACGGTAGCGCACGACATCCGCAGCCAATACACTCTTGCGTTCAAGCCGGCGAATCCCGCTCCCCAGAAGGGATACCAAGCACTTCGTGTCGAAGCAAAGGGGACAGGCCGCAGCCGGCTCGTGGTGCGAACGCGCAGCGGGTACTATCCCGGCGAGGTGGTTCACTGACGGGCCCTACCAAATGGTTTAGGCCGCCGTCGGACCGGTAGGGGCCTTGGGAGGCGACGGCGGGAGCTCAATCTGGATCAGGTTGTTCTTGATCGCATACACCACCAAATCGCGAACGGAGTGAAAGCTCAGCTTTCGCATGATATTGCTGCGGTGAGTTTCGACCGTCTTGGTGCTTAAGTTCAGCAGACAGGCGACTTCCTTGGAGCTGTTGCCTTCCGCCAGCAACTGTGTGATCTCGCGCTCTCGCGCCGTCAATGTCGGCAGCTTGGGAGCTTCGTTTCTCGCGACGGTATGCCCTTTTTCCAGAAAGCCGGCGAGCACCAGATCGTTGACGCGAGGCGTGAAAAACATTCGCTTGCCTTGGAGCGCTTCGACCGCAGACACCAGGTCGCGCGCTGCGTCCGACTTCAAGACGAAACCGCGAGCCCCTGCATCTAAAGCTTCACGGATGACTTGATCGGAATCGGTAATTGTCAGGACGATGACCTTGAAATTCGGGTCGTGCTGAAGCAGTTGCCGAGTGGTATCCAAGCCATTCAGATTAGGCATGCCGATATCGACAATCACGACGTCAGGCTTCAATTGCAATGCTTTTTCAATCGCGTCACGCCCATCGCTCGCCTCGCCACAGACTTCCCAACCTTCATGCTTTTCCAAAAGCGAGCGCAATCCTCGCCGCACAATTTCGTGGTCGTCGGCCAACAAGATTCTCAACTTCATGATTCACCCCCAAGATTAAAGTTGGACCATGGATTCCGAATGTCTTGCAGACTCTAACGCATCCCCGCAGCATCTCGTCCGTTTAGCACCGTAAAGACGCGATGTTGGCTTACCGCCTCCACCGCGGCCAACAAATCCCGGGCGGCATTGGACTTTACGACATATCCCCTGGCCCCCGCTTCCAAAGCTTCTCGCATCATCTGCGGCGAGTCGTGCTGGGTTACGAACAGGATCTCGAGCTGGGGAGTTTGTTTCCGCAGTAAGCGGCACGCCTCCAAGCCGTTCATCACCGGCATGGTGACGTCCAACACCATGACGTCAGGATTCAGATCCTTCGCCTTCGCCACCGCCTCTGCCCCGTCCGATGCTTCTCCAATCACTTCCCACCCGGAGCGCCCTTCCAATAGAGTCTTCAAGCCCTGCCGCACGACGGGATGGTCATCGACCAACAAGATGCGAATTGTCATGTCGTTCTGTTCCTTTGGGGGAGACCGAAGCAGACCATTCGCCACATTTTACCTCGAACCCAGTAATATCCCTGACGGAGTTCCAGTTGCCTGGAGACCGTTAATTCAGCGATGCAGCGGACCCTCGATGTTTGAGATTATCGATCAGGCTAGCGGGCTCCAATACAGGAAATCCTGTATTCGCCCCTTAGCGTTCTCGTTTGGTGAGTTCGAACCATGCCGGAAGAATCTACGCCCCGAGAGCCGCCGGGAAGTAGGGCTGATCACGCAATAAAACTTCTACCCCTTCCACGACCGATCCAATGTCTTGTTTCGAGCATACCCCGCGAACCCCTGCCAACCGGGCGGCATCGGCCAACTGCCTTGAAAGGTGAAGCGTTACCATCAAGATCGGAATTTTCGGAAAGAGGTCACAGATCTGCTTCGCGACGTAAACCCCGTTCAGATCTGGCAGTTGGTAATCGAGGAGAATCAGATCGGGGGAAGACTCCACCACAAGCCGCAAAGCTTCCGCGCCAGTCCGTGCTTCGCCGCACACGCGCCATGAGGACTGCTGCTCGAGGATGGCTCGCAAGTAGTGGCGGACCGACGGATTGTCATCGACTACCAGAATCCGAACCACTCTAACCCTCCCTACTGATGCTCAATCCCGTCGATCGAGTCGTGCCTACCAAATCCCTTTGTCGCTGCCTGTCATCTTCTGCTCAAGTGCCGCAGCGGTAGCCAGTCCCGGCAACAAGCTGAGACGGAAACTATTACGTAGATCTCCCTTGAGCAAAAGAGTCATCAACTCCGAAGCGTACAGATTGAGCGAGTGCGGAAGAATCGACACACGAAGGAAATTGCGACGAAAACGAACCTGATCTGTACCGAACTTCGCCGACCCAGTCACAATCGAATCCAGGGGAACACCCATGCCGCGGTACGACTGCACGTATTCCGAAATGATCCGGAGATAAGTCGCGATTCCCTCCCACAGACCCACCGCCGAGCTGAGAGAGTACAGATATCCAAAGTCAACCAAGTGTTGATCCAGGAGTCGTGCGTTATCGACGATGTCGCACAACCGGATATAGAAATGCCGGTACATGCGCTGCAGCGTGCTGATGACGATGCGGTCTTCGGGTGCAGGTACCCGGAAGACATGTCCCGCGACATCGACAGTGCGGGCGCGCGCTGACAGCGAGCGCGTGACAACCGTTTGCTCTCCGGTTTGTCCCAGGCGACCAGCGTGGACCTCGACGAGTTCCGGTAAGCCCGGCACGACGAAATTCCACTTGTTCGCGAGACGGTCTCCCCAACTGCGCTCCGCGAGCGTGGCATTGTAGTGCTGGCCCATGGCCTCAACCACTCTGGCCGCGTCGGCGTCCGTGTACAGATCTAGATCACTTCCGAGATCGGGCCGATGATCTAGAGACTTGATGACGATGACAGGACAGCCACATTCCTCAAGAGTGCTACAGATCCGCTGAAGAAAACCCAGGGCGTGATTGATGCGCGCCGTTTCCCGATGAATCGCCGCGGTAGCACATTCAGCACCCTGATGGTTTCCATCGGCCGCAAGGAGTTCTTGCAGCGGCGCAAACGCGCGCATGATGACATGGTTCGTGCTGGCCAGTGCTTCGAGATCTTCCAAATCTCGCGTATCCAGCGCCAAAATCGCTTCCTGCGTTTCGATCGATGGCGAATGACTGTTTGCCTCCAAGGAGAACGGAGGGGGCAATAAAAGCTCAGACAGAAGTCGCAGGTTTTTCGTCGAATCGCGAACGTGCTCCATCAGTTGGAACTCCATCGAACTGGTTGAAACGGCCGCAGTTTGGATGTAGGAAAGTGCACGTTGGTTGGCACAGAGTGGGGGACTCAGTTGGAACCAGCCTGGGCATTCTGGCCGCACTTTGCAAAACTGAGGCGCTCGATCGCAGTGCCTTCCTCGTAGTCGTTCCAAGTTTCGATCATGACAAACGGAAGCGGATGAGCCGCGTCAAAATAGCGGTTGTAGAGGTGCAAGGTGTCTTCAAACGTCTGGCCGCAGCGGCTGCCCATATGGCGATTGAGGCCCCATTTTGCCGCGGAGTCGTCAAAGCCCGGCCATGCGGCGCCCACCGCAATCTTATCGGGGTGCTTGTTTCGCATATTCTTGTAGAAGTCGTCGAGGTACTGTTCACCCCAATTACTGCCATCCGGCGTCCAGCCCTTTTGCCCGGCCTGCACCCATGCGTAAAGCCCAGCGAAATCGGCGGCAAACTGCTGGGGCGGTTCGTCCTTATAGAACAGCAGAGGCGAGGCCTCCCACCCACTGCAATGCTCGGCGATACGGTTCCAATCCACGTGACCGTGTTTGGGAAAAATGAAAATCACCGGATGGCCGTTATAAGTGAGATAGGCGCCGCGATGCGGAGCCGCAGGACCGATGTATGCCTGATACGCATGGTCGAAGGCTGCCATGGCGGCATCCGTGGCCTGCCCATCGTCATCTTCAGCCTCGTTGTATAAGAGCGCGACTTGAAAATGATTCGCGTCCGCAGCTTCTTGCATGAGCGCGAAATTGTGGTCGGAAAACGGCACCGCCGGCCCATACCAATCCACTACAAACGCAGAGACTCCACCGTGGTGCGCCTGCTGAATCTGCCGGCGCAGCACTGCGGGATCATCGCTGGAGTAGCCCACGTCCATGTGGACGTGGTCACCGAACCAGGGCATGTAGACCGCGAGGACCTTGGGCCATGAGTTTGGAGCCTGCAGATTTTGCTGCACGACGCGGTGTATGCCGGGCGTGGTGCACCCGCTGCCCGCCATGAAACACACTATCGCCAGAACCAGCAGCCGCTTCGACAAAAGGGGACTCCATGTCTTCCACCGTTGGAATGAAAATTAGATGCTGAGGGTTCAGCGACGGTTGGCGTGCGAATAGACCTTCAAAACTCCGGAACCGTCTGAAGTTGGCGAATGACCCAGCGGTCGGCACTGGGAGTCATCAACACAACATAGCGCACCACGACATGTTCGTCGTGAATGGTCTTACTCCCATCGAAAACCTGAAGGCGGTAGTCTGCGGTATCGTGGAGTTCGATCATGTCGCCTTCTGGGGCATAAAAGACAGCCTCCACCTTGTGACTTTGATCGAGGTAGCGAGACGTAAGGCCGCTGCGTCGTTGGCTGGCAACTGCTTCGTTGAGCCAGGCCCCGGCGGAACCTGCGAACAAACCGCTGAGCGGCGCTGTTGAGTTGGATTCCAAGGCTTGTTCAAGATTCAACCAGGCGAACTTGTAATCGCGAAGCAGGGCGCGCTCGGTTAAGCTCTCGACCGAGCGCGGAGACGCTTTGGTGGTGTTCAGGACGACTTGTGGCGTCGTGTCTGCGCCCGTCGAATAGCGCGGCGCAAACACGGCGATGAGCGCGGTCGCGACCACCTTCACCACGAAACCGGATTGAGTTCTATCGATCATGCGCTGCTTCTTCGACCCTTCTTACGGTTACTGCGCGCTCAAGCGCAACTCATTCCCCATCACAACGCCTGAAGCGGCGGAGATCACCACTGAACCAGTCGCCGTCATTTGGGCGCGGGCGATGCCCTGTTTGATGGGTGCGTCCACCGTGCTTGTGTCTTTTCCGTCTTTCGCTGTGAAAGTTACGACTGTGCCGTCCGGCACGGGATTGCCCGTACAATCGCGCACCGGTTCGGTCTCGACAACGATGCCTTTCGGAGTGCGTTGTCCCTTGATACGCAAGCTGCACGGGTCGGATGCCACTTGCTGCACAACCCGTCGCGCAGACACGTCATTGATCGATGCGGTTACCTGCAGTGCACCTGCCGTTCGTCCCGAATTTGTGTGAAACCAGGCGATGCCGTTCTGCGTCGAGACCTGATGCGAAACTGGAGCTAATCCTTTGGCATTTAGCTGAAAATCCACAGTGGCCGGCGCGAGAACTAAATTGTGGAACTCGTCGAACGGCAGCGCTACTCCGCTGACCACGTCGTTCTGACCTACAGGAGCGCGCGACGGGTGCACGAGAAAGGTCAAAGTGAGCGGCTTCGCAGGCGCCACAAAGAATCCAACACTGCGGCAAGTGCTCGCGCACACGATCGCTATATACTTTCCCGCACTTTGCAATTCTTTCGCCGACAACGACAGTTCCTCACCTAAGTGCACGTCACGCTTCACCGCGATGCTAGGTCCCACAAGATAGAACGTAGCTGTGCCAGTGCCCGTGGTGGCAATCGCAGTTGCGTTTCCGGCGACTGCAGAAGACGGGGCGCGAAGGTCTGCATCCTGCGCCGCGCTCATTCCCGCCAGGCAGAATGCACTGAGCAATACAGCGAGCCAACTCCACCCGCATCTACGACTTTTGCAGACTGTATTGATTGACGACCACATGAAAGTTCTGGACCTTCCCTGCCAGCGATTTCGGAATCTCGACTGCGAAGGCTTCTGATTCCTGAGGCTGCAAAGCGCGTTCTACGTAGCCATCGGAGACCCACACCACCTTGCCATTGTTGTCGTAGAAGCTGGCGATCACGTGTGGGATGTTCACAATTTCGCCGCTTTGATTCAGGAGTTCTCCGTGCAGCACAGACCGGCCCTGCGCGTCCGTATCCAGCTTCTGATTCATCACACCAATGACAGGATCGGACGAGGCCGGGACAAGAGTCGCCTTCACGTCCATGTGCACGTTCTTCACCTTGCTCAAGCTGATGTGTGGAAAGTCAATGCGATACGGGGAAACCTGCTTGGGCAACAGAACATGAAGAATCTTGTCAAAGCTGGTTTCATCGTCAATCGCGCTGCCTGCAGCATCCACTAATGTGGCATTGACATTGACGAAGGCCGGGATCGTGTCTTCATTCACGACCTCTCCCATCACCACGGAACCTTCAGCAGAATCGACGGCATTCATGGACACGATGCGCACGTGAGGCGCGTCCACATTGTGCGACCCCCATTCCTCTCCGGCGCTCCCAGTCACCAGATCCCAGCGCAAATAATTTACTGGAATAATCTGCGATGGCACGTTTGGGACAGGAACTTCGTCCCACACCACCTTCCATTGATCGCCGCGGCGCACGAGATGAAAGTCGCGCACATCTTCGACCGGACCGACGGGAGTCGACCAATGCAAGCGCACGCGCATCTGCGCTTCAGAATCGGTGGCGTGGAGAGGACGCGCGTCATAACGCTCTAAGCTCGAGAAGGAACGCAGCCCGCCGTTGGAGCCGATCCATTCCTGGATGAAGGCCTGCTCGTTCACGCTGTCGTTGGTGCGTTCCACGCTGGAGAATGCGCGGTCCCAGTTGCGCCTTTGCACGTCGATTAAAAAGTTGGAGAGGGCCTGCTCCGCAGAAGTTGCGTTCGTACTGAAGCCGGGCAGCGCCGCACCCGCGGCAATTCCGACGGTTCCGCTGGAGCGCCCTGCTCCGGTCAGGCCTACGGCCATCAGCAGCACGGTAACGGCGACAAGAACAATTGGCAGAATTACTTTCATCTCGATTTCTCGTCTCTCAGGCTACGTAGTGCCCTTCGCGTTCATCGACGCGAAGGGGGGATGCGATCACCCTCGGCAGTCGCTGACGGGCCGGCAACAGCAATTCCAGAAACATCGCCAGCACACTCACTCCGATCGGAAGTGTTCCCCAGAGCAAGCCCATCCAGGCTGGCGGAATCGCGTCGGAATCAATTCGGTGGGCGGGTGGGACATCGTCTTTGGACCAGGCGGTGATTTCGCCGTTGTTGAAAGTCTCGGTCTTGCGCCACCCCACGAACGTTAGGAGCGGTTCGTAGTACGAATCATGGACGAACACATACTTCAATCCGTAGCGGTTGGCATGCTCGAGCATGGCGCGCAGAGAAGCCATGCCAGCTGAACCGTAGAACTTGGCGTTGGTGAGCTGGGCGGAGCCGTACTGCGTCATTTCCGGCAGCAGGCGGGCGGAGTTGTAATCCCCGTCGACGCTGCTCGCGTCTGTGTAAGTTGAGACTGCCGCCAGTTCGCTGCCAAAGCCCAGCGTGAGATAACGATAGGAATCATGCCCGTCGCGGTTGAGAAATGAGATCACGGGATCGACATCCATGGTGATCGTTGGACGGTATGGGTTCGCAGTAAGCCAGGCGAGTGCCGCACCGATTGTGGCTACTGCCGCTAATGAAAGCCCGACGGCAGCTTTCGCGCGGAAGCGATTGAGCAACTCAACTGCGAGCAGGCCCACGATAGGCATGGCCATCAACGTCGCCCAGAACGTAAAGCGCTCAAAGGTAAGAATCTCATAGGCGCGGCCGAGCAGCCATCGCGGAAGTGGCGTCGTTCCACCCAATCCGAAGATGAGACTCAGCCAGAAGCCGATGAGCAGCGGCCGCAGGCGCGGCACCGACGAACCGCGAAGAATGATGAACGGCAACGCCAGGATCAACGCTCCGTAAGGAATCACGAAGTAGTTGATCGCCGTGATCGAATTCAGCAGGAAGTTCGAACGGCTGTCGTGCGGGATCGGGATCTGGTGAATCGGATGCTGGATCAACGCCATCCAGTAGGGCAACAAGACGATCCCTACTCCAACACCGACCATGACGGCGAACACCAAAGCCCGCGAGATCACTCCTGCGAGCGAAGTATTTCGGTGCTCGTCACGGGCGTCCTTACACGCGATCCACAGAACCGGCCCTGCGAAGAACACAATGCCGAAAATCAACGTGACGTGGTGAGCAGCAGCAGCCGTCAAGCTGAGGACGACGCCTTTGATCAGAGAGCGGCCGGATGCCTGCACGGCCCACTCATAGAAATAAGGCAAGGCGTTCAAGTACAAGGCAGCCGAAGAGACCGTGGCCAACTGCCCGGCCTGATAAACCAAGAACGCCAGGGCGCCAAGAAAAATGCTCCCCAAAGCCGCATAGCTGGCGGCGCGCTCGTCCACCCATATCTTGGCAAACCGGAAAACGCCCACTGGCAGCAGCAACACCGCAATCAACTGCACCAGCATGTAGCCCATTTTCAAGCCCGCAACGTTCGACAGAAGAGCGATCCACTGGTGCGTGAGCGGAGGATACGTGGTTTGCGAGAAACCAGCGAACCACTTTTCGTTCCACGGATTGAACCAGAGGTGAGCGTAGTGGGAAGCAAGAAAGATATGGAAGTTGGTATCGAACGACCCAGCAGGAAGCTGCATGAGCAATAGAGGCCCGTGCACTGCCAGGGCGACCAACACAATTGCCAGTAGCGGAATGGGACGAGAGTAGTTTTCGTTCATAGCGGTTGACAAACTCCAGTGCCCTTAGCGTCCCCTTTGATTCAGAAATGCCCTAAGGGGTTTACCTCGATTTCTTGCCGTTCGTGCCGGAGAGCGACCAGCGCCGCCTCGCTCGTTGGAAGGCAAACCTACTTGGCCCCGTTGGCATCTGAGAAGGACCGCAGGACATCCTGTGCGGGAGACTCTTGGAGGTCTCCAGACGATTTCATAAAGCGTGGTGACTACGTGAAAAGCCGGTATCCGCTCACGAGCTTTTGCATTGTCATGGTGCTGGGACTTCTAGGAAGGTCCTTGGGCCAGACCTATGACGTCGGTGGTGGGGGATCTCCCCCAGCCTCGAGCAAACAAGCCAACAAGAAGGCGCAAAGTGATTCGCCGCAGAGTGGCCCAGATTTCAGCTGGGGATCGGGCATCGACGTGGCCCGCCAAGCGCGCGCTGCGCAGGACGCGTTGAAGCGGAATGACTATGCAGCAGCAGTCTCTTATGCAGAGCAGGCCGCGAAGTCGGCGCCTCAAAATGCCGAGCTCTGGTTCTTGCTGGGATATTCCGCGCGTCTCGCGGAACGTTATCCGCTATCTGTAGATTCCTTTAACCATGGGCTGGAGCTGCAACCGAATTCGGTGCGCGGGCTGGCTGGACTGGCACAGACGTACGCCAAGATGGGCCGCGACCAGGAAGCCGAGCAGTTGTTGCGCAGAGTCGTCGAGGCCAATCCGAAGGACGCCAACAGTCTGCAGCTTGCCGGGGAGCTAATGCTTAGCACGGACCCGAAAGCCGCGTTGGGGCTCTTGCAGCGTGCGGAAACCGTGCAGCCTTCGGCGCACAGCGACCTGCTGATCGCGCACGCCTACCAACGACTGGGGCAACCCGAAGATTCCGCGCGCTACCTGAGTCGTGCGAAGAGCCGCGCACCCCACGATCCTGAAGTCTTGCGAGCGGTTGCCGGGCAATATCGCGACCAAGGTAAATATGACGAGGCAATCGCCACGCTGCAGGCAATTCCCACCAAAACTAGCGATGTGATGGCCGAGATGGCTTACACATATCAGCTTGCGGGCAAACCGCAGGAAGCCGCAACGCTTTATACGCGCCTGGCAAAAGCTGCGAAAGGCAATATCGGGTTGGAATTGAGCGCGGCCCAAGCCTGGATCAACGCGGGGCAGCCCGACGCAGCCCGTCCATTTCTGGAAGCGGCTCGCCAGATTGATAGCAACAATTACCGGCTGCACGCCATTCTTGGGAGTATTGCGGAGTCGGAGGACCGGTTGCAGGAAGGTGGGAACGAATACCGGATCGCTCTAGATCATCTGCCCGCACGCGTACCGGAAGGTCCCCTCTACCCAATTGAACTGCGATTGAATCTCTACGAGATCGATGTACGTCAAGACGATTCCGCCGGCGCCCAGCAGGAACTGAAAGCTTCCGCGACTGCTCTTCAGCAGATTCAGGTTCCAGAGTCCGCTCGTCCGGAGATGCTCAGGCTGCGGGCGGTCGTCGAGTCTGCTTCGGGAGATTTTGAAGCCGCCAACCGCGACCTGAAAGAAGCGCTGTCACTCGCTCCGGGCAATGTGAATTCACTGCTGAACCTTGGCTCCCTGCTTTGGAAGATGGGGCTGAAGGATGCCGCACGCGACACTTTCACGAAGGTTCTTCAGCTCGACCACAACAACCGACAGGCTCTCTCGTCACTGGGCTATCTTGCACGCGACGCAGGCGACACAAAGCTGGCGGAGACTTACTTTTCGCGCGCGATCGCGGCGCACCCCAAGGACTTCGCTCCCTATTTAGCCTTAGGTGATCTGTACACTGCAGAGCGGAAATTTCAGCCGGCGGAAGCAAACTACGAGAGCGCCTACCAGCACATGCCGGAGAACGCACTGGTGATCGCCGGAGGGGCGAACGCAGCGATTGAGGCGCACAACATTAATCTGGCCCAGCGCTGGCTCGACCGTGCCTCAGCGAAAGTGAATACGAGTCCGCAGGTCGGGCGCGAACGCGAGCGCTACCTGACGTTTAAGGGTGATTACGCGGAATCGGCGAAGCTTGGTTACGAAGTAATCGCAAAGCTTCCTAATGACCGCGAAGGGGTGGTCTACCTCGCTTACGATCTCTACTATCTCGGCCACTATGAGGAAGCTCTCGCCCTCGTCAATAAGTATGAGCCGATCCTCACCAAGGATAAGGATCTTCCGTTGATTGCCGGCAACGTCCATGCCCACAACGGCGACCTGAACGCCGCGCTGAAGGATTTCACCCTGGCATTGGAACGCGACCCAAAAATGGCCACAGGCTACGTGAATCGCGGCTTCGTGCTGAACGATCTGCGCGAACCGGGCAAGGCCGCAGCGGACTTTGAGACTGCATTGAAGCTGCAAGACAATTACGGCGAGGCCCATCTCGGTCTGGCCTTTGCCGATCTTCAGCTTCATCATCCGAAGCCCGCGCTGAAGCAACTGGATGCCGCTCAAAAAGCCCTTGGCAAGTCGCACGCTTGGCATCTGGCCCGAGCAGAAGGATTCAGGCAAGAACAGGACTATGCTCACGCCGCGACGGATTATCGCGCCGCGCTGGCAGAAACACCAAATGATTTGACGACACAGTTGGCCTATGCTGACGTCCTCTATCGTATGCGGCATTACACGGAGGCGGTCGACTCGCTAAATGCTGCCTTGAAGCTTTCACCGTCCGATCCCGCGATCTACGCATTGATGGCACAGGTTCAGGCCAAGCAGGGAAACCGAGATCAGGCCCTGCATGACATCCAGTCGGCCGAGCGATTAGGCGGCAACACCGTCCCCATTCTTACGGCCACGGGCGCTGCCCTGCTAACACTTGGCGATCGCAATGCCGCCATGCAGCGTTTCTCCCGAGCCCTCGAGGTCCCCGGCGGGGATCGCATTGGCGTACGCCTGGCAATCGCGGAAATATTCCTGCGGCAGGGGCATCTTGATGAGGCTCACCGGCAAATCGCGCTCGGCTTCGCGGAAGCACGTCTCGACACCGATTCTCCGGTTACGGCGGAAGATCTATCGCGGGCAGCCGGACTGTTCCTGGCCATGCATGACTTCGATCTCGCAGAGAACTACTTCGCCAAAGCCAAAATGGCAGGAGCGAACAGTAGCACGGTGAAGATCGGGCTGACGAACACTTACCTCGCCGAGGGGAATACTCGCAAAGCGGAATCAACGCTGGCCAGTCTCGGGCCCGCGAATGATCATCAAGGCGATTACGATTACATGATGGCGGCGGCGAATCTGTCTCGCCAGCGCCAGGATCCGCTGCATGCGCTCTCAGCTTTCGCACAGGCGAGCACGGTGGCGGGCGATCAGGATCATGGCGTCGCTGAAAGTTCACAGTACACAGCCGCCGATCAGGAGGGCCGGCAGATCCTCAACGACCGAGTGAGCATCGTTCCCGAAGCTTCTTTTGCAGCCTCGTTGGAGGACATCAACGTTTACACTCTGGATGCGAAGATACTCAACGTGACGAATCCGGCGCTTCTGCCTCCACCGCGCCACTCTTACCAGAGCCTGGGCGAGTCTCATTACCGGATCCCCCTGGGGAATTTCCCCGCGATCACCGGTTTCGTAGGTCAGTCCCTAACCGCTGGAGAGTTGTTATATCCCAGTACCGGCGTGGTTCAGGATCGCCATACTTACGACACCATCTTAAATGGCGGAATTTCGCCTGTTGTGCACTTGGGCACGAACTCTATTACCTTCAACGGCGGGCTGCAGTTTACTATTCGTCGCGACACCATCTCACCGGTGTACATGAATCAGAACCTATTCCGCCAGTTTCTCTACCTCTCAACCAGCTCCTTTTTCAATTGGGTGTCGGTGACCGGTAGCGCGATCCATGAGGCTGGCCCGTTCACGGAACAGAACCTGCATTCCCGCGACGCCGCCGCCAACATTGAATTTACCGTGGGGCGCCCCTGGGGCAGGACTTCCCTTATCACCGGATACTCTGCGCGCGATCTGCTGTTCCGTCCGATCATCGAGGAGTATTTCAATACATCCACCTACGCCGGTCTGCAGCACAAGTTCGGCAATCGCCTGACCGCAGCAGTGCTCGCTGAATACTTGCGCTCGTGGCGCGTGGAGAACACCGAATATGCCATCGCACAGGCGCTGCTGCCCGGAGGTCGATTCGAGTTTCGCGCGAATCCTCGATGGACCGTCCAGGGCTCGTTCATCCTGTCGCGCGGTGCGGGCTATCACGCCTACGACAATACCCAAAGTGAATTTCTGGTCTCCTACGTCCGCCCAATCCATGGAAAGTTGAAAGATGGCATTGGCGAGGTTCCGATTTCGTATCCGATGCGTTTCTCATTCGGCGTCCAGCAGCAGACGTTCTATGACTTCCCGGGTTCCAGCAGAACGACAGTGCTTCCCGTGGTGCACTTTACGCTGTTCTAGACCGACTTTAGCCGCTCGATGACCCTCACCGGAAAAACGCGCCTCACTGATTCTTCACCGTCCCTCTCTCGCGTTGCCGCGCAGACGCAAGCAAAACAGCTACGCCACAAGCTTCTGGGCGGCAGCTTGACGCTTCTCGCTGGATCCGGGCTGGTGGGAGTTACTAATCTCGTTTACAACGTAGTAACGGCGCGCCTCCTGGGCCCTACCGGGTTTGCCCACGCTACCGCTGTCTACACCTTGCTGATGCTGGCATCGGCTATCACGCTCTCCTTCCAGGTGGTTTGCGCGAAATATGTCGCCAGTCACGAAACGGCCGATGAGAAGGCCGCCATCTTCGCAGCGCTTCACCTGAGGGCATGGGTGGCCGGGATATCCCTGGGATTAGTTCTATTCGTCTTCAATCGCTTAGTCGTGGCGTACCTGAATCTGCCTGACCCGGTCCTGATCTCACTCCTCGCGTTGGGAACCGCATTCTATATTCCTCTGGGAGTCCGGCGCGGCTACATCCAGGGGGTCCACGCGTTCGGTGCGCTCGCCATTAACTTCATGCTGGAAGGAGTAGTCCGCCTTGGTGGAGCGTTTGTGCTTATCCATTTGGGGCTGGGCGTGAAGGGGGCAGTACTAGCCAGCGTGATTGCCGTCATCGCATCGTACTTCTCGGCGAAACCCAGCCCCGGCGTGCACTCATTAGGGCCGGAACTGATCCCAATCTCTTTCGGGGAAGGGATGCAGGCGATAGTGTTTTTCTCCGGCCAGGTGGTCATCAACAACTTCGACATAGTACTGGTCAAGCATTTCTTCTCGTCTGACCAGGCGGGAATCTATGCCGCCGTCTCGCTCGTCGGGCGGCTGGTGAATATGTGCGCGTGGTCAGTGGTCAATACGATGTTTCCGGTGTCGGCTGCCGCCCGCTCCAGCGATCGCGAGGCCCGGCCGGTGTTGTTCCTGTCGCTAGGAATGGTCTTCCTCATTCTGTCGGTATTGATTCTCGGACTCTGGGCCATTCCCAGCTTCTTGTGGAGGGTCTTGTTCGGTGCCCACTTCGAGTTGGGAAACTACGGAGGGCTAGCCGCGCTGCTTATCCTTTATGCCGTCACCACCGGCATCTATTCCCTCAGTTCAGTGATGATCACCTACGAAATGTCGCGCAAGATCGCCAACACCAGTTGGGCGCAGTTGGCGTTCAGCGGCGCGCTGGTTCTGGGCATTTGCGTTTTTCACCAAACCTTGCAGCAGGTGATCTTCGTGCAACTCGTGCTGATGGTGATCTTGCTGGTGACTGTTGCACTGCCCCTGCTGCAGCGTGAAATCGCTCCACCCGAAGACGACCGGACATACTCCAGGTTATCGATTGTCCGATCTCTGAATGAGCAGGAAGTCATTGCGGAATTCCTGCGAAGTGAGTTTCATCACCCGGAGTTTGCAGAGTACCGCCGGGAGTTTGGACACCTGGTTCGCAGTCCCGACTTGAGAAGCCATCGCGAAAATGCCTTGCGGCGGGCCTTGTTGTTCTTACGACGTGGCGCGATGTGGAGAGAGCTTCCCGAAGACACGCGATGGTTTCAGGTCGAACTTCGTCGCGGCGATCTGAACCGCATTCGCTTTTTTCCTCGGGCGCAATGGCGACGCGTGGCTGAGGGGAGCTTTTACATGACGGACATGATCGAGTGCCTGCGCATCAAGTGGGAGGAGTCGCCCGACGATGAGTTCTTCCGCAAGCTCGATCGGATCACGAATTCCGTTCAGGACAGCCTCGTAAATCCCACTGTGTTGTTAATCGGGGTTGACGATCGCAGCCCGTTGACGATTCTTGACGGCAATCACCGCATGGCGGCCGCCATGTTAGTGCAGCCTCCGGCTGACCTGGACAGTTTTCAGTTCATCTGCGGACTCTCTCCCGCCATGACGCGCTGCTGCTGGTACCGGACGAATGTGAATACGCTGTCGCGGTACTTAACCAACCTTCTGCGCCATATCTTTTACGATCCCGAGACGGACATCGGGCGCTTCCAGGAAAGCGATTCGTAATCCAATCTTATTGGGGCGGCTGGTTGTTGTTCGCAGGGGTCGATGGCTGAACTGACTCATCCACAATACTATTGTCGCGGCGCCGCAGCACCACCGGCTCATGTTGCCGGCGCAGCGCATTGCGATCTTGAGTAACCTTGGCTTCTACCTCTTGGTTGTTGTCGGCAGCAACGGCAAAGAGTTTCCGCCCCTCTTCCGTGCGACGGGTCGCAACACCGACCGTTACGTTCGCTCCCCCCGCCTCCCGAGCGCGCTCGTAGAAGAACTGGGCTGTCTCGCGGTCCCCTTCGAGCTCCGACACGTAGCCGATATTGTTCAACGTAAATGCGCTGTTGGGGTCAAGCTTATAGGCGTTGCGGAAGTCTTCGTTAGCGGAGCGCAAATCGTTGCGATTAACCGCTGAAACTCCGCGCAGGTTCAGTTCAGAGACTTGTTCGCCAACATCTTTGGCGCGCTCCATATGGTCGCGAAGCACTTTTGCGTTCTGCTGCGCCATCTCGCTCACCGTGCGTCCGCGCCAGACCCGGTCGGCAGTCACCACGGCCGTCGCATCAGAATGAATGCTGGCGGCTTCATCGTAATACTTGAGCGCCTGCTGAGCTTCCCCTTCCATCTCCTTAGCGACGCCCATGTTATTTAGAGTAAAAACATTGCGTGAATCCGTTTTCAGTGTCGCCTGCAAAAGCAAATCGGCCTCAGGCGCACGGCCTTGCGAGAGGAGACGTACCGCTTCTACGTTGGCATGATTGATCTGGAGCGGCTGGTCGGTGAGGGCGAGCGCATCTTTCATGGGCCGCCCTTCCACTCGCCGAGAGCTGGCGCGGTCGATGACCGCATCGCTCGACTGTTCCGCCGCCAACGAATAGAAACGCTGCGCCCGGTCGATTTGCCCTTGCAACTCAGAAATGTAGCCTAGATTGTTGAGCGTGAAAGCGTCATCCGGATCAAAAAGGTATGCCTTGTAGAAGAACTGCTCCGCCTTCGCATAGTTGTGCTTGCGGATCGCTTCGACCCCCTCGCGGTTCAAGCGCTGTACGGGCGTGAGAGTGCTCCGCCTTGGGATCGTGATTTTAAGGTCCCCAGCCTGCGCAGAACGGGATCCCGCTCCCACCGCCAGCATCCCGACAAAGCCTACGACTACGAGCCACCGCTTGCTTGGCATTGGCATCCGGTTCCTTAACCTGCAAAATACTTCAAATGAAGGCTAAAGTTGGATGCCCTCGGGGAGGTTTTGTTTGCTGGAAATCGGGGCGACTCTGACTCCCGTTGACCGAATTGAGACTACCTTGGATGGGCAAACAGCATCCAATTCGGCGCGGGGAAAGTTGCGTTCGAGAAACTGCATGAAACATATTGCGACATTCGCCTTCGGCAGTTTGCTTCTTGGTAGTCTCGCCTACGCTCAGGCACCCTCGGAGCCGAATTCATCGGCATCTGCGGCCACGTCGTCTGTGGTCTCACCCACAGACGCCAGTATCGAGCCTGTGCGCCCGGTCGCATCGGAAGCACCGAAGGATGCGGATTCAGACCTCGTCGCTGATCCGGCCAGCCTACTGCCTGACCTTCCCCCTGTGCCCCGAGCCAAGGCGACGTTAATTGGCGGCACTGTGGAACGACTGGATCGCGTGCGCGACCGAGTCACAGTGCGGGTTTTCGGCGGGGGTCGAGTGAATATTTTGTTCGATCCGCGCACTCGCGTCTATCGCGGAGGAGCGGAGACCACGATCGCGGATCTGCGCGAGGGTGAACGCGTCTATCTGGACACCATCCTCGACGGAGACACGGTTTTCGCCCGCAGCATTCGGCTCAAGAACTCACAGGCCTTGGGTGAAAGCCAGGGAGTCGTTCTGAAATACAGTTCCGACCGTGGCGAGATGACGGTGAGAGATGCGATTTCTCCTGTGCCTGTCCATGTACGAGTTGCCTCCTCTACTCAGTTTTTGCAAGGTGGCCAGAAAGTTCCCGCCAACACATTGTCCGAGGGTTGTTTGATCGAGGTGAAGTTCGGGGCAGAGGGTAACGGCCATGAAGTCGCCCGCGAGATCTCGATACTCGCTCTTCCCGGCACCCGTTATACCTTCGCTGGAAAGGTCGTCCATGTCGACCTGCGCACTGGTTTACTGGTCATCGATTCTTCGACCGACCGAAAAACGTACGAAGTCTACCTCGACCCATCGGTCACACCCGACGAGAACCTTCACGCCGGTGCAGTCGTCACGGTCGTCACGAATTTTGAGGGATCACGCTATGTGGCCCGCAGCCTGACGATTGATTCCCAAGGCAAGTAACGCAACGGGCTTATTGCCAATCGTAGGGATCGCTTTCGAGTCCGTCGTACTTGCGAACGCCAGCTCCGGGGCCCGGCCAACTACGTCACAAATAGGCCGGGCGTTCTGCTGTCCACCTGTGCTGAAGCTTTCTCGCTATGCCCCGGTTACTGCAGAACCGAAGCGTTGCACGCCCCGCTCTGTGATTGCGCAGGCGGTGTGGGGGGCGTAGCCCACGGGACATTCTGGAAATCGAAGAACTCCGTCATGTCGATCTGTGCGGCATCCCTCTTCGTCAAAGGCTGCAAGTTGAATCGCGTCTCGATGAGTTTCAGCATCGCCGTATAATCGGCGACGGTGTGTGAAACGTAATTCTTCTTGGTGAATGGCGATACTACAATCAACGGCAAGCGATACCCGGTGTAATTAAAATCGCAGTTAAAGCCATTCGCGTCGTTCGCACTACCGCAGATGTCGGTCGAGGCCAGGTCAATCGGTGCAATTCCGTCCGGATTGACGGCAGCCTGCGGTGGAACATGGTCGTACAGCCCACCGGGCTCATCGTAGGTCAGAATGAAAACCGAATCCTTCCACGAGGGGCTGGCCATCAGGGGATCAATCAAGCTCTGAACGTAAGCCGCGCCCACCTGTGCATTCGTACCGGAACTAGGGTGCTCATCCTGACCGGACAAGTATCCAGTTTCGATGAACGCGACCGAAGGAAGTGTGCCGGCCTGAACGTCCGAAAGATATTGTGAGATGGGCACAACATTGCTGGGCAACGGATTCGGGGGCGAGTACTTCGCAAACTGGGTCAGATATGTGCAAGCCCCGCTATTCGAGGATGAAGAAGCGGCATGAGTGATGCCGCCTTTCGGTCCACGAGCATCTGGAGGGGCGGTGGAGCAGATGTCATCGGTGTAGTAGACCTTCCAACTCACGCCGGCTTGTTGCAGAGAGTCAAAGATCGTGGGTGCCGTCAGCGCCGCATTGTCGGCAGCATCGGTTCCTGGGGGAAAGGCGTAACCCTGGGACGTCGCTGCGTAGAGGTACATGCGATTGATTTGCGTACGATCGAGCGCGGGCGCGAACCAGCGGTCCGACGTGGCAAAATTCGACGCCATAAAATAGTAGTAATTCAAATCGGTTCCGTCGTAATAGCCCATGGCGCGGATCCCTGCCGTATCGGTGTATTGCGGGCTAGCACCAGCTGCATTCTGATTGATCGCGAAGTTAGCGGCGTTGTAAACAAAACCATCCAGCGTAGGGGTTGTGGAGCTCGGGTTCTGCAGGTTCCAGTCGAGATGGCTCTCATTCCACGAAGGCGAAAGAAGCTCGATGCACACGGTCGCAAGATGGTACGCAGGAACGGCAGGCGCACCGTTATAGCCGGGGTTGGAGGCAGTGGTCGGCATGCCGTCAAACTGCTGCGCGGGAAAACCGTTCGCCGCCCAATAGGCGGGCAGTTGTCCGAAATAAGTATCGAGCGACCGATTCTCCTGCACCATGACTACGATGTGATTGATGGAGTTGATGCCGGAATTTGGCGGCGTGGTCGTTGAGTTTGACAACCCCTGACAACCGCACAGAGTCAGCAACAAGAGAATGGTTCCCACTGTTAAATAAGGGCGGACCTTGTTCATCGCAGTCATTCGCCTCCCACCTGTTTTTCAAGAATTCAGCACACCGACGGAACGCTGCTTGGATGTTGTTTGCGCGCGGAATGTTGGCTTCGATCAGCTGACCAGGGCAGACTTCACCTTAAGTCAAACCACTGAGCTACCAGCGGTTAGCCGCCTTGGCGCTGATTCTGTCTACCGCTCAATCTCGGACGAGCCGAGTTTGGAATCTTCACGGGCAGAGGTTTCTGAGAAGGGAATATCCGTCATCAGAACGTACCCACCGCGACAATGGCACGAAGGGTCCTCGCTCACAGGTTCATAGACTAACGGTACCTTCTCAAACGAATCGCTCCGACAGTAAGCTCTTGTCGATCCCAGAAAGTTCGTCCCAGAAACTCGTTCCAGCAAGACCCAAGAAAGCTTTTCTACAGAAAGAAAGTTAGTTCCGAGGAATCTACAGGCGCAGCGTGCCTCCCTCGCGAACTAACCGAAAGCATCACGCCAGACCTCGGTCCCTCCGCTCCTGAGGAAAGATGTGTCGTAAAGGGTTCTGTGCTGCAGTTCTGCTGCTGTCCGCGACAGGTGTATGTATGGCTGCCAACTACGTTGTGCCGACCACCACCCTGGCTGCGCAAACAACCAACAACACCAGCGCTGCCACTAGTTTCGTCGGTCAGACTAATGGCAATTTGGGCGCCGGCAACGTGAGCAAGGTCGACGTGCATTCGTTGCTGTATACCGGCGCGACCACCAAGATATACGCCCACTTGCTCCTATGGTTTGGCGGGACGAACCACATGAGCGTTGGCTACAGTTCTACCGACGCAACGCAAATCCACAATCAAATCACGGATATGATCAGCCGGGGAATCGACGGCGTCATTATCGATTGGTACGGCCCAAACAACAGCATCGACCAAGCCACAAAGCTCGTGATGGCGGAAGCTGAAAAGCATCCCGGCTTCACCTTCGCGATCATGATCGATCAGGGCGCAATCGAGTGGGATTCCTGCTCAGGCTGTTCACCGCAGCAGGCGCTGATCAGCCAATTGCAATACATCGAGCAAACATATTTTCCGTCTCCCGCATATATGACTCAACAGGGACGGCCAATGGTTACAAATTTCAACATCGAACTTTCCTACACGGTTGATTGGACGGAGGTGGCCGCCGCGCTCTCTACACCACCTGTTTTCTTCTTTCAGAACAACGACGGGTTCACTCACATTTTGAGCGATGGCAGCTATTCCTGGGTGATGCCCACCGCCAGTGATTACGGGATGAGCTATCTGGCGAGTTTCTACGATGCCGGGATGCCACTCACGACCGAGCAGACCGTGGGTGCTGCCTACAAAGGCTTCAATGATTCTCTGGCGGCGTGGGGCTCAGGCCGAATCATGGGCCAGCAATGCGGGAAAACATGGCTGCAGACGTTTTCGGAGATCGACGACCTTTACAACTCAGGAAAGCAACTATCCGCGCTGCAGTTGGTGACCTGGAACGACTACGAGGAAGGTACCGAAATCGAATCCGGGATTAGCAACTGCCTCACGGTTACCGCGGCGGTGAGTGGAAGTTCACTGCAATGGACGATTAAAGGCGACGGAACAACAGTCGACCACTTCGTCGCATACATCAGCACCGACGGTCAGAATTTGATGTCGCTGGGAGAGATCAATACGGGCACAGATTCCGCGAACCTCTGCAGCTATTCGATTCCCAACGGTACCTATAAATTGTTTCTACAAGCGGTCGGAAAACCGGGCATCACCAACCAGATGTCGGCAGCGGTGACGTTCTCGTCGAACTGTGGGGGAGGTGGAACTGTATCGTTTGGCACGAATCCATCGTCCATGACAGTTCTCTCGGGAAAGTCGGCGAATGTTACTGTAACTGCAGCTGCTCAATCAGGCGCCTTCAACAATGCGATCGCCTTGTCCTGCTCCGGCTTGCCCAAGGGGCTGACTTGTTCGTTCTCGCCCGATTCCATTACTCCCGGCAGCGGAGCCGTTAACTCTGTCCTCACTGTTTCCGCCGCGACCTTTGTTTCCAAGAACCGCCGCGAGCGGAGCCACCCCTTGCTCGCCACCTGGCTGCTCAGCTTCGGTCTGTTGGGATTCGGGGGAAGAATTCAGCGCAAGCGCATCGTCGCCAGTCTGGGAGCTTGCGCGGTGGCGATGATGATCGTCGGAGGCACTTCCTGCGGGGGAAACGCCGCGAGCAGCACCGTCAATGCTTCCAGCACGTCCAGTTACATCGTCACCGTCAACGGGAGTTCCAGTTCCGTTCAGTTTTCCACGACCGTTACCGTCACCGTGAAGTAGCCGGAGATCATCCCGATCCGTCCATGACGCATGCAGGACCGCGGAACGTCGCGCCCAGCCCAACGAATTCCGCGTCATCAGGCGGAGCAACAGCGTCTTTGAGGGAATCCACCGTGGCAGTCTCCGGATATGACCCACGTATCGGAGGGTCTGGACCCGTTGCTGTAGCTCAAAGTGTCGAAGATACTTCTGCACGACATTGGGCATAGTCATGCGCAGCCCCGCAGAAAAGTTCTGCGTTGCCATTGCTTCCTGCTTCTTGGAATCTTGCAGCAAATGAATCACGCAGTCCGCGAGCCCTTGCGCGTCTCCCGGCGGATAGAACTCGATCGCCAATTCCTCCCCTTGTGCCATTTGCCGGAAGTCCACCAGATCAGCGCAAACAATGGGCACGCCATAGGCGCAGGCCAGATGTGCAACGCCGCTGCATCCCGTGGACGAAGAGTACGGCATGACCGCAACAGTGGCGCTTTGAAACAGATCGGGCAGCGCATCTTCCGGCACATAGCCGCGAAATTCAATGCGATCATTTCCCGCACACAGCCGCCTGATCGACTCCGTATAACCCGCCGCTTGTGGATGGTCTCCGCCGGCGATCACGAGTCTGGCATCGGGTAATTTCGCCGCGATCACATTGAAAGCCTCGATCATCAGCTCGAGCCGTTTGTAGGTTCCCCATTTGCCGAACGCCAAAATGCGATGGGTCGGAGCACCGCGTCGCAAGAAATCTGGGAATTCGGGCCGACGTGCCAGGATGCCGTGGGCTCGTAAATGGACATTGTCTCGTCCGTACTTGTCGTTGAGGATCTTGCGATAACCGGGCATGAGCACGGAGACGGAGTTCGCAAGCAGTAGCATTCGCGTCGCGAGCGTGCCCGCGAACCGGTAGATCGCCTCGTGACGCACTCCCACGTCCTTCAGTTCCACCGTGTCCATCAAGTGATGCAGGGTCACGTGGGTGTAGCGGCCGCTCAGACGTGCCAGCAGCGGCGTCATGAGTCCTGAAAACGCGACAAATGGGTTTCGGCCAAAGGTGCTGAACAACAGATTGAACCACACCACGTCCGGCTTGAGACGATGCAAAGCCTTCAGCAATCGGAGCGAACTCCCCGGGTCGTCGAACGACCAGCAGCGCAGGACAGTGAATCCCACGGGCTCGACATGATCCGGAGAAAGTTCGTCGGCCAGAACCGTAAGGCTGAGAAATCGATTACGCTGCAACTCTTCCGCGATGTGAAACCCATATTCACTCAGTCCCCCGGTACTGGGGGGGAACGTCGTGACCAGACAGATCTTCATTCTTCTCCCGCTTTCTAGGCCCTTAGGATTCGATGTCCTTTCAGGAGAAGATGTTGGCAGCGCGCGACAAGAAAGAAACAGATTCAAACGTTCGAAGTTTTTGCTTCACTGGGACGACCGGGACATGGGAGCGGAAAATGAACGGGCTTAGGATCTGTTTGCAAACACTTCTTTGCAATCGATTCTCTGATCTTTGCGACGGTCTCTTCGACGGGAAGTGGCGCGAGAACCGTCATGCCTCGAACAAGGCGGCTCAGCCTGATGTAAGCGTCTCGATTCTTGCGGACAAACTCCAGAGGATACTCGGGCTTGCGCCGGTGCGCAGCTTCCGGATCCGCATCCACCACGTAGGCCATATCGGGCTTCGGGACCAGACGCAAAAGCAGACTTACATAGATACGCACTGCCGAACGAGCGATCGGCAGATTGGCTAGTTCATCATAGATGTACCTGTCGAAGATAATGAAATCAGCACCAGCACAAGCGCTCCCAGAGACAGCAACGCGAAGACTATATGCGTCGAGTAAGTAAAGGAACAAACGAGCAGCCGTGATGTACCAGGACGTAACATTTTTATCGCGGCGACTGATGGGCCTGTCGGGGCTGCCGATGCCCTTGTCCCCCTTGAAAGCCGCGAGACTGATGTGTTCCCTGAAACGCGGAAACACAACGACGTTGTCCCAGAATGTATAGAGGGTTGA
This sequence comes from uncultured Acidobacteriaceae bacterium, assembly GCA_963832015.1. Taxonomy (GTDB): domain Bacteria; phylum Acidobacteriota; class Terriglobia; order Terriglobales; family Acidobacteriaceae; genus Sulfotelmatobacter. Next base: position 42,834 of record CAWHSR010000031.1, read on the forward strand.
GCGGAATCCCAGTGCCCGCAAGTGCGCTTGCAAAGCCTCGATTTGCGTGCTCTTGCCCGCTCCGTCGATTCCCGAGAAGCTGATCACCTTTGCATTGATTGATCGCATGACGAATTGGCAATTTCCGATCTATCTCTGGACAAGACAGCCTAGTGTGCGCCAGGAGGCTTGCTTGGCGTGGCCTCCGTGAGCGCAATCGCGGCACCCAAGGCGACGCCCGCTCCGACGATCGCACCTACTTTTAAGACCAAGGTCCGGACGTGACGTTGTTTGGCGGGAGCGATCGCCACTCCCGCAGGTTGGGCAGCAGTTACGCCGCTTACGGTCGGGGCTTCCGCCGCAGCCGTCCCGACTGGCCGCTGTGTTTTTTGACTCTGATCCTGGGCGGCCGGCGTTTGCGAAGAGTCCGCCTGAGAAGACCCCGCCTGATTGGAAGGCGGCGTTTCCGGCTGCGGCGAAGCGGTCTGTTGGTTTGACGGTTCTTGCGCCTTCGCCCATGAAGTCCCCGGACTGTCGGGAAGTTCCGAAGCCGCAATATCCACAACGGAGGATTCAGTTGCGGTCGCAGTCTGGTTCACTGTGACCGGCCGCAGCTCCGGCGGTTGACCGTCCTGCGCGTGCATGTCTTTTGGGGGGCCCAGTGCGAGTAAACAGAACGCGATGTAGGCGAAGCTCGTGCTCCAAGATCGCATCGTCATCTCCGTCTGCCAGCAACAAAACTACTAGCTGGCTTGCTTGAGTGTGCCCATTTCGCCGAACACGCTGGCACACCATGGCACATCCTGTGGAACGGCTTCGGCTGGAATCCCGTTGAAACTACGCACCGCTTCATCGGAGGTTGCGAACGCCTCAAACACGCGCGCGACTCTCATCAGTTCGAGAATCACTTCTGATTCGGGGGACAACGCGGCCAGTTTCAAATCACCATCACGCTTCATCGCCTCTTCCAGACAATGCAGCATCATCTCCACGCCAGCATTATCGATATAGCGAACTTGGGAACAATCCAGAACAATTCGCGGACGATGGCACTCAAGCAGGGGCTCTACTTCCTGCAGAAATGTGCGGACTCCATCCAAGTTCAGCTGTTCTGGCATTTGCATGATGACAACGGGCCCACTGGTCAACATTTTTCACCCCTTTGAGGTTTTATGAACTCTTTAGCTAAAAAATAATCTCCAGCTTTTGACTACACGCCTGCTTGCAACATGTAGCGCAGGCCTCACTCGGCCTGGACAGACTCCACGTTTCCAACCCCGGACGAGACGGGCGACACATTGCCCCCCTGCCGCAGCACTTTGTTCTGCCGCATGACGCAGGGATCAGAGATTTCCAGCGTCACGTCGCGTTCAAGATTCAGCAGGTTGTTGCCATCCACAATCGAGTGGGCCACGTCGAGCCCAATGCCGACGTAACTGTTCGATAAAACTGAGCTGTCCTCCACCACGGTCCCATAATCGACGTAGCAGTTGCTCTCAATGCTGCTGCACCGAGTGATGAGGCATTGCTCGGCAATCCTCGCTCCACGTCCGATGAATGCCGGAGCCACGATACGGGCATCGCGATGCACCTGGGTCTCTTCGCACATCCACACGCCAGGACGGGTTTCCAGGCCTTTTGGGCGCAAACCACAACGGGTCGTAAGGCCATCCACGACTAGTCGGCGCAAGTCCCCCGGATCCTGCAGGCGATTGATATAGCCAGGCACAAGATACCGGGCCGGTTCGATGTTGCTTTGGGCCGACAGAATATCGGCGCCCTCGTCGATCCTGGCCGGATCAACGATCCATAAGTCCAGCGGTTCTTCGTCATCGAAGGCACGGGTCACCACTTGTCCCTGTTCGCGATGGAAACGAAGGGCATCCTTCAAATCCAAGTCCATGTATCCGGCCACGCGGGTAACCACGATTGCCTCGGCACCGGCATCCTTACAACTTGCCAGCCTTTGAGTCGCACCAGCCCAGGCTGTTGCGGCGGAACAAAACTCGATGGGGGAAGTGGAATGAATGTCGGCGCATGATGCCGACTCGGAAATCCCCTGGTACACCGAAATTTTCTCCACACCGCCCTGCCGCAGTTCGTCGATCAGCCGTTCTATTACCGACCGGCCCAACACTTCAACGCAAACCAGCGGAGTTCCCTGCAGGCCGAGATGAGCCACGGACAAATTCTTGGCCGAGGTTTCTCCCCGCTTGCTGCTGGCTCGACTCTCTGGTCCAACAATAACAATCGCGCTTAGCACTCCGAATCCGCCTTGTCCTGGGCTCTAGCTTCCCATGGTCGCCTTAGGGTAAACGTCTACTTAACCGGCAGCTTAACCAAGCTCAGCAGTCCCGTCCCTTGATTCGAGGACTGAGTCTTTGCCGTACGTCGTCGTATTTTAGTTTTCGGAAACAGCAGAGCTCGCATTTTCAGCTTGGCTTTGTGCAGTTGCGACTTGGAATTTCCGATGGAGCAGTCGAGCAATTGCGCGATCTCGTGGTGCTGATATCCCTCAACCTCGTGTAAAGCAAAAATCGTTCTGCAGCCTTCGGGGAGCTCCTGCAGAGCGCGGCGTAGCGCAATGCGATCGACCACGCCTGTGAGTTCCGGATCGCTCTTGCCGAAGTCACGATGCAAGGAAGGAGACTCCGGATTTACCGGTTCGTCCAATGAAACCGTCGGCGGAGACTTTCGCCGGCGGAGCTTCATCAGAACAGTATTGACGGCGACGCGATAGAGCCAAGTAGAAAAGGCGGCGTCTCCGCGAAATGAGCTGACCGTTCGAAACACTTGCAGGAAAGCTTCCTGAGTCAGATCCTCAGCTTCCGCGACGTCCTTCGTCATGAGCAGGCAAACGGAATAGACGCGATTCTTGTGTTGTTGGAACAGAGTTGCAAAGGCTTGCTCGTCACCCAACTGAGCGCGCTTTACCAGGTTAATCTGGGAGTCATCGCGACCCTTTGTATTGGTCGCGGGGATGACGTTCGCTTCTGTCGCAGAAATCGCACAAGTTGCCACGTTTGATCTCCTTACTTTGCGCAGTTCGCTCGCCCATGACTTCGCGAGCATGAATTGAGAGTAGAAAAAGGATCGAAATTCTAGTATCGGGTCACATCTGTAAAGCCTTGCAGGAGACGCTGTAAGACCCCAATGTGGTTCCTAGGGCTCGGGGTTCGCGACTGACACGGGCCTAAGCCGTGCCAGTCGACTGGCGGAAAGTATTTTCAGAAATAGGGAAACGGATCGATTGACATCTACGCATCAATACAGATGGAATTCGACTTCTACGCTGATCTCGACATCCACGGGTTTTCCGTCTTTGAGAGCAGGCTGGAAGCGCCATTTCTGCACAGCTGCGAGAGCCTGAGCGTCGAGGCCGAGGCCGAGGCCACGAACCACTTTGATATCGCGGGGACGTCCCGCCGCATCGACGATCAGCCACAGCACGCATGTACCCTGCTTTTTAGCCTTGCGTGCCTCTTCGGTGTAGTCGGGATCGGGCGAAGAGATCGCTTGTGGCGCAGAAATCCCCCCGCCAACCTTGTAAACCCCGCCGCCGATACCACCGCCGCTCCCAGCACCGACACCGGGTCCGTGGCCCACACCGACACCGCCACCTGATCCCGAACCAATGCCGCCGCCAGAACCAGTTCCGTTCGATGGAGGAGCAGCCGGCATGGCTGCAGATGAAGACACTCCAAGATTCGGCATGCGGTTTTCTGCTACATGAACTTGCGGCGGAATAACGACGGTAGGTTGAACTGCCAGCTTTGGCTTCTCGTTGCGGACAATAATTGCCGGTGGTGTAATCTGCTGCATCGCAGTTTTCGGCAACTGCCCTTTCGGTGCGGGCAGACGATCACGATCGCCGCCACCGCCACCGCCGCTGATCACCTTCTTGGCCGTCGGCAAGGCATATGACTCAGGCGAAGGCGCAATCAATATCACATTGTGCCGTGCCTCCACCGTTTGCACGACCTGACGGCCGATTAACGCGCCGCTCAAAAGAACGCCCAGCAAAACAACGTGGATGATCGCGGACATGACGATGCCATTGCCGCGATAGTTGTTGTAGTGGCCCCATATCTCATCGGGCGCGTGGGAAATCCGGCTGCTCTGCTTTACCTGCGGACGTGCCGCGCGCTCCGGAGCCTGATACCGGCTTCTCGTCAAAGCCGGCTGTACTAGCCCAAATGCGGACTCACCCTGGAAGGCAGAATTGTGGCGACTCGACATGACTGCTCCTCAAAGACCTCAAACGACTCCAAAAAAGCAAATGGCGGGACATAAACCAGTTCCCCGCCATTTGGGCCGACCACATCGTTCGGTGACCGGCAAAACACGGTGACAACGTTTCGTCACAAACGACCAGCCAGTAGAAGGACGAGGACAACTACCACGATGAGGCCTAGTCCACCGCTTGGGTAGTATCCCCAGGACCGGCTGTACGGCCACGCCGGCAATGCGCCCAGCAACATCAAGATCAGCACTACTAAAAGAATCGTGTACATGAGACCTCTCACTTTGAGTTTGTTTTTCTATCAGCCTTGCCAACTGCTGCCGGCCCGGATGAAGCCGAGCCGGCGTTTCATTGGCCGCCTCAAAATCGCCTTAGTTCGCAGCAGGTGTGGTTGCACCGGTCGCGTCATTTTTTCCCGATTCCTTGCTCTGAACGGAGTATCTACGAACGGCCGCAAGGAACGGCTCGCTAACAGCCGTTGCCTGTACTTTTCCGCTCAAGATGTCCGCAAAGGGCACAAAGTTGCCGTACAGCAACCGAGTCTCATCCTTGTCTTGAGTCAGCGCCGCGCCGCTCAGATCGATTCCCGCGAAAAGACCACGCGCGCGCGAGTAGGTCAACACCTCGGCCCTCATCTTGACGTCCGTGTCCGCGGCTGCATCACGGCCCACCGGTCCAGCGGCGGCCGACGCGTCAGCACCCAGCTTGAACTTGCTGGAGAGCAAGTGCTGCATGCCTTGGTCGTTGGTCACAATCATCACGAGGTCAACTGCTTGCCCTCCGAGTTGTAGACCCCAACTTCCGCCAGTAATTGTGATGGGTGCTGGAGCACTCCAGCCCGACTCCGTCCGGCAGGTAGCAACACCCTTGCCATGATTCCCGCCAAAGCCAACCGCGATCTTTACCATCGAAGGAATGACGGCGATGCACTTTGCATCGCGCATGACCTTGTCAGGAATCGCCTTGTCCGGCGTAGCCATGATTTCGTTCAGAACCTTGGCAGACGCATCAATCCGTTTGGCGATATCGGAATCGTCTTTGTCTTTGTCGGCGGACCAGCTCACTCCGATCAACATGGAGCAAATGCTCAGCACCAAGAAACATTTGGGCAGTATTGAAGAAACTCTTCTCATATTTGGCTTAGTCCTCTTCTGTGCTCCAAATGAGCACCGGCTTATGTTCTGCGAAAACAAAGTTATTCCTACTAGGCGATTGGTTCTATCCAGCAGAGGCAGTAAAGGGCGGAAGAACTTTCCTGAGGACAAAGACCGCAATCGCAGTGCAGCCGCACAGTGAGGTGTTTCGCGGGCTGGATATACAGGTTCCCCAGTATTGCGAGTTCCGAAGGGCCAGACTACCCTGCAATCTCTACTCGACACGCCCCCCAGCGGGTGCCGGTCCTCTGGGACGGACCGGCACCTGCTCCTCTAACCAGACGCAGATACAGGACCATGGCTCACCGGATACAGGTAGGCAGGGATAGCTCGAAAGAAGGAGCTTCCCTATGATCTCGGCTGGCAAGAATTCAAATCGCACGAGTCCAATCGGAGGTTCCATATGCTTTACTGGGGGTGCGCGACATGAAAGTTGGGATCAAGCCCGCCTGGTGTCCCAATAGTCCTCAAAGCGAGCGCTGAGGCGGCAGCAGCGGAGGGCGATGATGGCGTTGGCACCGCGAACGGTCCAGAACATGCCGGACTGCTTGAGGCGGCTACCGATCACGCTTTTGCAACCCGCCTCAATCACACCCGAACCGACGAAGAGATGCTGGCGCCGGAACTCGGGGTAGCGCATGCGCTCGCTATTTCGTTGGAAGTAAGCGGCGGCCTGGCGGATGGTTGCGGTGAGTTCCGGCGAGGATGTTTCCAGGGAGCATAGATAGCCGACCAGTTTCTCGATTTTTCCGTCGTCCAGTTTGGGCTGATGGCGCAAGATCCACTGCCTCTGGTGGGCATCCTCTCCCGGGTAAAGGAGGCGGGCCAAGTCCCAGAGATGCTGGCGGGCGTGGAATAAATCTACGATCTGGATGGCGCCAGGAAAATGCAGATCGGCGAGGTTCCAGATCCATTCGGCCCCATCGCCGAGGACGACTTTCTTGCGTGCGCGGCTCCAGCCGCGATGCCAGGCTTCTGCATACAGTCGTTGTCCGAACTCCTCGGCCGTCTCGATGGCACCTGTGTAGGTGGTCGAGTCCGGGTCGCGAATCGCAAAGCCTTGCTGGTCCCAGCTGGTTTGTGTAAAGACGCATCCCAGTTTGACTTCCCGGGTATGAGCGGGTTGACCGTCGATTTTGCCCGGCCGAGCCTCGGTCTCGGCGCGCACCATGGGTACGCCAGTGCCATCGAGTTCGATATAGAGCACGGGAATGGAGGGAGCGATGGGGATAGGCAGATCCCACTGCCGGGCCCGATTCGTTTCCTCTTGCTGGCGTGCAGCAATGTCAGCGCCAATCGCCTCCGCCGTGCGTTCGACCGCTTTAGTGGTCACAGCCAGGCCAGCCAGCAGTTTCATCTGCTGGCGCCCGTGGTCAAACGGGGCCTCCGAACCAACCACTGACAACATGCGACGCACGCCGGGAGACAGATCCTGGTGTTCGACATCCAGTTGGGCGTCGAGGGGAAACTGCCCACGATGACAATGGGAGCAGAGATAGTAAGGCCGCACCAGTTCCACCTCTCCCACTACGGTGAGGATGCACCGGGAGCGCAACTCGAGATAGGGTGCCAAGTGACCGCAGGAGCAAGCCTGTTGGCGCTGCTCCGGGCCAGGAGGATCACACTGCAACAGTTGACCGAGGGCCACAGCGCCGGCCTGGTGCAGGGCGGAACGCAGCGCCATTTCTGTGGCTTCAAGATCCAGTCGGCCGTTCTTGCGGCGGTCCTGCAAGATCACTTGCAGCAGTCGGCTTACTTCGTAGGCGACTTCCTGCTGGATCGCTTCGGCCGTTTTTTTTCCTGCGGAGTCAGAGCCTGGTCCAAGGGGCGTAAGGCACAGATGCTCTCGTTGGTGGCAATGAGCTTGTCACAGAGTTCCTGAAAACGATGAAAAGTTTCCACTTCCCGCTGGGCCTTGCGCAAGAGTAGGGGAGAATCAAACGTTTCGGTGACCGTCTTCCCTTGAACCTTTCGGGTGAGGCGAAAGTTGGGCCCATGACCAGGATCATGGGGCCGGGCACAATGACAGGTGGGCTTGCCACATTTGCCGGAGGTGGTGGTGATGGAACCGCGGCGGAAATCGCCCAGATCAGCGATCTGGCGAAATAGTTCTGTCTTTTGCTCTTCCAGCTGGGCCAGTGAATCGGGCATGATGTGTCTCCTCATACTTAGCGTATATGCACGCTAAGAAACATGCCACAAAAAAAAGAAACAGAGTAAACCAAACTTTGATGGCGCGCACCCCTTTACTGGGCATTCAAGCAGAATAAGCATTGATCTGCTGTAGAATCAACGATTTAACGATTCCCACTGCTCTTCCAAACGTTCTAACTGTCAAGTTAAACGTCACAGATTTCCTGTCTCTTCCTTATATACGCTCGAAACGACTATGGCTAAAAGATAACCACCTCGATACTGGATTGACTTTCAGCATTGCCCAGCATTCCATTGCTGTGCTCAGAGAATCGAGCAGACAGAGCGTACCAAGCGAAGAGGAAAACACAATGGCACGTTACACGTTCACTCCGAAAGGCAAGTCTGAATTCGCAGACCCCGAAAGCTGGGCTCGGAACGACGAAACCAGAAAACTGTGCAGTCTTCTGACGAAGGGAGTTGACGCTGAGAAACTGACTGATAAGCAGCGGGGCAGCTGAACAGGTGGGTGAGTCTCGGATTTGTGAAGCGAACTGAGAAGACCACGCCGAGCAAGTCTGTCAGGACATCACCGCCGAAGACGACCGCAGAACTTCGCAGAGCAGCGTAGATGTACGGCTCAAGCGGAACGGGGCGGTAGCTGAAACTGCCGACCCGTTCCTTAACACGAAGTCCGGGAGAAGGAGACTCCCACAAATCATTTCTACACACATTTTACTCACAAGCGAATTGCCAACACTCACCCTAACATCCCTAGGCGCAGGATTCCTGTTGTGCGCCGTGTACGTACGGAGGTACCTTCAAGTGCAGAAACATGCACCGGCCACTCAAGCGCGACCGATTCAACAGACGGTTAAAAACGTGGTCGCCAATGCACCGACGGTCACTCAATACCTTGCAGTGGATCGTCGCAAGCCTCCTGCTCGCGATCCTGGTCGGATTGTGCGTCGCGTACTTTATGCCAACCGCTTCTACCGACCAGCAGAACTCGCAACACCAAGACCACTGACCTAGGCAATCCGACACCGTAAATCAGAGGCAGCCACACCGTCCGTTTCTGTCACTGGCTATATCGTGGACGAATTGGGCTACGAGCCTCGCAACTTTCAGAGAGAAAGTGGCTGACACTCAAGATACATAGATACATAACGAGACTGAGCGCTTTCCCCTCGAATTTCGTGTCAATAGTTTCCGAGACAGCTCTGGCCAGAACAATGTTTACAATTCGCCAATCTGGCTGCTATTCACTTGACACTCACGGTCACATTGAAGCCTCCGCCATTGTCGGCTACAAAGTCATCGTTGATGCCGAGGTATAGAGTTCCTGCTTCGCGCGCATAAAATGTCCTGCCTGTACCGACAAACACGAGCGTGCTGGGTACGATCCCATTTCTTGCCAGAACCTTGGTGCCATCGACTGGCTGGAACTTCCAGCGTACCCGTGCTGCTTGCGGGCACAAAAACACCGATTAGCGCACCGAGCCTGTCTGCTCCGCCCGACGCCCCCCTGGCTTCTTGGAGCGGGGACTGAGCCACGTTAAAATTCCACTTGGTGCCGTTCGGGCCAGTATCTACGCCGGCAACAACGGTGACTGTACCACTGACATACGTGACAGTGATTCGACTCGGTCCGCTCACTGTGATGGCTGGCACCAAAGGCACGACAATGTCGATTGGATTGCCAAAACCGCCGTTGGTATTCCCCGGAACAAATACCGACGTTTGTGCGCGTGCGATCATGGTTGCTGCGGCAACGAACGCTGCGAGTGTAAGTACTGTTTTTGCGTTTTTCATGCTGTCCTCGTGCCACCTCTTGTGGCTGTTCTCATTCTTTTCTTGAGCTTGTTCTCGTCCTTACCCACGACTGCCCCCGCCCGTTGACGAGGGCCTTAGGGTGAAAGGTAAGTTGGGCGTAGCCTAAAGGCGTGTCAGTCGAATCGAGACAACTAGGGATTTCCCTAGTGGCGAGAAGCTGCGCATGGCCCTATCAATAACTCCATCCTTTCGGGTGGCGCAGACCTTCCATCTCTCACGGGTTGTTCGTCTACGCCACCATTTTTACAGTCAGGAAGAACAAGTTCAGGGGCCCGCATTTGCCTTGGGGGAGGTTGGTGCGGGCCTTTGCGGTCAGTCATTGTCACGCGGAGACCCATGAAGCAAAAACCTTCATCTGTATCGGGTTGGAGACGCGCTCTCGAACTGTGGCCATACTTGTTGATTGCCGTTTCGATCACGGGCTTGGCCTATATAGCCTTGAATGCCGCCCGATGAGGAGTCGCTCGGCTTCATTTTTCTGAGGGCCCCACGACTAGATCAGGAAGTGGACGGGGCGGGTGAATCGACGCAGATACGCGCGCGTTCCGATACGGGCACAGGTGACTTGCGTCGCGGATGCAAGAACGATGCGTGGGGTAAGTTGGAACCTCAGCCAAGGGGGAATGCAGGTGGAGGTGAGTGACGTGAAGCCGGAAGAAGCCGTCCAATTGTCTTTTCGGTTGCCCGTTTCTGGTGTAGCCGTTGACGTGGTCGGTGTTGTGGCCTGGGCAGACGAGAAGCGCCACGGAATCCGGTTCACCTACATAGGTGCGCAGAGTCTGCAGTCGATTCTCCAATACATAGCAGAACACGTGGAGCGCTAGATCGTGCACTGACGCGGTTCATCTGAACTTGGTTGCAATGTGATTTCCAGCTTGTTGGTGTGCTTCGCGGGGATTGCGACTGCCTTGGTCACTTCCGGCGTTCTGTGCGTTACCGGAAGTTGCCGGGGCATTTTTCTTTTTCCCAGTCATTTTCATTCCAATGGAGGGTCTGGCGTGACGATGATCGTTCTAATCGTGCTACTCGCGCTGATCGTGGTCATCATGGTCGGAGTCCTGCTGGCGTTCGGCTCTGTCAATTGGCGGTAGTCCGTAAGTTCTGGCAGTCTGCTCACGCGGGCCGACGAAAATCGTCACAACAGCAGACACGACCTTCGTGCGCCGAGCATCGGTAAAGATTATGCGCTTGACGGCGGCCAAGGACGGCTTCCAAGTCGGTCAAACTGCAAAGGCCCGGCTCGGGCCACCGTGTGCAGTCACTCCTGAATCAGGACGAGGCCGCCAGCATCCGGCCAGCTCCAAAATAGAAAAGCAAGGCGGTTCTCAAAATCGGGGAAAGTGTGTAGGAGAGAGGTTTTCGATCGCCTATATGAGTCCGATCACAGTAATCGATTTTCTGAAGGGTGCATCCAACAACCCGATGGGGTTAGGCCTGCAAGTCGCGTGGCTTCTGGTACTGGGCATCCCAGTCGCCTGTATTGCGTGGACTGTTACGCATGAAGAAGTATTTCGCGAGCCGCGACAGTACTGCCAGGAAGAATGTGTACGAGCGCAATCCCTCGTCCGCCGCAAGTTCTTTTACCTGTTTACTTGCGAATATTGTTTCAGTCACTACGTCGCGGCAGGAGTGTTGCTCGTCGTTCATTACAAGCTGTTGTACATCAACTGGCGGGGATACTTTGTTGCCTTCTTCGCTCTCGTCTGGGTGGCCAATCAGTACATGAGCATTTACAACCGTCTCCGCCTCGAGATTAAGCACGAGCAGGTAGAAATCAAGGCCGACGAACAGAAAAGTTGATGACCGCAAGGCTGCCTGATGGGTGAGAGGTTCAAACCGTCAAGGGAACGCCGAGAGGGTCATGTCGCTTGGATGGAATCACCACTTCAACGATCGTACCGGGATTGGCATTCGCCAGTCTCAGACTCCCTCCCAGTTCACTGACACGTTGCCGCATTCCGCCGATCCCAACCCCCACCCTGTCCGGACGCAACTGAATCACTTGCTCCTCGATTCCTTTGCCATCGTCGCGAACTGTCAGAAGGATTCGGCCGTCGCGTTCGATCACGCTCACACTTCCGTTGTGGGCTCCGGAATGCCGGAACATGTTCGTCAGAGCTTCCTGGATAATACGGAAGACCGCTGTCTCAATATCCGGCTTGAGCCGGCTGAGGTCCGTCGGCTCGACCTCGAGCCGAATTTCGATTCCACTGCGATCGGAAAGCCCCTCCAAGTACCAGCGAAGCGCGGAAATCAAGCCAACCTCGTCCAGAAGCGGAGGGTGCAGAAGATGAGAAATCGTGCGAACCTGTTTGATCGCACGATCCACAAGTTCGCTCGCGTCGGCAGCTGCTTGTTGCATAGAAGGCGATGAGTCCTTGGCGAGGATTCCGTCTAAAATCATTTTGGCCGCCGCCAACTCTTGCCCCAGCCCATCGTGAATTTCGCGAGCGATCCGGCGGCGTTCCTCGTCCTGCATCGTCATGAGTCGGCTGGAGAGACGCCTAAGTTCCGCCGTCCTCAGATCGACCATTCTTTCCAATTCAATCGCATTGTCACGGATCGATTGTTCCAGCAGTTTGCTGTCATGAATGTCAGAACAGGTTCCATACCACTTGATGATGCAACCCTCCGGATCTCGAAGCGGGACCGCCCGGGCACGGAACCAGCGGTATTGTCCGTCGGCACCGCGCAGACGGTATTCCGACTCGTAGCCTTCACCGGACTCCACGCATCGCATCCAGTGCGCCAGGCTCCGCTCTTTGTCGTCACGATGCAGATACTCCATCCAACCAAGCCCAATGGCGGTACCTGCGGCTGCGCCTGTGTACTCATAAAATCTGCTACTGATATAGTCTCGCGCTCCATCGGCCTGTCGGCTGAAGATGATATCGGGGGCAGTCTGCACAATCGCATCTAATTCCTGATTCTTCTGACCAAGGTCGGAATTGAGTTGCTGCAATGCTAGGGCTTTTTGCTCCAGTTCCAGCGTTCGATCTGCGACTCGCTCTTCGAGTTCATTGTTAAGCCGCTCGAGTTGAAGCTTCTTCCGATGCAGTTCGGCGAATACTCTCACTTTCGCTCGCAACACCTCAGGCACGATCGGAACTGAAAGATAGTCGACCGCCCCGTGCTGATATCCCTTGAGGCGGTCGAGATCCGTGAGGTGCACCGCGGAAACAAAGATAATTGCCGTTTTCTGAAAGCGCGGATGCTGGCGAATGATCTCGGCGAGTTCAAAACCGTCGATCTCCGGCATGCTAACGTCCATCAGTACGACGGCTACATCGGTTTTCAGCAATTTCTCCAGAGCATCCTTGGCAGAGGTTGCCTTGATCAGGTTCTCTCCGAGGTCGGCCAGGATAGCGTCATAGGTGAGCAGCTTGCCGGGCTGATCATCCACCATGAGAATATTCACTTTTTCGTGGACGCTCATCATCCTCTCAATAAGCCATTTGCCTTCAAATTGCTGCTCAACGGTGTAGCCACATGCGTAGGGCGGAAAGCAGTTGCTCGGTATTGACCGGCTTCGCCAAATATTCCGACGCTCCCGCTTCCAGGCATTTTTCACGATCACCCTTCATGGCTTTGGCAGTCAGGGCGATAATTGGAAGCCTGCGGAAAGACGAATTCTGCCGAATCACTTGCATCGTCGTATATCCATCCATTTCAGGCATCATGATGTCCATCAGAACGATCGCGACGTCAGGCGTGGATTCGAGCATGGAAATCGCTTCGCGGCCGGTTCCCGCCGTCAACACCGCCATTCCGCGGCGCTCCAGAACACTGCTGAGAGCGAAGATGTTGCGCATGTCGTCATCCACAACCAACACTTTCTTTCCCACCAGGGCTTCATCCGATCGATGCAGCCGATCGAGCATCTTCTGCTTTTCTTGCGGCAGATCCGCGACCACGCGATGCAGGAATAGCGCCGTCTCATCCAGCAACCGTTCCGGAGACTCCACACCTTTGACAACTACGCTGCGCGCCAGGGTGTGCAGACGAGCGTCTTCCTCGGGAGACAATTCCTTCCCCGTGAAAACGACTACCGGCAAGTCGATTACGGCAGGGATATCGCGCATGCGCTCCAGAATGTCGAAACCAGTCATGTCGGGCAGACGTAAGTCGAGGACGACGCAGTCGAACGCCTCTCGGGTCACGAGGTCCAATGCTTCCGCACCGGTGGACACTACAGAAACATCGATGTCGTCGTGTCCGAGCAACTCGCGGACACTCATTTGTTCCGCTGGATTATCCTCGACGATCAACAAACGCCGTCGGCGGGGTGTGGCATATTTCTTGATTCGCGAGAGCGCCGTATCCAAGTCTTCCGGAGCCGACGGCTTGGTCACAAAAGCAAATGCGCCACGGGCGAGGCCGTGCTGCCGATCCTCGTCCAGTGTCAGCATTTGTACGGGAATGTGCCGGGTCGCAGGATCCTGCTTCAAATGGTTGAGCACGGTCCAACCCAGCATGTCGGGCAAGAACACGTCCAAAGACACCGCACTGGGATGGAACTCGCGAGCCAAGGCGAGAGCATCGGCGCCCCGCAGAGCGACCAGCACCTTGAAACCTTTGTCTCGCGACAAATCGCAGAGAACACGCGCGTAGTGCGGGTCGTCTTCCACGATGAGAAGCACCGCATCGTTGGGCTGCAGGTTGTCGCGATCGTCCGCAATCTGTTCGATCGGATGCTCCGAAACCACCATGCTTGATAACTGAAGTGGCATCGTAGGTGACGATCCCCTCCACTCGGACGCGGTCATCTTCGACGCGGATGGCCCGACATAGGTAATGGGCAGATAAAGGGTGAATGTGCTGCCCTGGCCGGGCGTGCTGCGAAGCTGGATTTCGCCGCCTAACAAGCTCGCAAGTTCGCGGCTGATCGCCAGCCCCAAACCTGTTCCGCCGTACTTGCGACTAGTACTCGCGTCTGCTTGTTGGAAGGCCTCGAAGATGATGCGCTGTTTATCGAGCGCAATTCCGATCCCTGAATCGGTGACCTCGAACGCAACTACCGATGCCGCGCCGCTGAGAATCGGATGATCTTCGCTCCAGCCCTTCGTAGCAACCGACACTGCAAGGCGTACCGAGCCATGTTCGGTGAACTTGAATGCGTTCGACAGAAGATTTTTTAGTACTTGTTGCAAACGCTTCGAGTCGGTGACCAGACTGCGGGTGAGGTGAGGATCGGCTTGGACCTCGAATGCGAGTCTCCGGTTCTCGGCTTCGTGCCGGAAGGGCCTCGCGACCATTTCCAACAGATTGGCGAAGAACACCTCCTGCGCTTCAACCGACACCGTGCCCGACTCGATTTTGGAGAGATCGAGAATATCGCTGATCAGATTCAGCAGGTCGGTACCAGCACCGTGAATCGTGCGGGCGAACTCCACTTGCTTGGGCGTCAGGTTATGGTCGGGATTCTCGCTGAGTTGCTGACCCAGAACCAGAATGCTATTCAGAGGCGTCCGCAACTCGTGCGACATGTTAGCCAGGAATTCAGATTTGTACTTGGAGGTAAGCGCCAGTTCTTTAGCCTTCTCCTCCAGCGCGCGGCGGGCTTGCTCGATTTCCTGATTCTTGCGTTCCACTTCGACGTTCTGTTCCGCAAGCTGTTGCGCTTTCTGGGCCAACTGCTCGTTGGTCTGTTGCAGTTCCTTTTGCTGAGTCTGGAGTTCCGCCGCAAGCTGCTGCGACTGCTTTAGCAGGCCCTCAGTCTGCATCGTCGCTTCAATGCTGTTCAGCACGATGCCGATGCTGGCGGTAAGTTGCTCGAGGAATGCCAAGTGTGACGCTGTAAATGCGTTCAAGGACGCCAGCTCAATAACTGCCTTGACTCGATCCTCGAACAAAACTGGCAGAACGATGACACTTCGTGGAACGGACTCGAACAATCCCGAGCGGATTTGAACCGTTTTTTCGGGCAAGTCTGTAATCAACATTCGGCGCTTCTCCGCCGCAACCTGCCCAACCAGTCCCTCGCCAATTCGCAATCTCCGCAAGTGCCCGCTCTCACCGTCGTCGGCAAACGCCGACAACAGCACCATGCCCGCGGACTCTTCCGTTTCCATCTGGTAGATCACACCCTGTTGTGCATTTACAAGCGGTGCAAGTTCCGAGAGCAACATGCGACCGACGGTCGCCAGATCGCGCTGTCCTTGCAACATACCGGTAAAGCGTGCCAGATTGGTTTTGAGCCAGTCTTGTTCCGTGTTGCGGTCCGTGGTGAGTCGAAGGTTATCAATCATCGTATTGATGTTGTCCTTCAACTCCGCCACTTCGCCGCTCGCTTCCACTTGAATGGACCGGGTTAAATCGCCCTTGGTAACGGCGGTCGCGACCTCGGCAATCGCGCGCACTTGGTTGGTTAGGTTATCGGCCAGAAGATTGACGTTGCCAGTAAGATCCTTCCACGTACCCGCGGCACCCGGCACATTGGCCTGACCGCCGAGGCGACCTTCCACTCCTACTTCTCGGGCTACGGTCGTAACCTGATCCGCAAAAGTGGCTAGAGTGCCCGTCATATTGTTGATCGTTTCTGCCAGAGCCGCGATTTCGCCCTTGGCGTTCACGGTTAGTTTCTGCGTGAGGTCGCCATTTGCGACCGCCGTAACGACCTTGACGATACCGCGCACTTGTTCTGTCAGATTGACGGCCATGACGTTGAAGCTGTCGGTAAGGTCTTTCCAGGTCCCACCGACACCCGGCACCTGCGCCTGACCGCCCAGCTTGCCGTCTGTGCCGACTTCACGTGCCACGCGCGTGACTTCAGCGGCGAAGGCGTTGAGCTGGTCCACCATCGTATTGATCGTGTTCTTTAGCTCGAGAATCTCACCTTTCACGTCGACCGTGATCTTGCGTGACAGGTCTCCGCGAGCAACGGCCGTGGTCACTTCGGCGATATTTCGAACTTGGCCAGTCAGGTTGCCGGCCATTGCATTCACGGAATCGGTGAGGTCTTTCCACGTGCCCGCGACACCGGGCACGTTCGCCTGTCCACCGAGTCGGCCTTCGCTGCCTACTTCGCGAGCTACGCGGGTTACCTCGGCCGCGAACGAACGCAACTGCTCGACCATCGTATTCAGGGTTTCTTTCAGCTGCAAAATCTCGCCGCGGACGTCCACGGTGATCTTCTTCGAGAGATCTCCGTTCGCGATGGCGGTCGCCACCTCAGCGATGTTGCGAACCTGGCCGGTGAGGTTGCTAGCCATGAAGTTGACGTTGTCGGTAAGATCCTTCCAAGTGCCGGCGACTCCGGGCACCTGCGCCTGACCTCCGAGTTTGCCGTCGGTACCGACTTCGCGGGCCACGCGCGTTACCTCGCCGGCGAAGGCATTGAGCTGGTCGACCATCGTATTGATGGTGTTCTTCAGTTCGAGAATTTCACCTTTCACGTCAACCGTAATTTTGCGTGACAAATCACCCCGAGCCACTGCTGTGGTGACTTCGGCGATGTTACGCACCTGGCCGGTGAGGTTGCCGGCCATGGAGTTCACGGAATCAGTGAGATCCTTCCAGGTGCCAGCCACGCCGGGAACCTGCGCCTGGCCGCCGAGTTTGCCTTCGGTGCCGACTTCGCGGGCCACGCGTGTCACTTCCGCCGCGAACGCGTTGAGCTGGTCTACCATGGTGTTAATGGTTTCCTTGAGCAGCAGAATCTCGCCGCTCACGTTCACCGTAATCTTCTTGGACAAATCACCACTGGCGATTGCCGTCGACACTTCGGCGATGTTTCGCACCTGACCAGTCAAGTTGCTGGCCATGGAGTTCACAGAGTCCGTGAGATCTTTCCACGTTCCACCGACTCCGGGCACTAAGGCCTGCCCGCCTAGCTTTCCGTCGGTCCCCACTTCGCGAGCCACACGCGTAACTTCGGACGCGAAAGACCGCAACTGGTCGACCATCGTATTGATGGTGTCTTTGAGCTCGAGAATCTCCCCTTTCACATCGACCGTGATCTTCCGCGACAAGTCGCCGCGGGCGACGGCGGTCGCGACCTCAGCGATGTTGCGGACTTGCCCAGTCAAGTTGCTGGCCATGAAGTTCACGTTGTCGGTGAGATCTTTCCACGTGCCGGCCACGCCAGGAACCTGCGCCTGACCACCAAGTTTGCCTTCCGTGCCCACTTCGCGAGCTACGCGCGTTACTTCCCCAGCGAAGGCGTTCAGCTGATCCACCATCGTGTTGATAGTGTTCTTGAGTTCGAGAATCTCGCCTTTCACGTCCACTGTGATCTTGCGCGACAAATCGCCCCTGGCCACCGCGGTCGTCACTTCGGCAATGTTTCGGACCTGACCGGTGAGGTTGCCGGCCATCGAGTTCACCGAATCCGTAAGATCTTTCCACGTTCCGGCAACGCCGGGCACGTTGGCCTGTCCGCCCAACCGGCCTTCGGTGCCGACTTCGCGGGCTACGCGGGTAACTTCTCCCGCGAAACGATTCAGCTGATCCACCATCGTATTCAGCGTTTCTTTCAGCTGTAATATCTCTCCGCGCACATCGACCGTGATCTTGCGCGATAAGTCGCCGCTGGCGATGGCCGTCGCCACCTCCGCGATATTGCGAACCTGGCCAGTCAGGTTGCTGGCCATGAAGTTCACGTTGTCGGTAAGGTCTTTCCATGTGCCGCCGACGCCGAACACTTGCGCCTGTCCGCCTAGTTTGCCTTCGGTGCCCACTTCGCGAGCCACACGTGTTACTTCACCTGCAAAAGCGTTCAGCTGATCCACCATCGTGTTGATCGTGTCTTTGAGTTCGAGAATCTCACCCTTCACGTCAACCGTGATCTTGCGGGACAAATCACCGCGAGCGACAGCCGTGGTTACCTCTGCGATGTTTCGTACTTGAGCGGTCAGGTTGCCGGCCATCGCGTTGACCGAGTCCGTGAGATCCTTCCAAGTGCCGGCGACGCCGGGCACCACAGCCTGTCCGCCGAGTTTGCCGTCTGTACCCACTTCACGGGCAACGCGGGTCACTTCGGAGGCGAAGGATCGCAGCTGATCCACCATCGTGTTGATGGCTTCTTTGAGCTGCAAAATCTCGCCACGCACATCAACCGTAATCTTGCGGGATAAGTCGCCACTGGCAACGGCGGTGGCGACTTCAGCGATGTTCCGCACCTGGCCCGTCAGGTTACTGGCCATCAGGTTCACATTGTCCGTGAGGTCTTTCCAGGTGCCGGCTACATCAGGTACTTGCGCCTGACCACCTAGTTTGCCTTCGGTTCCTACCTCGCGCGCCACGCGCGTTACTTCCGCTGTAAACACGCCGAGCTGCTGAATCATCGTGTTGACGAGATTCGCGGAGCGGAGGAACTCGCCTTCCAGTGGACGTCCATCGACATCAAGCCGCACGGTTTGTGTAAGATCGCCTTGCGCGACGGCTGCGATGGCACGCGTAACCTCGGCTGTCGGTCGCAGCAGATCTTCCACCAGCGTATTGACCGAAACTTCCATCTCCCCCCAAGCACCCCTGGACTCGTGGAATCGGGTACGCTCGCGCGTCTTCCCTTGCTTGCCTACGACATGGCCGACGCGCTTCAGTTCCTGAGCCATGTGCTGGTTGGCCGCGACGATGTCGTTAAACGTGTCGGCCACCTTGCCCGCGAGCCCAACCCATGTGCCTGGCAGTCGAACTGTGAAGTCGCCATCGCGCATCGACTGCAGGCTTGCGAGGATTACGGTGAGGTCGAGAGACTCATCCGACACTTTCGGCGTCCCGTTGCTCTTCGCAACGCCGGGTGGAACGTTGTCAGTACCGTTGTGCGCGGGTTCCTTAAGCGCGGATCGTTTCATGACCTCTCCCGAGAAAAGGGGCAATTCCAGTTCATGCGTGTCCGTTCGGCACTGTCTCGCTCAAACAGATTCGCCGATTATCTTTGTGCGCTACACCGATTGCCGGTTTAAAGGGAGGAACAGCAACCCTCTCCCCAGTGGCATGAGAGCCCACCCGAGTCCCCGGAGCCTCCGCACATAAACACCTGACCAACCACGTATTCGTACCATGAGCGTTTACCCCTCGCCCTAAGGTGTTTCCTGTAGGCCTGGCGACTAGTGATTGGGATCTACGGTCGGTGCTTGGCCTCTGTAGGGCTGGCCCGGCGCAACCTATTGAGCCAGTTCGATCTCTAAAGCAAGGCACGGGCAGTACGCCAATGCGTTCACGCACGCCGATTTCTCTCCCGGGTTACGGAGGTTTGTCTGGCGGGGCAGGAAAAAATTGAAAGGACAAAGTGAGATCTGTCTTGAATCCTTCACATGGCATCACGATTGTCATTCCTGCTTACAATGAGGCCAAGCGTTTAGGTCCCACCCTCGATCGGGTTTTGGATTTCGTGCGACAACAGGCTTGGGATGCCGAAGTCATCGTCGTCGATGACGGTTCACGAGATGGAACCGCCGATTTGGTCAAGGCCTACGCGCGAAAGAACGAGATCGTGCGCCTGGTGCAGAACCCGGGCAATCGCGGAAAAGGGTACAGCGTACGCAACGGCGTACTGAATGCCCAAGGCGCGATCGTCCTGTTCACTGACGCTGACCTATCCTCACCGATCGAAGAAGCGCCGAAACTTCTGGACGCGCTTAACGCCGGCGCAGATCTCGCCATCGGCTCGCGTTGGGTACAAAGTGAACTGCAGATGCAGCGGCAACCCATGTTGCGCCAGGTTTTGGGAAGAGCCTTCAATCAACTTTTGCGAGTAATCCTGAGACTGGAGTTCAAGGATACGCAGTGCGGTTTCAAAGCCTTCTGGAGGGGCGCCGCCACCGCTCTTTTTCCATTACAAAGGATCGAGGGCTGGGGCTTCGATCCGGAGATTCTTTTTCTGGCTCGCAGAGCAGCACTCAAAGTCGTGGAAGTGCCGGTCCGTTGGTCCCATGACAGTGGAACCCGGATTCACCCTTTGGCCGACGGATTTCGCATGGTCATGGATATGCTTCGCATTCGTTGGTATGCGGCCACCGGAAAATATGGAGGCTTGTCTGTGCGAGCTTCTTCCGGCATCCTGCCCGACGGACAACTGCCGCAGTCCTGGAAAGTTGATTAACTTGTTCTGAGGTTGCCTTCTGCGCGCGCGAGAAAGGACTGAAGCCCTTCTCTCGCGGGCTTCCCCCCTACATAACAGAGTCGGCCCGCTCCGCTACGTCCGCTCTTACATCGTGCTTATATCGTGCTTATTCTGATGTAGCGCTTTATATCCGGAAGCGATGCGAAAAACCCGTATCCCATCAGCAAGACCCCAGCCCTAGCCAGCACACGGGTGACGTTCAACAGTGGTTTCTTCATCCGAGCCTCCCTCATTGATCAGAAGCTAATCTTCACAAGCTTCACAAGCAGCAAGGTTTGGGTGCCTTTTCTGACTCAGGAGTTGGTTATCAAGAAACCGAGATCCGCAGGTGAGCGAACGAAGCCGAACACATAACCACGATGAACGCTAACAACATCGCGTGAACGCACCGAATACGCATTTTGCTTTTCCCTGGTCGATCGTCCTCGCTTACCCGGTGCTGCTTTGCTGCTTCGGGCTGCGGGATCGATCGGTATCGCTCGCCGGGACGCCCTGCAGGAGATTTCCGCCGCGCGCCGTGAGTTCCGTCGGACTTAAGAGACGGTATTGCTGCCAAAGGGTTGGGAGGCAAGGAAAAACTACAAAATAGACGAATGGGGAAATACCGATATGCGGTCGACCCGCGCGAGGTTGCGGGTCCTAAAGCCGTTAAGGCATTCGCTGTATTGCCCGCTCGTTTGCCTGTCCGTTACGTTGAATCAGTGCAATGGACAAGGACTTTGGGTGGTCATGGGTTAGCGTCGTCTGTCGACATTCGGACCCTTACGACTATCCGCCCCGGGCTGGAGATGCGCGGTTGAAGGCGCCGGGCGGGAGCTAGTTTCGCGCAAAGGAGACCTACATGAAAAAACTGATGACGATTGTCTTCGCGCTTAGCCTGCTGACGTCTTTAAGCCTGGTGGCTCAAGACACCATGAAGCAGGACACCATGAAATCCGATACCTCAACCAAAGCTGCCAGCATCACGGGCAAAATCAGCGATGACGGCAAGACCTTCGTGAGCGACAAAGACGGCAAGAGTTTTACGATCAGCAACCCGGACGCGGTCAAAGGGCACGAGGGACATCACGTGACTTTGAAAGCCAAGGTTTCCGCCGACAAGACAGAAGTTGACGTCCTCTCGCTGAAGATGGCGGGCGATAACATGAAGAAGGACAACACGCAGAATTGACCTCTACACGACGGCTTATCTTAGGGCCAGCAATCTTTGCTGGCCCTCTTTTTTGGTCACACCACAAAAAGCTTGTGAACAAAAACTCAACCAGGCTCGATTTGTATCAGGCCTGCGTCTTTTTGAAGACATAGAAATTCTTGTCGTCGGCCAACGTCTCGATTTCGAGCCCACCCGAAGCAGCACCCCGGTGAACCGCCGAACGAACGTTCGCCAGTCCGATCTCGACACCCGCCAGAGGAATCTCTAGCGCCGAGCCAGGGGGCACGGTCTGGAGCTCTCGCAGAATCCTTTCTACTAGATCGTGATGCTTACCGCGGCGGCCCTTTCTCAGAGCGGACAGTTCGATTTGCCGGTATTTGGGATTCTCCGGCAAATTCAACTTTCCAGTTTTAGCCATCCTCCACCTCCAGATTGACAGCTAACATAGCAAATGATAATAATCTGTGTCAATTCAACGATACTATAAGTATATGATTGCGGTAATTCTGCTGTCCCAAGTTGGCTTTACTTTTTCGGCTGCTGTTGCGTACTCATTCTGAATTGCGAATGGATTGAATATTCCTCCCGATTTTTAGTGGAAAGCTTATGCTCGAATCCAACTCGAACCATGGGCTCGTCATGAAGGGCAGGAACCATGAAACGCAAGCACGATCAAGAATCTCCACGGATCGGAGTCATCACAGATCCGAAGAAGCTGGCGTGGTTGAGGGCCAGGATCGAACGGCATAAGGCGGAGGCGAAGAAGGGCCGCCTTGAAAGACAATTGTCCCGCCATGGCGACCAAGTTCCAGAGTAGCGTTTGCGTCTTGTTTTAATCCTGAAAGGTGGATTCAGATGGAGATGCGACGAACATCAGCCGCCGAGAATTTGCGCCGGTATAGTGCGGCCATCGTGGCGGCGATTGCGGCCCTGGTTCTCCGCCGACTCCTGACGCCGATATTCGGAGAACAGAATCCTTACCACACAGCATGGGCGGCCGTGGGTTTTTCAGCGTGGTATTGCGGAGTTGGTCCATCCTTTGTTGTCGTTCTTACAGATATGCTCGGTATCTGGTACTGGTTTCTGGCGCCGGCGGGTTCGTTTAGGCTTGCGGATCCCAAACCCGACATCGCTGGGATGATTGGTTTCGTGATGCTCTCCGGCTTTATTGTCGCATTCGGAGAAACCACCCGCCGCTCTCTTGCCAATAGCCGTTGGGCCGAAGACCAGTTGCGAAAGGCTCAGGCGGATCTGGAGGAGAAAGTTCAGCAGCGAACCCTGGAGCTGAGCACGGCAAACAAGAGTCTGAGAGAGCTATCGGGAACGCTGCAACAACTGCGCGACGAAGAACGCAGGCAGATTGCCCGAGAATTGCACGACAGCGTTGGACAGATGCTGGCGGCTTTAAGCATGAACATTGCCAAGGTTCAGTCGCAAGCTGAACGATTGGATCCAGCGGCCGCCAGGGCAGCTTCCGAGAACGCGGTAATCGTGGAACAAATAAGCAAGGAAATTCGCACCATCTCCCATCTGCTGCACCCGCCTCTGCTTGACGTGGCCGGCCTGGCATCGGCCGTCCGCTGGTATGTAGACGGATATTCCGAACGTAGCAGAATCAAGGTCGACACGCAGATTCCGGCTGAATTTCCCAGGCTCTCCGATGAGATGGAAATTGCGATCTTTCGTCTGGTGCAGGAATGCCTCACCAATATTCATCGCCACTCAGGCAGCGAAACCGCGGCCATCGCGATTCGCGAGGAGGATCACACGATTGTGGTGGAGGTTAAAGACTCCGGAAAGGGTATCCCTTTGGACAAGCAGGTGGCGATGCGTTCCGATCGAGCGGGAGTGGGTTTCCGTGGCATGCAAGAACGACTGAGACAGTTCGGGGGCAACCTGGACATTCAGTCTGACAGCAACGGTACGTCGGTGACGGCGAGACTCCCTCTTCCACCGCCATCGTCTCCTGTGGAACAGAGAGTCACGTCGTAAGTTATTAGTTCCCCTAATGCCCCATGGGCCCGGCCGGCTAACGCGCTCGCGCTCTGATCTCCTGCAGTTGTTGCGTGATCGAATTGCGGGTTGCTTCTCCGCTGGCCGGCGCAAACAAGATCGCTGCTCCCAGGCCAACGCCAACTCCAGCCGCAAAGCTGAGGGCGTTGCGCAGCCGATGATCCTCGGGTTGAATGATCTCTTTGCTCCGGTCGATCAGGCCTGAGACACGATCCGACGCGCGATCCACTTGCGCAGCGTATTCATCGATAAGGGAGACTGAACTCTTCAGCAGCAACTTGAGAAATTTGTTCACACCAAACCATCCTTTCGATTCCGGGTGCAGAAAACAGAGCCGGATGAAAATCAAAACAACAGGCCAATTGGATTCCGGCAACTCTGGCTGTACGACTAGCGGCACGGGCCCATGTCGGCCTTCTGACCTGTCCTGGTCGTATTCAGGCAGTGCGACTCCCCATTACAAAGTGCAGGATCAAAGAGATCACCGCGAATACCAGCAGCAGGTGGATCAACCCACCAGCAACGTGAAATACGGTGAAGCCGCCAAGCCATGCGATCAGCAGAATCACAAACAGTATGGTCCAGATGCTCATTGTAGCTCCTCCTGAGTTACCGGTTACGGCCCAACGACACCGGAATGCCGGGCAACACAATCGAGCCTATTCGCGCACAGTTGACATGTCAGTACGGGGCATCTGGTATCAGCGGGGGCAATCGCGCTGTACGAAGACGAAAGCTCGAATTCGTCTTTGTCGCCAACCTTAGCTTTGTTTTGGCAACTAAACAATGCCCTGCCATGGTCACCGACTGGCGGATGTGCGCGTTATGAGACAATTTCCACTTTTTTGGCGGGCCTTGTTGAGCATCGGGCTGTTCATCGGCGTGTCGCAGATTTGCGGCGCTTATTCAGTGCTTACGCACGAGGAAGTCGTCGATCTTCTTTGGAAGGATGACATTCAGCCGCTGCTCATCCACCGTTTTCCGTCGGCGACCGCGGACGACCTGAAGAAAGCCCACGCCTTTGCCTACGGCGGTTCGTTGATCCAAGATATGGGTTACTACCCGTTCGGCAACAAATACTTCAGTGACCTGACCCACTACGTGCGGAGCGGAGATTTCATCGTCAATCTCATCCAAGATGCCACAGACCTGAACGAATATGCGTTCGCCCTCGGCGCGCTAGCGCACTACTCCTCGGACAACCTCGGGCATCCCACGGTGAACCGGGCGGTGGCACTGGAGTTCCCCAAGCTGCGCAGGAAGTTTGGCACTGAGGTCACGTATGCCGATGATCCCAAGGCTCACATCCGAACGGAGTTTGGCTTCGACGTAACCCAGGTCGCCAAGAACCGCTATACCTCCGATCGTTATCACGACTTTATCGGCTTCGAAGTGTCCAAGCCCCTGCTGGAGAAGGCTTTTCAGGACACCTACGGGATTCCGCTCAACGAGGTGATTTCTAACGAGGATCTTGCCATCGGCACTTTTCGGCGCTCCATTAGCACGATTCTCCCAGAGATGACGCGGGTGGCATTGCTCGCGCGAAAGAAAGAATTAGTCGCCGAGACTCCTAACTTCAACGCTCGCAAGTTTCGCTACTACCTTTCGCGGGCGAGCTATCAACGGGAATGGGGTAAGGGATACCGGCGCCCCGGATTCGGCGCCCGCGTGCTCGCGTTCTTTCTGAAGTTCGTGCCGAAGGTTGGACCGTTCAAGGCGGTCGACTTCAAGATCCCAAGCCAGAAAACAGAAGATCTCTATATTGCCAGCGTTGACCGGACTCTCGATAACTACAAAATGCTACTCGCCGAAACCCGGAAGAAGACGCTGCGCCTCGCCAATACTGACTTCGACACTGGACGAATGACACACGCAGGAGAATACATTCTCACTGACAAAGCTTACGCGCACCTACTGGACCAATTGACTAAGAACGACTTTGGGCAGGTGACTCCGGAACTCCGCGAGAACATCCTCGCCTTCTATGACGACCCAACCGCGCCAATCGCTACGAAACGAAATCCCGGCCAGTGGCAAAAAACGCAGGATGAAGTGGAACGGTTGAGAGCATTTGCTCCGACCAGCGTCCCATCGATCCAGGTTTCGACGCTCCCTTAACTTCGATTTGTCGCGGGATAACGTGTCCCAGTTCGCTTTCGCCCCAACCCTTCGTGGCAACAAGAGCAACTAATTGAGAGCAGTCGATTTAAATCGGAGGTGCGCCAAGTTGCGCACCGAAAAGGGAGGACTATTTCATGGCAGACGATATGGAAAAAAATAAACAGCAGGGTGGACAGTCCGGTCAGCAGGGCGGGCAGTCTGGTCAGCAAGGCAACCAGCCCGGTCAATACGGCCAAAAGGGTCAGACTGGACAGCAGAGCGGACAGCCCGGACAGCAGAAGAAGGGCGGCCAGAACGACGATCAAGACAACGAAAATCTAGACCGGCAGCGCCGCGCCTCGTAGTCACGGGGACGGCAATTTAGTAGAGGTCCCGGCCTGCGTGCCGGGACTTCGTTTTAAGAGCTGGTTCGTTTCATCTCCGCTCTCCTGACGACTCCATTCACAGATGCGGGCCATTTCGCGCTGCACCTTGTGGGTGCCTAACGGACACTGGCGGAGTTTTCCGGACGAATTAGCAGCGCAAGCCTCGGGAAGAGAAAATGGCCGGCGGCGTCGTCGATCACATTCACCTGGCACGTATAAAACCCAGGTTTCAGAGGGCTCAGAGGCAGGTCAAGCTGGAAGACCCCGGCCTGTCGGTCACGCGCATTCAGCTCCGTTAATTCTGCCAGAGAGGTTTCGAATACTTTGACCTTTCCTTGAAAGAACGAGACGTTCGTCATCAGGTGGATGCCGGGTTTAGCCTGTCCAGTCTGCGTCGCACCGGATGCGATGCGTCCTGGGTCATACACTTCGTAGTAGAGCCGCAAGCGCTGCGCGGAAGAAAAGACGTGGGTCACGTTTGGAATGATCTCGGAGCCGTCGTGAATAAGCGGACTGGGAGTCGCACCCTTCTTCGCAGGCTGAATCTGACTGGCGAGGACAATCGAACTCATTTTCAGTGGCTGGGCCTTCAGATCCGGGACGTCGAGGTCGGTTTCGAACGAGCCCATGCGCCCTGTCTGGTTCTCCCTCACTACAAACTTGAGATGGTATTTCCCAGGAGGCAGGCTTAGTCCGGTGTCGTACTGCACATTCTTCTTCCGAACGTCTGACGAGGTATCGACTGCGAGGTTGACTGTATCGCGAACTTGAGTGACCGGGCGTTTTTCGTTGTCGAGCACGATGCCAATGACATCCAGAGTGGCTTTATCTCGATCGCTGCTGCGCGTGAAGGGGATTTCCGAGCCCGGCACCACCAATGACACCGGAATGAAGAACTTGTTGGCCTCCAGGCGAAAGTAGGCAGTGCTCAGATACAGGGGAAGATCTGTTGTAGGCAGCTCAGAAGCGAGTTCCTGTTGCAGCTGAAGTTCTTTGTCTTCCTTCGTGGAATGCCGGTAATCGGCAGGCGCATAGTAGCCGCGTCGGAAGTCGACCTTTACACCTGCCACGTTCACTTTCACGGCAATACGCCTGTATCGCCCGTCCCTGGCTGGATTGCTGCTGTGATACCCAAGCAGATAGTAAGTCGATGTGTCGTGCTGTACACCCTTGAACACCTGGCTGAAATCGTTGGAATCGAGAAAGGCGCGTCCGCCCGTGTCGCTGGCCAGCGTCACCAGGGATTCTTGCGTAGTGAAGTTGGAATTCAGGGCGTTGATCGTGGATTGGCCGGAATATGGCGAGGTGCCCCGCATGCTCGCGTTTTGTGCCTCTCCTCCAGCGACCAGAGCTTGCAAACCACGCAGATCCATTGTGTAGATCGCCATATTGGATCGCACGGCAGCATTGATGGCGGCTCGCAATTCGGACTGGTTTTCAATACCCGTTCGATCCATGCCACTCGAGAAATAAATCAGCGACTTCTTCTGTTGCAGATGCGAAAGCTTTTCCGCCACCGAACGCAACGCTTCCAAACGACGGTCCGTATTGAAGATGTTGTATTCCGTATCATCTGCGGTAAAAGGCTGGCCCGTGTCGGGTGTGCCTTCGGTGGTGCCCGTGGTTCCCTCCTCGAAGCCCTGGCCGCTACCCGCGCTGAACGCACGGAGTTCCTTCTTGAGCAAATCACGGTCCGCCGTGAAATCCTGGTTGACCAGAAGAGCGCTTCCCAACGAAACGATCGAGACCAGGTCTGCCGGAGCCATCTGAGTGTCGACATAGTGCTCCGCAGCGGTCACCGCACGGTCGATTTCGTCGGGCTCCATGGCGGAGAGATCGAAGAACAGAACAATCAGACGGCGATCTTTAAACTGGTTTGCAGAGGCAGGCGTCGCCGTGTTCGCCGAATTCGGCGGTTCAGTTGGCGGACCGGTTAGAGGTTTCGTCTGCGCCACATCCTGATTTGCCACGGCATCGATGTTCTCTACGTCGAACGAGACGACCTTCTGGGGCTTATTGTCCTCGAGAATCGTGAAGTCCTCCGGCTTGAGACCGCGCACAATATTTCCACTCTTATCTCTCACAGTGATGTTGACCAGCACCAGTTCAGACTGAACGCGAAACGTGTAGTCCGGCTCCTGTTGTGCGGGCGCGGACGTACACGCCAAGGCGAGCGCCAGCGACATCGCCAGAAATTTATTCACCAATCGGTTCAGCTCCGAAATCATCTGTGTTTCCCTCAAAAGCGGAAGCGGGCGGTCAAAGTGATTTGCCGCATGGCGCCAACCGCAGTGACGCGGCCGAACGTAGGCGACGTGACCGACGTATCAATCGCTGTGTAATTCGGCATGTTAAAGATGTTGGCGGCTTGGGCGCGAAACTCCAGAACGCGCGATTCCTTGAGCGGAACGACCTTGGTAAAGGCCATATCGAACAGCAGCGTTCCAGGACCAATGATGCTGTTGCGGCGCGCATCGCCGTAGCTTCCGCACGGCGGAGTCGGGTCGAAGGCGGCCGTGTTGAACCACTCGCCTATGGAGCGGCTGGCGAGGGCGATCGACTGTCCAGGAACCACGTTTGGCCGCAACGTGCCATTTGTCCCCGTGTTCAGATTGCAGGGGGAACCGACGAACCGTGGCGTGAAAGGCAATCCCGAAGCGATGGTCCAGTCGCCGCTCCACTGCCAATCGCCGAGAATCGCTCGGGCTGGCGTGTTTCCGGTGAGCCAGCGCTTGTCGTGTCCGAACGGCAGTTCCCACAAGTAATCTGCTGTGAGCCTTTGCGTCTGATTGAAGCTGGAGAGACCGCGCTCTGCCGACAGATCCAGAGCATTCTGCGCCACCGACGCCGATCCACCGCCGGATGAGCCGCCTCCTCCCCCGGCAGCGGTGCCTCCGGCGCCAAGTCCGGCACGCCCTGATCCCGAAGTAGCGCCCGCTCCGATAGAGGACGCGTCATCGATCGACTTGGAAAATGTGTAGATCCCGCCGATGGAGAAACCGTTCGATAAACGCTTACGCAGGCGCACCGATCCAGCATTGGCCTCGGAGTCACCTACGGAATTTTCATAAGTGAATGCTTGCGCCGTCGGAATTAGAATTCCATTCGCCGTGCGGTTGGGAGCCTCCAGGATGTCTAGGTCCGTGCCTTTCGTTCCGGTGTAGTCGATGTTCAATAACAACGTCGGACGAATCTGCTGCTGAATATCCAGATTGCGAATCTGCACATAGCCCAGCCGATAATTCGGATTCACCGCATAGTTATTGGTAATGCCTCCGGTTGAAACCGCAGGGAAGCCGCTTTGCAGCGTAAGATCCCCAACTGCGCCCTGGATATTGGTCTGCGTCGTCGAAAACGGAGGTTGGAAGGCCAACTGCTGCACCATCCCCTGATACGCGCCGGTGTTGTAGTTGATTCCATACCCACCGCGGACGACGGTTTTGGAGAACGGCTTCCAGGCGAACCCGACGCGCGGCGCGAAATTATTGCCATCCGGCCGTACCAGGCTGTTGGGCAGATTTCCACTATAAGGAGCGATTTGTCCGGGCAAGACTTCGGCCACTGTGGGCGTGCCCAACGCTGGATTCAGCACCGCTGGCGATAGGTCGAGGTTCGCAATCCGATTATTCTCCTCCGTGAACGGCGAAACGTATTCGTAACGGACACCGAGGTTCAGGGTCAGATTTCCGCGAATTTTCCACTCATCCTGCACATACAGATCCCAATAGTTGCCGTGAAAATGGTAGTTGTCCTGTCCGTACTGCACCGCTGTAGTCTGGGGAAATCCAAGCAGGAAATCGGCAAAGTCGTAACCTGTGCCGGGCACTTGCTGCGGAGGCTGCCCGGGCTGACCCGGAATCAGCTTGGAGGTGTTGTAGCCGCTGAAGACGAACGCCCCGCGTGCATTGCTGCTGGTTTCCGTGTTGAGTTGGACGCGCCGAAAGTCACCACCCCATCGCCAACTGTGCTTGCCGTGCGTCCAAACGACGCTGTCTGAAAGAGTGTAGGTCTGGTTGCGAAGAAGCTGCGGATTGACATCCTGAAGACCGGCGATGTCAGCAAACGAGAGGCTTGGTAAACCCCAGTCAAATGGATTCTGCGACACACCTGTAATTCCTAGAGTACCGGTGATGTCATCGCTGAATGCGTAGAGATTCTGAGTACGCGTACGGCTTCGGTTGAAGTCGAAGCGGAGATTGTTGGTCAGCTTGCCAATGCTGCGCACGTATCCGATAGGCACGTCGAAACTGCGAACGCCTGTATTGCCTCCCACGCTCGGAAAGGGATTGGTGATGCTGGCGCTCGATCCATGGTAGTGGAGGCCGAATGTGAGGTTGTTGCGCGGCCCGCCTCGACCTCCGCGCCGCCCCGCGGTCGGCGCTGCGCCAAAGGTGTGGTTAATTCGCACGTTCAGGTCATCGCTATCGCTGGTCGCAGATGTCACGAAATGAAAATTCTGGAAATCCCCCGGAAGATTTGGCTGCGGAATGTACGGCAGCAATCCCGCTGCAACCGAGTTGATCTGCGGGATCGTGTTGTTTGCGTAAGGAGTGCCGGTCGCAGGATTGAAAATCTCGACCGGTTGCCCCTTCTCTGCGCCTGAATTGTAGGTCGTTTGCGCAAAATTTCCTTGCCGCTCCAGCAATGTAGGAACCGTCGAAAACTGGTCGAAGGGATTCGACCCATGCTTGCCGTTGTAATTGACGAAGAAGAACGTCTTGGTGCCACCGTGATAGATCTTGGGAATATTGAGAGGTCCACCAACCGAACCCCCGAAACTGTTCTGGACGTACGCCGGATTGCTCGCAGGTTCGCCAGCGAGCGCGTAGGGTGCGGCGTTGAGTGCCGAGTCGCCAATACCGTAGTAGATGGACCCGTGAGGATGGTTGATGTCAAAACCGCGGCGTCCGGTGATCGTCATCGCGCGTCCCGGTCCACCACCGCCAAACCCGCCTTGGCCTCCGAATCCGCCAGATCCAAAGCCGCCACCTTGCTGGCGAGCGTCATTGATGCGCTGCTGCAGTTCGTCTCCGCTCATCGCATTCATCGGATTGGAATTATTCCCGGAGACAGCAATGGACTCGGTCGCGCCGTTCGGATCAATTCCCGGCACCGGCATGCCCGACGGCACAACGTCGCTCATCGTAGTACCGCCTGCATCCTGCGCTGCCGGGTTCTGCATTGCAGAAAGGCTTTGAAATCCCCGTTGCGCGACGGCCGGACCATTGGGTCTTCGAGCCTGCTCACTCGCGGCGTGTGTGCGGGACAAGAGGGTTAATTCAAAATTCGCCGGCACATTTTGGTGGGTATCATCGATCACTACCTGCTGCGTACTACTTGCGAACGCGATCATCTCCACACGAACGGTGTAAGAGCCATAGGATGGAACGGCTGCGGAATAGACGCCGTCCACATCGGTCCAAATCGCGATTTTCTGGGCGGAGGACCCCAGCGATATGGAAACCTGGGCCCCAGGAATCGGCATCGTGCCAGATTTCACCACACCGTGAATCGTTCCTATGCGGGGTCCGGCAGGCTGCGGTTGGGCGGGCTGAATCTGGGCGCGGGCGCGATCGCAGGCGAGCGGCAGCATTAAGCTCAGAAGTACACACCTGAAAACCACCTTGCCCGCTGCGATCATGAACCATTCCTCTGCGTCTAGGCCTTGTCACCTGTGTTGCGCCACCTTTGCGATGATAGCCTGACCACCCCAAAGCCACGGTAAACTTTTGTCTCTTCTCAGCGATGCAGTCTATTGAATCAATGCGAAATCCGCGGCTGAGCCCTATTCAGGCAAGGCCGAGTAAAGATTCGTAAAAGTGGCGCGGTTTTCACAACTTCGAGTCCATAATCTGGTTCATATAGAAAGACCGATTTCGAGGATTAGGAGGCAGGATCATGCTTAAACAAGGTTTGCTCGCGCTGCTGCTGGCGGCCGTCGTATACACAGTCGCGCCTTTTGCTTCTGCGCAAGACAACGGAAGTAACGACCAGCAGTCAACCACCGCTGGTGCACCGCCCGAACACGGACATGGTGGCCATTTCGATCCGGAGAAGCGGACGGAAATGCTGACGAAGCAACTGAAGCTCACCTCGGACCAACAACCGAAAGTCTTGGACATTTTGAAGTCCGCACAGTCACAAATGCAGAGCCTGCGATCGGATTCCTCGGTCTCGCAAGATGATCGCCGCTCCAAGATGATGGAGATCCACAAAACCTCCGACGACCAGATCCGAGCGCTGCTTGATCCCAACCAGCAGAAGAAATGGGATGCGATACAAAGCAAGCACGAGCAGTGGCAGGGACATCACCAGGAGGGGCAGGCTCCGACGGCGCCAAACTCCTCCCCGCAACAGTAATAAGTGGCCGTAAGATCAAGGTTTTAGGCCGATTAAGAAGCTGACGAATGTGGGGAAATGCCCCCACATCTCTTCTTATCAGCCGACTTGTCGTTCCTAATCCTTTCGGCATACGCTCGGTTACTCACCTGCGGCTCATCGCGGCCGCTCCGCCTGAGTGATACATGAAGGAACAGATCGCCAACGCCGACTTCGAACGCTTCCGGACCGGCGCAGCCCAGTACGCCGCCTACCTCGAGACGCCCGAAGGCCGACTGCGCCTCGATCTCGCCTTTGCGAACTTGCAGGAGTTTCTGCCGCAGGCCACGCGATCTTTGCACGCTCTGGATATTGGGTGCGCACCGGCGCCACCGGGATGCGCCTGGCGCGACTTGGCTTTCATGTCACGTTGCTGGATGCGCTGCTGCTAGAAATCTCGGTTCATGTGCGCCGATTTAAGGAATGTGTCTTGAATTCAGCTGCGGCAAAGCAGAGTTCACTCTCGAGTACAAGATCAAGCAGCGAACCCCCGCGGAGCGATTACACCCACCTCAAGCGAGCAGATTAGGAGGCTAGCATCGTGTCCCCGTCGATGAGCCGGTGATTGCGCCAGACAGTCTAATACCTACTGATGGCACGATAAGGAGTTGGCGGGCGAGGTCACGTATCCTAGAATGACGCTCATCGGCATGTTGCGGGCTCACGAAATTCCCGCCAGCTTTGACAGCGATTTTCCTCTGCCCGAAGCCAAGGCAGAATAGGGGCGCGACGCGCCCCCCACGAGCCAAGAAGCAACGACTTTCGTTCAGCCGGGCCAAACAACAGCAACAGCACGAAGTAGACAGCGTTTTTTCTTCGTCGCGCTCAGGCAAAGTCGAAGCGATCGAGATTCATCACCTTGTTCCACGCGGTGGCGAAGTCCTTCACAAAGGCCTCCTTCGAGTCGTTACTCCCATAGACTTCGGCGAGTGCCCGGAGCTGGGAGTTCGAGCCGAACACCAGATCGACGCGCGTGGCGGTCCACTTGATTTTGCCTGTCGCCCGATCGCGTCCCTCGTACACACCTTCGGAGGTAGAGGAGGTCTCCCACTTCGTATTCATGTCGAGCAGGTTGACGAAGAAATCATTCGTCAGCGTCTCGGGTCGGTTGGTGAAGACGCCGTGTTTGGTCTGCCCAAAGTTCGCATTCAGTGCGCGCATGCCACCAATGAGCACCGTCATCTCGGGAGCAGTCAGTGTCAACAACTGTGCCCGATCTACCAGGAACTCCTCAGCCGACAGGATCTGTCCGCTGCGGAGATAATTGCGGAATCCGTCTGCAACCGGCTCCATTACGGCGAAGGAGTGTACGTCGGTCTGCTTCTGCGAAGCATCCGTGCGTCCCGGCGAGAAGGGGATCTTCACTTTGTGCCCGGCCCTTTTCGCCGCTTCCTCCACGGCTGCGCAGCCGCCCAGCACGATCAGGTCGGCGAGTGAGACCTTCTTCCCTTTGTTCCCGTTGGACTGCGCGCCGTTGAACTCCTTTTGGATTGCCTCCAACTTCTTGAGAACCTTCGCCAATGCGGCCGGCTGGCTCACTTCCCAATCCTTTTGCGGAGCGAGACGAATGCGGGCCCCGTTCGCTCCACCGCGTTTGTCGGAGCCGCGGAACGACGCCGCCGACGCCCAGGCTGTCGTCACCAGTTGGGAGATCGACAATCCGGATGCGAGGATCTTGGCCTTCAGAGCGGCAATCTCCTTCTCCCCAATCAATTTATGATCGACGGCGGGAACAGGATCTTGCCACACTAGCGTCTCTTTCGGAACGAGTGGGCCAAGGTACCGGGCGATCGGCCCCATGTCGCGGTGCGTCAGCTTGAACCATGCCCGCGCAAACGCGTCTGCGAACTGATCCGGATGCTCGTAGAAGCGCCGTGAAATTTTCTCGTAAGCAGGGTCGAACCGCAAGGCGAGATCCGTAGTCAGCATGGATGGCGCATGATGCTTTGACGGATCGTGCGCATCCGGCACCGTACCGGCGCCTCCACCATTTTTCGGCGTCCACTGGTGCGCTCCGGCTGGACTCTTCGTCAGCTCCCATTCGTAGCTAAACAGGTTCGTGAAGAAGTTGTTTCCCCACTTCGTCGGCGTCGTGGTCCAAATGACTTCCAGACCGCTGCCGATGGTGTCACCACCAAAACCTTTGCCAAATTCATTCTTCCACCCTAAGCCTTGCTCCTCGATGCTGGCACCTTCTGGTTCGGCGCC
Organism: uncultured Acidobacteriaceae bacterium; assembly: GCA_963832015.1. GTDB lineage: Bacteria > Acidobacteriota > Terriglobia > Terriglobales > Acidobacteriaceae > Sulfotelmatobacter. The sequence continues at coordinate 77,482 of CAWHSR010000031.1, forward strand.
TACATATTGAGCGGGAACGGCTGCGCCGTGCGTCTTGCCGAAGGTGTGTCCGCCGGCAATGAGTGCGACCGTTTCTTCGTCGTTCATCGCCATGCGGGCGAACGTTTCCCGAATATCCCGTGCCGCAGCGATGGGATCGGGCTTTCCGTTGGGTCCTTCCGGATTCACGTAAATCAGTCCCATTTGCACGGCGCCGAGAGGATTTTCTAAGTCACGATCTCCCGAATAGCGCTCATCCGCGAGCCAGGTGCCTTCAGGTCCCCAATAAATTTCCTCTTCGGGCTCCCACACATCTGGGCGACCGCCGCCAAAACCGAATGTCTTGAAGCCCATCGATTCCAACGCAATGTTGCCGGCGAGAATCATGAGGTCAGCCCAGGAGATTTTCCGGCCATACTTCTGCTTGATCGGCCAGAGCAACCGGCGGGCCTTGTCGAGGTTCACGTTGTCGGGCCAGCTGTTGAGTGGCGCGAAGCGCTGCTGCCCGGATCCGGCCCCGCCTCGGCCGTCGCCGATGCGATAGGTACCCGCGCTGTGCCACGCCATGCGAATGAAAAGTGGCCCATAGTGGCCAAAGTCGGCCGGCCACCACTCCTGCGAGTCCGTCATCAACGCGTTCAAGTCCTTGATCACAGCGCTTAGGTCGAGCGTCTTAAACTCTTCAGCGTAATTGAACTCCTTGCCCATCGGATCGGACAGCGGAGAATGCTGGTGCAGCACCTTCAGGTTCACCTGATTCGGCCACCAATCAACATTCGCGTGGGATTTGCGAGCTCCGTGCGCTACCGGGCACTTCGATTCGGTTGCAGTGTTTTTTTCCTTAGCTTCGGGGACAACACTCCCCGATGAAGACGCGAGTGTATTTTCCATAGTGTTTTCATCCTTCGATTCTTGATTGCGTACTGCATGACAAATGCTATTTTTGGGTACTGCAGCGGCGACAGAGGCCAAAAACCTCGATCAACGGCTGCGTTAGATCAAAGCCGTGCGGCAGTTGCCTGGATAACCGCTTCAAATCAATGAAATCTCCTTCAATGTCTTGCACCGATTTGCAGCGGGAGCAGACCAGATGGTGATGAGGTTCGAGATTGCCGTCCACGCGCAACGTAGACGCATGCGGAGTGACCTCTCGCAGCAACCCACACTCGATGAACAGCCGTAAATTGTTGTAAACCGTGGCGAGAGAAATCGATGGAATGCGGCGCCGGACCGCGCCATAAATGTCTTCTGGCGAATAGTGACCGTGGGAAGCGACGACCGCCTCGAAGACCACCTGGCGCTGGTGCGTGACCGCCAACCCGTGCTTCGCGGCCAGCTCGCGGAACTGTGCATGGCTGAGGCGCATAATTACTGAATGAGAACCATTATAAAACGATAGAGAGCAGTGTCAATCGGAATCTTTCCTGTAAACTCGAAGAGGCCGGCGGCCGCAAGACCGTACCGTCGCTCGTCTGCCACCACCTGGATTCGGCCTCCCCGGGTCGGCAATACAGGAAGTGATCTGAGGTACACGAATCGTGGGTGGAAATCGTGGGCTCAACCATGAGTTAAATTGGCGCGGATCTTTCCCGCAGCAAGAGTATGGGTCCCCCAGGCGGTCGTGCCCCATCCCCGCAGTAGCGCACATCACCGTTCCATACCCCGTGCGGCGCGAATCAGGCCTACTCCAAGGCTTAAAACAGCCGCAGCGAGAAATAGTGCACCAATGTACGCAAGATTGATCAAGCCATTCGGCCGTGAAGCCGTTGGGGAAACGACTGACAAGAAGAACGCGCCAGGAATCAGAATCGCGGCGATCGGTGCCCCCGATCGAGCAATCCACTTCCAGAAAGGCGAAAGCATTGCCTCGTCAACATAGCGAAGCATGACTAGCGACAGGACGAGATAGACACCGGCATGCGCATGCCCGGCGCGCCAGAGATTTTGTCGCAGCGGATTATCGGAATAGCCGGGGGTATTTCCCGTTAGCATACCGAGAAGAGTGAGACCTCCATACATCACTGAAGGCAGAACGACGAGAAGGATTCCGGCAAACATTCTTGATTCTCGAGACATAATTCCTCCTCACTTTGTTGCCGAACGACTACAAAGGTGATTTGCTATCCGCTCATGAGGCGATCTTGCGATTGGTACTGTCCGGCAGCTTGATCGAGTCAGTCACCGCGACTTCAGCGGCGCGCAGCCGTGTCACCCTCAGATCCTCAATCTCAAGAGATTTGAATTTGGCGCTCTCGACGGCAATGTGACGGATTGCCAGTCGCCCGATTGCGAGCGCTCCGATTGCGAATGCACCCACGGCGACCGCACCCATCGCGGTGGCTATCATCGTCACGCCGCCGTAGCCAAAAGACTTGGAAGCCCCGATTTTCTCCATATCGATCCACCTCTTTACGTGGCGAATGCAGATCCGCCTGCGTTTTTTCCCTCAATACCGTATCGCGGTCCGTCACGGGATCCGGCCTTTCCAGCAGAGGGAAGGCCGGGTCATGCTCACGCTGCCACTGCTTGTGTTTGCTTGATGAATGCGAGCAGATCGCCATTGATCTGGTCCGCGTTAGTTGTGGGCATCCCATGCGGGAAACCGGGATAGACCTTCAGCATCGCACCCTTCACGAGCTTTGCGGACTGCAGGGCCGCCGCGCCAATCGGCACAATCTGGTCGTCATCGCCATGAAGGATGAGGGTCGGGACCTCGAACTTCTTGAGATCCTCGGTGAAGTCCGTCTCGGAGAAGGCTTTGATGCAATCGTAGCCCGCCTTCATCCCGCCCATCATCCCTTGGAGCCACCATTTCTCCCGAATGCCTTCCGATATCTTCGCGCCCGGCCGATTGTAGCCGTAGAACGGAAGAGTGATGTCCTTGTAAAACTGGGGCCGATTCTCTAGGTATGCGGCTCGCAGGCCGTCGAACACCTCGATCGGAGCGCCCGCAGGATTGTTTTGCGTCTTGACCATCAGCGGCGGTACAGCGCTAATGAGTACCGCCATGGCGACACGATCGGAACTGTGACGGCCAATATAGCGCGCCACCTCCCCACCGCCGGTGGAGTGGCCGACATGGATTGCGTTCTTCAGGTCTAGCTTTTCCGTGAGCGCTGCGAGATCATCGGCGTAGGTATCCATGTCGTTACCATCCCAGGTTTGAGTGGAGCGGCCGTGGCCCCGCCGGTCGTGCGCGATGACTCGGTAGCCGTGCTGGCCGAAGAACAACATCTGTCCGTCCCAGTCGTCCGCTGTAAGCGGCCAACCGTGACTGAACACTATGGGCTGGCCTGTTCCCCAGTCCTTGTAACAAATTTGTGCGCCATCTTTGGTGGTAATCGTCGGCATAGCCCTTTCTCCTCTTCGCGTATCTTGCCCTAAACAAATCTATCGAGTCCCACTCCCGGCTTGATTCGTCTCCAACTCCTTCGGCTTACTTCAGATTCCTATTGCTGAGCTCCACGCCTTCCAGCATGCCTAATTTGGCTTGCGAGAAACGATTTCATGCCGGTGTAATCTCCTCGACATGCGTTTCAAGGGCGAAGTGGCCTGTATCCAGAAACCGCGCTGTTGCATTCGGGTTGTCCCCAGCGAGATCAACTTTACCCAGCTTGGAAATCGAGCACAAGCTTTCCACCAGGAGTGAACTTCAGCCCGTTTGCACCGAACGTCTTCTGCGTCCTGGTCGCCGTTACGGTCTACAAGGATCCGGTATCGACGTTCGTTATTGATCTGCTGAGGCAGAGGGCGTTGCCGGCCTGCTCCACAGATCAACAGCGTACTCGGGGCCAAACCTTCACGCGCCACGCGAAAGTCTTTAGAGGACGTTCGAAATTTTTCGGCGCGAACGCAGGCGGGTAGCGTTCGATCGGCCCATTCCTTCCCGTAGGGACCCCGCAGTTCGCCATTCGCGGCGTTCCTGGGGAGGAAGTGTTGCTCGACCTGCTGCTCGAGTCCAAACGATTCGGTACTCGTTCACCTGGAAAACAAGCAAAAAGAGAATCACCTCGTAACCGGCTTCTCTATCCTCTTCCCGGTATTTTCCCGGTATTTCGAGGCTCAGCCATCGACCTATCTTTAGGACAGTGGGCAAGAAAGGTGGCGTGCTCCCCCAAGGAGCTGCCGCCGCAAGCGCAAGACAATGAGCGCGGATTCGCCCCTCCTCCTTTTGATCGGGCCGCGTAACGCATCTCTTCGCGTCCAGCCCGTCTAGAAGCGCGTGTGATAGCGCCCGTCCACGGAAACACCGCCAAGTTGATCCCGCGCCATGCTCACCGACCAGCGTTTGTTTAACTGGTACTCGCCCTGCACCATCTCGCTGCCCGGCTGAGAAACATCCGTCGAAAAAGTAAAAAGGAGATTCTTCGTAACACGCTGTTGAATGGCAATTCGCGCCGATGGATTCTGATTGTTGCCGCCGATCGTTGGATCAATCTGCAGACTGGAGATGCCGGCCAGTTTTTGAACGCTGCTGCTTAGCTGGCTGGCGGCTTGCGAGGCGATCATGGAATCGGTGCTCTCGCTCGCGGCAGCTGATTCCTGCGTGGTCTTGCCCCGCGCGACCAGGTTGATGATGTCGGCCGTCGCCAGTGGCGGATCCGAGACATACGACGTAGTAAGTTTGTCCAGCGCCCCACGCAGGGTAAGGGTCAGGTTATATTGCTCCACGGTCGTGGTGACTGAGACGTTCATCACCGGATGCGTCTCGTTGGGATTGTCGAACGTGATTATTCCTTTTTGCAGTTGATATCGGACATTTCGGTAGAAGAGTTCGCCCGAGCTTAACGTGGTTCGGCCCGTGATGACGGGATTCGCCACCGTCCCGCCAACTTGCAGATTAGCCCGTCCCGCGATGCTGATTTGCGAGCTGGTTGCGTTCAGATTCTCCTGCGATTGCACGCCAATCGCCAGCTTGATCGTATCCGCGAATCCTGGCTGTGCTAGTGTGCTGCCCGTGCTGAACTGGTCGCCGAATTTGGCCAAATCGAAATCGGGCGTAAATGACAGGCTGTCGATCAGAACGCGTCCGTTCAACGTAGAAGCGTCTTTCGTTCCCGTAAATGCCAGATTCGCATCGAGCAGCGAGCGCAAGCCGTCGGGATAACGAAGGCGTATCGATTTTCCCTGCAGAGCAACGTTGAATTGCAGCGACGGCTTGTAGGCGATCGATCCCCCCAGCGAAACATCGCCTCCACCCACGTGCCCTGTCACCTTGGTAAGCTGCATGTGATCGTTAGTGATATCCATGGTGCCGTTTAAGTTCTCGACCCCCAACGGCGCATCCGCAGTCGTCATCGCGACGTCTTTAATTTGCAGTTGACCTTGAATGGTCGGAGACCCCGCCGAGCCAGATGCGTGCACGTCGAGCGCCAGGGTGCCGGAACTCTGGACATCGGGCGACACGATCTTGAGAATGCGCATATCCACTGAGCCATTTGCGGCCAGCGTCGGAGAGTCCGTCCCCCCAATCGGAAACTTGCCTTGCACATGCAGAGACGTGCCCGTGCCAATAATTTCCGCAGGCTGCAGGGTCACGACCGAATTTGAGTAGTCGGCATGAATGGGGCTCGCAATGCCGATCTTCAGGGTTTGGTAACTCATTTCGAGGACCGGAATCGAGAGGTGCGCCTCCAACTTGGTCTTGTCCTTCAGCGGTCCTTTCAGAGTTGCGTGCAACTCGGTCTGGCCGTGAAAGTCCCGCGGAACGCTCGAGGCGTAAGCTGCCATCAGGGCGTCTAACGGAACAGTGTTGGTATCGATCACCGCGTCGGTGTCGTAATCGCCGGTCAACGCAACGCGACCGTGCGCATGAACCGAGGCCTGCGAGACTTTCGAATCTAGATTGAGGTCGGCGGAATGCTGGGCAATATGAATCTCCGCTTTCACCCCGGAAATCGAATTCTCGCGCACTTGCAGTTGAGGCAACTGAACTAAGGCTTCCAGTTGTGGGTCGTCGAGCGTTCCCTCCCCTGTTACTGATGCCGTCACAGATCCGCTGACTGGCACATTTTCCGCCTGAACGGTTTGCAGCTTTTGCAGCACCACTGACGGCGCGTCGAGCCGCACCTTATAAGCTCTCGTCTTCGGCGTGTAGGAGATATCTGCGTCGACTGCTCCCGCTGCGACCGACAAGGTTAATCTTGAATTGATGGAACCGCTCGCTGCGTTGACTTTTGCGGTCAAGTCTTGAACGGGCTCGCCATAAGCTCGGGCGTTCGTGATCTGTGCAGAGCCTGATCCTCGTGGATCGAGTTGCGAGCCGGACAGAGATACCTTGGCCGACAGATCTCCAGAAACCGGATATTGCTGGTTCGCAAGTCGCTGCAGATCCGCAATCTGCAGTTGCTGCGCTTCAAGACGCGCCTCGATTTGATTTCCAGGCTGATACGCCCAATTCCGCAGCTCTACGGCGGCATTAAAAGTTGCTTGTCCTCGATGCGCGTTGATCAACAATCCGTTCTGCACCGCGATCTCGGATGAGCTCGCGCTGATTTGAAGGCTAGCCGATTTCCACTCGCTGCCCTCGACCCGCAGGTCCTGTGCGTTCAACTGCGCAGCAATCGCGGGTTGCTTCATGGAACCATGCACAACTGCGTTGAGTCTTGCGGACCCCGAGATGCCCAGCATCTGTGCTTGCGTCGCACCGAAAGACGATGCCAACGCCGCAAGTTGGCGCAAGTCATTCGCGGTCACTTGGATCTGTAGGCGCGATTGATCGCTGATCATTCCCTGCGCAGTTAGCGTTGCCGACGGGATCCGCAAGATCGTGTCTCGCAACTCGACGGTTTGATGAGTTCCGAGGTAGTTTGCATGAATCGCTCCATTGACCGGGACGCGGTTCTCCGCTGCGTTCGATTTGCCGCTCGCCGTGGCCTCGACCGTCAAGTCTGAACGTGCCCGAAGATTGCTGATGCTCCCCTTCCACGAAACCTCGGCCGACCCGTCCAGCGTTCCCGTAAGCACAGCCCCACCGATCGGCCCCGTCCGAAGCGCCCGCTGAATCGCCGTGAGCGAAATGTTGCGCAGCGTAGCCCGAATCTGTGAGTCCGGAGTTGCGTCCAGGTGCTTGATCGCGGCGTTAGCAACAATGCGTCCGCCGAGAGATTCCATATCGACATTCTTCAGGTCCAGATTGCCATCCGCCAATTGATATGTGCCTTGCAGATTCCGCAACTCGATGCGACTTCCAGAGGCGACCGCCGTCAGGACTTTGCTCGCCAGTTCGCCGGATACTGAAATGTTTCGCAGCAGAGGCTGACCTTCGATTGGCCGGTAATGAAGTTTGCCGCTGACCACTACGTCGCCGATAGGCGATGCCCCCGGAGACATTGAGGCGAAGTCCTGCGTATGAATCTGGATCTGATAATCTCCGTCCGCCGTGGGATTTGAATAGTCGGTGACAGCAGCGTGCACGGTAACAGTCGAGGACCCAACTTTTAGATGAGCGGACTGCAGATTGAAACGGTCGGGCGAGGCATTGAAAACCAGGTTCAGGCTGTGGGCGAGCGGAGAATATTGAGCGTAGCGAATATCACCGTTAGCGTACGAGACCGTTCCCTCATAATGCTTCAGGAGCGGGTCAAAACGAATATTGCTTTCCAGACTGTAGAGATCGGCTTCGAGCGGAGTCTTTCGATCGTTGTAATTGACCTCGCCTTTTGCCAGTTGAGCATGCTGCACCTCCAAATCGACAACACTGGTATGGCCGCTGCTGTGGCTCGGTGGCGCAGCGGGCAGATTGTTCTTACCATCCGTATTCCTTTGGAAATGAACCACCGGATGCTCGATCAGCAGTTCACGCAATGCGACCTGTCGGTGTAATGCCGACAAGATCTTGATGCGTACCGTCAGCTTGTCGGCATGCAGCAGAGGAGGTCGCCCCGGACCCTCGGTGCCGCGCAGCGTGATGTTGTAGAGATGTGCACTCAATGTCGACAGGCTGAAATCGAGCCCGCCGATCTCAGTCTTCCCTCCAGTTGCTTCGTCCGATTGCTCCACGATCTTGCTCAGCGCATATTGTTGAAAGCGGTTGCTGCGCAGGTAAAGGTATCCAACGACAACAGCAACGATGAGCAGCATTGCCAACCCCGACAGCACCCAACCAATTGTCCGTTTCCACTTCATGACCTCTCCTAAAATGCCTGCCCTATCGTGATGTAATACTGCGTCGGATTAAGCCCCGGCACCGGATTCAGATTGCGTCCGAAGTCGACGCGAACCGGACCAATCGGCGTGGAATAACGCAGTCCAACCCCGACCGTGTTGCTGTAGTTGTTGATGAAGTTGTTAAAGTTGATTGCGCTGTACACGTTGCCGCCGTCGTAAAACACCACGCCGCCGAGCAACTTCGTGATCCCGAGAGGAAAGCGCGCCTCGGAATTAAGAATGAACAATTGCTTTCCGCCCACCGGCACGGTGACGTTTACGCAACCGGATTCGCCCTGCAAGACATTGCAGAACGGAACCAGGCGCTGCGGACCTGCTCCGTCAATGGGGAATCCTCGGAGCGACGTTCCCCCTCCGGAAAAGAACAACTGACTGGTGGGCACGAAGCTCCCCGCAAACGGCGACGCCAGTCCGATGCGAAGGCTGTTTGCAAATACAACCGAACGCACCGGCTTGTAGTAGGCATACTGCCCGAAGAGTTTGGCGAAGTTCGCGCTCGAACCGAATGCTGTCGGCGTGATCCCGAAATTGATGGTCGAGAAAGACTCCTCGATGGGCATCGAGCGGCTTGTCGCGTGTGTCGCGGATCAGCGTGGCCGACACTGTGGACAGCCGCACGTGCCGGTCCTGCGGCAGCACAAGCTCAGGGACCAGAAGGTTCGACAAGTTAGTCTTATTGAAGTCGTACCGGACCTGCAGGCGCGTGTTCGTCTTGCGGCTGATCAGCCGTTCCACTTGAAAGGCCAGATCACCCCACCCTGCGGTAAACAGTGGATTCTCGCTGTTGCGCTCCACCGAGAAACTAGTGAGAGACTGCCATTGCGAACCGATGAAATGCGGCTGCAAATAACTCGTGAGCGCCCGCTGATCAAGCCGCGACAACAGAATCGACGCACTTGCCGTTTCGGCTAAGCCCCGCATGTTGCGTCGCGTGAATTCGACAATGCCGCGCGGGCTTGCAAAGGTCGACTGGCTCGGCGCAATCTGATTGCCGCCTAATCCAATCGTGCCTCCGCCCCCCGGAAGCGCTACGGTGCCCGTCGGTACGTTTCCACCACGGTGCGACACTTCGAATCCAAATCCGTACGTAATTTCGTTGCGCTTCGCTTCGTGAACCTTCACCACAGCCGATTCCTCAGTTTGTGTCGTGATCGGTCTTCGCGGACCGACACTGGACCAGTCAAAGATGCCCAAGTCGTAAAGCCGGCTCTCGGCTTCCAGCAGCTGCTCCCGTTTCATCGGCGCTTCGGTTGGAAGGTGCGCTGTCTTCGCGATCAACGGAAGGCGAGTCTGTTTCTGTCCCAGGTAAACGACTTCCCCGATCCGCACAACCTGATGTTCCGTGATCGCGTAAGCGACCTCCACGCGGTGCGGGTCTTCCGGATTCGGCATGATGGTCGCCTTCACTTCGGCATTGAGATAGCCGCGGTTCAGGTACGTCGCAGAGATCCGATTGCGATCCTCGGCCAGCTTTCGCGGCGAAAAAGGAACTCCGGCGCGCAGCTGAAAACCGTTCGGCTCCGTCAATTGAGTCGCGGATACATTCTGGTTCCCCGTGACTTGGACATTGTCGACCACGGTCTGCGGACCTTCCTCGATCTCAAACACAACGTCGATCTTCGGTTCGCGATCGACCGTGCGAGGAGTCACTTTCACCTCTTCGTACCCTCGGTCCCGGTACAGCGCCTGTATGTTGTCGGCGCTCTGCTTCAGTAACTTTTGGCTGACGCTTCCATGCGTCCATATATGCGATCGCTTCACCGAGACCTGGTCCATCAACTCCTTCGGGGGCAGTGCATAGTTTCCCTGAAAGAGAATGCGATCCACTTTGTGCGTCGATCCGCGATCGATGGTGTAAACGACAAGAATTTGATCCGGTTGCTTCTGGAACTCGGTGATTACAGTTGCGTCGTAGTAGCCCTTCTTCTGGAAGTAGTCGGTTAGGTTCCTTTGGCCTTCTTGCACCAGGTCCTGATCCACAGCCCCTTCGGAATAAATCGGAATGAGTGACTTCATAAGCCGTCCCGCAAGAAACGGGAAGACCGTGAGTCGGGCGCCCACCGCGCGTACTGTGACGACTGGTCCCACCTCTACCTTGAACGAAACCTCCACGCGGTTCGTCTCCGCGTTGTACTGCGGAGGATTTTCGTGAATGCTGCTCGCCAGCCGGTGCTGCTGTGTGAGCGTTCGCTTCATCAGCTTTGTGGCCGCGCTGATTCGCTCAGGAGCATATGGCTTTCCCGCTTTCAGCAGCCCTCCAGAAAGCCGCGCCCGCAGCGACTTTACAGAGTGCAGCAGCCTCGCCCCCTCGGGCGTGTCCGGCCCATCCACCCTGACCGAAGAAATTCGAGCTTGTTTTCCCATCTCGACAACAAAGCGCACGGTCACCAATTGGTGGTCATCGTCGATTGCTGGTTCAGCATGCACTTTCGCTAGGAAGTAGCCGTTCCTGCGCAGGAATTCCCTCAGCGCATCTTCCCCGACAGGAATGCGCGACGGGTCATAGGGATCTTCGTCCGGCAGGTTCACCACTTGCAGAAGCCTGGTGTAAGCAAAGTATTTTCCGATCCCAGGAAACTCCACCATGCCCAGGTAGTAGGCGGGCTCCAGTAAGAAGCTGATCCTCAGCCCCGAGACTTCCGGTTCCACGTTGATCTGCACGTCCGCGAATCCTCCCGCCTTTTTCAGGGCTTGCGCCGAAGCTTCAATGTTCGCTTCGGAGTACGGCGTGCCTGCCTTCTGAATGACAAGGGAATACAGGGGCGTTAGATCGCGATGGGGATTCGCGATCAGAGAGACCGAACTGACGTTTTGACCTTCATACGCGGCTTGAGGTCCGCGCGGGGCCAGTTGGGCGAGTCCCGCTGCGCCGAAGAACAAAATCCAGAAAACCAACAAGCGCATAGGCGGCCACCGAACGGGCTTTCAGCGAGCAGCGGCTTGCTAACCTTCGAAAGGAGGATGTCTGCATCCAAAGCGCACCGGTCGCAAATGTGCCGAGATGTGATGCACTCGATAACGTGTGAGTTGTCGTTGAGAACCAATCCCACGAAAAAACTCAGGCGCTGGGCAAAACCTCAGCAACAGATTTCATTTCTCTGATTCTTCGCAGCTCTCATTGTAGGGGGCTGTTGTCCAGGACTCCATACCCGGTTTCGGGTAGCGGATGCACTCGTAAGCACTGCTGCAGATTCGATTCTGAAAACTTGCCTCTAGCTCGCCTCCATCGCTGCGCAACTGTCGACGCCGTTTCCCCACCACACATGCTCGCGCTTCACTGTGGACTCTTCATTAACAGCGGAGTCAGTCCCCTGAAACAAGGCAAGGTGATGGCGGAGTACGCACGCGCGTAGACGCCATTGGCGCGCGCAGTTCCGCTTCCAACACCGCCAGTTGCGCCTCAATTTCTTCGGTCGCTTTGCGCTTGCGGATGACCTCGTCGCGATAACGCCGGAGAAAGTAGTCGATGGTTTCGACGCGGATCTTGATCGAGCCCGAAGGTTTATTCTCGTCCAGATCCTTGAAGCAGAAGTAAGGCGTGCCGGATTGCTCGATGATTCCTTCAATCACTCCATAAATGGGCGCATCGTGCCCACATTTGAAGCTGGAAACTTCCAGAGCCACCAGATTCGGATGGCGTGCTGTGAATTTCGCGGCCCACACTTTGTGGTTCGTGCTACAGGAGTACGAGTTCTTCCAGGCGTCGCTTATGTCGAGAGCGTGGCTGATTGCCCCGGCGCGCACCTCGTCCCCGAACAGACGCTCCAGCATGTCCTCATCAAGGGGCAGCGTGTTCTGCGAAAAGATGGGGTAACCCAGCTTCTGGAACTCTTCCATGATCTCGTGATTGAGTCCGGGATCATGGTGATACGGACGGCCCAACATCACGATGCCAATGCGGTCCTCGTGTTCAAGCTGATCGAGCACCTGGCGCGCCTTGCGACGGATGCCGCTTTCATAATCGGCCAGCGCCTTGTACCCGATCTCAATCGCACGATCATTCTCCTCCTGCGACAATCCGAGGATGGGTTGCCACGCCTGCAGCATCTGGTGGGTGAACAGTTTGCGATCTGCGAAATTCAACACCGGATCCACGTACTTGACGTCATGCTCAGCGAAGACGTCATTTTCCTTGGTGAATGCCGCCTTCACGGTCTCCGGCGTTGCGGTCACTGTTGGGCAGGCATTCGCCCCGACAATCTTAACCAGCGGCGAAGTCAGCACGTCGTACATCGGGAAGAAGATGACGTTCAGCGGTTTCTTGCGATGCTTCTCCTGGATCAAGTTGTACACATGAGAAATGCCAATTTTGGCAGGAAAGCAGGGATCGATCGCGCCGCGGCTTGCACCAGCTCTGTAAAGGTCGGAACTGGTGTAATCGGAATAAACAATGTTTTCCGGCTGTACCCCCAGACTCTCCAGGTATCCGTTGAAAAGCGGCGCGTAAGTATAGATGTTCAGCACCCGGGGAATGCCCACACGGATCTTTTTGCGGTTCTCCATGAGCGGAATGCGCTCTTTGGCCGCCTTGTTCCAAAATTTCGCCGCTGGAATAGGGTCGGCAATGCTCTTTGCGTTCACCGGCCGGAAAACTTCGCGCGCGGCAATATCGACAAAATTGGGGTGCTTGTCTTTGATTTCATCGAGGCCCGCCTTGATGTCCTTCATGTCATTCACGTCCTCGACCAGGCCCTTTTCGCAGGTTGCGATGATCAGCCGCTGCTCCCCATGCATGAGGGGGACCTTGGTCACCTTCTGAATGGGAACGAAGCTCATCTCGTCCTTGGGAACAGTTCGGATGTCGATGAAAGTGCGCAGACAATTGTTCTTACAGAAATTGCAGCGGGTGGCTTCGTTGCGTGTCGTTCGGTACTGGATCTTTCGTACCGCATCCAACCCGACAAATGTGGTCTGCTGTCCATTGCGCCACAGCCGCAGAGATTCAGCCGCCGCTCCAATCGCGCCTGATTCGCCGCAGAACTCGTGCACGATAATCTCGGGCTTCTTCCCGGCAGCGCGAAAACTGTTTTGGATGAAGTCCACTTCCGCTTTTACAACAGCCATATTGTTCTGCGTTCCGCCTTGCAGCACGAAGCGCGTACCCAGCGCCGCGAGATTAGGAATGCTGGCGACATACAGGAACACGTTCTTGGGCAGCACCGCTGCCAGGCCTGCGAGGATTTCTTCCGCTCGCCAGCCCTGACGCTGAAAGTTGACGATGTCCGATTGCATGAACACCGCGCAGCCGTAGCCAAAGACGGGCATGGACTGGGCTGAGAAGGCCAGATCGGCATATTGCTCTACGCCCAAGCCGAATCCTTCGGCAGTGGATTGCAGAAAGTAGCCGTTGCCGGCGGAGCACTGCGTGTTCAGCTTGAAATCCTTCACCCGTCCGTTGTGCAGGATGATGATCTTAATGTCCTGCCCGCCCACATCAACAATTACGTGCGGATCCTCGTAAAACTTGAGCGCGGATTCGGTGTGAGCCACAGTCTCTACCAGCGCCACATCCGCGTGCAGAACGTCTTTCAAAATGTCCTTGGCGTAGCCGGTAGTGGCGACGCCCAGAACCTCGAGTTTGGCATTCTGCGCTTCGACCTGCCCCCGCAGATTCTCGAACATCTCGATCGTGTCCTGGATTGGGTTACCGTTCGAGAGTTGGTATGCCTTGCACAGAATGTCGCCGCGCTCATCCAGCAAGACGGCCTTGGTGGAAGTCGACCCTCCGTCGATCCCGATAAAGCCTCCGACCGTCTGGCGTTTCTGAAACGTCGCTGGCGTAAACTTCTTCCGCCGGTAGGCTTCCTTGAATCCGTCGAGTTCTCCTTCTTTCGAAACCAAACCTTTCGCACCCGACTTGGCCTTTTCCTCCTGCCGGCCGTACTCGATGTAGTACTCCAATTTCTCGTAGCCCTGGTAGCAGCCGATGCACTCGTCTTCGCTCTTGCCGAATTCAATGGCTCCCAGCGCCGCGAAGTACTGCGCGTTGTTTGGAACCTTAATCAGTTCTTCCGGCTTGACCCCATCGGGTACCGCAACCTTGCGTTCCTGCCACATGCGCGGAATATTCGCTTGCCACGCCTCGCGCATGCCCTTGATGAAGCTGTTCGGTCCACCCAGCAGCAGAACGTGGGGTCTTAGTGTGTGCCCGCGCGTCAGGACGCTCAGGTTCTGCAATACAATGGCCTCAAACAGCGAAGCCATCAGCTCGTCCGGTGGCGTCCCTACCTTTTGCAGGCTATTGATGTCGGTCTCGGCAAATACTCCGCACTTGCCAGCCACCTTATGCAGCTTAATCCCGCGATAACCCTGCAGCGCTAGCTCGGCAGTGGGAATCTTCAGCTTCGCGTTGATCTTGTCGATGACGGCCCCGGTACCGCCCGCGCACTTATCGTTCATCGAAGGGATCTTCTTTTTGCGTCCCGTCTCGTCGTCATCCTTGAAGACAATGATCTTCGCGTCCTGTCCGCCCAACTCAATCACCGAATACACTTCGGGATGCAGTTTCTCAACCGCCAGCGACACCGCCGTAACTTCCTGCACGAACTTTGCGCCAATCTGATCGGCAATCCCGCTGCCGCCAGAGCCCGTCATGAACATCCGAGTGTTGTGCCGATCGATTCCGACCTTAGCCTCCATGCGGCGCAAGAATTCCAGGGTCTTCTCCGGTTGCTTGGTTTCATGACGCTGGTAGTCTTGCCACAGAATCTCATCCGTCGCGGCATCTACGACGGTCGCCTTCACGGTAGTGGAGCCGACGTCCAACCCAACCAGATACTGCGTGTGATGGTCGTGCGGTTTTTGATAGGGCGCTGCGGCAATCTGAACTAACAGAGGCGCTTTTTGCTCATTTCCGGCAAGATGATCGTGCATATCACTTCTCTCCGATCGGGTTCCGCTTATGAATAAAGAAAGGCCGGGCGGCGGGCGACGCTCTCGCCGCCAGATGCGCTAAGCAGCCTTGGGGAGAGCAATCCCCGGCACGCGCGTACGGCGCCCGAACCGGCTGCTCTTGTCCATCCGATCGCTCACGTGCAGGATGAACTGGGCTGCTGTGCCCGCGATCCCCTCACGATGCGGCACATGGTAAAAGGGCCGCTTCAATTCAGGATGCTCGGCGATATACTCGCGAATCTGTTCCATGGTTTTCCCAGTGGAACTCAAACACTGCTCGAACTCAAGCTTGGCTTTTACCTTTGCTTCGCCCAGCGCCATCTGCACCCGGCTGTGCGCGTTGACCTCACCCTCACCCGAAGTCTCGATCGGCAGGAAGATCATGTCCTTGAACTTGTTGATGACAGCGGACTGAACTCCATCAGACTGCGAAGACGGCATACACCCGAACGGTTTCAGCGCCAGCACCATGTGGCACAGATGATGAACCGTGTAGTACACGTTCTTTCCCACCTCGAGATGGCCTTCCCCGCCGCGCGCAAATTGGTTGTAGAAAGGATGAGCCATTGCGGCCAATTCGGTCTGCGGTACAAGGTGATGCGTAATCCCACCGAGATGCTTGATCGTCCGGTGATACAGGCCATTCCACATCCACTCTCCGACGCTGAGCCCCATCATCTTCTTGCGCAGTCCCAAGTCGTTGGCCAGATGCTTTTTCATTTCCCACCATTTTGGATTTCTGTGCGGACGATTCGCGGGCCACTTGGCCTTGGCATGCGCCTTCGCCTGATACAACAAATAGGCCACCCAAGTCGCGATCGGCTCAACCAGCACCTGTGCACCTTCCCGCTCGAGGAATTCGAACATGTGGAAGTTACCGTCGCCCTCCGTGAGTTGTGCCCAGAATTCGCCCGTGATCTTGACCAGAGGCTTCACGCGCGTGCGATCGACTTCGATGGAGTTCATCGTTTCCTGCGCATCATGAAGAGCTTTCAAGTAATCCTCACCCCACATGTGCTCGTGCCATTTGCCGAAAACGTTGAAGGTATTGCGCAGAATCTTGTTGTTCTTGAATTTCGGCTTCGCCCAATCTGGGGCACTTTTTTCAATCTCGAAAGATTTGCGGGTCCTCAAATCCTGACAAAGATCGCCGACCATCTCACGAAAGGCACGATCCGTCTCACCCTTTTTCATTTCGTACGGCCGAATCTGGTAGATGAGGTCGTTGATTATGTCGCCCAGGTGCATGGCGTTCAGCATGCCGAATCCAAAGTCGATGGTGAACTTCAATCCGGGCTCACCCGAAGCGGCCTTGATGCCGTCGCTGTCCTTGAACAGCAGCACGCGGAAGCCGTCGAAGCCCGCGTTCTTCAGCGCAAATCGATATTCGGCCTCATACATGCCGAAGCGGCATGGACCGCATGAACCTGCCGTAAAGAACACATAGTTGTCCAGAATGTCCTGGCGCGGAATGCCTTCCTTCTCCAGAAACTGGAGGTACTGCACCAGATTCCCAACCGTAAAGTAGGTTGGGTTGCACTGCCCGTTGTTGCCGTATTCCTTGCCGATCTGGAAGGCAGGCACATCCGGCACGGGAAGCTTTTCGCAGCGATATCCGCAGCCCTGGAAGACCGCGCGAATCAAATCTTCGTGCTTCCAGGTAAAGCCTCCGAACAGGATAGTCACGCGGCTGCGTTCTTCTGCCGTAAAGGCGCGCTCGATCGGGCGGTGGAAATGTGTCGGCCGGTCAAGTCCGGCGATCTTCCGCAAGCGCATGCGCTCCGCCTCCAATCGCTTCTTGATTTCCGAGTCGTTTTCAATCTGGACGAAATTCGTCGCCATAAGATCCTCCGGCGGTTTATGGATTATGAGGCGTGACAGTGAACGTGACTATAAGGCGGTGGAAGAATCGCCGATTGCGTCGCAGTCGGACGGAATCCACGGAAGGCGGGACACCTCCGGGATGAGAGGGCGTCCCGGTTACGATCGGCTTTCTACTGTACAGCATTCCGAACTCCAACAATTGGCTAGGAGGTTCGAAGTCTTACACCGGCGGGACTGCTGCGAGGGAGTCCCGTAGGCGCCGGATTTAGCAAAGGGTTCCGTTATGGATGCGGACGCTCATGAAACAGTTGCGTGAGTTTTTCCTGTGTCCACCCCATAGATGAACCAGCATAGATGAACCAGCGGTCCCAGTTTGTAGAAAGTTTTATCAAACTTCACTTCGCAGTTCAAGTAGCCGGGAAATCCAACAATTAGGAGTGCCCGTGGAATCGTCTGCATTGCATGACGAGAACGGGCATCCATACCACAACGAACGTCTATGGCGACGTCGTGACTAGCCCGGGGGCGGGAGCACGCAACAGCAAACACAAGAAACTAAGTGATTGAGAACAAAAGGAAAACTGCGGAGAAAGTGGGACTCGATTTTCCGCCATTTAGCGCAAGTCGTGATAAAAACTAGACTTAGCGATAATCTCTTGTGTTTATGCTGGTTTCAAGCACTTTCTTCATTTTAGGTCCGTTGCCTCCCACGACCTCGAACGACCTCTATTGACCACAAAAAAGGTATCACTGGTATCACTTTTGATGACGGAGATTGAGCGTCTCTATGCCATCATCCGCTCTGCGGTACCACGGCGCGCGTCGGAGCGAGCAGGTCTCGACCCATTGCTTTAGGCGTGCGGTTATCAGAGCCATCAAATGCAAAACCCGGTGTCTCTCCAATCGTTCCTGGCCGATGTATCCGCGTCCGGTATGACCATATACTCAGCTGTTACGAATCACAAACAAGGACATTGGACAAGGAACATCATGACTGAACGACTCACTCGCAAGGCGCTTTACGACCTGGTCTGGTCCGAACCGATGATGACCCCCTCGGCGCGGGTCGGGATTCCCGACGTTGCACTCAAGAAGACCTGCGCGCGGGCAGGAATCCCCACACCTGAGTGCGGCCATTGGGCCAGGAAAGATGTGGGGAAGGAGACATTCAGGCAGAGTTCCCATTACGTCCACCGGGGATGGATGATCAGGTGAGATCGGGCCTGGAGGCAATACTCCATACACTATCGGACTGAGGAGGACCTTGTTGACCTTGTCGGCTCTCCTCCACAGTATCCCGAGCCGAGCGAGACAGTGCAGGGATGGATAGCAGAGACTGTAGGCCAAGTGGCTGTCCCAAAAATGTTCTGACTTGGCATCCCACGATCGATCAATGACTGCCCCTTCAGTGAATCGCACGACTTAGAGCTTAGCTGCCGATCTCGGCGAGGTGAACAAGGTGAGTTCTGCGCGCTAACGTACAAGACGACCGCCATCAAATCGTTGCAGGGTCAAATGAGTGATATGGCGAGTAGAGTCGAGAAGGCGCAGTAACTTTAGTCTCCCGGTGGATAAGGGGCCTCTGTTTAGATTGCCCTCACCGCGCCGAAGAGAGGAAGAGCCATGCTCGACCCAATCCCGACCCGGGGTAGTAGCGTAGTCGCAATGTACGATTAATTGCCGCATGGTTGCTCTGGGGCAACGACGCTGGCCCACCCGGAAGCTAGTCTGTTACTCGTTTTGGCTTCTTCTGCTGCCTGCTGAAGTGGACGCCGGTGCGATCCGGCGTGCTTAGTGATGGTATGTGTTATCGATCCGGTTCGGCCATGATCGCAGAGGATCTGGAGAGATTTCTCGACTTTTTGGCGTTGCACTGAGTGCTTGCCGAGTGCATACTCCAGCGGCCCTTAAATGTCCGAATAGGCTTCATTCTGTCCCAGAGTAGATGTCTTCTTGACCGGGCACTCCCCCCGAGTCCGGATTCCCACCGACAATCCAGGAATTTGAAAAGGAGCAACACTAACTAAATGAGGCGCCACTATTTGAAGCACACGATTCGGATGATCGCGGGACTGGTTCGCTTCTGTTTAAAAATCCGAAGTGGAGGTGTGGTGGTGAATCCAACGATCGGTGCGAACTGGTGCGGAATTCAGTGAAGCGCAGAAGCTTGGGGCCCAGGTTAACCCTTATCGCCGCATTGTGCAGCCTCTCGATGGCCAGCGTCGCGCAGCAAACCGCGGCCGCGGGAGCATCGACTCCAGCAAACACGACCAGCGCTGTGCCCAAAGTGGTCAACTACAGGGGCAGGCTTACTGACCTGAACGGCAAGCCGTTAACTGAGGTCACTGGGGTAACCTTCCTGCTGTATCGAGAACCGCAGAGCGGAGCGCCGTTGTGGCTGGAAACGCAGAGTGTCCAGCCTGACAAAGACGGCCGCTACAGTGTCACCCTCGGGTCCACAACCAGCGGAGGACTGCCAGAGGACGTATTTGTGTCCGGTGAAGCTCGCTGGCTCGCCGTGCAAATCCAGGGACAAAACGAACAGTCGCGCGTGCTGCTCGTCGCCGTGCCTTATGCGCTGAAGTCCCAGGATGCGGAAACGCTGGGTGGTCTGCCTGCCTCGGCGTTTCTTCTGGCAGCGCCGCCCAGCAATGCCGCGAGCGCCGCAGCGTCCACGGCTAGCAGTGACTCATCGACTGGTCCGCCTCCGGCCACCAATACGGGCAGTGGGAGTGCGGGCTTCTTACCGGACTTCACCGGGGCAGCGACGATCGGCAATTCGGCGGTGTTCCAGACGGGCGTATCGCCCACGGCCAAGATCGGCATCAACACGGCCGCTCCGGCGACCGGGCTAGACGTGGTCGGGACAGGCACCATCCGCGGTATCTTCACTCTGCCTGCAACCGGTGTCGCGACTGCGGTAACTGGCAAGAATTCGCAGCCCGAAAATTGGGTGGCCTCGGCCTTCAACAGCGGCAGAAGCACCGCGGTGACACAGACCTTTCAATTGAAAGCGGAACCTGTCGGCAACAACACCGCAACCGCTTCGGCATCGCTGAATCTGCGGTTCGGGCAAGGCACCAACGCGCCGGCAGAAACCGGATTGAAGATCAGCAGCAAGGGAATCTTCACCTTCGTCGCCGGCCAGACCTTTCCCGGAACAGGGCCAGGAACCGTAAGCAGCATTGGCAGCGGCGCAGGTCTCACCGGCGGGCCGATCACAACCAGCGGGACTTTAAGCATCGCACGCGGCGCTGTGACCAACGCCATGCTGCAGAATCGCTCGTTGATAGTCGCCGCCGGTGCCGATCTAACTGGCGGTGGCTCGGTGGCATTGGGGGGCACGACGACGCTGAACTTGGACACCACGAAAGTGCCGCAATTGAACACGGCCAATATCTTTACTGGGAATCAGAGTGTGATCGGAAACCTCACGGCCAGCGGTCAAGTGCAAGGCGGCCCGGCTGGGTTGATGTTAAGCGACGGAATTGGTCAAACGATGCAGATTTTCTCTAACCCTTCCCCAACATCAGCCTCGTCCGGTACAGTTCAGTTTATTCCGAACACAGGTACCCTCGTAGGCATTGAAGCATATAGCATCGGTTTGATCAGTGGGACTTTTGGGGATTTTTACTGTCATCACGGACAAGTGGGAGGCGGGGCCGGCGTATGTTATTTCGCTGATGTTGCTAACAATGCAGGACACGTCGCCAATTCTTTTTCGCAGGCATTGCAATTCGACTCTGTAAACTCCTCGGGGATTGACGTTTTTACCAGTGTTCGCGCTAATCCTCAGAACTCTCTAGAAGTTAGCTCCGGCGGTTCTCCGGGGGCATCTTTTGGAACAATCCGTCAGGTTCCAACAGTTTTTGCTAACTTGCCGACTTGTGGATCGCTAGTAGAAGGTACTACGGCCACCCTTACTGATTCGACCGTCAATACGTGGGGGGTGACGATTACAGGGGGTGGCAACAATCACGTGCTAGCCTACTGTAATGGCACAGATTGGACCGTTGCCGCGAGATAAACCTTCAATCTAAGAGGAACCCGCCGAACAACCGTCTGCGATAGTCCCATCGACCGCGCATGTACTGGTTGCCCTCTGCGTGCGCGCACGATGGTGTGTCGGCTCAAGCCAGTTTCAGATTCGAGGTAAGCCAATGGTATTTCGAGTAGCCGAGTTCTCGTCCGCTCATCTGCAATACTGCTATCCAAACCATACCGCACAAGCGAAGGCATTATCGTGCTGATATCGTCGTTCTGTTCCCACCCTCGTTCAGTCTCTTTGCCGATCAAATGGAAGCCTGTGGCAGCCACGGGATACCGCTTGAGCAAGCCCTTGCTGTCGGTTTTGCGAGGAGTTCCATCTGGCGCGAAGCTCTTGGATTCCGGGTGCCGAGGATACTGCTGAAAGATCATCTCAAAGGTTTGTACCAGGACAGGCAGCGTTGGATTCTTTAGAGTGTGAGTTGTGCCGTCGTGAATGTTGAGGTGCGGCATAGTCATCCAGCGCGAAGAATCCTTTTCGAACGGTGCCAGTAGCGCGAGCGGAATGCCGGTCAGATTCACTAAAACAGGAGACAGAGCGAAGTTGTACGGGCGTGCCTGTTCGCGTCGCAGACGACGCAGAGCTGCCATAACATTTGGCGTGCTGATGGCAATGCGCCTCATGACCGGTAGACGAAACCAGTCTGGTTCCTGGCATGGAAGCCCGAGAGCACGGTTGAGCATCCACTCCCACCCTTCCTTTATCCACAACGGAACTTCGCATTCCGTATCGCGTCCTTCTTTGGGTCTGTAATAGAGTCCAAGGCCGTGCTCGCTGACTTTGACAAGGTGGAAGCCAGCTGCCTCACGCGTGTAAAGACCATAGCGTTTGGCGGAGATGCCATAACCGTAGAGTTGTCTCTGACGGCCATCGGCATTGTAATTGAGCTCTTCCACGATGTTCAGAACGGAGCCAGGGATAATTTTGGGATCGTACGGATTGAGACTCTTGAATCGATCAACGATCTGCCGGACCTGCTTCCACGGGAGCGCCTTGATCGCCTCAGTTCCATCCGGCATCCGAGTTGCTCCGCCATTGCAAGGAACTAGCTCCCCTTTTTCGGAGGACACGATGGCCATGGAATCCGTATCGCACATGAGGTAGGTTCCACCTGCATCCGTGACCATCTTTTCCAGCAGTGATAGCAACAGGCGTCCGCCTGCGGTGATCAGGGACGCAACCGGCGGGAAATACCATGGTCCCGGCACTTCCATCGTGCAAGTTCGCTCAGTCCCGCTCAGTTCGCCCGAGAAGATTCCAATCTTCTTTGCATCGTTCTTTCCGACCTGGAGCTTGTTGACTTCGGCGGAGATTCCGTAGCATCCTGCGTTCGCAAGAATCTTGAGGAAGTAGTAGAGAGGGTCGGTCTTTTGCTTTCCCTCGCGTTCCTCGATTACTTTTCGGAAAAAATCATCGCGATAGGGGTCGATGGAACCCGTCCCGAGCATTACCGATTTCATGTTCTTCTGAACGCCCAGAGGCTCAATCCGTATGGCTTGCAGAATTTTGGAAGGCCTTCCCTTGAACAGTGGCGATCCCACGACGTCAGGGCCGGCAGACCAGAATGGCCTTTCGGACGTGACAGGATTCAGTCCAATGTTGGTTTGATTACCAAATTGGCCGTCACCGTAGGTCGCGCGGACTGGCAGTATGTCCCCGTCCGGCTGGATCAGCGCGAAAAACGCCAGTTTGGCTCTATACTTTGAACGTTCTGGATACCTACCTGAAACACGACTCTTCTGCGAAGGCGTTTCTGGAAAAGACCCCTGCTGAGAATGGCGTTCCGAAGCACTTTATGGGCACAACGTTTCGTCCCGCGCAGAAAACATCTCCTCCGAAGGACAGGTGAGCTCAGGGTCCTGATAGTTGACGTAACCAGGAGCACAAGCTTGCGCCATGTGTTCGCCTTTCGCGATTTTGATGGGGGATTTTAAGCGTAATAAGGGATTTTTCGCCAGCCTGTCACTTCTTCGGCGCGAAACGTCGCATTGCGGCTTGCAGATGCCCGCCGACGTGCTCGACAATTAGCAACGGAGAATGTGGATGGACAAAGGAAGGAAAATAAGAATGACGTGGCGCGAATTGAACGACGAGCTAAGAAAAGCCACAAAGGCTAAACCAATTCTGCAATTGTATAAAGCGGAGAGCAAGGGGAAGCGTCGCAAGCGTTGGCTGATAAGGATTTACTGCCGCTACAGCTATCTTCGACGGAAGAAAGAAATGAAGGCTGTCGCATCAGCTGAATCATTTGTTTGAGACGTCGAGAGACCTCAGCAATGATTGCCAGAGTCGTTCGTTGGAGGAACATTGCTTCTGGACCCCGAGGGGTGGGACGAGTCGATGGTTGGGATAGAACTCGGACGCGTTTGCTGTAGGCGGAGGGTTACCACTCTCACCCTTTCGGTTGCGAGGTGGGTTCGCAATTCCGCCATGGCCACGTTTTCCGAGGCCCCCCTATAATGCCGGACGGCCGAATTTCTCAGGTCCGGTTTGAAGCCTTGGTATCTCGTCCGTAAGCCTTCCCTTTCGCCACGAGGTTCAAGCGCTGGTACGCATACGCCCCGACGCCGAATGGTTTGCTCACAGCTTAGGTTCATCTCATGCGGACGGCTCCGGTCGGCTCTGGGTCCGACTACCGCGCTGAAAATAGAACCACCAAGCGCCCAGAGTCCCTTTGCCGGAGGTCGGCGTTACCGCCATCCGGGAGACGTGGATCGTCTCCTGCGAGGACATTACTCCCCGGTCATCGCTCCTACAGACTCATGCGCCGATCCCGTTCGACTCTCCTCTCCTCCGGCCTAAGCCTCGTTCGAGGAGTCTCTGCAGGTTGCTACCAGCCCCTGCTGCCGGCGGGACCATCCCGACCTACTCTCGGACTTTGGATGGTGCGATTCGCCAGCTGGCCACCGTCGGAGCCGATCGCAAGATTGTTCTGCTCTCTCCCGGTTTTACCGTTGAGCCACGCCGAGTCGCCGAACGCCTCGACCGTGCCCTACTCTCTGGAATCACAATTGACGTGGTTGACGCCCGGGCTGTGGGTTGATGCGCTCTACGATGCCGAACAGGGAAGGTTCTCGCAGAATATCGCGTCCTTCGTTAAGGACTCGGAGCAATCCCGGTCTGACACCCTTGTGCAGATCGTGGACGGCACGGGAGGAAGGTACTACAAGAATAGTAATGACCTGGGCAGTGCGCTGGACGAATCAGCTTTGAGTTCCGAGCCATCCTACCTGCTGGCGTTTTCACCTGAAAAGATAAAGGAACGATGGCAGTTTTCATCAAATTAAGGTCAAGCCGGTAAATCGGCCTCATTGTGGAGGGGGCACGACGCCGATGGGCTT
>CAWHSR010000032.1:0-83209 GCA_963832015.1 uncultured Acidobacteriaceae bacterium
CCATCATCACTTAGTCGGCCCCATCCGCCCCACTCGCGGGCACATCCCGACTTCACCGGCTCGCGGCTTATACGAGATGCCATCGCTGTGCCTATTCGCATAGGCCTAGGCAACCCACGACTGGTTCTGAGCTTTCATTGATGCTCTTTCACAACATGTCGTCCTCTGAGACCACGGGGAACTCTTCGGTTGCTCTTACCCAGTTCTTCACCGAAAACTCTGGCCTTCAACCTGGGATAAAAAAGTTTCGGCATTCCCTTTATCCTCACACTCCGATCCTGGTGAGGGTGCGTTTTCGAGGCTTGACTACGGTTCGCGTTTGCTACGACCTGTTGTTTTGCTAGCCCTCCTGTCGGAGCTGACCAGACTTCCGTCCGGCCAACGAGGACGTTTACATCCGGGCTTCCGACGGTTTGGTCGCCCGCACCGTCGCCGGATATCACTACAGTGCCAACTGGGTAATCTGCACTGGCAGGACTCTCACCTGCTAGATCATCAACTAGCTTCACTGCACTATCCCGGCGCACAAAAATCGCCATAGCACTCACCGACCCGGATGGACCGTGGCCAATCCTCAGTGAGCGTTATGGCCTTCTATGAGAAGGTCATCAAAGTCAAGGCCGACGTGGCGGCCTACCTTATTAATTGCTTCCCATCTGCATAACCCCTCCGGTGGTGAGCTGGGAACGAAGTACAACGCAGTTCAGTTGGGCTTCGTTCCCTAGCGGATTCGATTTTCAGTTCGCATTGGGCACGCCTTTCGCAATGCTTCCGAACTGCCGGACTCAATCACTCCCGTTTATTCCCATTCGTTTCCCAGAACGTAAGTTGATCGGTGCTTCGCACCCATAGGATTCTCAAGTCTTGCCTGCAACCCGCCCATCCCTACCCGGCTTCTATCCGCACTCTCAAGCAGCCACATGGGGCTCGGTGCACGTTGGGGTTCGATCTCAAACGCAATCGTAGAGAGTCAGGTGACCCAAGAGCAGGGATTGATGGCGGGCTGAGTAGTAATGAAAGAATGACGGCGTACTTGGAGGAGGATCGGGAGACACTTCTGCTCGAACTTGTCTGGGGTTGGTTTGTAGAGCTAGCGGCGGAGAGTAGTGCATTCTCATGAAGTATCCCTCAATGGTGGGGATGTGCGAACCACAGTGGGCAATTCGATACGAATCACGACGATTCGGGACGCTTAATTTTAGTTCGTGCCTATTCGGTGGTGATCATCAGCGGTGGTTCGGGACCTTCAAGGTGTCGGAACGCCCACCTAACTCTTATGTTCCACCGAGCAATTAGGAACGGAAAAAGTTCTTGCAGAGTTTCGGAACCGTTCACGCGGCGCGCCGTCGCTTGTTGGGTGTCTTGGAGTCATCGGATCGTCGCCGGTCAGCGCCTTGTTGTGGTCGACCTTGCCGTCCTTGCCCTTGGGTGGGCGCGGCCCAGTTGGCCCACCGGTAAGCCTTGTCGAGAATCGGCGTATATTTCTTGCCGACCAGCGCGGCCTCGGTGGCCCGTTCCTGCTCCAGATTTTCCAGATACTTCAGGAACAGCAGCCATGAAGTCTGCTCGGTGTAGTCGAGTCTCTCTCGGACTGTTCCGTGTTTTGCAAGAATCCCTGCACAATTCAGCAAAACACAGCGGGGTAAAGCACTTCGAGGTGCGAGTTTGGGGAACGCTGGATGAGATTCATCTGACGGTCAAGGATTCCGGCGCAGGTTTTGAGCGCGAAGCGGCAAAGGAGAGCCGAGGTCTGGGTCTAATCACGATGGAGGAGCGGGTGAAGCTCCTGAAGGGAACACTTTCAATCGAATCGCAACCCAAGCGTGGAACCACGATCCACGCTTGTGTGCCTCTCAGGTCGGGAAGCGATTCCGCCCGCGCTGCCGGGTAAACGTTCTAAATTGGATTTCTTTGTGCATTTGATCGGCGGTTCTATTAGCGGTCTTCAGGAATCATGACGAAACCATTCTCGTCGAATCTCGGAATAAAGTTAAGATCTGCTTCTTGGGCGACGGCGCTAATCGGAATTGTAGCCATCAAAGCTGTCCTTTCAATCGCCGTAAAGCCGGGCTCCTTCCTCGTTTCATACAGCGGGATCAGTCACTTCCTCCTCCTGCTGTTAGCGACTGGTTTCGCCATCCGCAACGGAATACGGCAAACACTTGGAAGCCGTCCGTTCTGGGTGCTCCTCGCAATTGCCTATGGCCTCTGGGGGCTAAACCAAGGTCTTAAGCTGTACTACGGGCTTGGTCGGCATATGGACGCGCCAGATTCGATCGCTGATCCGGTTCTGTTCTTGCACTGTTAACGCCGGCGAAAAAGGGATCCGTTTTGGCCGGTCCCGGCCGGAGCCAGGTGATCCAGAGAGAGCCCCGGTCGACGGGGACGCGGTAGGAACTCTACAGCAGTTTCTAAATTAGTTTTCCCCGCAGGCTTGCGTACCACTCGAGGTTTCGATTCTCCTCAGTGATTCATCCCAATGATCCTCTGAGGAGTCGGCTTGAGCGAGTCCCGCCGTTGTCCTTACTGTAATAGTTCGTTTCTACCCTCCGCTTATCGTCCTCAACAAAGCGTGTGCGGTCGGCCGGAGTGCCCACGTCGGCACCGCAGCGATTATCACCGGAAGAAGCTGGCAACAGATCCAGAGTATTTCCAGGTGGTACGCGACAGCCAGAAGCAGTGGTGGGACGAACATCCCGACTACCAGAAACAGCACCGCCAGCAGAACCCGAAGCTGGTCGAGAGCAATCGTCAGCGCCAACGACTGCGGGATCGGAAGCGTCGCGTCGGAACTTCTTGTCAGGAACAACTTAGCTTTGGACTTAAAGCATTCAGCATCAGAGGTTTGGCTGTTGGGACCCAAGGTACGCAATCTTGACAGGAACAACTTAGCTTCCGCGCAAGTCCTGATTTTGCCGTCACTTGGCCATTCTTCGGAGAACCGCAGGCCGTCTTGATAGGAACATCTCTATGGCTTACGGACGCTGCTGGCTTTATACGGTTGCAGCAGAGTCATGCTGACCGCGGAACAAATCAACTCGATTCATCGCCTGCACTGGGCCGAGCACTGGTCGGTGCGCAAGATCGCCCGTCATCTTCACCTGGGACGTAGAACCATCTCCCAGTACCTGGTCACACCGGCACGCAGCGCAGCTCGCCGGCAACGTGCCAGCAAACTGGATCCGTTCAAAGCCACCATCGCCGAACTTTTGGAGCAAGATGCCAAGGCGAGTGCCATGGTGATCGCGCAACGACTGCGTCCGCTCGGCTTCACCGGTGGACTGAGCATCCTGAAAGATTACTTACACGCAGTTCGAACTGAGACCGCGGCCCAGCGTGCCTATGTGCGCATGGAGCCAGGGCCGGGGGAACGTTTCGAAATCGACTGGGGGCACTTCGGTGCCCTTCTCTACCAGGGTCACGCGCGCAAGCTCTATGCCTTCTGTCTGGTCGAATGTCACAGCCGCAAACTGTTTGTGGAGTTCACGCACAGCCAGAGCTTCGAGACTTTCGTACGTTGTCATATCCACGCTTTCCAGTTCCTGGGCGGGATCGCACGGGAACTCTGGTACGACAACCTCGCAACTGCCGTTGCCGAACACGACGGCAACCTGGTGCGGTTTCATCCCCGCTTTCTGTCCTTCGCCCGCGAATACAGTTTCCTGCCACGAGCTTGCCATGTGCGGGCGGCCTGGGAAAAAGGAAAAATCGAAAGAGCGGTGGGATATTTACGGCAGAACTTCTGGCCACTGCGCACTTTTATCGACTTAACCGATGTCAACTCGCAGGCGCGACACTGGCTGGAACAGGTGGCCAATCAACGCCGCCATCGCGAAACCGGTGAGACTCCCGCGGCGCGCTTTCAGCCCGAGGCCTTGCGCGTTCTGCCCGTGATCGTGCCCGATTATCGCGATACCGCAGAAGCTCTGGTCCACAAAGATCTTCGGCTGTCGTTCGATGGCAACCGCTACTGCGTGCCGCCGCGTTATGTCGGCCGTCGCCTCACCATCAAGGCCGATGCTTCTTCCGTCACCTTCTACGACCAGTTAGCGTTGGCAGAGATCATCGATCGCATCGAGCAGATGCGAGAAGAGCTGCTCATGCTCCAACGGTCACTGAGAAGGTGGAACTTGCCGAACGTGCCGCTTCTGGAGATGGTGCCGCAAATGGTATCAATGATGCTTAGCAAGCGGTAAGCGCTCCTTGGGAATTGGCCGACTGGGGTCAATGAGTTGTTAAGGCGATCTATCAACAACAACGTTTTCGAGTCGGCAATTGAGCGCAGGCAAAGTCTTATCTTACGGACTTATTTCAAGCCCAGCTCGCCATCGTACTGTCGGATAACGCCGTAGCACTCGCAGGCGGAGTCTTCAAGTTTCTTGCGGTTCACGATCTTCACTGCGCCACGGGTGTACTCGATGATCCCCTTCTTCTGCAAAACACCGGCGGCCAAGCTCACGCTAGGCCTATCTGTCCCTAGCATCGTTGCGAGAAAATCATGGGTGATGGGCAGTGCCCCTGAATCCACTCTGTCCTGAGTCATTAGCCACCACCGCGAGAGGCGCTGCTTAATATCGTGCAGCCGATTACAAGCGGCTGTTTGTGCAACCTGCATACCCCGAACTACCGCATAGCGGTTCAACATCAATTGCAAGTATGGAGTGGATTCCAACGTATTTTGCAAAGCTCCAACTTTTACCCGAAATCCGTCCCCGGTGACTTGAATCACCGCCCTCAGCGGGCCACTGCTCAGGCCAACAACTGCTGGCGTTCCTGTAAAGCCCTCGTTGCCAACTACACCAGCTTCGGCAGTCTTTCCATCATTCATTACGACGACAAGAGAAATCAGACCTCGATTCGGGAAATACGCAAATTCAAGCTTTTCGCCGCTCTCATGAAGGACTAGATGGTTTGGCAAGCGGACGTATTCGAGGTGTGGGCGAACGGAGTTGTACTCGCCATCGGAGATTGATAAAAGTATTTTGTTGCTGACTGGCTTTCCTGCGGCATTTGTCCGCTCGCCAGACTGTACGGTTTGGAGTTCCTTGCGCGCCACAAGCGAGAACCGAGAACCGCCAAGGACACGGAGATGAACTCACCCGTCCTGGTGTGCGAAACAGGAAACTCCGCTGATTCCCTCTACTCGGTTGAGTATACAGGTGCAAGTGCAACTCCTCTGTAGGGTATCTTACGTTGGCGTCACCGCTGCGACGCGCAAGCATCGCGACCGCACAAACGTGATCAACAGCCAAAGTGATTCCGCTCGCTTTGAAACGCGGCGCCGAAACCAGATGTTTCCACGAACGAAACGTTCCATGTATGTAGGATGCCCGACAGACCATCACAATTGGCGCGTGATATTACTCCAGCGGTAAAACTATGGGTCCCCCTGCGGCGGCCAAGAAACCTACCAAATTCGATACCAAGACATTCCTTTCGACCCTCAACGGCGGCGGTAGGAAAATCTTAGCCGTTCCCAAAAAGCAGACGATCTTTGTTCAGGGAGATTCCTCCGATGCAGTTTTTTATATGCAGAAGGGAAAAGTAAAACTCACCGTTGTGTCGAAGACCGGGAAGGAAGCCACCATAGGCATTCTGAACGAGGGCGATTTCTTCGGAGAAGGTTGCCTTACTGGGCAGGCTCGCCGCCTGTGTTCCGCGACTGCAATGACCGATTGCTCGGTGATGCGAATCGACAAGAAGTCCATGATAGAAGTCCTTCATCGGGAACAAACGTTTTCCGATTTGTTCGTGGCATATTTGCTGACACGAAACATCCGGTACGAAGAAGATTTGGTTGACCAACTCTTCAATTCCAGCGAAAAGAGACTGGCTCGGATTCTGCTGTTGCTGGCTCACTTCGGCAAGGAAGGCGTGCACGAGATTCCAATCACCAATATCAGTCAGGAAAGCCTAGCAGAGATGATAGGCACGACTCGCTCGCGGGTGAGCTTTTTCATGAACAGGTTTAGGAAATTGGGGTTCATTGACTATCACGCAGGTGATGATTTGCGAGTTCACAGTTCACTTCTCAACATCGTTCTCCACGACTAGAACCTCATTCCACATGTGAACTAGTCCATGACTGCTCTGGAAGCATCCCACGAGCCGAGAATGCCTGTTATGCGCTGCCCCTATTGCATCGAGGGCGGCAGTTTCAAGGTGATGATTGGCCAGGGTGGAGGGAAGTGGTACATGTGCGCTCGATGCGGACATCTTACCTTGCCAACGGATCCATTGTTTGAATGCACTTGCGCCAAGTGCGGCCAGCTAACGAACCGTAGCCCCGAAACTCGCGGCTAAATGCCCGACGGTACGATTACCGCCTCTTTCATGGTTCGGATCTCAACAGCTAGGCGCGTGCGAAGCCCATGGCAACCAGAACCTTCCCGTATTCCCGGACCGTGAGTGTCCGACGCAATATCTGGTCGAGCGTTACGGTAGACGCATTGGAGATGCGAGGCACTCGAGGGCGCTCGCGGCATAGCCACACCTGCTTGTCCCGGGCCCGATCGTGTGGCCCACCCGGTTCGCTCTGAACCTGCGTGCTATGAGTCTGTCCAAGGGATAAACAGAGAGTGAGCGGAATTGAACATTCGTCGCACGCGCCCCGAGCTTATATTGTTTTCGCCTCTGGTCGGTTGTTGACACTGCCTGCTTTCGGCGACGAAACAGAGAGATGGAACATCCGACCAGGGCAATCTGATGCACCAAAGGCCTCCTGGAGCTTTCGAGATGCGATCCGGCGGGCCGACGTTTCTACTTGCTGTGGCCGTGCAAGATGAAGTCGCCGCTCTTGAAACCGGATTCCATTTCCCATGCGTACTCGGGGTAGTCCCTCTTCGCTCCGTGCATCGCCTCACGAATATTGTTCTGGCTCATCGCGGTTGCTTGCTGGGGACTGGGAACAAGCCGAAATGGGAGAGACTCGCTCCTGGCGTCAACCCCTTTTTGCAACCATACATCCATGAAGTTATTCTCCCACCAACGTCAAGGTCGGAAGTGAACTGAAGTATCACTGCAGTACATCCTTCGACGTATTGACAAACTATTGTTAATAGTAGAAATTCCTTCGCGGCGCGAAAGTGCTGGCATTTCTGCCTCCCCCCATCGCGCCGAAGGGCCTCAGATCCGCAGATCTGGGGCCTTTTCAATTTGCTGCTGCTTCTCACGGCATCTGATTATGAGATTTACCACGTGGGGGAGCGGGACTAAAACAGACTCAACAGATGCCTGGTCGTAAAGGCAAGAAAAAACCCGGTCACAAGGTAAATGAGTAAAATGGCGATGTTTCAACACCTTGGCCTATCAGTGCCGCTAGGTGGCACGCAGGAGCCATTCACGAAGTTTGGCACGGGGACTAGGTTGGAACCGAGCAGCACTTGGGGGAGGGCTGCTCAAACTAAGCGTCTGTGACTCGAAAGAGTTTCAGGCGCTTTTTGTTTTTTTCGTCGCCTGTCATTCCCTTTACTCACGACCAAAATCCAATGCGTAATGGGGATGTTTCGTCAACTACAGCATGTTGGGGGAGGCATCTCTTTCGGATATCAGGTACTTTGTATATCACCTTCCTGATTGCGGTGCGATGTTAACTGAAATTCTTCGCAGAGCGATACCTGACAGATATCGATTAGCTGTCTCCTAGCTTCCTCGGTGCTGTCGGGCAACGACGGGCCAATCGTTCTGATGCAAGAATTACCACTGATGAAGAACGACAAACTCAACTCTACTACCGTTCGCTTCTCGGACTCGGACCTGCATCTCATTGACTGCCTGCAAGAAAAGCTCGGGCTCGGTATGATTCACATCATTCGGCTTGCGATTCGGCGCTTGGCTGAGATTGAGAATCTACTGTCTTCCCCCTCCGTTCCTAGGAAGCGTTAGGACCACGCAATGTGTTCCACGATCATCCTCATGCCCCCCGACCTCGGTTCATCCTAGGATATGCTTCCTGATCGGCTCGTGATTCAGAAGCGGTGATCGACGACAAATGACAACTCCCCTTTCCGATGACGCAATGGATTCGGTGGATAAGATCGCACCAAGACACCTGTTCGAGGCAAGGATTGAGATTCTTGTGCAGCGCGACAGCACGAATCTTAGCCTGCAGGGTTGGGCTCGCAATCTTAGCGAAAGCGGTCTGAAGGCGTTCGTTGCCGAAGCTCTCGTACTAGGTGAGTCCGTAACGCTCGACATCCCCCTGCCGGACTGCGGCAAACTGGTAATCCCGGCAAAAGTTGTACGCGCACTGGGAACAGAGTACGGATTTCAGTTTACGGCGCTTAGCGCTGACCAACGCTGGCAGATTCGCGCGACGCTGAAAGGACGCCCAGCGATCCCCTACCGCGGCGCGGCACAATGATCTGCGCCGTAGCTGCCTGCCGCCGGGCCTCCCTCCTAGATGACGCTTCGGCTAGCTCCGACCCGCACCCGTCTGCCGGGCTGTGGCGGAAAAGAGTTCGACGCGGTTCCTTCCGTTCTTCTTGGCCGCATACATGCTGACATCGGCTTCGTGAAGAAGATCCGACACCGAGGTCGCCTGGGATCAGATTCCGTAGATGTCTTATTCAAGCGAAATCTGACCATATCCGTGCCGAGACAACGCGATTCGACGTGATCTGTTGTGTGTTCGACTCAATCAACCACATTTTGCGATTCTCCGACTGGAGGACGCTTTTCCCCCATGTGGAGCGGCATCTAGTCGAAGACGGCTGCTTCATTTTTGACATCAACACACAGAGAAAACTGGATCGCCACATCGGAGAACCCGCCTGGGTTCACTCGTTCGGCAACAATCTCCTGGTTGTGAAGGTCACGGCCCCCCAAAAGCGTGCCTCCAACTGGAAAATCAAGGTGCTCGAGCACGTTAACGGCAACCGTTACCTGCTGCATGAGGGGAATATTGACGAGGCTTCATTCACAACGCGAAAGATCATCGACGCATTGAACGTGCACTTCCGGCATGTCAACATATCGATCCCGACCGCAACGTCCTTCATCACAATCGGAGAAGGTGTACTTTGTCTGCAGGAGATGACCGAGCCATGCAGGTCACGTCGCAGGTGTTTCGCGCCCCTGTGGTAACTGTTGATAAATCCCGTGGCTGTAAGAAACTCCATTTTCGTCAAAGCGGCCAAAATTTGGGGTATAGAAAATGTCTAGGAAAACCGAGAACGTTGTTTGTAGGGTATCCTGGCGCGATTTTATTTTGGCGAATTTCGGAGGAAGGAGTTTTCCAACAGCCACGCTTGGGTACAACAGTTACATAGAGCCAGGTCAAAATGATGCAAGAGAAAAGCCGCCAGATGTCCGGCGGCTTGCTCTGTTGAGAATGTTCGCTTCCGGTGCGGCCCTTTGCAGGCGAGAATTAGCGGGGCCGCGATCGCGGAGCCTGCTGAGTTCTGGAATCTTTTCCTGCGTCATTGGCGTGCGCCCCGGCGGTCCCGCAGTCGTTGCGCAGTTGGTTAGGAAAGCCGTCCGGAGGCATACTCGTTGTGTTGTCGATGCAGGGGATGGCGCTCAGATATTCGTAGATGGCCTCGATGTCGCGGTCGCTCAAATGCGAAAACGTCGGCCATGGCATGACTTGCAGGAGATCACCGTCGGCTGGATTGTCAGGTGAAGTGGGAATGCAAACTGGCGTACCACCTGCTTCAATCTCTGCCAGCTGTGCCGCCGTACAGGTTGGATGGATGTGGTCGAAATCTTTGCCACGCCTCATGATCCGCTTGAATTCTGAAAGCGTGTGACCGCCTTCTGGCCGCCCATTCTTGTCCGGTGTCAAGTTTCGGCTAATCATGAATGGACCGGCGTACCCGTTTGGCCCGGTTGGAGTTCCAACTGGGCCGAAGTTCTGACCGCCACTTAGATACACGGTCGGATCGACCACGGCCTTCTGGCCAAAGTAGGGGTTTCCGCCTGGCGCGTAGTTAAAGTTCGGAGGCCCACCGGCGGTGTGGCAACCATTGCAGTCTCCGGCAGCGTTGACCAGATAGCTTCCAAGTCCCACCAAGACTCGGTTTCTGCCATCGAGATTCAGGTGAACGGGCGCTATTGTGAAACCGATTCTAACTCTGGCGTCAGTGTCGTCATCGTCCGCGTGAGCGCGGGGTGGCTTGATCGACATTGCCGCAAGAACGATCGCAACCAACGTTGCGACGGCTCCCGCGACTTTTGCACAGGACTGTATTGTCATATGGGTTCTCCTCTGCGTGCTGGATTAAGGTGCTTCCGGATTTCCCCGGGGTTCGGCAACAGTTTTACCGGCACCGTGAAGCTCTTCGAGTAATTGTTACGGGGATCTTTCGCGGCGCTAGCGGCGAGATGAGTTTCAGGGGTTACTTTTTTGTCCCTGAAATCTGAGTCTTATGAGAGATTTTGCCGCCCGGAACTGAACGGGCGCGTTCGCGACCAGTTTTTGGCTGCTACCTAACTGGGCCGATGCCAGATCGGGCATCATTGTTACCACGATCGCAGACATCCGCTTCGCGTACTTCATAGGCCACCTCTAAGATTTGCTTTGCTTCCGGCAGGGAAACTGATGCGATCTTGAACCGAAGACGGGAAAACGTCCATGGAGCCAGTCTGAAGAGGTATCAATCTATCTGAAGAACTTCCGTATGGCTTAGCAGCGGCTCGCAGTTGCTTTGTGACTGGCCCGGTTGATCCCAACTTGCGATCACCGCTGGGGCTTCCCGTGTTGCGTCTGGTCCCCTGTGTCTGCATGCTGTCGCCACTACACCGGCAGGTCCGAGAGACCAAATCGCTCGTTACTAACCTCTCGACCTCGGCCTTCCCCAAATTTCAGGTGGGTCGGCTCCTGCATTATGGTTTTCGAGGCCTGTTCAGCGTTTACTCGCGTTACGGCCTTCAGACTCGCCAAGTCGCCTTGTGCGACCCTCTACATCGGAGGCTCCGGCGGTTTTGTTGCCTCCGCCGCCGCTCCAATTGCTACCGGGTGGAGCGATCCAGTTCACGGGCGGGTCTTTCTTTCCCACTCTGGACCAGCTCCTTTTCACGGCGCACTGAAAAATTCCCATTAGCTCATTGGCTTTGGTCGGACAATCTTCAACGAGTATCTCCATTGCGGAACCGATGCAGCTAAAATCTTACCGCAAGCGAGGGCTCACGGGGACACACACTGCTATTTGGGCATCACAACAACTTCGTCCTTCGGCATTGCGTCGAGCGTAGCTTTATCAATGCCCAGATGGGCTATCACGAGCTCCGGTGGTGTGTGGGTGAGCCATTCCGAAAGCGCAAGGTCCTGATAGAAGCTGCTCTTGAACATCTCCAGAAATTTCAGGTCGTTGTCGCCGGTGTTCTGAATGTAGTGGGGCAGCGTCTTGAGGACATATCCAACGTCCCCGGCTTGAAAGTCCATGGTGCGGGCGCGGCCTCCGGTAGCGAACACAGTCATTCTTCCAGTACCGCTGATGTAGTACTGCCATTCGTCGGCATTGGGATGCCAGTGTAGTTCGCGGATCCCTCCCGGATGGACCGTGACGATCGCCGCTGCTATCGTCGCGGAGATTTTGAACTTGCTGGAATCGACAATGCGCACCTCGCCTCCTTGGGTGCGTTTCGTTATCGGCTCCTGCGCAGTACGGAACGCGAAATTCAGCGGCGATAGGCCCAGTGATCCCGCCGTCGCCTTCAGGTCCGCCGCCAGCGGGCCGGGAACCGCAGCCTGGAAGATGAATTTCTCCCTCCGCGGCATTTTTTCCATTGCCTGCTCACTCACACCGAAGTTTTTCGAGAGCACATCATGGGGCGTGTGGGCCATCCAGTCGGTGAGTAGTACCGTCTCGTACTCGGAAAAGTTGCCGTCGTCGAACACCAGCAGAAACTCGGCACCATCGGGATTCAGGCCTTGAATCGAATGTGGAATCCCCGTGGGGAAGTACCAGAGATCGCCTTCGGTCACATCGCTCACGAAACTCTTGCCGTCTGCGTCAAGCCCGGTGATCCGCGCGTTTCCGTAGAGCATGTAGGCCCACTCTGCAGCCGTATGCCAGTGCAGCTCTCGAACGCCTCCCGCCGTCAATCTCATGTCTACTCCCGCGATCGACCTGGAAACCGGCAGCTCCCGGACTGTAACCTCGCGCGACCATCCACCCTCCTGCATCCGTTTGTGAGCGATTCCGAAAGGGTATTTAAACGTTGGTACTCCGCCTGCATCGGTGGGCGGAGGTAGAAAAGAGTCTGGATTTTGGGCATCCAGCGCGGAATTCCCCGGGCCTGGAGCGCTGGCGCTTCGATCAGTCTTATTTGGGTACGGTTTCTGATCTTGCTCCGCTGAGGTCCCCGCCGATAGTATCCCGCCCGCTAACGCGACCGACCCAACTCCGAGGAATCCACGCCGTGAAAATAGGTCCTTCTTGGCATCGTCGTTCATAAGTTTTTTCTTCTTAGAACACAACAAAACGAGCCTTCCGATTCCGGCTCGCTAGTTGGGCAAGACAATACGGCAGTCATTGTGTGCTGTCAATCCACTCTCACATCAAAAATGACCACGCAGGCCCGCAGTGGAGGTAAAGAGCAATGCAGTCACTCTTTCAACGGTCTATGCGCCCGCGACACTTCACATTTCTCACGGCCAGCAGGCGAAGAACCAACTTCTTTCGATTCGGCGGGCCTCTCTTCGATGGAGAAACTTCAGATTGATTCGGAACGGCAAGGGCTGTTGATTACAAATCGCGGTTTCACTCACAACCGGGTTCGGAGTGTAAAGGCCGGCTACAACATTTGATAAATGTACAATAGACGCGCGCTCATGGAAGGGAGCAGTGAGCGGCATGCTGATCTGTGCCCAGGAAACCAAGCGCGGCCGGCCTCCCATCGTGGAGTGGGTATGAACCGCATTCACACCAGGGGGGAATGGGCAGCGTCCATTGCGGCTGCAGTAGTATTGTTGCTGCTAAACGCGCAAGGCGCACACGGCCAGAGTGCGGGTCTCGCGATGTTTGCGGGCCACGCACAAGATCCGCAGGGAGTATCGGTAGCAAACGCGACGGTCACGGCAACCAATCTTGAAACAGGTATCATCCGGAGCACCCAAACAACTTCGGACGGGATCTATCGACTCGACAACTTACCGCCTGGCGTTTACGACATTGCCATCGAAGCTCGCTCGTTCACCAAAGTTGAAGCGAAGAACGAGAGAGTGCTCACCGGCGAGCAGCGTGACATCAACTTCAACCTGGTGCCTGCCGGGGACAAGCAGTCGCTGGTTGTAACTGCGGAACTACCCCTTATCGAATCTACTAAAACGGACGTTTCTACGCTGATCGACGAGAAAGACGAGGCGAACCTTCCGACCACGACGTCCTTTGAAGGCGTCGGTGGCGTGTCCAACGCTTTCGAAGGCTTGGCCGTGTCGGCCCCTGGGGTGAGATACGACTACACTAGCGATTCCTCTGACCTCGTCGGGCCGGGCAACGTTAACGACCGCGGTATGACCATCAATGTAGACGGCGGGAATATCTGGGATGAGGCGCAGATCCTTGTCGCGCGCGACGCGCTCGGCGCATCGGTGGAAGAGGTAAAGGAATTTCAAGTTTTAACGAACAACTACAACGCGGAGTACGGCCAGGCCGGAAGCATCATCATGAACATCATCACGAAGTCGGGCACCAACGGCTTTCACGGCGACCTGCACGCGTACTTCCGCGGGCGCAACTTTGGAGCCTCGAATTACTTTTACAACCTCAGCGATCCGACAAGCCGCGCACCCTTCTTTAAGCACGAATATGGATTCACGGCGGGTGGACCGTTTGTGAAGAACCGTTTGTTCTGGTTTACCAGCCTTGAAGACACCGCGCAGGGTGCTCCAATCACTTCGTTGCCCTTCGGAAATAGCATCACCATCAATCAACCCGTAAACGAACTGCTGTGGTCCACGAAAGTTGACGCCAACCTCAGTGCCAACCACTTGCTAACTGTGCGTTACAACGTGCAACGCGACACGTCGTCCAACGTTCTGCTAAATACGCCGCCGGGCACCACCGACCCGAGCGGATTAGTCAACTCAACCATTCACGATGCTGGTTTAAACATCGGCCTGGTTTCGACATTGACATCTCACGTCGTTAACCAGGGACGGTTTTTCTGGCACCGCTTCGTTTTGTCAACGCCGCCAGTGAACACCTTACCTGCAGAGGCTTTGCCTAACGCATATGTCGGGGCGGACTACTGCTGCCCGCAGGGCGATTACCAGAACCGTTTCCAGTACATCGACAATCTGTCCTGGACTCGGGGTCGCCATGCCTTCAAGTTCGGAGTGAACATCAGCCATTTCCCGATCTACGCCTTGTATCAACAGTTTCACTACGGCGAATACTCCAACTTCGCCCCGGGCCCCTGCACCAACCCCTTCTTTCCTCAAGCGGACGGCCAATGCCCGTCGCAATTCACAATTGGACTGGGACCGGGCGCCGTAAACGTGGCCGCCAATCTGTATGGAGTCTACGCTCAAGATACCTGGCAACTCCGGCGCGACATCACTGTGAACTATGGATTACGCTACGACAAGGAGGGAGGGGCATTCACAGGTGGAACCGTCCCCGACTCGCAGGTGCCGGGAGGCTGCTTGCAATCCAATGGTCTGATTCCCGCCTGCGGATCGGACAACTCCAATTGGCAGCCGCGTCTCGGCATAGCCTGGAGCCCAAGTTTTGAAAATGGGATTGGGCACTGGCTCTTCGGAGATCCTGGCAAATCCGTGATTCGCGCCGCGGGCGGGCGAATCACCGAGATGGTGGATCTCAACGTGGTGGTTAATTCGCAGATTTTCGACGGCAACACCCTTTTCACGCAAAGCATTACGGCAGGATCGATAGGCGCCGACGGGGAAACGGGCGAGCAGGTTCTCAAGACTTATCCAAACCCACCGAGTGCTTCTCTATTGGACCTTTTCAAGCCGATAGGATATTACGGACGAGTCCGCCCCATTTCGCCAACACTGAAGAACCCGCAAGTGAACATGTTTGCGTTGGCGTACCAGCGGCAACTGGGATCCTCCTTCACGTATAGCATCGGGTATCAAGGTGTGTTTGCACGCGGCCTGTTCGGCGAAAAGGACACCAACTTCCCGACGCCAATCGCCGACCCGGTCCATCCGGGATATTTCTATATGCCAGACGTTCCCAATCCAGCCTTTGGCCCGATCCGAACGGTCTTCAGCGATCGCGAGTCGGGGTACAACGCGCTTGTGATCACGGTGGTCAAGCGAATGGCCCACCACGTCCAGTTCCAGGGCAGCTATGTATGGTCCCATACTCTGTCTGACGGAGAGGACTTTTTCGGGCTGTCGGAGCCCGGGAATCCACTTGCGCCTCTTTCTCTGGAAAATGCCTCCGCTCAAAATGATATCCGTCACTTGGTCAACTTCAACCTCGTGGCGGATACGAACAGCCTCTGGCAAACTCCGGTTGTTCGCACCATCCTGAACAACTGGACATTCGGCATGATGAGCACGCTGCAATCCGGGCGTCCATTTCCGGTTTCGACGGGCGACGCTTCCTTCACGGGACTAAATTTTACGGACCTGGGTAGCGAAACCATGCAGAGACCGAACGTCTGCACAGGGGGATCGTCCGCTCCAGGTTGCGCAGGTGCGCCGATAGGAGCTCTGGTAGCTACGAACATTGGCTCGATTTCGGGCACGAACCTGGAAGTGGGTCCTGGAGGTGTGGCTGCTTGCATTGCGGCCGGACTGAGCAACTGCGCCGCATTGCAGACCACATTTGCGGCGCCCGCGGGAGCCAGCACGTCTGGTCCGGTTGATAGCTTCACGGGCACTCCTGTCGACTTTCAATACGTTAATGGCAATCTAGTGCGGAACGCAGGCCAAAGTTTGGCAATCTACAGCTTCGACATCTCGCTGACCAAGGCCATCAGGATTCCAAAATGGAACTCTGCCAGCCTAGAGTTGAAGATGGACATTTTCAACCTGTTCAACCACCCAGGCTTCATCTTCAATAACTCTTTCGACGCTCTGAACCTCCTGTTGCTGCCGGCCCTCACGATTAACGGCGCACCCAATCCGAACTTCAATTGCACCGTAAGGTGCCTTAATCCTTTCACGGGCCTGTACCTTGGCGCCAACGGCCAGCCCCTGACGATGGCGAATTTCCAGCGAGCTACGTTTAACGCGGCCAAGAACTTCAGTGGACTCGGGGGACCGGCGGGAGAAGTGACGCCGCGCATCATCCAGCTTGCAATTCGCTTCCGCTGGTAGTTCAAGGCGCTTAGTGAAAATTCAACCAATAGCCAACCTTTCGTACCTCAATCCGTAGCGCGCGGGAGAGCTCGACTCATCTGGGCGAGTTCGGTAACTGTTGAGAATTCCCATTACGCTCAAAACCCTCAATGAGCGATATGTCTTGGTCTCGACAGTTGATACGGATCTCTCCCCGCCGAAGTGCCGCGATATACTAGGTTCCCCAAATGGGTGCGTCATCCAAGCCGAGATTGCTCACTGGCGATACCCCCACGGGCCGACTCCACTTAGGTCACTATGTCGGCAACCTAGAAAACCGTTTTGGAGCTCCAGGATGAGTACGACTGCTATTTCATCATCGCGAACCAGCATGCTTTCACAACGCGAGCTGAGATGCCTGGCGTATGTGGTAAGAGACTCTTCATGCCGATTCGAAAATGGCTAAACGCCAATCACAGGCTTCCAAAATCTTCCCACAACACGATATTGGGAGGTCACGCAATGAAGACAACTTGTGCAATCTTGGCTTTGCTTTTCATGACTTCATTTTCAGCTTCAGCACAAGAGCCAACGCGTAAAGACCCCTTACTTGATCATCTGAGCGGCAGTTGGACTCTTCAGGGACCATTGCCGGACGCGAGACCACGCACGATATCGAGTCCGAATGGGTGCTGAAACACGAATACCTGCAACTCCACGAAACATCGCGCGAGAAGAACGCCCAAGGCCAGCCTGCGTATGAAGCGATTGTCTTTATTGAATGGGACGAATCGTCGAACGAATACAAATGCCTGTGGCTCGACTCCACCGGCGGCGGTGGCCTCTCGGCCCCTATCGCCCAAGGCAAACGGGGCAATGACGACATCACGTTCTGGTTCAGGGACAAAGATAAAGACAAGGACAGCGGCGTCCACACAACCTTCGTCTGCAGCGAAGGCACTGGCACCTGGAGCTGGCTTATAGATAACGAAGATGGCGGCAAGCGAACGTCTTTTGCAAAAGTAAAGCTCACCAGGAAATAGGTAGTACGTCACGCGAATCTTGCTTACTGCTCGCTCGACTGGTGAAAAATCTCGGTAGCACTAATTTACGACGAGCAAAACAGTTTTCCTCGCTGCTCACATCTGCTATGGCGTTTACAACACTCCTCGGAGTGCTCATAATGCAGTGATGCGGCGGCGGTTCCCACAAGACGTTCGTTTGGCTGTGGCGTTTGTCGTTGGGTGCCACCTCCTAACTCAAGCACAGCTTGTCGCTCCTTCCGAAACGCCGGTTGCTCAAGCCGTTTTGCAGTGTCCGCCGAGGGTCACATTCCCCGACAAGCAGACTCCCAGCCCTAAAGTTGTGATTGCCGAATTGAACTTCGTGGGAAGCGTCCGGATGGGTATCCCCAAGGAGGACGAGATCGCGGCTTCGCTCAAAGAACGAAGTTACTCGGGCGATCATGACGGCGTGGCGTCCGACGTTGAGGAAAGAGTCCGACGAGCGTGGCAGGAACACGGATATTTTAAAGTGCAGGTCCGTGGCAATACGACGACTCTCACCAGCGATCCGCTCGAAAGCCGCATTGCGATTACCCTTCAGGTGGACGAAGGCCAGCAGTACCGATTGAGTGGAATCAGCTTCAAGAATAACAGGGCGATTAGCAACGAGCAGCTTTTGCGCAGCCTGTTCGCGATTAAGGATGGCAACGTGTTCAACATCGCCCGGCTTAGCAAGGGCCTGGAGAAACTGCACACGGCCTACGGCCAGTTTGGCTATATCAACTTTACCGCTGTTCCCGAAACACAGATCAATGAGGAGAACCAGACGATTTCGCTCGATGTGGATGTCGATGAGGGCAAGCAGTTTTACGTGAGCAGCATCAACGCCATAGGCCTTGACGAACATCGCTCGCAGGATGCTATGAAGGATTTTCTACTAAAGCCAGGCGATATATACAACCGGAGACTCCTTGACCTGTCGATGAAGCACTTGTCCTCGCGGCAGTCGGGTGCGCTTGCAGAGGTTCATCCGGACGAAACAGCAGGAACGGTTGCGATTACAATCAGTTTTCGCCACTGTTCGGCTAGGTAGCCACTTTTTTTCTCATCCTTTTGATTGCGGTTGAGATGTCCCCATCACGCTCGTTCGCGCCGCGCCGCACCTTAGCAAAATGGCAACGCTCTATGCGGCATCCCGTTCCAGGAAAAGCGAGGGTTGTCGGTCGGGTTTACCTACTGCCGGCTTCACGTTGACGTGGAATGACGCTTGGTCCCGTGCGAGCTTAGGGCCAATCACACTCGTCAACCTCTCAACGGTGGTGCTCAAGTCTTTGG
The DNA here is from genome assembly GCA_963832015.1 of uncultured Acidobacteriaceae bacterium. GTDB lineage: Bacteria > Acidobacteriota > Terriglobia > Terriglobales > Acidobacteriaceae > Sulfotelmatobacter. The sequence continues at coordinate 18,541 of CAWHSR010000032.1, forward strand.
CGTGCATCTGCTGTAATTCAACCACAACTGTGATGTCGAACAATTCGCATTCGTGAGACTGTTGTGCCCGATGCGCGAGCAGACTGCCCCCCAACATTCGAGCGAGGTCCACGAGCGAGCGGCCCTTGCACGCGGGGCATTCGCCCCCTCGAATGCCACTAATGACCTCGCAATCCAAGCAGAAGACTGCATTCCAGAGAGGGAGGATTCGGGCGTCAAGATGGTTCCTGATTTCGGCAGGCATATATACACCAACCTCTGTCGCTGAGATGTGGGGAGCTACGCTCCACGAGATTACAGAGTCATTCTCAGTGTGTATGCTGCCACTTTTCCGGTGGCTGGGCAACTCTGGCCCCAAGGCACGGTTTCCCCTCAAGGGCAACTCGACAGCGTAGCGCGTCCTCCGTTGCGGAATTGTTGGCGTAGCATCGTCACTTCACTCGTTGACCCGGGGAGGGTGGCGGAGTATTTCGGGTTAGGGACAACTCCGCCACCCGAGAACGGAGCGGCACGTGGGGCGAGCCGCATCCGTTCCCTTGCATCTAGTCGTGTGCGCCAAAGAAATGGCTCATTTGCTGCCGTTAGCTCCGAACCTGAAACTGACACCGCCCGAATACCGGAAATTGTTCTGCGAAGAGTTGTTGAACTGGTTGGTGAAGCGTGTCATCAGGTAATCGATCTCCACCGGGCGAACCTCGAAGGATTTATTGACGGGAATGTCAAAGCCGCCACCGATGGCCAAGGCGAAAGCATTTCCTGCAGGTGATGCAGACGTAATGCATGAGTTCTGGCAGGCTTTGGTCAGGTTGGCATACACATTGCTGTGCGCGCCGCCGAGGAGGATATGCCCGAACGGCTCGAATTTTGGCGCGCGAACCTTAACCTGGGGACCGAACATGTAGGTGAACAGATTGCCTTGCGCCTTGAAAACTCCGCCCGCCGGATTCGTCCACGTAACCGTGTTGCTGCCATAGCCTTGGAGATCCATTTTGATTCCAAAGTAATCGTTGAAATACACGACGGCCGCGCCACCACCGCCATTCAGACTTAGGCTCTGAGTGCCATGAGCGACTGGGTAAAAGCGAGCGTATGAGTAATCGGCAGTCACCTCTCCCCGATAGAAGTCCTGGGCCCACGCGGCTACACCCACAAAAAAAACGACGCAGAATACCACTAGCTTAGCAACCTTCATGATTGGCTACTCCTTTCGACGAGGTGGAAAATCGGAGGCGGATTCAGTCCGGGCTGTGCTGCCTTCTTATCGCCTATGGTGCGCAGTCCTCGAGGAAAACGAAACTGGCAAAAATGACAGTGCTCACGAGTGAGAGAGAAAACTGGCGGAGTCTTTCGGTTGCACGCTGAAGCTAGTCGGGCGGCAATCGCATGTTCTTTACGATGGCACGGTAGCGTGGGTTTGTATGCAGGAAGTCGAAAACTGGTTCGTTCTGCAGAAAGACGAGGCGCTCAGCGACATACTGGGGTTGGCATTCGACAAAAAAGGCCGCCTCTACGTGCTCGAGAATACGACGGGCAACCAGTTCCCCACGCCCGGCACGGGGACGATCGTGCGCGTTGATGGCCCAAACAATTACACGGAAATTGCAACCGGGCTGTCGTTGCCGACCGCAATGACTTTCGGCGCTGATGGAAACCTAAATGTTTCGAACTTAGGATTCGGCCCTCCTCCCGTGGGAGGGGGACAGGTGTTGAAGGTCCTTGTGCCTGCCTACTGAAGGCTGAGGGGGTAAAACCGTGGACGCTTCGCTATCGCGGTGCGTCCGCGGTTTTTCGTTAGCATAACGCCTGCCATAGCGCTCACTACCACAGAATCGACTTCTCAATTGGCGAGCCTCGGCTAACCGGAAGCTATCGGTGTCAGCAAATTTTTTGCCCTCATAGAGTCCAACTTGAGCGAGTCGCGCGCGAGGAGGAATTCTGCGGTCCGGAGGGAATAGCGGCCTAGCTGACTTTTTGGGGAGCGCGGGGCAGGGGCATGGCGGCGGCGATTTTTGCGCCGAAATATTTGGTGCGGGCCAGAAGAAGCTTTTCGATGTCCACTTCTTTCAGAGGCTGCTGGCGGCCGAGCAGGTGCGTGACCAGAGCGATTTGAGCGAAGTGCTCGACGGTTTCCATCTTCATGTAGGCGTGCTCGAGCGTGTCGCCGTAAGCGACGACGCCGTGGTTCGACATGAGGATGGCGTCGTAGGCGGGAACGTAGGGTTCGAGCGTCTGGGCCAGTTCTGATGTGCCGGGCGTGCCGTAGCGAGCGAGCGGTATGCATCCCAGGCCCATGACGACTTCGCACACCAAGGGCTCGGTCAGGGGAATGCCGGCGGCGGCGAATCCGGTCGCGGTCGGCGGATGGGCGTGCACAATGGCCTCGACGTCAGGACGCATGCGATAAACCAGCAGGTGCATGCCAATTTCGCTGGTCACGTTGCGGCGGCCGGCGACTTTTTGTCCGTCCAGGTCGACAATCACCATGTTCGACGCCTTCATGGCGCCTTTGCTGACGCACGTGGGAGTGACCAAAATGCGGTCGTGCGGGAGGCGGACGGAGAGATTGCCGTCCATCGCTGCGACGAAGCCGTGCTCGTGCAGCATGCGTCCGTAGCGGACGATTTCTTCCCTATGTTTGCGTTCCGAAGGCATGGTTACCCTTGGGGGAGATGGCAAAAAGCAGGTCGCGACTCGACCTTCGCATAGTACCAGCAGGGGCGCGCAGAGACAATCCAAATTTGGAGAAAAAGCGGGCATGATGAGGCGCAGAAAGGGCCGGCTTGAAGCACCTCAGGGGCTTAAAGCCCTTTGGTGAAAACGAAGCTTGATCGCAGCGCTGGAAGCGCTGAGCGACCCAAAAGCACCCAGCTCAAAGGCGCTGACCTGCGCAAGAGGGGTGCGCGCGCACGAGCGCCTGCACCCGCACAAACGCCGCACCGTGCGAAAGCGCTGCTCCGCCTGAAAGCGGCGCACTATCCCAGAAAATGGCCGCACAGCGACAACTGGATCGAAGGAGTGTCCCTATAATCGGGAAACGTGTTGGTTTCTGACTTCCATTACGATCTTCCCGAAGAATTGATTGCGCAGGAGCCGCTGGCGGACCGCGCGGGGTCTCGACTGCTGCATGTGAGATCGGGGTCGGTGAGCCTGGAGGATCGGCGATTTCGTGAGTTTCCGGAGTTGTTGCGGGCGGGCGATCTGGTCGTTTTCAACAACACGCGGGTATTTCCGGCGCGGCTTTACGGACGGCGAGGCGGACTGAAGTCGCAGGCGGTGAGTGAGCGGAATCCGGCGGCCCGGGAATTCCTGCAGGGGCGGATTGAAGTTCTGCTTACGAAACAATTGTCGCAGGAACCGAATGAATGGGAATGCCTGGTGCGGCCAGGGCGGAAGGTCGGGGTGGGCGAACATCTTTTCTTTGGTGAGCAGGGCGAGTTGCAGGCTGAGGTGATGGGGCGGGGAGAGTTTGGAGAACGGAGGATTCGGTTCGCGCCCATCGAAGGTTTCTTTGCGCACATCGGGAAGATTGGGCATATTCCGTTGCCGCCCTATATTGCGCGTGACGACTCTTCGAGCGATCGGGAGCGGTACCAGACGGTGTATGCGCGAGAGCGGGGATCGGTGGCGGCTCCGACGGCGGGATTGCATTTCACACCGGAGATTCTGGAGTGCATGCGCGAGCGTGGGATCGAGACTTGCGAGATCACGCTGCACGTTGGGTTGGGAACGTTTCAGCCGGTGCGGGCGGAGCGGGTGGAAGAGCATCAGCTGCACTCGGAGGCTTATTCCATCTCGGCTGATGCGGCGGAGAAGATCGGGCGGGCGCGGAGAGAATGGCGAAGGATTGTTGCGGTCGGCACGACCACCGTGCGCACGCTGGAGTATGCGGCCCAAGAAAGTGCGGGAGAGGTGCGCGCGGGGGCGGGCGAGGCCAATCTGTTCATTTATCCGGGATACAAGTTTCAGGTGGTGCAGGCGCTGCTGACGAATTTTCATTTGCCGCAATCCACGCTGCTGATGCTGGTGTGTGCGCTGGGCGGAAAAGAGCTGGTGATGCGCGCGTATGAGCATGCGGTCCGCGAACGGTATCGCTTCTATTCTTACGGGGATTGCATGCTGGTGGAGTAAGTGCGCACACCGGGATCGGCCGGTCCTTCTTCCTTTACGGAGACGGCCGGAAAGGAAACGGGCGACCGAGGATCTGTACGCTGCAGAGAAAGACCCCTGAACCACTAAGGGCACGAAGGATTACGAAGTAAATCTAAGAACAACTTTGTTATCATTCGTGCCCTTCATGGTTCGGTTCTCCACCCACGCTCGGGCCCCTACTTGATGGCCAGCGGGATAGGGTAATACTTCTGGATCATTCTTCCGGTCATGAGGCCGCCTTCGTATTCGGGGATGATAACTTCGTCGGCGCCGGAGCTGCGGATGGCGTTGGCGTAACGCTGCTGGCCGGCGCGAGTGATGATTTTGATTCTGGGATTGAGCGAACGCGCGGTCACCGTGATGTACAGGTTGTCGGCGTCGTTGTCGATCACGATGCAGATGCCGCGGGCGCGGTCGAGTCCGGCCTGCAGCAGGACGTCGTGGCGCTTGGCGTCACCTTGAATGACAGGGATCTTGTCGTTGAGCAATTCGCGGTAGAGGCCTTCGTTGGTTTCGATCAGCACGAAGGGGATCTCGAGGCGCTGCAGCTGGTCGACGACCGTGCGTCCGACCTGGCCATAGCCGCAAATAATAAAGTGGTCGTTCAGGCGGTTGACGTTCACTTCGTTGATCATGGTTCTCCAGGCCTCCACGCCGTGACGGCTGAAAATGGTGAGCAGAACGCGCTCGGCGATCCAGATCTGCAGCGCGAAGACTCCTGCGTACACGAACATCGAAAAAATCTTGGTGGACTTGTGAACTGCGCGAAATTCGATCGAGTGGGGATGAATCACCCAGAACAGGGCGTCGAGCGGGCGCAGGCCTTCGACGCGCACATAGAAGATCACGCACACTCCGAGGAAGCCCGCGAGGACTAGCAGCGGGAGCCACAAGCGGCGGAGGAAGATGAGGAAGATGCGTCCCATTCCAGATTTCCGTGCAGACGGCCTTACAGAAAATCCGATGAGTATACACACTCAGGACGGCATCGAGGCATGAATTATTCCGATGGGGCGGAGCCGGGCGAGCGGGTAATGTATCTCTGATGACTCGGATGCGGCAGGCGGGTCATCGCTTCTCAGTTGCGGATCGTGAGGCATCCCGAAGACACCGCAGAGGCTAAAAGCCCGTTCCGATTTTGCACGGCTTGGCGCGGCCCTGAAGGGCCGCTCTTCCACGGGGATGCAGCACCCCACCGCGCGGAAGTAGGCAACCACGACGGTGCACGGATCCTCGGCGCTACAAAAGCAAAACGGGCATCCTTGCGGATGCCCGCTGCTGAAAACCGGCCGAACTTTTCTTGCGTGGACTTATGCCCGGGCGCCGACTGCGGCCGGCTCGCTGGCCGGAACCGACTTCTCTTCGCCGTTGGGCTTCTGCTGCGCGGGTTGTCCGCCCTTGCGAATGTCGATGCCGCCCTTGAAAAAGGCACCGTCTTCAATGGAGATGCGTGCGGCAATGACGTCGCCGGTGAGCGAGCCGTCGCTGCGAATGTCGACGCGATCGCTAGCGGTGAGGTTGCCGCGGACTTTGCCGAGAACAACGATCTCACGCGCATTAATGTTGGCGGCGACCACACCATTACGTCCGATGGTGACGCGGTTGCCGGCCAGATTGATGGAACCTTCCACGCGGCCGTCGATGTAGAGCGATTCGGAGCCGGTGACTTCGCCTTTAATGACGAGCGACTTGCCGATGGTGGCTTGGTCAGCGGTGGTCGTGGTTACCGGCCGGGAAGCAGCGGGCTCAGCGGACGCCATTGGCGCGCTGGGGGTAGACGTAGTGGGGCGCTCCGGCACGGCAGGCTGTGCAGGAGATTGAGGCTGATTGGTCGGCTTCCACATGGCGTAAAAGTTCCTTTCCTAGTTGGGATTAGGGGTCACTGGCCGCACTTTCGTGACCAAAGCCGATTGTACTCCCGCGTCTCAAAGTGAGCCCTGTGGAAAATCCTTTATTTTCAATCGGGAGTTCCTCCGTCGATACGTCCGATTGGACATGAGAGGCATGGTCGCACGGCACGTGGGGCTGCATACTTCCTGCTCGGTGGGGTGTAACGATTCCCGGAAAAATCTGCCGGACCGTACCCTTCCACAGGCGCCGGGCGTTATGCTGGCGGGGTGAAGATTTATCGAAAACCGAAAGCGGTGTGGGGAGTCTAATTCTTCACGAAACTTCTTCTGAAATGGGGCCTTGGGACAGACTTCTATCTTTTGGAGCCAAGCATGTCAGAACCAGCCGTGGTAAATGCAGCAACGTTCACGATTGCGCGACCTGAGCCGGGCGAATATGCGCCTTATTATGACCGCTACATCGCGCTGGTGGCGGGGACCGATATCCTGGGAACGCTCGATACGCAGAGGCGGCAGACGATGCTTTTGCTGTCGGGGCGCGACGAGAGCGAGGGGGATTTTCGCTACGCACCCGATAAATGGAACGCGAAAGAAGTGCTGGGACACCTGTGCGATACAGAGCGAATTTTCGCGTATCGCGCGTTGCGGATTGCGCGCGGGGACCAGACGCCGCTGCCGGGGTTCGAGCAGGACGATTATGTGAAGAACGGTCCGTTCGCGAAGGCCGCGCTGGAGGAACTTATTGAAGATTACATTGCCGTGCGGCGGGCGACGCTGACCCTGCTGCGCAATCTGGATGAGGCGGCGTGGACACGGCGCGGCGTGGCGAGCAAGAACGAAGTGAGCGTGCGCGCGCTGGCTTATATGATCGCCGGGCACGAACTGCATCATCGGAGGATTCTGGAGGAGAAGTACTTTGTGGGGCGGTGAGCTTGCCCGGTTTGTTTGGCGCGTCATTCTGAGCGGTGTGTCATTCTGAGCAGAGCGAAAGCCTGCCCTGAGCTTGTCGAAGGGAACCTACGCAATTTGCCGGCGACGAGAGAGTACAGAGATCCTTCGCTTTGCTCAGGATGACAAGACTGCTTGAATTCCAATCTTCTCTCTGATGTCACAGCGCGCACTGACAGAACTGCTTCGCGGGAGGGGCGCGCATGCCGATCCCATCGCGTGCGTCGAGGATCTTTCTGCCGAACTGGCTGCGCGGGATGCGGCGGGATTCCCGCACTCGATTGGTCAACTCGTGTTCCACATGAATTACTGGATGGAGTATGAGCTGCGGCGGATTCGCGGGGAGAGGCCTGCGTATCCAGAGCATAAATCGGAGAGTTTCCCGCTTGCACCAGCGCCGGCGGACGAAGAGGAGTGGAATCGCCTGAGGAAGAAGATGGCGGGACACCTGGGCGAATTTGCGGACCTGGCGAAATCCTCTCCGAACGAACTTCAACGCGAGATTGAAAGCACACACGACGGCGACAAGAAAATTGCCGGAACGCTCGAAGCTGCGCTCTGGCAGATGGTGGCTCACAACAGCTATCACGTGGGGCAGATCGCGATGGTGCGGAGGGCGCTGGGGGAGTGGCCGCCACGCGGGGGCGGGGATTCGTGGTAGAGCAGTCATCCTGAGGTCAGCGTCTTTGCGGGGGGAAGAGCCTGCCCTGACGAAGTCGAAGGGACCTGTGGAACCTGCCGGAAATTGCATAGGTCTTCGCTTCGCGAAGGATGACAAAACTGTTGGTGCGGTATGCTGAGAGCTGATAGCTGACCGCTTTCTCCTATGCTTCCTGAATCAACAATCCTGAAACACATTGCGCGGCAGCCCAAGCGGGCGGCTGGGTTCAAGCAGCTCGTCCGGGAACTCGGGCTGCACGGGAACGAACGGCGCGAACTGGACTCGCTGCTGCAGAAGATGGTGGCGAGGGGGACGCTGCTTTCGGTGGACTCCGATCGCTACGCCTTGCCTGCGGCGGCTGGCGACAAGAATCTGGTTGCGGGGCGGCTTACGATGCACCGCGACGGGTTCGGTTTCGTCATTCCAGACGCGAAGTCGCTAAGCCCGGCACTCAACGCGAAGCTCACGGGCGATATCTTCATCGCACCACATCTCATTGGCAATGCCATGCACGGGGACCTGGTGTTGGTCGACATCAGCAACGTACGGCCGGACGGGCGCGCCGAGGGGCGTATTGTGCGGCCAGTGATGCGGGCGCACCCGACGGTGGTTGGGATTTTTCACTACGGGAGCCGCGGTGGGTATGTGCGGCCAATTGACAGCAAGATTACGCAGGAGATTTTGATTCCGGTGGGGATGGAGCGGCCGGAAGCGAGCGATCTAACTGCGTCACGACCTTCCCACCGGGGGCAAGATGTCCCCGGAACAGCCGGCGGGACACCGGCGCTACGGAAGAGCAAGAAATCTGTCGACCGCGTGTTGGGGGCTGAGGTGGCACGGCCCGCGGAATGGGACGATCTTGAGGGACTGGTGGTTGACGTTGAGATCACCGATTGGCCTTCGCCTACGCAGAATCCGCGGGGGCGGGTGATTGAGATTCTGGGACGCGAAGATGACTTCGGCGTGGATGTCGAGATCACGATTCGCAAGTTTCATCTGCCGCATCATTTTCCGGCGGCGGCACTGGAAGAGGCGCAGGACACTTCGGCAGCCATACCAGCGATCGAACTGGAGCGGCGGCGCGATTTTCGTGGGCTGCCGATTGTGACCATCGATGGCGAGACGGCACGCGACTTTGATGATGCCGTTTACGTGCACATGCTGCCGAACGGCAATTTTGAATTGCAGGTGCACATTGCCGATGTAGCGCAGTACGTGACGCCGGGGTCAGCGCTCGATCAGGAGGCCCGGCTGCGCGGAACGAGCGTTTATTTTCCTGACCGCGCCGTCCCGATGCTGCCGCTGGAGCTTTCGACAGACATTTGCAGTCTGCGTCCTCAGGTGGAACGGCTGGTGCTGTCGTCCGTCATGGAGATGGATCATCGCGGCGAGCTGGTGAGCTACGAGTTGAGCGAGGGCGTGATCCGGTCGGTGGAGCGCATGACGTATACCGCGGTGAACGCGGTGCTGGAAGGCGATGCCGCCGCGCGCTCGCGATATGCCCCGCTGGTGGCGACGTTTGAGCTGATGCGCGACCTGGCGCTGATTCTGAATCGCAAGCGGGAACGGCGAGGATCGATTGACTTCGATCTGCCGGAGCCGGTGATCGAGTTCGACGAATTGGGGCTGATGAAGAGCATTTCGCGTTCCGAGCGCAACATCGCGCACCGGCTGATTGAGGAATTCATGTTGTCGGCGAACGAGTGTGTGGCGCACGATCTGGAGTCGAGACACGTGGGATCGCTGTATCGCATCCACGAGAAGCCGGATGCGAAACGCGTGTACGACTTTGAAGTGATTGCTGCGACATTCGGATATTCGCTCGGCGTGGGGCCGCTGCCGATTCATCGCGTACAGACGAAAACCGACCGGCGTTCGGCTTATGGAACGGGGAAACGGGCGCGTGAGATTGAAGTGCCGAAAGAAGTGCACATCACGCCGCGCATGTATCAGAAGCTGACCGAGAAGATTGCGGGGAAGCCGGAGGAGCGGATTCTGAGCTACCTGATGCTGCGGTCGCTAAAGCAAGCACGGTATTCGGAGGAAAATCTGGGGCACTTCGCGCTGGCGGCGACTTCGTACACGCATTTTACGTCGCCGATCCGGAGGTATCCGGATTTGATTGTGCATCGGGTGTTGAAGGATGTGCTGCGGAATCAGGGTCCACACTCGAGTCAACACCCCCACCCCTTCGACAAACTCAAGGCAGGCGCTGTCGCAAAAAACGCGACAAGGGTGGGGCACCCTCAGCTCGAAGAGAAAGCATCGCCATGGTCGAAACGACGGGATCATGCAGGTCATAAGGAAGCGCTTGAGCGGTTAGGTGGACCGATTGGGATCGAAGAATTGCACGAGATCGCGGAGGAGTCGAGCCGGGCGGAGCGGCGGGCGGCCGATGCTGAGCGCGAGTTGATCGAAGGCAAGAAAGTGAAGTTCATGCAGGACCGGGTGGGCGAAGACTTCGACGGGCTCATCACCAGCGTCACGAAGTTTGGATTTTTCGTGGAGCTTACTGATCTGTTCGTTGAGGGACTGGTGCCGCTGAATACTTTGACTGACGACCGGTACACGTATCACGAGAACACGCGCGAGATTATTGGGCAGCGGTCGCGGAAGATTTACAGTCTGGGACAGAAGATCCGGGTGCTGGTGGATCGGATTGATCCTGTGGAGAAGAAAATTCAGTTTGCCGTGTTGGAGGATGAGCCGGTACGAGTGAAGGGCAAGCGCAAGAAGCATTAGGCCAGCCAGAGCATGGAAGCAAGCCGCCGGGCTGTGCCCGGCGGACAGCCGATGGCGGCTGTCCCCACATAAATCCCACCTACACTCCAAGGGCTTTTTGAATTTCGGCGGCGATGGCGGCTGTTAGGGCGCGCATTCTCTCTTCGGATTCGGCTTCGACCATCACCCGCGCTAACGCTTCGGTTCCTGAATAGCGCACTACTACGCGGCCGTTGCCGTTCAATTCGCGTTCAGCCGCTTCAATTGCTGACTGGACTGCTGGGACTTGAGCGAAGGGAGTTTTTTCTCGCACGCGCACATTTTGAATTTTCTGTGGGAACACCTTCAGATCGCCGACGAGTTCCGCCAGGGGCTTTCCGGCCCGGACAATGACATCCATGAGGCGGAGGGCGGTCAGCAGGCCGTCGCCGGTGGTGGCGTCGCAGTCGCGGAAGATAATGTGGCCGGACTGCTCGCCGCCCAGCGTGGCGCCCGTCTTCAACATTTCTTCGAGCACGTATTTGTCGCCCACGTTGGCGCGCAGCATGCGGATGCCAGATTTCTTCAGCGCGATTTCGAGGCCCATGTTCGACATGGTGGTGGAGACAACGGTGTCAGCCTTCAATTTTCCTTGCGTGTGCAGGTCACGGGCTGCGGCGAGCAGGACGGCGTCGCCGTTTACGACGCGGCCGGCCGCGTCGCAGAAGAGGGCGCGGTCGGCGTCGCCATCGAAAGTCACGCCCAGGTCGAACTTGCCAGGTGATTCCGCGACGATTTTTCCGAGGGTCTCGGGATGTAATGCGCCGCAGCCTTCGTTGATATTTTTTCCGTCAGGCGAGACGTGGATAAAGGTCGCTTGAATTCCCAGGGTGCGGAACAGTTCCGGCGCCTCAGCTGTGGCCGCGCCGTTGGCGCAATCCACGAGCACGCGCAGTTTGCTCAAGTCAGACTTCACGCCCTCCGCGAGGGATTTCACGTAGGCATGACGGAGGGCGGCCTCGCCGGGGAGCGATGGCTTGGGAATCTTGAGCGCCGTGTCATCGGCGGCAGAGGCATTCTGCAGCAGAGCGAAGATTTCTTTTTCAATGGCGAGTTCGCGCGCGTCGGTAAGCTTAAAACCATCGCCAGAAAAGACTTTGATGCCGTTGTCGGTCCAGGGATTGTGCGACGCGGAAATGACCACGCCCGCCGCCAGAGACCGTAAGCGCGCGAGGTAGGCCACGCCGGGAGTCGTGATCACGCCGGCGCTGTGGACATCAACACCTACCGCAGCGAGGCCTTCGGCTACGCGGTCGGCAATCCATCCGCTGGATTCACGCGTGTCCTGGCCGATCACGGCCTGAGCCTTGGCATTGGTGCGGACCAGATCATGGCCGAGGGCACGGCCAATCAGATAAGTACTCTGCTTAGTGAGGGGGAATTCTCCCGCGACCCCGCGAATCCCGTCGGTCCCGAACAACTGTCTTTGATCGCTCATAAAAGGTAAAGAGGACTATCGATGATAAACGAGGATAGAGGAAAGTGCTCGGTGACGGCTGCTGCTCAGTGGGTGGTCGCGCTGCCGACTTTCTGGACGAGGACGGTCACGCGAATTGAGGTTGCTTGGACGACCTGCACTAGCGGATCGGAGACGTACACGTTCGTGGTGAAGACAGCGCTACCGCGGGTTCCTGTGGCGTCGATGGGGTCGGTCGTGGCTGCATCGATTTGCTCCACGTGATGACGGGGGCCGGTGATGGTGATGCGCGACGGATCGGAGTCTACCTTAACAATCTGTTCGCCGTCGGCAAAGTTTCCGGTCACGCGGGGATGAATCTCGACTTCCCGAGTCATTCGGGTATCGAAGGCCAGATGTAGCTGGCTGGGAACGACCTGCACCACGGTGATGTCGCCCGGGTGGCGCACCTGCTGCGAAGTGAGGTCGAAAGTTCGTTCGCCCGATTTGACGTCGGCGAGGTCGATTTCAGCGTGCACCTCATTGGCCTGCAACTGCCGGATAACGCGCTCCGGACCGCGCACGCGGATCTGCGCCTCCTGAATGGATTCGGAACTGATTTCCAGCTGCGAGGGGAAGTGTTGAAAGACGATGGGGGCGTGCAGTGCCACTTCCGCGGGCTGCTCGTCGCGCGAAATCAGGAACCACAGCCCGGTGGCGAGAAGCAGGGACAACACCTTGAGTCCAAAGTTGTGGAGCACATAGCGCTGGAAGAATTGGATCATGGCCGCGGCTCCGCTTGCGCGCCAGATTCCGACTTGCGCTGCGGCGCGGGATCGTGCAAAGGAGAGTCGAGCATCGTATCTGACTCGTCTTCGTTATTCTGGGCGATCGAGGTGGGCAGAGTGACGGGGGCCATATGGCGGCGGAGTTCGACGCCCAGACGCTCGCGGAGTTGTTCGACGGTGAGATCCCGTTCGATCGTGCCGCCGATGGCCAGGCTGATCGCGCCAGTCTCTTCGGAGCAGATGACGGCGATGGCGTCCGTTTCTTCCGTGATGCCGATGCCAGCGCGATGGCGCGTTCCGAGCTGCGTAGAGAGCAGAGGATTCATGGAGAGCGGCAGGAAGCAGGCTGCAGCAGCGATGCGGTCTTTTTGCACGATGACGGCGCCATCGTGCAGCGGGGCGCTGGGACGGAAAATCGTGGCCAGCAAATCGTAGGAAAGTCGCGCGTCAAGAGGAACGCCGCTTTCGATGTGGGTGCGCAATCCGATCTCGCGCTCGATCACGATCAGCGCGCCGGTCTGGTGCTGCGAGAAAAGGTTGGCGGCCAGCACGATGTCGTCGTAGGAATCGCTATCCGCGGAAGATCCGCTGAAGAAAGTCAGCCTTCTGCCTAAGTCAGCGAGCACGTGGCGGATCTCTGACTGGAAGACGACGATCAGCGCGAACACGAGGTAGGGGAGCACGTGGCTCACGACCCAGTTGAGCGTGGTGAGTTCACCGACGCGTGCCAGATAGAAGGTACCGGCGACGACGACCAGTCCCACCAGCATGGGAACGGCGCGGGTGCCGCGGATCATGATCAGCACCTGGTAGATGAGGAGCGCGACGAGGAGAATGTCGAGCGCGATCCACGCGCCTTGCGTCCATGACGTGATGACTGGCGTCACTCGAATCGCTCCGGGGGCTAAAGCCCGCAATTTTTTTCTAACTGCTAACGGCACGGCTGAAGCCGCGCCCTTCCACGGTTCACTCGCGCGCCGCTGAGCGGTACCTTAGCAAAAGCTGCTGCGCATCCCACCAAAACCTTGATGTTGAAAACCATTGTAATGCAGCGGATTTCTGGCTTTGTCAGCCTTACGAACTTTTACATGAAATTGCAAAAACGTTATGGCGCGCAGGCTTATTCCTGCTTTTTAGTCACGGCTGCTCGAATTTCGCCATGAGCTAGTCGGGCGGAAATTTCGTCACCGACCTGAAGACGGCGCGCGTCCTTGAGCAGCTTACCTTGGGAATCGAAGACCAGCGCGTATCCGCGGTCGAGAATCGCCAGGGGAGACAACGATTCGAGAGCGGTCTGGAGGCGCTCGCTGCGCACGCGATGTTGGAGGAGAACGTTGCGCATGATAGCGACGAGGGCGGCGGTGCCGCTGTCGAGTTGCTTCCGCATACCGGAAAGGACCAGCCGCAAATCGTAGTGGCGCACAGCGGCTGAGATCATCTCCCAGCGGCGGCGCATCTGCTCGAGCAGGTTGCGCTCGGCGAGTTCCATGCGGTGGCTGAGGTCGTCGAGCTTCTGCTGGCGCTGGCGGATGAGTTCCATCATGCGGGCGAAGGCGCCGTGCTGCGCGAGTTCAGTAAGGGCCTGGCGGCCCATCAAAAGTCGGTAGCGTATCGCGCGGCTGAGGCGCTCGTGCAAGGCGGCGGCGTGATCTTCAACTTCCTGGCGGGAGCGGATGACCAACTCCGCGGCCGCCGAGGGCGTGGGGGCGCGGAGGTCGGCGACGAAATCGACGATGGTGAAGTCGGTCTCGTGGCCGACCGCGGAGATCAGGGGGATCTCAGAGGCAGCGATGGTGCGGGCGAGGGCTTCGTCGTTGAATGCGGCAAGATCTTCGGCGGAGCCTCCTCCACGCGCAACGATGATGACGTCTACGTTGTCATGCTGGTTGAAGAAGCGAACTCCGGCAGCGACCTCGTGAGAGGCGGCATCGCCCTGCACCTGCGCGGGATAAATCAGCACATTCACGGAATGATGACGGCGCTGGAGGACGTTGAGAATGTCGCGGAGTACGGCGGCCTGCGCTGAAGTGACGAGGCCTATGCGCGAGGGAAGGGTCGGAATCGGCTTCCTGCGCTCAGGTGCGAACAGGCCTTCAGCTTCGAGTTTGGCTTTGAGTTGCTCGAAGGCGAGTTGCAGGGAGCCTGCGCCCTTGGGCTCGATGTGTTCCGCTGAAATCTGGAGTTCGCCACGATCTTCATAAACGGTCACGCGTCCGCGGACCATTACCTGCAGGCCATCAGCGGGACGGAAGCGGAGCAGGCGCGCGGAGGAGCGGAACATGACTACACGAATCTGGGCGTTGCCGTCTTTTAGCGTGAAGTAGAGATGGCCGGAGTCGGGAGCGCGGAAGTTGGAGATCTCGCCTTCCACCCACGCGTCGGAGTATTCGCGTTCGATATGAGAGCGGACGGCGCCAACCAGTTCGCGGACTTTCCAGACCCGGCGCTCGGGCGGGCGGAAGCTGAAACCCATCTGGTCGGTGAGAGACATTGTGGGCAGTGTACCGCAGGAGGGGTTCGGGAGTGAGATCAGCTGGAAGGGAGACTACAAGTTCTAAGTCCTGACCCGTGATTTGCCTCATACGCGCGGCCTCACGGCTGAGGCTATAATCCTTTCCCATGAATCTCGAACAAAAGGTCGCCGAACTCAATAGGCGGAATCAGTTGGCCGAAGACGGCGGTGGTGCCAAGCGGCGCGAGCGGCAGCATAAAGAAGGAAAAATGTCGGCGCGGGAGCGCATCGAGTTCCTGCTCGATGAGGGGACGTTCGAGGAGACCGACAAGCTGGTCACGCATCGCTGCAATGACTTCGGGATGGCCGAGCAGAAGATCTACGGCGACGGATTCATCACTGGCTATGGGCGTATCGAGGGCCGGCTGGTGTACGTGTTTGCGCAGGACTTCACCGTGTTTGGCGGGTCGCTTTCGGAAACCAACGCTGGAAAGATTGTGAAGATCATGGATCTGGCGGCGAAGATGGGCGCTCCGGTGATTGGGCTGAACGATTCCGGGGGAGCGCGGATTCAGGAAGGCGTAATGTCGCTGGCAGGATACGCCGACATTTTTCTGCGCAACACGATCTATAGCGGAGTGGTGCCGCAGATTTCGGCGATCATGGGGCCGTGCGCGGGAGGGGCGGTGTATTCGCCGGCCATCACCGACTTCGTGCTGATGGTGGATAAGACTTCATACATGTTCATCACCGGTCCGGATGTCATCAAGACCGTGACTTTGGAAGAGGTCACGAAAGATCAGCTGGGCGGCGCGATGACGCACAACGAAACTTCAGGCGTGGCGCACTTTCTGGCGCATGACGACGCGGAATGTCTGTCGATGGTGCGGGAGCTGCTGGGCTTTTTGCCGTCGAATAATCTGGATGAGCCTCCGCGGAAGGTCTGTACCGACCCCATCGACCGGGCGGATTCGGCGCTCGACAAGATCGTTCCGGCGCAGTCGAACCAGCCGTATGAGATCAAAGATGTGATTCACGCGGTGGTCGACGATGCTTACTTCTTCGAGGTGCAGGAGCACTACGCGAAGAATATTGTTGTGGGATTTGCGCGGCTGGATGGGCGGTCGGTGGGAATTGTTGCCAACCAGCCGTCGGTGCTGGCGGGAACGCTGGACATTAATGCGTCGGTGAAGGGTGCACGTTTCGTGCGCTTCTGCGATTGCTTCAACATTCCGCTGGTAACATTCGAAGATGTGCCGGGATTTCTGCCGGGGACGGCGCAGGAGTATGGCGGGATCATCAAGCATGGGGCGAAGTTGCTGTTTGCGTTTGCCGAGGCTACGGTTCCCAAGGTTACGGTGATAACGCGCAAGGCCTATGGCGGTGCGTACTGCGTGATGGCGTCGAAGCACATCCGCACGGACGTGAATTACGCGTGGCCCACGGCCGAGATTGCGGTGATGGGGCCGGAAGGCGCGGTGGACATCGTGTACAAGCGCGAACTCGACGCCGCTGCGAACCGGGAGCAGCTTCGTCGCGAGAAGATCGATGAATTCCGGGATCGCTTCGCCAACCCGTACGTGGCCGCCGATCGCGGATTTGTCGATGCGGTCATCCAGCCGCGAGAGACGCGGAAGAAATTGATCCAGGCGCTGGCCATGCTGGAAACGAAGCGGGATAAGAATCCGCCGAAGAAGCACGGGAATATTCCACTGTAGCCCGAGCCCACAGGGACTAAAACCCAAGATCATTTTGCTGCTTTTACGGCACGGCTGAAGCCGTGCCCTTCCACAAATCCCTCGCTTATCAAATCCTTTTCAGGGTCGATTTGGGGTCCATGACGCCGCTGAAAACCGGATAGAATCACCACGCCTCGGCTTCAAGCGTTAAAAGACATATCGTGGAGAGTCCAGTGAAGAAACTTCTTTCCTTAATTGCCTTTTGCTTTTTGGCGCTCCCTCTTTTTTCGCAGAATTCTTCCGCCCTGCTTTCTTCGCTCGCGCAGGCAAAGGATTATGTGCAGAAGCGGGTTTCCAGCTATGACCGCACGGGTGGAAATGGTGACGCTCGGAGCATTGCGCCCGGGGAGACTCTCACGCTGCTCGACGAGGCTGGGCCCGGGCTGATCAGTCACGTGTGGGTGACGATTGCCAGCGAGGATCCGAATCATCTGAAGGCGCTGGTGCTGCGGATGTATTGGGATGGAGAAGGCACGCCTAGCGTGGAGACACCCATTGGAGATTTCTTCGGGCTCGGGCTGGGGGATTATCACCTGTACCAGTCGCAGCCACTGTCGGTGGGGGCGGACAAGGCGTTGAATTGTTTCTTCCCGATGCCGTTTCAGAAGCATGCGCGCATCACGGTGACGAACGAAGGGTCGCGCAAGACCGACGCGTTTTATTTCAACATCGACTACCGGGCGTACAGCAAAGACCTTCCGGCGGATCTGCTGTATTTCCACGCGCAGTACCGGCAGGCCGCGCCGGCGAAGGGGTGGACGAATCAGTGGAAGTCCAACAGCGACGCAATCGTCAACGACAAGAAGAATCTGAATGGCGAGGGCAACTACGTCTGGATGGAGGCGACGGGGCGCGGGCACTTTGTGGGCGTGACCATGTCGGTGCTCGAAAATCAGGATGGGTGGTGGGGCGAGGGCGATGACATGTTCTTTGTCGATGGGGAGACCATGCCGTCGATCAACGGAACCGGGTCAGAAGATTATTTTCTGGGAGCATGGGATTTTGGCGGGCATCCGTTTGCGTATCAATTGTTCGGAGCGCCAGTCGTGGGGCAGGAAGTGGCGGGCGGGCGGTGGTCACTGTACCGGTTCCACCTGGATTCTCCGATTCCGTTTACGAAATCGTTGCGGGCGACCATGGAGCATGGGCACGCGAATGTGCGGTCGGACAACTATTTCTCCGTCGCGTACTGGTACCAGAGCGAGCCGCATGCAGCGTTTCCGACGTTGCCCGGGTTGGAGCAGAGAATTCCGCGGATTTATGCGGTGGGTGGGCCGGGGAATGCGGGGAAGTAAGGGACGACTTGTGACGCTTGCGAGGTACGTTGTTCAACGTCAGAGCATTCTTGAGGTAGGGATGCTGCGACTCCGCAGCAAGGATCGCTTTGCTCTCCTCACTGCTGCGCTCAGCATGACAATGGGGTTGGCGGGTTCGTCTGCGCTGAGGGCTGACAGCTCCCAAAAAAATAAGAGTTCCGAGGTGGTGTGGGGGCCATTCGTCTCGGCCAGTAGCTCGCGTTTGACCCTCGCTCGACCTGCTCTCGCTGCTTCCCTTGCGGGGAACTGCGCGCGATCTTCGCTTGGGCTCCGGGCTCACCGCCAACCGGATAAACCTACCCCACGCCTCGGAACTCTATCTTGCTCCGACATTTCTTCTTCGTTCGCCTCGACCAGCGCTTTGCTATAGACCCTTGCTCACCCTCCGTCCCAACCTTGCGATCAGAACAGTGACTCCGCTTGAGCCCCGGACGCCGCACCAACCGGAAAAACTTAAGAAGCTGTCAAAGAACGATCCTGTTGTACTCCTTCTATTTTTTCCGTCAACGAAAATTACGCGCTTGTAAGTACATGTATTTTCAATCGAGTGCACGCCGTCCACAAGCCAGTGACCGGATTTGGTGCAATCCCAGGATCCATTTCTCGCAAACCCCGTGTCAACCGCGGAGTTTCGCCCGCAACATTGACGCAAATCGATGTGGAGCGCACGGTAGGATCCGGCTTTGAGCTTGTGAAAATCGCGCACTAGCCGTGCCCAGCAAGGGATTTAAACTCGAATTATGTGGGGACGGCCGCCTTCGGCCGTCCGTCGAGCACAGTTCGACGACCTGCCCCCGACATTGCGGGACACTAGAACGCATCATACAATTCAACCGTGATGCGACCGCTGGCCAGAGTGCTCTTGTCGCTGGGAATCCTCATCAGCACTAGCCCTGCTTTTTCCGAACCTTCCTCAAAAGTCGAAACGGTGACGGGGCGAATTGTAGCGTACGCTGACGGGCTGACGTGTTTGAACGGAAATGCGTATTGGTCGATGCTCATTCATGTTCAGGATCACGCGCCGAACATTCCATCACAATTTGTCGAGGTGCGGTTCTCCCTTCCGTGCGACAAATCGCCAGAATGGCTCAGTGGGAAATCATATCTACAGAAGTTTCGGCTGAAGCGGGATCAAGGCGCCGATTCGGTTCTGAAGGAGTTTATGGATTGTGGTCCTGAGTCGCCGAACGGTGGTGCTCGCCAGCCCTGTCTGCACCTGCCGATCTGGAGACGCGTCCCGGGCGCAGAACCTGGGACGCTTCCATTTGGGCAGCGGGTGCCAAGCTACCTCTCTGTTGACCTGCCTCTCGCCCCATTGGTCTGACGGTGCCCATAGCCGAGCTTCGCTCGGCGGACAGCCGAAGGCGGCTGTCCCCACATAAGCATCTCGTCAATCGACTTGGACTGGTTCGTCTACCAGGCGCTTGTCGGCTTCGTCCGAACCCGCGAGTTCGAATGAGTTCGTCAGCACGGCCTTCCCTTTTTCGACGCTGGTGATCACGTAAGAGCAGCCGAACCAGTGGGCCTCGGCCAAGTCCGTCTTAGACCACCGGGCGGGGTGGTCGGGGTGGGAGTGGTAGAAGCCGACGATATCCTCGCCTCGCCCGCGGCCTTCGCGCTGGATCCGGACGAGCTCCTTGGAATCGATGTTGTAGCGGTTATGGGCGGAGTCGGTGCGGGTGTTGCCGCAGGGGGCGGTTGAGGTGACAATGCGGGTGCCGTCGTCGTCCATGCGGCCGAGCAGGATTCCGCAGCATTCGTGAGGGTAGGTTTCTTCGCCGTGGCGGCGGAGGGCGTCGTAGTAGGCGCGAGTGAGTCTCAGCATGGCGAAATGAAGAAGTAAGAAGTCAGAATGAAGAAGTAAACGCCAAACCGGCTGGATACTTCTGCCTTCTGACTTCTCACTTCTGACTTTCTTTATCCTTCGGTCCAGAAGCGTTCGCTTAGGTACTTTTCGCCGGAGTCGCAGAGGATCGTCACCATCACGGCCTGCTGGTCTTTCTTCTGCGGCTGCAGTTCGCGGGCGATTTTGAGGCATCCGACGACTGCGGCTGCCGATGAGATGCCGACCAGCAATCCAGCGTTCCGGGAAAGATTGCGCGCCATGGCATAGGCGTCTTCGGTGGAGATCTCGAGATTCTGGTCGGCGATCTGCGGATCGTAAATCTTGGGCACGATGGCGCTAGCCATGTGTTTGGCGCCCTCGATTCCGTGAAAGGACGAGTCGGGCTGCAGCGAGATGCACTGGATCGCTGGGTTCAGTTCCTTCAGGCGACGCGTCGTGCCGACAAAGGTGCCGCTGGTGCCGAGCATGGCGACGAAGTGCGTGATGCGTCCCTGGGTCTGTTGCCAGATTTCGTTTGCCGTGCCGTGGTAGTGCGCTTTCCAGTTGGCTTCGTTGGAGTACTGGTCGGCGTAAAAATATTGATCGGGATGCTTCGAGGCCAGTTCGCGCGCCAGACGGATCGCGCCGTCAGAGCCATCGGCGGAGTCGGTATATAGGATGTTAGCGCCGTAGCCCTGCAGAATCTGCTTGCGCTCTCGCGAAACGTTCTGGGGCATGCAGAGGGTGACGGGGAATCCCTCGGCAGCGCCGAGCATGGCATACGCAATGCCGGTGTTGCCGCTAGTGGAGTCGAGCAGAATCTGGCCAGGACGCAGTTGGCCGCGTCGGCGAGCTTCGGAGACGATGTTGGCGGCGGCGCGGTCTTTGACGGAGCCCCCGGGGTTATACCATTCGGCTTTACCCAAAAGTGCTACGCCCGGCAGTTCGGCGGTGAGCGCATCCAGACGCAGCAGGGGAGTGTTGCCGATGCGCTCGATCAAGCTGTGGCCGAGCGTTTCACCCAGTCCTGACGCTGCTTCGAGTGCTCCCTTGTACGGTGCTGGAGCCGACATTGCCGCCATTCTTGAAGATCCGTGTGCCATCGATGAACCGAAACGCCGTGACCAACGTAATGTGCTATAGGGCCAGAAACGAGTTATGTAGTAGCTTGATTAGATGAATAGTTTCGCCCGGCGATGCAGCTTGCGTAAAGTTACGGTCGGTCCTTATAAAGGATGCATCCAATAGACGAGCGTTCGCCGGCAAGGAAAGGTTGAAATTAAAACGCAATGCCTAAAACCATTGAAGCACGAACCTATGAAGAAGCGCTAGCCTGGCTGCGCGATCACGGGTTCGATGTGACGGACGCCCCGGGCGCCACTGTTCGCGTCTTTCTGCGGAAATACAACGTGTCGGCCGCGATCCAGAAGGGGCCGGATGATACGGTAAAGATCTTCGCCTATCCCGGGTATTTGATTGGCAGCGAGATATCGAAGTTGGTCAACCGCGGGTACCAGCAGTTTCTCAAGACGTCCAAGACTGAAATCCCAGCCTCTGCCGACCATCTGAAGGCGCTGCAGACTTTCTCCGAGGAAATGAAGGAAGCGCTGAGCCTGCCCAGCCTGTACAACGAGTCGCTGGGGACGGTGAGTGAATCGTATCAGTACGATCGCATTGAGGATCGGGACAAGGCTCCCGTGGACCGGCCGAAGCGTCCGTGGGAAGTGGCGGGGAAAGAGGCGGCTCGCGCGGCGAAGAAGGGGCGGGCGTAGCGAGCCACGGGGGCTAAAAGCCCGTCCTCTATCGGATCAAAACGCGGCGCTAAAGCGCCGCTTTTTCACGGTCGATCCACCTACGTTTATTATCGCTTACGAATGCGATCGCTCACGCTCCGCCATCGCACATCGGTTCTATCGCAGTTCTTATCTCGGCTCCTGTCGCATTCGATGTCCCGGTTTTATCCGCTCTTGTCATCTCACTCCGAGCACGATGTCGAGCGTTAGCTGGTCGAGCTTTTCGTAGGGCAGGCGTTTTTGCATGATCGCGTCTTTATCGAACGTATGAGATAACAGGGCCGCCGATCCCTTCGCCGAGTAACTGCCGGTTTTCGGAGTTCCGGGAACCGCGGCGGAAATCTCTTTGAGAATCGTTCGTATGTGGCCGTCCGCGTTCCAGCGAGCAGCCTTCTCCTTCAAGATTAAATAAGTACGCATGCAGCCCCGGGCGAAGTCTTTCACTCCGTCGTAATCTTCGGTGCGGTAGGCGTGCGCGTCGAAATGGCGCGGGCCATCGTAGCTGACGTCTTCCAGAAACTTCACCAGCCAGAACGCGGATTTGGGATTGTTCGAGCCGAAACGCAGGTCCTGGTCGTAGCGACCTGGGGCCTGATCGTTCAAGTCGATGTGGAAGAGCTTACCGGCTTCCCAAGCTTGGGCGACGCCGTGCATGAAGTTGAGCCCGGCCATCTGCTCATGCGCGACTTCCGGATTGACGCCGACCATCTCGGGATGGTCGAGCGTGGGAATGAATCCCAGGTAGTGGCCGGTGGTGGCCATGTAGATGTCGCCGCGAGGCTCGTTGGGCTTGGCTTCGAGGGCGAAGCGGTATTTGTATCCTTGAGCGATGTTGTACTCGCAGAGATAGTTGACGGCCTCGCGCAATCGCTTGACGGCTTCGTCGGCGCGGCGGCAGGCATCGGTTTCGACACCTTCGCGGCCGCCCCATAGGACAAAGATTTTCGCGCCCAGCTCGGCGCCGAGGTCCATGGCGCGCAGGGTCTTCTGTAGGGCGTAGGCGCGCACTTCCGGATCGTTGGCCGTGAAGGCACCGTCGCGGAACACGGGATGAAAAAACAGGTTCACGGTTGCCATGGGGACGACAACACCGGCTTGCTGACACGCTTTTTTGAACTCGCGCACGATGCGGTCACGTTCTGCCGGCGTGGCGTCAATCGGGACCAGGTCGTTGTCGTGCAGATTGACACCCCAGGCACCAATTTCGCCCAGCACGGACGCGATTTCGTTGGGGGGCATGGTGCGGCGTACGGCGTCGCCGAAGGGGTCGCGACCGCGGTTGCCCAGGGTCCAGAGTCCGAAAGAAAACTTGTGTTCGGGCTTGGGTTGGTAGTTTGTCTTGCCCATTGATTCCCCCTTCGCTTTTGCCGTCACTTTATCTCGCCTCCGATGGATTCAAAGCCGGTGGAGAAGAAGAGATCTTCCCGACCAGGCTGTCTTCTGCCTTTTTGTGCAGTTCCTGTACTTTGTGAAGTTCCTTTTCCGCTTCCGCTGGTTTCCCCAGGGCCTGGTACAAGCGTCCGAGCTGGTAATGAGCGTCGGGCAGGGCGGGATCGAGAGCGACGGCGCGAAGAAGAGCGGGCTGGGCTTCTTTGTAATTCTTCTGCTGCATGTAGATCGCGCCGAGGTCGACATAGACGATGCGCAGGTTCTTCTGGGCGCTCATCGACCGCTTGAGCATGGCAAGAGCAGCATCGGGATGGTTGTTCTTCCATTCGATGTCGCCGAGATAGGCCAGAGCCTGAGCGTGATTGGGGTCGAGGACAAGTTCGCGTTCGAACTCCTGGCGGGCTTCATCGTATTGTTGCGACTTCCAGTGCAGGTAGCCGAGGCCGAAGTGGACGTTGGGCTCGGAGGAAGAAATCTTCGCGGCGGCCTCGAATTCGGCAATGGCCTCTGAGGTATTGCCCGAGCCATCCAAGGCTTCGCCCAAGAGGATATGCGCCGCAGCAGAATCAGGGTCTTGCTGCAATAGTTGGCGAAATTCTTCCAGCGCGCAGGGATAGTTCTTCGCCCAGAGGCAGCTTTGCGCCAGCAGGCGATTCAGTTCGGTATTGCCGGGGTCGCTCTTGGCTGCGGGCTCGAGATAGGTGACGGCATCGGCAAAGCGCTGCTCGCCGTAGTAGCTGAGTCCCAGCAGGGTACGCGCCTGGTTGTTGGTGGGGTCGGCTGCTAGTGCGGCTCGAAGAGCCTCGGCGGCGGCATGGAAGTGACCCTGCTTGAACTCAGCCAAGCCAAGGTTGAGTTCGATCGTGGGTAGCTTGGGATTGAGCGTTAGAGCCCTTTTGTACGCGGCAGCCGCTTCGGAATACTTCTGTTCCTTAGAGAGAACCACGCCCAGGCTGGCGAAGGCCGCGGCGTCGTGGGGATTGCGCGCGGTCACCGCGCGCCAGGCGGCGGCAGCTTCAGGCAGCTTCCCTTGCTGCTCGAGCGCGATGGCGTCCGCCGGTGTCTGGGCGACCGTCCTGACCGATAGCAGGGCTGGCAAGAGCAGCGCGACGGCAACGAATTCGGACTTCCACGTCTTCATGCTTGAGACTCAGGGATCTCAATCTAGGGAACCGAGACCTCTACGCCTGCGTCGTGCAAACAATCTTATTCATCTTGTCCATTCGCAGGCAGCGCACAGCCTTTCGATGCCGGCCCTGCGAAGAGAGTTACTGGGTGGATGGAGAACGGTGAGCACGTAAATATGCCCCGCTCGACTCGTATTGAGCGCGAGCGGGGCACAGATAATGCAACTGAAGCACGTTAGAACATCAGCTTCAGAGCGAGTTGGAACTGCCTGGCGTCGAACGCATTCGTAACAGCGCCAAAGTTGCTGGAACCTTGGTTGAGGCTGATGCCGCCGTTGTTCGCATCCCCTTTGAACTGGGTATGGTTCCACATGTTGAAGGCATCGGCACGGAACTGGAGGCGCAAGCGCTCGGTAAAAGCGAAGTTCTTCAGGAGCGACATGTTCCAGTTGTCGCGGCCGGGACCGCGCAAAGCGTCGAATCCGAGGTTCCCGTAGCAGTCGGGGCCTGTAGCGCAGACCGGAGCGCTAAAGGCGGCCGGGTTAAACCAGGATGCCGCGGTTTTCGGATACGAAATCGACCCATTAACATCCGGCCGGTTGCCCGAGTTCGGAACGACGCTGGAGGCATTGCTTCCGCTGATCCCTAGATTCAGCGGTGCACCCGACTCGATGGTCACGATTCCCGACAGTTCCCATCCACCTAGCGTTGCCTTGAGCAGGCGGCTGCCATTCTTAAAGAGCGGGATCTCGTAGACATAGTTGAAGAATGCGATTTGTCTGCGGTCGAACTGGGACGGACCGAAGTCATACCGCCATCCCGCGTAGGGGTTGGTAACATTTTGGAGGTCGCCGCCGCTGCCCGTGCTGGTGGTCGCATCCATGGCTTTCGAAACCGTGTAACCGGCCTGAAGCTGGAGGTCTTTGGTCACGTTCCCATGGAGGCCGACCTGGAGCGAGTTGTAATGCCCGTTGGCGCCGTTTATGGACTCCTTCATGCCCGAGAAGCCGAGATAGTTCATGAACTGATTCGGGCTAGGAGCACCGGACTGCAGCAACATCGGGATATCGGTCTGGGGAAAGAGGTTGATCTCCTGGTAGTAGTTTTCGTGCCGGGTCTGGCTGCCCACGTAGGACACCGACAAAACCGCACGCGCTCCGATAGCCTGCTGTACCCCAAGGCTGTACTGGGAGGTACGAGGGAGTTTGTACGTTGAGTCGATGCCGGTGACGCCGGCCGGAAGGATCGGCAAGGCCGCCGCAGTGATGACGCTGCCATTGGTGAGGTTTTGTCCCGGATTGGAGAGAGACACGCCGTTGAGCGTGGGGTTCAAATCGCCGGGCGGGTTGGTGGCGCCGTTATACATGTCGTTGCCCTGAATGCGCTCGTACATGAGGCCGAATCCGCCGCGGATCACAGTCTTGCCCTGACCGGTCAGGTCATACGCGAATCCGATACGGGGTCCGAAGTTCGCCCAGTGATTGTCGACCAGTCCCTTCGGAATGCCATTGACGCCGCCTCGGCCAATGCCGTTCAGATAGAAGTTGACACCGTTCAAGACCGGGTTGGGGCTGGTACCGAAAGCCGCAGCCGGGGTGGCCCCGGCGCAACCCGGGCCAATCGCAGTGCAAATGCTGTTATTCACCGAGTTCAGCACGGCTGCGTTGGCTGGGTTGTAGAGGTTGGGGTAGAAGTTCGTGGACTGCTGGTTGGCTTCGTACGTGTGGGGCACGCCATCCCAGCGTAACCCAAGATTCAGCGTGAGTTTACTAGTGGCGCGCCAGTTGTCCTGTACATAACTGGCATAGGAAACGTTATTCCACTGACCGGTGATCTTAGCCGCGTCTTCCGTGTACTGCTGGCCATAACCAAGCAGGAAGTCAGCAAAATCCGATCCGCAGGCTTGTGTCGACGAGCTAACACATCCAGTGGGCGAAGTGAACGAACCGTTGAAATTGAAGTTTCCCTGGGTATTGGCAAACGCATTTTGGCTCTTCTTATAGAGTGCCCAGCTGAATCCGAACTTGAGCTGATGCGCACCCTTGGTCCAGGAGATGTCATCCCGAAGCTGGTAGTCGTCGGCCTTGTTGACCCACGGCGTCCAGTTCGAGGTGTAGTCGGCTCCAGTAACGCCGTTTAGATTGATCGACGGGATACGGGAAAGATCGTTCGGACCGGTAAAGAGACGATTGAATTGGAAAGACGACGGGGCCGAGACCAGTCCCTGCGGGATAATGTTAATGCGGTTGCCGTTGTAGTTGAACGAGGCCTCGTTCAGCAGCGTCGGGCTAATGACGTAGGTGGTGTGGATCACGGCGCTATAGGAGGGGTTGCCGAAGGTGTTGCTGACCGTCGGCACATTGTCGCCGCTCCACTGCGTTGTACCGTAGGTCTGCGAAATCTGCTCGGAAATCCAGTGCCCAAAGACCGAGAATTTGCTGCTGAAGGTGTGATCGACGCGGGCTATTTCCTCCCGCAAATCCGTGGGGCTATTGTTGCCACCGACAAAGTTCACGCCATTGGTCGGCAGCGGGAAGATCCCGCCGTACTTGCCTCCCGCCGTCAGCAAAGATGTAGCGTTGCTGTTGATCATGCAGGCAGGAATCGTATTGTTCGGAAATGGTTGGCCGGGCGTAACGCCAGCAGGAGCCACTTTTCCAGGACAGTTCGCAAACTGGATCGAGGGGAGAACAGAACCTGGGTCCACGGCGACGATTGTTTTGCCATTATAGGTAGTGGGAATCACAGAGCCAGTAGCGGTAGGATACTGACTCGCCAAGGGGACGGGAAGGTTCAGAAGGCCGCCATCGACCTCACTACGCCATTCCATGTTGTAAAAGAAGAATGTCGGATGCTCCTTCCAGAGAGGAACCTGGCCGCCCAAGTTGAAGCCGTAAACGTTGTAACGCAATTCGGTGACCTTCGCCGGAGCCGGGTTGAAGTAGTTGCGCGCATTGAGAGCATCGTTGCGGAAATACTCCCACGCCGACGCGTGGAACTGCTTGGTCCCGGACTTGATGACCGTCGCGATCGTCGCGGCGGAGGATAGTCCGTACTCGGCGCTGTAGTTCGAGGTCATGTTTTGGAACTCGGCGATCGAGTCAATGGAAGGGGCGACGCTGCCGCTGCTGCCACCACGGTCCAGGTTCTCGCCGCCGTCAATCAGCTGAAGATTGTGCCCAGCTCGCTGGCCGTTAATGCTCACATTGTTGTCGGCACTGACCGGGGTGAATGGAATCCGGTCCGTCTGAATGCTGGAGGCACCAGGCGTGAGCGAAAACAGAGAGTACAGCGTGCGCCCGTTGATGCCAAGATCAGATATCTGCGCACCGTTAATGACCGTGCTGACTTCGCCGGTGTCAGTTTGCACAGCGACCGCATTCGCTTCGACGGTCACTTGCTCCTGCGCGCTACCGACCTGCAGCTTGAAATCGAGACGAGTGCGGTCCCCCACGGCAAGAACGATGTTCTTCTGCTCGGTGGCCTTGAAACCGCTCGCTGTCACGCGCACGCTATAACGCCCAATAACCAGATCTGGAGTCACGTACTGACCGTCGCTGTTGGTGGTCGTGTTACGCGCCACGCCGGTTTCGGTGTTCGTGATGACAATGGCGGCATTGGGAACCGTCGCGCCTGTGGGGTCGGTCACTGTACCCAGGATGGTCGCTTCCTGAGCGAGGGCTTGAGTGGCGAAGATTACGAAAAAAACAGCGAGGAGAATCGCAAGGCGAGCGCCGTTGCGTCTCACAGCTAAGCCAAAACTCCCGGCAAACTTGGGCGAGAGAGATTTCATGTGGAGCCTCCGAATTCGTCAGTCGCGATTAGTCGCTCGCGACAGTTGGTCAGCGGTTATCGTAGGGCTGGGACTACCCCTGAAATTGGAAACGTTTACGGTGTTACGCCCCATCGATGACCGTTGTCAAGAAGAAAATCGATATAGTAAAAGCTTTTTGGCCGGTTTTGCGCCCTTGGAGGGATCTCCTTTTGCTAAGTGGGCGTATACTCTGGCGATAGCAGACGCCGCCTCCCCCAGTATAGGCAGGAAGTTTCTTTAAGACCACGGGGTTTGAGGCCAAGGGATGCGTTCCCATGTTGACCTTGAAGATGGCCGTAACAACTTTGGTACTCATTGTGGCTTGTTCCCACCCCTTGCTAGGCCAACAGAAGGGACCGGAGGCCGGCTCGACCAAGGCCCAGGAGTTCCCGGTCGTCCTCCAGCAAAGTGTCACAGCGGGCAAGACGCCGGTCGGGACCAAAATCCAGGCGAAGCTCTGGGTGGCTACACTGGCGGACGGCGCGGTGATCCCAAGGAACGCCGTTTTCTCCGGGGAAGTGGTGGAATCGCTTGCGAAGACCAAGACCGATCCCTCCCGCGTCGTTCTGCGTATGGATTCGGTGCAATGGAAGGATGGATCGACCGCAGTCAAGGTCTATCTGACGGCTTGGTATTACCCTTCCCGAAGAGCAAGCGGACAGGACCTACAGTACGGACCCCAGCAACCCGCGAACCGGACTTGGAACGGAGAGGGGCAGTATCCCGATCCGAATTCGAAGGTTTACAAGCCGTTTCCAGGGGGCGGTTCCGATCAAGGATCGGCCGTTCCCGACACTCCAACCGCGATCGCTGGGAATCACAGAGTGCTCATGGACGATGTGGAGAGCGCGCGCGGTGCTGATGGAGCCGTCGCGCTGGTTTCCAAGCGAACCAATATTAAGTTGGATAAGCTGACGACGTACGTACTGGCCGGCGGCGACCTGCTACCGACAAAGTAAATTCCGTTCCCAAATCGACCTTTGCGGCAGAGGCAAGCGGACTGGACCGTGACTGGTGACCTGACGACCGTGACTGGTCTCCTTGACCGTGCGATTGCTCTGTGCTACAAGCGACGGTCGACCGTAATCGTTAACGCAATTACATCTACCAACCAGCCAGCGCTCTCGCCTGCTCGTTGATCGCGCGAGTTGGGGAGGAAATCTTCATGGCAACGCGTATGCGAATCACCCTGCAACTGGCGTTCTTTCTGGTTCTCATTCTTGTCCGTGCTGGCGCGCAAACGGCAGGAGGTGCCCTGTATCTGGACCCGTCCCAGCCGATCAATGTGCGTGTTGATGATCTGATTAAGCGCATGACTCTGGAGCAGAAAGCTACGCAGCTGGTCAACCAGGCACGAGCTATTCCCGACCTGAACGTGCCGGCTTACGACTGGTGGAGTGAGGCTTTGCACGGGGTTGCCAATGCTGGAACCGCGACGGTGTTTCCTGAGCCGGTCGGGCTGGCGGCCACATTTGACGACTCATTGATCCACGAGATGGCGGTTGTGATCGGGACGGAAGCTCGGGCCAAGCATAACCAGGCGGTGCGGGCCGGGCGGCGCGACATTATGGAAGGGCTGGATTTCTGGTCGCCGAATATCAATATTTTCCGCGATCCACGGTGGGGGCGCGGGCAGGAGACGTACGGGGAGGATCCGTTCCTTACGGGGCGCATGGGCGTGGCGTTCGTAACCGGCCTGCAGGGAGATGATCCGAAGTATTTCCGAGTGATCTCAACTCCGAAGCATTTCGCGGTGCATAGCGGGCCGGAGACGTCGCGGCACACGATTGATGTGCAGGTATCGAAGCACGATATGGAAGACACGTATCTGCCGGCGTTTCGCGCCACGGTGACCGAGGGAAAAGCGGAGTCGGTGATGTGCGCTTACAACCGCGTAAATGGCCAGCCCGCCTGCGCGAATACGTTCTTGCTGCAGGACCAGTTGCGCGGCGCGTGGAAGTTTAACGGGTACGTGGTCTCGGACTGCGATGCGATCGTCGATATTTATCAAGGGCACAAGTTCGTGAAGAGCCAGGCGGAGGCAGCGGCGGCGGCGATCAAGACGGGCATGGACAACGAGTGTGCGGACTTTTTCACGATCACAAAAGACGACCACGACTACAAGCCCTTCGTGGACGCGGTAAAGCAAGGCCTACTCACGGAAGCGGATCTCGATGTTTCGTTGAGGCGTCTGTTTACCGCACGCATGCGGCTCGGGATGTTCGATCCTCCTGACATGGTGCCCTACGCAAAGACGCCGGATTCTGAGATTGACAGCGCGCCGCACCGCGAACTAGCGCTCAAGATTGCGCGCGAATCGATGGTGCTCCTGAAGAATGACGGTGTGCTTCCCTTCGCAGCGGGCGTGAAGAAGATCGTCGTAGTGGGCCCATTGGCCGAGTCTGCTCAGGTGCTGCACGGCAACTACAGTGGGACGGCCTCGCATGCGGTCACGGCGCTGGAAGGGATTCGCAAGCAGTTTGCCGGGGCGCAAGTCTCATTCGAGCCTGGGACGAATTTTCTGCGCGAACATCCTGTAGTTCCGACATCGATGTTATCTACGGACGACGGCAAGCCCGGACTTAAAGGCGAGTACTTTGCCGGAGAAATATCCGGCACGCCGCAGTTGGTTCGAGTCGATCCGTACGTCGATCTTCAACTCTCTCACCCTGATGCTCATGCGTTGCAGGTGCCTAGTGGCATGAAGGACTTCTCGGTTCGCTGGACCGGGTCTCTGACACCCGCTGAGTCCGGCACGTATCAAGTCGGACTGATGGGATCGATGCAGCGCCTGTGGCTCGATGGGAAGCTGATTGTGGATGACGCCATCGGTCACGATCCCAATCCGCAACTGGCAACCGTTCAGTTGGAAAAAGGGCATCGTTACGCGATCAAGATCGAATATCAGGCGGGTGGACGTACGACGAAGTTGATCTGGCTGTCTACAACTGCTGATCCACTGGTGGCAGCGGTATCAGCGGCGCGTCAAGCCGATGTCGTAGTGGCCGTGGTTGGCATCACCTCAAAGCTTGAGGGCGAGGAGATGAAGGTCGACGTCCCGGGATTCAAAGGCGGCGATCGCACCAGCCTCAGCCTTCCAGCCGAGGAAGAAGCGCTCCTGGGAGCTTTGAAGGGGACGGGTAAGCCGCTGGTGGTTGTCCTGATGAATGGCAGCGCGCTGGCGGTCAATTGGGCGAACGACCACGCCAACGCGATCCTGGAAGCGTGGTACTCGGGAGAGGAGGGTGGCACGGCGATCGCGCAGACTCTCGCGGGCGTGAACAATCCCGCCGGACGGTTGTCTGTCACCTTCTATAAAGGTGTGGAGCAACTGCCGGAGTTCGAAGATTACGCCATGAAGAACCGCACCTATCGCTACTTCACGGGAGATCCGCTGTATCCATTCGGGTATGGGCTGAGTTATTCGAAGTTCGAATACAGCAACCTGAAGTTGTCGAGCCCGGAACTGGATGCGGGGAGTCCTTTGTCGGTGGAAGTGGATGTGAAGAATGCCAGCAAGCTGGCAGGCGATGAAGTTGTGGAACTGTATATTACTTTCCCCAAGCTGCCGGGCACACCGTTGCGCGCGCTGCGCGGCTTCAGCCGGGTTCACGTGGGGGCGGGCGAAGTGCGGCATGTGAAAATCGCGCTGCAGCCTCGGGACCTGAGCTACGTCAACGAAGCTGGAGATCGTATGGTCGCGGCGGGCGACTACGTCATTACCGCGGGCGGGGGACAACCTGGGACCTCCGCGGCACATGCGGATGCGCACTTGACCATTCGCGGGGAACAAAAATTGCCGGAGTAGGGAGTCAGTGCTTGCTCGACATGCAGTGCCGGTCGCTCGAGCCCCGAGTGACGGAGATCGGATTATCTGAGCCAAAGACAGAATGCATCTTCGGGCCGGGTTTGTGCGCTAAGGCCTACTTACATCAATCATCCGATTTGTGCCAATCACCGGCTTACAATGCTCTCCATCCTTGCTCAGTATCGTGAATGGCTGCTCACCAAAAACCCGAACGCGGCAAACGCACCGCAAATTCATTTCATCATCGGCGATGCTTACTCCGACATGGTCGCTCTGGCCGGCGGAGCCGATCCCGACTACGGGGAGTCGTTCACACCGCAGGAAGCCGATACCGACCGCGAAAAGGCCTTGCAACACTATCGCCTGGGCCTCGCAGTCGATAGCACATCGGAAAACGCCAGGGACGCGTGGCTGCAAGCCTGGCATCTCCGCGCCGGCCTGCTTCCGGAGACGCGGTTCGTTTTCGAAGGCGATTAGCGACTGCGGGAAATGAAATCGCAGTCGAGCTTTCCCATTGTTGATTGCCGAAAAATCCCCATAGCCCTCATCGACCCACCAGACACCCCGAGCAAGGCTCGACGGTCGCTTGTCGTGACCACCCGGGTTAAGATGGGAGCAGGCCACATGTGCCCCCGGGAAAATGAATATCCGCAGCCTTGCCGGTTCGCTGACACTACTACCTTTGCTCGTGAGCTTGATGCAGCAACCGGCTGTACATCCGCAGTCGACGGCGCAACCGCTTACACCTCCGGCTGGGCCCGCAGATGATAGCCCCATCCAGTTCACTTTCGAGCCCATTGATTTTAAGCTGGACAGCGACGAGACGCCCGAACGCCATGCTCCCGAAACCATGGCCGGCGGCGTGGCCGTCTTCGATTACAACAACGACGGGAAGCTCGATATTTTCTTTACCAACGGGGCTGACATCAAGACGCTCCACAAGACTTCCGCGAAATATTCCAACCGGCTTTTCGAAAACGATGGCCACGGTCACTTCACCGATGTCACCGAGAAGGCCGGGCTGGCCGGCACAGGTTATGACACTGGCGTCGCCATTGGAGACTACGACAACGACGGCTACGAGGACATCTTTGTCGCGGGCGTGTACCACAACACGCTCTATCACAACAACGGAAATGGGACGTTCACCGATGTCACGACCAAGGCGGGATTAAACAAGCCCGACGCTGAGTACGGGCCACTCTGGGCGATCGCAGCCGCGTGGGTCGACGTGAACAATGATGGGTTGCTCGACCTCGTCGTCATCAACTATCTGAAGTGGGACTTTGACCACGAGCCCGTATGCGAGGGCTATGGACATCGCGACTATTGCCATCCCAAGTTCTACAAGCCCACGCCCAATCAACTGTTCATCAATAACGGGGATGGAACGTTCCGCGACGCTTCGGTCGAGGCGGGGTTCCGCGCGCATCCGGGCAAGGGAATGGGTGTTGCGGCGGCCGACTCTGAGCTCTCGGGCAAAATGGACCTGATCATTCCGAACGACAAGCTGATGAACTCCTTCTACAAGAACAAGGGAGGAGGAAAGTTTGAAGAGGTCGGCTTCGAAGAGAACCTCGCGCTGCGGGAGGATGGCGTCTACATTTCCGGCATGGGCGTCGATTTTCGCGATCTGGATAACGATGGCTATCCCGACATTGTTCTGGTCGCGCTCGATGGGGAGACGTTTCCGGTCTACAGAAACACGGGGAAAGGAAGCTTCGTCGAGGTCACTCGCGAGAGCAACATGACGAAACTGAGCTTGCCCATGGCGGGTTATTCGCCGACGATTGCCGATTTTGATAATGACGGATGGAAGGACATCTTCGTTTCGCGCGGGCACGTGCAGTCGCTGCTGGCGTCGCAAAATTTGATGGTGGCTCAGCCGAATACAGTCTTCCGCAATCTTGGGGGCATGAAGTTTGCCGCCTTGACCGCGGAGGCTGGACTGACGGCGCAACCTCCTTCACGGCATCGCGGCTCGGCGGTTGGGGATTTCAACGGGGATGGTCGTCTGGATGTGGTGGTGACCGCGATCAGTGCACCCGCGGAGATCTGGATGAACCAGAGCCCGGGGCAAAATCATTGGATCGAGTTCAAGCTCCAGGGGACGAAGAGCAACCGCGACGGCATTGGAGCGCGAATCAAGGTGGTGACGAAGTCTGGGGCGCAGTACAACCACATGACCACGAGCGCGGGGTATGCGTCGTCGAGCGCTGGGCCGGTGCATTTCGGGCTGGGCGGCGCACGCTTCCGCCGATCTGGTCGAGATTCGATGGCCTTCGGGGATTGTGCAGCAGATGCGGGATGTGGCGGGGGACCGGGTCGTCGTGGTGAAAGAGCCGGCGCACTAGGGTGCCACAGCATTTCTATCCTGCGAAAACAGCGGGGCCCTCCATTCCGGTCGGGATGACACTTTTCCTAACTGAAGACCTGACGGAGCGCCGGATAGATTTTGCGATAGGTGCAGTAGTTCTGCTGCATGGTTTTTGAATTCGTTTGGCTCAGCGGGATCCGCGACGCCACGCGCACTACCTTGTCGCACGCCTCGTCCACCGAACTCCACGCACCCACTCCTGTTCCTGCAAGAATCGCTGCGCCATACGCTGCGCCTTCTTCGGCTGCAACTATTTCCACTTCGTGCGAATACACGTCTGCCTGAATCTGGCGCCACAGCGGCGAACGGGCGCCACCGCCTCCGAGACGAATCGACGTCACGGGAATCTTCATCTCTTCGAAAATCGTGAATGTATCTTTCAGGCTGTAGGCGACGCCTTCCATGACGGCGCGAATGATATGCCCG
Organism: uncultured Acidobacteriaceae bacterium; assembly: GCA_963832015.1. Lineage (GTDB taxonomy): Bacteria > Acidobacteriota > Terriglobia > Terriglobales > Acidobacteriaceae > Sulfotelmatobacter. The sequence continues at coordinate 53,159 of CAWHSR010000032.1, forward strand.
CGGGTGTGGGAAAGCGGTGAGCCCAAGCAGAGCCGCACGAGCATTGGGATCGAGATGAGGCGTACGCTCGCCCATGAGATAAGGCACCCAGAATGCGCCCTCAGAACCGGCGGGCGCTGCTGCAGCTTCGTCGGCGAGGATGTCGTACGGATCGCGTCCGTCCTTCGAGACGACGCCGAAGCGATCGCGGAACCAGCGCAAAGACAATCCGGCGGACTGCGTAACGCCCATCACGTGCCAGCGCCCTGGAATGGCATGGCAGAAGGTATGCAGCCGGCCTTGGGGATCGAGCGCGGGACGATCGGTCGCAGCAAAGACAACGCCGGAAGTTCCGATGGTAGCGCTGACTGCGCCGGCACGCGCGATGCCCATGCCCACTGCGCCGGCTGCCTGGTCGCCTGCTCCAGCGACGACAGGCGTTCCCGCTCGCAGGCCGGTGGCCTCGGCCCCCGCGGCGGATACCTTTCCACAAACCGCAGGAGATTCGTGCAGCGACGGAAGCAAGCCAACATCAATGCCGGACTTGCTCAGAACTTCGGCGGACCAGCGGCGGTTGGCGACATCGAGAAGAAGCGTGCCCGACGCGTCCGCCATATCGACGGCACGTTCTCCCGTGAGCCGGAATCGCACGTAGTCTTTGGGCAGCATCACGTGCGCGACGCGGGCCCAGTTCGCGGGCTCGGTCTCGCGCACCCAAAGGAGTTTGGTGAGCGTGAAATTGGTGAGCGGAGGATTGCAGGTCAGCTGGATCAGCGCATCGCGGCCAAACAATTTCTCCAGTTCGTGCGTCTGTGCTTCGCTGCGCTGATCGCACCAGATGATCGCGTTGCGCACGACTTCGTCGGCGGAGTCGAGCAGGACGGCACCGTGCATCTGTCCCGAGAATCCCACGCATGCAATTTCGTTCGCGCTGAGATTCGAAGACCCCAGCGCCTTGCCGACCGCGGAGCCACAGGCGCGCCACCAGTCACGCGGATCCTGTTCGGCCCAACCCGGCCGCGGACTGGCGAAGGGCTCGTGGTCTTCCGATCCGGAAGCGATGACCTTCCCCGCGGAGTCCATCAGAAGCGCACGGGTACCGCCTGTTCCTACGTCGATTCCAAGGTACGCGATATTTCCTCCTCGAAGTTTCCTCTTAAGGCTCGCTCGCAGCGGGTGCGACCGCTAGGCGAAGTCTTCCGCCAGTTCGCCATTTGCTTCCCTGGCCTGCTCTTCTTTCTCTTTAACTGATTCTTGAGTCTGCCTCTGCAGGAAAAAATCCAGATTCCCTCGCATCACGAGGTGCGGAGTTAGTGCCACCTGATGCGATCGGGTCGCGCTCTCCACCAGAAACTCGTGCAGCATGCGGAACGCGATCTGGCCCTGAGCGCGAGGGCGCTGGAAGATGGAGGCCGCAACAGCGCCCGATCGAATCTGAGGCACGAGGTCGGGGAACAGATCTGTCGTGATGATGGTTAAACGATCCAGCAACTGTGCATCACGCGCGGCATTCAGTACAGGGATGGAGGCCTCGGTCGATACGTAGACTCCCGACAAGTCCGGATTTTTTTCAAACAGCTTGCGGCACTTGCTGTACGCTTCCGCCTCCACGTCGTGATCTTCGATGGGCTTCAGCAGGCGAAGGTTTGGGTAGAGAGACCGCAAGGTATTGTCAAAGGCCGCATACTTTTCCGCGTGCTCGGTAATGCCCATGTCGAAGAGGGTGATTGCGACAGATCCTTCCCGCGGGCCAATGAATCTCCCGATCAGATCGGCAGCAATGGATCCGCTGGCCAGAGTGTCGATCGCGACGATGCCGAGCCGACCACTGTTAGGTGCATCGGTCGCGACACACACAACGGGAATGAGCGCGCGAGACGAGCGGCGAATCCAAGCCCGCAAGACCTGGGGGCGGCTCGGGAAACTAATGATGCCATCGACTTTGTCATTGATAGCCGATTCAAAAGCTTCTTCTTCGCCTTCGCCGAGGCGCGGGTAGGTTCGAAACTCAACCTCGACATTTTCAAGCAGGATGGAACTGGCCGCTTCGCGGATGCCAGCCCGCACCTCGTCCCAAAACGATGTAGTTCCCTGAAGAGTGTTGACCGAGATCCGCAGATTTTTCTTGGACGACAAATACCGTGCCGCAAGATTTGGCCTGTACCCGAGAGTTCTCGCCATCTGCAAGACTCTGTCTTTGGTGAGTGGACTTACACCTGGGTTGTCATGCAGCGCCCGATGCACAGAACCGATCGAGGTGCCCAGAGCTTTTGCAATGTCACGGAGAGTCGTGGGAGTTTTGCCCATTTTTCCTTGGCCCGCGTTCTTGCCAGCGGCCGGCGGCGGGCTCGCAACCAATAGCCTTGGGGAGGGCTGAATGGCCGCCGGAACCGTAAACGTTAACGGAATCTTCCAAATGCGCAAGGCGTATTCCAAGAAAAGCAGAAGAGAGCTGGGCTGTCTAGCGAGTAGCTCGGCAGTCACGGCGATGCTGACTGAACACGCGGCCTTTGTCGTCTGGAATGCCGGACAGGCGGTAGATCCAGTTGCAGATGGCATCGCGCCAGACGATGGCTTCTCCGGCCTGGTACTGGAAGCGCGCCAGGATGTCGCGGTAGCGATCGTCGTCGATGTGTCCTTCTAGCGTTTTCCACTGTGCAATAAAGTCGCGGGCACGATCGGCGCCGTCATAGTGCGAATCGTACACGTGTTGAATCACCGTCTTCCCGGAGTGCAGGGCGTAAGTGTAGGGGACGTGATGAAAAAATAGCAGCAGGTTGTCGGGACAGTTGGCCAGCGATTCATACAGCTTTTGCACGTCGGGCGGATACTGCCCGATATATCCCGTGCCGGTCGCGATGGTGCGATCCATGCCGATTCCCTGATGATCGGCGCGGTGCCACTGTCCCCAGCCGTTTTCCTCCGACGACTCGGGCCCGGGATCGTAATGATTTCCAACAATATTGGTGAGCGTTCCTGCTCCCAGCGGGCCGGTATAACTCTCGTAAACGTGCCAGGAGTTTAGCTGCAGCGAAGTGATGGTCTTGAGCACGAGTGGGTCGGCGCCGAATGTGAGACGCGTCCAATCGTCGATGATCTTCTCGGCGCTCAGATTGGGATCCCAGGCAAGGCGACCGAAGCCATAGAGATTGGCCATGGCCATCGGACTGCCGAGCCAGTTCGCGTCCATGCCCACGTTGGCCACGCCCACGAAGCCGCCCACGGGACGATGGAAGACTCGGCCCGCGACGATATCCTTGACCGGCGAGGAATTCGAATCGACACGCATGTCGAAGTCGAGTACTTCTTTCCACATCGGCACGAGAAAGCAGAGATGGCGCTGTTGTCCGGTATATTCCTGCGTAATTTGCAGTTCGATGGATTCGTTGGTGCGACGCAGGCCTGCGAACAGCGGGGAAGCCGGTTCGCGCACCTGAAAATCGATCGGACCGTTCTTGATCTGGACAATCACGTTGTCATCGAACGCACCGTCCAGCGGATGGAAATTATCGTAGGCTGCTTTCGCCCGATCGTTTTTCAGATCACGCCAGTCGAGATGGTGGTTATAGACGAACGCCCGGTAAAAAACGACGCCGCCATGCGGCTTGAGAGCGCGTGCGATGACGTTGGCGGCGTCGGCAGGAGTTCGGCCGTAAGTGGAGGGACCGAGCCGACCCTCCGAGTCCGCCTTGACCACGAAGCCACCAAAGTCCGGGATGTGCCGGTAGATCTCGTCCACCTTCTTGCGCCACCATTCGGCGACTCGCGGATCCAGCGGATCAAACGTGTCGAGACCACCGATGACTTTGGGGCTGCTTAGATCGACCGACAGAGACAGCTGCACGCCCCAGGGACGAAACACGTCAGCGATGCGGCTGACTTGCCCAATGAAATTGTCTTCCAGAATGCCGGGCGCAGCGTTCACGTTGTTGATAGTGCAGCCGTTGATGCCGACCGATGCCAGCAGACGGGCGTACGCGGAGGCGCGCGTGAGGTCGCTGCGAACATTTCCGTTGGCGAAGAAGATTGACGGGCCGCCGTAGCCACGCTCGATGCGGCCATCGAGATTGTCCCATTGGCTCACCCAACGGATAGGAGCGTACGGCTGCTGCACCTCATCGATGTCGGCGATGGATTCCCCACGCGCGATCTTGCTCAACAGAGCGAAAACGCCGTAGAGAACGCCGCGTTCGGTGGAGGCGTCAATCACCAGACATTCGGATCCGTGGATCTTCGCTGTCTTCAACCAATAGCCATCGGGTTGCAGATTCTCCGGAGGATGTAATGCCGGGGCGAGAGCGCGGATCCGCGTCAACGTTCCTAGAATGATGGCGTTCTCGGGCGACGAGTTCTCCGACACGCGCAGAGTCTCGCCTAAGATTTGCGCAGCGCCGAGCACTAGTTCCTGCTGCGCAGTCTTGAGCACTGTGGAATCGCCGAGCACCACAAGCTTGCGCGGCAAGTGCTGGTAGCTCTTGGCGGCTTCCGGGCTCAGCGCAGAGTAGCGTAGCCAGGCTTCCGCGCCAGTCTCGGCCGCGGCCGTCGCTGCTATAAGGCATGCGAAGGCTATCCCCAGGATTGCGAAGCGCCATGCTGCTTTCCTGCACCGGATCGACGGCATCGCAACGAGTATAAGAGGAGACTGCCGGTGGGCGGTCCATAATCTCATTGCTTTTGGGGCGTCACTTGGCCTACTATTCGCGGCTGGAGGGTCCACGATGACTGCCTCCCGCCCAATTTACAGCTGTTTCCTGACGCTTGCCGCGATTACGTTCTTGTCCACTTCCGCCTTCTCTCAGGCGTCCCCCAAATATGATCCCGCTACCGAAGGCACGATCAAGGGAATCGTCGAAGAGGTGAAGCTGGTTCCGCCTTCGGGCGGAAAGCCTGTCGCTTATCTGACATTAAAAAACGGCAGCGACGCCGTTCAGATTTTTCTTTGCCCCAAGAAATTTCTCGACGACATGGGGATCGAGTTTAAGGCGCAGGAAGCAATCGAGGTCACGGGGTCCAAGGTCAAACAGGATGGAGCTGACTTGACGCTGGCCCGCGAGGTGGTCAAAGGCGGAGAGACGCTGACCTTGCGCTTCAAGGACGGCAAGCCCGCCTGGTAGGGATCGTGCTCGCACCGACGCTCGGCCCACGCCAAGTCCCTGCCATGAGCCAGTCGGAGTCAGCGGGAAAAAACCAGATTACTTAAGGTTGGCCACACGGGGAACCTGATCTCCTTCCGTCCCAGAGCATCCTGAAGAATAATGCCATGCACGGGGGAAAGAAGCTTCTAACAATGTCTAAAGTCCCGGCTTCGTCTGCCGATATGAGCTACGGTGGACGAGCCGGCCCCGCAACTCTCGCGGCCGCTTCGCCTCCCGAGAAGATCAGCGGGATATGGGACAACATGCATGCTCTCGTCCGCACGATCTACCGGAAATGACTGGGGACGCCGCAACCCGCCCCCCGATCCGGGTGCTTGTGGTCGACGACAGCGCTTTGATGCGCACAGCTCTCTCTCGCATGATCGCTTCCGAATCTGGTTTCGAAGTCGCTGCCACCACATGCAGCGGATCGGAAGCGCTCGACAAAATTCCCTCGCTCGATCCCGATGTTATCACGCTCGACGTCGAAAGGCCTGGCCTCGACGGGCTGCAAACTCTGCGGCACATCATGCGTCAGTTCCCGCGCCCAGTCATCATGGTCAGTGCGGCGACCGAGAAGGACGCCGACAATACTTTCGACGCGCTCGCTGCCGGAGCCTTCGATTACGTCCCGAAGCAACTCTCCCCCACCTCACTCGACATCCTCCATATCAGGCCCGATCTCATCGCCAAGATCCGAGCCGCTGCGCAATCGCGGAAGTCGCATCCAGGCGACTTCCTGTCAGAACCTCCGCGGTCCGCACGGTCAGGAATTCTCACCGCAGCCTTTTCCTTCCGTACCGGCGATGGTTACCCTGGGGACGTCCACCGGCGGCCCGAGAGCTTTGCAGGAAATCTTGCCTCTGTTTCCGAGAGACCTTGCGGTCCCGATCCTGATCGTGCAGCAACATGCCACCGAGCTTTACCGCGCCCTTCGCCCAACGGCTCAACACCTTGTGCTCCCTCAAGGTGCACGAGGCGACTCACGGCGAATCGATCCAGCCGGGTGTGGTTTACATCGCGCCCCTGGAGTGCATATGCGGGTGGAACAGCCCTCCGAGTCGCACACCATTATCTTCCTCGACTCGCACCCGGAAGACTATCTTCACATTCCTTCGATCGACGTACTCATGACCTCGGTCGCTCAGGCCTTTGGGAACCGTGCGCTTGGAGTGATCATGACGGGAATGGGTTCCGACGGCGCAGCCGGGATGAATACCATTCATCGCGAGGGCGGCCTCACGATTGGCCAAAACGAAGCTACCTGCACCGTCTATGGCATGCCGCGCGCTTGTGCCGGCTTGGGCATCCTCACACGAATCGTTCCGCTCTCCCAAATTCCGGCGCAAATCCTGCAGGCTACACGGTACCGCAGGCGTGCGTGAGCACGGGTTCGGTCCCCACAGGCAATCTCACCCGACCCAGCAATTCCCTCACTCTTCCCAGTAATACCTCAATAGAAAATGGCTTGGCCAAACACTCCTCCTGCATAGTGCCGCGCGGTCCCATCTGCTCTGCATATCCGGTGACCAGCAGAATCTTCAGCCAGGGATTCTCTCGCCGGAGTTTCCCCGCCAGTACGCGCCCGCTCTCACCCGGAAGGACCACATCGCTGAGCAACAGTTCCACTTCTTCGGCCCGTCCTTCGTAAATGCGCGTCGCTTCCGCTGCATTCTTTGCGGAGAGAACTCGATATCCCGCCGATCGCAGCACTTCGCCGGTCATCCAAACGCTTCGTCTTCTACCAACAGGATCGTCTCCAGCCCCGACATGCTTTCGTCCGGGCCTGAACACCACCCAATTGCTTCATCCAGCGTCTCTGCCATTTGGACGTCCATGATTAGCCTCGATGAACCATCTTCCAATCCGCGCTCTTCTATATGCAGATCAGTTGCCACAGTGCCCCAGAGACGGGTCGCGGGGTTGGCCGAAGAAATGCAGCACTTAAGTGAGGAAGTTGGGTGCGACGCATAGCGCGCAAGATTTCCGTAAGCCCATTTCGGGAATCAATTCGAGAATGCAGAACCGATTCAGCACCGCAAATCGGTTCACGAGTCTCTTTTCCGCAAACCACCGTTACTTAGGGCTCGTCAGAATCGTCTCGTTGGGATCGAGGACGATCTTGTGCACTCCAGCCGGAGCCGCTAGATGAAACGACGACTCCTCGCCGTCGGCGAACACGCGTCCCAGCAGCACCGTTTGTTTTCCTGCCATCACCGCATATACGGGAACCGACGTCACCAGGTCCTCTGGTGCGTCTTTCTGGAGGATCGTTCCACTGACCACCGAACCCGTACCCTTCGGAGTGAATTTCACGGCCTTGAGTTCCAGTAGTGGCAGGGACGTACCGTTGATCCACCCTTCCAGGAACCAGTCCAACGACTTCTTGCCTTCGTAACGCAGCGGCGGCGGAAGCTCTTCCGCGAAAACGTCGATCAATTCTTTTGTGCTGATCGCTCTGCCTTCATACCGCTGCCGAACTTTCCTCAGCGCCCGCACAAACAGTTCATCCACGCCCCCGGGTTGTGCCTTGCGTCCACCTTCTTGCACGTCGGCATCTTTCATCATGCTCCGCAGCATGTGAAACAGCCATGTGCCCCGCCCATAGAGGATCGCTTCATATCCCTCCGGAAACCGCGACGACAGCAGACGCATACCCAGCGTTACCGGCCCTGCCTCCATCGGAGACATCCCATCTTTATTCTTTGCGACCAAATCCAGGCGGTATTTCTCCATCACCTGGCGAAAGCCCGCCGGATCTTTCTCCTGCAGCATCATGAGCGCGCAATAATTCGCCAGGCCCTCGGATAGCCACTGGTCTCGATAGGTTCTCCAGCTAATCAGATCTCCCCACCATTGATGTGCCGCCTCGTGAGCCGGAATCAATTGCTGCAGCAGGATCCGGTAGGGTTCATAGTGCAGGTGTTCGCGCTCCTCCTGGTCGAGAAACGCATACGAAGAAAGAAACACCAGTCCGGGCCAACCTTGGCTGTCCCGCCCCGGCATTTGCGTCAGAGCCAGGCGACTATAGGGATAGGGACCGAATCGTTCCGTATAATAGTGAAGGGCTCGTGCCGCAGCGTCCGCCACCGCCTGCTCGTTCTGCGCGGGCGACGGGTTGCTGGGCGTCGTGACGACCTTTCGTTCCCGGGAAGATGGATCGGAAGGGTCCGGCTCGATCACTTCCACTCGCGCCCTCGGAAAATCTCGTTCCACACCTTTTGTGGCATACGTCTCCACGATCACGTCCCCGGCTTTCGCCGTGACTTCTTTGTACTTGCCCAAGTTGAATCCCGCCAAAGGAATCGGCCTCTCCGACACAAAGCGTGCTGTCTGCTCCCCATTTCCCTTGCTGCCTGTGTCCGCGGGGGAAACCGGTGTCGGCTTCCCCGTCGCCACTAACGTCCAGCCCTGCGGATACCCGAACTCCAGGTCGAAGTCCGCCATGGATAGCCCACGATTCGGATACCAGGTGCCTCGTGCACCCACATACAGCAATCCGCTGCCCGCCTCCGCCAGGACTTCTCCGCCATACACGAATTCAAGGTCGAGCTTCTGCCCGGTTCGGGTGGGCTCCGGGAGTATCACCGCCACAAGATCATTGCCCCGCCTCGAAAGCTGCGTCCCCTCCACCGCCGGGTTGTGAATGAATTCCACGGGCTGGCCAGCGAGTTTGACACTTTCCACTTGCAGGAATCGCGAGAGTTCAAACAACAAGGTCCGCGCGCCAACCGATCTCACCTCAAACTGCAAGCGAGCCGTCGCGTGAATTCGCTTGGGCGGCTCCACCTCTGTCGTGACCGTGTAGCGACGGCCGGCAAGCGGGCTCTCACGCTCTTTTTCGTCCTCGGGTACCGCTGATCCGCCGCGTTTCACGCGGGGAGCCTCCGGATTCGTCGTCGAAAACGATGCCCAAACGTCGTAATAGACATCCCCGTGTTCCGCCGTTCGGGCCTGCCCGGCCTGCACCTGCTCCGGCGCCGTCGAATCGAAGGCCACATCAAACACGCCCAGCTTCGTCCCTTGTAATCGGGCGTGCAGAAATCGGTCCTCCCCGTTCGGCGCTCCGACCTCGGCCCCTGATGAGGTCCTCTTACCTTCGACCGGCAGCATCCGGCTGAAGGTCATCAGCAACCGCATCGCATCAGCGCTGGCCAGATTTTTCGCCGTGGGGCCCCAGCGTTCCACGAATTCCTGCTTATTCTCCGTGGTGGAGCGCAGATCGGGCCGCAGCGCTGCCGCAGCGTCATCGTTAAAGCGAAAATAAGCGGTGGCAAAGTGTTCTTCCAGGATTGCCATCCCCGTGAACACGCTCATCGATCTTCGTTCGACGGTATTCGGAGGCGTCAGCAGCACTTCCCCGTCGCCCTCGAAGAACGCTCCAGTGATCCGCCCCATTACGTCCTGCGTGAATCCAATCGTGCCGTCCTCCAACGTAATATGGATCGCCGCTCGATCCAGCGATGCTCCCCTCACCTGATACACCTGCGCCGGATCCAGCCCCACCTGCCCCAGCTGAAGGTAAAGCGCCTCGGCAGGCTTGTCGGGAGAGTTCTCGGCTTGCGCGGCGCACAGCGCGCTAGCCGCCATCCAGATCGCGACCGCGACCCGCAAGCCTCGCATGTTGAGTAGTACCTTCGTCACGTGGTGTGGCTCTCTCCAGTTGCTAGAATGCGCCTGAATGCGGCTACGTGTCACCATCATCTATATAGCGGTGGCGTCTGCCCTCACTTGTGCATGGGCTGACACCATTCATTTGAAAAACGGCCGCACCATCTTAGCCGATCACGTCCGCGAAAACGGAAATCGCTACGAATACGATATCGGCGACGACTCTTACGCCATCCAGAAGTCCTCCGTCGATCACATCGATGCCGGAGGCATGCCCGCTCACTCGGGATCAGCAGCCCTGAAGGCAGCCGATCTTCCGGCTTTCACTCCCGCCGACAGCCTTGCCAATGAGGGCGACCTCGTTGCCCGGATCATCAAAGAAGGCAAGGTCAACGCCGACGTTCTCGCGGACCTGGAAAGCAAGGGCAACGCCGAGCTGAGCGCGACGGCCGACTTCATCGCAGGAAAATTTGAGTTCGAACACGGGAACATCGCCCAGTCGCGGCAGTATTTCGAAAGCGCTCTTCGTTTCCAGCCCAATAACTCCACCATCCTGATCTACTACGCCGCATTGCTGGTCCGCACCGGAAACGCCGCCCAGGCTCTGACTTACGCTCAGCGCGCCACAAGTGCGGCCCCAAATTCCCCCGACGCTTACACCATGCTCGGCTACGCCCAGTTCGCATCGGACCATACCAAGGATGCTGTTGCCTCCTGGAAGCGCTCCCTCGAGTTACGCCCCGACCCTAAGGTCGAGCAGTTCCTCGCCAAGGCCCAGCGCGAGCAGACCGTCGAATCCGACTTCTCTCAAGGCGAGAGCAGCCATTTTGTCTTGCACTACGAGGGCAAACAGACTTCCGAATCCTTTCGCGGACAAATCCTGGCTGCGCTCGAATCCGATTACGACGACCTGAGTCGCGATCTTGGCAATCCCCCACGCGATAACATCCTGGTCACGCTCTACACCGAACAAGCCTTCTTCGATGTTACGCAAGCGCCCAGCTGGTCTGGCGGGATTAACGACGGCAAGCTGCGCATCCCCATCAGCGGATTGAGTTCCATGACGTCAGAACTGGCGCACGTTTTGAAGCATGAACTCGCTCACTCTTTCATTGCCCGGCTTTCCGGCGGCCGTTGCCCGCCCTGGCTGCACGAAGGGATCGCCCAGTTCCTCGAGCCCCGGAGCCTCGGAAGTCAGGGGCGCCCGCTCTCCCTCCTCTTCAAGACACAACGCAATATCCCGCTGAACGCTCTGGAAGGAAGTTTCATGCGGTTCTCCGGCGGCGAGGCCGCTGTGGCCTACGCCGAGTCGCTGGCTGCCGTGACCTACATCAACGACTCCTATGGCATGAGCGACATCCAACGTATCCTCGAACGCATCAGCCAGGGTAATTCCACCGAAGCCGCACTGCGCGCCACCATCCACTCCGACTACGGACAGTTCGAGTCCGACTTGGCCCGGTACCTCGCCGACAAGTACGGCGAATAGTTCCGATTGCCCCCATTCGTTCAAACGATTGCTCCCCTTACGTTCCTGTGCTAGCTTCGCTTGGGGCCTGCTCTCCATGCGTTCCCTCTTTCACTTCCGCGAGCCTGATCCCGTACCAGTCGTCGAACCCGCCCCGACCGTATTTCCCAAGATCGAAGGGGCCGAGATAGCAGCCGTCTTTGTGGGCAAACGCGTTGCCGGGGATTTCTACGACTCGCTCCGCGTGAGCCCGGAGCGCGTTCTATTCGGCTTACTCGACGTGGCCGGGCGCCGCGAGGATAACCGCGGCATCCTGGCCGCCGCGCAGGAAATCTTCCGCAAGTTCGGGACCGAACTCTTTTCCCGCCCCGACATCAACGAATCTGAGGCCATGACCGAACTCAGTCTTCGCATCAATCGAACCATCATTGAGACCTCCAGCGGCGTCCGCTCCTGCCCGGCCTTCATCGGCTGCTACCACGAGAAATTCGGCACGCTCTGCTACACCAATGCCGGACATACTCCCGGGCTTCTCCGGGGTGCCAACGGGATCACCGAACTCACGTCCGGAGGGCTGCCGCTCGGACTCTTCTCCCATGCCACCTCAGACGCTCCCACTGTGGGCGTTGAAAAAGGGGCGGCTTTGCTGCTCGTATCTCGCGGAGTGGTCGAGTGTGAGGGGCACCACGAAACGCGCGGCGAGGAATTCGGACTGGCGGCCATCAAACAGCTCCTCCAGTCGGCCTCAGCCAGCAGCGCCCAGGAACTCTGTGCCTCGGTCTTGAAAACCGTGGGCGAGTACAGCGGCGAATCACCCTTGTGCGACGACCGTACAGCGCTGGCATTAATGCGGAATGCCTGATCCCAGAACACGAAAAGACTCATACTTGCGGAAGAGCGGCCCTTAGGGCCGCCTGAATCATTGTGGAAGAGCGGCCCTTTAGGGCCGCGTAAATCGGGTGAAATCCGTCTGGGCTTTAGCCCCTCCGGCGTCCAATCCATGGGCTGTGCTCCGGGATTCGCTCCGAAGGAGTAAAATACCCTATCGGCCAGAACCCACTCTTTTGCCCGCAAGCCCGGAAGCGTGGCGGCCCCATACATCCTATGAAGAAACTTTGCCTGTTCCTGATTGCTTCCGCTTGTCTGCCCGCTCTGGCGTTCGGACAAACTGCCGCACAAACTCCTGCCCAAAAGGCTCCGGTTGCGACTCCAGCACCCACGGTTCAGGTCTCAGGACAGACCGTCGAAGAGATCATTACCCGCGTCAACAACCAGATCATCACCAAGTCGGAGTTTGAGCGCAGCAAGGATCAGCTTCGGGACGAAGTGAAACAGCAGAATTCCAAGGATCCGGACAAGCTCTACGCTGAGCGTGAAAAAGACATTCTCCGCGATCTCGTCGACCAGCAACTCCTGCTCGACAAAGGCAAAGACCTTGGTATTACCGGCGATACCGAACTGATCAAAGACCTCGACAAGATGCGCAAGGACATGAAGCTCGACTCCATGGAGGACCTGGAAAAAGAAGCGGTCAAACAGGGCATCTCCTGGGAAGACTTCAAGCAGAACAAGCGCAACCAGATCATCACCCAGAAAGTGATTGGCGAGGAAGTCAGCAGCCACCTCTCCGTCAGCAAAGAAGAAATCCAGCAGTTCTACGACCAGCACAAGAGCGAGATGGAGCAGCCGGAGTACATCCGCCTCAGTGAAATTCTGGTCGCGCCCAAAACCGTTGCGCCGGCCGCTAGTACGGTGCCTCCGTCGATCGCCGCGCCCGCAACCACCGCCACGCCTGCGGACGCGCCGCCGAATGCTCCGCCCGTTGATGACGCAGCTCAGAAGGCTGCAGAGGCCGCGGCTCTCAGTGCAGCGGAAGCCAAAGCCAACGATCTCCTCAAGCAGATTCACGACGGCGCCGCCTTCGAGGACATCGCCAAGAAATACTCTGATGGCCCTTCCGCCGCCGATGGCGGGAACCTGGGCACCTTCGAGCGCGGCAAGCTTGCCAAACCAATCGAAGACAAAACCTTTGCGCTGAAAGCCGGCGAAGTCACCGACGTCATCCAGACCAAGCAGGGATACGTGATCCTGAAGGTCGTCGAGCACCAGCAGGCCGGCATTCCTCCTCTGAAGGACGCTCTTCCACATATTCAGGACGCTCTCTACTACCAGAAGTTGCAGCCCGCGCTCCGTGCCTACCTAACTAAGCTGAGGGAAGACGCGTACATCAAATACGCGGAGGGCTACATCGATACCGGGATGAGCCCCAACCAGACTCAGCCGGTCGAAACTGCCGACGCCAAGGAAGCCGATGCCAAGAAACTCGGCAAGAAGAAACATAAGAAGTTGGGTTTCCTCTGAGACCGTCCTAAGGCGCGTGCTTTATACTCAGACGGCCATACTCGGACAACGATGAAAGACTTCTACATTGGCGATTGCGCGCGCCACGAAAACAAGATCGTCACTTCATGCTTTGTCGTCGTCGGCAAGCAGATCAAGCCTAAGAAGACTGGCGAGCCCTACTTGGCACTCACTCTCGGTGACCGCAGCGGCCAGCTTGAAGCCAAAATGTGGGACAACGTCGAGGAGGTCCTCGACGCCTTCGAGCAGGACGACTTCCTCAAAATCAAGGGCCTCATCAACAAGTACAAGAACCGCTTTCAGCTCACAGTTCACAAGCTGCGCAAGCTGGGCGAATCCGAAATCGACTTCGCCGACTACCTGCCCAAGACCACCAAAGACGTTGACCAACTCTGGCAGACCCTGACCAACTACATTTCTTCATTCCAGAATCCGCATCTCAAGTCGCTCGTCCAGTCCTTCATGGGCGATCCTGAAATCGCTGCTGCCTATCGCAACGCTCCAGCGGCCAAGACTTTGCATCACGCCTACATCGGAGGCCTGCTCGATCACGTCGTTTCGCTATTCCGTTCCTGCGATCTGATGTGCCAGAACTATCCCCAGATCAACCGCGACCTTCTCCTTACTGGCGCATTTCTGCACGACATCGGCAAGATTCACGAACTCACCTACAACCGCTCGTTCTCCTACACCACCAAGGGCCAACTGCTCGGCCACATGATCATCGAACTGGAAATGTTGCAGGCCAAGCTCGCCCTGCAACCCGGCTTCCCCGACGAACTCAAGATCATGATCGAGCATCTCATCATCAGCCATCACGGCCAGTATGATTTCGGCTCTCCGAAGCTGCCCATGTTTCCCGAAGCCCTCATGCTGCACTATCTCGACGACCTCGACTCCAAAATGGAAGCCATGCGCGCCCACTTCGAGCGCGAATCGGGTCTCGATAGCGCCTGGACCAGCTACAACTCTTCTCTCGGCCGCCCGCTCCTGAACACCGAAAAGTTTCTGGCTCCGAAAAAGCCTTCACCGCGGAAGATCTCGCCGCGACTCCTGACACCGAACTCGACGAGACTCCCGACCCCACTCCTACCTTGCCCGGCATCGACCCTCGGCGTTAAAGTACTCAACCGGGTTCCCATCTCTGAGCAACGGTGGTGAGCAATGCCCAAGCCCAAAGCTCCGAAAAAATCCTTCCGCGCAACGCAGTCAATGAATCCTGCAGGCTGCACCGTTGGACTACCCCACGTGCCGCCCCTGTATGGACTGAAGCCGCGCAAACAGCATTTGCCGTTCAGTCACGCCGAACAACGGCTCACGAAATCGCGCAACTATTGGATCTGTACCTCGCGCCCCGACGGCCGTCCGCATTCCATCCCCGTCTTGGGTTTCTGGATCGACGGCGCCGTTTACTTCGGTACGGCGCGCTCTTCGCACAAGGCCCGTAACCTGGCCCACAATCCCGCTGTGTCCATCCATCTTGAATCCGGCAACGATGTAGTCATTCTCGAAGGCACCGCGGTCGAGGTTGACCTAGCCGAGAAGGCGACCCTCAAGAAGTTGAACGCTGCTTCCCGCGCCAAGTACAAGATGCCGCTGATGGTCGTGCCTGAGGCGGTCCTCTACTCGGTCCGGCCTCGCGTGGTGCTGGCTTGGACGGAGAAAGATTTTCCTCACAACGCCACCCGTTGGGAATTCGCCACCGCTTGAATGGACCCGTTCGTTTCGCCGACAAGCGCACAGATCTTCACTTCGGTGTTCTTCGATTCGCCGTTCTAGGCGGGGACGTTACCACATTCTCTTTACAGCGGCTCTTAGAATATCCTCTTAGAACAGGAACGGCCCGAACCATGCTCGATTTCACGCGCTTCGAGATTCTCACCTTCGACTGTTACGGAACCTTGATCAACTGGGAAGCCGGCATCATCCCTGCACTGCGCCGCATTCTCTCCGCTCATGGAAGACAAATCGATGATGCCACCCTTCTGAAGCTCTACGGAGATTTTGAGCAGCGTTCCGAGCAAGGCCCGTTTCACCCCTACCGCGAGGTTCTGGAATCCGTCGTCCGCCAGTTTGGCGCCGAGCTTCGATTCACTCCCACCGCGGAAGAAGCACGCTCGCTACCGGACTCTCTCGCTACTTGGAAGCCCTGGCCCGACACCGTCGCCGCTCTCCGCCAACTCAAGACGCGCTTTCGCCTCGCCATCCTCTCGAACGTGGACGATGACCTCTTCGCCAAGACGCGCCCGCAACTGGAAGTTGAATTCGATGAGGTCGTCACCGCACAACAGGCCCGGGCCTACAAACCCTCGCTGAAGCTGTTCGAGTTGGCTCTGAACCGCGTCAACGCGCCCGCCCATCGCGTCCTGCACGTAGGCCAAAGCATCTACCACGACGTAATTCCCGCACAGGCCCTCGGCCTCGCCACCGTATGGGTGGACCGTCCCTCAGCCCGCCCCGGCGTCGGCCCTGTAAAATCTGCAGAAGCCAAGCCCGACCTCACCGTCGCAAGCCTCGCCGAACTCGCCGCAGCCGCGATTCAAGAATAGGAAACGAATAGGCTTCCACGCCGCCCCGGAGAGGCGGAACATAGTAGCCCCGCCTTCAGCGCTGGGCTTGAAATAGGAAGGAAAGCCAGTCCCGGAGGACGGCACAGGCAGCAGATCGATACCGCCTAGGAACTCGCCGGCAACTTCACCACTCTCTTCTGAATCGCCCACATCACCAATTCCGCCTTATTGTGGATCCCTAACTTCCGCATCAGGTTGAACTTGTGCGCGTCCACGGTTTTCATGCTGAGTCCGAGAACATCCGCTGCAGAGCGCACCGTCCTGCCCTCGGCCAGCAACTTCAATACCTCACGCTCTCGCGTGGTCAATACCCGCCTTCGCGGTAGCAATTCTTCGGACGGCCATTCCGCACGCCGCCTTTCCTGCGCCCCAATCTTCGGCGTGCAGTGCGTCCTTCTCACCATCTCCACCAGTTCTTCCGCGGACGTCTGCCGCACCACGCAACTGGGCGTGTTCACTCGAGCCTCTCGCAGCAGGTCGTCGTCCTCGTGCGTCGTCAGAAACAGCACCTTGCTCGACGGAGATTCTTGCAGGACCAGCCACTCGGCTTGATCCGCGGTGCACTCGAAGATGTGGGCATCGGTGATTACGATCTCAGGACGATACTCGAATACCCGGCGCAGCGCTTCCGCGGCATTTCCCGCCTCCGCTACCACTTCCATGTCCGGTTCGTCGTCCAGCAATCGCCGCAATCCTTGACGCAGCAGAACGTGGTCGTGCACCAGAAGACAACGAATTTCTTTATCGCCTAACAAATCTTCGTGTTGTAGCTGTGCGGGGGGACACACAGTGGCAACTCCTTCGGCCAGAGAGATTTGCGACGCGGCGCGGGTTCGGTCTGAACCCAAATAGAAAGGGTTCGGGTTATTGTAACCTCTCACGCCCCATTTGCTCCGGGAAAATCCATCCTCCCCTGCCTTTTCTTTAGGATACGAGTCTTTCATCGCAACCCTGCCACCCCGGTCCAGAGTCGCAATCAGGTACAATCGAGCGTTTATGCTGCGTTACTTCACCGCCGGAGAGTCTCACGGCGAAGCTCTGGTCGCCTTTCTTTCCGGCATGCCCGCCGGACTGAAAATCGACCAGGCCTTCCTCGACCGGGAACTTTGGCGCCGTCAACAAGGCTACGGCCGCGGCGGCCGCATGAAGATCGAGCGCGACTCCGCCCACATTCTTTCCGGCGTGCGCCAGGGAATGACCATCGGCTCGCCCATCTCTGTCCAACTCGAAAACCGGGACTGGAAGAACTGGCAGGAATCTCTGCCCGTCGGCGAGGGTGATCCCGCCAAGCATAAACGCGTTGCCTCACCCCGCCCCGGACACGCCGACCTCGCTGGAGCCCTGAAATACAACTTCCCCGAAGCCCGCTACGTGCTCGAGCGCGCCTCGGCCCGCGAATCGGCCGCCCGCGTTGCCCTGGGCGCGATCGCCAAACTTTTTCTGCGCGAACTCGGCATCGAGGTTCTCAGTCACGTCGTCACCACCGGTGCCGTCACCCTGCCTGATCAAGTTCCGTGGGAAAAGATTCGCAATCTTCACTCTCGCGAGGAGGTTCTCCTCAATTGCGCGGACCCCGAAGCGGAGCAGCGTATGAAGGAAGAAGTCGACAAAGTCCTCAAGACAGGAGACTCGCTCGGCGGAGTCTTCGAAGTCGTCGCCCACCAGGTTCCTCCGGGCCTCGGCACCTACGTCCAGTGGGACGAGCGTCTCGACGCTCGCCTAGCGGCCGCTGTCATGTCACTGCAAGCGGTCAAGGCCGTGGAAATTGGCGCCGGTGTCGCAGCCGCTTTCGCTCCCGGCTCGGCGGTTCATGACGAAATCGGCTACACCGCCAGTTCCGGCTATACAGCTTTTTCCCGCACTCGCAATAACGCTGGAGGCATTGAAGGCGGCGTCTCCAATGGACAGGAAATCCGCGTGCGCGGTTATCTGAAACCGATTTCGACGTTGCGTCGGCCTCTACAGTCGGTCGATTTTTCGACGCGGGAGCCAGTCAAAGCCGCTTACGAGCGCTCAGATGTATGTGTCGTTCCCGCGGCAGGCGTGGCAGCCGAAGCCATGGTGGCACTAACGCTGGCCCGCTCGGCGCTGGAGAAATTCGGCGGCGACTCCATGGTAGAAACTCTCAGAAATTTCCACGGCTACTGTGAGCAACTGAAAAATTACTGACCTTTAATCATGACGATTTATCCCATCGTAAAATTCGGCAACCCGGTTCTCGAGAAGCCTTCCGAAACCGTGACGGTCTTCGACGAAGAACTCAAGAAGCTCACCGAAGATATGTTCGAGTCGATGTACGCCGCCCACGGAGTCGGCCTCGCGGCACCGCAAATCGGCATCGGCCGCCGCATCGCGGTCATCGACGTCACCTTCAAAGAAGACCCCGACGGCAAACTCGTCCTCATCAATCCTGAAATCATTCATACCGAAGGCCGCCACACCCAGAGTGAAGGATGCCTTAGCATCCCCGACTTCCGCGAGAACGTCACGCGCCCCAACAGAGTCACCATCCGCGCGCAAGACGTTCGCGGCAAGGTCTATGAGAAGACCGGAGAAGAATTGCTGGCCCGCGCCTTCCTGCACGAGACCGATCACTTGAACGGCAAGCTCTACATCAGCCACATCAGCGCCCTCAAGCGCGACCTGATGAAGCGCAAAATCCGCAAGATGATAAAAGCCGGAGAGTGGTAGGAATTGTGGAATTGGAAATTGGGGATTTGAAGAATTGGGGAATTTAGTGATTGCGTAATTTAGGATCGCTTTCGAGTTGCGATCGCGAACTGACTTACCGCGAAATGACTTATTCCGAAACGACTTGCTGCGGGACGGCTTACGAAGACCGACCACTCCGTGGAAGAGCGGCCCTTCAAGGGCCGCGTAGAACGCATCGACAGATTCTGGGCTTCAGCCCCCGTGGTCGCACCAGATTTCGATTGCACAATTACGAAGCTACAAAATGTCCCTGGATCTAATTTTCTGCGGCACGCCGCGCTTCGCCGTCCCCACGCTCGAAAAGCTCGCCGGAGCTGGCTTCCGCATCCATCTCGTCGTCACGCAACCTGATCGTCCCAAAGGACGCGGCCTCGCACTCGTCCAGTCGCCCATAAAAGAATCCGCACTCAAACTAAACCTTCCCATCACCCAGCCCGACCGCATCAAGACCAACGACGAATTTCGCGCCCAACTCACCGCACTCAAGCCGGACGCAATTATCGTCGTCGGCTACGGCCGCATCATCCCCCAGTGGATGCTCGATCTCGCGCCCCTCGGCAACATCAACCTGCACGCCTCCCTGCTCCCAAAATACCGCGGCGCCGCGCCCATCCAGTGGGCGATCGCTAATGGGGAAACTGTCACCGGTGTCACCACCATGCGCCTCGACGCCGGCCTCGACACCGGAGACATCCTGCAACAGCAGGGACTCGCAATCACGCCCGACGACACGGCCGAGACTCTCGCCCCGCGCCTCGCCTCTACCGGCGCCGATCTCACAGTCGAGACGCTGCGTGGCCTGCAAGCAAGCTCCATTCGTCCGCGCCCGCAGGACAACTCGCAAGCCACACTAGCCCCAATCCTCAAAAAAGAAGATGGCCTCGTAGACTTTTCCCGATCTGCCGCCGAGACCTTCAACCGCATTCGCGGTTTCCAACCCTGGCCCGGAGCCTACACAAAATTCCGCGGCAAGACTCTACAGATCACAAAGGCGCGCCCGGCAACGGACGCCGTGCCTCAAGCCGAACTGTGCGTCGCAGCCGATCGTTTGCTGGCAGGCTGCGGCCACAACACTACCCTCGAGTTGCTGGAACTCCAACTCGAAGGCAAGAAGCGCTCTTCCGCCCGCGACTTCCTCCACGGCTATCGCCCCCAACCTGGGGAAAAATTCGGCTAACCTAGCCAGTAGTCTTGGAACGGCACGGCTTCAGAAGTTGCGGAGAAACCACAAAGGTTAGCACGACCGTGGAAGAGCGGCCCTTCAGGGCCGCGTAAAGGGCTAAGGAAAATAGTTGGGCTTTAGCCCCTGAGGGCATGATCTCCGCACGAAATTCCTTCATTGATCATTTTCAGTAACTCTGTGTCCTCCGTGTCTGTGGTTAAGATCGGCTTTCTCTCGACGAGGCTCTACAATCGAAACGCGATGTCAGTCTCTCCCGCCCGCGCCGCCGCCTTCGACATTCTCCTCCGCGTCGAACGCGAATCCTCCTACGCCTCTGACCTCCTGCATTCGACGGCTCACGAGCGCCTCTCCACGCCCGATCACGCACTCGCGACAGAACTCCTCATGGGCGTCCTCCGCTGGCGCTCACGCCTGGACGATGACATCGCCACCGCGTCCTCGCAACCGCTGCACAAACTCGACCTCGAAATTCTCATCGCCCTGCGCCTCGCCTTGTATCAATTCCAATGGCTCGACCGCGTCCCGCAGCGCGCCGCTCTCTACGAAAGCGTCGAACTGGTGAAACGTGCTCGTAAACGCTCGGCCGCTCCCTTCGTGAATGCTGTCCTGCGCAAACTTTCCGACGCGCCGCGATCCACCAAACATGTCGGGGACCTACCCTCTTCCTCCGACGCTCTGGCCCGAGTCCTCGCTCACCCACAATGGCTGGTCGAGCGCTGGACCCTCGAATACGGACTCTCTGTCGCTCACCAGATATGCCAATACAATCAGGCCGTTCCCACGACGGCGATCCGCCTTCGCACGCCGGCAGCAGAAGAGCAGCTCAATCAACAAGGAATCACTCTGAGCCCCGGACGCCTCCTTGCCTCCGCTCGCCGGGTTGAAGCCGGAGACATCACGAACACGAAAGCATTCCGCAACGGCGATGCTGTCATCCAGGACGAAGCCTCACAACTCGTCGCCGCTCTCGTAGGCCATGCTCTTCCCGGAGAGCGATCACAAATCCTCGACTGCTGTGCCGCTCCCGGCGGCAAAACGCTGGCCATCGCAGATCACAATCTCACAGCCGCAATCACCGCCCTCGAACTTCATCCCCACCGCGCGCGCCTGCTGCAAAACCTGTTGCACGCCCATCCCTCAGAGTGTGCACGAATCCGCATCGTGACCGCCGACGCTCAGCATCTCCCAGTCTCGCAGCAGTTCGATCGCGTTCTCGCCGACGTCCCCTGCTCGGGCACCGGTACGCTCGCCCGCAATCCCGAGATCAAATGGCGTCTAACCCTCGACGATCTCACAGAGTTGGCCCAACGCCAGCTCGCAATCCTCCGCTCCGCCCTGGCCCAGGTCGCACCCGGCGGACGCCTCATCTACTCAACTTGTTCGCTGGAAAAAGAAGAAAACGAAAGTGTCGTCGAGCAAGCCTTGTCTGAGAGCAAGTCCTACCGAATCCTCGACTGCCGCATGGAACTCGACCGCATGAAGTCAGCTGGTGAACTCTCCTGGCCCGATCCGGCGTCACTCACGCGCGGCCCTTACCTCCGAACAATCCCGGGCATCCACCCTTGCGACGGTTTCTTCGCCGCAATCCTGGAAAAGGTTTGAGAACGTCCTTGCGGAAGGGGGGATGCCCCGTCACGGCAACCCGTAGCGCTGTGCGTATTCCTTACGAATAAAATGAATGTACCAGTTTTCAAGAGATTCAAACGTCTGCTGTACGGCGAACGACTCTTCTCGCGCATTCGCATATTTGCCGGAGGACATTATGACGACCGAAAGGCCGAGGCCCTTGTGAAAAACGAGCCAATCAGGAGTCATGCCCTTCTGCCATTGATATCGACTCATGCCATCCACGTCATCATCTAAGTCCGCAGGCCCGAACGGACCCAGAACGGTTTCACTTTCGAAGAGATCGCCGCCGCCGCTTTCGCGCCAAAAGTCCCTGAGATCGCTCGGAACAATCAACCTTCGTTCGCGCAGCCACTCATTCAATTTCTCTGGCTTTATTGCCCCGAAGAAGTCAAATAGATCGGGTCTGACCGCCCGATCCTTCTCAAGCTGATCTATCACAGCTATGTCCTCTGCGCTTGCCCTACCGCACGTCGAAATTCACCGCCGCCCCCGCAAACACTTTCTGCCCCGCCGCCGGAAGTTGCGCCACAATAATGCTAGCTGGCGAAGGCTGCGCCGGAGGAGCCTGTTGTGCCTGCGGAGCCGCAGGTGTCGAAGGCTCCGCGTTCGAAGAAGCGGCAGTAGCAGCGTCGCCGGCGTCCGCGCTCGCCGGCGCCACCACATTCACATTCCCCAGCTTGAAGCCCGCGTCCTGCAAGCTCCGGCTCGCGCTCCCCAGCGGCTGCCCGATAAAGCTCGGCATCACAAACGCCGGAGGGTCCGGAGCCGCCGACACCAGAAAACTGATCTTCGGCGCCGCCACCTGCGTCTCTTTCGCTGTCGGGCTCTGCGCCAGCACCTGATCCGCTGGAATCCCCGGCTCCTGCACCACCGCCGTCGAATCCACATCCAGCCCGCGCCGCCGGATATTCAATTCCGCCGCATGCTCGCTCTGTCCCGTAACATCCGGAATCGTCACTCTCATCTTTCCCAGACTCTGCGCCACGCGCACCTGCCACCCGCGCCGCACCTTCGTTCCCGGCAGCGGCAGCTGCGACATGATCCGTCCTTCTGGAATCTGCGGACTGTAATACTCCCTCTCGATCGAAATCTGCAGCCCGAACCCCGCCACCGCTCGCTCCGCCTCCGCCGGTGCTAACCCGATCACCAGAGGCACCGCTACTTCTTGGCCGTGGATGGCAAACCGCATCGCCGTGAGCGCCGACACCATCGCCACAATCACCAGCACCAGCGCCAACATCGCAAATCGGATCGCAGATCTCATATCTCAACAGTTTGGATCGCCGATTTCATAGTTAAACGGTTTGGAGAAACGGCTTTGGGGTGTCAAGCGCCTCCAGTTGTAGGTGGCGCAGCCCCTCAGGTTTTAGGTGACGCCGTTTTTGGGTGGCGCAGCGCTTTCAGTGCGGCGATAAGCTCTTTCTGTTCTTCGAGGGCCTTAGCCCCTGAGGCATGGAACCCAAATTTCTCAAGCACTGCCTAAAACCAACCTGACCAAGTCGGTTCAACAGAATTATAGTCCGCGCTCCTCAAACAAAACTAACTCAGCCTTTTCAATCACATACACTCTCTCAGCGCCGACTGCCTCGCGAGCTGCATCCGCCCATCCCCGCCTGCAATCAAATCAGGTACAAGCGTTCTACCGTCGAGGTGCGCCATGACTTCACTGTTGGAGTATCATATTTCTGTGCGACATTCCATCCCGGCCTCGCTCGCACTATCCATTCTGCTCGCGCTGCCGTTGATCTTCGTCTCCACGATCTTCATTTCGACCAGCCAAGCTCAAATCAACGGTGCTCCCTCGTCCGTGACTTCTCCCGGATTCGGTGGACGCCCCGTCAACGGTACGCCGCCGAGCGTCACCTCACTCGGCCCCCGTGGCTTCGCTCCCAACCACGGCGTCACCTTCACCACGAACGTGCCTCGCAACGGTGACGGACATCATCGTCACCATCACACAGAATTCACGACTCCTGGACTGGCCTACGCAGTGCCGGTTCCCTACGCCGTCGATCTCGGCGCCACCGATGCAGACGACGCCAACGCCGATGATCCTGACGCGCAGTATCAGGGAGGCCCTACAATTTTCGATCGCCGCGGATCGGGCGCCGCTTCCTACGTCCCTCCCGTGAAGGACGTTCCCACGCCTCACGCCGTTCGCGATGCCGACGCCGCACCTGCCGATCCCGATCCTCCGCAAGCGCCGACGCTGCTCGTCTTCAAGGACGGCCACAAGCTGGAAGTTGGAAACTACGCCATCGTCGGCCCGACGCTTTTCGATCTGACACCGGGACACCCGCGCAGAATCACTCTGGCCGACCTCGATCTCGAAGCCACCCGCCAGCAGAACGACGATCGCGGCGTCACATTTCAGCTTCCGCCATCCGCGCAGGCCAACTGACGATGCGCCGATTGCTGCTTATCACGCTGCTGGCTGCTTCAGCGCCGTGTGTGAGTGCGCAGCGAATGGGCGCCGCCTCCCCGCACTTCGCCGCGCGATTCAATCGAGGTGGCCATCAGCGCTCTTCCTTTTTTCCGCTCGCGTACTCTGACCCCTTCTACGCAGACTATCTTTCCAGCACGGGATACCCCGTGGCATCCCCGCCCCCGATGATCATCTTGCAATCCCCTCAAGCAAAAGCATCGGAGCCGGAGCGTTTCGCGCCCCCGGCCCAACCGCTAATGATCGAACTGCAAGGTGATCGTTACGTGCGTGTGACCGGCCCCGAGACCTCGGGAGCAGAGATGATTGATCGAATGCCGGAACGTTCGCCACTCTCAGAACATTCCAGCGCGTCGATCCATGCTGCCGCAATCCCAGAACTGCCACCCGCGGTTCTGATCTTTCGCGACGGCCACCGCGAAGAAGCGTCCGAGTACACCATCGCCGACGGCGTTCTTTACTCCCGCTCGGACTACTACGCCACCGGATCTTGGACAAGAAAAATCGCGCTCTCCTCGCTGAACCTACCCGAGACCGCCAAGTCGAACGAAGCTCGCGGCGTAAAATTCCAGATCCCCTCATCCCCCAACGAAGTAATCGTCCGCCCGTAACCGCTGCGGGAAACTTGAATCCAAACGCGAATCGTGCTCAACTCTGTGTCCCCAGCGTCCTCGGTGGTAGATGATTTTCCCCGACTCGCCCGAGATCGACAGTGCCGCCAGCCTCACCAATGTCAACATCCGCGCCAAATTTCCACCCGAAACCGTGGTATAATAAACACAGTTCCCAGGGCACATAACATCTGCAAATACAACCAGTTACACTGCTTTTGCGAACCATCGAAGCGCCTGATTGTAAAGGAACAAAGTTGCTGGCTAAAAGCTAACAGCTAAAGGCTAAGAGCTACCATGGCTGACGATCAAAACCCAGAACTTCCCCTCACTCCTCCTCCCGGCGGCGAAGGCCCCGGCGCGTTGAACATTCAACCCGTGAATATTGAAGAGGAGATGAAGCGGTCGTATCTCGACTACTCCATGTCGGTGATCATCGGCCGCGCGCTGCCCGACGTGCGCGACGGATTGAAGCCCGTCCATCGCCGCATTCTCTACACCATGCAGCAGATGGGGTTGCAGCCCAATCGCGCTACGCGTAAATGCGCCCGCATCGTCGGCGAAGTTATGGGCAAGTACCATCCCCACGGTAACCTCGCCGTGTACGACGCTCTCGTCCGCCTCGCGCAGACTTGGAGCATGCGCTACCCGCTGATCTTTGGTCAGGGCAACTTCGGCTCCGTCGACGGAGACCCGCCCGCCGCCGATCGTTATACCGAGGCCAAGCTGTTTCAGGTTGCCACCGCGCTGCTCGAAGATCTCGACAAGGAAACGGTCGACTTCCATCCCAACTACGATGGCAGCGAAGTCGAGCCCGACGTTCTTCCCGCGCGCATTCCCAATCTTCTGATCAACGGCTCAGACGGAATCGCCGTCGGCATGGCTACCAAGATTCCTCCGCACAATCTCACCGAGATCGTCGACGCCACCATCACGCTGGTGAATAATCCCAACGCGCAACTCGCGGAGATTCTGAAATTCGTGCAGGGCCCCGACTTCCCGACCGCTGGCATCATTCACGGACGCTCAGGAATCTTCGAAGCCTACCGTACCGGTCGCGGACGCTTCATGATGCGCGCCGATGCCAAGATCGAGAACGTCACCAAGGACCGCCAGGCCATCATCATCAAAGAGATTCCGTATCAGGTGAACAAGGCCCGCCTGGTCGAGCGCATCGCGCAACTGGTCAACGACAAGGACATCGAAGACATCTCCGACATCCGCGACGAGAGCGATCGCGACGGCATGCGCATCGTCGTCGAACTCAAGCGAGGCGCAGAACCTCAGATCGTTCTCAACCAGCTCTTCAAGCACACGCAGATGCAGGAAAGCTTCTCGATGATCCTGCTCGCGGTGGTCAACGGACAGCCCCGCGAAATGGGACTGATCCAGACCATCAAGTACTTCATCGAGCACCGCGTCGACGTCGTCCGCCGCCGCACCGCTTACCTGCTGCAGAAGGCGAAAGACCGCGAGCACATTCTCGAAGGCTACCTCACCGCCCTCGATCACCTCGACAACGTCATCACCATCATTCGCGGCAGCGCCAACCGCGCCGATGCCCGCGAAAATTTGGTGCTCTACTTCGGCGGCAAAAAGATCGACATCAACACCACGGGCCGCGCTCCCAAGCTCGATCCCGAAAAGCCATTCACCACCCGCCAGGCCGATGCCATCCTCGAACTGCAGTTGCATCGCCTGACGAAACTTTCGATCGATGAAATCTCGAACGAGTTGAAGGAAGTCCGCGACAACATCGCCGAGTACGAATCGATCCTCGGCTCCGAGACGAAGCTGCGCAAAGTCATCATCAAAGAGCTGGAGGAAGTGAAGAAGGCCTACGGCGACGAGCGCCGCACGCGCATCGAAGACGAAGCCGCTGAGATCGTTCTCGAAGACCTCATCGCCGACGAACAGGTAGCCGTCACCGTCAGCCACTCCGGCTACATGAAGCGCACTCCCATCTCCACCTACCGCATGCAGCGCCGTGGAGGCACGGGCCGCACTGGCATGAAGACGCGCGACGAGGATTTCGTCGAGCATCTCTTCATCGCCTCGACGCACGCCTACATCCTGATCTTCACCAACAAGGGCCGCGTCTACTGGCTCAAGGTCTACGAAATTCCCGACGTCAGCGCCGCGGGCAAGGGCAAGCACATCGGCAACCTCGTCGGCCTGCAACCCGGCGAGACCGTCAAGACGATGGTCGCGGTTCGCAACCTTGAAGAAGAAAACAAGTACGTCTTCTTTGCCACGCGCAACGGTCTCGTGAAGAAGTCTGAGGTCCGCGAGTTCATGCACGTGCGCTCCAACGGCATCAACGCCATCGGAATCGAAGAAGGAGACGAACTGGTCGCAGCCCGCATCACCGACGGCAATCAGATCGTGTTCCTGGCAAGCCACGAAGGCATGGCTGTCCGCTTCGACGAAAGCCACGTCCGGCCCATGGGCCGCGCAGCCTTCGGCGTCTGGGGCATCGACCTGGAAAAGAACGACTACGTAGTCGGCATGGCCACCACCACCAAGCCCGACGCTCCTGCGCCTCCCAAGGAAAAAGTCGAAGGCGAACCGGAAGTGATCGACGTCGCGGTCAAAGGCAAGTTGATCCTCTCGGTCACCGAAAACGGCTACGGCAAGCGCACTCCCGCCGACGAATACCGCTTAACCAACCGTGGCGGCAAAGGCGTGATCAACGTAAAGACCACCGAGCGGGTCGGCAAAGTCGTCGCCATCGCGCAGGTCGACGAAACCTCCGAAGTCATGCTGATCAGCCACTACGGCAAAATCATCCGCATGGACTCAACCACGATCCGCGAATCCGGCCGCAACGCCCAAGGCGTGAGACTCCTGAACATGGAGCCCGGCGACCGCGTAGCCGCAGCGGTAGTGATCGCTCCAGACGCCGAACCCAACGGCGGCAACGGAGGCACGCTGATTCAGTAAGGAAAAAGAGACGAAAGTGGCGCGGGCGCCCGGCCCGCGCCTCGGCCGCATCCAACATCCCATCATTCATCACCAACCGAACACGTGCTACTGCCAATCGACCAAACTGAAGTAAACTCTGAGCATCAAACAAAGGAAATGGGATGTGGTCCTTCGTCGAATCGGCGGCAGTGCGATTCAAAAGGAGCAATTTGCGCCCGTCAGGCTCCAGTATCTTAGTAGCTCTATGGGCGGCCCTCGGTCTTGCGGCTGCTCTTAGCGCGCAGACTGCCTCTCCGGCACAGTCTGAAGCGACAGCTACGCAGATGAGCACTGCGCCCAACCAATCGTCCGAGCACACTTCTGCCGCTGCAGAGGGCTTGATCAAGGTTGATGTTGTAGTGACCGACAGGTCGGGGAAACCGGTCCCGAGTCTCGGCCCAACAGACCTGACCTTGCTGGACAACGGCCAGCCAGGCAAGATTCTCTCCTTTCATGCATTCGATGGAACCTCAGCCACGTCAGACCTGCCCGTCGAAGTCATTCTGGTGATCGATACTCTCCGCATGCCGGGCATGCTCGCGTCCCATGAACGCGAGGAGGTTGAAAAATTCCTGGGGCGAAATGGCGGGCATCTGTCTCGACCCGTGTCCATCTTCAAGCTTCTCGATTCCGGCCTATGGTT
The DNA here is from genome assembly GCA_963832015.1 of uncultured Acidobacteriaceae bacterium. GTDB lineage: Bacteria > Acidobacteriota > Terriglobia > Terriglobales > Acidobacteriaceae > Sulfotelmatobacter. The sequence continues at coordinate 81,468 of CAWHSR010000032.1, forward strand.
GGTGGCCGAGCCTTCGAGGGACGGGAAAGCCTTGGCCGAGCAAATCGCTCATGATGGTCAGCTCCGCCCGATTCGCAAGGCTGTGGGCCCAGCCACCCATTTCAGCTCGAGCCCTCAACCAGATCCGCCCGGCCTGCTGGCGCTGAAGGCACTCGGGGACATTGCCACGAGTGAAAGGCAGAAACCGGGCAGAAAGCTGCTTGTCTGGATCGGACCGCGCCGCGAAGAGAACGGAACACCCTTCGAACAGCAGCGGGTTTTCAACATGATTGTGTGGTTTTCAACCCTGCTGCGAGAGGCCCGCATCACTCTCTACAGCTTTTCGGAAGGGGAGAACGACCACGATCCGCGTGCCCTCCGCTATAAGGACTTCCTGAATGGCGTGAAATCTGTCCGCGAGGCGGAATTCAACGTCTTGGATAGAAAGGTGCTCGCAGTGCAAAGCGGCGGTGGCGTGCTGGAAGCAACGAACGACCTGGCCAGCGAAATCGCAAGGCGTGTCGACGAGGACAGCACTTTCTATACGGTGTCGTTTAACCCGTCTCCTGCAGATCATCCGAACGACTATCACGACCTCAACGTGCGAGTCGGTACTTCAGGATTGACGGCCCGCACCGTCACTGGCTATTACGATCAGCCGTATTATCGGGATCAACCGAACGTCGTGGCGAAGCACCTCACGGTCGAGCAGTTAGAGGAGGTGCTCAACGCTGCCCACGGCAAGTCGGATCGTGAGGTGGCGCAGCGGCTCTCCAATCTGGAACTAACCGAACAGTTGAGTAGGACAAAGCTCTCGTCCTGGTCAGGCGATTTGCGCGGACCGAAAGCGCGGGAGGCCTTGGTCGCGTTAGCCGATCATCGGTATTCTTGGCTCCCCCGTCAGCAGAGATTCCTGGCGACGCTGCGCCAGACGCCAGTTCACAGCGAAGCATGATCTCGCTGGCCGACGAATATCTGAACGAAACGATTCCCAAGCTGCCAAATTTCTTCGCTACGCGTACCACAGTTCGTTATGAGGAAACGCCCGCAGCCGACGATGAGGGTTCCAGGATTGCATGAACCCTTGCATATGGTGGAGAGTTCCAAGGCGGCAGTGCTTTACCGCCGAGGCCGCGAGGAAGTGAATTCAGTAGCGGCGGAACGCTCCAAAGCAAAAACGGTCGAACCGTATCTGACTGCCTATGGTACGTTCGGCCCCATTCTCGGTGCAGCAAACGACGCGATCGCCAGCAGCAATCCAGTTGGAAGCGCTGGGAGCGGGACGCGGATCGGCTTCGAGCCGTATTCAGCTACGTAATCCCGCAGGAGAAATCGCACTTTCGAGTCGGATACTGCTGTCTTCCCGAAGGGGACGGGACGACTCGTCTGCAAATCGAGCAGGGGTATCACGGGGAAATCATGATCGATCCAGCGACCGGCGCGGTCCTTCGCCTGACGATCCAAGCAGACCTGAACCAAGGATTGCCTCTTGTCCGGTCTGACATCTTAGTCGATTACGGCCCCGTCGAGCTTGGAGGAAAGACCTACATCTGCCCCGTGAGGAGCCTCGCTGTCTGGAGGTCGAGGGCCGTGAGCATTTTCGCGCTCACGGGTTGGGAATAATGGTTCAGAACTTTTAGTCCCTTCAGCATGCTGAACGATATGGCCTTTGACAACTATCACTTATTCCGAGCAGAGACACGCGTGCTGACCGATGTTCCTCCGTCGGAAAAGCAGTAGGTCGATTCCCCGTTGGTCAATTG
>CAWHSR010000033.1:0-65859 GCA_963832015.1 uncultured Acidobacteriaceae bacterium
TATTCTTCCGATTCGATGTCATTACCGCGGCGCATTCGTCATAGAGCTTCGCGAAAACAGTTAATCCGCGCGAGGATGTAGCAGTAGAAATCCTCGCGTTCGCGGTCAGTTTTCTTCATCTACATTTTGGCAAGCACTTCTCTCTTTTATCCCATGTTGAGCAGTTGCCCGTGAACGCTGCAGATCACGAAATCTTCTCCAGCTTATGGCGCAAAATCGGTGAGGATACGGAGACAAAAATCCGATAATGAGTTGGAGCGTGGGCTTATATTCAGCAAATGCAGAGCAACGAATCGCACCAGCCTCTGCTCTAGGGGATGTCGTTAACTGCGTCACAGGCGACCGGCTGCGCGCGCGGGCGGGCGGCAGGCTGCGAGAATCAGGGGAGGGGAAGGGTGTTTACCAGCTCGTTACTATGGAGGGCAGTTTCGAAACCTCCTACCTCCTATCCCGTCAAACTGCGATCGGGGTGAGAACAACACGGGAGAGAATATGCACGTCAGAACCGCTGAATGCGTTTGAAGCCGAAGTGTTCGATTGCCTAAGCGCAGTGGGACTAAGGCTGATTCCGCAGATGGGTGCCTCTCAGTTCCGGATCGACATGGTGGCCGAACATCCAGAGAGACCTGGGAGATATGTGCTCGCGATCGAGTGCGACGGAGCGAGCTACCATTCAAGCTACACCGCCAGAGACCGAGATCGCCTCAGGCAGCAGCAATTAGAGAACCTGGGATGGAGATTTCACCGCATCTGGTCCACCGATTGGTTCATGCGAAAGGAAGGAGAAATCCAGAGAGCGCTCAAGTCTTTCCAAGAAGGCGCTGATTTCGCCGACAGGCTAGACCGCGGCGTCACACCTAACAACCATAACGGGAATGGAAACAGTCGAGCGCATGCTTCATCAACTACCGTGCTGAATCGAGAGCCGAGGCCGTCAATACCGGTGCGCACTTCCATCAACCACTACAGCCCTGCCGAGTTGACCCAAGTATTGCGTTGGATCGCTTCCAATGGCAAATTGAGGACCGATGACGAGATCATCGATGAAATGGTTGCGGCGCTCGGTTTCAGCCGTCGCGGAACACGGATTGAGCGAGCCCTCCAAAGCGCCATCGCTCGATGGCGGCTTGAGCGGCGCAGTTGATCCCACGCCGACGAGCGGTTTGGGACACCGCCATACGCTGCAAGCTGTTGATAGGTAACGCCATCGAAACGATGGAGCACAGTCGGAGAACAGATTGAGCCCACCGGCAGCTCCCCGGTATCCGACACTCTATCCGGCGATTTCTGTGAACCTCACTTACCGGTATGCGGACCTGCGCAGTAAGGCTCTGAAGTTTTTGCAAAAGCAGTCGGCAATCGCATCGATGGAGTACCACAAGTGGGGCATGAGCGGGTGGGAAGGAAGATGGGAGATCACCGTTCAGGACGTGAACCGCTTCGCTGAATTCCTGGAAACCTTAAGAATTGAAGAGAACCGCCGAAATCCTGGACAGAAGATGGAACTGGACCTTCACGGTGCAACGGCTCGCCTCGTGCAGTTGTGCGACTCGTTCGACCGGGTCGCCTTGCGGCTGCGTGATCGGCGTGCTGAGCGAGGACCGTTTCTGATTAAGGATGAATACGACGAGCAATACCTCTGCGCCGCCCTGTTGGAGACTCGCTTTGATGACATCCGTCCCGAAGAGTAGTGACGGAGCTACGCGGGAAAGGCGACGAGAGTGGACTTCTTCCTGAAAAACGAGTCTGTGTTGTTTGAGACAAAGATGACGCGTGACGGCCTGACCGACGGCAAGCTCGGGGAGGAACTCATCATCGATATCAATCACTACGCGCAGAGGTCCGACTGCAATGCACTGGTATGTTTCGTTTACGATCCTAACCACCGGTTAAAGAATCCGCGCGGTCTGGAAAATGACCTATCTAACTAGCCAAGGGCTATCGCCCTTGATATCCCATCGAGTGCTATGGCTTTCCTGGAGTGATGCCGTAGAAGCGTTCATGGCGGTAGTCTTCTGGGTATTCGACTACACAGGAGATCGCCATGAACGCTTTCTACGAGCACCACAAGAGTAGCATCGAGTTCGGATATCGATGTTTCGATCGGATCCTACTGAATGGACTGATTCAACCCTTCCAACAACCCGAACGGGTAATCGGGTTCTTCAATACCTATCGGGATGGGAAACGTGTAATCCGTCGGACCCTCACCGAGATTGCCGACCAGTTCCACCATTGGGTTATCAATCGTGCGGAGAGATGGGGGGCACCCATCGTCGAAGCTCCGCAGCAGGAGCGGCGCGACGATTTCGTGCTGCCGTACTTGCAAAAGACCGACGCCGATCATGTGGCCGTCATTCTGAAAGCTCGGGAACCCGCTCGCATCCTCGTTGCCATTGGCGGAAAGCAGAACCAATGCCCGCATCTGGAACTGAAGCAGCGCTGGGTGAATCAATACAATTTCTATCTCAACGACCAACACTGGGGGCCCATGTTTGTCCGCATGTGTCCTTACTTTCCTTTCTCCGCCCGAGTATGCCTGAATCAGCATCATTGGCTGGCTCTTCGCATGCAGCAGGAGGGCATCTCCTTTCGGCAATGCAAAAACGCCTTCCTGCAATGCTCCCACCCCGAACGGTTACAACAACTCGCCGACTCTTTGACCGCCCAAGATTTATTGCGCTGCGGGCAGAAGTGGCTGACCGCCTTTACTCCCTTCTTCTCCTCCCAGGAGCGGCGACAGGCTGGCTGCCAGCCCCGGCTCTTCTTCTCTCAGGTCGAGCTTTGCGACAACCTGATCTTCTTCCGCCGCGCCGCCGTCGACCAGTTCGCCGAGCGCTTGCTCGACATGAACCGAACCATCGGACAACCCAAAAAGATCACTCTCATCTTTGGCCGCAAAGTCACTCGGCAATACAAGGGCAAGCTGCAGACCGAACTCGAAGACCTCGATCTTCCCAATCCCGTCATTCGCAGTCACTACGCCCATGGATTCGCCAAGCAATACGTCCGCGATGACCGCTTGCTACGAACCGAGCCGGCCACTAATGACGTCACCGATTATGGGGTCAATAAGAACGTCGAGAACCTTCCCCAGCTGCGGCAGCGCATGTCCGAGATCATTGACCACTACCACGATGCGCAGCAAGACATCCTGGAAACTTTCATCGATCGCGGCCAGCTCCAAAAACTGGCTGAGCCCACCACCCTGACCAACGGAAAGCGGATCCCAGGCCTTAAGCTCGATCACCCTCGGCAACTGGCGGTCATGCATGCTCTGGTCCGCTATGCCAACATCGCCGCCGGCTCCACTTTTACCACCGCCGATCTCTACCCGCCGGTGTTGGACGCTCTCGGACTTCCCCAGTCCCAATACTCTTTGGCATCGCTGCGCTACGATCTCTCCAAACTGCGCGCCAAGCACCTGCTAGACAAACTGCCCCACTCTCGTCGCTACCGCCTCGCCCACAAGGGCTATTCCATCTGCGTGCTCTTTCTAAAGCTATTCGAGCGCATCTATGCTCCGCTCACCGCCGGTCTCCTCAAGCCTTTCCCCGGCGATCGCAACCTCGCCCCGGACAAACGTTGTCAACTGGACCGCCTCTATCAACGAGTCACCGACGATCTCGACGCTCTTTTATCCGCCGTCGGCCTCAAGGCCGCTGCTTGACCAATCCAACGAGAACAAAATTCTCGTTTCGAGGTGCATAAACGACTAAGCAACATGATCACCTGAGTGTCAAAGTCATCATTCGACCGCAGTAAATGTCGATCAGCCTCGCGCCCGCGCCCACTCCGCCCCAACTCAACATCCACCCATCTCCCCACTCCGCGCCCCTGCGCCCGGACAACAAATGGAGGCCGATCCGGGGGCGGTCCCAGGTTCCCGCGCTACCGTTCTTACGTTGCTAATCTTTACAATTTGAGCCCGCGGTGCTGGAAGAGTTGACGGATGGCGTCGCCCTTATCTCCTCCCGCAGCCTTATGCAGATCGATGACCCGGGAGGCGAAGGCGATGGCATCCGGCTGGTCTGTATCTGCCGAGAGCATCTGTTGCCAGGCTTGGAACAGCAATGCGTCGGCGGACTCGCGGCTGAGCAAAGAGCGCAATTCCCAGAAAGCGCTACCCCACCGGGCCGAACCCTCCGTGCTGGCATTCTGGGCCTGCACGTTCTGGATACCGTCCAGGGGACGAAACTGGTCGAGCTGGGTGGCAAAATCCTGGCCATAGTTGGGATTGTTAGTGGAACTGCTCGGGTAATAGGTAGCTAGGCCCGAGAGGATGGCGATGAGCGCCGGCCGCTGCGGTGTCCTCGCCACGCCCAGCACGCGGAATGTGTAGTCGCGCAGAGGCCAGAACGTATGATCGGCATACTGCACTTTGAAAAAGATCTTGTCGGTGGGGGGATCGTAAAAAGAGAGATAGTCGTACGAGGATTGATTTAGGTCGTTGGCTGGAGTGACCTGAACCTTTACTGCGCCAGCAGGTATGGTGACGCCCAGTGCCCGCAGGTATCCATAGTACTGAACCAGAGCGTTCTTTATGGCCTGCAACTGCTTCCCAGTGCCAACACCCGAGACTTGGAAGTGGCTGGCTTCGTCTTCGTTCAAGGCCCCTTTTGGCAGCTTCGCGATCTCCGCCTCGACTTCTGCACGGATCGACTCCATCTTCTTTAGGTTTGCCGGCGGAAGCTTCTGCGCGCCGCTGGTTTGCTGCAGCTGGAACATTTTGTCGAGAGCATCGCGCGCCTGGAGCAGCGTCGTTGGGTTGGGAGGCTTTTCGCGTTTGTACTTCTCCCACAGAGCGCCTGCAAGGTCATGCCAGGCGAAGGTGTATTGGGGAAAAACCTTCACGGCCGCTAGTTGCTCTTTGATTGCGTCGTCCAGTTCATTGCTGTTGAGAAAGACACTCCTGAAGTAATAAACCCCGCCGAGACCGTTGAGAGCCGAAACGTCGTCCGCTTTGACGCCGAGGCCTTGCTGGAACATCGACTGGGCACTTTCGAGATCCTGGTTGGTGCCGACCGGATCGTTGGCAGCCAAGTCTCTCTGCGCCATATCCTTATACACAAATCCCAACTGGTCCCCGAGGTTGGTATCGCCGTAGTGATTGTAAAGAGCTGCCTGGGCGTATCCCTTGGCAGCGTCCAGGGCGTTCCTCGCCTCGCCCAGCCTCCCCTGCTCGATGTATTCGTTGGCCTGAAGCTGATTGACCATCGACAACAGCGCGTTCGCCTGCGTGAGCGATGGATTTTCCTTGAGTGCGTCGAGAAAGGCTGTTTTCGCCTTGTCCATCTCATTGCTGACCAAGTACGCGTAACCCAACCCGGTGAGCTGCTCCGGAGTCAGCTTCATTCCCGATCTGCGCAGGATGTCTTCGATCTCACGAACAGAACTGGACACATTTTGCCGATCGCTCTCGGAGATAGCATTGAGAGTGGCAGCGCCCTTCTGCTCATCGGTAAGCAGGAAGAAATTGGTCAACTTGGCGATCACCTTCGCGTTTTCCTCCGGCGTGGAACCCTTGTGGGCGGTCTTGTAGGCCTCCAAAGCAAACCCGAGAAGGATGATCAGCAAGGCGATGATGAAGCCGTATCGCAACAGGGCCTGCACCACCTTCGAGCCGCCGCTCGCGGTAAGCGGAGGGAGAACTCGCGAGCGGAGCAAAGCCCGGTGGACTCCGAAGAACAGAAGGAGGACAAATCCAACCAGAGTCAGCGGATGTTGAAGGTATTGAGCGTACTCGGCAAAACCGTGCATATCAGCCTCCAATGGGCGGGAAGCTGCACTTTCCATGGAGTATATCTTACGGACACGCCGAAGCAACAGAAAAGAAGGATGGGTGGTGGTTCCTGTTGACAGTAATCCTGCAGCGGATGCCCATCAAGACTCCTCGACTTTCAACCCGAAGAACTGAACATAGTGGTCTGAGATTCCCACGTCTGGCGACTTCGGACCTCCCTGCGCGCTCTATCTGCGCTCTGTTTGCGTGGCTATCATGGCTTTACGTGGTCTTAGGTGTCATCCGCTGACCTGCATCTCTTTGAAACTACGTTTAAGAATGGGTTCGACCCCCACTCGCTTCCGCCATGTATCAATCGGCCAGCCGCCAGAAATGCCGGAGCGGTAACACATTACTAGTCCTCGGCTGGCCCTCGGATTGGCCTGATTCCTGCACCCGTAGCACCTCCGATACCTGTGAACGAACTGCGCTTCAACGTATGCTCCGGGCATCCTTCATTCGGAGCAAACCGATGGACTCCCCCCAGCGGCAAGAACGACGAGACGTTCGCTACCCTTTACACTTGCCAGTCCTGATCAGGATGGCAGCAGCACGCAAGGAACTGCGCGCTCGATCAGAAAACATCAGCCTGAGCGGTATTCTGCTGTCGAGTTCTTTTTTAATCCCAGAGGGCTCAGCGGTGGAGATATCGATTGGAGTGGAGCACCTGCCCGATCCGGGCATTCTGTTGAGTGCTCACGGCAAGGTTCTTCGGGTGCAGTCGAAGGAAACTGGCGACTTTGCGGTCGCAATCCAGTTGGAGGGCGCGTTCCGGCTTCCACTCTCTGAAACTGGGCTACGTTCCGTTTCAAAGAAAGAGAAACCGCCCTCCCCGGAAATACGACGAAGTCCAGCGATCTGGTCGACCGGAATGAATCTGCTGCCTGCGTGGCACACTGAGACCTAGCCGGGATTGTCTGGAGCGGCTCGGCATGAGTTGAAAAAGGGCACGCGTTTCCATGTACCCTCGCCTCACCGGACAAATGTTGGCCGGAAGACGCGCTCGGCAGAACTGGAGTTAAAACGCCTCGGTCGGCCCGTAGACTCTGGCCGGGCTGCCACTAGCGGTGCATAGAGATAGCACGCTCGTGCCATTCTCCACTCTTGCCGCAGAGTCTATGCTTCTTCTTGAGCAGCACTTGGGGGAGGGCTGATCAACAAACGTCCCAAGACTCAAATCGAGTCTGGGGCGTTTTGTTTTGCGCGTGCGCGTGTAAGGTCGCCAATTCCGCGTCGTTTCACCAGAGTTGGGTTTGGGTTTCAGGCTCCGGTACCTCCAATGCGCATTCCGGGCTGTCGTTTTCGGGCTTGTTGACGAGGGAACTGACGGGATGGCGGCGCATAGAGGCCGCATCGAAGGGCACAAGCAGTTCGGCTAGCCGCTCCGCCTCGGGCGAGGGCGCCTTTAACCAGGCCTCATAGTGCCCGCGGGGAAGGATCACGGGCATGCGGTCATGCACTCCGTCGAGCAATTCGTTGGCAGCAGTCGTCAGGATCGAGCAGGACTGAAGCATCGGACCACCCGGTGACCGCCATCGGTCCCACACTCCGGCAAAGGCGAACAGCGAGTTGTCTTTCATGCCGAAGTGAAATGGCTGGCGCTGCTTGCCCGATTTCTTCCACTCATAAAAGCCGTCGGCGGGGATCAGACAGCGGCGCGTACGGAAAGCCTCCCGGAAGGCTGGCTTTTCCAACACGGTTTCGCTGCGGCCGTTGATGAGTTGATTGCCAATCTTGATATCGGTGGCCCACGAGGGCACAAGCCCCCACCTCATCATCGAAAGAATTCGGCTCGACCCGGATTGTCGGATCGTCGCGACCGACTGGGTGGGGGCGATGTTGTAGCGGGGACTCCAGTCTTCTTCCTTCGAGACTTCTGACGCACTCTCGAAATACTCTTCCACGACCTGTTTCCGCCGTGAGAGTCGATAGCGTCCGCACATGAGGAGATTATGGCAGCGCCAAACTGGAGTCGCAAATCGGTTAGAATATTTTCTTGATCGGATTCCTGTCGCACCTGCGCCGCCATGGGCCCCTCCTAGTTGGCTCCTTCGTAATCGCGCTGACGTGTGTCGGCGTGGCTCTTGCGGACAATGCCGCCTTCGATCTCATCGGTCCGAAGTTTGATGTTCGGGTCCAGCGCGCGGGTGTGACTCTGCCCATCGCGCAAGTGCCCAATCTGCAAGCTGGGGACCGCCTCTGGGTGCATCCTGATCTGCCCGACAGTCAATCGGTGCACTATTTGATGGTCGTTGTTTTTCTTCGCGGAGCCACCAACCCGCCTCCCGATTCCTGGTTTACTCGAGTCGAAACCTGGAACAGGCCGGTCCACGAGGAAGGTATCTTCGTGACCGTGCCCAATGAGGCCGAGGAGGCTCTGGTCTTTCTGGCGCCGGAGACGGGGGGAGCTTTCAGCACCTTGCGCACCGCAGTCCGGGGCAAACCGGGCTCGTTCGTACGCGCTTCGCAGGACCTAGTGCAGGCTAGCCTCGACCGCGCTCGCCTGGAGAAGTATCTCGATGCCGTTCGCGAGATTGCGGTCAGCGATCCCGAACAGTTGAAGGCGCGCACTATGCTGCTGGCGCGCAGTCTGAACATCCGGCTTGATCAGCAATGCTTCGATAAGCCCAGTTCGCAGCAGGTACCGTGCCTCACCCAGAATACTGACCAGTTGGTGCTCGACGACCAGCACAGTCAGTCGATGGTTGCGACTTTAACATCAGGTCCATCCACCGACCTGCTGGCCCAGATCAGTTCCACGCCCAATGCCCGTAATGGTTACTACAGCCCTTACATTGGAGCGGTCGTCGACGTCATGCGCATTCTGGGGACGGCTCACACCGCGCAGTACCAATACATCCCAGCGCTGGCTCTGCCGAAAGAGGACGAATTGGATCTGCGGCTGAATAATCCGCCGTCTTTTCGCAATCCGAAGTCGGTGATCGTAATTGGACTTCCTCCGGTTCGGCCATCCCCAGTTCCACCATTGCGTGCGGTGGATCCGGCGCAAGTCTTTTGCGCGGGGCAGTCTTCGCTGCTGCTTCCAGCCGAGGGTGCGCCTCTGGTGTTTGCGACGGAACTTGCTCACAATTTTGTTCTCCACGTAGACGCCAAGTCGGGCCCGGGAATCGATGTCCCCGCGGAGCCGGATCCGGTGCGCGGAGGGTTCCTGGTTGAGACGCAGGCGCTGCAGTCGGCCGATCTGGACGGAGAGGCTACTGGAGTCCTGCGCGGAGCATGGGGCTTCCACACGTTCGATGGACCACACTACCGGCTGCGTGCCTCGCGGCCCGCGCAATGGGTTGTCGCCTCGAAAGACGCGAGTGCGCTGATCGTCGGCCGCGAGGATACACTCCACCTGCAATCCCTAGACGCTTGTTGCGTAAGTGAAGTGAAGCTCAACGACGAATTCGGAAAAGCCCTCGAAACCGATTGGAAGATTACGAAGCCGGACGAACTCGAGGTGAAAGTCCCGTTGCAGAAAGCGAATGCAGGATCGGTGACGATGGTGATCAGGAAGTTCGGACTGCGGGAAGCAGACGAGCTTCCTCTTCACACTTATGCCGAGGCCGGCCGGCTCGACAGTTTCAGCATCCACGCTGGCGATGCCGACGGAGTACTAAAAGGCACGCGCCTGGATCAGGTGGAGAGGCTTGAACTGAACGGCCTCCCCTTCGTCCCGGAGTCGCTTGCACGCTCTCATCAGCAAGACGAACTCAAGCTCACCACTCACGACAATGCCGCCTTGACGAAACTGCATGCCGGAGACGAGATCGTCGTCCACGCGGCGCTTAAAGATGGACGGATCCTCGATCTCAAGACGGAGGTCGAGTCGCAACGACCGGTCGTAAGCGTGCTGAGCAAGAGCGTGCAAGTGGACCAGACAGCACCGCCGCCGACTGTCCGCCTAGGAAGCCAGGATGAAATGCCGCAGGATGGGCGGCTCAATTTCTTTCTCAAGGCGCAGGTGCCGGAGACTTTCCCTCCCACCGAAAAGATCGAAGTCGCGACCGCCGACGAGTCCTTTCGTGTGCTCCTGAGTTTCAAAGACGGCAATCTTACGCTGCAGGACTCGAGGACAGTTTTCGCGGTTCTCGACCCGATGAAACTGCTGGGCCCATCGGCGTTCGGACCGCTGAAGGTTCGTCCGGTCACATCCGACGACATTGACGGCGACTGGCAACAGCTCGTGAATCTGGTGCGGGTACCGGCTCTCAAGGGAATTCGCTGTGTCCCTGCGCCCGAGAAGCAATGCACACTGAGCGGCGACAAGCTGTTCCTGCTGGACTCTGTGAGCACCGACTCCGATTTCGTCAATGCCGTCAGCGTCCCGGAAGGTTTCGTCGAGGATGCACTGGCCATCCCGCCGACAAAAGCGAAGACCCTGTACATCAAGCTCCGCGACGATCCCGGCACGGTCGACACGGTTACACTGCCAATGCTGACTACGCAGCAATAATTTGGGGGCAGCGATGACGGGCTTCCGAGATCACAAGAGAGAAAGAATAAGCTGATGACGGACCGAACGGTTCCTTGGCACGCCAACGGCACGAAGCTCCGGAAGCCTTCTACCGCCGCCGAAGCGCTAAAGCAGGCTGGCCTGGACTGGAGGGTTCTTAAGACCGAGTCGTTCTGCGGGAATAACCCTCCGCCCGGGCGGCGTTTTGTTGTCCGCGAAGACTTGTGGGACAGAGGCGAAGGCGGTTTGCTTGGGACGGTTCGAGAAGGCGACGAACCTATGCAGACACATGAAGCGTTCGGCTTGTTAGATCCTATCGTTTCGAACGGGGCAGCATCTTACGACGCAGCAGGCGTTATTGGAGAGAACACATGGCCCTGGATGATCCTCCGCCTCTCTGGCGATTCGGATGTCGTGCCAGCTGATTCCATCGGCAGATTCTTGTTGCTTCTCCACAGTCCCGCGACCTGCCATTACCGTTTAGCCTACCTGCCTGTCCGACTCACGGGTGCGAACACAGTCGCCCGGGAGGACTTCCACAACCCCAATCCGCGGGTGACGATCCCGAAAGACAGGCCGAGGCGTTTCGAAGTCCCGTTAGTCGACGCTATGCATGAGATGGAACGGCAATTCGAAGAGCGCATCAGTGAGTTTAAGGCGATGGCTCGAGTCAAGCTGAATCAGGAACGGTTGCGACGCTATTTGAACGTCGTCCTGGACGACTGGATTAACAAGCTCAACAATCTCAGGAGAACCGAAGGAGAAGCATCAAAAGCCACCAGCGAAAAGAGTTTCCATCTGCAAGAGTGCCAACGCTTGTTCGAAGAAGGTAGAGGGAACGATTCGCTGCTCGTGCAGGGCACACTGTGGGCGGCGTACAGCGCAATTACTGAGTATGGGATTTTTTCAAGCTAAGCCCGGAGGATCCGGACTGCATCCATCGAGTCTGGTTCGACCAACTCAAAGGAAGCGCCGCCCAAACCGCCAGGAAGCTAACAAGAGCGGACCAAGCATAAACGTCTTGACGGGGTATACTCGCCTGCGATCCCATGGCCAACATTCTTTATGGCGTCAACGGCGAAGGTGCGGGACACTCCACCCGAGCCAAAGAAGTGCTGTCCCATCTGGTCTCCCAGGGGCACATTGTCCACGTAGCCTCGTTTGACCGCGGCCTGCAAAATCTAAAAAGCCAATTTGACGTTACCGAGATCTATGGGTTTCGGTTCGCCTATCTTAATAATCGCGTGCGCTACAAACGCACAATCGCCAAGAATTTGATTACGGTGCCGCAAGCCGCTAGGAGCCTGTCGTGGCTCAAGGAACTGGTCGACGAATGGAATACCGACCTAGTCATCACAGACTTCGAGCCGCTCACCTGTCATATCGGGCACAGGAAAGGGCTCCCGGTCATTTCCATCGACAACCAGCACTGCCTGACGAATGCCGTGGTTTCCTATCCAAAGCAATACCGGGGCGACGCGGCAGCCGCCAAACTTGTGACCCGCTTGATGACGCCGCGCGCGAATGCGTACCTTGTTATTTCGTTCTTCAGCGCACCGATTCGCAAGCGCAATACCTTCCTGTTCCCTCCCCTGCTGCGGCAGGAAATCCTCGACGCCACTCCTACGCAAAGCGACCACGTGCTGGTCTACGTGACCTCACCCGCGCCGGCTCTCGCAAAGTTGTTGAACTCGGTTCGGTGCCGCTTCATTGCCTACGGCTTCGGACGGGTGGGGCAGGACGGAAATATCCTTTATAAGAAGCCATCCCTGGAAGGCTTCTTCGCTGACCTGACCAGCGCCCGCGCCGTGGTGGCCAACTCCGGATTTTCGCTGGTCACCGAGGCCTTGCATTTGGGCAAACCGTACCTGGCTGTGCCGGTGAGCCACCAGTTCGAGCAGATCTTTAATGCGTACTGGCTGGAAAAGTCCGGCTACGGCGCTTACTGGGAAGATCTGAATAAAGAGCGGGTCGAAGCATTTCTGTACAATCTTCCGCATTACCGCGAAGCGCTGGAGCAATACCCGCGACAGGGGAATGGGGCCCTGCTCGCAAAGCTGGATGCACTGATCGCCCGTTATGCAATGGTTGGAGCTCGCTGAACACTGTACGAACGTAACCTCTGCCCGAGCGCCCCCAGCGATAGCATTGTCGAAGCAAACGTCCCTTCAAAAAATATTGCTACCGGAGGTTTCTCCATGCCGACGCGACGCGTTTTCACTTTGCTGGCAGCCAGTGCGCTACTGTGCGCTTTCACGGCTTACGGTCAGGATTCGCAATCTCTGGGAGACGTGGCTCGCCAAACCCGTCAGCAAAAACAGCAGAAGGATGCGCCAGCGAAAGACGCGTCCGCCAAGGACGCTTCTAGCAAGCAAGCTGCGGGCACTGACGCGAACGCGAAAAACGCGCAACCCAAGTCGCCTCACGTCATCACCAACGACGAGATCCCGCCGCATCTAACACCGACCAAGACGGCCGCAGGCGCTCCTCAAACCACGAACGAGCCTGATGCCGCACTAAGTTCGAGCGACCGAGACGCTCGAGCGGAACAATTGAAATCGCAAATTCAGGCCCAAAAGAGCGCCATCGCGAGTTTGGAGGGCGAGATTGCCGACCTCAGCGAGTCCGTCCACTATGCCGGCGGAAACTGTGTTGCCAATTGCGTGCAGTGGAACGAGCGTCAGAAGGAAAAGCAAGATCAGGTGGAATCCATGAAGACGCAACTGGAGGAGCAGAAAAAACAACTGGAAAGCATGCAGGAGTCTGCACGCAAACAAGGATTCGGCAGTTCCGTCTACGAGTAGAGCGGGAAGATGCCGGAAGAGCTGCGACAGGCTGGGAGCAACCCTTACAGAAAAAAATCCACTGACTGACGATTTTCACATTCCCCAAAACTGCCCGGTCATGCGAAATTAGTTCATGTCTTTAGTCGTCCGCCCTTCGCCCATTCACTCCGTCGGTGTCTACACCTCGAAGCCCATCCGTAGAGGAACTCGCCTGGTCGAGTACGCGGGTGAACGCATCACTGCCGAAGAAGCAGACCGCCGTTATGACGGCGTTTCTCGCACGTATCTATACGGACTCGACGATGGCAAGACTGTTATTGATGGACACGGTCTGGGCGCTTATCTGAACCACTCCTGCGACCCCAACTGCGAAGTTGACGAGATCAAGGGCCACGTCTGGCTCTTTGCGATCCGCGACATCGCCGCCGGGGAAGAACTGGTATGGGACTACAACCTCTACGACGATGACGATCCCGCGCCGTGCCACTGCGGTTCCCGCAAGTGTCGCGGGACCATGTATTCGCGCGAGTGGATGGCCAAGATGCGCCGCAAGGAAGCCCGCAAACAGAAACGGAAATCCGCCGCGATGCAGAAGAGCCAGCCCGCGCGAAAGACGAAACCCAGCCCAGAGGCTGCTGCCTAGACGGTGCCGGCTTGTTTTGTCAGGAAGTATGCGGGACCTCGCTGCCTTCCTTAGTTCTCCGATATAAGTAAAGCCCTTAATTTCACCGTAACCTTATCGCCATTCAGCGGATTTAATGGTCACATGGGGCTTTGTGTGACATTTGTCATCCCACCCTGATGACGATCTCCACTGGCGATCGCGAGCGGGGTGCGAAAGTATGGAAAACGAAGAGGCGTCGTTCGTGGGATTGAGCATCTCTATGTCGCAAAAAATCGAATCCGGCGCGGTTGTCGATAGCACGGTTCATCGTCTATTCTTGGTGGGCTGGGACGTGCCTACCTCCTGCGTCCAGTTCCCTGTTCCCTCTGGAGTGCGCCGATGACATTGACCCGGTTTGTTACGAAGAATGCGTTCCGCAACAAACGCCGCAGCATCCTGACGGTGTTGAGCATCGCTTTCTCTTTGCTCCTGCTGACGCTGATGATGACGATCTGGCGAGCGTTTTATCTGGACCAGGGCAGTGCGGAATCAGCGGAGAGACTGGTCGTGCGGCATCGCGTGTCTTTGACGTTCTCTCTACCCGGCTACTACCGGGAGAAGATTCGAGCGATCCCCGGGGTGGTGGCGGTGGTACCGGTCTCATGGTTCGGCGGAATTTACAAAGACCAGAAGCCGGAAAACTTCTTCGCACAGTTCGGCACCGACCCGGATGAATTCTTCAAAGTGTATCGGGACCTCTCTATTCCCGCGGAACAGGTCACGGCGTGGCAGCGCGACCGGCAGGGCGTGATTGTGAATGACTCCCTCGCCACGAAGTACGGATGGAAACTGGGGGACCGGATTGTGCTGCAAGGGACCATCTATCCCGTCAATCTCGAACTGATCGTGCGCGGCATTTTCCACACGAATCCTGACAACAAGTCGGTTTACTTCAACGCGAAGTATGTGGAAGAAGCGGTCGCGTTTTTCAAGGGACAGGCGGGCACTTTCAGTATTCTGGCGAACTCCCCGGAGGACGTGAGTAAAATCGCAGGCGCCGTAGACGGCACGTTCCGCGACTCGCCTCAACCCACCAAGACGGAAAGTGAGAAAGCGTTCGGTCTGGAGTTCGTGGCCATGATGGGCAATGTGAAGGCGTTCATCCTGAGCATCTGCTCGGCGGTGGTGTTCGCGACGTTGCTCGTATCAGCCAACACCATGGCGATGTCGATCCGCGAACGAACCCGCGAAGTCGCGGTTTTGAAAACGCTGGGATTCACCAAGCGCGGCGTCCTGGGGTTGTTCGTCAGCGAAGCGGTGGCTTTGTCGCTGGCAGGCGGCCTGATCGGTGCGGCCCTCGGATGGCTGATGGTATACGGCTTAACCCATTCTCCGCAGTTTTTCAGCTTCTTCCCCATGAAGGTAACGCTCGGGATCTGGATTGCTGCGATCCTGACCTCCGGTTTAGTTGGGCTGCTTAGTTCGGCCGTGCCTTCCTACACCGCTTCGCAGATCAACATTGTCGACGGATTACGGCACATCGGGTGAAGTCATGACGTTGGGCAGTTTTGTCGTGCGCAATACATTCCGGAACAAGCGGCGCAGCGTGCTGACCATGATCAGCATTAGCTTCTCGCTGCTGTTGCTCACGTTGATGATCTGCATCTGGCGCTCGTTCTATGTGGACCAAGTCGCGCCGGAGGCATCGCGGCGCCTGATTATCCGCGACCGCGTCTCGCTGGCGTTTTTTCTGCCGGCGTTCTACCGCGATAAGATCCGCAGTGTTCAGGGAGTCACGGCAGTGGCGCCGATCACCTGGTTCGGAGGACGCTATATCGATGACCGGCCGGAACACTTCTTTGCCCAACTCGCCACCGATCCAGACGAGTATCTGAAAGTGGCGTCAGACAAGATCATTCCGCCGGATCAAGTGAAGGCATGGCAGCAGGATCGAGCCGGCGCTATCGTGGATGTGACGCTAGCGAGCAAGTACGGCTGGAAGATCGGCGACCGCGTTACCTTGCAGGCGAATATTTTCCCTACGAACCTTGATCTGACGATTCGCGGCATCTATCACCGCGATCCGCCTCAGAATGCGCTTTACTTCAACGCCAAGTATCTGGAGGAAGCAGTTCCCTGGTTCAAGGGGCAAGCCGGCTGGTACGCCGCGCAAATCGACTCGGCCGACAACGTTTCGCGCGCATCGCAAGAGATTGACGGCATGTTCCGCAACTCTCCGCTGCAGACCAAGACCGAGAGCGAGAGGGCATTTCAGTTAGGTTTTGTCGCGTCGCTGGGGAACATCAAGGCATTCATTCTCGGGATTTGCGGAGCCGTCGTGTTCACCATCATGTTAGTTTCGGCGAACACGATGGCGATGTCGGTGCGCAGCCGGACGCGCGAAGTGGCCGTGCTGAAAACACTGGGCTTCACGCGCCAGCGGGTGCTGTCGATCTTTGTCGGCGAATCGGTGGCGCTTGCCCTCGCGGGCGGAGTGGTTGGAGTACTAGTGGCAATTCCCGTGATCTCGGGTTTGACACACAGGTTCATCGGGCTGGGAATCCCGCTCAACATGAAGGTCAAATGGGCAACGGCAGGGCTGTCGCTGCTGGTGTCCCTGATATTAGGACTGGTGAGTGGCTACTTGCCGGCATACAACGCGTCGCGCATGAAAATTGTCGACGGACTGCGCCACATCGGCTGAGTTGAGACTTAACTATGGCGATACCGATCAGCTATAACGTTCGCAATCTAAGGCTCCGCAAGGGGCTCACGGTCATGACAGCTCTGGGCATCGCGCTCACTGTCACGACAGCGATCTTTCTGATGGCACTCATCGCGGGCTTGAACCGCGCGTTTGTCAGCAGCGGCAGCGCGAAGAATGTACTCGTGCTGCGCAAGGGATCGGAAGCTGAGCTTTCGGGCGGGTTCGATGCGGCGCTGTTCCCTACGTTGAAGACGCTCCCCGGCATTGCGAAAGACAGTCATGGCGAACCGATGGCGTCGGGCGAGTGGGTGGTGGTCATCATCCTACCGCGCAAAGACGGCACCGGCGAAGTCAACGTCACCGTGCGGGGCATGATGCCCGATGGTCTTGAAATGCGCCAGACATCCGACGCGCCAGGAAAGCCACCGAGCGTGAAACTGGTGGAGGGACGCTGGTTTCAGACGGGACAGCGGGAAGTGGTGGTCAGCAAATCGATTCAGGGGCGCTTTTCTCACGCCAACATCGGCGACACCATGGAGTTTGGCAAGGGATCGTGGACGGTTGTGGGAGTGTTTGACGCGGGCGGATCGGCATACGAGTCCGAAGTTTGGGGCGACGTAAATCAAATGGCATCGGATTTCGATCGGCAGGGCGGTTATTCGTCGGCGTACCTGCGCGCGACCGATCCCATCTCTGCCGAAGCTCTCAAGAACCGGGTCAGCGACGATCAACGGTTGAAGCTGGAAGGCGTACTCGAAAAGGACTATTACGCCAAGCAGACCAGTTCTGGCGCACCGATCAAAGTCATTGGCATTGTGGTGGGTTTCATCATGGCGATCGGCTCGATTTTCGCGGCTATGAATACGATGTATGCCGCGGTGGCGTACCGCGGACGCGAGATTGCTACACTGCGCGTGATCGGCTTCTCGCGGCCTGCGATCCTGACATCGTTTGTGCTGGAGTCTTTGCTGCTAGCCTTGCTCGGCGCCGCGGCAGGAATTTTGTTGATGCTTCCTTTTAACGGGATGCAGACCGGCACGTCGAACGCCGTCACGTTCAGCGAAGTGGTGTTCGCGCTGCGGATCACGCCGCAGGTGGCGGGATATGCAATTGCCTTCGCTCTGATCATGGGATTTGTGGGCGGGCTTGCTCCCGCGTGGCATGCGGCGCGGCAGAATATTCTCAACGCCCTGCGCAGCTAACTGGAGCGGGAAACTATTTGGGGAGTTAGAGCGTAATCATTCTTATGGCGATTGACACTAAGCACGAAGACCTGCAGAGCTTGCGCATTGACCGCACGCAGCGTGCCGGTTCTGGCGGAGAGCCGCCGGCCTGGGCGCGCCGCTACATCCTCGTTGGAATTGCGGTGGTGGTATTGCTGGGCGTGATCACAATCGCCTACCGCGCGTTCTCGTCCGATACTCCGGAAGTCGAGGTCGTCCGCGCGACCGCAGAGACCAGCGGCAACGACGCCGGCGGCACCGTGCTCTCGGCTACCGGCTACATCGTGGCGCATCACACCATCAATGTGAACTCCAAGGTCACTGGCCGATTGGCGTGGATCGGCGTGGAAAAAGGCGACAAGGTGAAAGAAGGCCAGATACTGGTGCGCTTGGAAGATCAGGAGTTCCGCGCTGCGTATGGGCAGGCCAAGGGTGCAGTGGCCAATGCTCGCGCCTATCTTGACGAACTGCAGCATGGGTCGCGCCCCGAGGAAGTGCAGCAGGCGCAGCATAATCTCGACGAAGCGCGCGCCACGCTGGCCAACGATAAGTTGACACTCGATCGCACGAAGGAACTGGCAGGCAGCGGCGTGGTTTCACGGCAGCAACTGGACGATGCCACGGCGAAGTTCGAAGCGGATCAGCAGCGCTCGAATTCTCTGGAGAAGGCATTTCAGCTTTCCAAGATTGGCCCGCGAGCAGAAGAGATTGCCCGGGCGCAGGGCGCGCTGATGCAGGCGCAGGGGCAGTTGGATTATGCGCAATCGCAGCTCGACGCCACCGTCATTCGCGCACCTGTAACCGGAACGATCCTCGACCGCACGGCAGAAAAGGGAGAACTCATAACGGCGCAGTTTGCCAGCGCGGCGGCGGGCGGCCCACAGGGTTCGGTTGTCTCTCTCGCGGACCTGAACGACCTGCAGGTGGAACTCGATATCGCGCAGGCGGACTTCGCCCGCCTTGGTCCGACGCAGAAGGCGAGCGTGACCACCGATGCCTATCCCGACAAGCAATATGACGGGGTCATCGCGCAAATCTCGCCCGAAGCCAACCGGCAGAAGGCGACCGTGCAGGTGAAGGTGCAGGTGCTCAATCCGGGCAAGTATCCTGATGTTCAGCTGCGGCCCGAAATGAACGCAACAGTGAAGTTCCTGGCCAACGAAGCGCCGAAGACTTCCAAGGAACCCACGGGAGTCTACGTGCCGACAACCGCGATTCGGGATCGTGACGGCAAGAAAATTGTACTGATCGTCTATAACGGAAAAGTTGTCGCCCGCGAAGTTCACGTCGTGGGACAGCGCAGCGATGGAGCGCTCGTCGACGGGCTAGTCGGGGGCGAAAGCGTGGTTACAGCCGCTCCCGCGACTTTGAAAGATGGAGACAAAATTAAAATTAAGGGGCAATCATGAGCACAGCTACCCAACCCAACGTTGCCACGGGAACGAAAGTCGTACAGGTTCGCGGCGTAAGCAAGGTCTTCAAACGCGATGCCTTCCAAGTGACCGCGCTCGACGACGTGTCGATCGACATCGCCAAGGGTGAATTCCTTGCCCTGATGGGTCCGTCAGGATCGGGCAAGACCACGCTGCTGAATATGATCGCAGCCATCGACCGACCGACCAGCGGCGAACTGCTGGTGCAGGGGCAGGATATTTTCCGCTTCAGCGACTCGCAGATTGCGCGCTGGCGCAACGAACACATCGGCTACGTGTTTCAGACATTCAACCTGATTCCGGTGCTCACAGCTTTTGAGAACGTGGAACTGCCGCTGCTGCTGACGAAACTGACTTCTCAGCAACGTCGTGACCACGTATTGACCGCACTTAAGCTGGTTGGGTTGGAAGATCGAGTCGGCCACCTGCCCAAGCAACTCTCCGGTGGACAGGAGCAGCGCGTGGCGATCGCCCGGGCGATTGTGAGCGATCCGACTTTGTTACTCGCCGACGAGCCCACGGGCGATCTGGACAGCCATTCCGCGACCGAAGTGTTAGAGATTCTGAAGAGGTTGAACGAGGATTTCCACAAGACGATTGTGATGGTGACGCACGATCCACATGCCGCATCGTACGCGCACGTGACGCGGCATCTGGAAAAAGGAATGTTGCTGCCGCCGGGCTAAGGCAGCACGAAGAACAGGCTTGGACGCTCAGCTGGTTAGCCGAGCGTCGTTTGCCTCCTCGACTCCATTAAGCAACCAGGCCTGCTTCGCTGCCTACCGCCGGAACCTCCGTGGGCAGATCTGCCACCCAGCGCCACGCGCGTCTACCATTGGACACTACGGCCTGCGCCTCACCATATTCCACCAAGCGGTTCAGCACGGTGGTGACCGACGCCATGGGATCCTTGTGGCGCGCCAGCAAGGTTGGCATCTTCTGCTGGAAATAGTCGCAGATGTCGCGCGCATTCATGGCGTGTCCGGCCTGCATCAGGATCATCCGACAGGCTTTGGTGAAGCCCGGCTGGCGGCCGCTGCTCTTGCGGTCGACCAGTTCCATCAGTTCCTCGGTCAAGACCGCATCGCCAAACAGATTCGCCAGACCGGAGATGGTCTGCTTGACGGTGCCGATGCGTTTCATGATTTCTGCGCGCTGTTGCAACAGCTGGCGCAGTTCTCCGTGCGCCTGCCGAATCACTTCCTGCACGTGGCCCACGTCATACCTCTCGACTGGTCGGAGCGAGCCGTTGCTCTTCTGCCCATTTTCCATATCTATCCCCCCATTCGAACGAATGAATCACAGCCCCACTTCAATTGCGCGACACCGATTACAACGAGTCCTAAGCCGCAGGCACAAAGCTCTGCGGTTTCCCGAGTCAAGTTCCTCTAGACCACCAGGCGAGGGGCAGAACCCCGCTTAGAAATCTATACGCAAGAACTCGTTCCCACGTTCCCCGATTCTTCAACGCTTCTCGAAGGAAAGCCGGTTCTTGTGCAGTTAGACGTGGCAAGTGCAGATTGGTTAACAGCCACCGGCGAGGGTAATTTCTAACTAGCCAAGGGCTATCGCCCTTGATATCCCATCGAGTGCTATGGCTTTCCCGGAGTGATGCCGTAGAAGCGTTCATGGCGGTAGTCTTCTGGGTATTCGACTACACAGGAGATCGCCATGAACGCTTTCTACGAGCACCACAAGAGTAGCATCGAGTTCGGATATCGATGTTTCGATCGGATCCTACTGAATGGACTGATTCAACCCTTCCAACAACCCGAACGGGTAATCGGGTTCTTCAATACCTATCGGGATGGGAAACGGGTAATCCGTCGGACCCTCACCGAGATTGCCGACCAGTTCCACCATTGGGTTATCAATCGTGCGGAGAGATGGGGGGCACCCATCATCGAAGCTCCGCAGCAGGAGCGGCGCGACGATTTCGTGCTGCCGTACTTGCAAAAGACCGACGCCGATCATGTGGCCGTCATTCTGAAAGCTCGGGAACCCGCTCGCATCCTCGTTGCCATTGGCGGAAAGCAGAACCAATGCCCGCATCTGGAACTGAAGCAGCGCTGGGTGAATCAATACAATTTCTATCTCAACGACCAACACTGGGGGCCCATGTTTGTCCGCATGTGTCCTTACTTTCCTTTCTCCGCCCGAGTATGCCTGAATCAGCATCATTGGCTGGCTCTTCGCATGCAGCAGGAGGGCATTTCCTTTCGGCAATGCAAAAACGCCTTCCTGCAATGCTCCCACCCCGAACGGTTACAACAACTCGCCGACTCTTTGACCGCCCAAGATTTATTGCGCTGCGGGCAGAAGTGGCTGACCGCCTTTACTCCCTTCTTCTCCTCCCAGGAGCGGCGACAGGCCGGCTGCCAGCACCGGCTCTTCTTCTCTCAGGTCGAGCTTTGCGACAACCTGATCTTCTTCCGCCGCGCCGCCGTCGACCAGTTCGCCGAGCGCTTGCTCGACATGAACCGAACCATCGGACAACCCAAAAAGATCACTCTCATCTTTGGCCGCAAAGTCACTCGGCAATACAAGGGCAAGCTGCAGACCGAACTCGAAGACCTCGATCTTCCCAATCCCGTCATTCGCAGTCACTACGCCCATGGATTCGCCAAGCAATACGTCCGCGATGACCGCTTGCTACGAACCGAGCCGGCCACTAATGACGTCACCGATTATGGGGTCAATAAGAACGTCGAGAACCTTCCCCAGCTGCGGCAGCGCATGTCCGAGATCATTGACCACTACCACGATGCGCAGCAAGACATCCTGGAAACTTTCATCGATCGCGGCCAGCTCCAAAAACTGGCTGAGCCCACCACCCTGACCAACGGAAAGCGGATCCCAGGCCTTAAGCTCGATCACCCTCGGCAACTGGCGGTCATGCATGCTCTGGTCCGCTATGCCAACATCGCCGCCGGCTCCACTTTTACCACCGCCGATCTCTACCCGCCGGTGTTGGACGCTCTCGGACTTCCCCAGTCCCAATACTCTTTGGCATCGCTGCGCAACGACTCGCCAAACTGCGCGCCAAGCACCTGCTAGACAAACTGCCCCACTCTCGTCGCTACCGCCTCGCCCACAAGGGCTATTCCATCTGCGTGCTCTTTCAAGCTATTCGAGCGCATCTATGCTCCGCTCACCGCCGGTCTCCTCAAGCCTTTCCCGGCGATCGACCTCCGGACAAACGTTGTCAACTGGACCGCCTCTATCAACGAGTCACCGACGATCTCGACGCTCTTTTATCCGCCGTCGGCCTCAAGGCCGCTGCTTGACCAATCCAACGAGAACAAAATTCTCGTTTCGAGGTGCATAAACGACTAAACACCCCGAGATAGGCGATGTTTCGCCGGAGCGAGAGCGAGACGGAGCAAGCTCCGTTTCTCCGCAATTCTGTATCCTACTGGAGGAAGATGACCAGGAGCTTGCCGTCGGAATGGTATCCGTCCCCGGTAGCGTTCTTGGCGTCCTGCACCGGGTTCGACGGCAAGTAATAGGCTAGTGTCTTGGCTTTATTGGCCTTTTGGAGGCTGCTGCCAATATTTTCGCGCTCGCCGTCCACAGCCGGGTCGATCTTATGCGTGACACTACCATTGCGCTTATCTTTCGCAAATCCTATGTCGTGGGTGCCGGCGCCGCACCATACCTCGCTGCCCTTCCAGGTAAATGGAGCCTTCCAGATGCGGAAGTGGTGTCGGCTGGCCACCATCGCGATGGGCTCCGCCATTTCATAGCCGAAGTCTTGCTTGCGGCCGAATAGAAATAATGTGCTCATCGGCATGGCCAGGTAGTCCTTGCTGTCGTATGTCTGCATGACCGCGTTGAGCACCGCGTTTTGATTGCTCGTATCGGCTACGTGCCAACTGGCGGCGTCGAGGGCTGCCTGCACATCTTTTTGCGATCCCACGATCACAAAATTCACCATGTCGCCCTGGTTTTGGAACTGATCATTGACCCGGCGCGGCAGGCTGTCGATGCTCTTGCGAAGTTCCGCATCGAGAGGAGCATCCGAAACTTTCAGCGGAGCAACTGCAGCCGAGGAGCCCTCCGAAGACGTCGCATTGGATGCACCGGAGTCTGCCTTACCCATGCCGAATTGTCCCGACATGAAGACTTGCGCTGCGGTGGTAAGTTGTGACTTTAGGACCTGGCTGCGAGGCGTCTGCGGCGAATCGGTTGTGCTGCTCGCGCTGGAGCCTGCTGGAATGACGTGCACTTTAACGCCAAGCGCTCCCTGGCAGGGCGGAGTACCGGAGATATTCATCCCCAGCGATAGATGAGAAGCCTCCGCGATGTGGAGCTGATTGCTCGCACCCACGAGAAGCGGAGCCGCTCCCTGTGCGTGCAAGCGGGCGATCAGCGCACCCACGGGCGCAGTGGGCAGGGGCAGGTTTGCCGTCGTAGAACCCGCGGAAGTCACGCCCTTGGGATCGCAGGCTGGCGCGCCCGATGCGGGTTGGTCTGATGAGACTGTCGCCGCGATTTCGACCACATCTCCTGGCTGCAGGTCGAAGCCACTGTCCGTCCACGGCTGAGCAGTCGTGACCTGAACGGTGATGGCCTGCGCGGTTGTGGTTACCTGGGCCGCAAGCTGAGAGACACAGCACAGGAGAATGGCGATTAGCGGAAACTGTGGTCTGAGCATATCGCACCCCGGGGATGGTCCTTATTATCTTCTAATTCTGCCCCTTCTTGGCAAGCCCGCGAAGCGTTTGCCGGGTGCCGGTTTTCGTTCGCCTAAAGAGCAGCTGTGATTTCGAATACCCCAACGCTAAACTCCTACGGCTGGATTCCGATGGTGACTAGTGACGAAGTAACCGCAAATGCTGACGGCTGCAAAAACTGCGCGCGAGCCCGCACCGCTGCGGGTTCTGTTGGTAGGCAGTCACGAAGAGGATTTCTTCCTGATTCGCGAGATTCTAGAACGTAGCCGCAACCTCCTCGCCGCCGACCTCGACCATGCCCACTCGCTGGAGGAAGCCAAGGCGATGGTGCAGGAGAAGAGCTACGGCCTGGTCCTGTTTGAGCATGAAACGGGCGACGCCGAGGCGGTTCACTTTGTGGCCGAGTTTCTCCATGCCGGAGTTTCGACCCCTTTCATCTCGCTGACCGAGGATGCGGATGAAAAGACGGTCGCGGACATCATCGGCGGCGGGACATGGAGCTGCGTGGCGAAATCTCAACTGGACGGGTGCGACCCTGGTCCGCACAATGCGGAATACGCTGGCCATGCATTCCATCCAACGGGATCAGCACGCCGCAGAAGAGTCTCTGCGAAAACTATCGCGGGCGGTCGAACAGTCGGTCGACACGGTGGTTGTGACCGACCGGCAAGGAATCATTGAATACGTGAATCCAGCATTTGAAGCTCTCACTGGATACCATCACGAAGAAATTCACGGCAAGTCTCCGCGAATTTTGAAATCGGGCGAGCAGGGGCCCGAGACCTACCAGGAAATGTGGAAGACCATTCTCGCGGGCAATGTGTATCGCGGCATCCTGGTAAACCGAAAGAAGAATGGGGAACTGTATTACGTGGAGGAAAGCATCTGCCCGGTGCGGGACACCGATGGACAAATTACGCACTTCATCGCCAACGGTCGCGATCTCACCGAGCGGCTACGCCTGGAAGCACAACTTCTGCAGTCGCAGAAGATGGACGCAATCGGCAACCTGGCCGGGGGCGTCGCGCACGACTTCAACAACCTGCTGAACATCATCACCAGTTACGCGGAGTTGGCCCTCAATGCAGTTCCGCAGGACAGTCCCCTCGAGTCGAAGATTCAGGAGATTTTGCTGGCCGCGCGCCGGGCGGCTGAGTTGACCCGGCAATTGCTGGCCTTCAGCCGCAAACAGCCGCAGGCGATGCGTGTGGCGGACTTGAATCAAGTGATCGCGCGTATTGCAAAGACGCTGCCGCGTTTAATTGGCGAGGACATCGAATTCAGTTTCATCCGCAGCGAAGGATTAGGCCGGGGCAGAGTGGATCCGCTCCAGGTTGAGCAGGTGCTGATGAACCTCGCCGCCAACGCACGAGGTGCCATGCCGCAAGGCGGTCACTTGCGCATTGAAACCTCCGACGCGCGACTGGATGATCAGTACATTGATCGCAAACCTGCCGTAATTCCCCCGGGACGTTACGCTCTGATCACGGTCAGTGACGACCCAAGCGGAATTCCTCACGAGCACCTGCCTCACATTTTCGAACCCTTCTACACCACGAAACCCTCCGGCAAGGGCGCTGGCCTGGGCCTGGCAACCGTCTACGGAATTGTGAAGCAGAATAAAGGCTTCATCCGGGCTTATAGCGAGCCCAGGATGGGCACGGTATTCAAGATCTACTTGCCTTGCGTCGAGGGACGACACAGTCCGCGGGAACTCGAAGACGCCAGAACCGAAAACGCTCCTGGCGGATCGGAAACCGTCCTGCTGGTGGAAGACGAGCAAGCCGTTCGGCGAGCGACCGCGGAATTCCTGGGCCTGCAAGGCTAGACCGTGCTCGAGGCCAAAGACGGTGTCGATGCCCTGTCAGTGGCCAAGAACCACGCTTCGACCATCCACTTGGTGGTCACGGATGTGGTGATGCCGAATATGAGTGGCGGGCAACTGGCGAAGGATCTAGCGCAAGTGCGGCCGGACGCGAAGCTGCTATTTGTCTCTGGCATGCCGGCAAAACTGTCTTGGACCACAAAGTGGTCGATCCGGAAACGAATTTCCTGCAGAAACCCTATACGCTGAAACAACTCGCGCTCAAGATTCACGCGGCGCTAGACCCTAACCTCGGCGCCAATCAGTTGCCGCACGGGTGATTTGCAGGTTTGATCGGGCATCTTGCCAGACCCTATAATCAGCCTTCGCGGACTCCGCATGAATCCTTCAAGCGCCGACGAGGGTCGGAACACCGGAACCCAAATAACCTCGACAAATCCAGATCGTCCCGCCGCTCGAGCAACTCCTGCGTCGCTACTAATCCTGACCGCCCTGTGGCTTGTGATTTACGCCGCTGGCATGTTCACTCCGCCTTTGCTCGACGACGTGGACACGATCCACGCCGAAGCTGCACGGGAGATGCTGCTGCGCCACGATTGGGTCACGCTGTATACCAACGGTCTGCGCTACCTGGAGAAGGCGCCTTTGATGTACTGGAGCCTTGCCGCCAGCTACGAAGTTTTCGGAATCAGCGATTGGAGCACCCGACTTCCTCTAATGCTGGGTTTCCTGACATTAGTTCTGGCTACTTATCGACTCGGCAGTTATGCGTTCGGTGAACGCGGTGGATTCTATTCCGGCCTCGCGTTAGTCACATCGATTGGGCCGTACATCTTCACGCGGTTCCTGATTCCCGACGTGATGGTCGGGCTGTGGCTTGCTCTTTCGTACTATTTTTTCCTGCGCTCGCTGGAGGAAGACCCGCCCACGCGCCTGACCTGCTGGGGATTTGCCGCGGTCTGCGCGCTCAATGTACTCACGAAAGGCCTGATTGGCCTGGTGTTCCCCATCGGTACCATCGCCTTCTACTTGCTGCTCACTCGGAATCTGCGCCATCTGGCCAAGCTGCGAATTCTCTCCAGCACAGTGGTTTTCTTTGTACTGGCGGCGCCGTGGCATATCCTCGCTGTCATCCGCAATCCGGCGCAGGGACAGGCGCGGGGATTCCTGTGGTTCTATTTCGTCAACGAACACATCATGAGGTTCCTGAACAAGCGGGTGCCTCCGGGATACGACACGGTTCCGCTGGTATTGTTCTGGGCATTGCTTTTGCTGTGGCTGGTGCCCTGGGCAGTATTTCTACCGCAAGCCTTGCGAGATGTACCGCTGCGGTGGAGACAACTGGCCGCTCCCATGGATCGGCGGCAACGAGCGAACTTGCTCTTTTTTCTCTGGGCGCTAGTGATTCTGTTGTTTTTCAGCTTCTCGACACGGCAGGAGTACTACACAATTCCAGCATTGCCGGGCATTGCGCTGTTGGCCGGTGGATGGCTCGCACGTGAATCCTCCGCAGATGCGAGCGAATCTGAACGTCGCGCCGGACGCCGATCCTCGCTCGTCCTGATGATCGTGGGAGTGTTGTCTGGCGTTCTGGGTCTGATACTTCTTTCGCTAACGCACCGTCCGCCCGCGGGGGTGGACTTAGCGGAACTGCTGAAGAAGAATCCTCAGGACTACGATTTCTCTTTAGGTCACGTGCTCGACTTCACGCCTCAAGCGCTGGGAATGTTCCGCGGTCCGCTTCTCGGCGCTTCTCTCTCTCTGCTGTTCGGAACGCTCCTGAACTGGTGGATGCGGCGCCGTGGCCGACCAGTCCTGGGAAACGCGGCTCTGTCGCTCATGATGGTCTGCTTGCTGACCTGCGTACACATCTCTTTCGCGCTGTTCTCGCCGATCCTTTCGTCGCACGATCTCGCGGTCGCGATTCAGAAGGAATATCGGCCCGGAGACCTGATCGTTGTCGACGGCGAATATCATCAGGCTTCGACTATCAATTTCTACACGCATATTCCACTGCGCGTGTTGCACGAACCCAGCGGCAATCTATGGTTCGGGGAGAAGTTCCCGGACGCTCCCCACGTGTTCGAAACACCACAATCGTTCGCCGCACTATGGTCCGGACCGGCCCTTGTTTTCCTATGGACTGACCAGGACGATCCCAAGGAATTGCTGGGAATGCCGCATTTCCTGCTGGCCCGTAGCGGCGGCAAGGCGATTTTCACTAATCGCGCGCCGTGAGCTTTATTGGCCGCCGAGATCCCATACCCGTCCCGATCCGGGCGAACCCCCGGTTATAATCGTCCTTCCTCGATGATTCTTGGGACTCTCAATATTCCCGCAGTTGATCTGGCGTGGCGTGCCCTCTTATTTCTGGCGCTTGCGGGTTCCTTCACTTCGACGGTTTATCTCGTCATGACTCTAGTGGCGACCGCCCGACATTCGCGGCGTGCCCGGTCGGCGCAGGCAGCCGCGGCTGCGACGCCGTCCGCATCCCTGCCGCCGGTCACGATCTTCAAGCCTGTTCACGGCATGGAGGAGGAGCTGGCCGCGAATCTGGAGAGTTTCTTCCAGCAGGAATATCCCGACTATGAAGTGATCGTCGGTGCTCGCGACGCGGAGAACCCCGCGGTCAAAATTGCAGAGGAGGTACGGGCGCGTTACCCGCACGTCCCCAGCCGCGTGATTCTTTCCGGCCCGCCACCCTGGCCCAGTGCCAAAATTTTCTCGCTCGATAAGATGATTGCGGCCTCGTCCCGCTCGTATTTCATCATCAGCGATAGCGACGTCCGCGTTGCGCCCGACTTCCTGCGCAACACCATCCCGCCGCTTCTCAACCCCAAGGTCGGCCTGGTCACCTGCATGTATCGCGGCATTCCCGCGTCGGACTTCTGGTCCTGGCTCGAGGCGCTCGGCTTGTCGGTTGAAATGTCGTCTGGAGTGATGGTCGCGGACATGATGGAGGGGATGCGCTTCGCCCTCGGACCTGCGATGGCCGTGCGGCGCGATGCGATCGACGCCATCGGCGGGATCGCCGCCGTGGCCGATTACTACTCCGACGATTTCGAATTAGGAAATCGCATCTGGGCAGAGGGCTACAAAGTTATTCTTTCGCACTACATTGTCCGCAATGTGCTGACTTCCCGCTCTGTGATTCGCACCCTCGGCGATCAACTGCGTTGGATGAAGAGCACTCGCTATTCGCGTCCTGCAGGACATGCAGGCACGGGTCTCACCTATGCGATGCCATTCGGGATTCTGGGATTGCTCGCCGCGGGAGCGCTCGGGCATTGGGCGCTCGGTGTCGGCTTGTTCGCGTTGGCCTGCCTGAATCGGATGCTTCAGTCGATAGTCGTGGGATGGAGCGTGGCACGCGATCCGCGGGCCGTACGGTATTGCTGGCTTTATCCGGTGCGCGATCTCTTGGGCTTCGCCGCGTGGGCGGTAAGTTACACGAGCCGAGACTTCTACTGGCGCGGCGAAAAGTACCGCTTCGGCAAGGGAGGAAAAATCGCGCCGCTGGAAAGACCGGACTCTGAGTAGCGCCGAGACTACAATCGAATCAGCCGACCCTTTCTCAACTCGAATCGATCTCCGCGCCAAGTCACAGTATGCCCCGCGAAGCTCGCAACCCAAACCCCAACCGCCACAAGATCTCGAACCGGCAAAAGCCACAGGCTTCCCAACAGCCGCCGATCTTCGAGCACACCGGCGCCCACCGCGACTGCTACCGCCAGGCGCAACAGAGCAGTCGCGCCAAGTACGGCCCACGACCACGGCGCGGCGCCCCCTGCGATCAGGGCGAATAGTCCCCACATAAGCCCATAGGTGGAAACTAGACCAATGTAGCCGCCAGCGCGCGAGTCTCGCACGCCACGGGCCCAGCGTAACTGGTGCGACAAAAAGTCGTGCAGGTCATAGGCCGGAAGATGTGTCTCAACGACCATGTCGGAGAGCACAACCTGCAGACCGAGACCCGCAATTCGCCGCCCCAGTTCGTAGTCATCCGCTAGAAAATCGACGATGGACTTGAACCCGCCGATGCGCTCCAAATCAGCCCGCCGGAAAGCCAGCGTCGAGCCGAGCCCGAAGCGGAGCCCGCCCTCCAACTGGCGTGCCACCAGAACACCGGCGCAAAAATCCGTGCTGATGCCCAGGGATTCCAACTGCGAGCCAAGTGTAGGCGCCGGAAGCCCGCGGTAAAGACACGTCACCATGCCCACGCGCTCATCCGTCAGCGGCGCCATGACCCTGCGAAGATAGTCGGGCTCAACACGAATGTCGCTATCGTTCACGAGCAGGTGCTGGTACCGCGCAGACGGAAGCATTTGCTCTAGGTTGCTGACCTTCACGTTGGCCCCCAGCTTATTGGGGGACACAATCAGACGAATCGAGCGCTCCGGAAATTCCCGCTGCAACTGCTGCACGCTGGCAACGGCCGGATCGTCGGGATCGCTCACGCCAAAGATGATTTCGTACTCGGGATAGTCCTGCAGGCAGTGACTCCGGAAGCTTTCGTAAATGTCCGGGTCTGTGCCCTTCAATGGCTTAAGGATCGAAACCGGCGGCAGTATTTGTGTTGGGCGGACGCCCCCATCCGCACTCTTCTTGCGTAGAAGAGTGCGCGCGCTCCACAAGCAGAGAATGTAGTAGGCACAACTAGAGAGGCATCCAAAAATCGCGACGACCTGGAAAATCCTGAGGATCAAGTGAATCATGCGTGGGCGCAGGCCAGTTTATTCGTAACGCAACGACTCAATCGGATCGAGGTTCGCCGCTTTCCACGCGGGATAGATCCCGAAGACGAGCCCCACTCCGGCGGCGGCACTGAAGCCGAAGGTGGTCCAAAAGACGGACATGCGAGCCGGCAGCGAAGGCCACAAGAATGGAATTCCCCAGACCACGAGCGCACCGGCACTCACGCCGATGATTCCTCCGACCGCCGTTAACATGATGGCTTCGAGAGTGAATTGCAAAAGGATGTCGCGCTTGCGCGCACCGATTGCCTTGCGCACGCCGATCTCGCGTGTGCGCTCGGTGACGCTGACCAGCATGATGTTCATCACGCCGACGCCACCAACGATCAGAGCCACACTCGAAATCGCGAACATACCGACGAACAGAGCGCCCGTAATCTGGTTCCAAGCATCAGAGATGGAATCCGAAGTAAAGACCGCAAAATTATCGGGCTTGTCGACTGGCACCTTGCGCCGCCGCCGCAGCAGTTCGCGAATCTCGTCGATTGCTTTGGGAACATCGTCGTGGGAGGTCGCCTTGACGCTGATCCAGTGCTGCTTTAATTCGGGATGCAGTTTGCGCAGAGTGCTCAACGGGAAGACGACCTTGTTGTCCTCTGGATTCTTCCCTCCGCCAAACACCGACTTCACTGGCTGCACGGTTCCGATCACCGTAAAAAGCTGACCTTCGATATTGACTTCCTTGCCGAGCGGACTCTCGGAACCAAACAGTTCTTCCGTGGTATCAGCACACAGAAGAACCACGTTCGAGCGATGCTCTTCGTCCACTTCGCTGAACCAACGGCCACTCGCAATCAGAAGGTCGAACACTTCCTTCGCGGAAGCCTGGTCGCCTTCGAGGATCGTGTTCTTCGCTTTTCGGTCGCCATACTTCACGGCGAATGTGCCAATGCCCAACTCCGGCCGGAAATAGCGGATACCCGCGGTGACGGCCTTGACGTGCGGCAGGTCGCGCATGGCCACGGCGTCATCGTAGGTCAGTTCCTTGCGAGTCCGCATTTCCTCGGTGGGTCGGCCGAAGGTGAAAGGCTCGATGTGGAAAGCAAAGATCACGTCAGAACCGATGCTGCTGACGATCTCGCGGACGTTCTCATCAAGCCCGCGCCCAATCGAGGAGACCCCGATCACGACGGCGACGCCAATCACAATGCCGAGCACGGTCAACACCGAGCGCAGCTTGTTGCTGCGTATTGTGTCCGTCGCCATGCGAACGATTTCGCTGAATTCGTCTTTGCGTATCATAAAGAGTCGCTGCTGGCGTCCGCTATCCGCCCTCCGGAAGGCACTCCCAAACCGTGCTTCAAACTTTCGTTCGAACTCCTTGTTTTTCCGGACGCCGGGAGCCGAAAGCCTCTTACATTTCAAACCGCAAGGCCACAATCGGATCCAGCCGCGCCGCCTTGCGCGCGGGATAGACTCCGAAGAACACTCCCACGCTAGCGGAAACCAGTAACCCCGCAGCTACGGCCCACAGCTTGATCGACGAAGGCATCCCGATCAACAGAGTAACCATTTCAGCCACTCCCGCCCCACTGAGTACTCCTAGGATGCCGCCGATCAGCGCCAGGATTACAGCTTCAATCAGAAACTGAAGCAGCACGTCGTCGCGCTTAGCCCCCAGCGCCTTGCGAATGCCGATCTCGCGGGTCCGCTCGGTCACCGAGACCAGCATGATGTTCATAATGACGATCCCGCCCACAACCAGCGAGACTGCGGCGATTCCAATCGTCGCCATGAAAAATGTGCTGCTCAGTCCTGACCAGATGCTCAGCAGGCTGGCATTGGTTTCGACTTCGAAGCTGTCTTCTTCGCCGACACGGTCATGGCGTTGGGCTCGCAGCGCTACACGGGATTCGTCAATCGCCTGAGTCAACGGAGTTCCCGTCGATGTGGCCTTGCCCCAAATTCGCAGACTGTCGTTGTGCGACCCGTACTGCTTCAGATACACAGTGACGGGGATCAGCACGTAGTTGTCGGCGCTCTGCCCCAGCGTCTTGCCTTTCTTCTTTCCCACCCCGATCACCTGGTAGCTCCAACCGTCGACTCGTATCTCCTGACCTAGCGGGTCGGCCCCACCCAGCAGATGCTCCACGATGTCGGTACCCACAACGGCCACCTGCAGGTGATTGTTCAAATCGGCGTCGTTCAACATGCGCCCGTAAGTCAAATCGGTGTCGAGGATCGACGCTACCGAAGGTGTGATCCCCTGGATGGTCGTATCGCTAATGGATTGTTCGTTGTGCTTCACCTTACCGCTGCCGCGCGCCATGGCGCCCACATACTCGCAGTGGCGGCAGGCCTCCAGCACCGCCTGGTAGTCTTCCAGCTTCAGGTTCTTGCGTTTCTCTGCTACCAGAAAGTGTTCGACATTGGTCTCGATGGGCGACATCTTGGCAATAATGAAAACGTCAGCGCCAAGGTTGAAAATCTTGGTCGCTACATAATCTTGAATCCCCGACACAAACGTGACCACCGCGATGACCGCCGCAATGCCAATGACGACGCCAAGAAGCGTGAGGACAGAGCGCAGCTTATTGGCCCACAAGGACCGCAGCGCGATGCGGATGGCTTCAGCGATGTTCATGAGGTCGGCTTCCGGATCTTGGCGTCCGGCTTCCAGGGGATGACTGTCAGGGTAAGTTTATCAGGAGGCAGGCCCGTTATTCGTAACGCAACGACTCAATCGGATCCAAGTTCGCCGCTTTCCACGCGGGATAGATCCCAAATACGAGCCCGACGCCAGTCGCGGCGCAGAAGGCCAAGACCACCCAAAAGGCCGACAGGCGCGCCGGCAAGGCAGACCATATCAGCGGCAGGAGCCAGACAATGAAGGCGCCCAGCAATACGCCGATGATGCCGCCGATGGCAGTAAGGATCACAGCCTCGATTGTAAATTGCAGAAGGACGTCGGCCTTACGCGCCCCAATGGCTTTGCGCACTCCGATCTCCCGCGTCCGCTCGGTCACCGAAACGAGCATGATGTTCATCACACCCACGCCCCCTACCATCAGCGCCACGCTCGAGACGGCAAACATGAAGACGAAAAGCATACCGGTGAGCTGGTTCCAAAGATCCGACATCGCATCCTGGGTGAAGATGGCGAAATTGTCGGAGTCCTGGGGTGGCACTTTGCGGCGGCGGCGCATGACTTGGCGGACTTCGTCCTCCGCCTTGGCCATGTCTTCGTGGGACGTTGCCTTCAGCGTGATCCAGTACCCGGTCCGCTCGACTTCGGGATGCAGTTTTATGAAAGTGCTCAGAGGGAAAAAGACCAGGTTGTCTTCTGCATTCTTCCCGCCACCAAACGCGCTCTTACGCTTTTCGGCAATCCCCACCACCGTAAACAACTGCCCATCAATGTTGATTTCTTTGCCCAGTCCGTTCCCGTTGGGAAATAGTTCTTCGTCCACATCGGATCCCAACACAATCACCGCAGCGCGATGTTCTTCGTCCATTTGAGTGAACCATCGCCCTTGCTTGGGCTGCAGGTCGAAGACGTCTTTCCAGGTGTAAACATCGCCTTCCAAAATTGTGTTCTTGGTCTTGCGGCCCTCGTATTTCACCGAGTAAGTTCCCGTGCCGAACTCCGGCCGCTGATAGCGTAACCCACAAGTCGCGGCCTTCACATGGGGCAATTCGCTAATCGCCTCGTAATCCTCGAAAGTCAGCACCTTGCGAGTGCGCATTTCCTCCGTGGGGCGGCTGAAACTAAAGGGCTGAATATGAAACACAAAGATCAGGTCTGAGCCCATGCTTCCTATGGATTCCATCACGCTGGTGTTCAGGCCGCTGACGAACGAGGAAATCCCGATTACTACGACGACGCCAATGACGATGCCCAACACCGTGAGCGCGGACCGCAGCTTATTGCTGCGCAAGGTGTCGATCGCCATGCCAAAAATCTCGCTGTAGTCATGTCGTTGCATATGGGTCTTCGTTCAGAAACTAGTTCTTACATTTCGAACCTGAGCGCCACAATCGGATCAAGACGAGCCGCTCTCTTTGCCGGATACACTCCGAAAAACAGGCCCACGCTACTCGATACCAGCAACGCCGCAATCACCGACCACAGTGGGACAGATGACGGCATCCCGATCAGCAGCGTAACGCTCTTGGCCACGACAATTCCGCCGACCACACCCAGAAAGCCCCCGACCAGTGCCACCGTGCTTGATTCAATCAGGAATTGGAGCAGAACATCCTGACGGCGCGCACCCATCGCTTTGCGGATTCCGATCTCGCGCGTTCGCTCCGTCACGGACACCAGCATGATGTTCATGATGACGATACCCCCGACTACCAAGGCGGTAGCAGCGATGGCGATCATGGCAATGAAGAACGTCTGGGTCAGGCTCGCCCAGAGGGAAAGAAAGTTCTCGTTGGTCTCGATGGCAAAACTGTCAGGTGCGCCCGGCGCATCGTGGCGGCGGGCGCGCAGGATGACCCGGGCCTCGTCCATCGCCGCATCTAATTGGCTGCCAACCCCCGCGGCCTTGCCGCAAATGATGATGCTATTATGGCTGCCGTATTGCTTGAGATAGGCCGTGATGGGGACCATCAGATAGTTGTCACGGCTCTGTCCCAGCGTCGTGCCCTGCTTCTTTCCGATGCCGACCACCCGATAGGACTGGCCCCCGGCGTGGATTTCCTTGTTTAGCGGGTCTTCTCCCGGGAAGAGGTTGTCGACCAGATCAGTACCGATCACTGCCACCATGGCGTGGTTGTTGACGTCAACGTCGTTGATCGGACGTCCCGCACTCAGATCAATGTTCAGGATGGCCGGCATCGAGGGCGTAAGTCCCCGTATGAAGGTATTGTTGATGGATTGCTGCCCGTATTTCACTTTCCCGGCAAGATTCGCGACCATGGCCCCCAAGTCAGCACATCGGCCGCAACCTTCGGCGACCGCATAATAGTCCTCCAGCGTGATGTCTTTGCGCTTTTCACCTTCCAGCAGTTGGTCAATATTGGTGATGACCGAGGAGTGTTTGTTGATGATGAAAACATCCGCCCCGAGGTTGAAAACCTTCTCAGCGATATAACGGTTGATGCCGCTGACGAAAGTGAGCACTGCAATCACCGCGCCCACGCCGATGACCACACCCAACAAGGTGAGCACCGAGCGCAGCTTATTCGCCCAGAGGGACTGCAGTGCCACGCGAACGGCTTCGGCGATATGCATGAGGTGGTTTCCGGTGCTCGGCGTCCGGGCTCCGCAGAAGTGCGATTGCCCCGGTCGAAGTCAAGTCTACGCCTAACCTATGAAGATACGGCGAAAGGGCTTGGTGAGTTCCCGAAGCCACGAGCCGGAAGCCCATGGCTGGCATCCGGGTATAATCGTTTCGTAGGCAGCCGGACCGGACGGTCGCTCTCAGCGTCTTCGGACGCCGGGAGAGGAAAGTCCGAACTCCGCAGAGCAGTGTGCCGGATAACGTCCGGGAAGCCGGGTTCAAGCCCGGTTGACGGAAAGTGCCACAGAAAACATACCGCCTTGGCGGCAACGCCAGGGTAAGGGTGAAAAGGTGCGGTAAGAGCGCACCGCCGCGGCAGTAATGCAGCGGGCAGGGCAAACCCCACACGGAGCAAGACCAAATAGGGAGGAAGTCTGGGATTTCGGTTCTGGACACGTGCCGGCTCGGCGCGTCAAACCTTCGGGTAGGTCGCTAGAGCCGCGCAGCGATGCGCGGCCCAGAGGAATGGCCGTCCAGCAGGAGCAATCCCGCGGACAGAATTCGGCTTACAGGTCCGGCTGCCACAAGTTCTTATTTTCAATCACTTACAGAACGCCGGATCCCATTGTGACGCCGGTGTGACGCGCTTCGGTAGCAGGGATGACATTACTGGCATTGGGCCTAAGCTCGCTTATGCCCTCCTCATCCGACTCAGGACCGCTTCAAATCGAGGATTTGAGCGAAGCCCATCCAGTCTTGGATCTCCATTCGCCATAAAGCTGAACCAGGCACAACGTTCCTGGGACGCCCTATCGAACCAATCTATAGCCGGCTCCTGTAGGCCCAGGCCGATGTATATAAGCCCGACTGAGTATTTGTCGACGTGTCTAGTCTTCGATTGGTCGAGTAGCTTCTGAAGAATTTCGCGCGCATCTCGGTGATGCCCTGTCTTGGCTTGGACGTGAGCCAGGTGGGCAGCGGCTAGGGGCTCGCCGTCCAGGAGTTGCAGCGCCTTTGCAAACTCAGACTTTGCTTCCTCGTACCTGTGCTCCTGCTCATAGGCTATCCCCAAGTGCAGTCTCAGCAACGGATAGTCCGGGGCAATATCGATGGCTTTCAGACAGATCTGAATTGCATCGGCGTATCTACGACTCACAATGAGGTTAAACGCTGCCCCGTGTGCGATGACGGACGAAAGCGGTTCCAATTCGTAAGCCTTGCCGATCCAACGATCGGCTTCCTCGTACCGTCCGCGAGCCACTAAGGTCATGCCGTACCAATACGGCGCGACCCAATACCGCGCGTCAAGTTGCAGAGCTTCCTGAAATTCACGATCTGACGTTTCCCAGTCCCAGTCCGCAAAGGCGCGCACGAAGCCGATGGAAGTATGAGCCTCGGCCAGATCAGGATCGAGGGCAATCGCGGCAGCCGCAGCAGCCTTTGCCCTGGCCCATGCCTCCTTTGGAGCCACTGCTCCTAACGCGCACAGGTGGCTGTAGCAGTCCGCCAAGCCCGAATAAGCCAGGGCGTAACCCGCGTCTTTCTCGATGGCTTGCTGAAAATATCGATAGCCCTTTCGTATGTCCTCGGGCGTCCTCCTCGTCC
The DNA here is from genome assembly GCA_963832015.1 of uncultured Acidobacteriaceae bacterium. Taxonomy (GTDB): domain Bacteria; phylum Acidobacteriota; class Terriglobia; order Terriglobales; family Acidobacteriaceae; genus Sulfotelmatobacter. Next base: position 37,026 of record CAWHSR010000033.1, read on the forward strand.
AGCAGTAGCGGCCTCGGAGATAAAACTGATATGCTTCGCTGTTTTCCGTGAAGCGTTTAGCGACGCGCTCCTTCTCCTCGCCGCTCAGTTGCACGCGCAGACTTTCCGATATCTTCCTCGCGATCTCTTCTTCGACGTCGTAGAGATCTGCAAGTTTGCGGCTGTAGCGTTCGCCCCAAAGCTGTGCCCCTTGAGCTACGTCGATCAACTCGGTGCTGACAACGAGTGCTCCATCCCGCTGAGTAACCCGGCCGGCAAGCACAACCTCAACTCTGAGTTGGCGGCCGATCGCCTGAGGATTGGTAACTTTTCTTCGGCAGCGGGCAACAGTGCTCCGCGGGGTCACCCGCAGTCCGGTGACTTTCGAGAGGCTATTGATAATGTTTTCTGTAATTCCCTCGCTGAGATAATCGCCATCCGGGTCTCGGCCAGCGTTCTCAAACGGGAGGACCGCAATGGAAATCAGAGCCTTTCCTTGCCCGACGGAACTCGTGGGCGGCAATGTGGTGATGCGAGTGGACATCGTTTCTCCTGCACCCCGCCGCATTCCGTCACCATTCGCCGTTATCTTTTCGAGCAGCCGGTAACCCCGGCGTGCCACGGTCTCAACATATCGCGGTTCATTGGCGGTATCACCCAACGCCTCACGCAACCTCTGGATCGCCGCGTTAATTCCAGGAGCGTATTGCACAAAAGTGTCGTCGGGCCAAAGTCTCTTGCGGATCTCCTCGCGTAGCACGACGTCGCCCGGTCTCTCCAAGAGCATGAGAAGAATCTGGAAAGGCTGTTCTTGGAGCAAGATTCTGCGCCCACGCTTAGTGAGTTCGCCGGCGCGAGTATCAAGCTCAAAAGGCCCGAAACGAATGACGCGATCGGGCAAATCGGCTTGATCGTATGTAGGCTCCGCAGTCATAGCAGAACAGGCCTAGTTACAGTTTTTCGGGAGTCTACCACGGGTTCCCTAACTTTAACCCCTGATTAATGTATGGGTTGCCCGCATATTGGCCCGTTATTGCGATTTCATCCAAAAATGAGTGGCATCGTCGAAGCCGCCTGATGGAGAATGCCTGAGTTTGCAACGTGTATCCTACGCGGTCAGGAGGCGAACGATGGGTCACTATGCGGTGGAAGACCTGAGGAAATCTGTTCGCGGTCCGGTGCTGTGCCCAGGCGAGCTGGGCTATGACGAGACGCGCACGATTCCCAACGCAATGATTGATCGACGACCAGCGATCATAGCGCGCTGCGCCGGAGCTGCAGACGTCATCGCTTGTGTCCGATTCGCGCGCGAGCACAATCTTCTAACCGCGATTCGCGGAGGAGGGCACAGTGTCGCCGGCAAATCGGTCTGCGACGATGGCCTGATGATTGATCTTTCGGCAATGAAGGGGATCAGGGTTGATCGTGCCCGCCGCACCGCACGGGCCCAGACAGGGCTCACACTGGGAGAATTTGATCGGGAAACGCAGGCCTTTGGCCTTGCCACCACTCTTGGCACTGTTTCCAAAACCGGCATTTCCGGCCTGACCCTTGGCGCCGGTTGGGGCCACCTGCACGCCAAATATGGTCTCGCTCTCGACAATCTCATCAGCCTTGACGTGGTGACAGCAGATGGACGATTGCTCACGGCGAGTGTTTCTGAGAACGAAGATTTGTTTTGGGGCCTGCGGGGCAGCGGTGGCAACTTGGGGGTGGTGACGTCACTAGAGTACCGCCTACATGAGGTGGGTCCCGTATTGGGCGGAGCCGTATGTTACCCCACAGACAAGGCGAAAGACCTAGTGCACTTCTTTCGTGATTGGGCCGACCGAATTCCGGATGAATTAGTCATTCAGTGCGCCTCCCTAAGCCTGCCCGACGCCGGGCGACTATTCGCAATTGCAGCCTGCTACCACGGGGATCTGTCACAGGGAGAAAAGGTGTTGCGGCCCCTGCGCAATTTTGGTAAGCCGGTCGTGGACCTGTTTGCTCCGATCAGCTACGTCCAAATGCAAAGTATGTTTGATCCCTTCTTTCCTCCAGGTCGCCTGACGTATGTGAAGTCGAATTTCGTGCACCGCTTGAGCGATGAGGCGATCGATACCTTTGCAGCATTCGTGGGCAAGAGTCCCTCGCCGCATAGCTTCGCTCCTGGACTGGAACATTGGCATGGAGCTGCGACGCGCGTCGGAGTAGCCGATACTGCCTTTCCCCATCGGCGACACTCCTACAATTTTATGGCGTGGTCCAACTGGGAAAGTCCCTCTGATTCTGAAGAGAACATCCAGTGGACCCGAGACTGCTGGAGCGCCATGAAACCGTTTCTGATCTCAAGCGCTTACGGGAATTACGTTTCTGATGAGGGAGAGGCCATCGCCCGTGAAGCCTATGGCCCGAACTACGACCGCCTCGTGGCCCTAAAGAACAAGTACGATCCAACGAATTTCTTCCGCATGAACCACAACATCAAGCCGACCGGAGGGCAAACCGAAACGACTCCCAGGCACGTGACTGTGACGCCGGTGTGACGCAAAACCTGCCAACACTGCCAAAATTGACATCATTGACACTTCACGACGACTGATTTCAAATAAGTTGTCTGTTTGCAATGCAGTCCGGCGAATTCGGCTTATAGGTCTGGCTGCCACAACTTATTATTTTCAATCATTTACAGAACACCGTGTAGTGTTGTGACGCCGCTGTGACGCAAAAACGCAAAACGCGCGTAGAGGCAGGTTGCGTCTCCGAACTTTCAACGCGCCAGCTTGTTCCAAAATCCTCTTTCCGCATTTCGGCGCGGGCTCTGACTGCGCCTGTTGATAGCCACCGATCCTAGGCTCAGGCACTGTGCCGAAATCTACAGTATTTGGTACCCGCTCGTTGAAACAGGCGACGCAGGCGAATCGATTGAACTGAGGAAAGCCACTAACTAGCCAAGGGCTTCGCCCTTGATATCCCATCGGGTACTATGGCTTTCCTGGAGTGATGCCGTAGAAGCGTTCATGGCAGTAATCTTCTGGGTATTCCACAACACAGGAGATCGCCATGAACGCGTTCTACGAGCACCATAAGAGTAGCATCGAGTTCGCATATCGATGTTTCGATCGGATCCTACTGAACGGACTGATTCAACCCTTCCAACAACCCGAACGAGTAATCGGCTTCTTCAATACCTATCGGGATGCAAAGCGGGTAATCCGTCGGACCCTCACCGAGATTGCCGACCAGTTTCACCATTGGGTTATCAATCGTGCGCAGAGATGGGGTGCACCCATCGTCGAAGCTCCACAGCAGGAACGGCGCGACGATTTCGTGCTGCCGTACTTGCAAAAGACCGAAGCCGATCATGTGGCCGTCATTCTGAAAGCTCGCGAACCCGCTCGCATCCTAGTTGCCATTGGCGGAAAGCAGAACCAATCCCCGCATCTGGAACTGAAGCAGCGCTGGGTGAATCAATACAATTTCTATCTCAACGACCAACACTGGGGGCCCATGTTTGTCCGCATGTGTCCTTACTTTCCTTTCTCCGCCCGAGTATGCCTGAATCAGCATCATTGGCTGGCTCTTCGGATGCAGCAGGAGGGCATTTCCTTTCGGCAATGCAAAAACGCCTTCTTGCAATGCTCCAACCCCGAACGGTTGCAACAACTCGCCGATTCTCTGACCGCCCAAGATTTATTGCGCTGCGGGCAGAAGTGGCTGACCGCCTTTACTCCCTTCTTCTCCTCCCAAGAGCGGCGACAGGCTGGCTGCCAGCACCGGCTCTTCTTCTCTCAGGTCGAGCTTTGCGACAACCTGATCTTCTTCCGCCGTGCCTCCGTCGACCAGTTCGCCGAGCGCTTGCTCGACATGAACCGAACCATCGGACAACCCAAAAAGATCACTCTCATCTTTGGCCGCAAAGTCACTCGGCAATACAAGGGCAAGCTGCAGACCGAACTCGAAGACCTCGATCTTCCCAATCCCGTCATTCGCAGTCACTACGCCCATGGATTCGCCAAGCAATACGTCCGCGATGACCGCTTACTACGAACCGAGCCGGCCACCAATGACGTCACCGACTATGGGGTCAAAAAGAACGTCGAGAACCTGCCGCAGTTGCGCCAGCGCATGTCCGAGATCATTGACCACTACCACGATGCCCAGCAAGACATCCTGGAAACTTTCATCGATCGCGGCCAACTCCAAAAACTGGCTGAGCCCACCACCCTGACCAACGGAAAGCGCATCCCCGGCCTTAAGCTCGATCACCCTCGGCAACTGGCGGTGATGCATGCTCTGGTCCGCTATTCCAATATCGCTGCCGGCTCCACCTTCACCACCGCCGATCTCTACCCGCCGGTGTTGGACGCTCTCGGACTTCCCCAGTCCCAATACTCCCTGGCATCGCTGCGCTACGACCTCTCCAAACTGCGCGCCAAGCACCTGCTAGACAAACTGCCCCACTCTCGTCGCTACCGTCTCGCCAACAAGGGCTTTTCCATCTGCGTGCTCTTCCTCAAGCTATTCGAGCGCATCTATGCTCCACTCACCGCGGGTCTCCTCAAGCCTTTCGCCGGCGATCGCAACCTTGCCCCGGACAAACGTTGTCAACTTGACCGCCTCTATCAACGCGATCACCGACGATCTCGACGCTCTCTTATCCGCAGTCGGCCTCAAGACCGCCGCTTAACGAATCCAACGAGAACAAAATTCTCGTTTCGAGGTGCATAATCGACTAAAGACGCGGGTTTCCGATAAAGGTTATAAAACAAATAGGGGGACGTAGTTCAGTTGGTTAGAACGCTGCCCTGTCACCGACTCCAAGCACGTCAATCGGGCATCGCTGTTTCCGCGCGTAGCACACCCCTGCCCCGCAATTCTCTCATGCGTCGCACAACAAACCAACGACAGTGCGGAAGAGCGGAGCCAACAGGAATATAGCGGTTCGCGTGCGTGATTGCCATTTTCAAAAGCTGTAACGGAGTACGAATTGCATGACGCGAGGCTTGGTCAAGGTAGAGGTGAACTTTCCGAAAGAAGCATCGTAGGAAAAGCTGTTGTTGCCGCCGCCGTCACTGACCGACAATGGGCCAGGCAGCCCGCAAGATGTGACGTTATCTGGAACCGGTAGTAGCGGAAATGGCGGTAGCGGAACACTGAACGGAACCTGCGTCCGTGGTGGACGCAGGGGGTGTAGCGTTAATTCTGATCCCACCGACTGTCCCCCGGGACAGCAAGCAAAAATGCCGGAGTACGACTCTGCTTGCACTGGGCACGAGGGCGGCATCCGCATCGACGGCGCATCGTTGTGTGGCGGGGGTGGGTATTGTGAAGTTACTCCGTAGCGGTGGCACCGCGGGCAACTGCGATCTCGAGGTACCGCGATCTCAAAAGTTCTCCATCATCCAAATGCTATCGTCCAGGCTAGAACCCAGAATCGCCAGGTGGCGGCCGTTGGGGGATGGCCGAGCGACCGTCTGGTAATACCCATGATTCTTCCACAAGACCTGTGCGTGCCCTTGCATATCCACATGCAGGAGCACGACTCCTAGTTGGATGCCATCGGAGACGAACAGTCCTGTCCCGTTCGCATCCCAACCCACCGTTTGTAGGTTGCTCCAGTCCTTGAGTGCGATCTCCCCCGGCGTTACGAGGGGCTGGACGTCAACTCCGCAGTGTACGAATGGAATTACCAGAAGCAGTTGCTCGCCATCAAGATCGAAGAGGGATCCGACAAGACTGTCGAAGAAAAAGAGAGGCACATTTTCAGCCGGGAGTTTCTCCTGGAACGGCCTTTGTTGCAGTCCATTCTTGTCGAGGACGCTTCGCCCGTTTTGCTGATCGACGAAATCGATCGTGCGGATGAAGCCTTCGAGGCGTTTCTCCTCGAATTGCTTTCCGACTATCAGATCACGATTCCGGAGATGGGCACGGTCCACGCGAAGCACGTGCCTTACGTGGTCCTGACCTCGAACCGCAGCCGGGATCTGGGCGATGCTCTCAAGAGAAGGTGCCTGTACCAGTGGATTGACTATCCAAGTCTGGAAAAAGAAATGAGAATCGTGCGCACCAGACTGCCGCGCATCGAAGAAGAGTTAGCCCGCCAAGTCGTCGGTTATGTGCAAGCGGTCAGACAGCTCAACTTGAGCAAGCCGCCCGGGGTGGCGGAAACGCTGGATTGTGCTGAAGCCCTGCTCACTCTGGGAATGCCGAAATTGGATGAGGAAGCGATCGAACAAACGCTTGGTTGTATTTCCAAGTCGGTCGAAGATGGCGCCAAAATCAGGACTGCCGGCGTGGAAAGATTTCTCGCTGGGTGAATGGGAAGGTTTCAATGCTCGGGTCAGTGGAACAATCGAGTGGCGCGGCCAGAACAATCGTGGAGTTCTGCCGGTTTGCGCGCGAGAAAGGTCTGTCTGCTGGCGTTCAAGAGACTCTCGACGCGCTGAACGCGGCTGCGGCCCTCGGCGTGCGCAATTCGGATGAGATGAGGTTTGGCTTGCGTTCGATCTTGTGTTCGTCAAAAGACAGTTGGGATCTATTCGAAGAATGTTTTGAGACGTTTTGGCGGGAGTCGGCGCCCAGGCCGCCGTCGAGCCGAGCGAAAGCTCCCCGAAAGGAGCTCACGTCTCCTGTAGATGGACGGACTCCGCCGTCCCTGATGTCGACAGGTTCTGGCGACGACGTTTCATCCGAGAAGGATGGGGCTCAGGCGGTTACTGGCGCGAGCGCTTGCGATCGCCTTACTCAGGCGGATTTGTCGACTCTTTCTCACAGTGACCTAGCAACGCTGGAGCAGATTTCGCTTCGCCTCTTCAAGCAAATGAGCCGGCGGCTTGCCAGGAGAAGACGCATCGCAACCTCGCGAGGGCAAGTGGACCTGCGCCGGACGATCCATCGGAACATCAGCCGTGGCGGTGATCCAATGAACTTGCGATATCGGGAGCGAAAGCACCGCCCGCACCGGCTTGTCACCCTGCTCGACATCAGCGGCTCGATGAGCTCTTATAGTTTGTTTCTGGTGAAGTTTCTGTACGCTCTGCAGAAACATTTTCGGCGCGTAGATACTTTTCTTTTCAGCACGGGTCTGGTGGAGATCACCAGCCTATTCCGAGCCCAAGGCCTGCAGGACGCGCTGCACGCGCTGTCGCAGCAGCCTGCCGGATGGTCTGGCGGCACCAATATCGGTGGATCGCTGCGGGAGTTCAATCACATCCATCGCAGGAAGTTACGGTCCAGCGATACTTTGTTCGTGATTCTGAGCGACGGTTGGGATACCGGAGACCCCGGCGTCCTGGCGGGGGAATTGTACGCCTTGAAAAGACGGGTCCGCCAGCTCATCTGGTTAAACCCGCTGCTTGGCTTAAAGGACTACGAGCCAATCGCGAGCGGGATGAGTGCTGCTCTGCCGCACGTTGATGTTTTCGCTCCAGCTCACAACCTGGACAGCCTGGTGGCGCTGGAAAAGCATTTATAGGGTGCCACCATGTTTGATCGGTTTCTGAACAAAGCGGCGGAGTTACTGGCGAAGGGCGAGCCGTTCGTCACTGCCTCCGTGGTGCGCTTCCAGGCTCCCATTTCCGGCAAGCCGGGAGACAAGGCAATCATCTTCGCCGACGGAAAGATGTGGGGCTGGATCGGCGGTGGCTGCGCTCAACCGGTGGTCATCAAGGAGGCGTTGAAGGCGCTGGCCGACGGAAAGCCGCGGCTGGTGCGGATCAGTCCCACGGCAGCGCAGGAGGATGGGATCGTTGATTACATCATGACTTGCCACAGCGGAGGCACCTTGGATATCTACATTGAGCCCGTCCTACCTAAGCCGCACATCCTGATTTTTGGACGCTCTCCTCTCGCTCAGACACTAGCTCGTCTGGGCAAAACTGTGGGCGACAGGATCTCCGTAGTTGCTCCCGGCGCGGACCGGGAGCAGTTCCCAGACGTTGACCTGCTGCAGGCAGACTCGAATTTGGGTGAACTCAAGATTGGGCGCGAGACTTTTATCGTGGTGGCGACCCAGGGCGAAGGGGACGAGGAAGCACTCGAACAGGCAGCCAGGACCAATGTGGCCTACGTCGCTTTCGTGGCCAGCAAGGTCAAGGCGCAGAAGGTCTTCAAATATCTGCGCGAAGCGGGTGTGCCCTCCGAGCGAGTGAGCCAGATTCGGGCGCCAGCCGGCCTCGACATCCACGCCTCCACACCCGAAGAGATCGCGGTGAGCATTCTTGCCGAGATTATCCAGCTAAGGGGTAATCGAGCGAAGCCCGTTGCGGAGTCCATGAAAAGCGCGCTGCCGGATTTGAACCTACCCGTTTTGAACCTGCCAGTTTTGAACAAGGAAGCGCGCGATGCGGTCTGTGGCATGCTCGTGAACGTCAGTGGAGCGAAGTACAAATCAGAGCATAATGGAAGCGAGGTCTACTTCTGATGTGCCGGATGCAAACAGGTCTTCGACCGCCAGCCCGAGAAATACACACTCTCGATCTCCAGTTGACGGTTTTTCTCGCTTTCATCTGAGTGGTCGACTGACTCTGAATCACTCGAAAACTCTGGTTTTGCAGGGGTTTCCAAGCCATTTGTGCGGCTGGCGCACTGTTCTCGCTGCCTTGAACAAAGTGTCAACACAAAACCGCGAGCTGCCCCAGTGGAAGTGTTGTACATAATCCCGAGATCTGCCCGCGGTCCTAGGTGCTCAGGGCCTCCAAGAATGAAACAAGGTTAGTTGGCAGGAACATGGATTGTGACGCCGGTGTGACGCAGTTGAACGGTATCGGACGGAAGCTCGGTCTTCGCTTGCTTGAGAATCGCCTTGCGCATGAGACCGGAAAAAGGGCCAACCACACTCCCCTGTAGGGAAACTTCCAGAACGCTGCACCGAAACACTTGATCGCAGTCTCGGTGGAAGAACGATGCTACCTTCGCGTAGCCTAACCCCGTGCGGAAAACCCGCGAACTCAGCGATATGCACCCCGCCGTTAGATACACCCACTGCAAGAAAAACTGACAATCCCCCGAAAAGGCGTTGTGTGTGGACTGCTTTCTCGCTTCGTCCGCGGACGCACAGGGACGTCCGCAAGGTGTGAGATTATTCTTTGATCGAGTTCTGGCAGTAGAAGGTGATGACGGCTTTACGTGAACGAATCTGATCCCAAACTCTTGGATCTGCAATCTGCTCTTGTTGAGGTGCAGCGCCTACGGGAAGAAAATGTTCGTCTGCGGCGTCTTTTGCAGGACCACGGCATACAGCTTCCGGTGGTTCAGTCCCCGAACGGTATTCCCGTCACAACGAGCGCCCTACCAAGTCCGCACACCCCGGTCTTGAAAGCTGAACAACGCATTGCTTTGTTCCGGAGCCTCTTCCACGGGCGCGTCGACGTTTATGCTGTTCGCTGGGAGAACGCCGATGGGCGGTCTGGATACATGCCCAAGGCGGATCGTGACTGGAAGGCCTATTTTCGCGCCAAAGACCACGACCGCAAGAAGGTTGATCGCCTGACTCGAAAATTCCGACCGCTAACCGACGAGGTAGTGCGTGGACACCTCGTCGGAGATCACACCATCGGTATTTATCCGCTTCTGCAGGACGAGACCTGCTGTTTCCTCGCGGTCGATTTCGATAAGAAAACATGGCAAAAGGATGCCACTGCGTTCTTGGCCGTATGTCGCGAACTGAGCGTGCCAGCGGCACTAGAGCGTTCACGGTCAGGCAACGGTGGCCACGTGTGGATCTTCTTCGACCGATCAATCCCCGCAACCACCGCGCGAAAACTGGGCTGTGTAATCCTGACTCGGGCCATGGAGTCCCGTCACCAACTTGGATTGGATTCATACGACCGCTTTTTCCCCAACCAAGACACCATGCCAAAGGGCGGACTTGGCAACCTGATCGCTTTGCCGCTGCAGAAGCTTCCGCGCGCAGATGGAAACAGCGTCTTCGTGGATGCGGAGTTTCGTCCATATGGGGACCAATGGGCGTTTCTGGCAAGCGTGAAACGGATGCCCGCTTCTGGTGCTGAGGCAGTCGTTCTGGAAGCTCAACGAAGGGGGGACCTTATCGGAGTGAGAATCAGCTCCGCGGAAGATGAGGGACAAGACCCTTGGACATTGCCACCATCCCGAAAGCGAGCAGAGCGTCCAATACCAGGCCACCTTCCGGTGCAGGTCCGAATTGTTCGCGCCAACCTTTTGTATATCGAAAAGAAGGATCTTCCTTCCGCGATGCTCAACCGGTTGCTTCGCCTTGGGGCATTCCAGAACCCCGAATTTTACAAGGCGCAGGCAATGAGGCTTCCTACTTTCAACAAGCCGCGAGTTATCGCCTGTGGCGAGGAACTCGCTAACCACATTGCCCTACCACGCGGTTGTCTTTTGGAGGTCATCGAGCTGTTGAAATCGCACCGCATCAAGCCAGAAGTCAGTGACGAACGGTTTGTCGGTCGTCCGATCGATGTAGAATTCTCCGGCCGATTGCGCCCGTTACAGCAGGATGCCGTTGATGCGTTCGTGCAGCACGATGAAGGAATCCTCTGTGCTCCCACGGCTTTTGGCAAAACGGCTGTGGCAGCATGGCTGATCGCGGCACGAAAGGTGAACACTCTGATCTTGGTACATCGCCAACAATTGTTAGACCAGTGGCATGCGAGATTGGTAATGTTCCTCAACCTTCCCGCCAAGTCAGTCGGACAAATCGGAGGAGGGACGACAAAACGCAGTGGTTGCGTGGATATTGCCATTCTTCAAAGTAGCCACGACAAGGAAGGCGTGAAAGACTTCGTGGCAGAGTATGGTCAAGTGATTGTTGACGAGTGCCACCATCTATCGGCGTTTACCTTTGAGCAGGTGATGAAGAAGGTGAAAGCGAAGTACATCGTCGGACTGACAGCAACTCCCGAGCGAAAAGATGGACACCATCCCATCATCTATATGCAGTGCGGTCCGATTCGATTCAAGCTCAGCGCCCGCTCGATGACGGCAGCTACCCCTTTCGAGCATGAGGTAGTTCCTCGGCTGACAGACTTTTGCTTGCCGCCCGAGCAAACCGATATGACGATTCAGGAAGTGTACGCCGCAATCGTAGATGATCGCGTCCGCAATGAATTGATCCTTGCCGATCTCATCCAGGCAACCACAGATGGGCGCTCACCGTTGCTGCTTACCGGCAGAACTGAGCACTTGAAATACTTCGAAACGGAGCTGGCTGGCAAGGTGAGCAACGTGTTTACGCTGAAGGGTGGCATGGGCCAGAAACAACGACGATCGACAGCAGAGGCAATTGCGGCTGTGCCCGAGTGCGAGCCGAGAGTTATTCTGGCGACCGGTAGCTACATAGGCGAAGGGTTCGACGACGCTCGCTTGGATACGCTCTTTCTGGCGATGCCCATTTCCTGGAAGGGAACGCTACAGCAATACGTAGGGCGTCTCCACCGACTTCATGATGCCAAGCGTGTTGTGCGAGTCTACGATTACGTGGATTCCAACGTCCGTATGCTGGCGCGAATGTACGCGCGTCGCCTGAAAGGGTACAACCTGATCGGCTACACGATCCGGGACGCCAGCAACGAAACGTCGTTCTTTGAGCACGTTGAAAATCGATCTCCCAAAGAGCCTTTGATCAACGGAGAAACATGACGAAACGGAACAGTCGCCGGGCGGTTCTGCATCTGCGGAAGCTGAAAGGCGAGTCTAGGATAAATCTCCCTTCATTCAGCAAGGCGAGGCTGAAGGAACTGATCGAACAAGCGATCGTGGATGCTTACGGCGAAGAAGAACAAGCAGGCGGTTTTTTCACCATGATTGAGGCACACCTAGCATTGCCGTTCCCTGTGAAGGTCCTCGGCGTCGATGCTGAGGTAGAGAAAGTCGACTTGACGCTAGATGGCCAAATTGTTGCCATTTGCCGTCGCGGCAAAACGCGCCAGAAGATCCCAATCCTGGACCTGCCTTTGCCAGCGCCGGCACCGGCGGGCGTGGAATGGATTGTCGCTTTTCGCCACTGGCGCCGAGGGTCCTGGTAAGCGAATACCAGTATTACGATTTCCGCGCAATCGAACGTCTGCTGACGAAAAAAGAGATGGGTTCGCTACGTTCCATCTCGACGCGGGCCGCAATCACCGCAACGAGGTTCACGAACCACTACGAATGGGGAGACCTGAACGCTAATCCGAGCAAGCTGGAGCTCTCGTTGGGACAACACGCGCTGCAATTTCATTTCTTGTTTTCAGGCGTTCTCAGGAATCACGCTAGGACTGCTGCGGGACAAATGCGCGGCGGTGCGGTAGGAGAGGAGGCAAAGACTTACTGTCTCCACTACTCCGATGAACGCTGGGGTCGGCAAACGAGTTTTTGCCAAGCTCACCTCTTGTGCTCTTCGCAAGCATCCTGCGTGTTCCGGAGGGTGAGGGCTGCGCCTTGCCCGGTATTAAGGCCGTCGGTATAGTGAGTGCCTGGTAGAGGCTGAGACCGGTCGTCCCTCTGTCGCACTCAACGCGTCGAATTCCTTGTCACCATGGCGAAGCTAAGCACAACTAAGTCGAAGGAATCAGAAAGCGGCAAATTGCGGATCGGCGATGATTGGAATGCGATCCGTATCATCGCTCTTTCGCAAAGCAATCCGCTCAAGGCCATCGCGGAGTTCGTCGAGAACTGCATCGATGCGCACGCCAAGACCATTGCCATCACACGTGGCCGCGAGCACGGAGAGCACTATCTGATGGTGAAAGACGATGGCGACGGCGTCCCCCGCGATCCGCACGGGCTGCCCGACTTCAAGTACGTCGCGACTCATATCTGCGACTCGATCAAGCGACGCATGAAGGCAGACGGCTCTGGAGGCGGCTTGCAAGGGGAATTTGGCATCGGACTGTTGAGCTTTTGGACCGTGGGCGAGAGGCTCACGATGACTTCTGGCGGTGCCGATCAACGCCTCTATCAGATGGCTATGAACAAAGGGGATCCGCGCTACACCGTGAACCCACGACGCGTGCTCTTTGCCGACCCCGGCACCGAGCTCAAGATCAGCCCCCTGCTCAACGGCATCCGTAGCTTGAGCGGCGAGAAGATCCAGTGGTATCTGGCCTCGGAGCTGCGCGACCGGATCCGTGCTACCCAGGTTCGTATAACGGTGGTCGACAAGCTTGCACGCAAGCAGTACCAGGTCGAGCCGCGGCAGTTCGAAGGGCGCTTGCTCCACCAACTGCCGGCAGTTCGCTCCCCATTCGGCGAGGCGTATGCCGAACTGTATCTCACGGAACCCGCCGAGAACGGCCGGGTCTCCCTTACCCGAGGTGGCACGCGGGTGATCGAGGATATCGGTACGCTGCCCGGTTTGGAGCGCGGGCCCTGGACTTCTCGTTACTTGCAGGGTCTGATCGACGTGCCTTACCTGAATCTGACACCCAGCACCCGTTCCGGGGTCATCCACGATGAACGCTATGGGGCATTTGCGGAAGCTCTCGTACCACTTGAGGCACACCTCAATGGCCTCATCGACGCGCAGCGGCGCGCCGAGGAAGAACAGGCGAACCGGGAGTCCTTGCGTGCCATCCAGCGTGCGTTTCGCGAGGCCATGCTGGTCTTGCCGCCCGAGGAATACGATTGGTTTGATATCCAGTCACGCTCGCCGCAAGCGGTCGGTGGCGGCGAGCTGCTGGAGCGACGCGCGGAGGCATCTGCGGAGAAGGAGGGGCCCGTACCGGGTGTTCCGGAACCGAGCGGAAGCGAATCCGCCCAGCGTCAATTCTTCGACTACGCTGGGCCTTTGCGCACTGTCGTGATTTCGCCAGCGGCGAGCACATTGACCGTGAACCAAAGTCGGCGCTTTCGCGCACTGCCCCGGGATCGCTCGCACCGGCGAGTCGAGCAGGATTTGCTATTTAGCTGGGAGATCGGCGAAGGAAGTGGCATGCTCTCTTCCGCCTCCGATCAAGAAGTTAGCTTTCAAGCGCCGTCGTCGCCCGGTCTCGTGCGTTTGTCCGTCACCGTCTCACAGCGCGATGTGTGCTGCAGTGCGGAGGCACTGATCACGGTCACTGATAGCCTTGATGCGGCTGTGGGCCCTTCTCTCTTCAATGCGCGCGGCTTACCGGGCTACACGTTTGAACGAGCCGCTGGGGAACTGTGGCGCTCGCGATTCGATGCCGAGCGGAACCTGATCGTCGTGAATAACGGGCATCGCGATTTTGTCTTCGCCACGCGCAGCCGCGCCCTCCAGTTGCGGTATCTTGTGCGGCTCTACGTCAAGGAGTTGGTGCTCAAAAACTTTAGGGGACTGCCAGCCGAACAATTGATGGAGCGCATGATTGAGCTCTCACTCTATGTCGAGGAGAAATTGAAACCTGCCTGAAGAGTGGTAACGCACCTTTTCGATTGGATAGAGGCTTAGCCCCCGCCCAGAGCCTACTCTGACTCAGGCGCCACCGGTTCGGGGCGGCAGTTCCTGTTCCACCCACCGGACGTCAATACGACAACTTCGCCTCACGTCACCGCCCCTTGTGGTTGCACTGTCAGCACCTCGGACCGCAGCGCCGCAGTATCGCGGACGTCGCTCACCGTGCTTCAGGTGCTATCCCTCGCACGCTGCTGCCTGGCGGCACGTCTCGCTTCTCTTTGCGCCGCTTCGACTCGACATCGCTCCTCGATAGACACGACGTTGTCGGGAGTAGTTTTGCCGAAACGTTCGAAATAGAGTTGCTCGATGAACTGGGGCAGTGGCAGTTTCCACGGCTCCTGCTTGTGGTTGTCGATCTTGCCCAGTTTCGCCGGGTTCAACCCAAGCTCCCGGGCCATCTGTACCTGGCTGTGAGACAAATGGCGGCGTCTTCGCGCATCGATCCATTCTTGCATTTGCTGATTTGTTTTGATTTTCTTCGCCATACGCTATCGTATTCCTCGGGTAAAATCAGCTCATGAAACGGGCGAGCGAGGCAATCTGCTCTCTAGTTTCTGCCAAGTCCGACGGTGTTTGCAAGAATCAAAATGGGGAGAATCCAATCGAGTGGGCCCGGCAAACACGATCATCATTGATCTAACATTCCGATTGCGCTGATGTGCATTCACCCTTCATGAGAGAGGTTCTTCTTGGTAATCGAACAACAGATTTCTGCGCGTCGCGAAAGGGCTCACGGAAGCATCGTGCGCATTCTGACCCGGCCGGATGGGAACTTGTACGGAGATTATTCCGTACGCTCGGCCAGCAACAAAACTTACCGGGTAGCGATGCGAGGGCCGGGCCTGTTCGATAACTACTGTTCCTGTCCCGACTTTGCGGTCAACACCTTGGGAACATGCAAGCACATAGAGGCTCTGCTCGCTCGGTTGCGTAGGCGCCGCGGCAAGGCACTTGACCGCAAGGTATTCAATCGCGCCAGGGCTTCGCTTTCGCTTCATTACGGTGACACTCTGAATGTGCGGCTTCGGCTCCCCCTCTCTCCCTCGGCGTCGCTGCAGGCGCTGGCTCAAGCATACTTTAACGATCGGGGCCTACTGAAATCCTCCCGCTTGCGGGATTTCGGAAAGCTCATGGATGAGCTCCGTAAAGCTGACGATCAAGCCGTTATTTACAGTGACGTTCTGAACTACGTCGACAGAGAAAACGAAATTGCTGAAGGGCGGGAGACAGAGAAGAAGCTGCTGGCGAAACACGGGCGCGGCCGGGATCCGCTTGCTGGCTTGCTCAAGACTTCTCTGCTCTCCTATCAGGTGCGAGGGGCCATCTTCGCGGCATGCCGCGGCCGTGTAATCCTAGCCGACGACATGGGGTTGGGTAAGACCGTGCAAGCGCTCGCAGCCACCGAATTCCTGCGTCGCAGCCGCGGGATACAACGAGTGTTGATTGTGGCGCCGGCGTCGGTTAAGTACCAGTGGAAGAAGGAAATCGAAAAGTTCACCGGCCTGGACGCGCAGGTCATCGAGGGACTGTTGCCTCAACGGCACAAGCAGTACGCTTCCCCAAAGTTCTTCAATCTCACCAGCTACGAGCTGGTTCTGAAGGATATCAAGTACCTGCACGACCTCCAATCGGACCTTATCATCCTGGACGAAGCGCAGCGCATCCGGAACTGGACAACGGCCACGGCACGGACCATCAAGCAGTTGAAAAGTCGATATACCTTTGTGCTGACCGGTACCCCGTTGGAGAACAAATTGGAAGAGCTTTTTTCTGTGGTCGAATTCGTCGATGGGCGACGGCTGGGACCCGCCTTCCGCTTCCTTCAGGAACACCGGATGGAAGACGCGGAAGGAAAATTGCTGGGCTATCGAGGCCTTGACCAAATTCACCGCCAATTGGAACCCATCCTTCTTCGCCGCACTCGCGGGGAAGTATTAAAAGACCTTCCCCCTCGAACCGACCAGGTGTTTCATGTACCGCTGACCCCAGAGCAGGCAGAACCGTACTGGGAACAGAGCGAGATTCTGGGTCAGCTCATGCACAAGTGGCAACGCCAAAAGTGGCTTTCGGAAATTGACCTACGCCGCGTCCTGTGCTGCCTCCAAAACATGCGCATGCTCTGCAACTCTACGTTCCTGTTCGACAAGCGCACCCACCACTCGCCCAAGCTGGAAGAGTTCCGCGAAATCATTCGCGAACTGACCGTCGAGGAAAACCGCAAGGTTGTGGTCTTCAGCGAATACGAACGCATGACATCCTTGGCTGGAGAAGAACTGCGGAAAATGGGAATCGGATTCGTTTCGCTACATGGGGGCGTTCCCTCTCGGAAGCGTGGTGCACTCATCGAAACATTTCAGAGCCAGCCTAACTGCCGGGTATTCCTCTCTACCGATGCGGGCGGAGTAGGACTCAACCTGCAGGCGGCCTCCGCTGTCATCAACTTCGAGCCGCCTTGGAATCCGGCGCGTCTGGAGCAGCGGATTGGGCGCGTTCATCGCCTGGGACAGGCCAATCCCGTTCAGGTCATCCATTTTCTTACCGAAAAGACGATCGAAGAACGAGTGTGGGAAACACTGCAACTGAAAAAATCGCTGTTTGCCGGTGTGTTTGACTCGCCCGTTTCCGAAGTCAGCTTCGCAAAGCTCGGACGCAAGAGCGTCCTACAGCAGGTGAAAGAAATCTTTGCCAACCAACCCGGAAGACCGAAGCCCATCATCGATACGCCTCCGCCGCAAGCAATCCGGGTTGGCGAGACAACAACCTCGGCACCAGCGGTACAGAGTACCGTGGAGCCCTCCAGTTCCAGCGTCCCAGCCAGCAGCGAGGATGGAGTTGGCGCCGTCGAACGAGCCGCGGTTAGCTTGGCCAAGGCCGGGTTGGCATTCCTCCAGTCCGTTGCCTCGGAATTTAAGAACTGCGCGACCGCGCCCGGCCAGCAATCGCACGCAGCCGTTTCTAGCCTGTTCTCGCGGCACCCGCAGACGAATCAGCCAATGCTGGCGGTTCCGCTGCCACAATCCTTTACGGCAGAGCGAGTCACGCGAGCGGTGGTCCGGTTCTTGAGCGCCCTCGAGGAGCAGGCTTAATAAACCCGGGCGCAGTTGCGACGCCTCTACCCCAATCGTCTCGGACTGCCAAATTGTGACGCCGGTGTGACGCAAAACCTGCCATCACTGCCAAAGTTGACATCATTGACACTTCGCGGCGACTGATTTCAAATAACTTGTCTGTTTGGAACGCCGCCCGGCGAATTCGGCTTACAGGTCCGGCTGCCACAACTTTTTGTTTCAATCACTTACACCACATCCCGTTGTGACGCCGGTGTGACGCGCTTGCTTGGGCAGCGGCAGCGGTATTCGGAAGCTGGAACGCGCGTCAGCTGCTTCGGCAGCAACAACCCGTTAATCACAGCTCGGCAGAGGAACAATCCCGGAAGAGCGTCACGACAAGGTCGTTATCGGGACCAATCTCGAAAACGAAGCCATCTTCTCTGTTGCCTCTCATCCGTTCTTGAAGCGGTGCCTGATAAACGTCTGGCGCAAGTAAGGGCCAAGGTAGGACGCCGGGCGATGGTTAGGAAGTGGCGGAATCAACGCAACCGTCAACCAGGAAGAGGGAATAGATTCGCTGCAACTCGTAGGCCAATGAGTGCCGTCCAACGTCATGCGGATCCTTGGTATGTCCGGCAACTGCGGTTTTGTCTGCAGGAGAAAGTGCGAGGTTTGAGCCAGGTCAGTTCAAAACGGTATCTCCCAGTCCTCTTGCGCGGACAAATCTGTTCCCGCCCAATCCTCTGGGACAATGACTTCCGCTTCTTCCGAATTGGATGGGGCGAAGACTTCCCTAGTTCCCCAGTCCCAGGTATGCGCAAAAATCAAGCCCGTGTTCTCCAACTTGTGTAGCAGTTCCGGATGCTTCTGCGCAAGGAATTTGAGTCTCCTGGTTTTGTAGGGCTTTAGCCGGGCCACTTCCAGGACAATCTCGGCGAGACTGGCAACCTGCGGATTGTCCGACTTCGCCATTTGTCCCAGACGAATCACATTCTTCTCGGAGATGTGCGACTGCTTGAGAAACCGGAAGAGATCGTCCTGATCCTCGATGGCTCGGCGCTCGGTCTTCAGCGTGGCCTGGCAGCGCTTGCACACATGAATCTTGTGACCTTTGCCCGAGAACTGCTCGTTCGGCCGCTCGCGCCCGCAGATCCTGCAGTAATGCCCCATACCGATCCTTTATGACTACAAGCCCCCCTCGACACAATTTTCGGTTGGGCCGATCCTACGCCCGATTGTGACGGAAGCTGCACTTATCCCGACCCTGCGTCAACTTTCCCGCAATTCATTTCTTACTTCCTTATTGTCACAAGAACGCTACGAAAGTAGAAGCGCGAGGTCCTCGGGCTTCAGGTTCCGAATGACGCTGCTCTCGGCGCCGATGATTTCGGCGGCCAGGTCGCGCTTGCTATTTTGCAACTCGAGGATCTTCTCCTCGACGGTGTCACGGGCGATCAGCCGATACGCGAAGACCGAACGCTGTTGTCCGATGCGGTGCGTGCGATCCACCGCCTGCGCTTCCACGGCCGGGTTCCACCAGGGATCGAGGATGAATACATACTCGGCGGCGGTAAGGTTCAGCCCAACTCCGCCTGCCTTTAAGCTGATCAAGAAGATTCTGCAGCGTGGGTCAGTTTGGAAACGCTCGACTCTGGCCTGGCGGTCGCGAGTTGCGCCATCGAGGTATTCGTAAACGATGCCACTTTCATTCAGCCGCTCGCGGACAATTTTCAGCAGGCTGGTAAACTGCGAGAACACCAATGCCTTGTGTCCTTCGTCGAGGACTTCGCGCAATTGCGCGAGCAGCGCTTCGAGTTTGGCGCTGGGATCTCCAATGCGTTTGGGGTCGAGCAGTGCGGGATGGCAAGCGGCCTGGCGCAGACGCAACAAGGCTTCCAGAACCTGAATCTTTGATTTAGTCAGGCCATCCGTTTCGATTCGCTTCAGCAATGACTCGCGATAGTGCTGGCGCAACTCGTCGTAGAGCTTGCGCTGGGCGGTCTCCATCTCACAGTAAATCGTCTGCTCGCTCTTGGGCGGAAGTTCCTGCGCCACTTGCTGCTTGGTCCGGCGCAGAATGAATGGTCGCAGGGCCTGAGCCAGCAAGCGGCGCGTGTCTTCCGTGGGATTGCGCCATGTGCTGCCCGCAACCTTGAAAACGCTGGCTGCGCCAAGCATTCCGGGATTGAGAAACTCAAATAAGCTCCAGAGTTCGCCGAGATGATTCTCGACCGGAGTGCCACTCAGCCCCAGACGATATCGTCCACGCAAAAGGCGTACTGCCTTCGAGGATTCAGTGTCGGCATTCTTGACCGCCTGAGCCTCGTCGAGGATGACGTAATCAAATTCGAGATCCTTAAGAAAAAGGATATCCCGGCGCAGCGTACCATAGGTGGTGAGAACCAGGTCACAAGCCGCGAAGTCGTTGCCATCGCGGGCCATGCCGGTGTGGTCCAGAACCCGCAGTTGAGGCGTGAAGCGCTCCGCCTCCTGCTTCCAGTTAAACACCAGGGATTTCGGCACCACGATGAGGGACGGTGCGACTGGCTTGCCGGTGCACCGCAACTCGCGACGCATTTCGAGAAGAGCCAGCACCTGCGCCGTCTTGCCCACACCCATATCATCGGCCAGGCAACCGCCGAAAGAGTATCGTTGTAGAAAAAGGATCCACGCCAATCCTGCGCACTGATAATCGCGCAAACGGCCCACGAATCCCTCAGGCTGTGCAGTGGTCTCCACCGCACTGAATTGGTGCAGATCGGCCCGGACGCGCGCGAACGTCTGGTCCCATTGTGCTTCGGGCTGTGTGGCCAGCAGGGCGTCGAGAAGTCCTGCCTGGGAACGGGTAAAGTGAATGTGTCCGTTCTCGGGAGAACCCATTCCGGCCAGGGGACCGATCCGGCGCAGCCATTCCTCCGGCAGCATTCCGTAGGTTCCGTCATCGAGCTGCACCATGTTGTTGCCGCGACGCAGGGCCGCGAGCAATTCTGGCAGTCGCGCCTTAGTGTTGCCGTAATCCACTTCGCCGTGCAATTCGAACCAGTCCACACCGCTGGACACTTCGAGCCGGTACGATCCCGGCCGGCGGAAGATTTTTCCCTCGGCGTCAATGTGCCATCCTGCCTCGACCAGCGACCGCACGACCCGTGGCAGCTTACTCGCCGCAAACCCGCGGACAGGTTCGGGTTCCCAGTAACTCGCTTGGCCTCGTTTCACGCCCAGTTGATCGAGCAATGCATTAGCCGCTGCTTCGGCGTCGAAATCGCGGATCAGAAACCGCCGGCTGGCAGCGTCAAAGACGCCCCGCGAGGAATCGAACTCCGGCACAATCCGGTCGTCGTAGGCAAACGAGAGCTCCGCTTGCAGGCGCCCTGGTCCTAAGCGAGTCGGCGCTTGGGAAATTTTCAGACGCGGAGCGGGAATTGACGCCAATTCCTCGTAGCGCATTTCCTCTGGCACAGTCAGTGGCGGCAGGTTCCGGGAGCAGAGCAAGGCGGCCAGGAATTGATCTTTTTCGCCCTCAGGGGCCACAATCGAGCACTTCTTGCGAAGAGCTGAAATCCACTCAAACGAAGCTTTCTGGGCGCATCGTGCCACTCGGTCCCTGGTAAGTAGAAGGCCAGGTGCGACGAGAACCGGGGCCGTCAGTTTCATTCGCTCTTCGCCACGGTGGAAAAATCCGGTGAGCGCACACTGTCCGTCTTCCGCCTTGCCCAACTCAAGCCCAAAACTCCAAGCCTCGCCGTCATCCCAGGCCAGCGGTAGCAAAGCTTCGGGCTCGTTCTGAGGCCGCAAGTAGCAGCGGCCGGTTCGGACCATGAGAGGCATGAGCATAGCGCTCAGTGCAGGCGGAAGCATTGACAATTCGGGAAGACGTTCATAAGGATCAAAGTATCCATAGGCGTACGTCTGTGTTCCAGCGACCATCGACAGTACTTGTTGGTCTTCGGTTACGGGAAGACGCTGAATCTGGCTGCGCTTCATCGCGAGCGGCTTGGGGCGTGTCCAGCTGCCGTCTTTCTTGCGATCACGAGATTCCAGCGTGAGGCACAGTCCACCGCCCGAGAGACACGTTGCAATGTCCACGATGTATAGAACCTCCCGCTTAGCCGGCCAAGTGGACTCTGGCGCGGCCGGCCGCGAGCCGGGGGCGACGATCTCGCTGAATTGCTGTTGCCACGATGGCGGTTTCGACACCCGCTGTCGAGTGGTGCCAGGTACGCGCGAGCGGGCAACCGAGTCTCGCCATCTGACCTTTAGCGTCCTGAGATCGGCGTCGTCAAAGGGCAATTCAGAATCGTCGCTCAACACCAGTTGCGGCGCGGAAGTAGCCACAGAGAGGCCGCCCTGTGCCTCGCCTGCCAGAATCGTGGCCCAGAGATGCTTGCATGGGACGCCATTGTCCACGAAGTAGGGGCAGTCACACCAGACCGACAGGATTCCGTCTCTGAAATTCAGCTCTACATCATAAGTCTGCGAACCGCGCACCCGGGCGTGCAATTCAGTTTCAGAAGCCCGCTCAATACGGACTTGGTCGCGCCAATAGTATTCTTCGCCCCGATGCCGGACATTCCTGGTGAATTGCGGTGCCAGTCGAGTGGAAAGATTCAAGGACATGGTTCAGGCCTGACGGCATTTTATCGAATAGAAAGAAGTGGAGCATTAAGCGCGAGCAGCTGGATCGAGAGGGGTATCATCATTTCATCGACAGGCTGAAATTTCCTGGCGTCGCAACAAACAATCCGGGTCCAAGCAACGCGACCACTATAGCGGCCACTGCGCTGAGGGCCGCTCGCAGAGTCGTCACAGTTTTCCCCCTAATCGCTGCGCACGTATCTTACCGCTTCTTTTGATGGGTAACTGTCGCAAAATCTCGATAACGCTCGTTGAGGAGTTCTCTTGGCTACGCGGTCGTCGTTAGATTGAGTTCCCAGGTCTCCGCCGTAAGATCCTTTCCAAAGCTGTGATGCTTTTCTTCGTGCACGACCTGGAAACCTGCCTTTTTGTAGATGTGCCGTGCCGCATGGAGAATGCTCTGCGTCCACAGGGTCATCTTCTGGTAGCCTGCCTGCCGTGCGAATCGGATACATTCCCCTACCAGCCGTTTGCCAATGCCCAGTCCGCGCGCTTGCGGTTCCACGTGCAACAGCCGCAGTTTTACAATTTGGTCTGATCCCTTGGCAACGAAAACGGCACCAACCCTTTCCCCATCCTTTTCGGCCACCCAGGCGCGTTCGCGCTTGGGATCGTAGTTCTTGATGAATTGCGCCACAATTTCGGCGGCCAGCGCCTCGTATGTCCCATCCCACCCATATTCCTCGGCATAAAGAATGGCTTGGCGATGGACGATCCAGCCCATATCGCCCGGCTGATGCAGTCGCAGCAAATAGGAGGTTTTCTCTTCCGCGATGTCGCCCACCAGGAGTCTGCGGACCGTCTGCACCGAGTCCACCAGTCGCTTCCGCTCGGTGGGTGACAGGTCTTCGAGCATGGCGACCACATCCCGGTTCGAGCGCGCGTCGAGGGGGGCAAACGCGCTCCGCCCCTTGCTGGTCAGCGACAGAAATCTCTGTCGTTCGTCCGTCTTGGACCGCTCCCGCGTGACGAACTTCCGGCGCTCGAAATCGCGCAGCATGCGGCTCATGTAACCGGCATCGAGCCCAAGCTCCTTGCGGATGTCAGTGGCGGTCGGCTGCCGGCGATTCGCCAGTTCAAAGAGTACTCGGGCCTCGGCCAGAGAGAACGGCCTGCTGGCCATTCCATCGAGCACGCCAATCTTGCGGGTATAAAAGCGATTGAACGCGCGAATAACGTTCACCTGTTGGTGGATGCCAGACTCTGCCATGAACGCCTCCAATGAAGTTGACAATAGCATATATATAATTGCCATCGTCAACTATCTAATGGAAAAGAATCCGGGGGGGCGGCGATTGGCGATCCACGTCTTACGTGCTGTGCCGCGTGCTCGAATTTTGCGCAGGAGCCGTGCTCAGCGCAAGAGCGCAAGCGAATAGTGAGATCAGTGCCGTAACCGAAAACGCATCATGCGCTTGCGGCGGCTGCAATTCCTCCTTTTTCGGTACGCACTGGCAGGGAAATTCGTGGATATCGGATGTGCGCGCGCATGGTACCATTCCCGCGTGGGCGACTCCGTTTGCATTCCAAGTGCTGCCTCGGCCGTCCCGACCACGACGGTTGCCCCGCGGCATTCTGCCCTCGTCCGCGTCACTCACTGGATCACCACCCTGTGCTTTTTTGCTCTGCTTGTCAGCGGAGCGGAGATTGTGATCTCTCACCCGCGCTTTTACTGGGGCGAAACCGGCAACGACCTGACGACACCGTTGTTCAAGCTCCCGATCCCAGCCTCGAGGAATTTGGTGCCGACCGGATACGGGTATGCGCTACCAGACCAGAATGGCTGGAGCCGGTATCTCCACTTTCAATCTGCCTGGGTGTTGATATTCACCGGTGTGCTGTACACAATCTTCGGTTTGCTGAATGGTCATTTGCGGAAGAACTTGCTGCCGGGCGCGAGCGATCTTTCGTGGCGGGCGCTCTCGCGGTCGATCGCCGGCCATTTGCGCTTCGAGAGGCCGAGTGCGGCAGAAGCCTGGTCTTATAATGTACTCCAGCGGATCAGCTACCTGTTCGTGATCTTCGTCCTTTTTCCCTTAGTCATTTGGACAGGCCTGGCGATGTCTCCCGCCTTTGTTTCCACGTTTCCGGCGACCGTCAATATGCTTGGCGGCCAGCAATCGGCGCGCACGCTTCACTTCTTCGTCTCCCTGTCTCTCGTGCTCTTCCTGCTGGTCCACGTTGCGATGATTTGGCTTGCCGGATTCTGGAGCCGCCTGCGGGCGATGATCTCGGGCCGCGCGGCTACAACTATGGAGCGCACATGAGCAACCTGTCACGCCGCAAACTGATCACAACCGGAATCGCAGCCGCCACCGGCGCAGCGGGCCTGGGCGTGGCCGCGCGGCTTGCACAAAGGTATGGACTGGTCCCGCCCGATCATGGGGGAATCTACGGCCTTGGCGAAACCCTGACCTATGCTTCCCAACGTCTGCTGACTCGGCACTCATTAGCTCGTGAATTCTCTCGCAGCCAGATCTCGGAGCGTCCATTCGCGAATGAGGTCCCGCAATTGAGTGATGAGTTCAAGCGCTTTCAGGCCAGAGGATTCGCTGACTGGCGCCTTTCTATCGATGGCATGGTCGCCCGGCCGGCCTCGTTTTCGCTGGAGCAGCTTAAGAGCTACCCGTCGCACAACCAGATCACGATGGTGCAGTGTGAAGAGGGTTGGTCGTATATCGCCGAGTGGATCGGCGTGCCGCTTTCCCAGGTCCTGCAAGCCGTGGAAGTCCACCCGCAAGCGCGATATGTTGTCTACTACTCGATCGATCCCGAATGGTGGGAGAGCATCGATATGGCCGACGCGTTGCATCCGCAGACTTTCCTCACCTATGGGATGAATGGTGGTGAACTCCCCGTGGGCAACGGCGGACCGCTTCGCGTGCGGATCCCCCGCCAACTCGGCTATAAGAACGTGAAATACATCACCCACCTGACGGTCACCGACAATCTGAAAGGTTTCGGCAAGGGTTTGGGCTCCGCCTCTCCAGAAGCAGGTTACGCCTGGTACGCCGGCATTTGATGAATTCGTTCAGGCGAGTGGCGCATCTCGAGCGGCTCTCTCACCTCGCCGCGAAGGATCAGGCGACAAAAGGCGGTAAAGTGCGAGAAGGCCAGGCTGGTCTCCTGGCGCTGCAAAAGGATGCGGGACGCCTTAGAATGAGTTGCTGCTGCGAACCTGTCGCTGCCATTCTGTTAGAATCGGCTTGTTTACTGCTTCGAATCAACCACAGGAGAACACACAGATGTCCGCACCCAGCCGTCGGCCCGAGATTCGTCGGCGCCGTACCCGCAAAGAAAAGATTGTCCAGTTGCGCAAGCGCCTGGCCGCCGCCAAAACCGATGCCGATAAGACCCGCATCGACGCCAAGTTGCACAAGCTTGCCATCCTGTCACCCGGCAACCCGCTGGTGAAGTAAGTGCGCGCCCTTCAGTCCGCGGCGGGCTGTTGACCGGCGTTCGGCCGGCCACCGTGGGCGATCTGGCCGTAGGCCTCCAAGATCCGCCGCACCGACGTTTCCCAGGAGAACTTCGCAGCCTGCTGGTAGCCGCGTTCTTTCATGCGGTCGCGCAGAGGCTTGTCCATAAGAACGCGGTGCAGAGCGCGCATAATCTCGAATACGTTTTCGGGATTCACCAGCACAGCCGCGTTCCCCACAACCTCGGGGAGTGACGACACGTTCGAAGTCACCACCGGGGTGCCGTGCACCATGGCCTCCAGGGGAGGCAAGCCGAAGCCTTCATACAGCGATGGGAAGACAAAGATCTTCGCCTCGTCGTAGAAAATTCGCAGGACTTCGATCGGCACGAATCCCAGAAAGCGCACATCGTGCTGCACGCCGCTGCGTACCACCGTCCGCCGCAGATCCGGATTGCCCGAAAGATCGTCTCCAATGATGATCAGTTTGAGATCGGGATACGCCTGATCCCGTTCCAGTTCCGTTTTCAACGCGGAAAAAGCCTCTATCATACGCACGACATTCTTATGCGGACTGATCCTCCCCGCGTACAACAGAAACGGATACGTGACCTGATAGCGTCGCGCAATCAGGTCGCGCTCGGGAGCGGTGGCGTGGCCGTGCAGGAAGCGTTCATCAATGGCGTTGTAGACCACCTCGACCCGGTCGGACGGAATTTCGAATAGCTTCTCGATTTCATTGCACGTGAAATTCGACACGGCAAAAATCCGTGCGGCCCCGGCAAGCACTCGCTTCGTCATCTGAAAGTGAACCGAACGCCAAAACCCGCTCTGCTCACGCGCGCGCGACATGTGTTCCAGCATGTCGTGTACGGTCATCACGTACGGACAAGGCAGCATCCGCGGTACAGAAAACAGGTTGGGAATGTGGACCAGGTCGCAGCTCAGCCGTTGCAAGGCGGTGCGGAACTCGCGGTATCCCTGGACAGAGCGGTCCGACGCGAGCAGCGGGACGGCGTGAAAGTTGGGCGGCAGCGTGCCGATTTCCTCGACCTTGGTGGGAGATCCGATCAGCAGGTACTTATTCTGGCGGTCGAGCCGCCCCAGCGTCCGCACCACATTGCGGATATAGGTGCCCACGCCAAACTCGGTCATCCGCCGAATATCGATGGCGATCTTCAATGAAGGCATTTAACCACAGAGGTCACGGACGAACACGGAAAATCCTGGCGATGACGGACTAAACCTAAGATCGCAGGTCAGGACTCGGGATCCGAATAGGTCGCAGCCACGCGCTCAGATGTCTCAAGGTATGCCCACCAGAAAAGCGCGAATACAACATTTCTCAGTTCCGCAGTGACAAGATCATCCACTCTTGTGTTACCCCGGTGTTCGGCGACTAGAGTGATAACGAACACTCCAAGGTTGTACACGAAAACCGCAATGAGAAATGTCTTCGCCGTGCGCACTGCCCCAGGCCTGATCTTTAGTAGCTTCAAGCCAGCATAGACCCCATAGCACATCAACGCGATAACCGAAGCCGTCTCAACCAGCACCCAGTAAACAATTGGTCCCGCAACTTCGATGGAACCAAGAGGATCCGTGAACCAAGTTGTATGCCCCGAAATAGTGGCGGCAACCCCAATAGTAGTTTCCAAGGGAGATAGGACCACCAGACTTAAAACGAGGAGAATCAACCACCCGCTAAAACCACTGAGCGAGTCCCTCTTTTTCGCTGACGGACGCGGTTTCCGAGTATGTGGCGCAGATGTCGAAAGGCTTTCGGAGGGAAGAGGATCTGTCGTCCGGGCCACGACTAAGTTCCTTTTTTCGCAGGCGCGCAGAGTATACCAGACTTCAAGCGTCAAAGCCTCGGAGAGGCCGTCAACCTAGGCCCGCACTTCGGCGTGCTCTTTTGCTCTTCTCTCGGCGTACAGTGGGAACGCCTCGCACAAATCAAGCACCTGTTTGCGAACCTTGCTCAGCACGCCCGCATCGGTTCGGTGGAACAGCGCCTCGGCAATCCATCGCCCGATCTGGCGCATCTCCGCTTCCTTCATCCCGCGCGTGGTCATGGCCGGCGAACCGATGCGGATGCCGCTCGGCTTCATCGGCGGGTTGGTATCGAACGGGATGGCGTTCTTGTTGACAGTGATTCCTGCCTCGCCCAGCGCCTTCTCGGCTTCGCTGCCCAGCATCCCTTTGGAGAATACGTCGACCAGCATGAGATGAGTGTCGGTCCCGCCAGAAATGATGCGGAATCCTTCGTCAGCCAGCGATTGCGCCAGCACCTTCGCGTTGGCGACAACCTGCCGCGCGTATTCGCGGAACTCCGGCTGCATCGCCTCCTGAAAGCAGACCGCCTTCGCCGCCATGATGTGAACCAGCGGCCCGCCCTGCATTCCCGGGAATACCACCTTGTCGATGGCCTGCGCGAATTCGGCCTTGGAAAGAATCATTCCCGAGCGCGGCCCCCGCAGAGTCTTATGCGTGGTCGAAGTAACAATGTGCGCGTGCGGCACCGGCGACGGATGCGCGCCTCCGGCAACGAGCCCGGCAAAGTGCGCCATGTCGACCAGATACAGCGCGCCCACTTTGTCGGCAATCTGCCGCATGCGGCCAAAGTCAATGATTCTCGGATACGCACTGCCGCCGCCAATGATCAGCTTCGGCCGCTCCTGCACGGCAAGCTTTTCCAACTCGTCATAATCGATGGTCTCAGTTTCTTTGGTAACGCCGTAAGGAACAATCTTGTAGGTCTTGCCCGAAAAATTCAGATGATGCCCGTGCGTGAGATGCCCGCCATGTGCCAGGTTCAGCCCTAGAATCGTGTCCCCCGGCTGCAGTATCGCGGCGTAAGCCTCCATGTTGGCTTGCGATCCGGCGTGAGGCTGCACATTGGCATGTTCCGCACCGAACAGTTGCTTCGCCCGGTCGCGCGCCAGGTTCTCGACGATATCCGCATACTCACATCCGCCGTAATAACGCTTGCCGGGATATCCCTCGGCGTACTTGTTCGTGAACACCGAGCCCGCGGCTTCCAGCACGGCTTCGCTGACGAAGTTCTCCGAAGCAATCAGTTCCAGGCCCTCGTGCTGGCGGCGAGTTTCGTTGTCGATGGCGGCGGCAATCTGCGGATCGCTTTCATATAGCGGGCGGTACATCTTTGAGGAAGGAGAAGTTGTCATGTCGTTTTCCTGATTTCGTAAACGCTGGGATCGTGCCGTTCCATGTAGCGATCCGGCGCCTTCAGCGGCGTGAAGCCAAACTTCTTGTAGAGCCCGTGCGCATCGCGGGTCAGCAGAATCCAGCGCCGCAGACCCTGCAGCGCAGGATGCTGCGTAATGCTCTCCATCAGCCACTTGCTCAGCCCGCGGCCGCGATGAG
>CAWHSR010000034.1:0-78725 GCA_963832015.1 uncultured Acidobacteriaceae bacterium
GAGGGCGAAAGTCTCTTGAATGATGGGACCGCAGTGGTTGTTTTCCAAATTCTCCTGGCTGGTGTCGTTGGGGGTGGGCTGAGCATCGGGCGGGGAATCGAGGAGTTTCTTCTGGCCGTCGTAGGAGGAGCCGCTCTCGGGTCTGTCCTCGGATACGCTGGAAACAAAGTCATGCAAACGATCAGCGATCCTCAAGTCGAGATCACGCTGACTACGATTGTTGCGTATGGCAGCTATCTCCTCGCCAATCATTTGCATTGGTCGGGTGTCATTGCGACAGCGTCGGCTGGGTTGATTGTCCGGCAATTTTGGCGCGAAAAAAGGGATGAGTGCCCACGCCAGAGCCGCGTTGGAGTCATTCTGGGAACACCTCGCATTTGTGATGAACTCGCTTATATTCTTGCTCATCGGTCTGGAGGTCCATGTCGATTTTCTTGCGCACACCTGGCGCCCGATACTGTTTGCCATTGCAGCCGTGGTGATCGGCCGTTCAGTTTCTATCTACCTTCTGGCTCCCGTGAGTAACATGTTTGCGGAAACGATACCCCTTCGTTGGCAGCACGTGATGGTCTGGGGTGGTCTGCGTGGTGCGCTGGCGCTGGCTCTCGCGCTCAGCCTCGACAATACATCTCCTTATCGAGATCGGGTATTAGACCTGACATTCGGAGTGGTAGTTTTTTCAATCCTTGTACAAGGGCTAACGATAAAGCCGCTACTCAGGATCCTGGGCCTTGCCGACGGACAAACCTAGGCCAGCGGAGCCGCTAGAAGAGATTCGCCTAGGTTACTTGACGGCTCCAATCAGCTTGCTAATCACGGCCTGCGCGCTTAATCTGAGAGTAGGGCTGGTTGCGGCTGAAAAGGGAGACCATCTGACAAACGACGAGCTTAAGGTGTCTTACGTTGTAATCCGTCATAACGTCCGAACTTATGAGTCTGCTGGGGTGGTCGAGGTGGTTAAGGGACGGCAGAACGCGGAGACGACCTTGAAAAACTTCGAGGCCGAACAAAGCTCAGCCGACCGGCATGAGGGCTGGCGCTACTTCCTGGAAAAATCCACCCTAAAAGCGGGTACCAACCCCGCCGAGGCCACCGAACTTCGTCAGGCGGAACTTGAGAGTCGCGAATCCAAAGCAACGCTGGATGCCGACAGTTCTCACGGCGGCGGGGCTCCAAGGTGAGCCGGTTTGGGACCAGCAATTCTCTTGTTAAGCAATTCTCTTGCTAACCCCGGGGCCCAAGCGTAGCATCAGCCTGTGCGTTAGACCGAGTCGGTCGTAAGCGGTTCTTGCCTAAACAGCTAGCACTTGCCTGCGGTACCTCCGAATCTCTCCAGCGTAAATTGATCAAGTAAAGGAACACCTAACACATGGCAGAACAAGGAACAGTAAAGTGGTTCAATGACGCCAAGGGCTATGGCTTTATCAGCCGCCAGAATGGCGAAGATGTTTTTGTGCACTTCTCAGCGATCCAGGCGGGCGGCTTCAAGAGCCTGCAGGAGGGCCAGACAGTGCAGTTTGACGTGACCAAGGGCCCCAAGGGCTGGCAGGCTGAGAACGTCCAGCCGCTCTAACCTCATCCCGTGATGCAAAGGGCGATCTCCACGCGGAGATCGCCTTTTCCGTTTCTTGGGAGCAGAAGCCAGCCGCACACGTCCTCACTTGGTATTCTCTGGTGCCGAGAAGTCTGCGGTTCCAATCTTCACGATCGTTCCACGAGGCTGCGGCTTCTCCTCTTTTGCCTCTTTGGCATCCTTCGCGTCTTTGCCCTCCTGAGGCTTGTCCTTTGCTTCCGGAGCGGGTGCAGGCTTCTCCGTCCACATGCCGTAGACTCGGCCTCCGTAAGCCGCAATTCCGCTGTAGTCACCAAAGAAAACGTCGCTAGCCTCGAATGCTTGATCGGTCCATGCGTAGTTGTTGAAGCTGTGTCCGCCATCGGTGGACCGAGCCAGAACGACGATTTGTTTGCGGTTCTCAGGATCACTGCGGCGATCATAGAAAACGACATCGATCGAGCCGTCGGTTGGATCCACGGCAAGCCACTGAAAGAACTGCTCAGCTCCGTTGTGTAGCGGATCGTTGTTCACGCGGACGGGTCTGGTCCAATGCTTTCCCCCGTCATCTGAAGTCGCGAGAAAAACATCAAGGTCGCCGTTACGGTAGTCGCTCCAGGTCACATACAGACGCTTGCCCTTGGGGTCGATGGCGATCTGCGGAAATCCGTTTGCTCTCTCTAGCGTCTGAATGGCGAACATGATCGGCGCTGTGTGAATGACCGAACGTGCATGCGAGAATGTCTTGCCGCCATCGCCCGACGTCGTAAACACGATCGAGTCATCCTGGCTCCAGATCGCGTAGAGTTTGCCATCCGGACCGACGACGCCAGCGAAACCTTCAGCCGCTCCGTTGTCGTCACGCGGTAAGCCGGGATGTGCATCGATCTCGATCGGCTGCGACCAGGTCTTGCCGTCGTCAGTCGAGCGCGAGAGCACCATTTGAGAATCGTTGATTCTCCAACGGGTCCATCCAACGTAGAGGTTTCCCGCGTAACGGCTCTTGCTGTTGTCCGCGACAATGTACGGCTTGTCTTCGAAGGGAATTCCCGGAGAACCGGGCTGTTCAGCGACAGGGATGTGTTCGGCCTCCCAGGTTTTGCCGCCGTCGAGCGAGCGGCGCACAAAGATTCCGTTGCGCGTCGCGCCGTGCGCCCAGTAATTGAAAGTCCCCAGTTTATCGAAGGCGATGTAGCAAACGAAAGCGTGTCCCTGATTATCGAAAGCCACCGATACGTCGCCGGAGACGCGGTAGTTCTTGGGATCCACGTTCTCTGCAGACTGCCATGTGTGGCCGGCGTCTTGAGAGTACGAGGCGTGCACGTTGTCTTGAAAGACGCCGACTACCAGATGAGGATTGGTCGGACTTACCGCGATCGCAGGCTCGGTGAACGGACCCACTGTAGGAGTGAGAGGGAAGACTTGCACGTGCGGAGCTTGCGGCAAATCCTGGGCATCCAAGAACAAAGGTGCGCCGAACAAGAGTGTAAAGATCAGCGTTGTGATGGTTTGGCGGGACAGTTGCGAGAAAGGCATTGGATCCTTTTGGGTCGCGATTGAAGTTTTTGTTTTATGACGGGTCAACAGCACACAGAGCCGCGCCCCCGGCGATACCCGCGTCAGCTCCATAGTGAGCCATCACCAGTGGAATATTAGACGCGCGCGGATTCACGCACCAACCCGGAAGGCGATTCTTGATTTCATCAAAGAACGGCTTGAGCATCGCCGCCACGCCGCCGCCCATCACGAGAACATCGGGATCGAGCAGATCAACGATGTTGCCGAGCCAGGGTGTTAATACGTCAACCGTCTCTTGAAGAACCTCGCCCGCCAAAGGATCACCGGCTGCATAAGCCTTTGCCACGAATTCGCTGGTAACGCCGGCAACTTCTCCTTTGGCCAGTTCGAGAATCGTAGAGCGCGACCCTGCGGCGAGCTTGGATCGTGCACGCGTTGCGATCGCCGGACCGGCCGCCAACACTTCGATACATCCGCGCTTGCCGCAGGAGCACAGGGGACCGCGATAGTCGATGCTGACATGTCCGCCTTCACCCGCCGAGCCTGTGTTGCCGTGGTAGATGCGACCGTCGAGCACAATGCCAGTTCCAATGCCGGTGCCAATCGTGGCATAGAAAACGTAGCGATACCCCCGCGCCGCGCCCCATCTCGTTTCCGCCAGGGCAGCAGCGTTCGCATCATTGTCCACTTTGACAGGTACGTGATACATCGAGACGATCTTCTCAGCCAGAGGAAAGTCACGCCAGCAAGGCAGGTTTGGAGGATTCAGAACGACGCCCGTCTTCGGATCCAAAGGTCCGGGCGCGCAGATCCCGATACTGTGAATGCCCCCCGGCACCATAGACGCCAAGGAGTCAATCGCACCCGCCACCGCCTGCAAGCCATCCTTGGCCGTGCCATTTGCCACCATGGGCTTGCGACATTGGGCGAGTATCTTGCCATCACGATCCACGAGACCCACGGCGACTTTTGTGCCACCAACATCAACGCCGAGAACGCGAACCCCAACTTTGGGATCAGTCATGTTTGCCTGTGGGCGCCACTTGAGGCAGACTGGCAAACTGCACCGTGATCGTCTTAATCTCGTAAGCCTTGGTGTGCACGCTCACGGCGCCACTGTGTACTGATAGGCTGCCCATTCGCTTTTCCATCAGATCGGTCTCCTCTGCCGACTGGGCTCCTGGAGGAAGTTGAATTGTAACCTTACCCTCCTTGCCGGCCCATTCGTAAAAGCGCAAAACCAGCGAGTTCTCATCTTCGGCCCGTTTGAGCGCGGTCACGATGACATTGTCTGGTTGCACCTGCATAAAGGAATGCTCGGGCGCCAGCGATCCCTGATGTTTTCCGAACGGCAAAGAAAGCAACTTGTAGTTCAGTTCATAGCCGCGCCGAATGGTAAGCGCATCCTTCCAACCACCTCCGTGTGGATACAGCGAATACGTGAATTCGTGATGACCCTCGTCGGCATGGGGATCGGGCCACTCTGGCGAGCGTAGTAGGGAGAGGCGCAATACGTTGCCCTTCGCGTCGTATCCGTATTTGCAGTCGTTTAGCAGGCTGAACCCGTGCTTTAGGTCCGAGATGTCGGCCCAGCGTTGGGCGGGAACTTCAAATTGCGCTAATTCCGCAGGTGTGTTCCGCGTAGTTGGACGTTCGACTGAGCCAAAGGGAATCTCGAACGTCGCTTTATCGCTGTGAGCGCTCAACGGGAACGCCATTTTGAGCAGAATGTGTTTCTCATGCCACTCCACCATCATCTTCACGTCCACACGAGGCACGCCGGCGTACACGATGATGTCGCGCACGAACGTCGAATTCTGAAAATGATTCTTGACCTGGATGACCGCGCGCAGCGGGCCGCTCTCCATCAGCTTCACTTCATCGGCCCTGTCCAGATCCCAGTGCTGCTTCTCGAAGTCCGCATCAATGTTCCACGCGTCCCACTGTTTGGGCTTATCGACGAAAGTTTGCAGCAGGTTGCCGCATACTGAAGTCTTGGATCCTCCTGTATCTGTTTGGGCGGGAGCCAGTGCCTCCGTTCCGCTTCGCTTGTCGAACAAACTGGTCATGCAACCTGTTTGCGGATCGATGCTGACGCGGATGAACTCGTTCTCCAGCCTGCCAGCGGAAGCCTTCAGCATCGAATGGACCACGGGTGCTGCGCTAGCAGCGCGCACGAAATAGGTCTGGTATCCGAGCGCGGGCGTATTCGACAACAGCAGGAGGTGGGCGCGATGAGTTTCAGGGTCCAGATAGAGCATCTGAGATTCCGCCGGTTTTCCCTTCGAGTCCACAACTTCAATCTGTCGTGCCGGCGCGGGCAGTTGCGCCTCCATATCGACTACTTCGGTGCGTGGCCACGACAGTGAATTGAAAATCAGGACCGGCACTCCCTCGCCTTGCGTGTTCACGTGCGCTGCGATCTCGCGTAGCGATCCCATCGTCACATCGTTTGCGGCGCGGTCCACATTCTCCAAATTACGCATGGCATCCAGATAGTTCACTGCGATACCGGACCCCGGCATGATGTCGTGGAAGTGATCGAAGAGCAAATTCTTCCAGGTCAACTCCAAGCCATCGTGTGGATAGGGACGCCCGAAGAGCAACGCCAGTGAAGCGAACTTCTCGGCATTGAGCACGTTTTCTTCGGCTCGCCGGATCCTCCGCTTGGTCTCCGCTTGGGTGGTGAAGACTCCCCGGTGATAAGCGAAGTAAAGCTCGCCATCCCAGGTGGGAACCTGCATGCTGGGCAGCTTCTTCTCGAGATCGCTAAAAAAGTCACGCGCAAAGCTGAACTCAAGCTTCGGATACACCGCATCGGGAGCCCGCAGTTGGTCGGCGTGATCGAGCATGATGCGCGTCGGTCCGCCGCCATGATCGCCCACTCCGTAGAGATGCATCATCTCTGGTTTGTCGGGGATCGTCTTGCCGTAAATCGACGGCATCCAAATCGACAGATCAGTCGCGAGCGGTTCCGCATCGATCCCTCCCGCGTAATCGTGCGGAAAATATGTGAGCAGCTTGCTGCCATCTGGCGCCTGCCACCAGAATAACTTGTAAGGGAACGTCGTGAATTCATGCGCCCAGAGAAGTTTCTGGGTGACAAAATAATCCATGCCCGACTTCTTATAAATCTGCGGCAGTTGATAGTTGTATCCAAACGAATCCGGATTCCATCCGATCTTCACATCCACACCGAAATTCTTCTCAAAGTAACGCTTGCCCACCAGAATCTGTCGCACCAACGATTCTCCGTCCGGCATGTTCAGGTCCGGCTCGACCCACATCCCGCCAATGATCTCCCAGCGCCCTTCTTTCACGCGCTTCTCAATCTGCTGGAAGAGATCGGGATACTTCTCCTGCATCCACTCGTAGGTGCGCGCGGACGACATCGTGAACTTGAAGTCCGGATACTCGCGCATCAGGTCCAGCACACTCTGGAACGTGTTGCGCACGACTTCGACCGTTTCGGTCCAAGGCCAAAGCCATGCCATGTCGATGTGCGAATTGCCCACGATGCGAATGTTGAATTGCTGCATCCACGGCTTCAGCGCTTCTAGTTTGGCCTGCGCCTGTTTGAGCGAGGCATCGAAGCCCGGTTGATCTCCTTTGTCGAGCGGAGCGAAGTCGATCGCCTTGAACGCCACATCCAGTTGCTGCTGGCGTTCCGACTTTCCTTCTTCATAGGCAGCGATGACTGGGCGGGCAGATAGAAGCTCCATCCGCAGAAACGCAGGGTCGGGCCGCGATTGTGGTGGCTGAATCGTGAGTTCGCTGTGAAAGAATTCCGATTGCGCCTCTTCTCCGCCGACAACTCTAGTCGCGATCAGGAATTTCTGGCCAGGCTGCGCGTTCTCCGTTAAAAGCATCGGCAGAATATCATCGTCGCTGCCGCGATAGAGAATCGCTCCATTCGAGAACACAGTGATGATCAGACCCTTCGGGCTGCCAAATCGCAGATCAATCGAAACTCGTGAGCCCTGCGTGGCGTAGCCGTTGATTTTCTCGGGAATCTGAATCCAACGGCGAAACACGCGAGTCCCCGTCCAGTGCTCCTCGTTCGGATGCCCTCCGCCGGGCCCCGAAACATTCTTTACCGTAAGGGTGCCCCAGTCGGAGTCATTTAGACCCGGATCCTCCGGATGCGGAACGTCGGCATGGAAGCGCCATTCTGTCTCACCCTGCCGAGTCAGCATTTCCAGTCGATCGAGCGTGGCCTTATCAGGATCGGGAGCAGCGGGAGTCTGGGAAGACGCGAAAGCCGCGAAAAGCAGAATCAAGCCTAATAATAAGAAGAGAGCAATACGTTTCATCGAGAACCTTTCCCCGCGAGTACAAACTGTGACAGCCTGGCAAAAGTAACCAGAGATTATCACTCAACAGTTGTTGCGAATGCTAAGTTGCTGATTCTACAGCCAGCTTGAACCGTACGTGCGAACTCGCCCAAAAATATGATTCCTTGCATCGAAATTATGAATCGAATTGGTTACGTGAGTTAGTTGACGGCATGAGCCGCTCAACCTAGAATTCAGACTCTAATGTCAGAGAGCCAAAATCTTCGCGCGGTGTGCTGTTGCACTTGTTGTTGTTGTGCATGCGTGTGCACTGGCGCGGGGAGGCTGCTGACCTAAGAATTCTTTCTTAACACCGGCACTCATGAACCCATCGCCAGATGATCCTGGCGATGGGTTTTTTATTTTCCGGACACCAGATTCAGAGTTTGACTATATGACAATCGTCGCCAAAGAGACCACAGCACAGCGAGTCGAGCGCCTCAAGTGCGCAATGAATCCGTGGGAAGGGCTGGACGAAATCCGGCGCTTCGCTTGCGAGGGATTTGAATCCATCCCGCCAGAATGGATCGGTACCTACTTCCGCTGGTGGGGCGTTTACACCCAGGGAGATGGCGTGGGAGTTACCGGCGGCAAGAATGGCGTGGGCCGCGCTCTGCAGCGCTTTATGGTGCGTATCCGCATTCCCAACGGCATGATGACTTCCCCCCAGCTGCGCGCCATCGCCAACCTGACCCGCCTTCACGCCAACGGAATCGCCGACCTCACTGTTCGCCAAAACATTCAACTGCACTGGGTCACGATAGAGTCGCTCCCGGAAGTGCTCGATGGTCTCTGGCAAGTTGGTCTGAATACGACTGGAGCTTGCGGCGATGTCGTTCGCAACGTGACGGGATGCCCGGTCGCCGGCGTGGAAGCAGATGAAATCGTTGATGCCTCGCCGCTCGTGCATGAGGCGTCGCAGCTGCTGGCGGGCAATACCGATTTCTATAACCTGCCGCGCAAATTCAAAATCTCCATCACCGGATGCCGCGTCTGGTGCCCCTATCCGGAAATCAACGACATCGGCCTGACCGCGATCACCCGCACGGTTGGCGGGAAGCCTGAGGTGGGATTCTCTCTTCGAGTCGCCGGCGGCCTTTCGACGGAACCCTATCTGGGCGCGCGGTTGAACGCGTTCGTCCGCTGGAATCAGGTTGTGCCCGTCATCAAAGGCATCGCCGAACTCTTTCGAGACTCTGAGGTTTTGCGCGAACATCGCGAGCGCGCGCGCCTGAAATTCCTTTTCTTGCGGCATGGCTGGACTGCAGACCGTTTTCTCGACGAGTTGCACGAGCGTATCGGGTTCAAGTTGGATTCTGCGGTCGAAGAGCATCCTCCAGAGGATGTGTACCGCGACCACGTTGGCATCCACGCGCAGAAGCAGCCCGGTCTTTCGTATGTCGGTGCCGTGGCACTTCGCGGCCGAATCACGGCGGAACAGATGCAAGCAGCGGCAGATCTCGCCGAACGCTACGCCGGCGGCGAACTGCGCGCTACCAACATGCAGAACATGCTCGTTGTAAACGTGCCCACGCTCAACGCCGAACCGTTGGCGAAGGAATTCGACGCGATCGGACTCAAAGTCGGTGGTTCTGCATTCTGGCGCGGCACGGTGGCCTGCAGCGGGACGGAATTCTGCAAACTCGCCATCACAGAAACCAAGAACTTTTCGCGTTGGCTGGTCGAGGAACTCGAAGAGCGTTTACCCGGTTTCGATCAGCATCTGAAATTGCACGTGACTGGCTGCCCCAACAGCTGCGGACAACACTGGATTGCCGACATCGGCATCGAGGGCAAGAAAATCAAGGTACACGACCGCATGGTCGACGCCTACTACTTCTGTGTCGGCGGGGCGCTGGGTCTGCATCAGGGTACCGCGCGCCCGGTAGGATATCGCTGCGCCGCCACCGAAGTTCCGGATGCGCTCGAACGTCTCCTCGGTCAGTATCTGGCGCAACGTGAACCTGGAGAAAATCTGCGCCGCTTCTTTGCGCGACACAGCGATACCGAATTGCGGGAGTTCCTGGCCGGAGAAATGGTGCAAGCAGTGGCTCGCGATTTGCCAGATTCGACTCGGAGTCTGGCTCAAGCAGGAGGGCTCGGTGACTAACTTGTTTCCAATGTTTCTGAAACTGGAAGGGAAGCAGTGCCTCGTTGTGGGCGCCGGCAGAGTCGGTGAGTCCAAGATCGGCGGCTTGCTGGAGACCGGGGCGCGCATCCGCGTTGTTTCCCTGGATGCGAGTCCCGTAGTCCGCGAATGGGCGGATGCTGGCAAGATCGAACTTGAAGTGCGAGCCTTCTCGGCAGAGGACCTGGACGGCTCGTTCCTGACGGTTGTCGCGACGAATTCGCGCACTTTAAACGAACGCGTCTATCGCGAAGCGCAGCGGCGCGGCGTGCTCTGCAACGTGGTCGACGTTCCCGATCTCTGTGACTTCTTTTATCCCGCTGTCGTGCGTCGTGGCGATCTGCAGATTGCCGTTTCAACCGCGGGGCAGAGTCCATCGCTGGCGCAGAAGATTCGTCAGCAGCTCGAAAAGCAATTTGGTCCTGGATACGGCTCGTGGGTGGCGGAGCTCGGCGAGACTCGAAAGCTTATCCTCGCCAGCGATCTGGACAAAGAACGCAAGCTAGATCTGTTGCATTCGCTGGCGAGCAGGGAAGCGTTCGAAGCTGCTCTGGCCGAGATGCCTGAACTGACCACGAAAGGTGAGCGCGCATGAAGGGGAAGGTTTACCTAGTCGGCGCAGGGCCCGGCGATCCGGAGTTGCTCACGGTGAAAGCACTGCGTGTTCTGAAAACGGCCGACGCCGTGCTGTATGACGACCTCGTCGCGCCCGAGATTCTGAAACTCATCCCCGCAACGGCCCTGACTCACAACGTAGGCAAGCGCTGCGGAAAAAAGAAGGTTCTGCAGGAGGAAATTAACTTTCTGATGATCGCTCTCGCCGATGCAGGATTGCGTGTCGTGAGGCTGAAGAGCGGCGACCCGCTCATCTTTGGCCGAGCTGGAGAGGAAATCGAATCGCTACGCCGAGCCAACGTTGCATTCGAGATTGTTCCGGGCGTGACGTCCGCCATGGGGGCGGCCGCCATAGCGCAAATTCCCTTGACTCATCGCCGTGCGTCGTCCGCTCTCGTTTTTCTGACGGCACACCAGGCTCCGGGAAGCGAAGCTGCCAACTGGAGCAAGCTGGCGGGAAGCGGCGCGACGCTAGTAATTTACATGCCCGGACAGAACTACTCTGACGTCGCAGCGAAGTTGCGCGCGTCTGGCCTTGCCGGCGACACGCCGTGTGCTGTCATCTCTCGCGCGACCACTCCGCAACAGCGGACGCACCGCTCTACGATCGCCCAGTTGCATGGATCGCCGAAACTCGCTGCACCCACTTTGCTGGTCGTCGGCGAAGTCGTCCGCTTTGTCGACCCAGCTTCCCTTACGCAGCAATTCGATGTGCCCAGTGCTTCTGCAGGCAATGACAGGGCTCTCCCTGTTGCACGATTCGCAAGACCAGACTTCGGAGCCAATGAGGAGCCCCTCCCGTGAAGAACCAGATTCAGGAGCCCATTCAAGATCAGATGGCGGAGATTCAGCACGCGGCCGAGAGTTGGACGCCACAGCGGGCCCTGACCTGGGCGTTCGACACTTTCGGCAGCCGCGTCGCCATTTCCTCCGCCTTCGGCGCCGAGGGCATGGTGCTTATCGATATGGCTTCACGGGTGCGCAAGGATTTCCGCCTGTTTACGATCGACACAGAATTCCTTTTTCCCGAAACCTACAACCTGATGGACCGGATCGAAGAGAAGTACGGCATCGCAATCGAGAAAGTGTATTCCGTACTCTCGCCGGAAGAACAAGAGCGCAGTCATGGAAATGCGCTGTGGACGCGAGATCCCGACCTCTGCTGCCGTCTGAGAAAAGTCGAGCCGCTCCGCCGCAAACTCGGCGAGTTGAGCGCGTGGATCACGAGCATCCGCCGCGATCAGACCTCGGTCCGTTCCAGCGCGCACCGCGTTGAATGGGATGCAAAGTTTGGATTGGTGAAGATCAATCCCATGGTTGATTGGACATCGAAGCAGGTTTGGCGCTACATCCACGATCACGACGTTCCCTATAACGAACTACATAATCAAGATTATCCCAGCATCGGCTGCACGCATTGCACGCGCGCCGTGAGGCCGGGAGAAGATCCGCGGGCCGGTCGCTGGCCCGGATTTGCGAAAACCGAATGCGGCCTGCACATCATTGAACCGATGCCGGGTTCGGTGGTAGCAGGCGCGTCGAAGGCGGCCAAGCTAGGCAATTGAGTTTCCGCTCCGATCACCTAGGCTGGCAGAATGCACTGGTATTTCCTCCCCAATCGCGCGCGGGTTCTGGCTGCGGGAAAAAGATTCCATGCAGGCGCTGCACCGATTCTTCAACATCGGACTCTTCTACCAGGAAGGAGATCGTTCG
This sequence comes from uncultured Acidobacteriaceae bacterium, assembly GCA_963832015.1. Lineage (GTDB taxonomy): Bacteria > Acidobacteriota > Terriglobia > Terriglobales > Acidobacteriaceae > Sulfotelmatobacter. Next base: position 11,861 of record CAWHSR010000034.1, read on the forward strand.
GTCGGACGTCCCCTGGCAGACAACGCGCGCGTCCATATCCGAAACGGCGGCGAAGACCCGACTGGCCACGTCCGGATGTCGTCGAATGCTTTCTCCGATCAGGCACACCAACGCTTTGTGATTCTCCCATCGAACTTCGGCCACACCGCGAAGGTCAGCGGCAATGGCGGGCAAAGCAGTCGCCGAACCTACCAGCAACGACATGCGCCCCAATGAAAGCGCCATCAAATCGACTGAGCAAGAGTGCCGGTCGAACACGGCGGAGACGGCGCGCAAAAACTCCGAATCTACTCCACCCGCGGATTCAATCTCAACTACGACAATTTTCCTCTTCGCGGTAATGGCGCTGACCAGGTTTCCGGTCTTAGCGCGCGCCAAAATTTCCGTGCCTTCGCCCTCCGGTCGTCGCGAATTCAGAACATAGATCGGGATGTTCGCGCGCATCACAGGAGCCAACGTTGCCGGATGCAAAACCCTCGCGCCGAACAGCGCCAACTCCGCAGCTTCATCAAAACTCATCCTGCGGATCACGCGCGCATCAGCACAGAGCTTGGGATCCGTAGTCATGACGCCGTCGACGTCGGTCCATATCTCAACTCTTGAGGCACACAGCGCCGCGCCCACAATTGCAGCGCTGAAGTCAGATCCGCCCCGGCCCAAAGTCGTGGGCACGCCATCGCACGTGGACGCGATGAACCCGCCCAGCACCGGCACCCGGCCGGATTCCAACAATGGACTCACCCTCTCCTGCAATCGCTGCTCGGTCACATCCCACATCGGACTCGCCTGGCCGTGGCGAGCCTCGGTGACGATGCACGCTCTGGCGTCCACATGGGTTGCGCTAATTCCTGCCTGGCACAACGCCTCCTTCACCAGCCTGGTGGAAAAGCATTCCCCGAAGCCCAGCAAATGGTCCTGCGATTTGAGATCCAGTTGCCGCGAGGCTTCCAGATCGTGCAGCAGCAACTCCAATTCCCGAAACGTGCCGCGCAGTTCGCCATCAAGAGCACTGTAGGCGGATTCATCCACGAGCGAGTCTGCTAGTTGCTCATGCCGGACATAGATGCTACGCACGATCGCGAGGGCCGCGCCTAGATGTCCGGCCGCTGCCGAGTTTCCCGCCTCTAGCAGTTGGTCGGTGACACGTGCGAGCGCACTCACCACGACCACCGGTCGTGCGCCGAGTCTGCTTTGCACGATGCCGATGAGCCGTCGGATGGCAGCTGCATCTTCCACCGACGTGCCTCCGAACTTCATCACGACTACGTCATCGCTTCTCTCGAATCTGCTCTGTCGCCGTACTGCGCTCATAATGTCCTCTTTCTTTGGCGCAAAGAAAAACCCACCGCCAGAGTGTTTCTGGCGGTGGGTTTGGGTGATTCTTTTAAGATTGCTCTACTTCATCCGATCCCGCCCTCCAGAAGACACGTAATTCGTGTCGACATACCTGTGCCTGTCGATGTAATTCGTGTGGACTTCTGCATGAAGGTCTTCATGAAATGTTCAATGATGCCTACAACAACCCCAAGCTAAGGGTAGTCCGCGCCGGGATCCAGAGGAAATTCAAAATTCCGATAGGAGTAATCAGCTTTCCAGCTCGAAGCAACCACTAATCCTCTGGCTTCTTCAGTTGGGTGGCAAATTGCCGCAACAGAGCCACGAATGCTGTAGAAGCCACGGAAAGAGTGCGATCGCGACGGTAGGCAAGTCCTAACTCGCGATAAAGCACCGCGTCCTCAAGATCGATCAGCTTAACCCGACCGGATTCTACCTCGTCGCGTGCGAAGGATGCACTGATCAGCGACACGCCGAGGTCTGCAGCTACGAAGCTCTTAATCATGCCGATACTGGGCAGTTCCATTCGCACTTGCAGTTCGGCGTTGTAGGGCCGAAACAGCTTATCCAGCAGTCGCCGCGTGTGCCCAGTCTTCGGAAACAGCAGTGGATGCTTCACGATCTCACTGACGGGCACCACCTTAAACTTGGCCAGCGGATTCTTCGGACTCACCATCAGCATTAACTTGTCGCGGAAAATCGGCTGGATCTTCAAGCTGGGCGACTGGATAGGAAGGGTCAGAATGCCGACTTCCACCTGCCCGTTCTCCAACTTTTCCACGATTTTGTAGCTGAAGTTGCGATAAATGCTGATCTGCACCGGTGGGTAACGTCGGCAGTATTCGCCGAAAACTTCGGGCAAAACATATAGGCAAGTAGCTTCATTGGCTCCGACGCGCAGCGTTCCGCGAGGAGTGCCGCTGTGATCGGCAACCGCCATCAACGACTCGTCGCGCAGAGCTTTCAGCCGCTCCGCATATTCGAAAAACACCTGGCCAGCTGGCGTCAGTTTCACCGTCTTGCCCGAGCGGTCAAGCAGACGGTCGCCATATTCCTGTTCCAGTTGACGAATCTGCGCGCTAACGGCCGATTGTGAGCGGAAGACCTTCTCCCCGGCACGCGAAAAACTACCCTGCCGGGCCACTTCCAGGAACGTGATGAGCTGATCAAAGTCCATGTTGTGAGCGAATTATAGCGAACTCGGGTCAAATCGAGGTTAATTAGACAGAATCCACCGCCTTCGAATCGGCCCTGAATTTTGCATGGCTTGCATCGAAATTCTGTATTGTACTTTGTTCGCTTACAGGCCCGAAAATACTCTGTCTGTTCCTGAGCAGAAGTGTGCGACCCTCCGTCGCCCTCGCAAGTCACGCCCAAGAACAAGCAATTCGAAAGGAATTCAGTCCACCGGACGAAGTCCATGACGACGCGTCTAAACTCGGCAAATGGCCTGCCACCAGCCCAGGGCCTGTATGACCCAGCGCACGAGCACGACGCGTGCGGAATCGGGTTTGTCGCCAGCATCAGCGGCCAAAAGAGTCATGACATTATCCGCAAGGGAATCCAGGTACTGCTTAACCTGGCGCATCGCGGTGCCTGCGGTTGTGATCCAGAGACCGGCGACGGTGCCGGTGTACTTATCCAGATTCCACACAAGTTCTTCGCCCGCGAGTGCGAAAAACTCGGCTTCGTGCTTCCTAAGCCCGGGATCTACGGCGTTGGGATGACGTTCCTGCCGGTCGAGAAGCACCAGCGGCTGCAGTGCGAGGGAATTCTCGAACGCATCATTCGCGAAGAAGGCCTGACCTTACTCGGCTGGCGTGATACCCCAGTCTATGCCTCGGCCATCGGCCGCGTAGCACGCGCTTCGCAGCCTTACATTCAGCAGATCTTCGTGCGCTGTGCTGCGGAGATGGATGAAGATGCCTTCGAACGCAAACTCTACGTCGTACGCAAGCGTGCAGAAAATGAAATTCGCGAGTCCGGCGTTGAAGACGCGGAGATGTTCTATATCCCGTCCCTATCCTGCCGCACCATCGTCTATAAAGGATTGCTGCTCGCCTCGCAGATCACCAACTTCTACCGTGAGCTTTCTGATCCCGATGCGGTCAGCGCTTTATGTCTGGTGCACCAGCGCTTCTCGACCAATACGTTCCCCAGTTGGCAGAGGGCGCATCCGTATCGCTATGTCGCGCACAATGGCGAGATCAACACGCTCCGCGGCAATGTCAACTGGATGCAAGCTCGCCAATCGCTGTTGCAGTCTCCACTTTTCGGCGACGATCTGAAGAAGTTGCATCCCATCATCGCGCCGGACGGCAGCGATTCCGCGAATTTCGATAACGCGGTCGAGTTGCTCCTTCAGTCGGGACGCAGCCTGCCGCACGTGATGGCGATGCTGATTCCCGAAGCCTGGTCGGGCAATCCCCACATGAAGCCGGAGAAGCGCGCCTTCTACGAGTATCACGCCTGTTTGATGGAGCCCTGGGACGGCCCGGCCGCGATCGCTTTCACTGACGGACGCGTCATCGGCGCAACTCTCGACCGCAACGGACTACGTCCGGGACGCTACGTCGTGACCCATGACGATCTGGTTGTCATGGCCTCCGAAGCCGGCGTGCTCGACATCGCGCCTGAGCAAGTCAAGACGAAGGGTCGCCTGCAGCCGGGGAAGATGTTCTTGGTGGATACTGTTGAAGGCCGCATCATCTCGGATAAAGAGATCAAACAGAAGCTATCGTCGCGGCAACCTTACGCTCAGTGGTTGAAAGAAAATCAGATTACGATCGATCAGTTGCCTGAGCCCTCGCGCATGCATTTTCCCGATGCCCAGACTCTTCTCCGCCGCCAGCGTGCATTCGGATACAGCGACGAAGATCTACGGATGATCCTTGCCCCGATGGCCGCGAAGGGCGAAGAGCCGATTGGTTCAATGGGCACCGATACGCCTCTGGCCTGTCTCTCCGACAAGCCGCAGTCGCTTTTCAACTACTTCAAGCAGCTTTTCGCGCAGGTGACCAATCCTCCCATTGATCCCATCCGCGAAGAGATGGTGATGTCGCTCATCAGCTATATCGGGAGTGAGCGAAACATCCTGGAGGAGGCACCCGAGAACTGTCACATGCTGAAGCTGGCGCATCCGCTGCTCTCGAATCGAGAGTTGGAAAAGCTGCGCCGCGTCTCGAATCGTGACCTGCTGGCGACCACTCTGCCCGCGCTGTTCCGTGCGAAAGACGGCGAGGAAGGCCTCAAGCGCGCTCTCGACGAACTCTGCCAGCGAGCTTCGCTGGCGGTGAAGGCCGGTTATTCGCTCCTGATTCTTTCCGATCGCGGCGTGGACAAAGACTACGCGCCCATACCATGCCTGCTCGCGCTCGCCGCCGTGCACAACTTATTGGTCCGAGAAGAAACGCGGACTCAGGTTGCTCTCATCACGGAATCTGGGGAGCCGCGCGAAGTCATGCACTTCGCCTTGCTGAGCGGCTATGGGGCCAGTGCGATCAATCCGTACCTTGCCCTCGAGAGCGTGGAAAACCTGGTTTGGCGCGGCGAGCTGGGCGATAGCATCACGCCGGAACTCGCTGTGAAGCACTTCATGAAGGCCATCAAGAAGGGACTGCTGAAAACCTTCTCGAAGATGGGCATCTCGACGCTGCAAAGTTACCAGGGCGCCCAGGTTTTCGAAGCCATCGGCCTGAATAAGGAATTGGTCGACGCGTATTTTGCCGGCACGACCTCGCGACTCGAGGGTGTCGGACTCTCAGTGCTAGCGACTGAGGCGTTGCTCAAGCACGACTACGCCTTCCTTCCCTTGACTGAGTTTGAGACGGAGCTTTCTGTGGGCGGCAGTTATCACCAGCGAGTGAATGGCGAATACCACCTGCTCAACCCGCAGACCATCAGCAAACTGCAACAGGCCGTTCGTGAGGATAGCTTCAAGACGTTTCAGGAATACACGGACCTCATCGACAAGCAAAGCGCGAATCTCTGCACTCTGCGCGGCTTGATGAAGTTAACAAAGAGCGACACTCCGGTGCCGCTTGGCGAGGTCGAGCCGGCCAAAGGGATTGTGAAGCGCTTTACCACCGGCGCCATGTCGTTCGGGTCGATCAGCAAGGAAGCCCACGAGACGCTGGCCATCGCCATGAATCGCATCGGTGGGAGGTCCAACACCGGCGAGGGCGGAGAAGACGAAGCGCGCTTCACGCCGGATGAAAACGGAGATTTGCGCCGCAGCGCAGTCAAGCAAGTTGCCTCTGCGCGTTTCGGGGTTACTGCAAACTACCTGGTCAACGCCGATGAGCTGCAAATCAAAATGGCGCAAGGAGCGAAGCCCGGCGAGGGCGGCCAACTTCCCGGTCACAAGGTCGACGATGTGATTGCCCGCTTGCGGCACTCCATCCCTGGCGTCGGGTTGATCTCGCCGCCGCCGCATCACGACATTTATTCGATCGAAGATCTCGCACAACTGATCTACGACCTGAAGAATGTGAACCCGCACGCTCGCATCGCCGTGAAGTTAGTTGCCGAAGTCGGTGTCGGAACGGTCGCAGCGGGCGTAGCCAAGGCTCACGCTGACGTCGTTCTAATCAGTGGAGATTCGGGTGGCACTGGCGCGTCGCCGCTGAGTTCGATCAAGCACGCTGGAATTCCGTGGGAACTGGGCTTAGCCGAAACTCAGCAAGTTCTCCTTCTGAACGATCTGCGCAGCCGCATTCGCGTGCAGACTGATGGCAAACTTCAGACCGGCCGTGACGTGGCCATCGCCGCGCTGTTGGGCGCCGAGGAATTCGGTTTCGCCACGACTCCCCTGATCGCGATGGGCTGCATCATGATGCGCAAGTGCCACCTCAACACTTGCTCGGTGGGCATTGCCACGCAAGATCCCGAACTGCGGAAGCAGTTCAAAGGTCAGCCGGAGCACGTAATCAATTTTTTCTTCTTCATCGCCGAACAACTGCGGCAGTACATGGCGGATCTCGGATTCCGCACCGTCGACGAGATGGTAGGCCGCGTCGACATGCTCGACGTCGAGCCTGCGGTCGATCACTGGAAGGCGCGTGGTCTGGACTTCTCCGCCATCCTTTATAACCCGCCCGCGCCCTCGCGCGTCGCTCGGCGCCGCGTGCAGGCGCAGGACCATGGCCTGGAACAGGCCCTCGATCATAAGATTCTCGGACAGGTGGCATCCACCCTCGAAACGCTCGTGCCGATTGAAGTACAGTTTCCGGTACGTAACATTCACCGCACGGTCGGGAGCATGCTTAGCGGGGAAATTGCGCGCCGTTACGGCTCTGCTGGACTGCCCGACGATACGATTCGCATTCACCTCGCGGGTTCCGCTGGTCAGAGCCTGGGAGCGTTCCTCGCCAAGGGAGTTACGCTTTCGCTCGAGGGAGAAGCCAACGACTATGTCGGAAAGGGCCTTTCTGGCGGCAGAATCATGGTGTTTCCGCCGCGCGCTTCCGGCTTCGCTCCGGAAGAAAATATCATCATCGGCAACGTCGCCCTTTACGGCGCCACCAGCGGCGAAGCATTCTTCAACGGAGTTGCCGGCGAGCGCTTTGCCGTGCGCAACTCCGGAGCGACCGCGGTCGTCGAGGGTGTTGGCGACCATGGCTGCGAGTACATGACTAATGGCATCGTGCTGGTGCTGGGCTCCTGCGGCAGAAATTTCGCCGCCGGCATGAGCGGCGGTGTAGCTTATGTTTTCGACGAACGCGGAGACTTTACCGAGGAAAGCTGCAATCTCGACTCCGTCGATCTGGAGCCCTTGCTCGATGAGCCGGACGTTGTGATCGTCCGAGATTTGCTGTTGTCCCACCGGGAGTTGACTGCCAGCCGACGCGCCAAGTGGATTCTCGACAACTGGAACGAGATGGCCTCGCGCTTCATTAAAGTCTTCCCGCACGAATTCAAGCGTGTGCTGGGAGTAGCCCGCAGCGAGCAAGCCTATATCCCGAACCAACCCGCCGCCGTCGCTGTTATGGCAGAGGCCGAGCCGCAAGAGCAGGTGCAGCATGGGTAAGACCACCGGATTCATGGATTACTCGCGCGAGTTGGCTCCTCGCCGGCCTGTGGCCGAGCGTGTCAACGACTGGTTCGAAATCTATCAGGACTTCCCGGAAGAAAAACTGCGCAAGCAAGGCGCTCGCTGCATGGACTGCGGCGTGCCCTTCTGCCAGACCGGATGCCCCGTCAGCAACCTCATTCCCGACTGGAACGATCTCGTTTATCGCGGACGCTGGAAAGACGCTGTCCGCCAGCTCCATGCCACCAACAATTTCCCCGAGTTTACGGGGCGAATCTGCCCGGCCCCGTGTGAGGCTTCGTGTGTTTTAGGCATTAATCAGCCGCCGGTCGCGATCAAGCAGAACGAAAAAAATATCGTAGAGCGCGGATTCCTGGAAGGCTGGATCCGCCCGGAGCCTTCGAAACTTCGTACTGGAAAGAAGGTAGCTGTTGTCGGCTCTGGCCCGGCAGGACTGGCGGCAGCGCAGCAACTTTGCCGCGCTGGCCACGCGGTCACCGTCTACGAAAAGGCCGACCGCATCGGCGGTTTGCTGCGCTACGGTATCCCCGAGTTCAAGCTGGAAAAGCACATCATCGACCGCCGCCTGGAACAGATGTCCGCCGAGGGCGTGAAATTCGTCACAAACGCTGAGGTCGGCAAGACTGTCGAGGTTGAAGACTTGCGGCGCGACTTCGATGCCATCGTGCTGTCTGGAGGCTCCGAGCATCCGCGCGACCTGAAAGTTCCCGGACGCGACCTCAAGGGAATTCACTACGCGATGGAATTCCTCCCGCAGCAGAATAAGCGCTGTCATGGAGATACGCTTGATCCAGCGATTGAGATTCTTGCGACCGGCAAGCGAGTCGTCATCATCGGCGGTGGCGACACTGGCGCCGATTGTTTGGGCACGGTCCACCGCCAGAAGCCCCTCTCGGTTCATCAGTTTGAAATCATGCCGAAACCGCCCGACGAGCGCTCCCCGCAGACGCCTTGGCCACTCTGGCCCATGCAACTGCGCACTGAAGCGGCTCACGAAGAGGGCGGAGTCCGCGACTGGAGCATCGCCACCGCAAAGTTCACCGGCGACGAAAATGGTTATGTCACGCAACTTCACGGTGTAAGGGTTGGCCCTCCCCCAAAGTTTGACCCGATGGCCGGCACTGACTTCACCATGGAGGCCGACCTGGTCCTCATCGCCATGGGATTCCTCGGTCCTGTTCGCAACGGCATGATCGAGCAACTGGGCGTTCAACTCGACAACCGCGGCAACGTCGCGACCGACCAGAACTACATGTCGTCCGTCCCCGGAGTATTCGCGGCGGGCGATATGCGCCGCGGGCAGTCACTTGTAGTGTGGGCGATCTCGGAGGGCCGAAAAGCCGCAGCCTGCGTCGACGCCTATTTGAAGGCGCTCCCAGTTCGCCCTGTTGTTCCTTTGGCTTCGACCGCGCGACAAATCGCGTCGTGACACGCCGACTATCGCGCGTCTGCATTCAGCGAACTCCTTCGTGTACCTTGGTCTCCTTCGTGGTGCATGAGTTGCGGAACCTCAAACCGACTCCGACTCGAGTCCGCAGATGCAGTAAGATGACTGCGCCAGCATCATGATCCAACTATCGGACATCCAGGCCGCTCTCGATCGAATCCGCTCCGACATCCGCATTTCTCCTTGCACGCATTCGGAAACATTCTCCGGCCTCACCAACAACTCCATCTTCCTCAAACTGGATAACCAGCAGCGCACCGGCGCATTCAAAGAGCGAGGCGCGCTGAATAAACTACTCACTCTTAACCCGGAAGAGCGCGCTCGGGGAGTGATCGCAGCATCCGCCGGCAATCACGCCCAAGGCGTCGCCTATCACGCCGGACGCCATAAGATCGCGGCGCGTATCGTGATGCCGCTACCCACTCCGCTTACCAAAGTCTCAGCAACACGTGCCTATGGCGCCGAAGTCGTCCTGCACGGCACTAACTACGACGAAGCTTATGAAAAGGCAATCGAGCAGAGTCAGCGGGACCGCCTCACCCTGATTCATGCCTTCGACGACGACGCCGTCATCGCGGGGCAGGGAACGCTCGGCCTTGAAATCCTGCAGCAGCATCCCGGTATCGAAGTGATCGTCGCGCCGATCGGTGGCGGGGGCCTCATTGGTGGAATCGCCTGTGCGGTCAAAGAGACAAATCCCGCGGTGCAAAGTATTCGGCGTGCAACCGTCGCGGATTCCTTCGATGAAAGCCGCGGTGGCAGAAGGCAAACCGGTTACGCTGAAATCCGCGAAGACCATCGCCGACGGCATCGCCGTGCGCCGCGCCGGAGAACGCACCCTTCCGCTGGTTCAGAAGTACGTGGACGACATCGTTACTGTCGAAGAAGAAGAAATCGCGAACGCGATTCTCTTGCTGCTGGAGCGGGAAAAGACTCTGGCCGAAGGCGCCGGAGCGGCTGCCATCGCCGCCGTTCTAAATCGCAAACTCCCGTTGCAAGGAAAGAAAATCGCCGTCCTGGTCTGCGGCGGGAATATCGACGTCACCTTACTCTCGCGCATCATCGAACGCGGCTTGGTGAAAGACGGACGCCTCGTCCGCCTGCGCGTTCACCTCCCTGATTACCCCGGTGCGCTGCACCGCCTCACCGGAATTCTCGCCGATCATCGCGCTAATATCGTCGAGACGGCATACGACCGCGCGTACCACGGAGTCAATCTCGGCGACACCGCCATCGACATCACCATGGAAACCCGCGGTCCCGATCATATCGCGGAGCTTCTGGCAGCTCTGGTGTCTGCTGGTTACACACACGAAAGAATTCTGTAATAGCAGAGTTTGATGGCTGGGGAAGATTTTTGCTTTACGGCTGCCACGAACTCACAGGTGTTTTCCCTCCACCGCTACCGCTGCAGAGCAGTACGCAAAGTAGAATGCCCCCCGCTCCTGCCGCGCCCACTGCAATCCATTTCGGATTCAAGCTCATTCCGGCTTCCTTGGGTGGGGCCGGGGCCCCGCAGATCCCCGATAGGTCGAAGCTCTTTTGCTCCGTCTCGTGAACGGTCGATCCGTGCGACGATTGCGTCTCGGTCTGCACCGAGGGCTTTCGCAGGTCTGCTGCCCGATCGACGTACACATCATCCTTGCGGGCTGCCACTTGAACGTTGCCGTTCAAGTTGCTTACCTCGTACTGAGTCCATTCGCTGAGGACCGGGACCACCGTCAGACAATTCACCCGCACCTTGAAGTCCTTCGAGGTTCCCACGAAGACGCTGCCATGATCCAGTTCAAGCAGGTTGGTCTGAAGTTTGGCGACCGATTCCGGCTGAATCAGCACTGTGGATCCGTCCAAATTCAAGTTAGCGGACGATCCCGGCTTGGTCTCCAGCAGGTCTCCGGGAAAAACCGCAGAGGAATCCCTCGCCTCATATCCATTGACCCAGACGCCGCCTTGGGTATGAAGAATCGCTGCGCCTGTCTGATTAGGCGCACTCTGCCCCAGGAGTGATACCGGCACGATCACCAACATCACCCAGCACAGAAAACCACGTAAAATAGGAACACGCATCCGGAAGACCAATTTCCACACACTTCCCTATCAAAATCGTAACCGCGGGTGCGCTCGTCGTCTATTAGCACTGTGGGTGCGGCTTGACAGCGGAGTAGCGGCCCGGGATTCATGGTTCTTCATTTTGTAATCTTTGTTATGTAAGGGTAAAACTTTGTAAATCATCAATTTCCGAAGGTTCCGGCAAGGTAAATTAAAGGTGGGGTGTATGAAACTTAAAGCAACGCGAACCGCAATAGCTGTTGTCGTGTCTGTAATCATCCTGTCTGGCTCGCACTTCTTGTCGGCATGTTTCGCTTCCGCTATCGGATCAGCCCAGGACGCAGGCGAGCCTGCCGTGGCGAAACGCATTGGCGCCATTAAGGCGATTAACGGAAATGTCATCACTCTGGCCCCGGATTCCGGTCCCGAAGTTGTGGTGACGGTGCAGCCCAATGCTCGCCTCCTGCGCCTGGTGCCGGGCGACAAGGACCTCAAGAACGCGACTGCCATCCAACTGCAGGATCTTCAAGTGGGCGATACCATCCGCGCGCGCGGCCAGGGATCGACCGACGGCAAATCGATAGCCGCCTTGGAGATCATTGTCATCACCCGCTCTGCGGTTCAAGCCGTGAGCGACCAAATCCGCCAGGACTGGCAAAAGCGCGGCGTCGGCGGTCCAGTTACGACCGTGGACCCCGCAGCCGGCACGGTGACCATCTCTATCTCCAGTCTCGGCGGTAAGAAAGCAGTAGTCGTCCATGCGTCCAAGAATACCGTCATCCGCCGCTACTCTCCCGACTCGGCTAAGCCTGAAGATGCGAAGGTGAGCACGCTGCAGGAAATCCAGGTCGGCGATCAATTGCGCGCGCGCGGAGACCGCAGCGCCGATGGCGCCGAATTGGCCGCGGAGGAGATATTCACAGGCAATTTTCCTGTCGTCGAAGGTTTGATCAAGTCTGTGGATGCAAGTACGGGGACCATGACCGTTCAGGATACGATCAGCAAAAAAGCGGTAGTGCTGAAAATCACTGCTGACTCGCAGCTTCATAAAATTCCAGCTGAGATGGCGCAGCGATTTGCCATGCGGCTCAAGGCCGCGTTGCCCCCGGGAACTCCTGGCGCAGCACCGGGGTCTTCGGCAAGTCAGACTCCACCCGCTGGGACAAGTGGACAAGCGGGTAAGCCAGCTGGTGGAGGCCAAAGCGCTGGCATGGGCCAAGGCGGCGCAGCCGGAGGCGGAGGAGGAATGGGCGGGGGTGCCCGTTCAGGCGGATTCGACTTCCAGCGTTTGCTGGATCAAACGCCTCCAGTTGCGCTTGCCGATCTGCACAAGGGAGATGCGGTGGCCGTCCTCGCGACCCAGGGAGCGCCTGCGAGCGGGAGTACGGTCATCAAGTTATTCAGTGGAGTCGAACCTATCCTTCAGGCCGCCCCCTCGGGCAGTCAGGCCATGATGCTGGCGCCTTGGAGTTTGGGCGGCGCGCCCGGTGGCGACGCAAATCAATAGGGCTACCTGCCTCGAAAAAGGACTTATTCCGTATTCATAAACTTGAACAAAATAGGAAGATGAAATGAAGGTTGAGAGGTACATGCGTTTCTTTTTCATAACGCTTTTCTTCTTGCTGCCGGCGACCACGTTGTTCGCGCAAACCACCTCGGGCTCTCTCCGCGGACAAGTCACCGATCCGTCCGGCGCGGCTATTCCCTCTGCCAGCGTGATCATGACTCCCGCCACTGGATCGCCGGTCGTGGTTCAGAGCAATGGCCAGGGCTTGTATGAATTCAAGACCTTGCCAGCCGGGAAGTATTCGCTCACTGTCGCGGCCACTGGCTTCACTCTTTACCAGAACGACAACGTCGTGATCGCCGATCAACCACTCAGACTGAACGTCGTAATGTCGATAGAGGTGGAGACACAGAAGGTTCAGGTGTCCGACACTGCGCCAACTATCGACGTGAATCCGTCGAGTAACGCCGGCGCGATCGTCATCTCCGGCAAGGAACTCGAAGCTCTGCCTGACGATCCCGATGAATTACAGTCGGATCTCCAGGCTCTCGCCGGACCGTCCGCTGGTCCGAGCGGTGGACAAATGTATATCGACGGGTTCACCGCAGGCCAACTCCCGCCCAAGTCCTCGATTCGCGAGATTCGCATCAACCAGAACCCCTTCTCTGCCGAGTACGACAAACTTGGCTACGGCCGCATCGAAATCTTTACCAAGCCCGGAACCGATAAATATCACGGCCAAGTCTTTGTGCTGGGCAACGATTCCGCGTTTAACTCGCCCAATCCATTCGCCGGCCCCGAGCCTCCCTACTATTCCACTCAGTTCAACGGAAACGTCGGCGGGCCACTAAGCAAGAAGGCGTCCTTCTTTTTCAATATCGATCGTCGCGACATCAACGAACTGGCCGCGGTGAATGCGTACGTTCTTGATTCATCCCTGAACGAAACCAATTTGGTTGAGTCGATTGCCAACCCGCACCAAAGAACCAATCTCAGCCCACGCATCGATTGGGCGTTGACGCCAAACAATACACTCACCGCGCGCTACCAGTACTATCGCGATACCGAAACCAACAATGGCGTGGGAGCGCTTTCTCTTTCCTCCCAGGGCTATTACTCCCAAAGCACGGAGCAGACCGTGCAGATCAGCGACACGCAAGTGATTGGCTCCAAAATCGTCAACGAGACGCGGTTTCAGTACAACCGCGATAACTCCTTCCAGACCCCGACGGATACGAACCCCGCCGTGAGTGTGCCCGGCAACTTTGTGGGCGGCGGCTCGGGTGAGGGCAACCAGAATGATCTGCAGAACAATTACGAAATACAGAACTACACGTCGCTGATTCACGGCAATCACATCATCAAGTTCGGCGGCCGCGTGCGGGCCACGCATGACACGAATTATTCGACTTCGGGCTTCAACTCCACCTTCTCATTCTCATCATTGAATACCAGCAACCAAACGCCGGCAAATTGCGGCGCGCTCGGGCAAAATCCTGCCTGTCCCATATCTTTGCTCTACGCGGACCAACAGTTGAGCGGCGGAGGCGGAATTCCGTATGCGACACAACTAGCCTATACCACCGGACTTCCAACTACGGTCGTCACGTACTACGATGTTGAGCCCTATGTGCAGGACGATTGGAAGGTGCGGTCGAACTTTACGCTCAGTTCCGGCCTTCGTTTCGAAACTCAAAATGCGATTCATGACCACGGAAACTGGGCTCCCCGCTTGGGCTTTGCCTGGGGCGTCGGGGGCCGGAGTGGCCCGCCCAAGGTCGTGATTCGCGGCGGCTATGGCATTTTCTTTGACCGCTTTCAGTTAACACAAATCCTGTCAGCGGACCGCTACAACGGCGTTACCCAACAACAATTCATTATTCATAATCCGACGTGTTTTCCGGGTGTCGATGTGGCGCTCGCAAGTGTTTCCAACTGCGGTCCCACTACTTCCTCCGAATCCAGCATCTATCAGATCGGCCCTACACTGCGCGCTCCCTACACGATGCAAGGAGCGCTGGGTGTAGAACGTCAAATCACCAAGTCCGCGACCCTCTCCGTCATTTATCTGAACTCGCGGGGCTTCGATCAGTTCCTTACCATCAATGCGAACGCCCCTTACCCTGGAACGAATTGCGCTCCGAATTGTCCCCCCATCACTTCGGGCAATATTTATCGCTACGTTTCGGAAGGTAATTTCAAGCAAAATCAGCTGATGATGAATACTAACGTCCGCATCGGACCCAAAGTCCAGTTGTTCGGCTACTACTCTTTGAGTTATGCCAACAGCGACACGGGGGGAGTTGGCAGCTTTCCATCGAATTCCTACGACATCAGCCAGGATTATGGACGTGCCGCGTTCGACGTGAGGAACCGCTTCTTCCTCGGCGGCAGCATCGCCCTTCCTTACTTATTCCGGTTGAGTCCTTTTATGGTGGTGAGTTCCGGGTCTCCAATCAACATCACTTCGCCCATCGACCTGAACGGAGACCAGATCTACACCGACCGTCCCGGACTGGTTTCGACTGCAACCTGCCCTGGCCCTCCCCCAACGACCGGCTCGGGTCCGCAGAACAATATTTACTGCACAACGTTGGGCACCTTCGATGCATTGGGAGGCGGAAAATTTGTTCCCATCAATTACGCCAATGGTCCATCACGCTTTGTGATGAACCTGCGCCTAACTAAGACCTTCGGATTTGGACCCAAGGCAAAATCCACCTCCGGTGCGCAGGGCCAAGGTGGACCGGGAGGTGGTGGTCCTCGGGGTGGCGGCGGTCGCGGCGGCCCACTCTTCGGCGGTGGCCCATCGTTCTCATCCAGTAATTCTGACCGCCGTTACAATCTCATTCTCGGCGTGAATGCCCGCAATCTCTTTAATAACGTAAACGTTGCGAACCCCAGCGCGTTTCTTGGCTCCAAGCTTTTTAACGTTCCCAATGCTCTACAAGGAGGCCCATTCTCGCCCGGCACCGCCGCCAATCGCAAGTTTGAACTGCAAGCCACATTCAGTTTCTGAAGCCGGCATTGTTCTCGCTATATCGGGGAGCCGCCGATCGCGCTTATGCTGAGAATGTGCAGTTTCGCGAGGCGCCTTCCCAAATCTTAAGGTCTGAAAAGCGATTAGCTTTGTTCCCGATTAGCAGGCGGAAATTTATCCGCCTAGGGGCGATCAGTGGTGTGGCCGCACTCGCCGCGGACACTACGCTGCTCGAGCCGAACCGTCCTAGCATCGTGCGCCAGGAGACTGCCCTCCGTCGCTGGCCTGCGCGCCTCGATGGTTTCACCATCGCTCTGCTTAGCGACTTTCATTACGACCCGTATTTCTCCGTCCATCCGCTGCATGCAGCAATTGGCATGGTCAACGGGCTACGACCCGATCTGATCGCGTTAACGGGTGATTTTGTTTCCATATCCCCGTTCGGTGATCCGGCAGAAGCTGCGTCTGCGGCTGAGCCTTGTGCCCAACTGCTGCGGCAAATGCGTGCCCCTCACGGCCTATGGGCGGTCATGGGAAACCATGATGCGTTTACTGATCCCGATCGAGTGACTGATTCGCTTCGCTCCGTAGGGATTCAGGTACTGTCCAATCAATCGGTACCGATCGAACGCGATGGCGCTCGATTCTGGCTGAGCGGCATCGACGACGTTTTAGGCGGCACCGCCGATCTCGACGCAACTCTCCAAGACGTCCCCGCGAACGAAGCGGTGGTCCTCCTGGCCCACGAGCCCGACTATGCCGACACTGTTGCGCGTTATGCAGTGGACCTCCAACTCTCGGGCCACTCCCACGGAGGCCAAGTGCGACTGCCCTTCGTCCACCCTCTTTTCCTGCCGCCACTGGCCAAGAAATATATTTGGGGGCCTTACCAGATCGGCGAGCTTGCGCTGTACACCAATGCCGGGTTGGGCACAGTGAACCTTCCAGTCCGCATGAACTGTCCTCCGGAAATCACTCTGCTGACTCTGCATCGTTCAACGACTGGCTAGTTCAAGTCGATTTACCAACTACTCTCCATCAAGAGAGGAACTGGAAGGCTCGTCGCGAAATCCTAATCTTTGCTATGCAATGTATTTCATTTGGGGGTGCTCGTCCCTGCCCGTCGGAGCCTGTAACCTCTTAGAGATCAACAACATCCCTCTGGGTAGGAGTGGCCCTGTGTGTGCCCCAGCCTATGGTTCACAGCGATTCCGGCTCTGCGGAGCCTTAGATTCATGCATCGTCGCACCTGGCCTGCGATTCTGTTGTTGGTTCCCGCGTTTGCCCTTGCGGTGAGCACACCATGGCCGCGTGCGCATGCTAGCTTTGCAGAGAGAGAACGCCTAGTATCGACGACGTTGGCGCGCGCCTCCCAGTTTGTGGATGTGGCTCACATCAGCTCGCGCCCATGGTGCGCGGAAGTGCAACCGCCTGAGGCCTTGACCACGCCTGATCCTCTCTTCACTTCGACGGCGCGCGGCAAGAAGGTCAAAGTCAGCTTCATCATCGGGACCGATGGACGGGTGCACAGTCCGCTCATCCTGGAAAGCGCGGGCCTGGCTGGCGACCGCCATGTGCTGCAGACGGTTCGCACGTGGAGATATCGTCCGGCGACCTGCAATGGGGTTCCGACCGAGATCGAAGGCAAGATCGAATTTTCCAGCCGATAGCGCGAGTCCGAGTTGCTGGGCGTAAAATTACGCCAGCAGTCGATTGCCTCGATGCGTGGATGGGTTCGTGGATAACGACAAGAAAAATCCCAGGTCTTCAGACGCTCCAGTGCACAGCCCCGAGATGGAAGAAATGTTCCGCCGGCTGCACCCGGAAATGCGTCGTCCCAAACCAAGTGCAGACGCGATCGCCGCGGCGCTGGAAGCTGCGCAGCGCTTGGCTGCTGAAGGCGATGCCGAACAAGCTGCGGACGATGCCGCGCAAGACTTGACCGGCGATGCGACCACGATCGTGTGCAGCGTTTGCGGATATCGCAATCGCGCAGGGAACAAGTTCTGCGGCATGTGCGGCATCACCACGGAACTTGCGGGATCATTTGCGGAGGAAGAGCGTCCTTCGCACGTTCTGTCCATTCCACCGAATCCGTTTTCAGATCACGATCCGGCGGAAAGGCAGGCAGTCACGCGACCTTCGGGGCAGGAAACTCATCACTTCCATCATCACTATCATCACCACTATTTTCCTGGTGGGGATACGATGGCGGCACGCTCCGGCGCGGATCCGATGCGGGAGCCGCTGCGAGATTCCGGGCGCGAGCCGATGAGAGAGGACAAGCTGCGGGCGACGGCAGCGCTACGCGGCGACATGAGCCGCGCCGAGGCTGCGGTTCGGAGCCTCGCGCACGAGTGGGTGCTAGCCTGCAACACCAAACATCTCGATGACCTCATCGAGCTTTATACCCATGACGCGCTGGTGCTGCGGTCGAATTGTCCTCCGGTACGCGGCGCGGCTGCGGTGCGAGAGTTCTTTTTTGGCGCGCTCGATGCCGGACTCGGAGAAGTGGAAGTCGATCCTCTGCGGGTGGAAGTGGTCGGCGACCTCGCGTATGAAGCGGGACGCTGCAAGGCTTTGATTCCCAGCGCAACCGGAAAACGCCGGGAAGAACGCGGAAAGTATCTATGGGTTTGCGCGCGGCAGAGCAATGGCGAATGGAAACTGGCAGCGGATTGCTGGTCCAGCGATCTGACGCTCAGCTCGCTGGAATCGGATGTTCCGCAGAATGCAGGAGTGAAGACGAGCCAGCCACGCAAGAATCCGTAAGGAAGTCATGCCAGGTCTGGCGACTCTCACTGGCTAAAGCCACACTGCTACGACGCGCATTACGCGGCCATGGAAGGGCCGCACTTCGACACTTCGTGCCGAGTCTGTCGGTTTCCGCAACCTCTGAAGTCATGCTTTCTCGGATTTGCAACCCCTTCAAATCTGCCTTTGCGGGCTTACGCCAAGTTTCGCTAAGTCGCCCCGCAACTGCTCTACTTCCTGCATCTCAATCGTTTGCATTCCTAGCTTCGCAGCGCATTCCAGGTTGAGTGCACGATCGTCGATGAAACAGCACTCTGTCGCCGGGATCTGCGTCGTCTCAAGTGCGAGGCGGTAGATATCCCGCTCCGGCTTGCGAAGTCCGACGAAGCAGGAGCTAACAAACAATCGGAAGGTTTTCCGCAGTCCATACTTTTCAATGCGATAGTAATTCAGTTCGCGCGACTCGTTGTTGATCGTTCCCATGAAGTATTTGCTGGAGTCGCTGAGCGCCTGCGCGAATTTCAACACCTCCGGATAGGGTTGCGACAGGGAAAACATATAGTCGCGGAATACATCTCGTGTGAACGGTCGCGAGCGATAGAAGACGGTGCGGTCAATATATTCATCGAGAGTAATCTTGCCACGCTCGAACGACGAAACGACCATCTCGTGACGGTCGTGAAATTCCTCCTGGTCGAGATGAAAGTGCTCGAGGGCCTCGGTGCGTTCCGTGCGGTCCCATGCGTTGGTGAGCAGCACTCCTCCGACATCCCAAAAAAGGGCGCGAATGGCAGGCACAGATAGTTCCTCCCCCAGAGATAAATTCTGGGAAAGAGTTTAGTCGAGATATGTGTGGAAGGGGTGAGAGCAGTTTCTCGTTTTGGGAAGGCCGCGATTTTTGGGTCCCCCCTCGGTCTACTGCAATCAATGAGTTAGAGGAAAATCGCCAAAGTATCCATCAGTTGCGGGCAAAATTCTGTATTCAAAGGGGCTTACGCGTCGGGTGATGCGCTAAAGTCTTTAGAATCAGTGAGCGTCATAGCTTCCGCAGCGCAATATCTTGATTGCAAATAACTTATGCGGTAGACCCGCTTACCGACCCTGGTTTTTTGCGTCCTGGTTGCCTAACGGTACCATTGCGCCCTCCTTCCTCTGATCCGGAGATAACATTCTGATGCAAAGGCAAGCAAAAAAGGGGCACCTTTTTTGTGTGCCGCCGGAATCGGCTTTGCCATGCCCTTCGGTCGTTACTTGCACGAACGGACGGATCAAGAGCGGCCTGCATTGATTCCGTCCCTTCGCGTTTTGATCTAGACAGCCCATTGAACAGAACCGGGCGGATACGGGCAAACCTGAAGTATGTCAGTTGTGGCTTGGTACCGGACAAATCCAGGATCTTGTCTCCAGGCTGGCCCACTTCTCAGGACTAATCTGGCCAACAATGACGAAAGGCGCAATCCACTGCCATTGATCGTGAAAAGCTGACTGACATTCGGTTTCAGCATGGAGAGCTTCCCCGCAAAGTGGCTATGTGAATTCACAGGAGAATGGTTATTGTGATTCCCGCTACTGCGCTTTAGCCTTCTCTCGCTCTGAGAGGTGTTCCCTCGCTGCCCGAGAAGGGCAGCGCATTTAGGACGAAATGATCAAAATTCATATGGGGCGTCACGTGTTTGGCGCGGCTGCTATCGCTTTTGGCATCATCACCCTGGTGTGGCACGACTTTAACGGTTGGCAACAGATCCGGCCGCTCGGAAACGTTCCTCACCGCGAGATTCTCGTATACCTTGCCGTTGCAATCGAACTGTTCGGAGGCATAGCGATTCAGTGGTTTCGAACGGCACGAGTCGGCGCGTTAGTGCTGGGCACCATCTATCTCATCTTTGCATTGTTGTGGATGCCGTACATCGTTGCCACGCCGCGGGTTTATGATCGCTGGGGAAACTTCTTCGAGCAATTTTCTATCGTCTCGGGCGCGTTGATCGTCTACGTGTCGGCGAGCCAGAGCGATTGGGCACGAGCGGCACGGCTGGCCCGGATCGGAACCATGTGTTTTGGAATCTGCGTTATCTCATTCACACTCGAGCAACTCGTGTATCTCTCTGGAACGGCAGAATTCGTTCCCAAGTGGATTCCTCCAGGACAAATGTTCTGGGCAATCATCACTACGATGGCGTTGGGGCTCGCGGCCATTGCACTACTGTCGGGACGTTCGGCGCTGCTAGCGGCTCGATTACTGACAGCGATGCTGGTCGGCTTCGGATTCCTGGTATGGTTACCGGCGCCTTTTCGCGATCCGCATAAGCTGATCAATTGGGCTGGCAACGCGCAGAATCTTGCGATCACGGGAGCAGCGTGGATTGTCGCCGATTTTCTCGGCCAAACTCGTCCTGACTCGACTCTTACTTAGATCGCCTGTCGGATCACACCGAAAATTTCGGATCGCCTTCGAGAATTTGCATCTGGAGTTTTGGGGCTTCTCCATTTTTCCAGAGGTCGGCGCGTGACTTGACGCGATAACTGAGGGCGCCGCCGTCGGGACGGTCGCTGCGTTCGACGGGGCGGGGGATGCAGACGAATTCGGTTTCGAAAAAACTGCTGGCGGCGTGTACCACCGCGTAGCCGTGGCCTCCCATGTCGACGAACGAAACGTGGGGAGATAAATCTGTATTCGACAGAGCTTGTGCTTTCGCGATGTCGCCACTCTTGGTGTACTCCAGGCAGGAGCGCACTCCGTGCCGGATGAGCATGTTCAAAATAGGTTGCGAGGCGTGGTCTGCCGGTCCTTGTCCAACGTAGAGCGAGCGCAGCGGATGATCTTTCGGCAAGGAGTGTTCTAGAGCTTCAACGACTCCTGGGGCAGAGATCGAGCCCGTCACGAACGCAATGCCCACCGGCACAAAAGGCTTTGGGGGCAGGGTCTTCGCTGCGAGTCCTGCCCAGAAACTGTGGCGGTCTCCGGCAATGGTCGCGAAACCGGTGATCCCGTGAGCCTTCACGTAGTCGTAGATTTCTCCGCGCTCGACGTATGCGGTGCCATGGTCTCCTAACGGGGAAGTGGCATATCCAGCGCCCGGCCAGGGCTTCGAAAACCCTTTTGGCAGGTTTTGCAGGTCGGCGCGCATGTCGAGTGTGGCGGTGGTATTGCCCCATATCTTCCACGTTGCTTTCGAGGTGCGCAGGCGATCGAGAAACCAGGCCTTCTGTTCGGCGCCAAGAATCGTCTGCGCCGGGCGGTGTTTGCAGAAATTGGTGATCTCGGCATCGCCGAAATGGATCGAGTCCGGCGGCCGGCCACCGTTGTAGGTTCGGCCAGCATCGAGAATTTCCATGGCATCTTCCGGGATGAACTCGGGAAAGTCGTTGCGGGAAAGCGCCTGAGCCTCGGGCTGATCGGTGGGTTCTTCGGAACGATAGCTGCGCTGGTCGGTGATGATGAGTTCCACATTGCGTCCCCAGCGCAATGCCCGGTAGCCCTTGAGGCTGCCGATGGCCGTCAGGTTGTTCGGTTCCTGGCCGAGTCCGTGGTCGTCGAAATGAGTGACGGGCGCATCGACGACCTGCGGAGGATCGAAGCGTTCGAGCGACGTTCCGCTCGGTTTCGTTATGCGTGCGGGCTGGTATTCGAAGAAGGCCTGGTTAGCAGCCACTTTGCGGGTCTGCGCGGGCAGGTTCTTGCCCCCAAATCGCTGCAGGGATTGCCATCCCAGCCAGCTGAACTCGTGGTTGTCCCACATGTTGACGAAGGGCCAGCGGGCGCGCGCGTCCTGAAGATCGGGATCACTGAGATACGCGCGGTAAATGGCGCGATAGTCGTCAACGGTAGTCGGGATGTGAAAGTCGCGGATCTTTTCGCCGTGCGGATAGCGGACGATGTCTCGGATGCGGCGGTCGTACATGCCCTGGGGACGGTCCTCGGGGTACCACACGATTTCATAGATGAAGTCGCCGAGGTGCAGCACGAAGCCAATTCGTTCGGCTTCGGGAGCGCGCTCGTCCTCGAAGATCATTCTGCGGTAGGCGTTCTGCGCACCGTCGTTGGCATTCTGGCAACTCACGAAAACGAAGCGAACGGGTCGAGCGTCATCGACCTCAGGCGCAGTGATGGTGCGACCTACGCGACTTCCGAAGCCTTGGGGATCGGTGAAGCGGTACCAATACACACGGCTGGGCTTCAAGCCGCCTACCAGCACGCGGCAGGTCCAGTCGGATGCCGCGGAGACGGCAACTTCGGCTGTCGCCACTACGCGGGAGAACCGCTTATCCTCGGCGACCTCGACAGTCAAGGTCTGAACTGGGCGTTCGGCGTGTGGCCGGCGTGTCCACAGCAGAACGCTAGTGCTGTCGGGGTCGCCCGAGGCAACGCCTTCAGGGAACAGATCCCGGCGTTCGCGCCAGGCGATGCAGGACTTCGTCCCAAGCGGTGAACCCCATGCCGCTGTGGCGCCCACGGCAGCGGCCATTGCCATGAAGGCTCGTCGCGTGATGGCCGACATCGTTTCCGATCCCCCCTAAATTCTTCAGACGAAGTGCGCGTCTGGAATTTTACGCGGTCGAAAACAACCTTGACATATGCCTATATAGGAATATATATTCAAACCCATGGCAAGAGCCGCTACTACGTCGGATGCTTTTAACGCGGTGGCAGAGCCCCGTCGGCGGGACATTTTGAACTATCTGGCGAGCGAGGAGCGGGCGGTCGGAGATATTGTTGTGAGCCTGGGAATGGAGCAACCCTCGGTGTCGAAACATTTGGGGGTGCTCCGGAGGGTTGGGCTGGTGCGGGTACGCCGACACGGGCGGCAAATGTTCTATCGCACCCATGCGGAGGCCATTCGGCCGCTGCATGAGTGGACAAAGACATTCGAGCGGCTTTGGCAGCATCAATTAAGCCGCGTGAAAGAGCGCGCCGAGGCGAAACAGGAATCTTTGGACACAAACTGAATCCAACCGAATCTGATCAAAAAGGGAAGCAAGGAGGGACGATGAGTACGATGGCAACCGTAGGTATTGAGAATCTCACCCTGAACATTACGCAGGAAATCCAGGTGCGGGCCTCGCTGCAGGTGACCTTCGAGGCGCTTCTG
Source organism: uncultured Acidobacteriaceae bacterium (assembly GCA_963832015.1). Classification (GTDB taxonomy): domain Bacteria; phylum Acidobacteriota; class Terriglobia; order Terriglobales; family Acidobacteriaceae; genus Sulfotelmatobacter. The sequence goes on from CAWHSR010000034.1 coordinate 35,072, forward strand.
GAGCAACTGAGCGAGAATGACTCGCCCGATGGCAAGCGGATGCCAATGAAGATCGAGCCGTGGCCGGGCGGCCGGTGGTATCGCGATCTAGGCGACAACAACGGGCATTTCTGGGGCCACGTGCAAGCGATCAAGAAACCGACGCTGCTCGAAATCACCGGGCCGTTGTTTATGTCGTATCCCGTGGTTTCGAATTTGCAGTACCGGCTGAGCGAGGAACATGGCGGAACGCTGATCAAGTTCCATCACACCGCCTTGGGGCTGATTCAGGACGAGCACCGGAAAGGCGTCACGGAGGGATGGACGCACATGCACACGCGCGTGAGGGAGCGGGCCGAGGGCAAGGGCAAAAGGTAGAAGTATAAGGGTCAAGAATTAACGGTCCCATGCGTTTGCCGAAAAGGAGGAATTATGTGTCCAGCATGTATGGCAAGTGCAGCGTTGATGGCGGGCAGCATGATGTCGACCGGCGGGATAGCCGCGCTCGCTGTGAGGATCGTTCGCGGGAAGAAGAACGGATTGCAAGAGAATTCACAAAATGTGACGGAGAGGAGAAACGACGATGGCAACCATGACGACAAGCAAGACGGAACTGGGCAAGGTAGTGCCACACGCTGAGTGGCTGGCCGCCCGCAAAGAGCTCTTGCGCAAGGAGAAGGAACTCTCACGCCTGCGCGATGAACTGAGCCGGCAGCGGCGCGCCCTGCCGCGTGAGAAAGTGGAGAAGAATTACGTTTTCGATGGGCCGCGGGGAAAAGAAACGCTCGCCGAGCTGTTTGCCGGAAAGAATCAGTTGATCGTCTATCACTTCATGTTTGGCCCGGGATGGAAAGAGGGTTGCCCGAGTTGTTCGTTCCTGGCGGACGGGTTCGACGGTGCTGCAGTGCATCTCGCGCACCGGGACGTGACCTTCCTGGCCATTTCGCGCGCGACTCTTCCCGAGATCGAAGCGTTCAAGAAGCGTATGGGATGGCGTTTCAAGTGGGTGTCCTCGTTTGGCAATGATTTCAACTACGACTATCACGTGTCCTTTTCGAAGGAAGAGCGGGACAAGGGGCAGGGCAGGGTCTACTACAACTACGACATGACAGACTTCCCGTCCGAAGAAGGTCCGGGCACAAGCGTGTTCTGCAAGAACTCGGCGGGCGAAGTCTTCCACACCTATTCCAGCTATGCCCGCGGTCTGGATCCGATGATCAGTACTTACAACTGGTTGGACCTGACGCCCAAGGGTCGCGACGAAGATGGACTCGCCCATTCGATGGCGTGGGTTCGCCACCACGACAAATACATCGACGGCGAGGTGATCGACGTGAAAGCCCTTTACGTGCAGCCCGCGAAGGCGGAAGCGTCGTAGTGCTCAAAGAAGGACCGCGCCTGCAGGGCAAGATCAACCGGAAAGAGTGAGGATCCAAGAATGACACAGATAATGGAGCCTATGCTGAAGGAATTTCGCGAGGAAGTGGCGATCACGAAAAGAGTGCTGGACCGGGTGCCCGCAGACAAGCTGCGCTGGAGGCCGCACCAGAAGTCGATGACGCTGGGCGCGCTGGCGCTGCACATCGCGACGGTACCGGGAGCGCTGGCGAGAATCTCACAACTCGATGAGTTCGACGCCGCGCAGGCGAACTTCAATCCCCCGGAGCCGAAGAATCTCGAGGAGATCAATGCCGCTCTCGACGAGAGTGTCCGTGCGGCTGAAGAATGCGTAGGCGGGATGAGTGACGAAAAAGCGCGAGGGAACTGGCGCTTGCTGGTGAATGGAAAACAGGCGTTCAGCAGACCGCGGGTGGAAGTGCTGCGGTCGATCATGCTGAACCACTGGTATCACCATCGGGGACAGTTGTCGGTTTATCTGCGGATGCTCGATGTGCCGGTGCCGGTCATTTATGGACGTAGTGCAGATGAGAATCCCTTCGTGTGAGGGATAGTTGTCATTTTGAGCGAGGCGAAAGATCTTTGTAGCGGGCTGGCGAGTTGCATGAGTTCGCTCGGGATAACAGGGAGTTTCTGCTGATAGCGTGAACGCCTCGCTCTGCTTCTAGCGTTTGTAGATCGTGGTGTCTGGGTGATAGTTGCGCCAGTCGAACCAATAATCTTTGAGGGCGGGGACGCGGTCGAGGCATTTGCCCAGTGAAGGCCCAGAGATGGCGCAGCCCTGAAAGTTCCACTCGCTGGCGGTCGTGGTATCGAGCAGGATCCAAGCTTTGGGCGTGGCCGGTGCCGCGGGTTTGGGGACGGAGGAAGCGTCCAGCTTTGCATCGGATGAGGCGGGCACTGCGGGCGGAGCCTTTGTTTCTGCTTTCGTGTCCGGCTTCGCTGCGGGGACGTCAGACTTCGTTTGCCCAGCCGGTTGCGTTGCGGGCTCACTTTCGGCCTCTCCTTTCAGGAAGAATTCCGCGTCTTTCCCGTCGATGCGGCTTACGAAAACGCGGAAGGACTTTCCGTCAGGACCGACCGCGATCAACAATGGAGTGCCATTCACGTGGTCGACGACCGGCGATTGTTTCACCAAAGAGTCCCAGGGATAGGCGCGGCCGGGGCCCGTCATCTCTAGTCCGACGACCACGTCGCGGGATTTGAGTTCAGTCCCGGGAAAGCTGATTACCACCGGAAGCTTGGCGACCTCAGGCTCCCAGTTGCTGTCATACTCCTTCCCATACTTCGGCACTTCTGCCAGCACCTTCCCGTCGTACACCTCTGCCTTCCATTCTCCGAAGGTCAGTTCATCACTCAAAGCCAGTTCGAGAGACGCGCCTTTGAGGGGGCCGTAGATGGCTTTGCCGGTAATCTGTTGCCACCACGTGCCCGTCTCTTTGTCGCGCATGAGGAAGTTCTGGTTGTTGATGCCCGCGAGATAAAAATGCAGGACTCTTCCATTCACCGTACGTGTCCACACCAGACCGGTGTGACAGAGCGTTCAATAGGTGACGGCCACCGGGACGCCGGCGACGACGTCGTTCAACACATGGTGGTAGGCCATTTCGCGGATGGGGTAGGCGCGCGCGTCGGAGCCGAAGCGGACGGCGAGAATCATTTCTCCGTTGGCGAGCTTGCTGGCCGAGGCGGATTCGAACCGCGCCTCCGGTACGGGGTGGAACATCCATTCAAAGTAATTCAGGCGAGACATGACGGCCGAGAACATGACCAGGACCATCACCGAGGCGAGCACGATCTTGCGCCATCGGTTGGCGATACCCCACAGGACAAGCGCCAATACGAGACAAACCAGAACGGCGGCAAGGCTTCCCCAGGGCGCGCGCTGGCGCAGCGCCATGGCGACAGCCAGCCCTGCAGGACTCTGGTGGGCGAACGGACGGATGATGAAAGCGGGCACGAAAAACAGTCCGATACCGGCCAGGGCCGACGCAGAAAAAATGAACCACAGAAAACCGCGACGATCCGAAGAGGATTGCATAGCGAAAGACTGCTCCCAACGGGCCCACCGTACCAGGCCAAGCGCGTTGGGCAATTGTAGCAATCAGGCGCGAGGAAAATAGCGAGCGGGGCTCGATTTTTATCTACTAGATCGAGCCGCTCGGGAAGGCACCGGAGTACGAGTTTTCTGCTTGGGTTTGAAGGCGCCGCCGCCGAAGACGTAGTATCCCGCAAGCGAGCCGCCAGCGAAGAGTGACCACAAGACCGTCTCAACCCAGGAGCCGTATTGTTCCAAGCCCAGATTGGCGAGATCCCAGAAGGTGAGGGGCCAGACAACAACGCCATAAACGCCAACGGCGATCAGGACCAACGCGAAGACGATGAACAGCGTCAGGACGCCGGCGGAGAGGCTTTCAAAAAGGAGCATGCTCCAGTGCTGGCTCGTGGGATCTGGGCGCCGGGCTACACCGGGTCGCGAGCGTTGGACTAGCGAAGACAATGTTCCTCCAGAAAGTTATCTGCCTGGCGGTGCAAGCTAAAGAATAAACGGAGCGAGGGAGCAGGTTCATGTTACGAAGGACCCTGCCTTTGCGGGGCGCCTTCCCTCGAATGAAAACTCCTGGCGTGATGCTCGAAGGAATACTCAGCGAAATATTGCTGGAGCGTTCCCCATAAACAAAACGACCCGGCTCCGCGGAAGCGGAACCGGGTCGGCAGATATGGTTCGGTTTTACTGTGGTGTGAAGTTCTCGTGATAGCTCAGCGTATTGATGTCCTGGAACTCCGGTGTAGCAGGAGGCAGGTTGCTGGGGTTCAGGAACAGCACGTCAAAGTAGTAGTTACGAGTCGGCGGACTGTAGACTGTGGTGCAGCACTTGAAGGTGCCGGTGTTGTACTCAGAGTAGTACATGCTGACCAGCGAGCCATCGTAGTTCAGGGGGCTGCCCCAACTCTCGAGATAACGCAGGAAGTTGTGCAATCCACCGTCCGTGCCGAAGTCATTAATCCCTGCGCTGTTGGCCCAGGCTGGGCTGGGGAACGGAATGTTCTTCCCACCCGAGACCGCCATACGGTAGTACGCAGCTGCGCCCACGGAGCGATTGCCGGGGACGGTCGGGAACATGAGACTGTTCATATCACCCCAGGAGTTCGATAGGACCGTGACCGTGTCGGCGATGATGGAAGCCGCCGAATGGGGTGTCTGAGTTGGAGTGGCGTTGTTCGCGGTGCCCCAGAATGGATCCGCGGCACTGCTATTGTAGTTGCCCTGGACGTACACCGGGTTCTCAGATGCGATTGTGAATCCGCCGCAGCCCGTGGGATTGGCCGCGCTCTGCGAGCATCCGCTGGCGGCCGGCATAACGGGCAAGTAACTCGCCCCGGCAGCGCTCATACCCGCATCCACCAACTTCAACACGTGGCGCGCACCGCTGACTGGATTGGCCAAGCCTTCCTGATCGGTATTGCCGGTCAGAAGTGCGCCAGTGGAGGTGTTGTAGCTGGCACAGTCGACGGAGGCAGCCGTGCCCGCTCCGGCGACATTAATCCGCTTGTAGGGATTGAACGGCGCGGTGTTGGTGTTGATGCCGAAGCCGTATCCGATATTTTTCTCGCCCCAGTTGTCGAGGAATCCGTTCTGATCGACGTCCTCGGGTGAGTAGCCGTAGTAGCTGAGGGCTTCCGCAACTCCATCCGTCGTGGTGGAAGTCAGGTTCTGCGATGAGTTGACGACATCCTCGATCCCGGATTCGCCGTTGATTACGTTCGCCGCCGTCTGCCCGCCGTTCGAAGGATGGGTCGATGGCAACATGCCACGGTGATCAGAGAAATAGAGAACGTAGCCGTTATAGTTGGTGTAGTTCACAGAGGTGCCGGAGGCACCGATGCTCCCCTTGAGCCACTTGGCAAGGTTGCCTACGTCGAGCTCCACGGCGTTCATGATGCCGTTAACCGAGCAGGAAGAATAGGTATTGTTGCCGCTGACCGTGTTGGGAACGTTGTTGTCGCGCATCTCGCCTTCGCGCGCGTCATAGAAGTTGATCGGGTACCAGTTGCCGGACCCGGCGACGTGGGCCGCCGTCGCCGTGATCGTGGGACGCAGTTGCTGGAGAATCAAAATCGCATTGGGGTTGGGTTGGTTTGAGCCAGGAGTAGTCGGCGGAGCGTTAAAGACCTGGCCAAAGCCCAACGCCAGCCACTCATTGGTGACGCCCACACACGGTGTCGGTGGGGGTGCGTTGCAGTATTCCACTCGAAGCCAGGGACCAGTCATGGCAGCGGTGGTGGCGGGATTGGTGGTCAGCTCTCCGATCAACGGGATCGAGGCCCAGGTATTCTTTAATCCGCTGTCGGTGTAGGGATAAACCCAGCCGTTGGCGCCCGGAGCTGCGAATCCGAACGCTTCAGGACCCAGTCCGGTCGGTACCGCGAGCGATGCATTGGCGGACGTGGTTGCGTTGGGGAACTGGAAGTCCTGTCCGTCGGCAAGCGCTCCGGCACCGCGCTCCGGATGCAGATCGGCGAGCGTGTCGGCGAGCAGAATCCGGATTTGTGCTTTGTTGTACAGACGCGATGTGCCGAGCGTGCTGAATGATGATTCGGTCTGAGGTTTACGGATAATGGCAATTGGATCCGTGCAAGGGATGGGCGTCGGAACGCTGGTGCAGCTGTTCTGCACAAAAGGCAGCTCCATGTTCTTGGCGCCAGTGAGTGCGTTGGTAATGAAACCGTTCAAGGTTCCAGTGGAAAGACTGGGGAAATTGATGTTCGCGGAGCCGGCAAGAGTAGGATATCCGCCGCTCCAGCTGGCATCGCCGGGAACCGTTGCGGCTCCGGGAAGGGTTACGCAGTTCCCTCCCGTGGGTGGGAACGTGTTCAGCGGGCAACCTGAGCTAGCCTTGGGAACGAACACCGTGCCGCCGTAACCGACAGAGGTCGAATGGCCGTTTTCCAGTTGGTCCATAATGACTTGCGAGAAGGCCGAGATCTTGTCGTTGAAGACGAGGTCCCCTCCCGCAGCCAGGAACAGGTTCTGGTTAGTATGCACGCGGCCGCCAAAGCTGAAGTTCGGACCCGGGAAATAGCTGCAGTCGTATCCGCAGAAGACTCCAAACTGAAACACCGGAATCAATGCGACTTCCACTTTGCGGGTGATGTTGATCGAGGCGCCGGCCGGACGCGTAGCAATCACTTGCAGCGTCATGGGAATGATTTCAGCGTACAGACCCTGGTTCGAACCGGAGCTGACGGTGTTGAAGCTGCTCACCGGGTTGCCACCGGCGTTAACCGGATAAGTGATGGTCTCTGTGTAGTTCATCCCACTGACCATGGCAGAGGTCGGGGGAAAGTTCACCAGATTCTGAATTTGGGTGTTCGTGGGGGCCTGGTACTGGGTGTAGAGGGCCGAGAGGTCAGAAGTGAGCTTCTCCATCCCGGACTCGGCGCCGTAGAAGGCTAGGTTGGCCTCGAGGTCATTGCCGCCCATGCGGGATTCGTTGGTGACCAGGTAGAAAAGGCCGACCGCCACACCCGACAGCAGCACCATAATGAGAAGCGCTGCGATCAGTGTGAAACCCTGCGAACTATTTTTTCCGTGTTTCATTGTGGTTGCTCTCCTGCCCCAAGAAAACCTCACTGATAACGATTGCGAAATGCCATATTGCGTGCGCTAATGTCGGTCGCCAGATACATGTTCTGGGACTTGTTTCCGTTGTTGATGATGCTCTGCCCCATCACGATGAGGTTGATCTTCTGAATGTTGTTGGGCGATTCGCCCACACCGAGAGGATTCGCCTGGTTGGCATCGAGGGCCGAGGTAGTCGAGTTGTAGGTATCGAACGCAAACTGCAGGTTGATGATGTCATCGGCCACGGGCACGGGAGTGAGGCCGTTCACCTGGCGCATGAGGCGCGGCGTTTGCCCGGCGCCGGGTACCGTCAAGTAATAAGTGACCGCAAACAGGCGGTAGGCGATGGTGGTCGTTCCTGTGGAAATGGCCGCAATGTTATTGGTGGCAGCGCCGCTCTGGTTGATGTTCAGCGGATCGAGATTGGCGAACGTGATTACGGTCGCGGTGATTCCGGTGACTTCGCCTACTGCTGTTCCTATGCTGTTGCTGAGCATGATGAGGTCGCCAACCTGAATGCCGCCGGCTGAGTTGATGGCGGGAGGCGCGGGTACGAAAGTCGCGTTGGGCGCTAGAGTGATGGATCCACCATTACCCGGGGTGGTGAAGGTGACGTTGTACTCCCACAACGGAAAGTTATAGTCGGCATAAATGGAAGTGACGCTATCGTTGATCGCGGGCGCCGGCGCGGCCGGAATCACGGCGTTTGATTCCACGCCGTTACTGTAGCCGGGAAGGATGCCGTACATATAGTTTCCGGTGGGATAGTTGTGGGCCGGGACGTGACATGTGCCAGTCTGGTCGCACCCGAACCTCGAGACGGTTGCTCCCGCTCCGGTAGGCAATTGGATTCCGCCGGAAGGCAGACCGGCGCCAGCCATGCCGAGGTCTTTGACCATGATTTCCACGGCAGCGCGCATGTTCTGTTGGTTTTCGGCGCGCTGGGTGACCAGCATGGTGGAATTCAGGGCGGTCTTGAACAGGCTGGCTGCAGCCGCCAGCACGACCAGGCCGATTGCCATGGAGACCATGGCTTCCAACAGCGTGAAGCCTCGTTTCGAATTTTGTCTTGGCAGTCTCATGTTTCCCATCATGGTTTCCATCGCTTGTCTCAGCGGTAGGCTGAAATCAGTGCATCGATTGTGTAGGTACGGGGAGTCGACGACATGCCCGTCGTATAAGTCACAGTCACGACGATTTGCTTCAAGTTGGGATCGATCGTGACTCCGTCTGCTTCCAGAACCGAATTGATCGCAATCTGGCGTTTGAAATTGGCGAGGCTCATGGCGGTGTCATCGGCATTGCCCAGGATGCCGTCAGGGCCGGGCATGACCAGGCACTCGGGCCCCGCCGGACAAGGTCCGGTGGCGGGGAAGGTGAGATCGTCGGCGGTGTTCACCAGGCCGTCAGGGCCTGCCGCCAAAAGTTGGGTCGCTCCGTTGGTGAAAATTCCACCGCTGGCGATGTTGCCGATCTGCGAGAACGAGATTTGTTGCGTGTTGCGGGCGGTATAGATGCTCTCCATCGCCTGCAGAGCCTTCTGGCGAGCGATGAGGTTTGCCTGCGCATTCTGAGTTGTGGCCACCGCCGTACCAAATGCGGCCAGCAGGGTAACGATGCCGATGCTCATGATCGCGATCGCGATCATGGTTTCAATCAGCGTGAACCCGCCTTGCCGGGATACTTGCGATTTGCTTTGCGTCATTGTTGCACCCACTTAGCTCCACTCTGGTTGTAGAGGCGCCAGCCCCGGACTCTTCCGGTCGTGCCGAAGATGGAAAGAGCTCGCGAACTGTACATGTCGCCCGGACGGGTCAGGTAAACAACTCCGCTATTGAAGTTGCCCAAATCATCCTGGGCGGAGCCATCCGGATAGAAAATCAGGCAATTGGTACCCACCAACCCGCAGTTGTTCACTGTGATGGCTGTGCTGCCGGTTCCGAAGCTATCAGGACCTGGGTTGGGGAACCCGGCTTGCACGGCGAACTGGATGTCGCTCGGCAACTGATAGGTGGCAACCGTGACCGGCGCCGGAGACACCGGCACACCCACGCCCCAGTACTGCACCGTGATGGTTCGAGGCGCCGTGAAGTACACGATGTAGCGTTTGCTCTGAGTGATGGACAGGTTTCGATAGTTGCGCAGCGCAGACAGGGTTGTGTCGTACGCCTGGTCCACATGGTCTTGGTTCAGAAGAGGCTTCATCGCCATGAACGTCACACCGCCCATGATCAGACCGATGGCGATGACGATCAGCAACTCCAGCAACGAAAATCCGCGGGTTTTCCTCGAGGTCATAATCATCTTTCAAGGGAGGAGAGGCGACTGTGTCGAACACGCCTTCACTCCGTGGAACCGTGTCTCGAACATGTGGAGGAACAGTCTGCGCCAACTCGCCAGACAACAGAGCAGGCTCGCGCGTTCCTTCATCGCGTCATTGGTCATCGTAAGGAGCGTAGGGGGCGCCGTCAAAGCACGACGGGTCAATAGCGCAGAGTTGGCCTTTCGGTGCTAGTGGTGGTTACTCATGTCATTGATTGAGAACACGTCACTTAAGCGAAAGAAAGCTTGGCGGAACCAGTTGGACGGTGACCCCGGTAACTTGTGGGAGGTACCGCTGGAAACCTACGATGGGGCAGGTATGACTCTCTCTGCTCTCTTGGTGTGTGTCGACGAAGCGCCAGCCGAGGTGCTGCGCCGGGTACTGGAAGAACTCAACATTCGAGTTGAGCCTTGTCCGGACTTGGTGCGTGCCGCCATACGGTTGGCGCAAGAGCGATTCGACGTGGTGATTGTCGATGGGAAGTCCAACGCTGAGGTAGTCTCCCTGTTGCGCGATACCCGTGCCTCGCGACTGAAGGATGCCACGCTGGCAGTCGCTGTCGTGGCTGGGCAGGAGAGCATCCGCGAGTTGTTCTCGATGGGAGTCAATTTCGTTCTGTATAAACCGGTTGCCTATGACCGGGCATTGAGCAGCCTGCGCGCGGCGCGAGAAGTGATGCGCAAAGAGAAGCGCAAGAATGCCCGCGCTACCGTGCATGCGCACGCTACTGCAGACTACGCCACTATCGAGCAGGAGAAGGCAACGCTGGTCGATCTGGCGCAAGACGGGATGTGCGTGCGATTTGGGAAGAAACTTCCTCCCGTCAGCAAGGTGTATTTTCAATTCACGCTGCCAGGACAGAAGACGAATATTCGGTTGTCAGGGCAGGTGATCTGGCAGGACTGGAGCGGCCGCGCTGGATTTCAGTTTATGGATGTGCCCAAGGCTTCGCGCCGCCTGCTGACCGATTACCTCTCGGCCAATGTGCCGAATGGCGCGAGGCCACAACAGTTTCCTAACGTTACCGTGGAGATGGAAGAGCCGTTGCAACTGGCTTTGATATCGGTCGCCGAGCAAACCCATGGTAAGCCCACGGCGCAGGGACCCTCGCACTATTCTGATGCTCAGTCACAGCCCTTAGGATCGTCCGATATCGATAACCGGCGCACGCAGGCCCGGTATGCCTGCCGGCTAGGTGCAGAGGTTTATCGCACTGGAATTCCTGTGCCGCATCATTGCTGCCTAACCGATCTCAGTTCGGGTGGCTGCTACCTGGAAGGTGCGATGTCGTTTCCACAAGGTTCGTCGGTTGAGATCGTGGTCCGAACCTACGAAATGAAATTGCAGGTGCGGGGAACGGTGCAGGCTTCTCATCCTGGATACGGGATGGGAGTAGCGTTTGAATTGAAGACCCGCGATGAACAGGCCAGCGTGAAGAAGCTTACCGACTTTGTGGCGTCGACCACGGAACCCTCCTAGAGCGACGCTCACTTCCGTACCATTCGGCCGTTCAACTCTTCATTTTCAACCGATGTTTTCGACTAACGCGCATTTCGAAGTCTAGACGCGGCTACTTCAGTGCGGCCTCTTCGGCGACGGCTTTCTTGAAGTAATCCAGCGACCTACGCAGGCCGGTTTCCAGATCAATCTTGGGCTCCCATTGCAGCAACTGCCGTGCTTTGGTGATATCGGGCCGGCGTTGCTTGGGATCATCTTGGGGAAGCGGTTCGTAACGAATCTGGCTCTTCGATCCCGTGACCTTCAAAACGATCTGGGCGCACTCTAGAATCGTGAACTCGTTGGGGTTGCCGATGTTGACGGGCAGATGCTCGTCCGACTTTGACAGGCGCAGGAAGCCGTCGATTTCATCGCTCACATAGCAGAAGCTGCGGGTCTGCCGGCCATCACCGTAGACCGTGAGCGGCTCTCCACACAGCGCTTGCTTCATGAAATTCGAAACCACGCGGCCATCATTCAGCTGCAAGCGTGGGCCGTAGGTATTGAAAATGCGGACGATGTGCGTGTCCACTTTGTGATAGCGGTGGTAGGCCATGGTCACGGCCTCGGTGAAGCGCTTGGCCTCGTCGTAGACGGAGCGCGGGCCGATGGGATTGACGTGTCCCCAATAGGTCTCCTTCTGCGGGTGCTCCAGCGGATCGCCATAGCATTCGGAAGTGGACGAGACCAAATACTTGGCGCTGTACTTGCGGGCCACTTCGAGAGCGTGGAACGTGCCCAGCGAGCCGACCTTGAGTGTCGGGATGCCGTGCAGCAGGTAATCTACGGGACTGGCGGGGCTGGCGAAGTGAAAAACGTAATCGACCCGCCCCACGTCGAATGGCTCGCAGATATCCTTTTCAACCAATTCGAACCGGGACTCATGATTCAGGTGGGCAAGATTGGTGCGACGGCCGGTCAGCAGGTTATCGACCGCCACCACGCTCCAGCCTTCAGCAAGAAGAGCATCGCAAAGGTGGGATCCCAGAAACCCCGCACCCCCGGTGACAACCGCGCGTCCTGGGCTCATGCCTTTTTGCCGTTCTTTAAGACCGGGCCCGACACGCCGTCGGGATGAGCGGCGATGCGGCCCACGCTGTAATAGGTGAATCCCTGAGCAGCCATGATTTCGGGATCATACAGGTTGCGCCCGTCGATCACGATGGGATACTTGAGTCCCTGGCGGAGTCGGGGGAGATCGAGGTTGGCGAATTCCTCCCACTCGGTGAGGATCAGCAACGCATCGGCGCCGTGTGCCGCTTCGTATGCCGAGTTGGCGAAGGTGACTTCGGAGGGCAGCACTTCTCGAGCTCGCTCCATGGCGGCGGGGTCGTAGGCCGCGATCTTGCTACCTTCCTGCACGAGAGCTTGCACCAAAAAAAGCGCTGGTGATTCGCGGATGTCGTCGGTGCCACCCTTGAAGGCGAGACCGAGCACGCCGAGCTTTTTGCCGCGCAGCGTCCAGAGTGCGCTGTGTACCTTCCGCAGGAAGCGCTGGCGCTGATCTACGTTGATGCGCATCACTTCATCAAGCAAGCGGAAATCGTAACCGCTCTCGCGGGCCACGGCGCGAAACGCCATCACATCTTTGGGGAAGCAAGAACCGCCGTAGCCGATGCCCGGGTTCAGGAACCTGGAGCCAATCCGCGAATCGGTTCCGACGCCATGGACCACCTGGTTCACATCGGCGCCGACCGATTCGCACACCGAGGCCACGGCATTGATGAAGGAAATCTTCATGGCGAGGTAGGCGTTGGAAGCGTGCTTGATCAATTCCGCGCTCTTCGTACTGGTCACTATGATCGGAGGAGGCATGGAAGCGCGATCCGGTTGCGGGATGGCGTCGGTGCGCTGGTAGTAATCGCCATTGGTTAGAGGGGCGTAGACCTCGCGCAAGACTTCCGCCGCGCGATCGCTGTCGCACCCGATCACGATGCGATCGGGGAACAGGAAGTCAGTGACGGCCGTGCCTTCGCGGAGAAACTCTGGGTTGGAGGCAACGTCGAACAGGTCCGGGTCGGTGCCGTTGCGCAGGATGATCCTGCGGACCCACTCGCTGGTATAGACGGGAACAGTGCTCTTTTCGACGACGACCTTATAGCCGTGAATGCCGCCAGAGATCTCGCGGGCCACCGATTCCACGTACGAGAGATCCGCCTCTCCACTCTCGGTTGGCGGCGTGCCGACGGCCACGAAGATAACCGAGCTGAGGGCGACCGCTTGTTTGAGGTCGTCAGAAAAAGTCAGCCGCTGCCCGCGGTGACGGCCCAGAAGTTCAGGCAGGAAATTTTCGTGGATGGGGACCTGGCCCCGGCGTAGGGCGGCCAGTTTCTGTTCATCGTTGTCCACCAGGATGACGTCGTGTCCGAGGTCGGCGAAACAAGCCCCTGCCACCAGTCCAACGTATCCAGAACCTACAACCGCAATCCGCATCGGGTTTCCCTCACAAGCATCGAACCATAGTACCGGGTGGCTCCCTGTACTTGCTTCATCTCCATGGCTCGTTCTGATTCTACAAATTCTAGTGTGTGCTGGGGTTACTGCGTCGGAAAACTTTGTTCTGGCTATCGAAAGGTCGCCAAAACGGGAATAATGGGTAGCCGTGACCCTGGCGTGTTCAGTACTCGCCGCGTTGAAGACAACGCTGGTTTGATATTGACATCTGCACGGATTCGCGCCAGACTCCGCATATTAAGGAAGGCCAGCGCTTGACGATGCTTGGTCTCCTTATGACCACCCTATGCCCCAGCCGGAATTAAACCGAACGCCACAATGGGACCAGAAGACATCTACTGATGTGGGTGGGTTGGTCTCTGCGGAATCGGAGAGCGACCTGACAGAAGTAGCTCGGACCCTTGTCGCCCACGGGGGTGGGCCGGCGTCCTTCGATCTGGCTCTGGATCTGGTTCTCAACGAAGTGGTCGAGCAGGCACGTCTGTCGACGGGGGCGACCGGAGCCGCCATTGCCCTGGCTAGAGGGGGAGAGATGGAGTGTCGTGCCACCACGGGCGCCGACGCTCCGGAGTTGGGGGCCCCGCTGGAGACCACATCCGGTCTGTCGGGAGCATGCCTGCAAACCGGAAAGATTCAGCTGTGTGGCGACACAGAGACGGACCGGCTCGTGAATGCCGAGACCTGCCGCAGCCTGGGCGTGCGATCAATTCTGGTAGTGCCGTTGAGCGACGGCAAGGAACCATTTGGCATCTTCGAGGTGTTCTCTCCCAGGCCCAACGCATTTGGAGATCGGGACATAAACACGTTGGAAGTCTTGGCCCGACGTGTAGTTGAGAACAAGAAAATCGCCGAGGATGTTGCTGTTGCCGTGCCGAGTGTGGAGAAGCAGTCCAACGCGATTGCAGATCAACTTGCAGTCATACCTGAGGACGAAAGAGTTTGGCCGCCCGATCCGGACGTTCTTGAAGAGGAACCGCGGAAACGAAGCGAGGTCTGGACTCCGATTCTGAGTATTCTTGTGATTTTGACGGCGGTGCTGCTGGGACTGGCGCTCGGATTCCGTGCGGGCATCGGCCAGGTGATGCGAGGAATCGGGCCGCAGCGGGCAGGAACTTCCAACGCCGACAAAACGCGGGTGCCGAATTCCGCTGTGGTCCAGAGCATAGCGCCAGTCGGCGCAGTGGCGACGGTTCCAATCGCGAATTCCGTTCCTCAGCCCAAGCCGTCGAATGCGACAAACTCGGCGGGGCCACCCGATGGCGGACTGCAGGTCACTCAAAATGGCAAAGTCATCTACCGTTCGCCGACCGCCGACCAGGATGCAACTACTGGGAAGCGTGCAGTAACCTCGGGCTCCGAGGATTCTTCCGCGACACGCCTCCTGCATCGAGTAGAGCCTGTATATCCGCCGGAAGCGAGAGCGCAACAGATTCAAGGTGCGGTGACGTTGGATGTTCAAATCGGAGGAGAGGGAGCGGTCCACAACATCGAGGTTGTGGAAGGGAATCCGGTGCTCGCCGATGCGGCGGTGCAGGCCGTGCGGCAATGGAGATATCGGCCTTACTCAGTAGACGGGCATCCGGTCGAGATGCAGACACGAGTCACAATCCGCTTCACGCTTCCGCCCCCATAACCTGAGTTGCGAGTGAATATCTGGTGCGCTGCGTGCGCGTCCTATTGCGATCAGAATCCGAAACTTGGATCTGTCGTGATGTTATTTGTCTTTTGGGGAGCCTGCTCTTGGCACTGCTGCGGGCCTGTATGGCGCGGCCAATGCCGTCACTGACGTGCTACACTCGTTCCACTTGAACTGGAATGCCAGCTTGGGTTTGGGCGGCACCAGAATTCCCGTTTCAGAGGAATGTATGAAACCAGCCATCGAGACGCCGGGTGGTATCTCTACCGATCCCTATAGCAAGACAGTTTATTGCCTGCGCTGTGAGCAGAAGCTGCAACGGTATCAACTCATGCGGGCCAGCCTGGCTCCCGGGAATGTCGGCCACGCGATTCTGTCGTGCCCGCGGTGCGGGCATGTGGAGTTTGTTGCGGACTCAAGCCCGCTGCTGCAGAGCCTGGAACTGGTCTCGGTCGATACCGGCGACGGCGACTAGAAGGCGTGAAACCCACGAGGGTTTTAATTGCGTTCCTCGGCGGCCGTTATCTGTTCCACCATCCCAAAAATTGCCACTGAGCTCGTTTGGGTGACGGGTTGTTTATGCGCGTCCTTCTCATCGGCGGCAACGGTTTCATCGGCCGGTTCGTCGTGGCCGCGTTAAAGCAGCAAGGGCACGCCGTTGCGGTATTTCATCGTGGCACCACGGCCACGCCTCCCGAGGCTGATGAGATTCGGGGTGACCATAACCAGCTGGATGCCAGTGCGGAGGAACTGAAACGATTTGCTCCTGACGTAGTCGTTGATCTGGTCCTCAGTTCGGGTCCGCAGGCAGAAGCGCTGATGAAGGTGTTCCGTGGCGCGACCCGTCGCATAATCATGTTGAGCAGCATGGACGTCTACCGCGCGGTAGGCATTTCGCTGGGCACGGAAGACGGTCCGCTGCTGGAAGTGCCGCTCACTGAAGACTCGGAGTTGCGCCGCAGCTTGCATCCCTATCCACCCGCAGTCTTGCAGGTGATGCGCAAGATTTTCTCCTGGGCGACGGACGATTACGACAAAATTCCAGCGGAACGCGTCGTGATGAACGACCCCGACCTTCCCGGCACGGTGCTCCGGTTGCCGATGGTGTACGGCCCCGGAGATCCGCTGCATCGGTTTTACCCTGTGGTGAAGCGCGTTGCCGAGGGACGGCGCCATATCATCTTTCCCGAAACTCTCGCCGCCTGGCGCTCGCCGCGAGGCTATGTGGAGAATGTGGCCGCCGCCATTGCGCTGGCTACCACCGATGATCGTGCCGCCGGACGAATTTATAACGTGTGTGAGGAGCCCGCATTCAGCGAACTGGAGTGGGCACGGAAAATCGCCAGCGAGATGAAGTGGGATGGGGAGTTCGTTGTGTTGCCGGTGGAGCGCACCCCGCGTCACCTGCTAAAGCCCGGCAATGCGGCGCAGCACTGGACCGCGAGTTCAGCGCGCATCCGCAAGGAACTGGGACACAAAGAGCCTGTAGCGATTGAAGACGCGATCCGCAGGACGATCGGCTGGCAGCGGGAAAATTCGCCGGCATTCGAGTTCCTGGCGCAGTTCGATTATCCTGCGGAGGACGCTGCGATGGCCCACAAAACTTAAAACAGATTTGTCATCCTGAGCGAAGCGAGAGACCTGTGCAACTGGCACCGCAGTGCATAGATCTTGCGCTTCGCTCAAGATGACAAGTCCGTACTAATTTCATTAACGCACGGGATACGCGCTAGAACGGAATGTCGTCGTCCGTGATCGGCCCGGATGCTGCTGGCTCGGGCTCAGGAGTGCGCTGGTCGAGGTTGTTGCTGCCGCCCGCCGAAGATGCCGATCCGCGAGAGCTTCCTGCAAAATCGCCACCACCGCCTTCGCCGCGTCCTCCGAGCAGAATCAGGTCGCTGGCCACGACTTCGGTCATGTACTTCTTCTGGCCGGAGGTCTTGTCATCCCACGAGCGGGTTTGCAGGCGTCCCTCGATGTAGACCTTGCCGCCCTTTTTGAGATACTCACCGGCAATCTCGGCCAAGCGTTGCCAGAGCACGACGTTGTGCCACTCCGTGCGGTCCTGCCACTCACCTGCCTTGTCTTTGAAGCGCTCGTTGGTGGCGATGGTCAGCTTGGCCACGGGCGTGCCTTGCGGCGTGTATTTGATTTCGGGATCTTTCCCTAGATTTCCGATCAGTTGAACCCGGTTCAGACTCTTGCCAGCCATGTCGGTGCTCCTTTGCAGGGGTTCACTATAACAGAATGGGGCCGGTGGGAATCGTGGGTACGCCACAAACTCGGCAGAGAGTATCATTTTGGGCGGAACCCTTGAAACTGCACTTCAGCCCCCTGTTTTCATAGGAGGACCCGATGTCGTTGCCCGGTGTTTTCCGTTTTCGAATTATCGCGAGAGTCTTGGCCATCATGCTTGTCTTCGGGCCGATGCTCGTGTTTCAGGGATGCACGGTGAGTTCCCTCAACCCCTTGTATGACGAAGGAAATATCGCTAATGCTCACCCAGATCCCGACGTGTCTTTCGACCAGAGCCTGATCGGTTCCTGGACCGCGACCTACGAGAAATGCACAACGCTGCTAACGATCACGGCCAAGGATCAGGTCTACGATCTGCGATCGAGCGACCATGGCGAGGGATGCGGTGGAGAGAAATCCCATTATCAGTCTACTGGTTAAGCTTGATAGCCATTATTTTCTGGATCTCTCGCCCGTGGACGCCGATGTGTGCGCATTGTGCCTGGCGAGGCACGAAATCTATCTCGCGAAGTTCGACAAAACCACTTTCTCGATTACTCCCATTGACTCCGACTGGCTGAAGAAGTCGCTCGAAGCGAAAACGGTGACTTTGGCTACTGTGGCAGGCGATCTCGATACAATCACCGCGTCGTCTAAAGATCTGAAGGCGTTCTGTCGCGAGTTTGCGGAGAGTGCAGAGGTCTTCAAGCCGGATACGACAGAAACCCTTAAGCGGAAGTTAGGTTCATAAACGCTGCGGTTTCAGGTTATAATGCCGCGCATGCCTCCTGTACCCGGCGCCACCAGAGCCGTTGGGATGGTTCCCGACGAGCTCAAGTTTGAACCGAAATCGAAAGGCCTCGCTACCCCGCGAAAGAAGAAACCCAAGGAACTGGCGGTCATCACCGAGTGCTGCACCGGGTGCGCCGGTTCGCCTGCCTGCGTGGAATATTGCCCGGTGGAAGACTGCATGTTCTGGGTGCCCGATGAGGACAATCCGCCCTTCGGCCGCATCCAGATCGACCCCATCCTCTGCATCGGCTGCAAGAAATGCCTGAGCAAGGGGCCAGACGGATGCTTCCTCGACGGCTGTCCATGGGATGCTATCGTCATGGTCGACACGGCGGAAGTTGAAAAAGAAGTCGGCCCGATGGCGATTTGAAGGCAGCTATTAGCTATAGGTTTAGCGATTAGCTCTTAGCTTGAATTTTTCTTTCTCTCCGCCACACTTTTGCTCGCCAGCAATCATCCTGAGCGTAGTTGCGGAATTCACGAAGTGAAATCCGCAACGCAGTCGAAGGATCCCTACCATCTTCGCGGACTCATCCGTGAGTCCCCACGACGTGCGATGCAACTATTATTCAGCAGGCGACTGCTTAAGCTGCAGCAGGTCCCACCTGTTGCCGTAGAGGTCCTCAAACACGGCAAGCGTTCCATACGGTTCTTCGCTCGGTAGACGGGTGAACTTCACGCCGCGCTCCTTCATGGCCTGGTAGTCGCGCCAGAAGTCGGCGGTGTGGAGAAAAAGAAAGACGCGGCCGCCGGTCTGGTTGCCGATACGGCTCTCCTGTTCTGGATTGACTGCTCTAGCCAGCAGTAGGTCGGTCGCGGTGGATCCCGGCGGTCTGACTCGCACCCATCGCTTTCCCCCGCCCAAGTCGGTGTCCTCGATCAGTTGGAAGCCGAGTGACTGCGTGTAGAAAGTAATGGCCTCGTCGTAGTCGCGGACTATCAGAGCAACGTAGCCAAGTTTCTGCGCCATGTTCGTGATCCCAATCCGGCCGTCTTTTGACGAGGTCCGCGGAATCGGGTGCGAGACGCCTCTAGACATTCCGGGGGATGCCGGCGCTACTGGTTAGCGCTTCGATCGCGGATCGCCTTCTCTGTCTCCTGTGCCTGCTGGCGCACATCGTTCGAAATGTCGGGCAGGTCGCGTTCGTAGGGACGGATTGCCGCCAGATCATCGATTTGTCCGACCAGATATAGCGCACGGAGGGCTTCCCACACCTGCTCGGTTCCAGGATCGACGACGGCCACTTCAGAGCCAGCAGTGACATTTGCGCCGGGCTGCGCAACCGAACGGATGCGTCCCGGAATCGGCGAGCGAATCTCGACCGGCGCCGACGAGCCTGCCACCGTCAACTTGGCGAGTAGTCCGCCCTGATGTACGGCGGTGCCAGGACGGTCGGAGTCTACGATGCGCCCATCTACAGGAGCGCTGATCTGCGCTGGCTGCAACAACGCCACAATCTGCGGCCGTCCGGTCGCGTCCCCGAAGCGCACCAGAGAAAGCGCAGCATTTCCCCGCACCATGGGCGAAGGATCGGACAGCATCTTCAACAGCGTCTCGTGAAAGCCCGCGCCCGAAGTGTCGAGCCCCATGACCCAGGCGTCGGTGTTGCGAACTTCTTCCACCGGATCACTCGCCAGCCGGATCAGGTCGGGATACCACTGTTTGGCCGCGGGATCGGGGGCTGGTTTTCCAGCCTTATCCTGACGACCCATGCGGTCACCCATCTGCACCAGCGCGTGCTGAATGTGGCGCGGCTTCTTATCGTCATGCAGATACTCGGTCAATTGCGGGTCGGAAAGATGCCGTCCGAACCAGGTGTTCCACCAGAACAGAAAAGGCATCAGGACGATCAACCACCCTGTGGCGAAGAAGAGAATCTTCTGGGTGCGCGACATGCCGTGCTTGGGCTTATGCTGCGCTGCTGCAGAGTCCTCAGGAATGGGAGTTGAACTGGGAGTTTCTGATTGAGCCGACATGGAATCCCGGAAATGAACTATAGCAGAATGCGGCTACTCCACATCCGCGTCGAGGACGCGCTCCTGCTCGAGATAGTGTGACATGGCGTACTGGGCGAGAAGCGGCGTCTGTAGCCGGATTTCGGCGCCGATCCATTCGCCCTTGGCGTGGGGAGCGTCGGGTGGATGGTTGCACCGTCCGCCGCTGCCGAACTGAGGGCCGAAGTCCGCGCTCTGAATCTGGTCAAACTGCTGAATCCCGCGCCACGCGGCGTCGCCGACTGTGCCGGACACGTCGATCTTGAGCTTCAGGACGGCCATAAAATCTATTCACCACGGAGGTCACAAAGGACACAGAGGAAAGCGAAACCAATAATTTGCCCAACTGTTGCGCTCGTTTTCGAGACTTCTAGCGTTCCTCCGTGCCTCTGTGACTCTGTGGTGAATTAGTTCCTTTGTGCTTTAGCTATGCGGGAACCACTGGTACAGCATGAAATACACGATCACACCCGTAACGGACACGTACATCCAAAGGGGCCATGTCCAGCGGGCGATCGCGCGATGCTGAGGATATCGGGCCTTGAGTCCGCGGCTCAATGTAATGATTGCGAGAGGCACGATGACGATAGCCAGCGTGACGTGCGAAATCAGGATCGCGAAATAGACTGGTCGCGCCCAGCCTTCGCCAAGAAACCGGATGTTTCCGACCTCGAAGTGGAAGAAAAGATAGCACGCCAAAAACAGCGCCGACGCGACTACGGCCGCGATCATGCACGCTCGATGGGCGGCGATGCGACCCCGCGAGATCAGAATGCGTCCGGACAGCAGCAGTGCGGCACTGGTTCCGTTCAGAGTGGCGTTGAGGGCAGGAAAGAAAGCGTATTGCTCAGCGATCACGCAACGGGCCTCATGCTACGGAAGATGTGGTGCGGCGGTTTGCCATCAGGAATGCCAGTCCAAACATGACGAGCGAAAACAAAAGCAAGGTTGCCATGGCGGACGGGAGCGGAAACGTTGTCTCCGCACCGGGATAGAGGAGTCCGCGGAGGGCTTCCACTCCGTACGTCAGAGGGTTCAAGCGCATGATAATGCGAATCCATCCCGAAGCGCCCTCAAGAGGAAACAGCGCGCCCGACAAAAGCCAGAGCGGAATCAGGAACAGGTTCACGATGCCATGAAAGGCTTGAGAGGAATCCATGGGCCATGCGATTGCGAAACCGAGCGCGGTCAACGCGAACGACACCAAGAAAACCACAACGGCGGCGAGCAGCACCTGCGCTAATCCCAAGTGAACTCCGGCGAAAGGCGCGAAGATCAGAAAGATCATGCCTTGCACGGCCGAGAGCGTCGTCCCACCCAACACCTTCCCGAGAACAATTGCGGTGCGAGGGACCGGAGCTACGAGCACGGAAAGCAGGAAGCCTTCCTTGCGGTCTTCGATCACCGACATCATGGTGAAGATCGAAGTGAACAGCACGATCATGATGAGAGCGCCGGGGTAGAAATAATCGAGGTAATGCTGCTGCCCCGGACCGCCTCCGGATCGAAACGAAGTTCCAAAGCCCGAGCCGATCACCAGCCAGAACACCAAGGGTGACGCCAGCACTCCGACCACACGCGTGGGTTGGCGGTAGAAGCGCACGATTTCCCGCCACCAGAGCGTGAATGCGGGCAGCATCACGCCAGCGGATGCGGACGCCATCGGTCGCGCCAAAGTTGTTGCCTGAGACGCCATTCTCTAACTCGCTTTCCCCGCAGGGGTCTTAGCGGGCGGGGCCGCCTTTTTGCCGAGCATCCCGCGATCACGCATTTCCCAGAACGCATTTAACAGGAAGCACGCCGAGAGAGTGAGCAGGATCAGCGTCATGAACAGGCCGTCCACCGTGGAAGAGAACGGATAGAGGACAATCATGCCGCTTACAAAAATCCATACGACGCCCACCAAGGGCAGCACGCCGAGCACCAGAGAAAGCACCAGGATCATTGGACGCAAGCTACCTCCTCTTTTTCTTGGAATCTTTCTTGTTTGCATCTGACGAGCTGGCTTCGCGCTCTTCACTCCAGAACTTATGGCCCGTGCGGTGGATGAACACGTCTTCCAGCGCGGGCTTGCTCACGGAAATTGCCTGAATCTCTCCGGGAAATGCTTCGACGACGTCGGGAACGAAGCGGTGGCCGCCTTCGCGCTCAATGCGCACTTGGTTGCCCATCACAGTCGCGTCCACGTGGAATCGCACCTGGATATGTTCGGCCAGCAATGCAGCATCGTGCGCGGCGTCCAGCAGGATCACGTCGCCCCCGATCTCACTCTTCAATTCCGTGGGCGTTCCCAAGGCTACCAGATTGCCTTCGTTCATGATGGCGAGGCGATCGCAGCGTTCGGCTTCTTCCATCAGGTGCGTGGTGACCAGCACCGAGACATGTTCTTCATCGCGCAGCATCTGCAGGTATTGCCACAAGTCGCGGCGAGCGCCCGGGTCGAGGCCCGTGGTGGGCTCGTCAAGCAACAAGACACCCGGGTGGTGCAGGAGGCCTTTCGCCAGTTCGATGCGCCGCTGCATTCCGCCAGAAAATGTTTCCACGCGATCTTTCGCACGGTCCGCCAGTCCGACGCGGGCCAGGATCTCTGCTATGCGTTGTTTCAGTGCTGACCCGCGCAAGCCATAGAGATGTCCCTGATGCCACAGGTTCTCGTGGGCGGTCAATTTTGCGTCGACACTTTGTGCTTGAAACACTACTCCAATCTGCCGCCGCAGGCTCGCAGGATTCTGCGCCGCGTCGCATCCCATGACGACCGCGCGGCCGCCGGTAGGGATCATCAGGGTCGAGAGAATGCGGAAGAGCGTCGTCTTCCCGCTGCCATTCGGCCCGAGCAAGCCAAACAACTCTGCCGGCCGCACGTCGAAGGAAACTCCATTCAGAGCCGTCCGGCTTTCGTAGCGGTGCACCAGATCTTGAACGGAAATAACGGGCGCGGCGGCTTGCTCCTGTTCCGGACCGGGTTCAGCGAGCATAGAGACTTTCGAAACCAATGGCTACTCCTGGGACTGCATCCAGTTTACGACATCACGCTGATTATCGCGGCCAGGAACAGACAGTGACTAGTCGAACACTTGCAGCTGGCAAGAAGTTGCACCTCGCGCTGTACCCGAAGGAAAAAAAGACGCTTAAGCCGCTGAGGCATCACGTTGGGCTTCCGGCACTCTTTCTGCGAAGGCAACCGGGACATGCCGCCAAACCTGAATCGCAAGGATCACCGTGGTCGCGAGCAGAAGCGCTCCCACGGCAACGTGAGCCACAGTTGCCAGCACCATGGGCAACTCCGGCTGCACCGTGTCTCGTCCCCATGAGACACGAGTCAGGAATGCGGTAAAGCCGAGGCACAGCTGGGCAATGACCAGCGACAACATCAGAATCGCCGGCTTGCGAACCCCCTCGATTTGCGGATAAACCGTCAGGGCTCGGACTGAAGTCCACGCGAGCACGGCTGAGACAACGACGGCGTGCACGACGTGAGGCCACCAACTCAAACCGTGGTGACGGAACATCGCTCCCAGGATCAATTGCACGTACAACACGAAAATGGAAAGGAGAGTCAGCGTGAACAAACTCGGGCGCCGCTGGTCGAACTCCACGCGAGGCTGCTCTTCCACCCATTTCCGGCCGGTGAATAATGCCATCGCCACCGCAATGCAGAAGAATGTCTGGGCCAGCGCCGCATGGGCCGACGAAATCGGTGGAGGCAGAAAGAACAGGACCGTCAGGCCGCCGAGAACGCCTTGCGCAATCACGGTCCCGACCGCGGCAACACCCAAGAACCGCACCCAGCGCCGCTTTTCCGTGCGCCATGTCCAGACCGCAAGGATAACCGTCAACAGTCCCGCGCCTTGCGCGATCATGCGGTGCGTGTGTTCGAACTTCACACCGCCTACGAGTTTCGGGATCTTGTACCAAGAGCCGAACGAAGTCGGCCAGTCAGGCACGGACAGGCCGGCATCGTTACTGGTGACCAGCGCGCCCGCGATGATGAGAAGAAAAGTCCAGCAGGCAAGAACGACAGCGAGCCTGTGATGCCCGCGATTGTAAGTTGTCGCGATGGCTTTCAGAGTAGTGCCCCTTGGGTCAGGAGATCTGCGAAGGGAACGAGACCGCCCTTGGCTTAGGAGGGCGGAGCAGGTCACATGGTGAGTGCAACCTGCTCTGTCCAACCCGCTATTTTACCACCGGCGCCTTTACTCGGCGGCTGGTTTAAAGCTCTGATCGACGGTCTTGGTTTCTTTGGCTGCAACTGTGACCTTCTGGTCCTGTTCTCCCAGTTTCTCCTGGACGAACGCAATCGTGTAATCGCCTGGCGGCAGGCCCTTGATCTCATATTTTCCAGCTTTGTCCGTTACAGCAAAGAACGGGCTCTTGACTACGCTGATGTACATCTTCATCCACGGGTGCTGGTTGCACTTTACGGGCAGCATAATCTCTTCGCGCGCGAAATTCTTTTCGATCGTCGGAGAAGAGGGCGGCTGCGACTCGTTCCACTCCCGGTTGTCCTTGGGTGTGGGATGGATGTTGTGCGTCGTGGGATCATCGTTTTTGATCTGGACAGTCTGGCCGGCCATCACGCCCAAGACGTGGGGATGGTATTGGCAGCCCTTTTGGTCAAGCACGACCGGATCCTTAGGCACATCAAAGGTGCGGTTCCCAAGGCCGTCTTTCACGTAGACAAAGACGTTGGCGAGATCGCCGCCGTTGACAACTTCGTTCTCAGCTTCGTTCGTGCCCTTGCAGCCCGGATCCTGACTCATGTCGATCTTAGAGGGCTTGGGCGCCGTGCCGTCAAACTTTACGGTGCCATTAATGGTGGCTACGGTTGCCGGATCGATCGGCGTGGCCGGCTGCGCCGGGGCTGCCGATTCCGCAGGAGCGTTGCTCGATTGCTCCGTATTCTCCTTCTTACTGCAACCGGCAAGGATCAGAAGCGCGCACAATGCCAGCGCGCCAACTACCAGTCTTGTCCAATCTGTCTTCCTCTTCATGATGTCGCCCTTTCTTTGAAGTGTAGCGCCGACGACTCGCCGGCAGTCGCGCGGACGTCTCGTCCGCGCCGTAAGCAGCTAACAGAAATGCAAGAGCATCACCGAACCGCACATTCTAACCTAACGCGAACCCGCTAACGCGAACCACCGCTCACCGTAGGATGCGGTTCCACGGCGGCCTGTTTACGGCTAGTCGAGGGCTGTATCGCCGCCTTTGCTCGCGGCATCGATGCCGCCACCCGCCGCTGTTCTTCCGCAGTCAACTGGAAGATGTAATCGGTCAACAGCTTGCGGTGATCCCCCGTATATCCATTAAACGTTGGCGGAGTTGGCCCAGCAAACACGTACTGCGTGCCCTCCTGCTTGAATAATCCGGACGGCATCGAGGTTCCCGGGCTGACCGCCTGAGGATCGGTGATCCACCGCTCAACCCAATCCGGTTTCAGCCGCTCTTTCGCCAGCAGGAAATTCGGAGCGGTGGCGATCTTGTCGTGCGCAGGATCGCCGGTGGCATGACACTTCAGGCAAGGCGCCGCCGTGCTTGAGAACAGGCTTCGTGCCATGTCCGTTTCTTTCGCCGTGAGGGTTGGCACCTCTTCCGGAATGTAGGGAAGCGGTTGCTGCGACAAAGCTTCGAAGAAGCGCACGAGTTTACGAAGCTCGTTGTCTGAGAACGAGAACGTTGGCATGCGAACTTTCAGATACGGGCGCACGCCGTTTCGGTTCGTGTCCGTGGTGCTGAGCGCCGGATTCGAAAGGAACTTCCGCAGCCACTCGGGATCGACGCGCGCGCCTTCGGTGAGCAACTTCGGGGGCAGTTGCTCCTGCACGTCCTGATACTGCTTGAGGCCCATCAGAATCGTGCGCTGGCCGGGGATGAACTGGTGGCATCCCATGCAGTTGTACTTCTTGACGATCCACCAGCCTTCCTGAATGTCGTGCCGCGCATCGCCCGGCTTGTATTGATAGCTCTGGGGCAGGGAAGTCTCCTGGCTGCCCAGCAGGAACGTGGTGAGATCGAGCACCTGATCTTTGGTGAGGTGCAAATTCGGCATGCGTAGAGCTTCAGTCTCGCCCTTCACCTTGCCTTGGTCGTAGATATTCGGTTCGGCAAGTTTGTGCTCGAAGAATCCTTTGTGGTCGTACCAAGGCTCGGTTGCGGGACCGTCGGGCAGACGAGCCAGATCTTCTTTGTCCTTGATTGGCTCCGAACCCTTGCCGCCGCGCTGCGCGACTTCGGTGAACAGTGCGAAATCGAGACGTTCAATCGGCTTGCTGCCTTCGAACGTCAGCTCTGTGCCGATGCGACCTTCCTCTTCGAAGCCTGCGATTTCGTGGCACCCGGCGCAGCCGTAATGCCGCACCCACTTCTTGCCTTCTTCTTTCAAGGCCGGATCATCCATGAACGACGCGGCAGCATAGGAGGACGGATCCTGCTTTTTCTGCGTCATCAGATAGGTGGCGATGTCCTCCGCGTCCTCGGGGCTCAGGCGCAGGCTCGGCATCACCGTCATGTTCTGCACTTGCAGTTCGTGGCCGTCGTTCGGACACTTGCTGTGGTCGAGATCGAATACGTAGGGAAGTCCCTTCTTGGCGTAATCTTCCGGACCAATGTCTTTCTTCTCGTACGGACAATACGGACGCGTACGCTGGCGGGCGTTGTGGATCCAGCGCACGAGATAGTCGTAATTTGCCTTTTCGCCAACGCGGGTCAAGTTCGCTGAAAACACGCCACCCTGCATCTGGTCGCCCTCGCCAATGGAGTGGCAAGCAAGGCATCCACGTTCTTCAAATAGTTCTTTGCCGTGAGCGGCGTTTCCGGGCTTGTGTTTGGGAAGTTCGTCGGTGAAGCCGGATTGCCAGACGTATGCCGAGATGGCCTGAATCTGGTGATCGGTCAGGCGGAAGTTCGGCATCTTCGTCGTCGGCCGGAAGTCGGACGGTTTCTTCAGCCAGACCGGAATCCAGTTTTTGTTAAGCTTGAGCCGGACGTCTTTCAGATTGGGCCCGACCTTTTTCTGGTCCTGCATCAAACTGTGCGACTGAAAGTCGAGCTGCTGCAAGCGTCCGTCGGCCTTGCTGTTGGCCACTTTCAGCGCGATAGCCTTGTCGTTCAACTTGTTGGCTTCGTCATTCGACTCTGCGGCGTCGGCCTGCTTCATCAAATCCGCGGCGTTCTTTACGTTTTCTTTTTTCTGCGTCTCGATCTGCTTGATCTGCTGCCCAACTGAGTTCAGGTCTTCGGGCTCCTTGTCATAGCCCTCGTACCGATGGCAGCCCATGCAGCCGCGCTGCCGGAACAAATCCTTGCCGTTGTTGATGGTGTTGAACTGCAGGTCGCCGTTGGCCAGCACCATGTCGGCGGAGTGGCAACTCTGGCACCCGGCCTGCGAATTCTCTTTGGGATAGAGCGGCCACAGCCAGTGTTCATAATTACCGTGCGCCTTCTCGACGCTGGTGGTGGCGCGGCCGTTGCCTTGGTGACAGGGTGAGCAGCCAAACTTCTCGGGATCGTGGATCGAGAGCAACTCCGGCTCGGGATGGCTGACAAACGCGTTGGCATATTCATCCGGTCGCTTTGCGCCTTTGGCCGTCATCGCCGCGGCCGTGACCCGGAGCGGCTCGCGCGTATTCATGTGGCAGGATTCGCAACGGTCCACGATGTTGGCATCGGCCACATTGATCTGTACGATCGCCGGATCCCACTCTGTCGCCCGTCTCTTCAGCCCCTGAATCTGCTGCGGAGTCAAGTCGACCATGTGGTCCGAGATGTACTCGTCCATCTTCGCCTTGGCCGCAGTCACCGGCTTGAGGACGTCACCTAATTCGAGACTGAGTTTGGTCCGCTCGTCGCGGATCTCGTTGTACTTCTCCTCCAATTGCGGGAACGTAAATTTCTGCTTGGTGCCGTCGGGAAACTCGACGGTCGCTTGTTCAGCTTTGTAGGAATCGATGTCTTTCTTCTTGCTGGCTTTCGCGGAATCGCTCGTACTCGTTTCCAATTCGTAGGTGAGCGCGTTCACGTAGGCTCGGCGGTCAGTGAAGACGCTCTGCACGGCCAGCAAGCGAGCGCCGGCATCGTCGAGTTTCTTCCGCGCTTCTTCCGCTTGCGGTTTCGAATCCTGATAGGCCTTCTCGTACGCTTGTTTCAGAACAGCGTATTGAGGATCCTGCTCGACCGATTGCTCTGACTTGGACGACTTGGACGTGGCGGTGTTCAGGAAGGCGCTGTAGCGGTCCTTCCATTGATCCTGGAAGGCCTTCCACGGGCGCTGTCCCCATGCTTCGTCGTACAAAGCCCAGAACAGCGTACCTATCAGAATCACCGTCGCGATCAAGTAGTGGATCGCGTACGATTTTCCGGTGATCGGATCCTGCTCGGGAATCGGTTTTTCAGGCACCAGTTCCTCCGAACTTACTTCTGCTGCATGTTATTCGGAGTGAAACACCTCTACTCGGCAATCCTGCTCGGGTAGGGATGCTTCGACTCCACTGGAATCTCGCTTCGCGAAATTCCAACTCCGCTCAGCATGACAATCACACGTTAAACCAGGGCGTAATCCACACGTACTTGATGTGCCACAAGAGTCGCAGCGCCATTTTCAGGGGCAAGGCCAGCATGGTTAGCCACAAAAACGCCATCAGTGAAAACTGCAGCAGGCTCATGCGCTGGAAATCCTTCGGCATTTTTCGACGGAACAGCGAGTACACCGCGCCGCCGCCGACCACGTAGAATCCACCCACCACGATGGCGCCAAAAATTGCCTTTGCCATGTTGGACGTGAGTCCGAATAGGTCCGGCAGATCTCGGTTCACCTCGTAAATCAAGCGGTTGTGATCCCAAGTTTGCCCAGGCCAGAACCACTGCCAGCCAGGCCCGCGGATGAACGTGCCGATGATGATCATCGCGACCCACAAAATTACGAAACCGAACAGGAACGTGGAAATCGAGAACTTGCGCTGCTTCCAGGTGTAATAGCCGCTGCCTAACGGGTTCGTGTCGATGTAGGGAATGACCATCAGGCCGATGATGATCATCGTCGGCATGACCACGCCGGCAATCCACGGATCGAAGTAGACGAGCATCTCCTGCAGTCCAAGGAAGTACCACGGAGCTTTCGCAGGATTCATCGTGAGATTGGGATTGGCCGGCTCTTCGAGCGGCGCATTCAGGGTGATGGACCAGACCATCAGGATGATCGTGATGATGATGGCGGCCAGGAATTCAATACGCAGCAGGAATGGCCAGACGTGGACTTCCTTGGCCCATCCGGGCTTGAAGGGCCAGGTCTTGCGATGATGGGTCTTGGCCATCGCGGGGTCGGCTTCGAGTTGTTCGATCAACTGGTCATTGGCGCGCGCCTGTTTCACCGCGAGATAAATGTAGAACGCAAGCAGTGGAATCAAGCCCACGATCGGCACGTTGTCCGGCGCCGAACAAATCTCCCAGAGTTGTCGCCAATCCATAGTCTCTCCACGACCCGTGCTTCTGCATCATGTGGGGACAGCCGCCTTCGGCCGTCCGTCGAGCACTAACTCGAAGCGTTTCCGTTCACCACTGCCGGGCTTCGCCCGGCGGACAGCCGATGGCGGCCGTCTCCACAAAAAACGTTCCTACTCTCCCGCCGCCTTCGGCCCGCGCCGCGGTTTGTCCGCTTCCGCTTCCAGCATCACCGGGGCCGGCCCTGAAATTCCGCCATCTTTTCGCACGCGCCAGAAGTGCACAATCATCAGCACTGAGGCAACGATCGGAATCCCGATGCAATGCCAGATGTAAGAGCGCAGCAGCGCATTCGCATCCACGATCGATCCGCCAAGCAGTCCGAAACGCACGTCGTTGTACGGAGTCATGCCGAGCATTGAGCCGAACGGGCCTTCGTGCCCCAACAGCGGCGTCGCGCGCGCCATGTTTGTTCCTACCGTGACCGCCCAGAAACCCAACTGATCGTCCGGTAGCAGATATCCCGTGAACGAGAGCAGCAGCGTGAACACCAGTAGCAGTACGCCGATATTCCAGTTGAACTCGCGCGGCTTTTTATACGACCCGGTTAGAAACACGCGGAACATGTGCAGCCACACGCCGATCACCATCAAGTGAGCCGCCCAGCGATGCATGTTGCGCAATATCTTGCCGAAGGGCACGTCGTGCTCCAGATAGAGCACATCGCGGAATGCCTGCACCTTGGTCGGATGGTAATAGAACATCAGCAGCACGCCGGTGTAAGTCAGGATGATGAACAGATAGAACGTGATCCCGCCCATGCCCCAGGTGTAGCTGTAGCGCACAGCATCGCGATTGATCTTCGCTGGATGCAGGTGTAGAAACACGTTGGAAAGCACGCCCAGCGCCCGGTTGCGGGGCGTGTCGTCGTGCTTGTGTCGGAAGATCGACGTGTAGACTTGCGTCTTCGTCGGATCCTTCAGCCCCTCGATCTGTTCCTTCGTCTTGGTGGGGATGTCGGTTTTGAGGGCGTGGATATCCTCTTTGACCCCGGTCGTGACACGTTCCACGAGTCCGACCTTCCCGTTTTTCCCGTCAGAGCCGTTGCCGCCGTTCGGATTGTTTTCGTCAGCCATAGGATTCGCTTTAGAACGCTTTTGTCATTCCGAGCGCCGTGTTTTTGGCGCGAAGAATCTGCTGCTTGCGTCGAGCTACACTCCGGTCAAGAACGCTCCCGGATCATTGAAGTGTGAGGGCTGTCCCTTGGGCCACTGATAGAGCCGCGAAGTGTCCACAATAATCTGTCCATCGGGCGCCAGTTCGATTTTCGCGCGGTCCATCGGCCTGGGCGCGGGACCTTCAAAGTTGATCCCTTCGCTGTCGTAGCCGCTGCCGTGGCAGGGACACTTGAATTTGTTTTCGCTGGGTTTCCAATCGGGCGTGCAGCCGAGGTGCGTGCACCGTGCGTAGATGACGAACAGGCGGTCGGGTGTGCGATCGACCCAGATGCGATATTTCTGCTGGAACTTTGTATCGACCCCGAGGGCGAATTCCGACGGATAGCCAATCTTGAAGACGGAGTTCGGTTCAAACAGAGTGCGCGGCAGGAAGAAGCGGAAGAAAGCGAGGAACCACGCCATCAAAAAGCCGGTGACCATCGTCCAAACGAAGCGGCGACGATGGCGGTCGATCTCGGTGGACGGAGCGGTGCCGGCCACGCCAGCAGCTGCCGCGGCCTTCGAGGTTCCCACGGCCGGGGTGCCGACGTATTTCGTGGCATCCTGCGCCCCCGCCGCGGGTTTCGCCGCCTCAGGATTCGGGTTGACCTTCCCGGTCTCCTCCGACATGAACTTCCTCCTGTAACTAGCTGACTTTGGCCCTAATCCAAACCAGCGGCCGCCGCGTAATGCGGCTCCGCCAACGTCCTCCCCGAACTGCGAATCGGAATCATGCTAGGAACGGCTTGGTTCAGAGTCTCCTGCACGATCTGGCCTAGAGCATGTATGAAAAGTGAAGAGTCGTTCAATCCGGCGCTCATTTCAAACTGCGCAATCCCGAGGCGGTGGGCTTCCGCTCGTGCTTCGTGATCGATTTCGCCCAGAGTCTCCACGTGATCGGAAACGAAGGCGACCGGCACGACACACATCTCGCGCACGCGCTCATCTGCCAACTGCTTTAAAGTTTGATGCAGCGAAGGCTGCAGCCAGCGGCTGGCTCCGACCTTGCTTTGGTAGCACAGCCGCTGCGGATTGCTCCAGCCCCCGCGCTCGGTCAGCAGGCGCACGGTTTCTTCGATCTGGCGCTGGTACGGGTCACCTTTCTCGATCACCGACATCGGTATGCTATGCGCACTGAACACAATCTCCGGCCTCGAAGGCTCAGGGAAGCGGGACAGGGCTTCGTTCACCTTCTCCGCCACCGCGTCCAGATACATCGTATTACGATAGAAAGTCTCTATGCAATGAGCCGGCAGGTCGTGCGGGAACAGGCGCCGCCATTCGTTCAAGCTCGACCCCGTAGTGGTGGACGAGTATTGGGGATACAACGGCAGGAGCACCACTTCGTCGCACTGTGCTGCCTGCAGTTGCTCGATCGCCTCGCCGGTAAACGGGTGCCAGTACCGCATGGCCACGAAGCAATGAGCGTCGATGCCCTGACTGCGCAGTTCTGTCTCGAGCGCCCGAGCCTGCCGCTCCGTGTGACGCCGGATGGGCGAACCTCCGCCGATGGTCACATAGTGATGCTGTACCTTGCGGGCGCGGGTGGTCGAGATCAGCTTGGCGAGCGGTTTGCGCCCGATTCGGGCAAAAGGGAAGTCGATAATGTCAGGGTCGCAGAAGAGGTTATATAAAAAAGGTTCGATCGCTTCCAGCGTGTCGGGTCCACCGAGCTGAAAGAGAACTATCCCCACACGCCGTGATGTGCGCGTCATTTTCCCCAGAATCCCCAGAACGCAAAGGACTGTACTCCGAACGGAGCGCGCGAGTCAATGGCGCAATTGCAAAAGTCTGTGGGAATGTGTGTTTTCCGCCACTTGTGAACACTGTGTGGACACGCGATGAAATTTTCAACGGTAAGAAAAAGCCCGCCAGGTAGGCGGGCGGGCTTCTTAAATGTTTGCATTTTGCCGATCTTTTGAAACGAAATCGAATCTCCTACGGCAACCGCAAATCGGTCTTTTCGTCGACCACGACGTTCCGGCGATCTCCATCAATCGTATACAGAATGCGCAAGCGCTTGTGGGCTCCGGGCAGTGGATCGCCGCCCATGCTGTAGTTGTCTACGTGAAGGTAAAGCCTGCCGTCATCCACCCGGCTTTGCAGTGTTTCGGTCACGTTCACGAATTGTCCATCGGCTCCATAGTAGGCACGCAGAATCCGCAAGCCTCTCTCGTGTCGGTCGTTGGCTTCTTCGCGATGCTCTTCGCGCTCGTGCCGTTCGTGCCAATCCTGCGGATCCAGTTCCAAACGCGCCCAGGATCGTTCCGCATAGCTGTAGTCTCGAATGTCGCCGTCCCACTCGCGCAGGCGGACGACGAGCACTTTGATCTCGCCCGGTGCCGGATCGATCCCCAGATTGAACCGGGTGACCTCGAGCTGCAACACGCCTTCGTGTATGAAAGTACGCACGCGGGCGGTAACGTCGACTCGGCGTCCCGGAACTCCCCACTCGGCTCCGACCAGTTCACCACCTTGCGCCATCGCGGAACCCGCCAGCAACAGCGTGCATGCAATACCCGCCCAAACTCCCGTCCATGATTTCATAGGCTTTTCCCCTCGCCCTCAAATCATAGGAGCGAATGTCGCGGGAATCACCGCACGAAAGTCCATAGACCAGCTGGTAGGCCGTTGCAGCAGGGCCGTCGAATGGGCAGATTCTCTCCCACGACGTTGAAAAATCCTCGTTCTCCGTGCAATCTGATCTCTATGCCCGAATTGCCAGACATAA
Organism: uncultured Acidobacteriaceae bacterium; assembly: GCA_963832015.1. Lineage (GTDB taxonomy): Bacteria > Acidobacteriota > Terriglobia > Terriglobales > Acidobacteriaceae > Sulfotelmatobacter. The sequence continues at coordinate 68,387 of CAWHSR010000034.1, forward strand.
CGGCCTACATCACTGCGCTCGAACCCCGCGTCGTGGGCCAGCCTCTGCAGCATATACGCCTGGTGAGTCCTTTTTTGCTGCGGACGGTCCAGCCGGCGCTTGCGAGTGCGGAAGGACGAGTCGTTGAGAGACTCAGCCGCATCGGCAAGCGAATCGCCATTGGTGTGGAGGGCGACCTCTGGCTTGTGCTGCACTTGATGATTGCGGGCCGGTTGCATTGGCGAACGGCGGACGCCAAACTGGCGGGTCGCCAGAGTCTGGCCGCCTTCGATTTCCCGAATGGTTCGCTGATTCTGACGGAAGCCGGTAGCAAGCGTCGAGCCGCGCTGCATCTGGTCAGCGGCGAGGAGGGTCTGCGCTCGCTCGACGCTGGAGGGATCGACGTATTCGCTGCAGATCTGAATTCGTTTCGCACGGTTATGACGGCCGAGAATCATACGCTGAAGCGCGCGCTGACCGATCCACGCTTACTTAGCGGCATTGGCAACGCATATTCAGACGAGATCCTGCATGCGGCACAACTTTCTCCGATCACGCTCACCAACAAGCTTTCGCCGGACGAGTGGGAGAGACTGTTTACTGCGACTCGGCGGACGCTTCAACTCTGGATTACTCGTCTGGGCGCTGAAGCGAAGGAGAGCTTTCCCGAAAAAGTCACCGCATTTCGAAAAGATATGGCCGCCCACGGTCGTTACGGACTTCCTTGTCCGAGATGCGGCGATAAGATTTTGAGAATTCGCTATGCCGATAAAGAGACCAACTATTGTGCGCGCTGTCAGACGGGTGGAAAGGTTCTGGCCGACCGGAGCATGTCGCGCCTGTTGGGATCGGACTGGCCCCGCACTCTGGAAGAACTGGAAGCGCTGAAGCGCCGTTGAACTTTCGACCAATATAGCCGAAAGCTAGACTGGCATGGCTTCGGCCTTACGGTTCTGCATTTCCTCAATGACAGCGTCGGCAAATTCCGACGTCCCCGCCTTGCCCCCGATATCACGCGTCAGTTTTTCCGGATGCCGGTACACTCGCTCCAAAGCATTCCGAATCTGCGTGGAGGCAGCGTGCTCTCCGAGGTGGCGGACCATCAACAGGGCCGAGCGCAGGAGAGCCGTGGGGTTGGCCAGATTCTTTCCCGCAATGTCGGGCGCCGAGCCGTGCACCGCCTCAAACACGGCGCAATCATCACCCAGATTTGCGCTGGGGACGAAGCCCAATCCGCCCACGAACGCCGCGCACAAATCCGAAAGAATGTCTCCGTACAGATTCTCCATCACTAGCATGTCATACTGGTAAGGATTCATCACCAGTTGCATGCAGGTGTTGTCGACAATGTGTTCGCCGTAGGTGATTTCGGGATAGTCTTTTGCTACATTCCGCGTGCTGCGCAAGAACAATCCGTCGGACAACTTCATGATGTTCGCTTTATGAATACAGTGAATTTTCTTGCGGTTATTCTTGCGGGCGTATTCGAAAGCAAACTTGGCGATCCGCGTCGATGCTTTCTCGGTGATGATCTTCAGACTCTCCACCACGCCGGGCACCACTTCGTGCTCCAGGCCCGAATAGAGTCCCTCGGTGTTTTCGCGCACGATGATCAGATCGACATCTGGATAGCGCGTTGGAATATGCGGCAAATTGCGGATGGGACGGAAGTTGGCATACAGCTCAAACCTTTTGCGCAGCGCGACATTAATGCTAGGGAAGCCGCCACCGATCGGCGTGGTGACCGGACCCTTCAAACCGACTTTGGTCCGCTCCAGCGACTCGATCAAATCTTTGGGAATATACTCGCCCGATTTTTCGTACGCCTCTGCACCCACGGCAAAGGTTTCCCAGTCGAACTTCACGCCGGTTGCTTCCAGGATGCGCACCGTCGCATTCATTACTTCGGGCCCGATCCCGTCCCCCGGGATGAGAGTTACTTTATGACTCATAACTGGAAATGCCTCGAGATTAGTTACTATGCAGGTTTAACTTTCACCAGATCCTTCAACTCGTTCATGAACTCTTTCACGTCCTTGAAATCCAGATAGACGGAGGCAAAGCGCACATAGGCCACTTTGTCGTAGCGCCGCAGACGGTTCATGATCAACTCTCCCAGTTCGCTGGTCTTGCGCTCACGTTCCGCCGACTCGATCACAAACGACTCCGCCTCATTCACAATCTGTTCCAGTTTGCTGATGGGTACGGGGCGTTTTTCGCAGGCGCGCAGCAATCCGTTGAGCACCTTTTGGCGGTCGAATTTCTCACGGCGCCCGTCTTTTTTCACCACCATGTATGGGATTTCGTCGATGCGCTCGTACGTGGTGAAGCGTTTTCCACACTTGAGACACTCGCGCCTCCGCCGGATCGATTCGGCTTCCTTGCTCTCGCGCGAGTCGACAACCTTGTCATTCGCAAATCCGCAGAAAGGACATTTCATGGCGCTTGGTGGCTTCAGCCAGACGTTGGCCGATCACCAAAATTGTAACAGTTGATAATGGATCGCGAAGCTAAGATGCTGCATGCCCAGTGCTTAGCGAAGCACCTGCGGGATTCTGCGGAAGGCCCAGACGCAAAACTGGCGCTCCCACCCCCTGCGGTGAGAGCACCAGTTTTTCCCCATGCCTTCCCGGTGACGGAAGGCTTGAAGCTTCCGATCCGACCAAGGGGCGGTAGAGGGTCCGCCTCCTGCGTAGGACCTGCTTAAAAATTGACTTACCTTGACCTTTGCTTTGTCACCATGGTGTCTACATTTTGTAAAAACTCGCCTGTACACGCGGCTGGTATCATGAGGCTCTCCCTCTGCACAACCTTGCGCAGGCTTGTTTACCTCGGAATCGTGCTGTTGGCCCTGCCGCTGTTTGGGCAGAGCAACACAGGAGAACTTCGTCTCAGGGTATCCGATCCCCGCGGCCTCAGCGTGAAAGCATCCGTCACGTTGTCCAGCGAGGCAGCGCAGCTTCACCGCAGCTTGGTGACGGACGATACTGGCTTCCTTGCGGCGCGCAATCTTCCTTTCGGTCCATATCAACTGACGGTCGAGAGCGACGGGTTCTCTGCGTTTAGCGGCCGTATCGAGATTCGCTCGGCGCTGCCTACCGAATTCCTGGTCAAGCTCAACATCGCCGCTCTCAGTACCGCCGTGAATGTCACCGCGGAAAGCCCGTTGCTCGATCCCAGCCAGACCACCTCCAGCAACCGCATCGACGCGCAAGCCATTGCCACCCGGCCCGCAACGCTCCCAGGACGATCTCTCCCCGATCTCGTCAATTCCCAGCCGGGTTGGGTTTACGAAGGCAGCGCAACCTTGCACCCGCGTGGTTCGGAATATCAGACGCAGTTCGTCGTGGATGGCGTCCCGCTCACCGAAAATCGCTCGCCTAGTTCCGGCCTCGATATCGAGGCCGAAGATGTCGACTCTCTCACCATCTACACTGCCGGGTTTCCCGCCGAATATGGGCGCAAGATGGGAGGCGTCGTCGAAGTCGACACCGGCAAGAACGCACGTCCCGGACTTCACGGCCAGGCTGTTCTATCGGGAGGCAGCTTCGGCACCGCCAACGCGTACGTGCTTGCCCAATACGGTTGGGGAAGGAGCTTACTTTCCGTCAATGGAGATGCTGCCGTTACCGGCCGTTACCTGAATCCGCCGGTTCTGCAGGATTACACCGACACCGCGACGACTACCGACTTTGCGGCACATTACGATCGGGATTTTTCCAACCACGACCGTTTCGGGGTCATGCTGCGTCGCGAGTTTTCCAAGTTTCTGGTGCCCAACGAGCAGATCCAACAAGATGCCGGGCAAATTCAGCATCGCGACGATTTCGAAACCCTCGGCATCGTTTCTTACGAGCACATCTTCTCCGAGAACCTGCTAGCCGATTTCCACCTGATGATGCGCACCGACACCGTTGGCCTGAACTCCAATGCCCGGTCGACCCCAATCATCGCGTTTCAGGATCGCGGATTCAGCGAAGAATATCTGAAGGGAACCGCGTCGTTTCATCACGGCCGCCACGAATTCAAAACCGGATTCGAAGGCGATTTCACCCACCTTCGCGAAAACTTTAGCGACATTATTACCGACCCGTCGCAGTTCGATTCCGGAACCCCACCGGCTTTCCAGTTCTCGGGACGCCGCCTGGGCCTCGAACAATCCGCGTTCGTGCAAGATTTGCTCCGGCTCGGCAAATGGACGGTGAGCGCCGGCCTCCGCTGGGACCATTACCAACTCCTTGTCAATCAGAACGCTGTCAGTCCTCGCCTGGGCATAGCTCGCTATTTCAGCTCGGCAAATCTTGTGCTTCATGCTTCGTACGATCGGGCTTTTCAGACTCCAGCCTTCGAGAACATTCTGCTGTCGAGTTCGCCAACCGTCGTGTCGCTCAATCCAAATGTTCTACGCTTGCCTGTGAGGCCTTCGCTGGGGAACTATTACGAGTTGGGCATGAGCAAGTCTTTTGCGGACAAACTCAAACTCGACGTGAACGCATTCCGTCGCGACTCCGACAATTATGCCGACGACGATCTCCTCCTGAACACCGCCGTGAGTTTCCCCATTGCCTTCCGCAGGGCTTCTATTTATGGGGCGGAAGGCAAGCTCGGCCTACCGAACTGGCACCGTTTTTCCGGCTTTCTCAGTTATTCGTACATCGTCGGCAGCGCATATTTGCCCGTGACCGGCGGCCTGTTCCTCGGTTCGGACGCGACCAACGCGCTGAATCAAGCCAACGGACGATTCTGGGATTCCCAAGACCAGCGCAACACGGTTCACGGACGCCTGCGCTACCAGTTGAATAACCGCGCATGGGTCGCCGTTGGCGGAGAATACGGATCAGGACTGCCCGCCGTCGTGGAGGACACGCCCGCAGCGATTCAGCAGGCCATCGCGGAATATGGACAGGCGATTGTCAATCGGGTCGACTTCGCGCGTGGCCGCGTCAAGCCGTCGTTGTCGATTGATTGTTCCGCCGGTGTCGATCTATGGAAGCACGATCAGATGGCGGTAGGCCTCCAGGGCGACGTGCAGAATCTGAACAATCGCCTCAATCTGATTAACTTCGCAGGCCTGTTCTCCGGGAACACCGTGGCGCAGCCGAGAAGCTACTTTCTGCGCCTGCAAGCCCTGTTCTGAAATTCAGCTGGAGCAAGGACACTCCCTCTGTGTCTGTGGTGAAAATGCGTTTCTAAACCACGAAGTACTTCGCCCCCGGATGGTGCACCACGATTGCCGAAGTCGACTGCTCGGGCTCCAGCAGAAATCCGGAAGTCAGGCGCACACCAACATTCTCCTCCGGTTTCAGCAGCGCAAACAGCTTGGTCTGATCCTCCAGGTTGGGGCACGCTGGATACCCAAACGAATACCGTGATCCGCGATACTTCTGGTGAAACAGGTCGCGAATCTCTGCCGAGTCCTCCCCGGCAATGCCCAACTCCTCGCGCATCTTCTTGTGGTGGAATTCGGCGAGAGCCTCCGCGGTTTCGACACTGAGTCCGTGGAGATACAGATACTTCGTATACTCTCCACCCTCAAACAGCCGCTGAGTCTCGACACTTGCCTTAGCGCCAATCGTGACGAGCGAAAGCCCAATCACATCCATCTTTCCAGACGATTTGGGAGCAAAGAAGTCCGAGATGGCAAGCCGGCGCCCCTCTCGCTGCCGAGGGAACGTGAAGCGCAACAGTTCATGTGTGGGGACAGCCGACATCGGCTGCCCCTCCGCGGAATACACCACCACGTCGTTCCCGTCCGCTTGGGCAGGGAAGTAGCCGTACACGACCTTGGGTTCGAACAGTCCCGACCCAACCACCTCAGCTTCCAGTTTGTGCAGAATCGGCCGGAACTTCTCGTCGACGAGCCGCACATAGTCTGACTGCGACGCCGTCTTCAGCTGCCACTGATTCTTGAACAGAGCCGTCTCGTTGATGTACGGAAACAGTTCGCGCGAGTCGTAGTCCTTACGCACGCGCACGCCCCAGAATGGCGGGATCGGAATATTCGGAGCATCGCCGACCACGGGACTCCGCTCAGCAAATACGGGTCCAGTCTCTTGATCGACGGCAGCGGCCTTGGCGTACTCCTTTACGGTCTTGCCCTCGGTGAGCCGCGTCTGTTTCGCGCCGTTCTCGGTCGCGAGGTCTTCCATGATGTGCAGGCCCGCGAACGCGTCGTCGGCGTAGAAGACTGCGTTGGCATACTCGCGGCGCAGGTCGTCCTCCACATACTTGCGGGTCAGCGCCGCTCCGCCGCAGATGACCGGAAACGCGAGCTTCTGCCGCTCCAGATCCTGGATCACGTACTTCATCTCGAGCGTAGACTTCACCAGCAATCCGCTCAGCCCGATCGCATCGGCCTGATGTTCCTGCGCCGACCGGATGATTGTGTCTCCCGGCTGCTTAATCCCGAGGTTGACGACCTTGAATCCGTTATTCGACAGAATAATGTCGACCAGATTCTTCCCGATGTCGTGCACATCGCCCTTCACCGTCGCGAGTACGATCGTGCCCTTCTGTTGCGCCCCGGATTTCTTTTCCATCTTGGGCTCGAGATACGCTACGGCTGCCTTCATCACGCCCGCCGAATCGAGCACGGACGGCAACTGCATCTTGCGCGCGCCGAACAAGTCGCCGACCGTCTTCATTCCATCGAGCAGGACCGTGTTGATCAGCTCGAGGGGAGAATAATTCGCGGCGAGCGCCTCCTCCAATAACTCTTCAAGCGTTTTTTTGTGCGCGCCATCTCCGACGGACTTTTCGCCGTTGATGATCGCGAACTTCAGCTTGTCCTCGACCGAGAGTGTGTCGAGATGCGCAGTGGTCGAGGCGGTCGGCTTTCCTTTCATGCCGGCAAAGTGCGCCATGTATTTCTGCAGCGGATCGCCATCGGAGTTGGCATCGCGGTGGATCAGCTTGCGCGCCAGTTCCACTTCTTCCTGCGGAATCTTGTACAACGGATAAATCTTGGTGTAGTTCACGATGGCCATGTCGAGCCCGTGATCGACGGCTTCGTGCATGAACACAGAATTCAGCACCCTTCTTGGGTAAGCGTCGAGTCCAAACGAAATGTTGCTCACGCCCAGGATCGTCTTGACCGAAGGCAGTTCCTTCTTGATGCGCTCGACTGCCTTCAGCGTTTCCATTCCAGCCGTGCGATATTCTTCCTGCCCCGTCGAAATCGGCAAAGTCAGCGCATCGAAAATCAGATCTGTACCGTCAAGACCGTATTTCTTCGTTGCCAGATCGTAGATGCGGTGTGCGATGGCAACCTTCTTGTCGGCAGTGAGGGCCATGCCGTCTTCGTCAATGGTCAACGCAATCACGGCCGCCCCATAACGCTTGGCCATCGGCAGAACCTTGGATGTCCGCTTCTCGCCATCTTCCAGATTGATTGAATTGATGATGGCGCGTCCGGGGATGCGTTTGAGCGCTTCTTCGACGACGTCGGCTTCGGTCGAATCCACCAGAACCGGCGCCGGAACGCGCGTAGCGATCTTTTCCAGAATCGAAGTGATGTATCCCTTTTCGTCCTCCCCCACAATCGCGACGCACAAATCGAGCATGTGCGACCCGTCGTTGACCAATCGCTTGGCGAGTCCCAGAATCTCGTCGTATTTCTTTCCCTGAACGAGCTTGCGGAAATGCTCGACCCGTGTCGTGGTGTTCATCTCCTCGGCGACGATGAGCGGTTTGGGCTCGAGGTCGAGAGGCACCGTGGTATACGCACTGGAAGCCGCACCCGCGCGTTTGACGTCACGCTTGGCCGGTTCCACGCCGGAAACCGCGTCTACCACGGCTTTGAGATGTTCAGGTGTCGTTCCGCAGCATCCGCCTACAATGCGGACTCCATAATCCTGCACGAAATGCTTGTGATACTCCGCCAGATCCTCCGGCGAAAGCTTATACACGGCGTGCCCGCCGACGTTTTGGGGAAGGCCTGCGTTCGGTAGAACCGAAACTTCCTTTGTCGAATTCAGCCCGAGATAGCGAACCGCATCGTTCATTTCCTTCGGACCGGTCGCACAGTTCAGCCCGATGGCATCGACTTCAAAGGGCTCAAGCGCAGTCAGCGCCGCACCGATCTCGGTGCCGAGCAGCATGGTCCCGGACTCTTGCAGCGTGACCTGCACCTGCACCGGCAACCGCTTGCCCGCCTTCCGCATGGCTTCCAGCACGCCGATCGTCGCGATCTTAACTTGTAGCAAATCCTGCGCCGTCTCGATGAGCAGCACGTCGACCCCGCCTTCAATCAGAGCGGCGGCCTGCTCTTCATAGGACGCGACCATCGCGTCGAAGCTGATGTGACCCAGCGATGGCAGTTTCGTCGTGGGGCCCATTGACCCAGCGACGAAGCGGGGCCGGTCTTTCGTCGAGAACTGCTGCGCCACTTCCTTGGCAAGTTGTGCCGCCTTTACATTGATCTCGTGAACGCGATCGCGCAGCTCGAATTCCCCGAGGACGATTCTGCTTCCACCAAACGTGTTCGTCTCAACGATGTCGCAGCCCACGCGGAAAAAATCCGCGTGGATGTCGCGAATAATATCGGGACGGCTCAACACCAGCACTTCGCTGCAATTCTCCTTGCCCCAGTAATCGTCCAGGGTGGGATTGCGCTTCTGAATGTTCGTCCCCATCGCGCCGTCATAGACGACGACGCGTTCCTTCACAGTCTGTAAGAAGTCAGCCATTGCTAGCTTCTAGCTCCTAAGATCTTTCGCGCTTAGCGTTTCATCTGTCCGGGCGCATCTGTGTGGATCGGCGGCTCAGAAGTTTCTCACCACATGCACGAACGCCGGTCTCGAATGGACCGGCGTCGATCAAACTCGAAATCCGTTTCGAAGTTTAGCTCCCCGGTACCATTTGCGCCGGCGCCCCACCGTCCACGTCGGCCTGGTTGAATACGACGTTGGCTCCCATGTGTGCTGGCCGGGGGGCCAGCATTTGCTCCTTGCGGTAGACCAGGTTGCTGGCATTGAAGGTCGCCAGCTCAAATCCATGCCCGTGGGTGATCGCGTCCGTGGGACACGCTTCCACGCAATACCCGCAGAAAATGCAGCGGTTGTAATCGATGTTGTAAACCTTGGCGTAACGCTCAGCGCCACTGACGCGTTTCTCGGCCGTGTTCTCGGCAGCCTCGATATAAATGCAATTCGACGGACACGCAGCCGCGCACAGGAAACAGGCCACGCACTTCTCCAATCCGTTTTCGTCGCGCTGAAGAACGTGTGCACCGCGGAAGCGGGCTTCAATGCGGGCCCCGCGCAGCGGTCCCTTGCCGTCAGGATAATTCTCGACGGTCGTCGGCTGGAACATCTCCATGAAGGTGATGCTCATGCCTTTGGCAATGGCCGCGATGTTCTTCAGAACCGGCATATCGGTATTCAGTATACCGAAAGAGGTGCGAATGCGTCGCGAGAAGAGCCGCCAAATGGCGATTAAAAGCGGTCGAGCTGCGCTCGACGGACAGCCGATGGCTGCTGTCCCCACACTGAAGACCTTACTTCTTTAGCGGAGTTGACGGCGAACGCTCCGGCACGGGAACCGCGCTCTCCATCCACGCCGTGTACCACAGGTCCAGCAGCATCTGCGATCCGGCGGCGAGGCGGTGAGTCGTGAACTCGAACGCGGCAGCAGTGCCCTTGCCTGTAAACCCGCCAGTTTTGTCTAGCGCGTAGACGTTCTCCACCATCCCATTCGACTGCCGGAGATAAGCGACGTAGCGCGCGAATGGATCGTCGAGCTGCTCGGGCCCCTTCACGAGCCCCGCGAAATCTTTGGCAGTAATGTTTGCTGCCACGTAGGCAGACTCGAACTCTCCGTGGATGGTATGCTGCGTGGTGTATCCGTTGGGATTCGGACCGACCCATCCGTTGTACTGGACGGTGGTGTGCAACGGCTGCGATCCATCGGCAACATAATGTCCCAGCCACCCGGCATAGAAGACGATTGCGCGTTGCACTGCCAGCGTTGGCTGATGCGCCGCCACCCGTTGCCGGTATTCGCGGAACGCAGCCTTCAACCGCCCATACACTTCCATGGTGATGTACGGCTGCAGCCCGACGCGCTCGGGAAGATAGTCGTCCGCATGATCCGTGGTTACCGCGCGCTTCTCGTAAAGCTTGCGGTAGAACTCGTAGCGGCCCAGAGGAAGGGGATCGAGCCAGGAAACGCGCTCGAGGTCGATGAAGTGGTCGGCCTCCTGTGCGTTCTTCAGGGCAAACTCCGAAGGACTCCGCCAGCGATCGGGCTCCGGTCCGAGGTAAGCAATCTCAATCACGGCGCGGCGCAGAAAGCTTGGCATCGTCGCCGGAATCTTCTGGGCAGCCACGCGGTTGATGGCTGTGTGTCCCTCGTTGCCCCA
>CAWHSR010000035.1:0-81428 GCA_963832015.1 uncultured Acidobacteriaceae bacterium
AGCTACGCGCCCCACAATCATTTAAGTTAACACATTCCTCCGGTCGCGTCTGCGGATCCCTAGGGTGCGCGCTGTAGGACGATTTTCCCGGTTCGTGTCGAATTTCCATCCCTGAGAATCCGCCCGGGGCCTTCCCGATGCGGGCTGCAAGCCTCTGGAAAGAGTGGTCTTTGGCCCGGCCGCGCCAGTGGCCACCCCCGTGCATTTATATCCTTTGCCCGCTCGCACGCACCAATTTTTCCATTGAGGAGGCCTATTTGTTTATGAACCACAAAGGTCCGGCAATTCAATATTGGTTTGCAACCCTGGCGCTGAGTGCATTGATCTCAGTGGCGCCTGCGAGGGCCCAATCCCAGAATACGATGCCGCAAGACCGCGACGCCGATCTCACACGGCAGCAGTTAGCGGCTTTCGATCAATTTCTCGACAAACATTCGGAAATCTCCGAACAACTGAGGAAAGATCCGTCTCTGGTGAATAACGATCAGTTCGTTGCCAGCCACCCTGACCTGCAAACCTATCTGCAGCAGCATCCTGAAGTGCGCGAGGATCTCAATCAGAATCCGAACGCGGTGATGCATCAGGAGCAACGCTTCGATCGGCGCGAAGATCGCAACGGCGACCGCGACATCACGCGCGGCGAACTGGGCAACATGGATCGCTTCATGGACAGCCATCCGGAAATCGCCGAACAGCTACGCAAGAACCCAGCGCTGGTCGACAACAAAGAGTTCGTCGAGAACCATCCGGCTCTGCGCGAGTTCCTGGCAAGCCATCCTGGCGTGCGCGAGGAAATGAAAGAAAATCCCAACGCGTTCATGCATCGTGAAGAGCGCTTCGATCAGCGGGAAGACCGGCGCGATCGCGACGTGACGCGCGGCGAACTGGGCAACATGGATCGCTTCATGGACAGCCATCCCGAAATCGCCGAACAGCTGCGCAAGAACCCGGCGCTGGTCGACAACAAGGAGTTCGTCGAGGGCCATCCCGCTCTCAAGGAGTTCCTGGCGAACCACCCCGGCGTGCGCGAAGAGTACAAAGAAAATCCCACCGCATTCATGCGGCAGGAACAACGCTTTGACCGCGCCGAGGATAACGGCATGCGCCGCGACCACGATGTAACCAGCGGTGAGCTTTCCAGCTTCCACGAATTCTTGCAGGGTCACAGCAACATCGCCGGCGAACTTTCCAAGAATCCGGGGCTCGCGACGAACCAGGAATACCTGGAAAACCATCCTGCATTGAAAACATATCTGCGGGCCAATCCCAAGGTGCACGAAGAATTGGGCGAGAATCCGCAGTCGTTCATGAAATCGGCCCAGCAGTTTGAATCGCCATCCAAAGGAATGCCGAACGCCATGGCTGAGCCGAAGGTGAAATGAACCAGCTTGCAATTCGCGCACGCGGGAGGCGTTCTGCCTGCCTCCCGCGTACCGCGAACCGTCACCAATCTGATTTGCCAGGAGGCACGGGATGAAGATGAAGGGACAATTTTTGCTGTTATCAATGTGCGCGTTGACTCTTGCCGTTCCCTCTTTTGCGCGCGCTAAGAAGCATGACGCTCGCGCCATGATTGAGAAAATGGAAGCGGTTCCGTGCGGCGCGAAAGAGCGCGGCATCACCGGGTTAGGAAGCGTGTGGGCTTCGATCGGCGCCACGCACGTCGATTCCGACGAGAAACTATGCCCTCAGTACATGCTTCGCACCGATGACATGGAGTACCATGTGCGACCGCTGGATCACAAGCATCCCGTCATCCTGCCCGTAGGCAAAGAAGGCGAATTTAAGATTTCCAAAGATGTTATGGAAATGCGCATCCCCGACGGTGATCACAAGAAGCGACGCTACCAGGTGGTTGCCATGAAGCCCATCGACCATTCGGAAACCGCGGAAACCAACTCCAGGTATGAACCGCACAAGGACTATGCGGACAAGCCTCTCGACGTTAAGAGTAGCGCCCAGAAAACGACTGTGAAGACTCCAACCGATCCCCCATCTTCTTCTCCACAGTAGCGCGCTAGAAAATTCGCTAGAAAATAAAGCAGGCCGCCTTTCGCAGGCGGCCTGCTGCCTTATACCGGGCCCGACTCAGCCTCTCCGGAGCGGGTGAAAGCGCCCCGAACAGCTGGGCCGAACCTCGGCTACCTCACCTCGTCACCTCACTGAGCATCACTGAACAACGGTAATCATCCCAAACGTTCCTGCAACGTTATTACTGGGCCCCGCCGTAAAGAACAGCTGGTTGATTCCTCCGTTCTTGCCGGCCCCGTCGCCGAATCCGATTCCCCACAACTGATCAATCGAGATCACTTTGCCCTGTGCGTCCTTCACCGTGCCCACGAAATTCCCGTTACCAATGTCGAAGGCGTTGATCGTCCCATTGTTGGTGTTGTTCGAAACCAGCAGAGTATTGCTCAGCGGTCCAAACCTCCTGGGCGCCAGCGTGAGTCCCCAAGGCTGGTTCAGCGGTGCGCCTTGGATCAATGGCTTCCCCGGAGTCACCGGCGTACCGTCCTCCGTAAACCGTTCCACAAAACCGCCGCTGCCGCCCGTCGTGCTGGCGAACGTCACGTAGACCAGTCCGTTGAGGTCCTGAATACCGAAAGGCGCAAAGCCCGCCGGAATCGACGAATCGGTGAACGCGCCTGCCGCCAGCTTCACCGGAGTGAACGTCCCGTCATACACATCCACCTTGTTGTTCGCCATATCGGCAGCGTACAAGCGGTTCCCCGAAGCATTGTTCGTGATTGCCAGGCCGGTATACACCGCTGGATGCGGATTCTTGTTGGCCGTAGTATCCACCCCTATAACCGCTTGGTTGAAATTCGTCTGCGGCGCCCATCCGCTAATGGTTCCGTCCAGCGTCGCAAACAGGAAGACTGCCGGCCGATCCCCCTACCTTGAACTCCGACGATCCGTTCCACACAATCCCCGTCGGCGATCCCGGGCCGTTTAACCCACTCGGCGAACTCGGGCCGTTTCCCGCAGTCGGGATCAGTACCTTCAGCTGCTTCACTTGATTTCCGCCCTGATCGTACAAGGTCGACCACCCCGAGCTATTGTCACTCACCCACCATGGCGACCCGGGTGCGTGCACCAGCCCCCAGGCATTCACCAGCAACGGATCGTCGTGACGAGCCTGCTTGACCTGATTCGAAGATAGATTTGTGAGTTGATACTGCGCCAGGGCCGCGCTCGAAACCAACATCAGCGCGAACCCCAGGGCAAGTGCGAAGGCAATCGTGCGACGCTGCATGTGAATCTCCTTTGTATGCCAGGTCAAAGGCAGGGGAGTGAAGGTGGCAGATTTCTTCGCACACAAATCACAATTCTCTGACCAGCCAGCTCAATGAATGTAGGGTCATGCATGCGGGAAATTGTCAGAGCAATGTCACGAATTTGTACATTTCATGCCTTCGTCACTTAACAGAATTGCAGCGATGGCCACGCACAATGTTTCGGGATGGGTTCCGGAAGTTCGCAAATTCAGGCAAAAACGCACGGGTGACACAAAGTCTCCCCGTGCGGCATCGTTTTTCCAACTCCTACCCAACCCCATATCGCGTCACCAAGATCGGGGGCTGAGCTAGTGCGTTTTCGGAATGCGGACACTCGGCCGTAGGCCGGCGCTACTGGTGATGTTCTTGCAGTCCACTCCATGAATGCTGGCGGCGTCACCATAGGCAACCGACAAGGCATCGCAAATCAGGGAACCTCCGCCATTGCCGTTGAAAGTAAGAGGGTCGTAGAAACCTCCTCCGCTCAAGTTCGTCTCGATAACGCCCTCTTCCGTGTTATTGGAGACCACCATGTCGAACATGGTGAGGTCGCTCTTAACGAGCAGCCGAATACCCGGGCCGACGTTGCTGTTGACGAACGTTCCACCTCCGATCGTGAGCGACGCGCCCGCCAGCGAGATGCCGCCGCGAGAACCAGGATCGGCGTCGGCACTCCCGTTCCTGCTGATAACGTGTGGTCCATAGATCTGCGCGGCGGAAGATCCGCTAAGCACCAATCCTACGGTGGAGTGGCCGCCGACAGTTGTAACCGCATTGTGGCCGCCGGAATCGACCGTTGAGATCAAAGTGAGGGATGAGGCGCCACCCACTGAAATGCCGGTGCTCCCATTGTTGCGAATGCGAAATGCGCTCCAGAGCGTCGCCGAAGCCGCGTCGCTCATACTCAAGCCTACGTTGTTGTTCTCAATTATGCCGGGTGAGCTCGCGTCTCCGCCGTAGAGCTGCAAACGGCCACCGTCCATGCTGATCCCCGCGCCGGCGTTTCCATCGACCGTTAGCACGCCAAAATTTAATTGCACCTGTGAACCGTCGATCTCCAGGCCACCACTGCCATTCCCGCCGCCACCAAACCCATTCCCCGTGATGCGGATGCGTTGCGTAGGATACGTTCCCAACGAGCAGCTGAGACTCGTTCGCGATGACGACCCAGCAGCCGAATTATTCTTGATGGTCGAATCCTGGATGACAAGTTGAGACTCCATGTCCATGTCAAGTCCGTCAGCCGAACTGTTCTGCACAGTGCAACTCTGCATGAGAATAGCGCTGGAGGAGTCGCTGATATACAAGGCTGGCGATCCCCCCTGGATAACCAGGTTGTTGAGGACAATATTGTGTGATCCCGCTACGTACATCGTGCTCACGGGCGGGGCTGCTGCGTTTTCGATGGTGGCAACATGTCCGGCTGCGGCCTGAATTGTGAGCCGGTCCCGCTGCACGAGAGCAACGTTCTCATGACAGGTTCCGCTCACGGTTATGGTGTTAGGGCCGACAAGATTTAGAGTGTTGAGGGCAGCGTTGATGCTGTGAAAGGCTTGAGCATTGGAACCTGAGCAGTCGACGTTGACATTGGTCTGAGCGTGCACGATACCTGCGAGTGTGAACACCAACACGACCAGCACACGAACATTTAAGCGCTTTTTCATAAACGACCTCCATTTTTCAGTCTGAATTTGGTCAAACAGCCACACTGCCAAAACGGCGATAGTTGACGCCCAGGTTCCGTTGCATGCGAGGAGAGCGAATACCCAGAAACTTGGCACTCTTTAGCCCGATTTTCTGGCATCTCCAGAGCTGACTGAAGCGCAAGTGCCTTGCGTTTCATGGTGTTTCTCAAGAACAACAATCGGCGCTGCAGGATCCCAGCCATCCCACTGAGAGGCAAGGCAGTAGAGGGATCACCGTCCGGCAGCGCCGTGTTGGAGCTTGCCTAGTTGGTGCCTACAATCACACCTGAGACCAACCCGGCATGATCTGACGGCCAGAGCCCGTCGGGCAGGCGGCTTCGCGCATCGGCCCCGACCAAAACGACTCCCCACGGAGTTACTCTGCCGAGTGTTAACACCATGTCTATTCGCTGATAAAGTTGCGAGACGGGATTGTTGTCTGCTTCATCCTGACAGCAAGTTAATCCTGCGCGTCCGGGAAAGATCGTGGACCAAACGTCGTTATAGCCAGCCGACATGAAATCCAGATAGGTGGGGTCTTCGGGCAACGGGAAGGCCTGCGCGTTTGAATCCATCGCAATAATAACCGGTAAGGAGCTGTTTGCCGGACCCGCACGCAATTCATCTCCCTGCAATTCCCGGATATTCGCGTCGAAGGACTCGAGATGGGTGTCGATGTAGTGGAAAGGGTGCCCGAAAAACCGCCCATCGACCGAAGCCCAAGCCCTAGGATACGGAAATGGCCCAACCGGCGTTGGCAGAACCAGCTGATTCTCGAACTGCCCCGACTCCGGGTTGCTCCAATGGAACACCCATGAGGGAAGATCGGTGCGCGCCAGGATAACGTCATAGTCGGTTACGGCAACGCAAATGTAAGTTGCGGGTGGAATCAGTCCAGGGGTAGGCGGAAACGCATTTTGCGTGACCTGCACGGCAACTTCGTAGTGCCCCCCCTGCGCCGCCAAGGCACTGAGAAGTTCTTGCAACATGTCATATTGCAGAGTCATAGTTCCACAGGTGCCGGCAATCGGATCAAACGATCCCGTGGACCATTGGTTTACTTCCTGCAGGCTTACCAGCTCCGGCTGTGCCTCGAGGATTTCTCGAGCCACCGCCCGCATCCGTTCTGGGGGATTAGTCCCTTGGACCTGCGTTATCACCTGACCCACACCGAGCAGGAATTGTGGCAGGGTTTGGGCCCCTACCACCTGCAGGAAATCGGTTCCTTCGTTCACGTTGTAGGTCATTACGGTGCCGATACCCGGCAAAGATTGAGCTATGGCTGGAAGGCCCATGGCTGCCCAAGCCGCCGCGACTGACATGATCAAAAGCGCTGGCCGTACAATGTTGCGTTTCATGGAAGATTCTCCTGACTCAAAGTTTTTGAAACCAAAAGAGGAACGTCGCTGAGGGCCCAACGAAACACCATTACTGCTACCGAACTAGAATTCCTTTTCTGCCGGGTGGCAAGCGGCGAAGGGCGTCAATCAACGACAAAAGCCGACATATGGCCGTGATGAACGATGAGTTGGTGTGGAAGTGGATGAAAGCGGCCTCGCTTACGGCGAGTCATTGTCCGACCCCATTCGTTGACGGCCCCACGCCACCTCCGTAAGATGAAGCGACGAAAAGCAGGACCTCGATTTGATCGATCAGACCATCTCGCACTACCGCATCCTTGAAAAGCTAGGCGATGGCGGTATGGGCGTGGTCTATAAAGCCGAAGACACCGAACTCGGACGCTTCGTCGCCCTCAAGTTCCTTCCCAACGAACTTTCTCGCGACCCGCTGGCCCTCGAACGCTTTCGTCGTGAGGCGCGCGCCGCCTCCGCGCTCAATCACCCCAACATCTGCACCATCTACGAAATCGGCAAGCATGGCGACCAGTCGTTCATTGCCATGGAGTTCATGGACGGCGTCACACTCAAACACCTCATCGGGGGTAAGCCGCTGGAGATCGATACCGTCTTCTCGCTAGGCATTGAGATCGCCGACGGCCTCGACGCTGCACATTCCCAGGGCATCGTCCATCGCGACATTAAGCCGGCCAACATCTTCGTGACCAAGCGCGGACACGCTAAGATCCTCGACTTCGGTCTGGCCAAAGTCGCTCCCACCGCCAGTTCCACCCAGACTCGCTCGACGAACTCAGCGGCCGCCTCCCTCGACGATCAGCACCTGACCAGCCCCGGCTCGACCCTCGGCACGATTGCCTACATGTCCCCCGAGCAGGCCCGAGCCAAGGAACTCGATGCGCGCACCGACCTTTTCTCCTTCGGCTCAGTTCTCTACGAAATGGCCACAGGGCAACTCCCCTTCCGTGGCGAGAGTACCGCAACAATCTTCGAATCCATCCTGAACCGCACGCCTGCTCCTGCCGTCCGCCTGAATCCAGACGTGCCACCCAAGCTGGAAGAAATCATCAACAAGGCTCTGGAAAAAGATCGTGCTCTGCGCTACCAGCACGCCTCCGAGATTCGCACGGATTTGCAGCGCCTGAAGCGCGACACCGGATCCACGCAGTCGGTCGCTGCGCAGCCGGCAACCCATCCCCAGAGGCCCATCCGCAAATCTCGCACCGCCCTCACAGCCGCCCTCGTCCTGGCCGCAGCGATCGGCACATGGCTCTGGCGCGAGAGAGAACGCGCTCCACAAATCGGATCCATCGCCGTGCTTCCCTTCGCCAACACCAGCGGCAATCCCGACGAGGAATTCCTAATCGACGGTCTCACGGAATCCTTAATCTCCAGCCTCGCGCATCTTCCTGATCTGAAAGTGAAATCTCGCGACTCCGTCTTCCGCTACAAAGGCAAAGAAGTTGACCCGCAGAAGATCGGCAAGGATTTGACCGTCGACGCCCTACTCACCGGCCGTGTCGTGCAGCACGGCGACACTGTACAAATCACCGCCGACCTCACCAACGTCGAGGACAACACTGAGATCTGGGGCGGCCAATACGAACGCAAAGCGTCGGACATTATCCCCCTTCAACAACAGATCGCAGGCGATATCGCAGACAAGCTTCGTTCCCGACTCAGCCGCGAAGAAAAACAGCAGGTCACGCACCAGGGCACACAGAACCCTGACGCCTACCAGCTTTACGTAAAAGGTCGCTATTCCTGGAACAAACGCACCTTCACCGATCTCAACGCCGCCATCTCTTATTTCAATCAAGCGATCGACAAGGACCCCGCCTACGCCCTCGCCTATGGAGGATTGGCCGATGTCTACGCCGTGCTCGGATACTTCGGCGGCGATCCCAACGAAGTCGTCCCCAAGTCGATCGCGGCCGCTCAGAAAGCTCTCGAACTTGATCCCACGCTGGCGCGCCCCCACGCGGACCTGGGCCTGATGAAAATGCTGTACTCCTGGGATTTCTCTGGCGGGGAATCTGAATTCCGAAAGGCTTTCGAAATCGATCCGAGCGACGCTACAGCTCATCAATGGTTCGCCGAAATCCTTGCCTACATCGGCGGCCGCTCACAGGAAGCAATCGATGAAGCCAACCGCGCTCATCAACTCGACCCACTCTCACCCATCATCGCTGCCGTGCCTTGCGAGGTCTACAACTACGACCATCAATTCGAGAAGGCCATTGCCATCTGCCAGAAAGCCATTGCCGATAATCCATCCTTCGGCGCAGCCCATTACCGCCTGGCGTGGTCGTATTGGGGCGTGCACAAATATTCGCAGGTCATTCAGGAATTTCAGCTTGCCGGCCAGCAGATGAATGACAAGAATCTCGCGGACTTCGCCGCCGCCTTAGACCAAGGTTTCCGCTCTGGTGGATGGCCTAGCGCTCTCCGCAGCGCCATCAAGGTCTCCATCGCGCAACGCGACGCAAAGACCAACTATCTCGCCGCCTTCTGGATCGCTCAGTTATACGCAGAACTCGGTGAGAAGGATCACGCCTTCGAATGGCTCAATACCGCTTACCAGGAACACAACCTCTGGATCCCAACCCTCCGCACCGACTTTACCCTCGCCCCACTGCACTCCGATCCGCGATACACAGATCTAGTACGAAAGATAGGATTCCCCAGTAGTCCTGTGCGACCGATCATGCGGGAGGGTGGCGCGGGTCCGACACTCCGATCCACGCCCTGCACTTTGTCAGCGTCTTGTCGTCATGGAAAAACGGGGTGCCCCAATTCTCGCGTTCCCACGAGAATTGGAAATTTTGATCTAAAAGAAAGCAGACACAACGCTGCGGCTCAAACTGATGGTCCCAGGGCTTACTTCGCCCAGCCAAGACCATCCGCAAACTTCCCCGCAACAATCACCTTCTGCACAGTCCATTCCGCCAGATCGATCGCCGCGACCTTCCCGCTCGTGTTGCACGATATGTATGCAATCTTGCCATCGGGACGAATCAGTATTTCCTGCGGGGTGCTCGGCACATCGATGCGACGAACCACCTGCATGCTTCCCAAATCAACGACCGCCACCTGATTCGTGGATGGAACCGCGACCAGCAACCAACGACCGTCCGAAGTTGCAGCCGCGCCATAACCCGTGCCCGGCAGCGCCACCCATGTCTTCACTTTCTGGGTCGCGGTATCGATCACCGCCAACTGTGGTTTTGTTTGATCGGAGGTAAACACCAGTTTGTCGTCCGCCGAGATGGCAATCCTCTGCACCTGCCCCGACACGGGAATTACCGCCAGCGTCTTGCGGCCCACCATATTAAGCACCGACACGGTGCCCGGCCCAACATTAGCCGTGTAACCGCGCTTCCCATCATGCGACAAGACCAGCATGTGCGACTCTTCCTGCCCGGTCGGCACTGCGCCCAGAATCTTTTTCGTTTTCGGATCAACGATCGTCACGGTCTTATCTAATTCCGTTGTCACATAGAGCAATCCACTCGTCCGATCCAATACCGCACAATGTGGCCGCACTCCGTGTCCAAAATCGATTTCTCCTGCGATCTCGCGCGAGGGCAAATCAATCACCAGCATCTCGTGTCCATCGATCCCCGGCTTTCCTACCCCGGAACTGCCGTAGATCGGGACAAAGGCCGTGTGCCCATCCGCCGAAACGGCGACCTCATGACCATGCACTCCGACAGTTTTCTCTGCGATGGTCGCCACTTCTTTCGCAGCAGCAGGATCGACAACGCTTACATTACTATCGCCCTGATTCACGACCAGCAACGATTGAGCATGAAGGCTCGCCGGAACCAACCCGACACAAATCCCGCACAGCAATAAAAGCTGGAAGACAAGTTTTCGCATAGGTCCGAAAGTATACCGCCCCTGTCGCATTATTTCCTGGACGTCATTCTGAGCGGAGCCGTTCCCGAGGCGAAGCGAAGAATCCACCGCGGACTTAAGACGAAAACCGCTCCGAGTTGACCTCTTATTGACAGGCCCGCAGCCGCGTTCTAAGTGGGGACTTGGTCAATCTCTCAAACGAAAAAGAAATGGGCCGCCCAAAGGCGGCCCGTCTGTTCTTAAGCTAAGAGCTAAAGGCTAAGAGCCCGAAGCTGCTCTAGTCTCCCGCCACTGGCTCGGCAATCTCCGGCTTAGCAGCTTCCGCCGCCTGACCATTGCCGTTGCCATTCCCGTTCGGTTTCGTCAGCGCTCCGAGCGGAATGAATCCGTTCTCGGCGACGACCGGCTTCTCCTTCAGCACGACTTCGCGATACATCGCAGCCATGCGTGCGTTGTAAGCCTCATCGTTGATCTGCGGCCCACGTGCCTCGGCCTTCGCATCGGCAGTCTGCTTCTGCTTCGCATCCCGCGCCCGCGTTTTTTCTTCGCGTGCGTTCTTCGCGATGCCCAGCTTGTCGAGATCGTGCTGCAGTTCGTTAGTCACAATCTCGTCACGCAGCTTCAGATACTCCGTGGCGGTCTCCTGATTTTCCATGTTCACTTTCTTGCCGCCCGCGAAAATCTCGTGCCGCCCGTGCTCTTCGTACCACTTGGTGAGCGTGGCCGTCATGTGCATCTTCTCGATGATGTTCCGCCATCCCACGCCAGTGTTGTAGGCGCAGAACGAAATCTCGCCTTCCTGCGTCGCGTACGGAATAATGCACTGCTCGGTCCGCCGGAAGTCGTAATTGAACAGATCCTGGAACCACATTCCCGCAATGAACAGGAAGTTCCACCGATCCGTCGTGCGCCGCTTCATCACGTCTTCCACCGTGCGGTCCGGACCGACCTTGCCATAGTCCTTTCCCGTAATGTGATAGTTCTTGTCGAACTTCTTCAGCAGGTCCGTCAGCTTGAAGTGCGTCGGCGACTGGAACGGATCGTAGTTCTTCATCAGACACAGCGCCATTCCAAACCCAGTCCAGAATTTTCCCCGCGCCGCATCGTTGACCTTGGCAATGTCCTTCGCCAGTTGATCCCCGTGCAAGAACGCGGTGACCGGCACAGCTTCCTTCGTTTCCTTGTCGATCATGATGGCCATGCCCGTCCCGCAATTCGGGTGGCAGCCGCATGACTAGTTGGCCCCAGTCGTTTTTCACGTCGTTGACGTGCATCAGGTCGGCCCAGTCGCTGAAGGTTCCCATGAATGAAATCGGGAACCAGTCGCGCGTCGGCTCGCCGAGGCCCGTTTGATTCTTCACGTCATGCGCCAGATGCGAAAGCGTGTAGCGTTGGGCGGCGCGGCGATCGTCGGTTACAGCTTCGTCGCGGCCGGTGAAGCTGACCGGCTGGAAGCTCAGGAAGCTGATCGTCTTCGGATTGTCGAGCGCGAACTTGATGATTCTTCCGACTTGCTCGTTGTTGATGCCGTTCACGATCGTGACCACCGGAACGATTTCAACTCCGGCCTTGTGCAGGTTTTCGATCGCCTTCAATTTCACGTCGAACAGGTTGCCGACCAGGCGATGCGCATTGGCTGCGTTGCCGATGCCGTCGAACTGCAGGTAGGCGTAGCGCATGCCGGCTTCGACAGCCTGCTGGCAGAATTCAAAGCTCTTGGCGAACTCGATGCCGTTGGTCGCGGCCTGCACGGAGTTGTATCCGACTTTGCGGGCGTAGCGCACTGCGTCGAGGAAGTAGGGCGACAACGTGGGCTCGCCGCCGGAGAACTGCACACTCATCTGCCGCCGCGGCTTGATGGTGATGGCGTTGTCGAGCATCGTCTTGATTTCTTCCCAGGTCAATTCGTGGACGAATCCCACCTGGTTGGCGTCCATGAAGCAGGGATCGCACATCATGTTGCAGCGGTTGGTCAGATCGATGGTGAGCACCGATCCGCGGCCGTATTTCACCGTCGACGATCCGTGATGATGCAGCTTCTCGTCGTTATGCGCCGTGATGTCGCGTCCGGGGAACACTTCCTCCAGATGCTGCGAGAACGCGGTGTCGATCGACATCACGTCTTCGAAGTGGCCGTGGGTCGGGCAGTCTTTCACCATCAGAATCTTGCCGTCGCGCTCGACGATCTGCGCCTTGATCTCGCCGACCTTCTCGTTCATCAGCACTTCATGCGGCAGGTGCCCGTCGAGAATCTGCTGCCGGATTTCCGGCACGCACTTGGGGCACAGCGAATCGGTCGTCCGCGGCCAGCCCAGCGGCGGCTTCGACTTTTCGTACGACTTCAGCAGCGGCTTTTCCGACCACTTCGGCGTGGGCGACGGATTCGGCTTGATGCGGTTCAAGCGCTCGAATACTGCCCAAGTCCCCTTGGCGGCGATGACGACTGCTTTTTCAACGTACTTGATCGGCTTGCGCATGGTAGCTTCTAGCTCCTGGCTTCTGGCTTTTGGCCAAAACCTCTCGGTCATGGCTTTCGTTTCATTCGGATGGCGCCTAACACCTACCAGTTAGTGCTATCCCTCAACCTGCGAGTCTGCGACTGTTTTGCCTCGCCTTGGATGAACCTGGAAGATCATCCAAAAACTGTGGCACTCCCCAGAATGGCTCCCGGTCGAACCGACCCGGTCCCTGACTACACTTTTCCCTGGGTGTTTGACTGCACCTATCCTATTGGAACGCTTGGGAATGGCGCATCCATATCCCAACGAACGGTGCAAATTTGGGGTTTAGTGGTTCTGTGCGGGATTATACGGGGTTAAGTCGTTGAAAGCAAAGGGAACTGGCTGTTCGATGATGGCTCCGATCACGACCTGTTCCAAAGCCTGCTGTTTACTTAATCTATTCCTTCGTAAGCATAATTTGCTTCGCCGACGGCGGTAGTAGCTCCTCAGATCAGCTTCTACTCGGCAACATCTTCGCGATAATAGCGGCCACTGTGCTTGGGTCATGCTGTCCGAGCGTGCCCTCAAGCGTATAGGAGCGCTCGAACGCGTTGGGACCGGCAATCTTCATCTCCCAGCAATCATTGGCTTGCGAGCCAACGATCACAACCCGCCAGTCTCCGGGACGGTCGGAGAGGACGTGCTCGATCATGGCGATTACATCCCGCCGCGACTCGGCGTCGGCGGTGTTGTGCATTTCCACCGTCACAGGCATAGGCACAGTCTACGACATTCCTTGGGCTACTCGCGCTGGCTCGGTTTCGGCGACAGGCCATCCACAAAAGTAATTAGCCGCGGCGAGGATCAAAGCCAATAATTAAAGAAGCGATGGCAAAAGTCATCCTTGGAGACGGAGTGTCATCCTACAAAATCTTCGCTGTATTCGCGCTTGTGTTCCTGAATGCCGGAGCTGCCTTTTCAGCCGACAAGCTCATTGCACTAACCTTTGACGACGGCCCGCGGCCTTATGTTTTGTTTGGCACCAAAGGCGAACATCCCGGTCCAGCCTTGGTGAACGTGCTTGACCAGAATGGCATCAAGGCGACGTTCTTTGTCGTGGGATGGCGGCTCACCCCGAAGACTTGGGGAGAACGGCGTTACGAAGAGAACATCGGAATCACATGCATCGACGCCGCCGAGCAATTGGTGCGGCACGGCCACGAACTGGAAGACCACACTTATAGCCACATCGAACTACGCGGCGCAGAGCGGAAACGCGGAGAGCAATGGGTCATCGGTGACGTGAATCGAGGTGCGGAGGCGATCAAGGCGGTCACCGGCACACAGCCGCGCTACCTCCGTCCCCCAGACTGGATCGTTCCGGACGATGCCCGCCGCGACCTCGAGCGGCAGGGCTATCACCTGCTGACCATCTCGCAAGAGAACCCCATCGCATTGCGCGACGTGAACTCACTCGATTATTTGTGCACCAGAAATGCAGTCGACTGCCCCAAGCCTTCCCTGGTAGAGGCCGTCTTGAAGCAGGTGGAACAGCGGGAGAAGCATGGAGTGTACACGCACATTCTCGCCTTCCACGAGTTGTCCACGACTGCGGCGGTCATGCCGGAATTGATCGCTAACCTTAAAGCGCGCGGCTACCGCTTCGTAACGCTGAGTCAGTACATGCAACTTGTCGGTGCACGGCCCTAGTCGACGAACGCACGAGCGAAGCGATGGGAAGGTTATCTGGCCGCGCTCCCCCCTGCGAACTACAGCCCTGGGCAACTATCCCGATCTTTAGTCTTGGGATTATCCCCCCATAATTTTCGGCACTCGATGATCATTCTGCTCGCTCCTTTTTTCTTCCGTCCTGGCCGCGAACAAAGAAATCTCAGAAAATGCTTGCATTAAGTATAGTGGTATAGTTAACTATATCACTATGGCGAGCCGAAGTGATTCGCTTTGGACCTGTTCTTAGCGAGCGCGGAATCTGCCGCCGAGAAAAGCAATGAGGAGAATGCAGATGAAATCCATTCGGTTGCTGGTGCCCGTGATTTTACTGTCTCTCTGTGCCATGGCTGTGGCGCAGTCCGACGCGCAAAAGTCTTTCGACAAGATCAAAACACTGGAGGGCTCGTGGGAAGGCCACGTGACAACGACGCCCCCGCACCCTGACATCGACGGCAAGGCCATCCAGGTCTCGCTCCGTGTCACGTCTATGGGCAACGCCGTCGTGCATGAAATGACGGGGATGGGCCGGCCGGACCACCCGGTCACTATGCTCTATCTGGACGGGGACAAGCTGGTCCTGACGCACTATTGTGATGCCGGCAATCGGCCGCGGATGGCGGGCAAGACTTTGGCCGACGGAAAAACCGTGGACTTCGATTTCCTCGATGTCTCGGGCAGCTTGCAATATGGTCATATGCACCATGCCGACTTTACCGAGATCGACGCGAACCATCACACCGAGGATTGGACTTACATGGAGCCTGGGGACAAGCCGGTACGCGCCCACATGGAGTTGCAGCGGGCGAAATGACGGAGCGTATGTTGAGTAAGGTGATTGGGAACCCATGATGGACCGTGAGTGGAACGACAGTCAGCCGATTTACCGCCAGCTTCGCGACCGCGTGGTCGCGATGATCCTCGACGGCGTGCTCAAGGAAGGCGATCCCCTGCCCTCAGTGCGCACGGTGGCGGCCGAATATCGCGTGAACCATCTCACGGTCCTGAAGGGTTATCAGCAGCTCGTCGACGAGCAACTGGTCGAGAGCAGGCGAGGTCGCGGCATGTTCATTAATGCGGGTGCGCGCAATCTGCTGCTGCGGGGCGAGCGCCAGAAGTTTCTTGCCGAAGAGTGGCCCAGGGTGCAGGCGACGATTCAGCGGCTTGGATTGAAGGCAGAACAGTTGCTGGATGGCGGAGGCAAAGCCCAGCCGGCGTCCGAGGCTGCAAAGCCGGGTGCCGTGAAGTCAAAGACCCAAGAGTAAAAAGAAAAGAGTAAAGAGAAGGAGCGCCGAAATTATGGCATGCATCGAAGCTCGCGGACTGCGCAAGTCGTTCGGGTCGACCGTCGCGCTCGACGGCGTCGATTTGCGTGTGGAAGAAGGACGCATCCTCGGACTAATCGGGCCCAACGGCGCAGGCAAGACGACTGCGCTCAACGCGATTCTCGGCCTCGTCCCCTACCAGGGGGAGCTCCGAGTACTGGGACGCGATCCGTGGAGCGAGCGCGATCAACTGATGCGCGATGTGTGCTTCATTGCGGATGTCGCGGTGCTGCCACGGTGGATTCGAGTTTCCCAGGTGCTTGACTACGTTGCCGGCATCCATCCGCGATTCGATCGCAAGAAGGCAGAAGGGTTTCTCTCCAAGACCACGATCCGGCACGCCAGCAAGGTCAGGGAGTTGTCGAAGGGCATGGTGGCCCAACTGCACCTCGCGCTGGTGATGGCGATCGACGCTCGACTGCTGGTGCTCGACGAGCCGACGCTTGGTCTGGACATCCTTTATCGCAAGCAGTTCTACGATTCCCTGCTGAACGATTACTACGACCGCAGCCGCACGATCGTTGTCACGACGCATCAGGTGGAGGAGATTCAGAACGTGCTCACCGATGTGATGTTCATCGATCGCGGGCGAATTGTTTTCAATTGTGGCATGGAGGAGTTCGAGTCGCGATATCTGGAAGTGATGGTGAACCCCGAGCAACTGGCTGCGGCCCGTGCGCTCAAGCCCATGTACGAGCGCCCGGCGCTCGGCCGCAGCCTCTTACTCTTCGACAAGGTCGATCGTCAGCAACTCACCCCGCTTGGCGAAGTGCGCACGCCTAGCATCGCCGACATATTTGTTGCCGTGGTGGGCAATCGGGCTGGCCAGCCCCAAGGAGTCGCGCAATGAATACGCAATCGAACGCTGCGTCCCAGTCCCTTCCCGAATCGCAGGAAATGGCGCCCACATTCATTTCGGCCACGCGGCGCATGTACTGGTCCGTGCGCCGTGAATTGTGGGAGAACCGTTCGATCTACATCGCGCCGCTGGCCGTCGCCGTGCTGTTTCTGTTCGGCTTCCTGATCAGCGTAACGCATCTACCAAGCAAGATGCGGGGCGCGGCGGCGCTTAGCCCGATGGAACAGCACGCGCTGAGCGAGGAGCCATTCGCATTGGTGGCGCTGCTGCTGATGGGGACGACACTTATCGTCGCGATCTTCTACTGTCTCGACGCACTGTACGGCGAACGTCGCGATCGCAGCATCCTTTTCTGGAAGTCGCTACCTGTTTCCGATCTGACCACTGTACTCGCGAAGGCGAGCATTCCGTTGGTGATTCTCCCGCTGCTTACCTTCGCGATCACCCTGGTTACAGAAATGATCATGCTGCTCATTAGCAGCGCAGTACTGCTGGGAAGTGGCGTGGGTGTCTCAACGTTCTGGAACGGCCTGTCGTTTGTCCAGATGTCGATGATCCTGCTCAATCACCTTCTGGGCGTTCATGGGTTCTGGTATGCGCCAATTTATGGCTGGCTTCTGCTGATGTCGGCATGGGCAAGACGGGCCCCATTCCTGTGGGCCACCTTGCCGTTGTTTGCGATCGGTATTCTCGAGAAGATTGCCTTCAACACTTCGTATTTCGCCAACCTCGTGGGCTCCCGCTTCGGCGCAGGCGGAGAGGATACCGGCTCCAAAGCGACGAGTATGACGGCGATGCTGGCTCTTCCTGGTCCGGCTCAACTTTTGCGCAGCCCGGGTATGTGGCTAGGACTGCTCGTCACTGCATTATTCCTCGCCGCAGCCGTGCGTCTACGGCGCAATCGCGAACCGATCTGATTCGCAGGAAGGAGAGAAAAATGACGTACTCGCCGGTACTACTTCTCCACATCGCCTCTGGCACTC
Organism: uncultured Acidobacteriaceae bacterium; assembly: GCA_963832015.1. Taxonomy (GTDB): domain Bacteria; phylum Acidobacteriota; class Terriglobia; order Terriglobales; family Acidobacteriaceae; genus Sulfotelmatobacter. Next base: position 17,516 of record CAWHSR010000035.1, read on the forward strand.
TCGGAATGTTGTCTGGATTTGTCACAGCGTTTCTCCGCAAAGGATCCCGGCAGCATGGCCGCGCCGGAAACGTGTTTGTGATCGCCATGCTCAGCTTGTCGGCGACCGGAGTTCCGCCGGGCAATGCTGCATTTCTGGCGGGTGAACCACAGAGGAGCTTCTGGGCGGGCCTCAAGTGCCGATCGACCGCTTTTGAAACAGCGCTTTGCGACTTACGAAACGAATCTAGGGGCGGGCCGCTGCGGCCAAGGGCGGGAATGCCCGAACTTCCGCGGCTGGCAACTTGATCGCTACACGCGCGCCATGCGGCTGCACGTTTTCTATTGTCAGGTCTCCGCCACGCTTTTTGATGATTCCGTAACAGACGCTCAGTCCCAGTCCCGTTCCCTTGCCCGGCGGTTTCGTCGTATAGAACGGATCCAACGCGCGGCTCAGATTGCCAAACCCCGGCCCGGTATCCTCCACTTCGACCACTACCCAGGGACCGCCCTGGTAGGCACGAATACTGATCCGCTGAGCTCCAGCCGTTCCCTCCAGAGCGTCGCTTGCGTTGTTGAGCAGGTTGAGGAGAATCTGTTTGATTTCGTCCTCGCTGACTGCAAGTAGGGGCAGGTCCGGTGCAATGTCGAGTTGCACTCGGACGTTGCGGCTGCGCGTGTAGTATTCACTGAGCGTCAGCACCTGCTGCAAGACAGGAGCGAATGGCACTGCCTGATTATCACGCGCGCCTTGCCGCGAAAATCGAAGGAGGTTGTCGATAATCCGATTCATACGGCGGGCTTCATTCACTAGATTTGCGAGTTGATCGCGCGCTTGCGGCGCCGCGACCGCATCGTTAATCAGTTCGCCATATCCCATGATCGCGGTGAGTGGATTGTTGAGTTCGTGGGCGACGCCCGCCAACAGTTGGCCCAGGGCAGCCAGTTTCTCGGAACAAACCAGTTGCGCATGCAGGGACCGCAGTTCGACGGCGAGCGTAATGTCGGTTGCGAGACGTTCGATGTGGGACAATTCGAGCGCGTGGATAGTCCTGGTGTCCCGTGGCGCAGCCAATTGAATGCAGCCCAGGTATTCGCCACCATCCGAGCACAGCGGAATCAACAGTTCTTCGCCATTCCTCCATGGCGCATTCGGGTTCTCGCGCAGCGCCAAACAGAATTGCTTCGTTCCGGAGCAGTGCGTAGGAATTCTTGCCCATGCGGCGTGCATTGGCGCACAAACTCTTGATGGAATTGAGCGTCCAGTCTTGCGTTTGAGCATGCAGATTCCGCACACTCTCGGTCGGCAATCCACTGGAGCCGGCCACCTGCAACCTGCCGTCCGCATCCTCCAGTTGGACCGCCGCGACACTGAACGTGCTGACGTCAGTGATGGCAGATGCAATCTCGGGACAAATAGTATCCAACTCGGCCCCACTCAAGAGCCGGGAGGTAATCGCCGAAAAGCGTACCAATCGGCGGTCGAGCCGGTCTGCCTTGTGTTGCATACCGGCGATCGACTCTGACTTGTCTTCCACGACTGCCAGAATCATTCCAAAAGCAACAAAGATCTTGGGAGTATTCCACAGTTCGCCTGGAACAATCAGGTGTGGAGCGAGGCGATCCAGCAACAAACGGATCGGAAATGCTGCTCCCCAGCTAACAAATCCACCAGCGATTGTCAGAATGGCGGGCGACAGACGGCGGTCGTTCTGGCAAATGAACACGCCCGACAAACCAAATCCGATGGCAATCAGCGTAATCGTACCTTCTTGAAAAGAGCCGAGCATCGCGGCTCCAATCGCCCAAGCTCCCGCAATCGAGCACAGGAACGTTGCGGCCGCCAACGACGACGACAGCCGCCTACCCGCCTTGAGCAAGAAATACGTGGCTCCGCCGAAACAGGCTATCAGGCACAAGGTGTAGGGCCAGCGCACGTGCACCCCGTAGGAGGCGCAGACCACGTAGGCTACGGAAGGGGCGCCCAACATCACTAGCAGGAAAATCCGCTTCGCGTAGTCTTCAGCCACCGAAGAGACAGAAACCAAAAAAGCCACCACAGCGGCTTGCAGCGATCCGCAATCGATCGCCAGGAGAAACGAATTGGCGGGAGCATGATCCGGCTCGAGCAATTGCGCGAGGAAATGAGTGAACACCAGCGTCCAGCCCACCGTCCAAAGGGTCAGGCGGGCGCTGCGCGCGTGGCGTTTCAGGCACACAAAGATAATCACCAGCGCGCCGGTGATCAAAAATGTCGGAATCTTTTCGAGGACCATTAAGAACGCATAGGGGGAAGAGAGTATAGCTCCGCAGTAACTAAGGGTAACCAAACGAAAGTTGTGGGACAACGCCAGAACGTGCCATTGGCATGGCACCGAAGTTAGGGCGCGTGCACTCTTGTGCCAACCCCAACATCACAGCCGAGCGGTGCCCAGCTTTCGAAGAATCGCGAAAGCTGGGGCTCGGCCGCATTGTCTCTTGTGCTGAAAGCTGAAACCTAACAGCTGCGCTTTAGAACCTGACGCCGGCGCCTCCGGTGATCATGTTGCTCTTCCAGTTGTAGAGGCCGCTGGGATTACCGCCATTGTTCCAGAAGGCTGAAGTAGCGGGATTCGTAGGTGCCCTGGACATACCACCACTTGCCGAAGTTGCACCCGACGCTTCCGCGCAGCGTGTAGCCGTGGTCGAAGTTCGGTTTCGGGGTTTGGACGGGTGCGGACGTTTTGTAGTGTGGGGTAAATTCCGGCCAGCCCTGTACCTCCACGAACGCGCGCTTGCCATTGCCGAATCGGTACTTGATGACGATGGGCAGCTCGAACAGGTTCATGTTGTAACGGTTCAGGATCTGGTTATCCAGCGTCGCCGGCGGAATGAGAATCTTGCGGACCTCGCCGTTCACGCCAATCGACAGATTCCGGAAGCCCCAGGCGACCCCACCGTACACGGCATATTCCTTGGTGTGATTCGAAGTATCCGAAGGAGCTCGGAACTCACCTCCAGCCACCACACTCGGGCGTCCAGTTTTGGCGGAAGCCGGGATGACCGTCACCTCGCCGTTAATGTCGATGACGGCGCTGGAGGCGGACGGCAAGGAGCCGAACCGGTCGGAGGTCTCTCCGACATTCAGGTCGAGGGTCCCTCGTTGACAATAGGCCGGGACCGTAGGCCAAGAGAAAGACAAATAGAAAAAATGCAATCGTGCGGACTCGATCCGCCGTGCCGGGCTTCATCAATACGTTTCCTCCCCAATGGGCAGTGTACACTTCCGTGAATCCCGTCGGACAGCGAGCCGGGTTCGACCAATCTTTGAGTTTAGCTGGTGTGGTGCTAATTGTCTGATGCCGGGCGGGAAGGAATCGTTTTATGGACGGCGTGGGAGGAACGATGTGAGTCTCGCGGACGGGGGTATCCGTCCGCGCCACGCAGCCGCCAGATGGTGGCCCGGCGGTTAAGAGCAGAACCTACGAGCCTTGCTTCTCGAAAACTTTCTCGGCTTTCTTGGCGGCCACCTTTTCCTTGCGGTAGGCGCGGGCCACGTCACCGAGGGGAGCGGGCTCGGGATACGGAGAGCCAAACTCCCAGAGAGGAACTTCTCCGTGGGCGTAAGAGTACGTTGTCGGCCCGCCGCCAACCAGAGATCGTTCAGCGGCCAAGGCGGTGAAATCAGCGTGCAGAGGATGCTCGGGAAGCATAAGAATCTGTGGCTGGTTGGAAAGCACCGCGACTCCGGTCTGTCCGAAGGCGGCAGCGGTACATAAAAGGAAGAGCACGAAGAGTGTGATTTTCATAGGTCTCAGGTCCCGAATTCACAGCAGTAGGTGCAACCTCGATTCCAACCTAAAAGGCTTAGTTTTTTAGACTTACAAGGTGTGCACGGGAGCCGGTGCAAGACTTTGCACAATTAGGGAAGGGCGTTCCCGGGGCCAAAGCCGCGCTGCACGCGGAAGTAGCGGACGCGGCGACTTTGCGTGCAGATTCCTGCGTTGCGCGGCGTGCTTTTGCGGTGTATGTTTCCGCTGACAAACTTGAGAAGGTGAGGCGCATGGACATGCGGGTAAAGCAGAATCGAACGCCGCAATCAGCGGCACTATTGATCGTCCTGGTGGGCGTGTGGGTGGTGGCTGCGCGGGCGCAGACGGATTGCGCCGATGGGAATGGCGTGTTGGACACGAATCCTCCAAAGAATATGACGGTGGCGGAACTGATCCAGAAATTTTCTGCCGAGGAAACGAAGGTTAAAGAGGCCCGGGCGCACTACACCTATACTCAGGACGTGCTGGTGCAAACGCTAAACGACAAATCGTCGGCCGACGGGCAGTTTCACGAGATCACTACGGTGTCTTACGATGACAAGGGCCGGCGTCTGGAAAAAGTAACGTTTGGCGAGCAGTCGACGCTGCGACAAGTTCAATTGACCCAAACTGATTTTGACGACATTCGCATCTTCATGCCGTGGATCCTCACCGCCGACGAGGTGCCGCAATACAACCTCACCTACGCTGGGCAGCAGCATGTAGACGATCTGGATACATACGTGTTTCACGTCGAGCCGAAAAAAGAGGAGAAGGGAAAGCGATATTTTCAGGGGCGGGCGTGGGTCGACAATCACGATTTTCAAATCGTGAAGCTGTGCGGTAAGAGCGTGCCTGACGTGATCACTCGGAAGAAGAATCAGCCGATGGATATTCGGCCGACATTTGTGGGCTACCGGCAACTGGTGGACGGGTACTGGTTTCCGGCATACGCACGCGTGGATGACACCTTGCACTTTGGCGTGCAGGCCATCCACCTGCGGGAGGTCTTAAAACTGACGGGCTACAAGCGGGCCGGCACGGCCGCGGCGTCGGCAAAACCTTGATGGGCCGGTCGTCAGGGGAAATCAGCGCGGCACTTGAACCAAATCATGAGGTATGCTGTACTTCGTCTATGGCAGAAGAAAAGAACCGCAGTAAAGACATCGTTCTGTGGATCATCACCGTGCTCCTCGTGGGGCTGGCGATCTTCTGGTACATGAAGCCTCGGTAGTTTTTCCTCGAACATTCGCGTCCGCTGGAGCGCGAGCATTTCCACGTCTGAACACCCCAGTTGTGTTATCGCATTCCTTACCCATCCCGTAAGGGGCGGGTTTTTCTTTGCGCTCCCCGATGGACGCAAGGGAAAACCCCGTTATGCCTGGGCCTTTTACGAAATACGAAAATGCGCTTGCGGCTATCACAGCTCGGAGGGCAGCACCAGCAATCCGCAGTCTTATGCAGAGGCTACGTACGTCGATCATCCAGGCGCATTCTCGCAGGATGTGTCTGCACTGTCGCACGAAGTGGGCGAGTGGGCGAACGATCCGCTCACCGTCCACTTCAATGGAAATAACACGCCCTGCGGAATTCTGGAAGTCGGCGATCCGGAGGAGGGCGACGCCAATTTTCGAGGCTTCCCCTATACGCTGCACGGGTTCACTTACAACTTGCAGGATCTCGTGATGCTGCCTTATTTCGGAGCGCCCGCCAGCACTTCCGTGAATGGATGGCTGAGCTTCCAACACAATACGTCGTTGTCTATGTGTTCGAACGGATCCTAGACAGCCCTTGGTCCTTCCCCCATCGCAGGCTCGCTCCGCAAGGGGCGGGCCCTTTTTGTCGAACCTCACAGCAACAGGCCAACCGTATACAGACGCTAACAAGGTGTGTTGAGAAGCGTTGTGCGTTCTTCACGATTGCTAACCGGAAAATCCCCTTCCATCGCACCGTATCGCCAATCCCTACTGCTTTTAGTAAATGCGCTCCGGGAAATCATCGGCTGCGGGCTTCACATAACTCAAGACATTTCTCGAAGCGCCGACGCACGCGGAACTTACGTCACGCATGTTATGGAAATGGATTTGCCCCTTCTTCTTCCGTACCGAATTTCTTTGGGGACTGCCGCTGAACATAACACAGCGCAAGAGACGGAATAAACAACTCCCCGTCGGTACGAAGGAGAATGGAATGAAATCCGTTTTTGGGGGCAAACTTTCTTTGGCTGTGGCGCTTGTTGGTTTGATTTTCAGTGTCACGTTTTCACCCGCGCAGGGAATCGTGACCGGAACAATTTCCGGCGTGGTGGAGGATGCACAGGGCGCGGTAGTGCCCAACGCCAACGTCACCGTGACGCATGTGGCCACGAACCGCGTCTTCACAACCCAAACCACTTCAGCCGGAATCATTGCGCTGCGCGATTTGCCGCCCGGAGCATACGACGTGAAGATCCAAGCGCCGAGCTTCCGACTCTACGAATCCAAGAATCTAATCGTGGCCGTAGGCAAAGACTCGAGTCTGGAAACCGTGAAGCTGTTGGTCGGTTCGTCGACCGAATCGGTGACAGTGGAAGGCACAGCACCGCTGATTGAATCCACGACGGATCAAATCTCCGAAACCTTCAGCACAGAAAAAGTTGCCAGCCTGCCGATGGGAAATACATTTGATTCCCTGGCCATGTTCATCCCGGGCGTCGCCACGGTCGGCGACGCCAGTTTCAGCAACAACAACGGCGCAGAAATGTCGGTGAACGGATTACGGGCGCGCGCCAATAATTTCCAGATCGATGGCCAGAGCAACAATGACAACTCCATTGCCGGACCGTCAATTTTCTTTGGCAACCAGGACGCGATTTCGGAACTGCAAATCGTGACCAACTACGACGCCCAATTCGGACGCAACACCGGCGCAGTAATCAATTACATCACCAAAGCGGGGACCAACCAGTTTCACGGGACGGCCTACGAATTCTGGCAAGGCTCCACTTTCGACTCGCTGGAAAATAATGAAAAGAATCCGTTGCTCGGCTTCTGTTTGCCGAACCAGACAGCGGCAGATGGCTGCATCGTGCCTACGGTTCCCGGCTTCGTAGACAATCGCTTCGGAGGAACTGTAGGAGGGCCGGTCAAGAAAGACAAGATATGGTTCTTCGGCTCGGCCAATTTTGAGCGGCAGCGCTTCGCAGGCTCACCCGCTTCAACCGCCGGCGGACTGGTGCCGACGCCAAACGGAGATGCTCAGCTGGCAGCAGCTTTTCCTGGCAGCCCTATCGGTTTGATTGAAAGCACAATCGGACCGAACGCCGTCAAGGCGGGCAATCCGGTCTTTACGAATGTTCAGAATGTGCTGGTGACAGATCAGATCGACACCAATCCGAGTGACCCTGGCGTTGGCTTTGCTTTTCCGTGTACGACGGTGGGCGTGAACGGCTGCACGCCGATCGAATTCGGTTCGATGACTCGCTTCGTCCCGGGTCCATTCAACGACTACGAAGCTACCGGGCGCCTCGACTTCAAGCTGTCGTCGAAGGACAACTTCTTCGGGCGTTACGTCTACCAGAAGACGTTCAGCGGAGGTGCAAACTTCGGCAACGGAATCCAAGTGGGAGACTGGCAGAGCATACCCGGCTTGAGCCAACAGATTGGCTTGGACTGGGTGCGAAACTTCAGCAACGTCTTTATCAACCAAGTTCGCTTCAGCTTCTCGCGGGCCAGCAGTTTCTTCCAGGAACAATCGTTTCCGGCTTGCAATTCGAACAGCCCGACGAATTGCCCGACCGATATGGTCATGATCGGCTCCGCGCCCCAAGATGGCGTAAGCTTCGGCGTCAATGCAGGCTTCCCGCAAGGACGCATCATCAACGTCTACCAACTGCAGGACAACGCGTCAATGCTGAAGGGTAAGCATACGCTCAAGTTCGGCGGCGAAATCGATCAGCAGCGCTCGCCCAACGTCTATCTGCCGGGCGATAACGGGCTTTTTTTCTTCACCTCGTTCAGCGACATGGTGGCCAACAACCCGGTCCAAAGCCAGGTTGTATTAGGCAATCCAATCTTGCCGTTCAGCGAATGGGACTTGGGTCTCTATGTGCAAGACGACTGGAGAATCAAGAGCAACCTCACGTTGAACCTGGGCATGCGCTGGGATTGGTATCAGCAGGCGATCAACCTGCTACATGATCAGAGCGTGAAACAGCAAACCGGATCGAATCCGCTGTGGTCGACCAGTATGCCGCTGAGTCAGACGACGGTGCCATCCGTTCCCCAGTCTTTGAAGAATTTTGCGCCCGTGATCGGATTCGCGTGGACACCACACGTCCTGAGTGGATTGCTCGGTGTGGACAAGACCGTGATTCGGGGCGGATTCCGCATCGCCTACGATCCCGCTTTTTACAACATGTTCCTGAACGTCGCCACCGCGGCACCGAAGGTGAATTTCGCGACACTTGGACCAGTTGTTGGACAAGCAACGACAGGTCTGCCGACTACTGGCTTCTTTGGGACAGATGTAATTCCTTTCCTGGGGCCGCTGGCAGCAGGCGGAGACCCAGGGCTCGCGAGTCAAGTACAGGTGCCGCAGAACTTCCGCAATCCTTACACGGAACAATGGAACCTCGGCATCCAGCACTCGTTCACGCCGCGCATCGTGGCTGAGGTCCGCTACGTGGGCAACCACGCTGTGGGACAGTTTCAGGAACTCAATGGAAATCCTGCTCTGGGGCCGCTCATCAGCGCAGGATTTCAAAACCTAATTCCTGCCGGACTGACCCCCTGCACCACGCCCGGAGCCCCGGGAGCGTTCGCCGGGAACGTGAACTGCAACTTCACCAACGTCATCCAGTACGCTAATACCGCATCTTCGAACTACAACGGGCTGCAGAGCGAGTTGCGGATCGCTGGCTGGCATGGACTCACCGCAACCGGCGCGTACACGTTCAGCAAGACCATCGACAACGCGAGCGAAGTCTTCAGCACGCTCGGTGGCGGCAATACGTTGGCGTACGCGCAGAATCCGTTCGACACCAGCGGGGCCGAGCGCGCCAATTCCGGCATCGATTTCCCGCATGTAGTGGGTGTCGCCGTCGTCTACGACTTGCCCTTCTATAAGGCACAGCGTGGACTGCTGGGTCATGTGCTGGGCGGATGGCAGGTGAATACCACCTACCGCTATACCAGCGGGCAGCCCTACACGACAATCCAGAAATATGTGTCTGGCAGCTTGTGCGATCCCACGGGAGACTTTGGCGGAAATTATGATGCTTGCCGCCCCATCGTTTCGAACGCCGCGGCGCCGCTGGCAACCGTCGGCCAATACAACTGTACTGGCACGACAGCCTCGACGTGCAGCCTGATTGACTTCGTAACCCAGCTGCCAACAACCGCCAATGCGGTGCACTGGATCCAGAATAGTCCGGCAGCCGCGATCGTCTACGGCACACCGTTTGCCGGGGTGGGACGCAACACGCTGCGCGGACAGGACATCAGCACGGCGAACCTGGCGTTCTTCAAGAACACCAAGATCACTGAGAAGCTGACGGCACAGTTCCAGGCCCAGGCCTTCAACGTGATGAATACGCAGTTCCGTGGCGTGCCTGACCCCATTCTGGATGATGTCACCCGCGGCAGTTTCCAGAACACCGATTACAACAGCAATGGCGGATTGACATTTGCCGGAAACATCATCACCGATGGCATTGGCCGGCGGCGGTTGCTGTTTGGGATGAAGCTGATTTTCTGATCATTGATTCAATCCATCGAATCCTGGCCGGCTCAATTGAGCCGGCCTTTTTTGCGCTGCGACTCTCTTATTTCTTTGGCGTCGATTCCCTGCAACTGTTTCGGGAACTTTCCCCATCGAACTGGTGTCTACGGCTTCTAAGTTCGGCCTCCGCTCACAAATCAATCTCAGGAGTTGCATATGAGGACGTGGCTGGCTGCGTTGGGTTTGGTGATTTGTATTTCACTGGTGGCGTTCGGACGGCTGAGTGCTCGGTCGACTGCGGCGAACCCGGGTGAAGATGACTTCCGGAAGATGGAACAAGCGTGGCTCGATGCTGCGTCGGTTCCGGACTTGCCGGCGCTGCGAAAAATGTTTTCCGACGATTTCATGGGGACCTCATTCGGCGGAGGAGTGCTTAGCAAGAGCGATGTCGTACCCTCAGACGGCATGCAAGCAAACCACATGCCGAAATGCACGTTGAAAGACTCCACCGTGCGAATTTTTGGGGACACCGCTGTGCTGATGGGCGACGTCGAGATGCAGGTTCCGCAGAAGGCGCAGGAAATCCGTATGACGACCGTGTTCCAGAAGCACGCGGAGGCGTGGCAGATTATCGCTGTACATATGTCGAAAGCGCCGGAGGGGCAGCAGTAGCCGGTGACCAGGGCGAGCCTCACTCGGCGCAAGCCTTCCAAAAAACCACACGAGCCCTCTCCTCTAGGGAATTCGGGCGTTCATCGGGTAAGATACTTCGGCTGCGGTAAGACACGTTGCAGGCAACGTTTCTGCGGCGGCAGAGATAGTCTCCGCTCACGATGAATCGCGAATATCACAAAGCTTACAGCCAGGAACTGCACCGCGATATGGAAGCGCTGGTCTTCGGGCATTCCGGGATGCCGCTGCTCGTCTTCCCGACCTCGATGGGAAAATTCTTCGAGTATGAAGACCGCGGGATGATTGGCGTGCTGGCTCCGAAGATCGAGCGGGGCGAACTGCAGGTCTTTTGCACGGATGGCGTCGACACCGAGAGTTGGTACAACAAAGGCGTGCATCCGCGAGTGCGGGTGCTGCGGCATTTGCAGTATGAGCGCTATATCCTGCATGAGTTCTTGCCCTTCATCCGATGGAAGAATCAGGCGGGGAAACTGGCGGTGACGGGCTGCAGCTTTGGCGGCTACCATGCGGTGAATTTTGCTTTGAAGCATCCGGATGTGGTGACGCATTGTGTGAGCATGAGCGGGGCGTTCGATATCCACCAGTTTCTCGATGGGTATTACGACAACGATTGCTACTTCAACAATCCTCCAGATTTCATTCCTAACATGACAGATGACTGGTTTTTGAGCCGCTACCGGCAAATGAAGATCGTGCTGGGATCGGCGGACTGGGACATGTGTCTGGATCAGAACGTGAAGTTCTCGGCAATGTTGGATGCGAAGGCAATCCCGCACTGGCTGGACGTTTGGAACGATAACTCGAAGCACGATTGGCCGCTGTGGTTGAGGATGGCGGCAAAGTACTTCTAGAGTCGTTAAGTGCTTCTAGGATGGTTCGCGGAGGGGCACGGCTTCAGCCGTACCGATTGGCTGCCCCTAGGCAGGCTTTAGCCGCTGCAGAATGCTGCGGGTCGATTATCTTGCCGCGATCCTATCGGGATTACATGCTTGAGAAATTAGGAATGGAGAGTAGGTCGTGAAAAAGATTGGCATTCTTTTTGGCATGGAGAATACGTTTCCGCCGGCTTTGGTCGAGAAGATTAACTCGATGAAGGTCGACGGTGTTGAAGCGGAGTTTGTGAAGATCGGCGGGATCCGGATGGATGAGCCGAAGAAATATGACGTCATCGTCGATCGCATTTCGCAGGACATTGAGTTCTACCGCGCGTATCTGAAAAACGCAGCGCTGCACGGCACGATTGTGGTAAACAATCCGTTCTGGTGGACGGCGGACGACAAGTTCTTCAACTACGCGCTGGCGCACAAAATGGGTGTCGCCATTCCGCCCACGGTGATCCTGCCGCACAACAAGCATCCCGAAGGAACGACCGACCTGTCGATGCGGAACTTGATGTTTCCGCTGAACTGGCAGGAGCTGTTTGATTACGTCGGCTTCCCCGCTTTCCTGAAGCCCTATTCTGGCGGCGGCTGGAAGCACGTATATAAGGTCCATTCGCCGGAGGAGTTCTTTCATCATTACAACCAGACGGGCCGGCTGTGCATGACGCTGCAGCACGGAGTGGAGTTTGACGAGTATTACCGGTGCTACGTGGTGGGGCAGGACAAAGTGCACATCATGAAGTACGATCCGAAAGCTCCGCATCACGAGCGGTACGTGAAGGGGAATCCGCCCCCATCGACTCCGGCGTTGCGCGAGCGCATTGAGAAAGATGCTCGATCGCTGTGCCGCGCATTGGGGTACGACTTGAACACGGTGGAGTTTGCGGTAGAAGGTGGGGTGCCGTACGCGATTGACTTCCTCAATCCGGCGCCAGATGCGGAGATTACTTCCGTCGGGCAGGAGAATTTTGACTGGATCGTGAATGCGGTCGCGGAGATGGCGGTGAAGATGGCCGTGAGAGGGGAAAGTCCAGTAAAGGAGTTGCGCTGGGCGGAATTCATGGCCGGTGCAGCGCCGCAAAAGCCTGAGCGTAAGGGTGAGCCCGAGTGGGTCGCCGCACGGAAGCGTAAGCCGCCAAAATAAGAGCTGCAGTCCCGCTTCCACCAACCCGGTTGTCATCCTGAGGACCGCGGTTTTTGCGGTCCGAAGGATCCAAGCAACTGGCCGACTGCTGATGCGGTGCAGGCAAGTTACATAGGATCCTTCGCTTCGCTCAGGATGACAAACTTATGCGAAAAGGAAAAGTCGCGAAGAACGTGGATGAATATCTGGCGGCGGTGCCGGAACCCGCGCAGAGCACGCTGAAACATATCCGTACGGTGATTCGATCGGTAGTACCCAAAGAAGCTACAGAGGTAATCAGCTATGGCATCCCGATGTTCAAGTTCAACGGGATGCTCGTAGGATATGCGGCATTCAAGAACCATTGCAGCCTCTTTCCCACAGGCTCGGGCGTACTCGACCAGCTTCAGAAGGAACTGAGCGGCTACCGCACATCCAAGGGCACGATTCAGTTTCCAGCAGACAAGCCTTTGCCGGACGCGCTGGTCAAGAGAATTGTGAGGGCGAGGGTCAAAGAAAACAAGGAGTGGGACTGAGTTACCGCGGTGTCCGAAGCGTGATTCGAGCATTGTTATACTGTTAAGACCTTTTGGCGCTGCTATGCCGCCAAGAGCGATCCGTGGATAGTGAAGCCTCTTATGCAGCCTACTTTCACCATCGGAATTGAAGAGGAATATCAGACCGTCGATCCCGAGACCCGGGATCTGCGTTCGCATATTCATGCCGAGATCCTGGAGAAGGGGAAGATGATTCTTCAGGAGCGGGTGAAGGCGGAGATGCATCAGTCGGTGGTGGAGGTGGGGACGTCGGTCTGCAGCAATATTAAGGAAGCCAAAGCCGAAGTCAAGAAGCTGCGCAGCAACATGGTGCGACTGGCCAAAGAGAATGGCTTGCGGTTGGCCTCGGCGGCGACGCATCCGTTTTCTGACTGGCGCACGCAGGAGATTCATCCCGACCAGCGCTACAAAAACATCGTCGAGGACATGCAACTGGTGGCGCGGGCCAATCTGATTTTCGGACTGCACGTGCACATCGGGATCGAGGACCGCGAGACCGCGATCCACATGATGAATCATGCGCGATACTTTCTGCCGCACATCCTGGCTCTGTCGACCAATTCCCCGTTCTGGCTGGGCATGAACACCGGGCTGAAATCGTACCGCTGCAAAGTATTCGACAAGTTTCCGCGGACTAACATTCCCGATTACTTCCCGAGTTGGGGCGAATACGAGAATTTCATCAAGCTGCTGATCAAGACCAACTGCATCGATAACGCGAAAAAGATCTGGTGGGATATTCGGCCGCATCCATTCTTCAACACCATCGAATTCCGCGTGTGCGACATTCCCATGCGCGCCGACGAGACCATTGCGCTAGCCGCGTTGGTCCAGGCTACGGTGGCCAAGCTATACAAGCTGTACACCGCGAATCAGGGATTCCGGCTCTACCGCCGTGCTCTCATCATGGAGAACAAGTGGCGGGCCGCGCGGTACGGGCTCGACGGCAAACTCGTTGATTTCGGCAAGCAGTCGGAAGTGCCGGCGCGGGACTTGGTGCACGAATACCTGGAGTTCGTCGACGATGTAGTAGACGAACTCGATTCGCGCGAAGAATTGAATTACGTCCACACCATTCTGGAAAAAGGCAGCGGCGCCGACCGGCAGTTGCGCGTATTCCGGGAGACTGGGGATTTGAAGAAAGTGGTCGATTACATCATCGAGGAGACGGAAGCCGGACTGGAAGAGGAGCCGGCTACCGCACGAAAAGTAGGGTAATGAGTTTTCCTGTGGAACATCCTTCAGATTCAGTCAAGATCCCAACTCTGTCGCACAAGGCGCGACAAGGGTGGGGCACGCTTAACATTCCTTTCGACCCCGAGTACACGCCGGGGGCCTTCAACGCAGTCAACGTTTGCCTGCGAGTCCAGCCTAGCGAGCAGGTGTGCGTGATCACCGACGAAGCCACGATTGAGATTGCGGCGGCGATCGCTCGCGAACTCGAGAAGATCGGCGCACCTTATCATGCCTGGGTGCTGGAAGAGTTGGCGGAGCGCCCGCTGACCGATTTGCCGCGGCAGATTCTCGACGACCTCGAGAGCAGCCAGGTTTCGATTTTTGCCGTGCAGGCGCAGACCCGCGAACTGCGCTCGCGCATTCAGATGACCGACGTGGTAAACCGGCGCAAGATTCGCCACGCCCACATGGTGAATATCAACCGGCAGATCATGCTGGAGGGCATGCGAGCAGATTTTGCGCGCGTGGACCGGCTCAGCCAAAAGGTTGTCGAGATGGTCCGCAAAGCTTCGAAGATTCGAGCTACGACTGCGGCGGGAACCGATCTGACCGCGGATTTGAATCCGAATTACAAATGGCTGAAGACCAGCGGGATTATCAGCACCGACAAATGGGGCAACCTGCCAGGCGGCGAAATCTTTACGACCCCGGGCGAGGTCAATGGGACGTTTGTAATTGATGGCGTAGTTGGCGATTATCTCTGCGCGAAGTTTGGAGATTTGAAGCAGAATCCTTTGACCGTGCACATCAAGGGCAACCGCCTGATCGAGGCACACTCGGAGAATCGCGAACTGGAAAGCGATTTCTGGAAGTACACTCACACCGACGAGAACAGCGATCGCGTGGGCGAATTCGCCATCGGGACAAACATCGACTTGAAAGAAGTGATTGGGCAGATTCTGCAGGACGAGAAATATCCCGGCGTGCACATTGCATTTGGAAATCCGTATGGCGCGCATACCGGCGCGGAGTGGGATTCGACCACGCACATCGACGTCGTCGGACGGAGGTTCAACATCTGGGTCGACAACGAGCAGATCATGCGGATCGGGAAGTTCCTGGTCGAGGCGTAGGAGCGCGCAGAAACTCCCTTCTGAGCCGCGGGAGATGCAGATTGATAGGGATCCTTCGACTTCGCAAGAAACGCCGACTTTGTCGGCGTTTTTTGCAACGCTCAGGATGACAGATCGCTGACAAAATGATTCCCTCCTTGCGGCACCAATTCAACGACAGCTTTACTCCCGAGAAGTATCACGCCTTCTTGCGCCGAGTGGACGAGGCTTGCGGGACACATGTGCAGTTCCGACTGTCGGAGACTCCGTGCTTTTTCCCCAAGCCGCTGGTTGATCAGATTGCGTCAGATGGGCAGGAACTGATTCGGCAGTTGGTCGACAACCCCGCCTATCGCGCGAAATCAGACGAGGCCGTTCCACCAGAGTTCAAGGTTCCAAACGAAGCTTCACATCCGATGTTCGTGCAAGTGGATTTTGGCTTGGTGCGCGATGCGCGCGGAGAGTTGCAGCCGAAGCTGGTCGAGTTGCAGGCCTTCCCTTCCCTCTATGCGTATCAGCCTTCCCTGGCTGACGCTTACATCGATGTGTATGGGCTGGATCGGCGACTCAAGTATCTTTTGAGCGGGCTTGAGTCTTCCTCTTATCGCGCGCTTCTTCGGCGTGCGATTGTGGGGTCGCACGATCCCGAGAATGTGATTTTGATGGAGATCGATCCTGCGCACCAGAAGACGCTGCCGGATTTTCTGCTAACAGAAAAGATGCTCGGCGTGAGGACCGTCGATATCATGGACATTAAGAAGGATGGGTCGCGCCTCTATTATGACCACGGCGGAAAGCGAATTCCCGTCCAGCGGATTTACAACCGCGCGATTGTCGACGAACTTGAGCGCAAGCATGTGAAACTCGCGTTTGACTGGCGCGACGATCTTGATGTGGAGTGGGCGGGGCATCCCAACTGGTATTTCCGCATCAGCAAGTTCTCGATTCCCTACCTGAAGCATCCATCGGTGCCGAAAACGTGGTTTCTGGATCGACTCGAAGAGATTCCTGCGGATCTAGAAAATTTTGCTCTCAAGCCGCTCTATTCCTTTGCGGGGCTGGGAGTGATCATTGCGCCGACGAAAGAAGAGATCGCTGCGATTCCGGCCGAGAGACGACCGTACTACATTTTGCAGGAGCGCATGAATTTTGCGCCGGTGATCGCGACTCCGTTTGGCGGGACTAAGGCGGAAGTTCGGGTCATGTACATTTGGCTCGACGAATTGACGCCGGTGATGACGATCATCCGCACCGGACGCGGATTGATGATGGGCGTGGATCACAACAAGAATATGGAGTGGGTGGGAGCCTCGGCGGGGCTGTATCTGGACGAATAGCAGCTTGATGGCTGGCCACCACGGCTGGACTTGTGAGCTGCCCAACTTTCTCTGGAGGGTAGGAAATGAAGGACTTTCGAATAATGTTTGGCGCGTGTGCGTGTTTGCTGGCGCTTCCGGCATTCTCGCAAGGCGGGATCAAAGCGACAGAGAAGATTGTTTTTGTGCGGCCAGATCCTGTCATCACCACCGCTTCTTCCGGAATGAGGTTGTCGGGTGACACGCGGGCATCCGACTCGAGGGGTGGCGTAAACCTGAATTCGGTCGATGATCCTAGCATGCTGTACCACGCCGCTTCAGACGCAAAGATGAACCTGCTGGCCACCATGAATCCCGACGGCAGCGGGATCACGGACTTACATCTCAACGGCTACGATCCGTCGGTTTCGCCGGACGGCACGAAGATCGCCTACTGTTCCCTGCGCGAAGATCAGTACTCGCAGATCTACGTAAACAATGCGGATGGAACGGGTGAGAAGCGAATCACCAAGATCACCACCGGCGATTCGTGCGGCCCCGTGTGGTCGCACGACGGAAAGAAGATCGCGTTCTACAGCTTCGCCCTGC
Organism: uncultured Acidobacteriaceae bacterium; assembly: GCA_963832015.1. GTDB lineage: Bacteria > Acidobacteriota > Terriglobia > Terriglobales > Acidobacteriaceae > Sulfotelmatobacter. The sequence goes on from CAWHSR010000035.1 coordinate 34,431, forward strand.
CTCACCCGAGCCGCAATCCCGCGGTGTGGGTCATGGATCCGGATGGCACGAACATGAAACGGATCGCAGATCACGGACTTTCCCCCTCGTGGTCTCCGGACGACAAGCAGATGGTCTTTTCTTCCAACCGCGATGGCAAGTTCCAGATTTACGCCATGAACTCAGATGGATCGAACGTCCGGCGGCTCACCAACAATAAAGCTGAAGAATCGGCGCCAGCCTGGTCGCCGAGCGGCCAGGATATTGTGTTCGTTTCGGACCGTGAAGGCGAGCATCCCGCGCTATTTACCATGGCGCCCGATGGGTCCGGACAACAAAGGCTCGTATTCTCCAAGCGCCAGGATTTCTGTTTTCCCGCCTGGTCACTCGACGGCCAGACCATTGCGTTCACGGCTTTGAATCGCGTCGGAACGCAATACATCGCGGTGGGCGAGGAGCGGCCGAAGTGTGAATTATGGACCGGGGAATACCAGATGTTCACCCTCGACAGCCAGATGAAAACCCACCTGTTGACCAACACGAAGTATATGGCGATGAAGCCCACCTATGGGCGGTTGGTCGCGGCTCACTAGCAGATCGCGGCTAAAGGGCGGTCCCGCCGAGCACGTTCATCCGTAAAAAAAACCCGCCCAAAACGAACTTGGACGGGGCCCAAAAGGAACGCACAACAACTTTTTTACTGCCGAGCCAAGGCAATGTGGATCGCTTCCTCAGGCGAGACGAGGTGATCGAGGCTTATGGCGTCTTCAGCAATGGCGAGTTGCACGCCCTTGACCTGACCCGTAAACTCGTTCCCGCGCGATCCGTAGTCCGGCGACACCGGAGACCCAGTGTCGACGCCCACGTCGCAACCATCGTCGGCTGAGAAGACCATGGCTGCTGTGGCCGCGACCTTACCCTCGCCAACTTTCTTGCCATCCACGAACAGCGACGCAGTGCCACCCTTGCCCAGGCCACCACCAGCATAGGCAAACTCCATGCGCACCTGATGCTCGCCCGGAGGCAGAGCACTCGCGGACTCGGCATAGAACTGATGGATGCCAAGCAGGTTGTAGCAGTATTTGAGTTTCCCTGCTTTGGCATATAGGCTCCAGCCCCCGATGTTGCCGCCTTGGGCGACGATGACGCCTTCGGCTCCGCCTGCGGGGACAACGATCGCCGCTGTCACCGCATGGGACTTGTTCTTCAGGTTGAGCACCGAGTTCTCCGACAGGCGCCCCATGCTGCCAAACAGGATTTGGGACTTACCCTTGATCAGCTGTGGGCGGCCTGCCGTATCGGAGTTCAGCCGTGCACCGAGGTTGTCATCGAGAGGCAACACGTTGTAGCGTGTCGCTTCGATCAGCCACAGGCGCTGCAGTTCGTGCAACTTCTCTGGCATCTGCTTCGACAGGTCGTTCGCCTGGCTCCAGTCTTTTGTGGTGTCGTAGAGTTCCCAAACGTCGTCATCGAACGCCGGCGTTTTCTCGCCGATGAGAATCCACGGCGTCTTGTGCCGGGTCACCGCAGTCCAGCCGTTGTGGTAAATCCCGCGGTTGCCGAACATTTCGAAGTACTGCGTTTCGTGGCGCTCGGCCGCTTTGGCGTCATTGAACGCGTACGCCATGCTGACACCCTCGATCGGATGCTGCTGGACCCCGTTTACGAAAAGCGGTTGTGGCAAACCCGCCACCTCCAGGATGGTCGGCGCCACGTCGATGCAGTGACAGAACTGGCTTCTAAGCTCGCCCTTTCCTTGGATCCCCTTGGGCCAGTGCACGATCGTCCCATTGCGTGTTCCGCCCCAATGCGAAGCCACTTGCTTGGTCCACTGGTACGGCGTATTCATGGCGTGCGCCCAGCCTACGGCAAAATGGTTATAGGATTCCGGCCCGCCCAGTTTGTCGATGCGTTCCATCAGGAACTCTGGCGTCTCCAAAGCCGAGGCGCCGTTAAAGTTGATCATCTCGTTGTAGGTACCATTCAGCGTGCCCTCGGCGGACGCGCCGTTGTCGCCGATGATGTAATAGATCAGCGTGTCGTCGAGAATGCCGAGCTTCTTAATGGAGTCCACTAAACGTCCGACATGGTAATCGGTGTACTCCATGAAGCCGGCGTAGACCTCCATCTGCCGGATGAGCACGGGCTTCAGGGCGGCCGGCATTTCATTCCATGACGGGATTTCTTTGTGCCGTGCCGTGAGTTGGCAATCGGGCGGAATGACGCCGAGTTTTTTCTGCCGTGCGATGGTCTCTTCGCGCAGTTTGTCCCAGCCCTGATCGAACTTACCTTTATATTTGTCCGCCCACTCTTTCGGGACGTGATGCGGAGCGTGGGTCGCGCCCGGCGCGAAATAGACAAAGAATGGCTTATCTGGCATGAGCGCTTTCTCTTGCCCAATCCAGTTCATAGCCTTCTCGGTCATATCTTCCACCAAGTGATAGCCTTCTTCCGGCGTCTTCTTTACCTCGACTGGCGTGGTTCCTTCATACAACGATGGATACCATTGGTGTGCTTCGCCGCCGATGAAGCCGTAGAAGTATTCGAATCCGCCACCGCCAGTTGGCCACGCATCAAACGGTCCGGCCGGACTGGTCTGCCAGACTGGTACTTCGTGGCACTTGCCGAACTGCGCGGTCGCGTAGCCGTTGAGCTTCAGCGTCCGGGCTAGGGGCGAGCAATTGTTCGGCAGGATCGAGTTATATCCGGGCGACCCGCTGGCAATCTCGGTGATGCCGCCCATAGCAACCGTGTGGTGATTGCGTCCGGTCAGCATGGCCTGTCGCGTCGGCGAGCAAAGCGCAGTCGTGTGAAAGCGGTTGAACTTAAGGCCACCGGCTGCGAGGGCTTCCGCGTTGGGCGTGGCGCATGGTCCGCCAAAGGCGCTGGAAGACCCAAAGCCAGCATCGTCAATCAAAATAACCAGAACGTTGGGTGCACCCTTGGGCGGGCGCAGCTGGGTGATCGGTGGATACTTATTCTCCGGATCTTTCGCATCGTACAGCATCAGCCCGGTACGCGGTGGATCGGGGATGGGAAGAACTGTTCGTGGAATATTGTCTTGATCATTCATCGTGAGCTTCCTTTCTGACGGGGCTGAGTACTGACGTGAGCATGGGAGAAAAGGGCGTACTGGTCTCGATTTCCATCACACGCTAGAAGCCTCGCCGCGCCGAGGGAACTGTCAAAACGTACAGTCTCGCGGGGGGCATTAGACTCAGTTCTGACATGTGGTGGTACCTTCGCCGAGGGGGAAGCAACCGGGCGAATAGGTTTGAGGAGAGCTCGTTAGGGACGGGGTTTGGGCACGTGCTCGTCGCAGACGGCCGCCATAGCCCCGACCTCTCTCACGAATCCAAGGGCATGGGTCGCAATATTAGGACAGCCCGCGTGGTCGCACACATATTCCGTGAGAAGTTCTTCGCGCCCGTCCGGCGCCTTGAGGCCCGTCTTGATGGTTACTTGAGGAATGGAGAGTGCCCTCACCATTATAACTGATCCTTCGAGGGTCTCTTGCGCAAGTAATTTCCTATGTTCCTGAGAACTGACCGATTTCTGGCAATGCCACAACGACCGTGGTCGGGGAGTGGGAGGCGCATCACTTTGCGGGCGCCGTCTCCAAACGGCGGTTGAGCATGATCCCTCCGATCACCAAAGCAATCATGATCGTGACAAACAGCAACATCCAGCCCCAATATTGGGCGGGATGGCGGAGTGCGCGGATGAAGTGACGTCCGTAGAGGTCTGCCACGAGGGCAATGGCCGAATAGCGGACTGCCCGGGAAATGGCGACCACAGCGAGAAACTTCCCCAAAGGATAATCGGAGGCGCCGGCCGCCGCGAAAAACATGCTGGTCGGGGTTGGAAAGGGAATAGCCGCCGAGGCGGCGAGAGTTCCCGTGCCCCATTTCTTAAACAACTTCAGGAACCTTGATACTTTGCCTTTCTTGAATTTTCTGTCCAGAAAAGCCGCTCCCGCATGGCGGGCGAGGCTGAACGTAATGTACGCACCGATAACCGATCCCGAAGTTGCCATGGTCGCGTACTCATACCATGGGTTCCGATGACTGGCAGAAAGAATGGCAGTGAGAATATCTGGGCCGCCGAAGGTCGGAATCGGCGAGCTGTCGAGGATTGCCAGAAAGAAAAGTCCAAGCGCGCCCAAGTGCCGCAGGGTTGTGGCAAAACTCTGCGTGCTCCGTCGTCTTGGCGCGGGAGCCAGCAGGCTCAGCAGATTCAGCATTCTCCCCAATAGTACCAAGACGATCGGCTAGCACTCGGTTGATGGTCTTTACCGCCAATGGCACGAAGTAGAGCCGAGGCCTTATTTCCAGGGGGTTCCTTCGTGATCCTTCGTGTCCTCAGTGGTAAAGGTTCAATCCATTCAGCGCCCGATTGAATCGTGCGGGAATAGCTCAGCCGTTTTTCTTGACGATAGTGGTCTCCAGAATCTTTCCATTGGGACGTTTAACCAGCATCTTGTCGCCGTGGAAGCGGACGGGAACCGAGGCACCGGGTCCGAATTCGCCCGGAAGATACCCATCGGACGAGGCTGGGTTGTACTCGCCGACGTACTCCATGCCGTTAACTTTGACGATGATCGCGGTCCGCCTGACCTGGGACGATTCGCGGGCGATCTCCTGCTCGGCCTGCGCCCAGTTTTCGAGGTCACGGCCCGGGACTCTCCCATTGCGGATGTAGATTTCTTCGGCGCGCCGGCGGATAGCCTCGTGTTGGTCTGCTGGCGTCGTTGGCCATGGGTTGGGAGTACTTGCCGCCGCGTTCATGAAGGTTGCCTCCTACGAGCACATCACCCGCAGTTTCGTCCTTTCTTCATCATATTCTCGTAAACCTCGCTTGGGTGGGCGGACATCTCACCGTAAGGACGTAGATGAGGACAAAATGGGAACCAATCGTAGCGCGGTCCCAAACGGGAGTTGCAGGAATGTTTTCGGGGATGAATCCCTCCAGCGGCTAATACCGGAACGACATGCAGATGGTTAACGGCATGACTGCAGGTCGCGCCGCCTTCCCCATATCGCTCCCGTCCCAGAAGTCCCGCCCATTCGTTGAATCATCCCCGTCGCTCTCATTGCCCCCTCCGTTGCCACTTGAAAGCTCGCGAGCATCCTCCGATCCCCGCTGTAGGCAGCGGGAAATAAGGGAGTTGACCGGATTCGGCTGGGGGCCTAACATTACCGCCGAACAAGGTCACGCGCTTTCATGATCGGCCAGCAGGTCTCCCACTACCGCATCCTTGGCAAGCTTGGGGGCGGGGGTATGGGCGTTGTCTACGAGGCCGAGGACCTCAAACTGGGGCGGCACGTTGCCCTGAAGTTCATCCCGGAAAATCTGACTGGCGACCCCAAATCGCTGGAGCGTTTTACCCGCGAAGCAAGGGCAGCATCGCAGCTTAACCATCCTAATATCTGCACGATCCACGGCATTGAAGACAACAGCGGCCATCCTTTCATTGTTATGGAAAAGCTCGAGGGCGAAAGCCTGAAAGCACACATCGGCGGGCACCCTATGGCGATCGAGGAAGTGCTCGACGTGGGCGTGCAGATAGCGGATGCACTGGTGGCGTCGCACGCCAAGGGGATCGTGCATCGCGACATCAAGCCCGCCAACATTTTCCTGACCCCGAACGGACAGGTGAAAGTACTCGACTTCGGACTGGCGAAACTGGTGCACGCCGAAGACGACGGCGCTGCCGATCTCTCGCTGACCGCGGTTGGAATAATTCCCGGCACCGCGGTTTATATGTCGCCCGAGCAGGCCCGCAGCGAGACCATCGACGCGCGCAGCGACCTGTTTTCGTTTGGTACCGTGTTGTACGAAATGGCCACAGGAAAGAAGCCGTTCACGGGCAATAACTCGCTGGTCACACTCGATGCGGTGCTGCATTCGAAGCCCGTCCCTCCGAAGGATTTGAATCCGAAGATTCCCATCGAACTGGAAGGTATCATCGGCAAGGCGATGGAGAAAGATCGCACACACCGCTACCAGAGCGCAGCGGAGATGCGATCAGACCTGGCACAGTTGAAGCGCGAGACCGAGTCGGGGACGGTCAAGAGCGGAAGCGCCACCGTGGTAAAGCTGCGGGCCGCGTCAAGAACCTTTGGCAGAAATTCGAACCTGCAAACGTATCTGCTCTTCGGCATGGCTGGTCTGCTGCTGGCCGTGCTAGGGTCGGTCGGAGCGTGGTGGTACAAGCACCGGGAAGTGGCGAACGCGGAACAGCAGCATGCGATCGCGGTCCTGCCGTTGCAGAACATTAACGGAGACATCAACACCGACTACTTGCGTTTTGCATTGGCCGATGAACTTTCGAGCGTACTGACCTATTCCCGCTCGCTGGAGGTGCGGCCTTCCTCGGTCACACGCAAGTATGTGTCGCCGGACATCGATCCGAAAAAGGTCGGGCAGGAACTTCGCGTGGGGCGCCTGCTGCAAGGGCACTTCATGAAGCAGGGCGACCAACTCACGGTCACCCTTGAGGCAATCGATGTACCGACCGAGCGACTCCTGTGGCAGGGCACAGCGACGGGCAAGGCTGAAGACCTGATTGGACTGCGCGAGCAACTGACGAACCAGGTGCAACATGGGCTCCTGCCGATCCTAGGCGGGGCTGCCGGCACGCTCGATTCGGCTACCTCGCGGCCCAAGAACCAGCAAGCGTATGACCTGTATCTGCGGAGTGTCGCTGTGCCGCACGACCCTGGACCAAACAAGGAAGCGATCAAGATGCTGGAGTGGTCCGTGGGGATCGATCCCAGCTACGCTCCGGCGTGGGAAGCGCTGGGACAGCGATATTATTTCGACTCGGCCTATGGCGGGGGCGGTGAAGAAAAGTTCCAGCGATCGAGCGCGGCTTACGAGCGGGCAATCGGCCTCGACCCGAACCGGGTCATGGCGGCCAGCCTGCTCATCACCAATCGCGTGATGCGCGGAGAACTCGGCCGCGCCTACGATGCCGCGACGGAGTTAGTGCGGCGGCGTCCGCAGAGCGCGGACGCCCACTTCGCACTCAGCTACGTGCTGCGCTATGCCGGCATGCTCGAACAATCGGGGCAGGAGTGCAACACGGCTCGGCAACTCGATCCGGGAAATTTCGCTTTCCGGTCCTGCGCGTGGACGTTCCTGGAGATGGGCAAGACTGACCGCGCGATGGATTTCGTGCACCTGGACCCGGGGTCAGAATGGGCTGCCTGGGTAACTCCGTATGTGTACTTGGCGGAGGGCAACATTGGCGAGGCGCATTCCACGGCCAAGAACGTGGGAAAGGCTGCGACGTATCACCGCGAGTTGCTGGATGCGTGCACGGCAGCACAGCGTCCCCCCGACCTCGCGAAGATCGTACGCGAGACCGAATCGTCGGTGATAATGGAGCCCGATCCTGAACTGTGGTATCACCAGGCCGCGCTGATGGCCGCATGCGGACAGAGTGAGCCTGCGCTACGCCTTCTAAAAGCGGCAGTGCAGCAGAATTATTGCGCGTACTCGGCGTTGCTCGAAGATCCACTCCTGAAGGACTTGCGCAAGGACACGGCCTTCAATGAAGTGCTGACAGCGTCCGGTAACTGCCAGGCGGTATTCAAGGAAGGGCGCAACTTCTAACGTAGGGGCGGACACATTCGTCCGCTCCGCAAGCGAAGCGGGTGCCCGGACAAATGCGTCTGGTTCTCAGAAGAACTTTTTCATCTTATGGGAAATTTCACTCGCCGGGCGCTGCTGAAGTCATCAATCGTCGGGGCGGCAGCGACGGTTCTTCCCGTTCTATCAGCCGGTGCCGATACAGCCGCTCGCAAAGGCCGCATTCACCAATCGGTCTGCCAGTGGTGTTACCCCAAGATTCCTGTTGATCAACTGGCAGAGTACGCCGCAAAGATCGGTCTGCGGGGCGTCGATCTGCTACAGCCCGACGACTATGAAATCCCGCGGCGCTACGGAATCGTATGCACCATGGGATACGCGGGCGGCGGGGACATCGGGAAGGCTCTCAACCGCACCGAGAATCACCCCGCGATTGAGCAGGCATTTCGCACAAACATTCCACGAGCATCGAAGGCCGGCGTGCCGAACGTGATTACCTTTTCTGGCAATCGTGCGGGTATGTCAGACGATGAAGGCGCGCGCAACACAATTGCGGGGCTGAATCGCGTCAAGAAGATTGGGGAAGATCATGGCGTGACGATCTGCCTGGAACTGCTCAACAGCAGGAAGGATCATCACGATTACATGTGCGACCACACGGCCTGGGGAGTGCGGGTGGTGCAGGAAGTGAACTCGCCGAACGTAAAGCTGCTGTATGACATCTATCACATGCAGATCATGGAAGGCGATCTGATCTCTACGATCCGCGCAAACATCCAGTGGATTGGGCATTTTCACACGGGCGGCGTTCCGGGAAGGCATGAACTCGACGGCACGCAGGAGGTTCAGTGGGACGGAGTGATGCGGGCCATCGCCGACACGGGGTTTAAGGGCTACGTGGCGCATGAGTTCGTGCCGACAGGCGATCCGCGGGAGTCGCTGCGGAAGGCAGTGGAGTTGTGCGACGTGTGAGACGGCTTCCGGCTTTCGGCTTTCAGCTCCCTGCTTTCCGAGCCCACCAACGGGTACCAGGCTCACTGTTCGGTGTTACGGGCGTCTAATCTGAGTCAAGATTGGAAAGAATTTGCGTCAAACCGGGGGTAGGCCCCATCCTTGTAACGTGAGACATTCCGGAACCCCTAGCCTGCTGCGGCCCAATCGGCGCCGCGGCTCCTCTCTTTTTCAGAGCCTGCATTTTCTTGGCGTGAAGTTCCTTTGCGTCCTGGCGATTCTTTCTGTTGTCGCCACAGCGCAGAGTCCCATGGCGGAGAAGCCGGCATCGCAGGCGGCAAAGTCTGCTGCGTCGAGTTCATCAAGCAATTCTTCCCCGAACCTGGACGTTCTCGCCGATCCTCCCGGGCTGCTGTATCAAGGCGTGCCTGCGGAGATTCCGCAGGATGAGGGCATGGCCGGTCTGCACCTGGAACTTCTGCGGTTGGGAACTACGGCGCGGCTGATGCAGGTAGTCGCTCATCCGGATGACGAAGATGGTGGGATGCTGACGCTCGAGGCGCGGGGGCGCGGCGTGAGCACGCTCCTGATGACGCTGAATCGCGGCGAGGGTGGGCAGAACAAGATTGGAAGCAATTTGTCTGACGTGCTGGGCGTCCTACGCGCAGAGGAGTTGCTCGCCTCGGATCAGTACTACGGCGTGCAGGAACGCTTTTCGCACGTCGCGGATTTTGGATTTTCGAAGAATCCCGAAGAGACGTTTCAGAAGTGGGGCGGGCACGATACGGCGCTCGCCGACGTGGTCCGCGTGATTCGGATATTCCGTCCCGATGTGCTGGTGGCGCGCTTTTCCGGCACCGAGCGCGATGGCCACGGTCATCATCAGGCGTCGAGCATTCTGGCGAAAGAGGCGTTCCGCGCCGCCGCCAATCCCAAGCGCTTTCCCGAGCAGATTGCCGAAGGACTCCAACCGTGGCAGGCGAAGAAGTTTTACATCGGCAACGTGTGCGGCTTTGGGGCGATGACTTGTCCGGACGCCGACTGGACCTTGAAGTTGAATACGGGCGAAAAAAGCGCGGAACTCGGCATGGGCTACGTGCAGTTCGCGATGCAGGGACTACGGCATCAGATGTCGCAAGGCGCGGCGAACTGGACGATTGATCCGGGCGACCGGTTCACATTTTACCGCCTGGTCGATTCGGTTGTGCCGTCGGCCATTGGCAAGGACGGGCACGAGAAGAGTTTCCTCGACGGCATCGACACGACGTGGGCGGGATTGGCGGTCGGGCTGGGAGCGGAAGAGAAGAAGGTTCCAGGCCTGCGCCAGGAGCTGACTGATATCGCCAAGCAGGTGGAGCAAGCGGCAGCTTCAGCGAAAGGCAGCGATGCTTCGGCGGCAACGGCGCCGCTGATGAAAGTGGTCGCCCATGTGAATCGAGTAACGAATGACATCCGGGGAAGCGCCTTGAGCGCCGCCACGAAACTCGATTTGCTAACGCGCATTGCCGAGAAGCAGCAGCAGGCAGAGACCGCTCTGAATCTCGCCTTGGGCGTCAGCCTCTCGGCGGATGTGTCTTCCGACGGCAACCCCCAGTCTCACGCAGCGAAAGAAGCGGATGCCCTGACTACGGTTTCACCGGGACAGGAGTTCACGGTGGCGGTGACGTTTCACAACGGATCAAAAATGCCCTTGCTAATTGATCACATCAAGCTGGAGGTTCCAGCCGGATGGAACACGATCAGCGGGAGGACCAAGCCCGAGACCGTCAAGGCAGGAGAAGACCTGTATGCAAACTTCCGTCTGCGCGTGCCGAAAGATGCGAAGTACACCCGGCCGTACTGGCATCGGGATGATCCCGAAACCGAGGCCGTGAATCACATCGACGACGCAAAGTATGTCACGCTTCCCTTCCCGCCCCCAGCGCTGCGGGCGCGGGTGGAGTATTCAGTCGGCGGAACGGCGCCGGCAAGAAACGGAATCAACGCCGTAGTGGTCGCGCCATTTATCGATGATTCCGGGAAACAGCGCGCGCGTCCGTTGGCCATCGTGCCCGCATTCTCGGTGGTGCTGGAGCCGGGGACGCAAGTGATCTCGACCCACAACGGATCGACCTCCACCGTTGCTGTCGGCGTGACCAGTAATCTGCAGCGCGATGTGAAAGGCGTGCTGCGGCTGGAGCTGCCAAATGGCTGGCGCTCCGAGCCCACAGAGTTCGCCGTCGGCTTGAAGAAACGTGGAGAGAAGCAAGATTTCCAGTTCAGGGTATTCACCACCGGCTTGCAGCAAGGGCGGACGACAGTGCGTGCGGTGTTGGAATCAGAAGGTGAGAAATACAGCGAAGGATACACGCTGGTCACGCGCGAAGATCTGGGCAGCTTTTATTACTACCAGCCTGCGCGGCAGCGCGTGAGCATCGTCGACGTGCATGCGCCGCATGATTTGAAAGTCGGCTACATCATGGGCGCGGGCGATGACATTCCAACTGTGCTGAAGCAGGTTGGCATGGACGTCACGCTGATTCCCGCGGAGAAAATCGCAACCGAGGATCTCAGCAAGTACGGAACCATCGTGCTCGGCATTCGCGCCTACGACACGCAGAAAGATGTGGTAACCAATAACAAGAAGCTGCTCGACTTCGTTTCCGCCGGCGGCACCCTGGTGGTGCAATACAACACGGGCACGGGCGACTTCAACAGCGGGAAGTTCACTCCGTATTCGGCAGAGTTGAGCCGGGCTCGGGTTTCAGTGGAGGAGGCTCCGGTGGAAATTCTGGCGCCCGACGATTCCGTCTTTCATTATCCCAACACGATCACTGCGAAAGATTTCGACGGCTGGGTCCAGGAGCGCGGCCTCTACTTTATGGACAAATGGGACGACCATTTCACCCCGCTGTTGTCGTGCCACGATCCGGGAGAAGACGAGCAGAAAGGCGGCCTTCTGCGCGTGCAGTATGGCAAGGGCACGTACATTTATGCGGCCTACGCGTTCTTTCGGCAGCTGCCCGCTGGCGTGCCAGGCGCGGTAAGGCTGTACGTAAATCTTCTAAGCGCGGGGCATGAAAAGAAGTAGCCTAGACGAGGCGTGTGCAATCGCCCAATGGACATCTCAGACACGCAAGACGCGGCTGGCGAAACACGAGTGGACATGATGCGCGCCGTTCGCATTCATGACTACGGTGAGCCAGAGGTCATGCAATTGGAAGAACTCCCAGTGCCGGTTCCGCGTGCTGGGCAGGCAGTGGTTCGCGTCCACGCGGCAAGCGTTAATTTTCTCGATGTGCAGAAGCGGCGAGGCGAGTTGGTGGGGCAGGCGTTTTATCAGCGCGCGGGCACGGGCGGACCGGATCTTCCTACTACTCTGGGCAGTCAGGGGGTTGGAGTCGCAGAGGCGCTTGGGCCCGAAGTCAGCAATGTCGCGGTGGGCGACCGCGTCAGCTTCGTGGGGGAATCCTATGCAAGCCATGCCTTGGTCCCGGCCGTGCGGCTGATACGAATTCCGGAAGGAATCAGCTTTGAGCAGGCAGCGGCCGGAATGAACCAGGGCTTCCTCGCGTACGTCTTCACTCATTTCACCTATCCGGTCAAATCCGGCGACTGGTGCCTAATTCAGGCTGCGGCCGGAGGCATTGGCCTCTTGCTGTGCCAGATGGCGAAGATTCGGGGCGGACGCGTAATTGGGGTTACTTCTGCTGAGAACAAGGCAGAATTCGTAAGGGACGCGGGCGCAGACGCAGTCATCATTTCCACGCAATCTGACATCGCAAAGGAAGCACGCAGAATTACCGATGGCCGAGGCGTGAGCGTCGTCTACGATGGAGTCGGCAAAGACACGTTCACGGCAAACCTCGACAGCCTGACGGCGGGCGGATACCTCGTGATCTACGGGCAATCCAGTGGCTACGTCCCGCCTTTCGACCTGATGACGCTGCAGGAAAAGGGGTCGCTGTTTGTTACCCGCACCAACGGACTGCCGCATATCAAGGAATATCCTCACTACCTCGAGCTATTCGTTGACTGGGTAAAGAACGGAAGAGTTTCCATCAAGATTGATCGAACCTACCCACTAGCTGAGGCCGCCCATGCGCATGCCGCCTTTGAACAGCGCCAGGTCAGCGGGAGGGTCCTGCTTCTTCCTTAGCGGTGCTTCGACTCTTCGAGAATGTTATCTCCTACTCAGAGCAGTTCGGGTTCTCCGAGTCTCATCCGCGGCATGGGGCTGTGGAGCGCGACCGCGCTGAATATGATCGACATGATCGGCGTGGGTCCATTCATCACCATGCCGTTGGTGGTAAGCGCCATGGGCGGACCGCAGGCGCTGCTGGGTTGGGTCGCAGGCGCGCTGCTGGCCGTGTGTGACGGACTCGTCTCCGCAGAACTGGGCGCGGCATTGCCGGCGTCGGGCGGATCGTATCGCTACCTGCGCGAGATGTACGGACCGCAGAAGTGGGGACGGTTGATTTCGTTCCTCTTCATCTGGCAGGTTTCGTTTTCCGCGCCTCTGTCGATCGCCACCGGATGCATCGGACTGGCGGGATACGCCGCCTACTACTGGCCGTCACTGGATACGGTGCTCGCGCACCATGAGGCAGCAGCACATATTCCATGGGTGGGAACCCTGCAGGCAAGTACGATCGTCACGCCGGGAACGGCCGTCGCGGTCTTGATCTGTTTCTTCACCGTGCTGTTGCTCTACCGCAACATTACGGCCATCGGCCGGCTATCGAAAATACTCTGGTTTGGCGTGATGGGAACGATCGGCTGGATCATCTTCGCCGGACTGACCCACTTTAACGCCGCACGCGCCTTTGATTTCCCCCCTGGCGCATTCACGATCTCCCACCATTTTCTAACCGGGCTGGGCGGAGCCATGCTCATCGCCACCTACGATTATTGGGGATATTACAACGTCAGTTTTCTAGGCGACGAGATCAAAGACCCGGAAAAGAATATTCCTCGCGCCCTGTTGCTTTCTATTCTGCTGGTCGCCTGTCTATATCTCATGATGAACGTCTGCGTCCTCGCCGTCGTGCCCTGGCGGGAGATGTTGCAAGCGGGACAGAACAACACTGGCCTGTATGTTGTTTCGTTATTCATGCAGCGGGTCTACGGAGCGTGGGCGGCCCGACTGGTCACGGGCATGGTGATCGTCACGGCCTTTGCCTCGGTCTTTTCCCTGATGCTGGGATACTCCCGGGTTCCTTATGCCGCGGCGAAGGACGGCAACTATTTCAAGGCCTTCGCCAAGGTCCATCCCGTGCACCGTTTCCCCCATATTTCCCTGCTGGCTCTGGGAGTCGTAGCGGCGGCCTTCTGTTTTCTGCGCCTGAAAGATGCCATCGCGGCGCTGGTCGTGATCCGGCTGATCCTGCAATTTCTGGTGCAAGCGGTAGGAGTGATTGTGCTGCGAATTACGCGGCCCGAGATGCGCCGGCCATTTCGCATGTGGCTGTATCCGTTACCGGCGTTACTGGCATCCGCCGGGTTCCTCTTCATATTGTTTAACCGGGAGAACTGGCAGAAGGAGATGCGGTACGCCGCTATCATTCTACTGACGGGTGTGATCATTTACTTGATACGAGCCTGGAAGGATTCGCAGTGGCCGTTTGTTGCTGCTGTCAATTCGCGACCGCAACATTAGCCACAGAGGACACAGAGGACTGCTTGGCCGATCAGATTTCAGTTCCGATTCATGGCACGGGAATGCGGCGCCCGGACGCCGCTTGGACTCCCTTGGGCGAACCGCTGTTCCGGTCCCTATGGCTTGCCGCCGTCATTTCTTATACCGGAACCTGGATGCAGAACGTCGGCGCGGGTTGGCTGATGACGCAGCTCACGACTTCTCCGCTGATGGTCGGCCTGGTACAGGCAGCCGCGGCGGTCCCTGTGTTTCTGGTGGTGCTGCCCGCCGGTGCACTGGCCGACATGGTCGACCGACGGCGGCTTCTGTTGTTCACCCAAGGATGGATGGTCGTGGCCTCGGCCGCGCTGGGCGTGCTAACTCTGCTGCATGCTGTCGATCCGTGGATGCTGCTGGCTTTCACGTTCCTGCTGGGGCTGGGCGCGGTGATGAATGATCCGGCGTGGCAGGCGATCACCCCCGACGTGGTTTCTCCGGCGCGGCATGCTTCCGCAGTGGCCCTGAATTCCGCTGGATTCAACGTGGCCCGCGCCGTCGGTCCCGCGCTCGGCGGAATCGTCGTGGCAGCCGCGGGATCAGGATGGTCGTTTCTCGTCAATGCGGCGTCATTCTTTGGCGTGATCTACTTTTTGTGCAAGTGGAAGCAGACTGCACGCGAGACGCTGCCCAGGCAGCGCGTCTGGAACGCGATTGCCGAGGGTTTTCGTTATGTGCGCGGAGCCCCTGAAGTCCGCTCGGTGCTGATTCGCACCGGGGCCTTCAGCTTTGGAGCAACTTCCCTCCTGGCGCTACTTCCGGTGGTCTGCCAGCCGCATGGAGCCCAGGGATACGGATTCCTCCTGACCTGCTTCGGCCTGGGCGCGCTGGCGGGCGCCGCCCTGCTGCCTCGGTTGCGCCTGCAGTACTCAGTGGACGGGCTGGTGGCTGGCGCGACCGTTGTGTTCGCCGCCATGACCTTCCTCGCCGGCCAGGTCCATATCTTTGAGTGGCTCTGTCTGGTATTGTTTACGGCGGGTGCGGCCTGGATCGGCATTCTGGCTTGTTTCAACGTCGTGGCGCAGACCATGTGTCCGTCGTGGATGCGGGCGCGGGCGCTCTCCATGTACCTGCTCGTTCTGCAAGGTGGTATGGCCGTGGGCAGCGCGGTTTGGGGATGGCTGGCCGCGCGGCAGGGCGTGCCCGAGGCGCTGGCCTGGTCGGCCTTGGCGATGATCGCGGGACTGACGACGATCCGGCGGCATCGTTTGACGGCGTCGGAGCTGAAAATGGCTCCGGCGGTAGTACGCGACTAAGTGTGAGACTAAGACAAATTAAAAAACAACAATAAGGGGCCCCGAATGATGAAGCGACTGGGATTGGTTGTGTGCGGTTTGCTGGTTTTGACCATGACGGCAGCGGCACAGATGGCCAAGCCAAAAGATGAACACAGGACGGTAACCGAGGTTTTGGATCACACCGTCCTGAACATGGAGCATGAGTTCGTACCCGCGGCAGAGGCCATGCCAGAAGATAAGTTCGGATTCGCCCCCACCAACGGAGAATTCAAAGGCGCGCGGACTTATGCTGAGCAGATCAAGCACGTGGCGGCGGTGAACTACATTCTCGGGGCTGCGCTTCTGGAGCAAAAGCCTCCCCTGGACACTGGCGGAGAATCCGGACCGGCCTCCATCACCAGCAAAGCGGATATCCTCAACTTCCTCAAGGAATCCTTTGCATACGTCCACAAGGCGCTCGCCACGGTAAACGAAAATAATCTGGTCGGCACTGTGAGGAGTCCGTTTGGAGAAGGCAAGGTGTCGCGCCTAGGATTGGCGACCGTCATTTCGACTCATGGCTTCGACCACTACGGTCAGATGGTGGTGTATCTGCGCATGAACGGGATTGTGCCGCCTGCCAGCCGTTAATACGGATCGCGCGGCACTCCCACTCAAGGTTGCGAACCAGTGCAAAGGCTTAGGGCACGGCCGAAAGCCGTGCCCTTTTGACGTCCAAACTATAGCTCTGTCTCAGTTCCGGCGGGGCGGCTCAATCTTGGCAGCCGGACTCAAGCTGCTGCAGTGCTCCTCAAAAGTGAGGTCTGGGTTCCTGGCGAATCGGTCAGCATAAGAATTGACTGCCTGAAGAAACGTCTGTATCTCGACGCGGACTTGCTCGTTCCCGGACATCTCGTCTTCCCCCAACGCAGCCTCGTGCATTTTGGATTTCATTTCTGCGCACCCCAAGCTAAATCGGAAATCCCGCATACTTCAGATGCCGAGCTATCCGATTCTGCCGATGACAAAAACACGATGCGCAGAAATTAGTTTCGCCGTGGGACTCTTTAACGTATCCGTCGTAGAAGAACACATAAATGGCACAGTCTGGCTACAGTGTTTCGTGTAGAACGCACCTGGTTAGTACTTAAACGAAGCGCGCGCTCCGCGCAGAGTGATCGAGGTGGGAAGCAATTCGGCGGCGAGGCGGCATTGCGAGAGATAAGCGGCGACCAATTTGTGCGCCTTTTTCAGCGAGGCGCGTGGATCGAGAAAGATCAGCACCGAAGGGCCCGCACCGCTGAGAACCGCTCCCAGAATGCCTCCCTTTCCCTTCAATTCCTGCAGATTCGGCAGCAACGGGCAAAGCGTCGCCCGATAGGGCTGGTGGATGCGGTCTTCGAGTGCGGCTGAGAGAAGATCTGGGCGTCCCTGCGTTAAAGCCGCAAGCAGCAGCATGGAATTCTGCACGTTCGTAACTGCGTCGGCGCGTGAATACTCCGCGGGAAGAACGCGACGGGCTTCTTCCGTCGAAAGACTCTGCTCGGGTATCGCCAGCAGCAGCGGCCACTTCCCTTTCGGACGGACGGAAGCCACCTGAGCCTCCGAGTCTCCAGACATCCGCGCGACGGTGAGGCCTCCCATCCAGCAAGCGGAAGCGTTGTCCGGGTGATGTTCGCGGCGAGAAGCTTCGTCGACGATTTGCGCGTCAGTCCAACGCAGGCGGCCGAAGCGCACCGCGAGCGCGATGCCGGCCAATCGGGCCGCGGCCGATGAGCCGCAACCCTTGCCGATGGGAATATCGTTCGCGATGCGAAGCGCCAGAGGCCTGACGTCACGGCCCGCGGCTTGCAATACCTCGCGATAGGTATTGAGGATAAGATGGTCCTCGAGCTTTCCGCAGATCTGGCGGTCGCGGCCGGTGGCGGCGATGAAGAATTCCGCCGCGGCTCGCGCGTCGATCTTAATATAGAAATCCATGGCGAGCGCCGCCGCGTCAAAGGCCGGGCCCAGGTTGGCAGAAGTACCCGGCAGAGCCAACCGTAGCCGCGAGCGTTTCGAATTCGAAGTTTTGGAAAACATGTTTTCAGCTTCGTTAACGGTAGCGCCGGGTTCCTGCCGGCTGTCGCGAGAGCGCACCCTGAGCCTGCCGACGGGGCGTCCCGCCCTCGCAGTGGCGGCGAGGAAAGAGCCCCGGCGCTACTTTTCAGCTTCCTCCAGAGTTCGTAGTACCGCATCCAGCGTGGCCTCCAGAACGATAGGTGGACGACGCAAGGGGTTCAATGCGGCGCTGGCGCCTTCGTCCGGAGCACCCTTAAACAACTCGCCCCGGTGAAAGTTGATCGTGAAATCGGGATCCTTGAGCAAGTTTCCGGTCAGCACCAGCACCACGCTCTCTTCCCGCTTCACAAAGCCCTGCTTCACCAACTTCTTCAATCCTGCGAACGTGACCGCCGACGCGGGCTCGCATCCAATGCCTTCGGCTCCGATCTCAGCCTTGGCCTGCGCGATCTCGACCTCGGTGACTTGCTCACAGGCCCCCTCGGTAGCCTCAAGCACGTGCACCGCCTTCTTCCATGACGCCGGATTGCCGATGCGGATGGCGGTCGCTCGGGTCTCAGCTTGCACGCTGACCAGCTTCTTGCCGCTCGCCTCGCGCAAGGTTCGCACCAGCGCGTTCGCGCCTTCGGCCTGAATCACCGACAACTTGGGCAAGCGCGAAATCAGCCCGAGATCTCGCATCTCCACGAGCGCCTTACCGATCGCGGAACTGTTCCCCAGATTTCCACCCGGGACAACGATGTGGTCCGGCGGCTGCCAGTCGAGTTGTTCCAGCAGTTCGAACGCGAGCGTCTTCTGGCCTTCGAGCCGAAACGGATTAATCGAATTCAGTTGGTACACGGGCGCGCGCAGAACCAGTTCCTGCAGCAGGCGCAGGCAGCCGTCGAAGTCGGTCCGCAACTGGCAGGTGATGGCTCCGTAGTCGAGTGCTTGCGAAAGCTTGCTCCAGGAAATCTTTCCATCCGGAACCAGCACCAGGCTGCGCATGCCTCCGCGAGCGGCATAAGCTGCCATGGATGCCGACGTGTTGCCGGTGGAAGCGCAGGCCACCCAGCGGAATCCGGCCAGGCGTGCAAAGGTCGCGGCCACAGTCATGCCGGCATCTTTGAAAGATCCGGTGGGATTCAAGCCCTGATGCTTCGCGAGCAGACGCGGCACACCAGTGATGCGCGCGCACTGCGGAAGCTCGTACAACGGAGTGTTGCCTTCGCGCAGCGTGATGGCTTGATCGTCACGTTCCAGCCGAGGCAACACATCGCGGAAGCGCCATACGCCGCTCAGATCGACGGCCGACTGAGAAAGTCGCCGCTGCCGCCAAGTCGACTTCAGTTCCGCCCCTGCGCCTGCGGATTCCTTCCACTGCGGATAGGTAATCTCCAGCAGATCGCCGCAATGGGCGCATCGGAAATCCTGGCGAGCCTGGTCGCTCATATCGCCGCAGGCTATGCATCGGAAGCGGAAGGTCATTTGACGCATGCCCGGTGTAGAAGTGGAGGTAGATGGCATGGACCCGGAATTATTTCTTTCCCCGGAGATACTGGTCGGTCTTGTTGATCCAATCCGCACGGGGCGGATTGAAGACGTCGAGGTCAACGGTATCTTCGAGCGCCTCAGCCTTGTGCGGCATGTTGGAAGGAATGCAGAGCGTTTCGCCGGCGTGGACCACAATCACTTTTCCGTCGATCCAGAACTTGAGCGCACCTTCAAGGATGTAGGTTAGTTGCTCGTTGGGGTGGCTGTGCTCAGGCACGATGCAGCCCTTTTTCAGCAGCACGCGCGCCAGCATGATTTCCTGCCCTACTACGAACTGACGCTGCAGCAGCGGCGTCAGATCCTCAAGCAGAACGCTTCTCCACGGAACATACTGGAGTACCGACGGGCGCGCAGCGCGCCGGGACACGGTGTTATTCAGCCCAGTGCCCGGCTTTGTTCGAGATCGCGAACTGGACTTGCCCCTTGACGGCCGCGTGAGTTTCTTTTTCGATTTGCTCTTCTTGATCAATTCAGGCGCCCTCCACAATTCGTATTTCGCGTTTCGCGCCATTTCCTAAAAGCCGGAAGGCAGCTTGATAGGCAGCGCTCTCATAGGCCGCGATTGCCTTTTCCACGCTGTCAAACTCAATGATCACCACCCGCTGAGCCTCTCCTGCTTCGTACGTCTTGGCCGGCATTCCTCGTGCCAGGATGCGGCCGCCCGAGGCCTCGATCGCAGGACCCGCATGCTTTGCGTACTCAGAGAGCGCGGCAGGATTAGAGACAGCGTGATAGATCGTGATCCAGTATCCCTTGGCCATTCGCGTCTCCTGGAAATCGTTCTGTGGACGTCTAGTGTACTCGTCCTTCGTACAGTTTGACGGCAGTGTCGTGCAGGTAGGCGTGTGCTAATTCCAGAGCCCGAGTCTCGGTGATTTCGTTCTCCGAAACCATCTCCGCCAGAGCCGCGGCCAGCGCGGTGCGCGACGACTGCACCCCCAGCCAGTAGCTCTCTTCCGCACCCAGCACTTGATTGTAAGGGAAACAGTCGGTGCCGAAAGTGATCTTGTCGGGAAAAGTTTCCAGCCACATCTTCAGAGTATCTTTGAAGGCCGATGGATACTGGGCCAGCTCGCCGAAGGAAGAATCGAGGTAGACGTTCTTCATGGCGGCCAGCCAAATCGCCTCACGTTCCAGCGGGTACCCGCCGTGAATCATTACAAACGTAGTCGAGGCATAGCGCGGATCGCGCAACACGCTTTCCAGATTCATGATGTTGCTCTGCGACAGGTTGAAATAGTCGCCGATGCCGATCGCAGTGTGAATGTGCACCGGCAGATGCAGCCGTCCACCTTCGGTGACGAGATAGCGGAAGATGTAGTCCTGAAACGTGCGGTATTCCCGTTCACTCGGAATTCCGCCCGTAACGAAGCGCTGATAGATATCTTCAACCTGTGCGCGCGAGGGATCGCCGAAAGTTGTGGGGCGGAAATAGGCCACCTCGAACTTCATGGCAATACCGCCGCGTTTCGAATTCTCTTCCAGCACCTGGCTGATGAACTTCAAATAATCAGCGAAGGTGGCGGGTAGTTTGCCGACACTCTCCTGCTGCATCCAGCGGTGCAGCATCTTTTCCTGCAGCGGAATGTAGACACCTTCGTCCGGATTGCGCGCTGTCTCACGCTCATTGTTGAACGGCCACATAAACGAATCGGCAAAGAAAACCCAGGGAAAACGTTTCTTGTCGAGGTAGTCGGGCATCATGGCGCGGTTCGCCACCGAACTCTCAATGTTGATTTTGTCGAGAATCGTGTTGAAGTAGGCTGTGCCGGCGAGCTGCTTCTTCAGTTCGGTCTTCTTGTCGAGCAGCCATTTCGCGTGCTCGGGAGAGAGATCGGTGTAGGGATATCCGAACAGAGCCTTGGCAGCCGCGGCGAGTTCCGGATTGTCATCGCGCGTGCGCAAAGCTTCGCTGGCGTTCGGAGGCGCGGCCATGGCGTCCACATCGGGATCGTCGGCGTAGCCGGGATGCGCGTGGTGATCGAAGGCGGGAATCTTCTCGATCTGCGGCAGCAGGCGCTGGTAAATCTGCTGCACGTCGGGACCGGGGAACGGGCGCGCCTGGGCGGCCGAGAATGAAGAGACAGCGACAACAGCGGCGAGAAGTGATCCTCGAATTGCAAGTTGCATGTTGTTCCTCAGGGGCTAAAATCCTACATTCATTAGTGGCCGTTATCGCAGCGCTGAAAGTGCTGCGCCGCCAAAAGCAAGACTTCGCTAACTGGCTCAGACGCTCGACTGATCAGAGAACAGCCGCAGTTCCCTGCCACGCCGCCGACACTCTCACAATCCGCTCCACCGCCTCGTGCAGAGTCGCCATCGACGAAGCGAAAGAGAAGCGGATGAACTCTTTCCCGGTCGGTCCGAAGGCCGCGCCGGGAATCGCGGCGACTCCGGCATCTTCCAAAAGGAGGCGGCACAAATTCTCGGCGCTCATGCCCGTGCCAGTGATATCGACCCAGGCGTAGAACGCGCCTTCCGGCGGATGGCAGCGGAAGCCCGGCACGCGATTCAACTCACTCACGAACTGTTCGCGGCGGCGGGCGAATTCGCCGACCATGTACGGCGTGTTTCCTTCACGGTCGCGCAGGGCGTCGATGGCGGCATACTGCGTGAACTCCGCGACGCAGGTGTAGGTGTTCACGGCCATCATCAGCAACGCCGAGACGACCTCGGGCGGGGCGACCGTGTATCCCAACCGCCATCCAGTCATCGCAAAGCTCTTGGAGAATCCGTCGATGATCAGCGTGCGCTCGTGCATGCCGGGATAGCGCAGCATTGACAGATATTCGCCACCGTAGAGAATGCGCGCGTAGATTTCGTCCGAGAGCACCCACAGGTCGTGCTTCACCGCGAGTTCCGCCAGGGCACGCTGCACCGCGTCGGTATAGACGGTCCCCGTTGGATTGCCGGGCGAATTCGTGATCAGCATTCGCGTCCGCGGAGTGATCTTCGACGCGACTTCCACCGGATCTGGCTGAAAATGATTGCGGGCTGAGAGCGAGAACGGCACAGGCACCGCGCCCAGGCCCAGCGTGATCGATGGATATCCGGGAAATCCTGGATCGGGATAGAGCACTTCGTCTCCGGGTTCGAGCAACGCCATCATCCCGAGAAAGAGTGCGATCTTGCAGCCCGGCGCAAGCACGATGTTCGCAGATGAAACTGAAATGTTGCGCGTTCGCGCCAGATACGCGGCAATCTCTTCCCGCAACGCCGGGACCCCAGCGACGGCGCAGTAACGGTCTTTGCCGTCTGCCAGCGCTTTGGCTGCCGAGTCGATCACCGACTTGCCGGGATGAAAGTCAGGCTCTCCCAGTTCCAGGTGAATGATGGAGCGTCCCTGAGCTTCGAGCTCCTTGGCTCGGGCAAAGACGGATAGCGCGCCTTCCCCACTCATAACAGACATTCTTGAAGCAATCGATCGCATAGGTTAGCCCTGAGTTCCGAGCTCCGAGCTGTAAGCTACGACCGATCTTGTTCGGCTCGAAGCTCGTGACTCGTGGCTCGAAGCTTTCTTTCTCACAAACCTTTATACATGCCGCCGTCGACCAGCACGGTCTGGCCCGTCACGTAAGACGCACGCTCCGAAGCCAGCCAGACTACCGTCTCCGCCAGTTCACGCGGCTCGCCCAGTCGCTTCAGCGGAGCATCGCCGGCCCAGCCATCGAAAATCTCCTGCTCGCTTTTTCCCGACACCGCCGAGCGGGCCTTCGCAAGTTCCTTCAGACGATCTGTCGCCGTGAAACCCGGGCCGACATTGTTGACCAGGATTCCGTCTTTGCCAAACTCGTTCGCCAGACTCTTCACCAATCCCACTACTGCCGCGCGCACTGCATTCGAAAGCACAAGATCAGCCACCGGTTGCTTGGTCGTGATCGACGTGATCGTGATGATGCGCCCCCAGTGCTTGCGCTGCATGTGCGGAATCACTTCACGCGCGAAGTAGACAGTGCTCAGGAAGTTCAACTCGATAGCTCGCTGCCAGTCGTCGAGCGTGGTCGCGAGGAATCCTTTGGCCGGAGGGCCTCCGGCGTTCGTCACGCAGATGTCGACGCTGCCAAACTTGCTGGCCACGGCGGCAACGAATTGGCCGACCGCGACCGAATCTCCAACGTCGAAAGCTTCGGCGAAGACTTCCACATTATGCTGCTTCTTGATTTTGTCGACGGCGGCCTGCAGCGTCTGCTGATTGCGGGCGCACATGGCGACGCGGCACCCCTCGGCGGCGAAGGCTTCGGCAGTGGCTAGTCCAAGTCCCTGACTGGACGCAGCTACCAGGGCTACACGGTTCTTCAGTCCCAAGTCCATAGTGAGTCAGAAGCGTTGATTAAGAAAGGTTGAATACGAATGCGGCATTATAAATGGTCGCGCGTCGCTCTTTCGCTTGCCCCAGGCGAATCCCCGCAATTACTCTGGAGGACGTGAGGCAACCATGAAACGGAACACCCGCCGTCCTGAGACCGACGCTGTCCACGGGGCCTCTGACCTGAAAAAGAAGAACGGTCCGGTCGGCACGCCGATCTATCAGACATCGACCTTCGAAGTCACCGACAACGACGAGCAGCAGCGCGTGACCACCACCGACCGCTACTACACGCGCTGGGGAAATCCGACGAACACGGTGGCCGAGCAGGCCGTGGCCGCCATCGAAGGGACGGAAGGTTCGCGCACCTTCGCCTCCGGCATGGGCGCGATCACCACTACGATCCTGGCGTTTCTCAAAGCCGGCGATCACATCGTTGCGCAGCGCGACGTCTACGGCGGGGTCATGAAGTTTTTCTCGCAGTGGTTGCCGAAGATGGGCATCGAAACGACCCTCTTCGATACCAACGATTTTGAGCAGGCTGCGCGCGCTATCCGGCCAAATACGCGGATGCTCTATCTGGAATCGCCGACCAATCCCTCGTTGCGCGTCGTCGACGTCAAGAAGGCCGCAGCGCTAGCCCGGCAGCACAAACTGCTCAGCATGATCGATAGCACCTTCTGTACGCCCATCAACCAGCGTCCCGCGGACTACGGCATCGATCTCGTGATGCACTCCGGCACAAAATACTTGAGCGGGCATGCGGACCTGACCTGCGGCGTAATCAGCGGGCGGCAGGAACTAATGGATCAGATTTGGGAGACGCGCACGACCCTCGGCAACTGTATGGACCCACATGCCGCGTGGATGCTCATCCGCGGACTGAAAACGCTGGCAGTGCGCGTGGCGCGGCAGAACGAGAATGCGATGCGGGTGGCCGAGTTCCTGGAGCAGCATGCGAAGGTGAAGCGGGTGCATTATCCGTTTCTCCAAAGCCATTCGCAGCACGCCATTGCGCGCGAGCAAATGAGCGGCGGCGGCGGCATGGTCACATTTGAGGTCGACGGCACAGGAGAGGATGCACGCCGCGTCAGCGAGGCCATGCGTCTGTTCACGCTGGCGACGAGTCTCGGTGGTGTGGAGTCTCTGGTGTCGATCCCGGTGCTGACCTCTCACGCCATGATCTCAGCCGAGCAGCGCGCGGAAATGGGCGTCACCGAGCAGATGGTCCGGCTGTCCGTGGGCATTGAGAGCGTCGAAGATCTGATCGCCGATCTAGAGCAGGCTCTGGAAGCAGCAGCGACCCGGCAGACGGTGGGTAGCAGCTTCTAGCTTCTAGCCTTCCCTCTCAGCTTTCCCTCACCTTGCCGCTGCGCTTCGCGACATAAGGATCGCAAAAAAGCCGGCCTCTTTCGAGGCCGGCTTCATGCTCGATCCTTCTGTCTCTGGTTAGAAGATGAACTTCAACGCCAGTTGCAGAATGCGTGCGTTGTGAACTGTGGTGATGTACAGGAATTGGCCGGCGCCCAGACTATTGTTGCCAGCGCCGCCCGCCGATCCACCGTCTCCCGCGATGCTTCCCCACTCTGTGTGATTGAAGACGTTATACGCCTCAGCGCGAAATTCGAAGGCCAGGCTCTCCTTGATCGTGAAGTGCTTGAACAGCGCCATATCGAAATTTGTGCGCCGCGGATTGCGCAACACATTCCTGCCGGAGTCTCCGAAAGTTAAGGCGGTGGGAACTGCGAAAGCAGCAGGGTTGTACCAAAGGGGCCCAGTACCGGCAGACGAAACCCGAGAGAAGCCCGTGTTCGGATCGCCAACAAGGTCCGCCCGTGACCCGGAGCCAACCCCAGCAGCCACACCTGCACTATCCGTGGGATTCGTCACGCTGAAAGGGGTGCCGGTCGAAATGCCCAGAATCCCGGAGTACTGCCACCCACCGAGCAGAGCATGGCGAAGCCCGGCTCCCCTGAAGAACGGAAGGTCCCAGATGTAACTGAAGTTCAAGATTTGACGCTGGTCGAAATTGGAACTTGCGCGGTTTGCAGCGAAATTGTATGCATTCACCAAGCTGCCATCGCCGCGATCGGATGAGTCATCGATCGAATGACTCCAAGTGTAAGCCGCGCTCAAGTTGAGCTGGCCCGCGGTCCGCCGCACGGATGCCTGCAGCGCGTTGTAAGTGGAGGAAGACTCTAACTCCAGATGGGTAATCGTGCCATATCCAGGATAGGGGCGGAGCGGGTCGGCGAGTGCACCGCAAGCCGACACACCGACGTTCACAGCTGGGCCTTGAGGGAGGCCGCTGGCGTTCACAGAGTAAGGGATAGCTAGCGCCGCTGGGAGTCGTCCCCAGCATCGGGATTCCAAAGCCATCCGGACTGTTGCAGTCATTGGCGCCGAAGGTTTCTCCAGGCACATACGGATTTTGACTCCCCGGCGTCGGATACAGTTGATTCAGATCGCTCTGCCGAGTAAGATGCGTCCCTTTACTCCCGACATACGAGACGGTTGCAACAGTACTGCGCCCGAGGTCGTGTTGAACATCGAAATGCCACTGCTGCATGTACGGCCAGGTCACTTGTTTGTAGGGAATAGAAACCACGCTGAGCGGGAATTGAACCCCGCTAACCGCTCCACCGATATTTGTGTAACCGGAAATGTCGCTCTGCGAGACCGTAGTCGCAAGAGGCGGTGAGTTCTCGAGAGACTCGGTATTCGCCTCGTTGCCGTTGGTGTGCTCGAAGAAGATGCCATAGCCGCCACGGACGGCCCATTTGCCGTTACCGAATGGATCCCAGGCAAAGCCGATACGAGGAGCAGGATTGAACAGATGACCCGGCATGCAACCGTCCGGAATGCCGGAAGTGACGCCGCATTGAACGATGCCATTCGGCAAGTTGGTGACGGAAGGAGCCAGACCGTTTGCCGTAAGATTGTTGACAGTATCGTCCTGATTCACTGACGTCTGTCCTTGCACGTAGCGACTGGGATCGAAATTAAATGCCTGATGTTGCTTCTCGCGGTAGGTCTCGAACAAACTGAGGCGCAGTCCAAGGTTCAGAGTCAGGCGGTCGGTGACACGCCAGTCGTCCTGGAAATACGGCTCGAACAGTTTGTAGCGGTTGTAATACTTGAGTAAATGGTCTTGCTGACCGAAGCTTGCGATGTTCCCCAAC
Organism: uncultured Acidobacteriaceae bacterium; assembly: GCA_963832015.1. Lineage (GTDB taxonomy): Bacteria > Acidobacteriota > Terriglobia > Terriglobales > Acidobacteriaceae > Sulfotelmatobacter. The sequence continues at coordinate 60,930 of CAWHSR010000035.1, forward strand.
AACAAATCCGCGAACGGGTTGCCAGTGCTATTGGCTGGAAACGGACTGGGGTCAAACGTCAGGTAACCCGGATACGATCCCGCCGCTAGTTCGCCGCCAAACTCATTCTTCTGCGCCGCCGCGATGTATGCGCCAAATTGCAGATTGTGCCGACCTATGATCTTGGTTACGTTGTCGCGGTAGGTATACGTCGGATTTGAGTTGTAGATGCCGTTGGGGATGTAACCAGCGTCTTCCCCGAAACTGCCATAGGCGCCAGCTGGATCCACAAGATTGATTCCCGGCAACACGCCGTTTCCGTTCCCGGGGAATAGATCGGTCATGTTAAATCCCGACGGACGCTGCCAGTTGCCCAGATCATTGAGGATGATGTGATCCGCGGTATAGCTGAATACAAATTCGTTCAGCAGGGTTGGGGAGATAGTCGCCGTAAGGCGAGCCACCAGGCTTACTCCCGGCCCCTTAAAGGCGGTCTGAATCGTTGGAAAACTCCCTTGGTTGGTCCACAAAGGCACTGCCGTAGTGGTCTGCCAGGAATCGTGAATGTAGCGGACCGTGGCGCGTATTTTTTCCCCGAAATTGTGATCAACGCGGATCAGTTCCTCGCGCCAATTTGTTGTCTGAGCTGGAGAGGCGGTAAAGAAACACGGATTTGGGTTCGTGCTGCCGTCAGGAAACGTGCCGCCTGGAATGCAATTTGACGCCCCAGGTCCGTTGGGCGCGGGGATCATCCCCAACAGCGCCTGCGTGACCGGCTGAGCGGCCAGATACTGAGGCGTACTCGAGATGTTCGGTGACGCAGTATTCGGACAGTCGCCTGTTCCTGGGGCTCCTCCCGGAGCCGTGCAAAGGTCAGTGAAGTCTCCCGCCCGCTCCGCGATGCTGGGAACGGGCGTGTTGAATGTCTGTCCAGGAACGATATCTTTACGCCACTCCTGCGACCAGAAAAAGAACGTCTTCGACTTGTCCTTGTTGTAAACCCCGGGAATGTAAACCGGTCCACCGATCGTGTAGCCGTAGTCGTTCTTCTTGTATTCCGGCACTATGCCGCTCTGAAACCATGCGGGCGAATTGAACGCGTCGTTGCGGAGGTACTCGTAGGCGTCGCCATGGAATGACTTGGTGCCCGACTTGGTCTCCACTTCGACCGTGCCCGAGCCATTCCGGCCGTATTGCGCGCCATAGTTTGAAGTGAGAACCGTAAATTCCTGAATGGCGTCGATGCTGGGATAGACGTTCAACGTGGAATTGCTGCCGTTGTCCATATTGTCGCCGCCGTCCAGTTCCCAGTTGTTGTACTCGACGCGGCCGCCGTTCATGCTGAAACTGACATTGCCATAGACACCGACGGTGCCTTCATCCTGCCCGGTCTGGTTGCTGACACCGGGAGTCAGCGTGACTAACTGGGTGAAGTTGCGGCCGTTCAGCTCGAGCTGAGAGATTTCTTTGCTGTCAACCGTACCCGACAGATCGGACGACTGGGTCTCGACCTGGGCAACGTTGGTGCCCTCGACGACGATTTCCGTGGTGGTCGCTCCGACTTGGAGTGGAATATCGACGCGTTTCTTGTCCCCAACGTCCAGCTTCACGGCCTTCGCCGTATATTTCTTAAACCCGTTGGCGGTAACGATGACGTCGTAGGTTCCGCCCGGCAGCCCAGATTCGTTGTAGTCGCCGGAAGAGTTGGTAGCGGTTTGACGATTGATACCGTGATCGGAACTGGAAATGACGACCGTTGCTCCTCCGACGGAGGCACCGCTCGAATCCTTCACTGTACCCGTAATCGACCCCGTGTCCTGAGACCAGGCAGCCGCGCAAAACGTTACAACCACCAACGCGATTCGCAACAGCGCTCGATGCGATTTCATGGTCACGCTCTCCCCGATAGCGCGGGCTGGGCCCGCCGCGAGTTCAGTTGACTTTCCGTACCGAGCAGGAAACAGCTCGGAATATCACTTCCACAATTGACACTTCCCCCCTGGTGGATTGAGACCCAGAGAAGGGTTATTAAAACGTATGAATAGTGCTTTTATACGGCGTCGTCTGTCAAGAAAAAAGCGACCCCTTTGTACGCCAAATCGCACACGTTTCTACAAAATCGATTCGTGCTATGCAGAAATCAAATCGCGGCAGAACCATGTTGACCAATGCGCCGAGCCTACGCGAGGCTGCGCGTCGACTCGCGCACTACCAATTCCGGGGCTACCTTGCGATGGGTAGCGCTGAGTTCGCGCTTCTCCAGCACGCCGTTGATGCCGTCGACCACGATTCCCACCGCCGACGCGCCCATCGCCTCCATCGGCTGGCGTACGGTGGTGAGCGATGGCGTGTACAGAGCCGACGTCGCTACGTCGTCAAACCCGATCACCGAGCATTGCTCCGGCACGCGCACGCCGGCCCGGTGGAGGGCGCGGATTGCGCCGAAGGCACTCATGTCATCGAAGGCCAGCAACGCGGTGAACGGACGCTTCTGCTTCACGAGTTCTTCCGTAAGCTTGTGCCCCGACTCGAAGCTCGACATGGGATCGCGCGACTCCGGCAGGTCCATAATCAGGCGCGAATCGAGCTCCAGCCCGCACTCTTTAGCGCAGTTGCGGACGCCGCGCCAGCGTGGAGAACTATCGGTCAGCGCCTTGGGCCCGCGGATGAATGCGATTTTGCGGTGCCCCAGCGAGTGCAGATGTTCGAGCGCAAGGTAACCGCCGACTTCGTTGTCGACGATGATCGAGCTGATCGTGTCGGTCTTCAGTTCGCAACCGATCATCGCCGTCGGGATGCTGCTTTTCTCCAGATCGCCGAGCAGGTTGATATCGAGGAAGAGCCAGTTCGCGAGCACGATGAGCGCTTCGATGCGGCGGTCGAGCAGCATCTCCAGATAGCGTTCGAAGCGGCTGCGCTCGTTATGCACATCGGTAAGAATCGGCAGATACGACGACTGGTAGAGCGTGTTTTCAATCCCGCGCAGTACCAGCGTGCAATAGGGATCGGTCATGTCGAAGACCATGACGCCCACCGTGTGGCTGCGCTTGCTGCGCAGTGAACGCGCAAACTGGTTGGGACGGTAGCCGAGTTTCTGCGCGGCGCGCTCGATGCGCTTCTTGGTGACCGCGGGAATGTAGCGCGCCAGAGGCGCGTTGTTCAGCACGATCGACACCGTGGTCGAGGAAAATCCGCTCTCCTTCGCCACGTCACGAATGGTCACCATCGCAGCCTTTGCGCCGGAACGGAGAGGCGCCGCAAAGAATTTCCCCGTGTGCTTTCAAACTTGGCCTTGGCTCTTGTATTGAAAGCGTACACTGGCGGACACTACAGCAGAGAGTCATACCGGTGTCAAGCGCACGAATCACATCGCTAAGTTTCGTTTTGCTTCTGCTGGTGGAGTTGGCAATGGCCAATCCTCCGCGACAAAGCTCGTCTGCGCCCGCGGGAAACGGACACAGCGGCGCAGTCACCGGCCCTTCGGTGAACGCCGATCCAGCGAAACTTTTTCAGCTCGGGCATGATGCCCTCACTCATGGCCAGTTGGACGACGCCGAGCGCGATTTTCGCGCCGTGCTGCAAATCGATCCGCAATCGGGCGGAGCCTATGCCAACCTGGGCGTGGTCTACATGCGGCGTAAACAGTGGAACAAGGCTCTCGAAGCGCTGCAGAGGGCAGCACATTTGATGCCGCAGGTCGCCGGGATCCGGCTCAACATTGGGCTGGCGTACTACCGGCAGAGTGAATTTCTCCAGGCGATTCCGCCATTTGAGTCGGTGCTGCGCGATCAACCCGACTCCACGCAGGCACGCTATTTGCTGGGACAGTGCTACTTTTTCGCCCAGCGCTGGGCCGACGCTGCGACCACCCTCGAGCCGCTCTGGAACCAGGAATCAGGACACCTGCCCTATCTCTACGTGCTGTCGAACGCTGCGCACCGAGCCGGACGCAAAGATCTCGACGACCGCGCCACCACACAACTGATCAAACTTAGCGACGGCTCACCTGCATACCATCTTTTTGTTGGAAAATCGTATCTGAATTCCGAGCAGTACGACGCCGCCTTGAAGGAATTTCAAACCGCCGCCGACGCCGATCCCAAACTTCCGTTCGTGCACTTCAATCTGGGATACGCATATCTCAAGCTGCAGGATTTCGCGCGGGCCCGGGATGAGTTCCTGAAAGACGCTGCGGTCGAACCTGACCTCGCCCTCAACTACGACGAACTGGGAGAAGTCTACCGGCTCATGCAGGACGACAAGAACGCCGAGAAAAGCTACCGGGAGGCGCTGCGCCTCGATCCTCGTCTGGCCAATTCGCATCTCGGGCTAGCGAAGATCTACCAGCATCAGGAGAAATATGCGGCGGCACTGGTCGAGATCGACGCCGCGGAGAAAGTCGATCCCGATCGCTCCGACGTCCATTACGTTCGCGGGCGAGTCCTTCTTCAGATGGGACGCAAGGCAGAAGCGAAAAAGGAAATGGAGGCGGCCCTGCACATCAACCGCGCACAGATGGACGCGGGAGCCGTCCCGGCTCCTGAGATTCTGCAGGACCCGCAGTGATACACTCGGCCTTAGCAGGTCCCGCCCCAAACCCGACGGCAATTCGCCGTTCTGGCAGGAGGTACGAATCATGAAACGCATCCTGAAAATCGTTGCCATCGTCGTTGGCGTGCTGATCCTCATCGCCATCGCAATCCCCTTCTTCATCGACGCAAACACCTTCCGACCGACCCTGGAATCGAACCTGACGAGCGCGCTGGGTCGGCAAGTCAAGGTGGGAAATCTTTCGCTTCGGCTGCTCGCGGGTGCAGTATCTGCGGACGACATTTCCATCGCCGACGATCCGGCATTCAGCAAATCGCCGTTCGTGCAAGCGAAGTCGCTCAAGGTGGGCGTGGAGATGATGCCGCTGATTTTTCACAAGACCCTGAACGTGACGGAGCTGACCCTGAACCAGCCCGAGATCGACCTGGTGCGATCGCAGAACGGAGAGAAATGGAATTTCTCGAGCCTAGGCGGAAACAACACCTCCGCGCCCAAGCCGGCAGCGTCGTCCTCGGGCAATCCGAATCTGTCGGTCGCGAAGTTGAACGTGAGCGACGGCCAACTCACGGTGTCGCGAGCAGGATCGGGAGAAAAGCCCCACGTATACGATAAGCTTAATATTGAAGTGACTAACTTCTCCTTCACTTCCTCGTTTCCGTTCACCATGACCGCTCAACTGCCAGCCAACGGCAGCCTGAAACTGGATGGCAAAGCCGGACCGATCAATGCCAACAACGCCGCCGAAACTCCGCTCGAAGCCAAGGTCACGATCCAGAAGATGAATCTGGCGGAATCAGGAATCATCGATTCCGCAGCGGGGATCTCTGGAGTCGCCGATTACGATGGCGCCATCACTTCCGACGGCCACCAGGCAAAAACCCAGGGCAAGCTGACAGCCACGAATTTACAGGTCGTGAAGAAGGGATCACCCGCGGGTAAACCTGTAACCGTGACCTACACCGTGATGCACGATCTGGACAAACAGACCGGCACCATTCCGCAGTGTGAGATTGCCATGGGCAAAGCGGTCTCGCATGTGACCGGAACTTACGACGCACACGGGAATGTCACGGCCATCAATTTGAAAATCAACGGACAAGGCATGCCCGTAGACGATCTCGAGGCCATCCTTCCCGCCGTGGGCGTCATATTACCTCCCAAGGCAACCCTGAAAGGTGGCACCCTCGCGACCAATATGGACATCTCGGGTCCGGTTGATAAGTTGGTTACGGTTGGAACGGTCAAACTGGAAAACTCCACGCTCGCCAACTTCAACCTGGGATCGAAACTCTCAGCGATTTCCGCGTTGTCGGGAAAGAACACGGGCAACGACACCGCCATCCAGAACTTCAGTTCCAGTGTGCGCGTGGCTCCCGAGGGAACAAAGGCCGACAACATCAATCTCAATGTGCCAGCCATCGGCGTGGTCACCGGCGCCGGCACCGTGAGTCCCTCGAACGAACTCGCCTTCAAAATGAACGCCGAAGTCGGAGGCATGGGCATCCCTTTCGGGGTCTCGGGAACCAGTTCCGATCCGAAGTTCGTTCCCGACGTAAAGGGCATTGCCACAGGGTTGCTGAAAGGACTCAGCCAGGGCAACACGCAGCAAAATCCCGTCAACAACGTCATGGGGCTGTTCAACAAGAAGAAGCCGCAGTAGGAGTTTCAACGAAGCAGCAGTCGTGTTCTGTGAGCCACGTCCTCCGAGGCGTGGCTCTTTTGCGTGCGCGCCAAATTTACTACAGGGAATAATTGTTTTATTTTAGAGAAATGGCAACTGGCATGACCGACACGATTTCCGAAGGCCTGGGGCGGTATTCGATCGGCGAAAAACTGCGTTCCATGCGCCTGCGCAAAAGCATGGGACTGGTGGAACTGGGCAAGCATACGGGCCTCTCGGCGGCGTTGCTTTCGAAGCTCGAAAGAGGAAAGTTGTTTCCCACTCTGCCCACACTGTTGCGCATCGCCATGGTGTTTGGCGTCGGTCTCGACTACTTCTTTACCGACGAACGCAAGCGCCGGGTCGTTGGGGTGGTTCGCAAGCAGGAGCGCGTGCGCTTTCCCGAGCGGCCGGGCGCGGCGGATGTGCAGTACTACTTCGAATGCCTCGATTACCGCGCCACCGAGCGCAAACTGAGCGCCTTTCTGGCTGATTTTCAAGAGATTTCGGTCGGAAAGCTCAGGCCGCACCAGCACGCGGGTGTCGAGTTTCTCTACGTGATCAAAGGCTCGCTGGCCATGAAAATCGGCAGCGAAGAATTCGTGCTCGAGCCGGAAGACTCCATCTATTTCGATTCCGCGGTGCTGCACAGCTACCGCCGCATCGGTTCGAAAGCGTGCACCGGAGTGATCGTCACGGTGCCGTGAACTTTGTCTTCTGTGTCTTCTGCGCGATAGAAGCACCATGGCACAATCCAGCGGCATCCCGGGCCTTGCCCGTGGTACCTCAATTGCTAGCTACCCTTAGATTGACACGGCTCGGTTGACCATTCCATACTCGCCGCTAAGCTGCAAGAAGTTGCAACCTTTGCTGACTCTGGGCACAAAGCCCGGGGTTCGGATATAGGTTTGACCTCAGTCCGAGTCGATTTTCACAGAACGGTTTTCCAGGGTTCCATCACAGGAGGATTCTCGTGTCGAAGCCATTTGCCTCAAGAAGAGTTGTGCCTGCTGGTTGGATTCGTTCTCGGCTCGATCGCCGCTGTCGCGGTACTAGCCGCCGGAATCATGGGTTCGGCCAGTCTATGCGCGCATCGCGGAAGCACCGCGGCCAAGCCGGTTGCGCCAGCACAGGCAGTCTTGAACGCAGAACAGCGCGGCCGGGTGCAGGCGAGTCTGGGCGCCCTTCCTCTTGCCTTTGAGGCGAACCAGGGACAGACCGATCCACAAGTGAGATACGTGGCGCGGGGCAACGGCTACACGGTATTCCTCACCGCCAACGACACAGTCTTCGCGCTGCAGAGTTTCGCGAACGAGAAGTTAGAGAACGAAAGTTCCGCAAAGGCAGCCGCCACGCAGGTGAGTGGCAAGCAGGCATTCGGCAAAACGCGTGCGACGCCAGCGGCCAAAGAGGCGACCGCCGCGATCCGCATGCATCTTGTGGGCGGCAACGCGCAACCGCAGATCTCCGCGGGCGATCAACTTCCCGGACACAGCAATTACTTCATCGGCAATGATCGCAGTCAGTGGCACTCGAACGTCGCGCAATTTGCCCGCGTATCCTACCGGGACGTTTATCCCGGAGTGAACCTGGCCTTTTACGGAAAACAGAAGCAGTTGGAATTCGATTTCATCGTCGCTCCCGGCGCAAGTGTTGCGCCGATCCGTCTCGGAGTTTCGGGCGCGAAGAGCGTCGTCACCGATGATTCTGGAAATCTGATCCTCGCTTCTTCTGCGGGAGACGTCCTGCTGCACAAGCCCGTCGCCTACCAGCAAAAAGACGGAGCCCGCCAGCCAGTCGATGCGCGTTTCGTCCTGCAGGCCCACAACCAAGTCAGCTTTGAGTTGGGCAACTACGACCGCAGCCGCGAGTTAGTGATCGACCCCGCAGTCAGCTATGCAACGTACTTGGGCGGCACGCCGAGGATGACGCTTATGGCATTGCAATCGATACCAATGGCGATGCTTATGTAACCGGTCAGACGACGTCAACCAATTTTCCCACGGTCGCAGGCGGCTTCAAGACCACAAATAGCGGTGTCTTCGACGTCTTCGTGACCAAAGTCTCAGCGAATGGTTCCTCCCTTGTCTACTCCACCTACGTTGGAGGAAGCGGCCAGGACAGCGGAAATGCCATCGCGGTGGATGCCTCGGGCAACGCGTTCGTAGCCGGCGGCACTGGGTCCACGGACTTTCCGCATACGGCGGCTTTCAGACGAGTCTGAAAGGCGGCCTCGACGCGTTTGTGTTTGAGCTCAACTCCAGTGGCGCCGCACTCACCTACAGCACCTACCTCGGTGGCACCGGCAACGACTACGCCACAGGAATCGCTCTGCAAGGCGGTGTCGCCTACGTTGTTGGTTCAACTTTTTCCTCCGATTTCCCTACCGCGAATCCCATTCAATCGATGCTGAAAGGAAGTTCCAACGGGTTTGTCACTGCGGTGAATAGCTCCGGTAGTGCGTTGGTCTATTCGACTTACCTTGGCGGCGGCACTGGCGACTTCGCTTCGGCAGTAGCGGTGGACTCGACCGGGAAAGCCTACGTAACAGGCGCCACTCCGAACCCTTCTTTCCCTGTCACAAGCGGTGCATTCCAGACCACCTGCGGCAGCGACGGGACGTGCAATGGTGGCGTGCCTGACGCCTTCGTCACGGTCATCAATGCCGCCGGGAACGCTTACGTTTATTCAACGTTCCTTGGAGGAGAAGGCATCGACCAAGGTCTCGGAATTGCCGTCGACTCCGTCGGCGACGCATATGTTACGGGACTGACGCAGTCGAGCGGACACTTTCCGCTGAAGTCTCCGCTGCAACCGGCATTCGGCGGTGGCACGCAGGACGCCTTCGTGACCGAACTGAATCCCGCCGGAAGTGCCTTGGTATATTCCACATTTCTTGGCGGCAGCCTGTCCAATGCGGGCACGGGCATTGCTCTCGATGGAAGCAACAACGCGTATGTCACGGGTCAAACCAACTCGACGGATTTCCCTTTGAAAGGCGCGACCCAAGGCGCCTTAAAGGGCGGTAACGACGCGTTTGTAACCGAGATCAATACTTCCGGCTCGGCATTGCTCTTCTCTACGTACCTCGGTGGAACGCAGAATGAAAATACGAACTCATCGGGCGCGAATCTCGCTGCTATCGGAGCCATCGCGGTCGACAGCGCCGGGGCCAACATCTACGTCGCTGGTAATACAGCCTCGACAGATTTTCCGGCGACTGCGGGTTCTAAACAAACAGCCAACGGCGGCGGGACCGACGCTTTCGTGGCGAAATACTCGTTGACCTCAACCGGCCCAGACTTCACCATTGCGGGCTCACCGCTCCCCACGACCACCCAGGGCGGAACTTCTACCTCGACCATCACGATCACTGCGGTCAACAACTACTCGGGCACAGTGAACTTCACCTGTTCCGTCGCCGCCGGCACCGGTGGCTCACCTCTGCCCACCTGCTCGATTCCGACGCCAGTCACCGGGGGAGCGGGCACGTCGACTTTGTCGGTCACCACAACGGGCACAGCAGGCGCCATGAACCGAGGGGCTAGCTGGCCTTGTCTATGCCATGTGGCTTCCAGTCGTTGGGCTATCGCTGGTGGGCATGCGCTTCACCACCGTCGGCTCGCGGAGAAAGAAACTGCTGGGATTCCTGCTGCTTGGCCTAATCATGGCCGCCCTGTTCTTCCTGCCGGCTTGCGGTGGCAGCAGCAGCACTGGCGGAGGTGGCGGCGGCTGCTCAGGCTGCACTCCCCAAGGCAGCTACACAGTGACGGTCACAGGAACCGATTCCGTTAACTCGGGATTAACGCACTCCGTGAGCCCAGCGCTCACCCTAACCGTGAACTGACGCTTAACGCCAGTAACTCGAAACGGCCGTCTCCACACACGGAAGGCGGCCGTTTCTCTTTGCGCGCAAACCCACAGCGAGCCCGCCACCGCATGATGGTAGTATGGAAGATTCCGTGAGAGTGATTCCGGGGAACTGTGTCCCGTGGCTCTTGGGGAAATGTCTGCGGTAAAATGAAGCGCAGATTTTTGCACCGTTTGGCGTGCGTCCGCCGTGCGGGTGAGGCGATGGACAGTTTGTCGGCGGCCGGGCAGCCTTTGGCTTGTCCTGGGAATCGAAGATACTTGAACCGAACCCTGCTCATGTTGAAATCCGAAACCTCGAAATCCGAAACAACGTCCGAAATGGCGTCCAAAACGGCACCCCAAACGTTCATCCAGCGCGGCGCGCGCGCCACTCTCGCGGCTCTTTGCCTGTTGGCAGCGCTATTCAGCCTGCCGACCTCGGCCTCGGCGCAGAGCTTCACCCTGGACGCCTCGACGTTCTCTCCGGTTGCGGTGCCTCCGGAGGGTACTTCGTCGGCAACCGTTACGGTGGGGTCGGTCAGCGGATTCACCGGTACCGTCAATCTGAGTTGCCAGGTCATACCGACGACCTTCACAGATCCTCCAGCGTGCTCGGTGAGTCCCGCGACGGTGACGGCACCCGCGAGCGCTTCCGCCACCATCACTACCCAGCTCCAAACGACCACGATTGCTTACGCCGTCACCATCACCGGCACCGCACCTTCGATCTCGCAGACCGTCACTACGCAGGCGCAGACGGTCACCGTGCTGGCCATCGCTCCCCAGTTCACCATCTCTGTAACCAGAGCCGTGACGCCCAGTTCGGTGCCCGCAGGCAACGGGGGACAGGGGACCATCACCATTAATCCGATCAACGGATATTCCACGTCTCCGCAGGACGCTCAGAACGACCACGGCATAACGCTTTCGTGCAGTTCGATCACTCCCTTGGTAACCATTCCTCCAATTTGCTCATTCACCTATCCGAACAACCACCACTCCTTGGTCATATCCGGAACGGGAGCCGCCACTTCCACCATCACAATCAACACGTTTGGTCCTGTGATCACGGGTTCCGCGGCGCCTCCCCGAACTTTCTACGCTCTGTGGCTGACCATCCCCATGCTGGGACTGGTGGGGCTGGGCGCAGCGGTCGGTGGAAAGCAATCGAGAAATGCCTGGGGGTTGCTGTCTCTTTTTGTGATCAGCGGCGCATTATTCCTGATGCCGGCTTGCGCCAACACGGCAACGACCACAACCACTCCTAACGGAGTCACCCCGAACAACACCTACAGCTTCACCGTGACCGGCATCGACTTCGAGGGCAACGCCGCGAGCAATACGAACTCCACCACCAGCGCAAATCCCGCCGTCACCCTGACGGTTACCTCACCGACGAATTGAGTTATGCATCAGCCCTCGCATCGTAAGCCGCGGGTGTTGATTGTCGTGGTGACGCTGGGGCTGGCCGCGACTTCCCTGCTGCGGCCGGATGCCGGACACGCGGGTCCGCCCAAGGACAAATCAAAGATTCCTGCAGTGCGTTGGGATGAGGAGCGTCCCGGCTGCACCTTCACGCGCGGCGATGACGGCAAATATCGCTACGGTCTGTGGTCGGACGATGCAGGCATTACGCTGGCCGTCGACTCCCAGGAACTGGAAAAAGTTCACCGCCGGCATGAGCCCTTCTTCGGCGTGCTGCTCACCCTCCGCTACCGCGGACAGGGGTCGCTCGATTTCGATACCAACAATATTTCTCTCGAGTTCGTAAAACACTTTAAAGTCGTGCAGACTTCGCTCGATCCCGACGACTTCTCGGCAAAAGTCCAGAACGATTCTGACGAACTCGATCACCAGATTGCGCGCGAGATAGAAAGTCATCCGGAAAGGAAAGAAGAAAAAGAAACCCTGGTGCAGGCGTTTCTGAAAGACTCGGCGGAACTGCAGGAGTTCGTGGGTAAAAACAGTTTGCGCGCGACCCGGATGGGGCCGGGCAATCCTGAGATCAGCGGATGGGTTCTGTTCAGCACCGAAAGCAAGTGGATCGGCGCATGGAAGAAACAGGAAGAATTCATCCTGCGCGTCCCGTTCGGCGGAACAGTTTTCGAGTTTCCCTTCAAACTTCCGCCCAAGCCGGGAGAAGTGCTGCTAAGGAAACGGCAGTGAAAAGACGGCTTCTGGCTCCGGCGTTCGGTTTCTGGAAGCCGGGGCGGCGGCAAGCGTAGATGTAGGATATCGGCTCTTGACCCCGAACTTCCGGAAGCCGAATAGCGGAAGCCGGATGCCGCACTAGCTCGCTGCTTTACGAGCCATGCGCTCCATCTCCGCCGCCTGGTGGATGAGGACGTCGCGCAGCGAAACCAGTCCCTTCAAATCCTTGCCGTCGACGATAGGCAAATGGCGGAATCCGAACTCCCGCATGATGAACAGGCACTCCTCAATACTCTCGTCCGCGGGAACGGCGCGCGGGTTCGCGGTCATGACTTCCGACACCGCAGTCGTGCCCGGTGTGCGCCCCACGGCCACGACGCGGTTCATGATGTCGCGTTCCGAAAGAATCCCCGCCAGTTCGCCATTGCGCAGCACGGGCAGGGCGCCAATGTTGTGCTCCATCATGAAACGCGCAGCCTCGAGCACGGTGCGGGTGGCTTCCACGGAATAGAGCTTACGGTCCTTTACGAGTTCGCGGAGGGTCTTCATGGATCACTCCTTCGGCGTTGCGGAATCTACGTGGATTCGGCCAGCCCCACGGCCAGCGTTTGGGGTGGGGAATACTCTATCACAGGCGGCTGGCTCTTGGGGAAATGTCTGCGGTAAAATGAAGCGCAGATTTTTGCCCCGTTTGGCGTGCGTCCGCCGTGCAGGTAAGGCGATGGACAGTTTGTCGGCGGCCGGGCAGCCTTTGGCTTGTCCTGGGAATCGAAGATAGTTGAACCGAACCCTGCTCATGTTGAAATCCGAAACCTCGAAATCCGAAACAACGTCCGAAACGGCGTCCACAACGGCACCCCAAACGTTCATCGAGCGTGGCGCGCGCGCCACTCTCGCGGCTCTTTGCCTGTTGGCAGCGCTATTCAGCCTGCCGACCTCGGCCTCGGCGCAGAGCTTCACCCTGGACGCCTCGACGTTCTCTCCGGTTGCGGTGCCTCCGGAGGGTACTTCGTCGGCAACCGTTACGGTGGGATCGGTCAGCGGATTCACCGGTACCGTCAATCTGAGTTGCCAGGTCATACCGACGACCTTCACAGATCCTCCAGCGTGCTCGGTGAGTCCCGCGACGGTGACGGCACCCGCGAGCGCTTCCGCCACCATCACTACCCAGCTCCAAACGACCACGATTGCTTACGCCGTCACCATCACCGGCACCGCACCTTCGATCTCGCAGACCGTCACTACGCAGGCGCAGACGGTCACCGTGCTGGCCATCGCTCCCCAGTTCACCATCTCTGTAACCAGAGCCGTGACGCCCAGTTCGGTGCCCGCAGGCAACGGGGGACAGGGGACCATCACCATTAATCCGATCAACGGATATTCCACGTCTCCGCAGGACGCTCAGAACGACCACGGCATAACGCTTTCGTGCAGTTCGATCACTCCCTTGGTAACCATTCCTCCAATTTGCTCATTCACCTATCCGAACAACCACCACTCCTTGGTTATATCCGGAACGGGAGCCGCCACTTCCACCATCACAATCAACACGTTTGGTCCTGTGATCACGGGTTCCGCGGCGCCTCCCCGAACTTTCTACGCTCTGTGGCTGACCATCCCCATGCTGGGACTGGTGGGGCTGGGCGCAGCGGTCGGTGGAAAGCAATCGAGAAATGCCTGGGGGTTGCTGTCTCTTTTTGTGATCAGCGGCGCATTATTCCTGATGCCGGCTTGCGCCAACACGGCAACGACCACAACCACTCCTAACGGAGTCACCCCGAACAACACCTACAGCTTCACCGTGACCGGCATCGACTTCGAGGGAAACGCCGCGAGCAATACGAACTCCACCACCAGCGCAAATCCCGCCGTCACCCTGACGGTTACCTCACCGACGAATTGAGTTATGCATCAGCCCTCGCATCGTAAGCCGCGGGTGTTGATTGTCGTGGTGACGCTGGGGCTGGCCGCGACTTCCCTGCTGCGGCCGGATGCCGGACACGCGGGTCCGCCCAAGGACAAATCAAAGATTCCTGCAGTGCGTTGGGATGAGGAGCGTCCCGGCTGCACCTTCACGCGCGGCGATGACGGCAAATATCGCTACGGTCTGTGGTCGGACGATGCAGGCATTACGCTGGCCGTCGACTCCCAGGAACTGGAAAAAGTTCACCGCCGGCATGAGCCCTTCTTCGGCGTGCTGCTCACCCTCCGCTACCGCGGACAGGGGTCGCTCGATTTCGATACCAACAATATTTCTCTCGAGTTCGTAAAACACTTTAAAGTCGTGCAGACTTCGCTCGATCCCGACGACTTCTCGGCAAAAGTCCAGAACGATTCTGACGAACTCGATCACCAGATTGCGCGCGAGATAGAAAGGCATCCGGAAAGGAAAGAAGAAAAAGAAACCCTGGTGCAGGCGTTTCTGAAAGACTCGGCGGAACTGCAGGAGTTCGTGGGTAAAAACAGTTTGCGCGCGACCCGGATGGGGCCGGGCAATCCTGAGATCAGCGGATGGGTTCTGTTCAGCACCGAAAGCAAGTGGATCGGCGCATGGAAGAAACAGGAAGAATTCATCCTGCGCGTCCCGTTCGGCGGAACAGTTTTCGAGTTTCCCTTCAAACTTCCGCCCAAGCCGGGAGAAGTGCTGCTAAGGAAACGGCAGTGAAAAGACGGCTTCTGGCTCCGGCGTTCGGCTTCTGGAAGCCGGGGCGGCGGCAAGCGTAGATGTAGGATATCGGCTCTTGACCCCGAACTTCCGGAAGCCGAATAGCGGAAGCCGGATGCCGCACTAGCTCGCTGCTTTACGAGCCATGCGCTCCATCTCCGCCGCCTGGTGGATGAGGACGTCGCGCAGCGAAACCAGTCCCTTCAAATCCTTGCCGTCGACGATAGGCAAATGGCGGAATCCGAACTCCCGCATGATGAACAGGCACTCCTCAATACTCTCGTCCGCAGGAACGGCGCGCGGGTTCGCGGTCATGACTTCCGACACCGCAGTCGTGCCCGGTGTGCGCCCCACGGCCACGACGCGGTTCATGATGTCGCGTTCCGAAAGAATCCCCGCCAGTTCGCCATTGCGCAGCACGGGCAGGGCACCAATGTTGTGCTCCATCATGAAACGCGCAGCCTCGAGCACGGTGCGGGTGGCTTCCACGGAATAGAGCTTACGGTCCTTTACGAGTTCGCGGAGGGTCTTCATGGATCACTCCTTCGGCACTGCGGAATCTACGTGGATTTCGGCCAGCCCCACGGCCAGCGTTTGGGGTGGGGAATACTCTATCACAGGCGGCAGGCGCGAGTAGACACGTTACTTGCCGCCTGTTTTATCAAAAACCAAGCCGTCACTTCGATTGAATTTTTGTGGTTGCTAGTTTTTCTGCGACGTCGAGAGCTTCGGAGGCTTTTGCCGGAACATCCGGTGCAACGCCGGTTCCTTCCCAATTCGTCTTTGACACTGGGTTGATGGCGCGGGCGAATGGGACCCCGATCGTAAAGTGATCGTCAATGCGGTGGCCGGCCACCGGATGCGCGCCACCCCCAGTGGTTTCGCCAATAATGGTAGCCCGCTTGAGGTTCTTCAAGTTGTAGCTGAATTCCTCCGCGCCAGAGAACGTCATTTTCGATGTCAGCACGAAAGCTGGCGCATCCGGCAGCCTGGTCCCCGGAACGTAAGGCAAGGTCCAGTATTGCGTCGTTTCGTCGTCTTTGCGGTTGTAGAGATCGTTCAGATGAGTAGATTTATCGAAAAGATAGGTCGAAATTAGCGCGATCATTTTGGGATCGCCTCCGCCGTTGTCGCGAAGATCGAAGATGATGGCGTCCACGTGCGCGAGAAAATTCATGGCGGCGATGGCGGTCGGACCACACAGTTCAGGGTCTGCGAAGAAGTTGAATTTCAAATAGCCAATGTTGCCGGGCAGAATCTCGACTTTTACGAATCCGCAGTTGCTGCGTTCCATCTGCTTCCGTTCCCTCTCCTTCTGCTCGGGGCTGGGCCCATGATCATCGTCTTTCGGGAGTTTGTAAGGGCTGTAGTTAACGCGCAGGTGCTTGTCATGGCTGACATCCTGCAGATCGGTGGTGAGTGTCGCCGCTAGGGCATCACCATCTGTGATCGCATCATAAGCAGCCTGTTTCTGGCGATCGCGGACAGCCTCGATCATCTTCTGTGCCGTTTCAGGATAAACGTAGTATTCCTTCAGATCAGACACTACGCCATCGATCACGCGCTGTCGGGCGCCAGCGTCCAGTTTCACATTTTCCACGACCGCGCCGGGAGGAATGGCGCGCAGGCCGAAATTCTCTACAGTCGGCGGTTGAGCGTTAGTCACCTGAATGCTTCCGATCGCGACCGTCGGGCCCGCCTTCTCTTTCACGCGGAACTTGATCAACTTCGGTTCGCTGCTCTCGATTCCGATCAGGTCGAATCCGCCGGTCTGGCTGCGGAATGTCAACATGGAATCGGCAGACCCCTTAGGGTCGAACGTCTTGAGGTATGCCTCAGCCTTCGCCCGATCTCCGCTGTTAAAGGCGTCCAGCCATGCCTGCAAGATTTTGCCCGCGGGCGTATCGGGAATGGTGGCGGTCTGCCCAAATCCGTGCCCGACGCACACCATGAGAAGCACGAATACTCCAAACATGATGAGACCGTGGGATGTCGGTTGAATCGTCGCCGCAGTCATCCGTGCCGAATCAAATCTTCGAATTCCACTAAGCATTGGCATAGTGCAGAGACTCTCCTCATCTCGGGATCCAGACTGAAGGTCGTGCGACGACAATCAGGCGCATTTTACGCCTTGCGCTTGCCGGTCGCCACAATCTCGGCGATCGAGAGCCCGCTCGAATCCGCGGCCATCATCGAAGGAAACCACACGTGTATCCGACGACCTTGCGCCCTGAGGCCAAGGCTCTCTCCACGAAAATGGATGAGCGAGTTCTAGGATCTAGTGCAGAACCAGGTCGTGCTCTTCGTCGTAGGCCTCGTGCTCCAGAGCATCCGGCCAATCATGCGTGACTTCGGAAGGAAGAACGGCTTTCTCCGCCTCAGGCGGCGGCTTCATTACACGAACAGGCTTGGAATACTGCAAGAGTGGCAGGAACGCCAGCATCAGCAGGAACACGACCCCCATTACCCAAAACGCCTCGATAAATGCGAGCATGGTCGCGTGCTGTTGCACCATGCCGTAGACGGCGCCCAGGGCCTTGCGCGTCGCCGTGACGCCATCGAAGCCGTGCGCGATGAAGTTCGCCCTCAGTCCCTGCAATAGCCTTGCGGTTTGTGGGCTTCCCGCAGTGACGTTCGCGACCAAATGGTTCTGATGCACCTGTGAGCGCCGCGCCAAAAATGTGGTCATCAGGGCGATTCCCACGCTGCCGCCGATGTTCCGCATCAGGTTAAAAATGCTGGTCGCGTTTCCCATCTTCTCCGGCGAAATGTGCGACATGGCCAGTGACATGAGCGGAATGAACAGAAAACTAAGTGCGACTCCCTGCAGCACCTGCGCCCAGAAAATGTCCCAAAAGCCGGCGTAGAGATTCAGCCCCGAGAGATCGAACATCGTGATCGAGCCAAGCACCATGCCCACGACGAGCAACCGCCGTGGATCGGTCTTGGTGGTCAGGTGTCCGGCGAGTGGCGTGAACAGCAGCGCCCCGATCCCCCGCGGAGACAGCGCCAGTCCCGAGTTGTACGCGGGATATCCCATGAGCGTCTGCAAATATAGCGGCAGCAAAACCAGGCTGGCGTAGAGGACGAAGCCCAGCATGCTGATCAGGAATACTCCGGCGCTGAACGACCGGTCGCGGAGCACGCGCAAATCGACGACCGGATGATCCGTCATCAACTCACGAATGATCAGTGCGATCAACCCAAAGGCGCACAGTGCACCGAATGTCTGAATGTAGTGCGAGGAAAACCAGTCTTTGCGCTGACCAGTATCGAGCAGAATCTGGAGCGATCCGATCCCCAGCGCCAGAAAACCGATTCCCCAAAGATCAACCCGGGCGCCTTTGCTGCGCTTCACGTAATGGGGATCAAAAACAAACTTGTTCATCAGGAACAGAGAGAGCGCGCCCACGGGCAGGTTGAGATAAAAGATCCAGCGCCAGCTGTAATTGTCGGTAATCCACCCACCCAGTGTAGGGCCAAGGATCGGCGCCAGCAGAATGCCGATACCGAACGCCGCCATGGCATGGCCGTGCCGCTCCTTGGGAAAGGTCTCGAGAAGAATTGCCTGGGCCAGCGGCTGCAGTCCGCCACCGGTCAGCCCTTGCAACACACGAAAAATAATTAGCTGCGTCAGTGAAGTAGCAAGCCCACAGCAGAGCGACGTCACAGTGAATCCCGCGACACAGATCAGCAGGAGCCGCTTGCGCCCCAAGTGGTTCGCCAGCCAGCCCGAGATCGGCAACACGATCGCGTTCGAAACCAGATACGAGGTAACTACCCACGTGCCTTCCTCATTGGTCGACGCAAGATTGCCCGCAATGTGGGGAATGGAGACGTTGACGACCGTGGTGTCGAGGACTTCCATGAAGGTCGCCAGCATCACCGAGACGGTGACGACCCACGGGTTCACATAGCGTTGTGGATGGGTGTCCACCTTGAACCAGTCCTGATTGCAGAAAGAATTCGCGCTTCGAACTTTTCAGTGTGGAGGAACGAGGAAGTCTGTGCTGTGACACGGGTCACATGGAATGATGAGGGATTTTGCGGATCCGGCGGGTGCCCCATTTCTCGCGTGGTTTGCGAGAAAGTGGGGCCTTTTCCGTCGGGCTTATCGCTAACGTGTTCTAGAAGCGGAACTGCGGACCCAGCGTCACGCGCAGGTTGTTGTGAGCGCCGCCATTGAAAAAGATGTCATCGCCAACTTCGGCGCGAATCCCAATCGGTCCAGCAAAAGCCTCAAATCCTCCGCCCGGGTAAAGCGCGAAATAGGTCGCGCCGTTGGTTAGGCCGACCGTGTTTACAAAGCCGGCGGTAGCATTCTGGTTGTTGATGCTGAAGTTGTCGAATCCCACCTTGCCGGTAATAAACACGCGAAAGGGCCCCGACCCCGTCTGAAATTTCGGCCCGAAGAATCCGTGCAGCGCGCGGAATTGGGTGTTCACCAGTTCCGTGGTCACGCCATTGGTGAACGTGCTGGTGTAATTGCGCTTAAAGTCGTAGGCCATTTCGGCTTCCAGTTGAATGCCGGAACGGACGGCGAAGGCTACGCGTCCGCCAACTCCGATAAAGTTGCGGGTGGGCGCGGGATCGCTGAGGCGATAGTAGTCGGCGAAGGCGCCGACCTCGATATGGTCAGAGTTCCCTTGCGCCATCAGCATAGGGACGGCGAAAAATAACGACGCTATGAAAAGACCGAAACAGCGCTTCATCACTTTCACTCCTGGTTGAATTTTGGCGCTCAGACACACCTCTCCCCTTGCATTGGCGGAGTAGGGAGCGGAAAGAACGCTGGCAGGCAATCGAATAGATGCCATTTCAACCCAGCGGGGTTGGAGGCAATTGCCGCGTCCAGCGCGGAGTTTGGCCTGGCTAGTTCCAAGAAAAACGGCGCGGATCCAGGTCCGCGGCGGCTTTACCTTACGGTTTTATGTAGTTCGCGTTACTGTAGGTGATTTACCCGAGCAGGCGTTGCATCGGCCGACGTGTCGGACAGAGGACTCATCGACACTACGATGTATGCGCGTTCTTTGCTATCTAGATCTTCCACGCGCAACAGCATCTTGTCCTTCTGCAGGCGGAACTGCGCCTGCTCGCCCACGGGCAACAGTGCCGGATGCTTCTCATCCCGAGGACGGATGCGATAGATCACGCGCTCGGCTTGCAATATATATTCCTGGCACAAAACTTCCTGTGTCTTCTTGCTTCCGGAATCGGTGCCGAGCATTTCGCCGGCAACGCTGGTCGAGTTCTTTTCTGCGGTGGCGCACTTCACGGAATCCATCTGCTGCAACTTGCCCGTCTGATAAGGCTTCGGATCTTTCGCCACAGCCGCAGACGCCAAGCCCAGAACAATACACAGCCTCCATTTGGAACGCATCACACACCCCCAGAAAGTAGTTGAACACCGCAATGAAATCGAGACCGAGGCGAGCGCCCTTCTCGGTTAGAACTATTTTTCAATGGCGTGCTGGCTGAGGACAGGTCACGACGGTAATAAAGCGGAAGTTACCGTGCAGGGTACCCCATTGTGCCTTCAAAATGCCCGTGGGGTTTGCCTATGCACTGGGTTGGCCGGCAGGTCGGACGGGTTTATAGCCGTACACCGAGTGCAACGGCGGGGACGCTTCTGGGGAAGGTC